>NZ_JASC01000014.1:0-1852500 GCF_000622365.1 Sulfitobacter noctilucae | reverse complement strand
TGTCCAAGTCAAGTACACTAACCAGAGACATGACGCTGTTTGCCCGCACGGCTGACAGCTATCTGCATGTCTCGTTGTCCACTCGTTAGAGTGGGCGGGAAAAAGTATGCTTTTGACCAGAATAAGGGCGAACAGTTTCTTACCAGCTTCTGTTCTCCGCGCAGATTTGTTGTTCCGCTGAGTATCGGTTTTGAGAGGGTCTAAATTACCCTTGAGGATCTGATGTGAGGTTGAGCTTTAATCAAGTCTTGCTTTTTCTGGATCAAATCAAGCGCGAAAAGGGCGTTTGGTGAATGCCTTGGCAGTAAGAGGCGATGAAAGACGTGATACTCTGCGATAAGCCATGGGGAGCTGAGAATAAGCTTTGATCCATGGATTTCTGAATGGGGCAACCCACCTGATACTTTGTTATTACTACCCTTCGGGGTAGCTAATAATGAGGTAAACCAGGTATTTTTAGGCTGAATATATAGGCTTAAAAAAGCAAACCCGGGGAACTGAAACATCTAAGTACCCGGAGGAAAGGAAATCAATTGATACTCCCCTAGTAGCGGCGAGCGAACGGGGACCAGCCGAGCCATGAGTGTGGTTAGAATGCGTTGGAATGCGCAACCAGAGTGGGTGATAGTCCCGTATAAGAAGCATGATTGGACGTATTAAGTAGGGCGGAACACGTGAAATTCTGTCTGAAGATCGGAGGACCACCTTCGAAGGCTAAGTACTCCTTACTGACCGATAGTGAACCAGTACCGTGAGGGAAAGGTGAAAAGCACCCCGACGAGGGGAGTGAAACAGTACCTGAAACCGAACGCCTACAATCAGTTGGAGGGGCTTTACGCCCTGACAGCGTACCTTTTGTATAATGGGTCATCGACTTGGTCTCACAAGCAAGCTTAAGCCGTTAGGTGTAGGCGTAGCGAAAGCGAGTCTTAATAGGGCGTTGAGTTTGTGGGATCAGACCCGAAACCGAGTGATCTAGGCATGGCCAGGTTGAAGGTAAGGTAACACTTACTGGAGGACCGAACCCACATCTGTTGAAAAAGATCGGGATGAGCTGTGCCTAGGGGTGAAAGGCCAATCAAACTCGGAGATAGCTGGTTCTCTGCGAAATCTATTTAGGTAGAGCGTCATCCGAATACCCTCGGGGGTAGAGCACTGGATGGGTAATGGGGCCCCACAGGCTTACTGATCCTAACCAAACTCCGAATACCGAGGAGTACTAGATGGCAGACACACGGCGAATGCTAACGTCCGTCGTGAAGAGGGAAACAACCCTGACCTCCAGCTAAGGCCCCTAATTCATGGCTAAGTGGGAAAGCAGGTGGGACGACCAAAACAACCAGGAGGTTGGCTTAGAAGCAGCCATCCTTTAAAGATAGCGTAACAGCTCACTGGTCTAAATAAGTTGTCCTGCGGCGAAGATGTAACGGGGCTCAAGCCATGAGCCGAAGCTGAGGATGCATTTATTGCATGGTAGCAGAGCGTAGTGTGACATAATTCCATGTCTCCTTATCCACTTCGGTGGAATTGGAGACGCGGAGTTTTCTGTGAAGCCGGCGCGTGAGCGATCCGGTGGAGAGATCACTAGTGAGAATGATGACATGAGTAGCGACAAAGAGTGTGAGAAACACTCTCGCCGAAAGTCCAAGGGTTCCTGCTTAAAGCTAATCTGAGCAGGGTAAGCCGACCCCTAAGGCGAGGCCGAAAGGCGTAGTCGATGGGAACCAGGTTAATATTCCTGGGCCAGATGGAAGTGACGGATCTCGAGGGTAGTTCATCCTTATCGGATTGAATGGGCTGCTTAGAGGTTCCTGGAAATAGCTCCATCGCTAGATCGTACCCTAAACCGACACAGGTGGACTGGTAGAGAATACCAAGGCGCTTGAGAGAACTATGTTGAAGGAACTCGGCAAAATACCTCCGTAAGTTCGCGAGAAGGAGGCCCGGTTCCTAGGCAACTAGGGGCTGGGGGCACAAACCAGGGGGTGGCGACTGTTTATTAAAAACACAGGGCTCTGCGAAGTCGTAAGACGACGTATAGGGTCTGACGCCTGCCCGGTGCCTGAAGGTTAAAAGGAGGGGTGAGAGCTCTGAATTGAAGCCCAGGTAAACGGCGGCCGTAACTATAACGGTCCTAAGGTAGCGAAATTCCTTGTCGGGTAAGTTCCGACCTGCACGAATGGCGTAACGACTTCCCCGCTGTCTCCAACATAGACTCAGCGAAATTGAATTACCTGTCAAGATGCAGGTTTCCCGCGGTTAGACGGAAAGACCCCGTGCACCTTTACTACAGCTTCACACTGGCATTAGGCCGAACATGTGCAGGATAGGTGGTGGGCTTTGAAACCGGAACGCCAGTTTCGGTGGAGCCTCCCTTGAGATACCACCCTTGTTCTGCTTGATGTCTAACCGCGGTCCGTTATCCGGATCCGGGACCCTGTGTGGCGGGTAGTTTGACTGGGGCGGTCGCCTCCTAAATCGTAACGGAGGCGCGCGAAGGTTGGCTCAGAGCGGTCGGAAATCGCTCGTTGAGTGCAATGGCAGAAGCCAGCCTGACTGCGAGACTGACAAGTCGAGCAGAGTCGAAAGACGGCCATAGTGATCCGGTGGTCCCAAGTGGGAGGGCCATCGCTCAACGGATAAAAGGTACGCCGGGGATAACAGGCTGATACTGCCCAAGAGTCCATATCGACGGCAGTGTTTGGCACCTCGATGTCGGCTCATCTCATCCTGGGGCTGGAGCAGGTCCCAAGGGTACGGCTGTTCGCCGTTTAAAGAGGTACGTGAGCTGGGTTTAGAACGTCGTGAGACAGTTCGGTCCCTATCTTCCGTGGGTGTAGGATACTTGAGAGGAGTTGCCCCTAGTACGAGAGGACCGGGGTGAACGATCCACTGGTGGACCAGTTGTTATGCCAATAGCAGTGCTGGGTAGCTATGATCGGACAGGATAACCGCTGAAGGCATCTAAGCGGGAAGCCCCCCTCAAAACAAGGTATCCCTGAGAGCCGAGGTAGACCACCTCGTCGATAGGCCAGAGATGTAAGCGTAGTAATACGTTCAGTTGACTGGTACTAATTGCTCGATAGGCTTGATTTGATCCAGTAGAAGCAAGACTCTACAGACTTATCAAAAAGCATACACAGTACATTAGATGTACACGACTTGGACGTTGTCATCCGGCAACGTTATTCAGAGGATTTATTCGGTTTGGTGATCATAGCGAGAGCAAAACACCTGGTCCCATCCCGAACCCAGCCGTTAAGTGCCTTAGCGCCGATGGTACTGCGTCTTAAGACGTGGGAGAGTAGGTCATCGCCAAACCTAATAAGTCCTCTGAATACGTATCTCTCTGCGATGCTTCACTCAAAACCCAATCCAAACAACCCGCCTCGGCGGGATATACGCGTTTCTAACCCGCGCGGCCACAAAACACCCCCAAGCCGCAACACCCAGACACTCCAATGAACCCAGTACGCGGGAAATAGACGAATTATCTATGATCTCCGCCGACCCGCGGCCGATTGGATTGCTCTTGAAGATCTGATCGGGCGTGAGTTTCCTTAAGGGGCCATCAGAAGTCGTAATAGGGGGTACGGACTGCTACCTTTAACAGGCCAATCTGATTCCGGCCTGTTGATCCTGTTCGTATTGGAGGCGGCCCCGCTGCCGGGCGCGATGGTGCTTCCAAGCACAAGCGCGCGGAAGCTGGAGCACTCCTAGAGACAGGCGCGCGAAAGCTCGGGCGTTAGGTTGTTAGACCTAACGCCGGCTACCTGCAATTGCCTCGCAAGGCTCCGTACTTGCGGACTTACAAGCAGTCCAACAACAGCTTTCGTGTATTCTCTTCTGTCATCTGCACCGGATTGCCGCCCGTGCTTGGGTCACTGAGCGCGCCGGCAACGATGCGGTCGATATCGGGGTTTTCCACGCCGAGGTCGGTCAGCGTCTTGGGGATACCCAGCGATGCATTCAGCTCGTCTACATAGGCGCAGAAGCCGTCAAATCCGCGTTGAATGCTGAGGTAATTGGCAGCACGCGCAAGGGTACTGCGGATCTTGGGTTTGTTGAATTGCAAGACCGCTGGCATGCACACCGCGTTCGTTGTGCCGTGGTGTGTGTGGTACATGGCCCCGATGGGATGCGACAGCGCGTGAATGGCCCCTAGTCCCTTTTGAAAGGCAGTGGCCCCCATGGCCGCCGCTGACATCATATGCGCGCGGGCCTCGATATCGGTGCCGTCGGCATAGGCCCGGGGCAGGTATTCTTTGACCAGGCGCATACCCTCCAGCGCGATGCCCTGGCTCATCGGATGGTAGTGCGGCGAGCAGAACGCCTCGACGCAGTGGGCAAAGGCATCAAGGCCGGTGCCTGCGGTGATGAATTGCGGCATTCCAACTGTCAGCTCAGGGTCACAGATCACCACCGTAGGCAAAAGCTTGGGGTGGAAGATGATCTTTTTCTCAGCCGTTTCCGAATTGGTGATGACACTGGCACGGCCCACTTCCGATCCGGTGCCTGCGGTGGTCGGCACAGCCACGATCGGCGCGATAGCATCGGCGTCGGCGCGGTTCCACCAATCGCCTACATCCTCAAAGTCCCACAGTTGGCGCGTCTGACCAGCCAGAAACGCTACCAGCTTGCCCAGGTCCAGACCAGAGCCGCCGCCAAAAGCCACAACCCCATCGTGCCCGCCCTCGCGGTAGGCCTTAACACCGGCTTCGGCGTTTTTCTCATTCGGGTTCGGGTCCACATCGGCAAAGAGCGCACGACCCAGCCCTGCGGCTTCAAGCAGGTCAAGCGTGCGGTTGGTGATCTCCATCTCAGCCAGACCGCGGTCGGTGACCAGCAAGGGTTTCGTGATGCCCGCCGCAGCACAGGCTTCGGCGATTTCCGAGATACGGCCCGCGCCGAAACGGATGGACGTGGGGTAGGACCAGTTGGCAGTCAGCGTCATGGGTCAGGCTTTCTTGAGATGATAGGATTTTGGGCGTGTCAGGTTGTGATAGCCGATTTCCGACAGCCCGCCGCCGCGTCCGGTGTCCTTGCATCCCGTCCAGCACAGACCGGGATCAAGGTAGTCGGCGCGGTTCTGAAACACGGTGCCCGTCTCAATGCGGTCGCCAATTGCCATTGCGCGGGCGGTGTCTGCGGTCCAGACCGACGCGGTCAGCCCGTAATCGCTGTCATTCATTAGGGCGATGGCTTCATCGTCGTCTTTGACGGGCATGATGCCAACTACAGGGCCAAAGCTTTCTTCGCGCATCACGGCCATGTCGTGGGTCACGTTCGTCAGGATTTGCGGCATCAGATAGGCACCGCCGTCTTCGGGAAAGAGGGCGGGATCAATGTGGGCTTTGGCACCGGCGGCCACGGCATCGGCGGTTTGCTTGCGCACGGCTTCGGCAAACCGGGCCTGCGCCATCGGGCCGAGTGTGGTTTCAGAGTCCAGCGGATTACCGAGTTTGTAAGCACTCACAATCGCGACGGCCCTTTCCACGAAAGCGTCAAAGTGTTTTTCTGCCACATAAATCCGTTCGATCCCGCAGCAGCATTGGCCTGCGTTGAACATCGCGCCGTCAATCAATGTGTCCACTGCCGCGTCGGTATCCGCGTCATCGCAGACATAGCCGGGGTCTTTGCCGCCCAGCTCAAGCCCCAATCCGGTGAAGGTGCCTGCGGCCGCTTGCTCAATCGCCTTGCCCCCGCCAACGGAGCCGGTGAAATTGACAAATCCGAAGGATTTGGCCGCGATCAGATCCGAGGTGGTCTGGTGGTCGAGGAAGACATTCTGAAAGACGTCCTCCGGCACACCGGCGTCATAGAAAGCCTGCGCCATGCGTTCCCCCACCAGCGGGGTTTGCGACGCATGTTTCAGCAGCACAGTATTGCCAGCGATCAATGCCGGTGCGACCGTGTTGATCGCCGTCATATACGGGTAGTTCCAAGGCGCGACGACAAGCACGACACCATGTGGCACGCGTTTGATCAGGCGCTTGAATTTGACGCTGTCCTCAACCTCGATCGGGGCCAGCGCATCTTGCGCGATTTCAGCCATATGAGTGGCGCGTTCATTGAACCCGCCAAATTCGCCGCCATAGCGGACCGGACGGCCCATCTGATGCGCAAGTTCGGGCACAATCTCGTCGTTCATCCGGCCAACGTTGGCGACACCGGCCATCACCAATTCGATGCGCTCGTGCAGTTCAAGCATTGCCCATGCGGCCTGCGCATCGCGCGCGCGCGCAACGGCGGCCTGTGCCTGACCCGAAGTCAGCGGGGTGCGTTCGGCGTAGACGGAGCCGTCAATCGGCGAAATACAAGTGATCATTTCTTCAAGCCCTTTCGAAACCGCGTGCGATTTCCCAATCGGTCACGGTGCGGTCAAATTCTTCCTGCTCCCATTCGGCGGCGCGGCTGTAATGGTCAATCACATCCCCACCCATCGCCTCGCGCAGCATCGCAGAGCCACGCAGGGTTTCGGTGGCGGCCCGCAGCGTTTGGGGAATGTCGGCAGCTTTTGCGTCGGCATAAACATCACCTTTGGTGGGGGCGGCAAGGTCCATTTTGTCTTCGATCCCCTTGATGCCAGCGGCCAGCATCGCGGCTTGTGCGAGATAGGGGTTCAGGTCGGACCCGCCGATGCGGCATTCCACGCGGATGCCCTTTGTCCCGTCGCCGCAAAGGCGGAAGCCTGCCGTGCGGTTGTCCACGGACCAGACGGTTTTCGTGGGCGCAAAGGTGCCTTTCGCAAAGCGTTTGTAGCTGTTGATATAGGGGGCCAGAAAATAAGTGTAATCAGGCGCATAGGCGATCAGCCCGGCCATATAGTGGCCCATCAGCTTCGACATGCTCAGATCCGCGCCCTTGTCATAGAACGCGGGTTGGCCGTCTTTCCACAGCGACTGATGCACATGGCTGGAACTGCCGACACGGTCCTTGTGCCACTTGGGCAAGAAAGACGCGGCGTGGCCCTGCTGCCAAGCAATCTCCTTGATCGCATGTTTGGCAATCGAATGGTGATCGGCGCAATCAAGTGCGGCGGCGTAACGGATGTTCAGCTCTTCTTGCCCTGCTTCGGCTTCGCCTTTGGTATTTTCGATGGGCAGACCGGCAGCAAACAGATGATTGCGGATCGGCCGCATCACATGCTCTTCCTTGGTGGTCTGCAGGATGTGGTAATCTTCGTTGTAGCCGCTGATCGGAGTGAGATCTTGAAACCCGCCTTTGCGGATCTCTTCAAAGCCCTTTTCGAACAGGAAAAATTCAAGCTCGGTCGCCATCATCGCGTCGAAACCCAGCTCTTTCAGCCGCTTGATCTGCTTTTTCAGCATGGCACGCGGGTCGTGCGGCACGGGCGCATGGGTATGATGGTCGAGGATATCGCAAAGCACCATCGCAGTGCCTTCCAACCATGGCGTCAGCCGGATCGTGCTGAGGTCGGGGGCCATGATGTAATCGCCATAGCCCGTCTCCCAAGAGGTTGAGGCATAGCCTTCAGGCGTGGCCATCTCGAGATCGGTGGCCAGCAAATAGTTGCAGCAGTGGGTTTCTTTGAACGATGTCTCGCAAAAGTTCACAGCATGGAACCGCTTACCGGTCAGACGCCCCTGCATATCCACAAAACAGGCCAGCACCGTGTCGATGCTGCCGTCCGCAACGCGGGCTTTCAGATCGTCAAAATTCAATGTGCCGGACATGGGGTGTTCCTTTGTTTGGTGTCAGAGCAAGGGCACCGCAGTGCCCCCGCCCTTGGGTCTTTTACCCGTTGGTGTAGGGGGCGCCAGCCTGATTGATCACGCTGTTGTACTCTTTGAAGATGTTGATGATCTTCTGGTGTACTTCGCCTTCCTGAGCGACCTCATCCCAGAACACCTTGGCCGCGTTTTCGACTTCGGCCCATTCATCGCCAGGCACTTCGCGTAGTTGCAGTTTGTCGCCATTGGCGCGCAGCGCCGCTTCGCCGCCCCAGTACCATTGGTTGCGGTAGGTGTGGCCTGCTTCGGTGCCCGCCATGACGATGGCTTTCAGGTGATCTGGCAGGTCGGCCCAACGCTCTTCGTTTACGAACCAGGACCCGATCCACGCACCCGAGATGTTGTTGGTCAGGAAGTAGTCGGTCACATCTGCCCAGCCCACGGTGTAGTCTTCGGTGATGCCCGACCACGCCATGCCATCGAGTTCGCCCGTCTGCACGGCAACTTCGGCGTCCTCGTAGGGGATGTTCACCGGCACAACGCCGAACTGCGTCAGGAACCGGCCCGCGGTAGGGAATGTATAAAGCTTCAGCCCATCGAGATCAGCGACAGACGTGATTTCCTTTTTGGTGTTGAAGTTGCAGGGGTCCTGACCTGCTGCAGACAGCCATTTGACGCCGACCTTGGCGTATTCTTCTTCCCAGATTTTCTTGAGCCCGTACTGGTTGAACAGCACCGGCACGTCGAGGATGTGCTTGGTCGCGAATGGGAAATAGCCGCCGAACTGCTGAAGTGGCGTGGGGGACGCCATTGAATCGTCGTCCGAATGCACGCCATCAATGGTGCCGCGCTGCAGCGCCTGAAACAGCTCGCCGGTTGGCACGATCTGGTCCGCGTAAAACAGCTCGATCTCCAACTCGCCGTTGGCGGCTGTATTGATGTAGTCAATGACGGGCTTTGTCACATGCTCGCCCAATGCCGATCCGGCGTAGGTCTGGAACCGCCATTTGATGGCTTCCTGTGCGCGGGCGATGGAAGGCGCGGCAAGCGTCGCGGCACCGGCGAGGCCGGCGTTGCGGATAAAATTACGTCTGGTCGTCATATCGTTCTCCTTGAAGGGTTAGGCTCCGTTAACGGAGTTCTTGGTTAGTTTCCGTAAACATAGTTGGGCAGCCACAGCGCGACCTGCGGAAAGATCATTACCAGCGCGAGGGCAAAGGCCATAACGATGACGAATGGGGTGATCGACGCATAGATGTCGCGCAGCGAAATTTCGGGCGGGGCCATCGCCCGCATGAGGAACAAGTTATAGCCGAAAGGCGGGGTCATATAGGCGATCTGACAGGTGATCGTATAGAGGATGCCGTACCAGATCAGATCAAACCCAAGCGCCCCGACAAGCGGAACATAAAGCGGGGCTACAATGACCAGCATCGCGGTGTCATCTAGGAATGTGCCCATCACGATAAAGCTCAGCTGCATCAGGATCAGGATCACCCAGGGGTTCAGGCCCAGCCGCTCGGTGAACAGCGCCTCGATGGCCTTCACCGCGCCCAGCCCGTCGAACACTGCGCCGAAGGCGAGGGCCGCGAGGATGATCCACATGAACATGCAGGTGATGGCCAACGTGTTGCGCACCGAATTCTCGAACACTTCACGGGTCATCCGACCCTTGAGCACCGCTGCCATGAAAGCTGCCAGCGCCCCGATGGCAGAGCTTTCAACCAGCGAGGTCCAGCCGTTGACGAAAGGCACCATCATCACCGCAAAGATCACCAGCGGCAGCAAGCCCGCCCGCAGCAGGCGCAGCTTTTCGGCGCGCGGGATATCGCGGTCTTCAAGCGCCAGCGCCGGGCCAAGCTCAGGATTGATACGGCAGCGGATGGCGATATAGGCGATGAACATCGCTGCCATCATCAGCCCCGGCACCACGCCCGCCAGCCACAATTGCCCCACAGGCTGCCGCGCGATCATCGCGTAAAGCACGAGGACCACCGAAGGCGGGACGAGGATGCCGAGGCTTGATCCCGCCTGGATCACCCCCGTCACCATGCGTTTGTCATATCCCCGTTTAAGCAGTTCTGGCAGCGCAATCGTGGCACCAATCGCCATGCCGGCCACGCTGAGGCCATTCATGGCCGAGATCAGCACCATCAGGCCGATCGTGCCAATCGCCAGCCCGCCGCGCAGGCCGCCCATCCAGACGTGGAACATCTTGTAGAGATCATCGGCAATCTTGGATTCCGACAGCACATAGCCCATGAAGATGAACATCGGCAGGGTCAGCAGCGGATACCATTTCATCAGCTTCATCGCGGCGGCAAAGCCGATGTCAAAGCCGCCCCGGTCGCCCCAAAGCAGAAGAGCGGCCACAACGGCGACAAAGCCGATGGCACCAAACACTCGCTGGCCGGTAAGCAGCATCAGCATCATGGTCGAGAACATGAGGGTCGCGATCATCTCATAGGGCATCAGGCAAGTTCACCCTTTAGACGCAGCACGTCTTTGAAAAATTCAGACAGACATTGCAGGATCATCAGGAAAAACCCCACAATCATTACAACTTTGATCGGCCACATATAGGGCCGCCATGCAGACGAAGACTGCTCCAGCCGCCCAACTTCTTCGGTGCCGGTCAGGACGCCGAACAGATACGAAATCGGCTCGGACTTCCAGTAGCCCAGCGAATAGGCGGTCGAACTGATCGCGCCATAAAGCAGCACGCAGAGATAGAAAATCAGCAAACAGACGGTGAGGAGATCAAACCACGCTTTGCGCCGCACGGACCAATTGCCATACAGCAGGTCCATCCGCACGTTCGATCCCAGCTGGATCGAATAGGGACCACCCAGAATATAGTAACCCACCATCACGAATTGTGCCATTTCCAGCGTCCAGAGCGCGGGCAGGAAAAAGGTCTTTGACACCGAGGAATAAAGAAGGATTCCCATCAGCGCAAAGATGCCGTACATGGCGATCCGCCCGATCCGCAGGTTCACCGCATCGACGCTCCGGATATAGCCACGCATCAATCCGGTCATTGTGACGCTCCGCTCATTTGGGTGATGGCTTCTGCCAGCCATCCGGCCAGCTGTTTGGCCATGTCGGCCTGTGTCTCGGGCACCGCAATCAAATCGTTGCGCACTTCGATCATCACCGAAGGACAGTCGCGTGGTGTCGCATGTTGCGCGATTGTGTGGGTCACGCCGTCGGCGGGACCGTAGGGTTCGTTGCGCTGCACAATATGTCCGGTATGCGCCCCGGCGGTTTCCAGCATCGCGTCCGTCAAACGGCTGTCTGTATCATGGAGCAGCCCGATTTCGACGGAGCGGGGGGCACCGTGATAGACAGGCGTGAAGCTATGCATCGTCACGAGGATCGGCGCAGAGACCGCTTGCAAGGCACTTTCAACTGCGGTGTGGAAAGGCCTGTAGTAGGCATCATGCCGGGCCTGCCGTACAGCTTGGCTCAGGTTCAGATTTCCGGGAATATCAAAGATCTCGCTTCGTGCGGGCGTCGCCCCCGGCGCAGTCAGCGGACGATTGCAATCATAGACCAAACGCGAGATTTTCGACGCAACGAGCACCGCGTCCAAAAGCCGAGACATATCGACTGCGACCGCACGCGCACCGGGATCCCAGGCGACGTGGCTGGTCAGCACATCACCGCTTAACCCCAGATTGTTGTGCTGCGGCGGTATGTAGGCGCTGGCATGTTCGCAGACCAGCACGATGGGCGATGTCCCTGCAGGGTTCACCACCTCGAATACCGCCTCAGTCATGTCCGCATTCGTTTGCAGCATAGCACCCCCGTTTGCACAAAGGTCTTGCCAGCGGGCGATTATGTCAACACAATTGTGAAATATTTATCACACATGGATGTGACTTGATAAATTTATCCGCAACCAGGGGGCATTATGGCAGAGGAGACGCTGACCATTTCGGACCGCATCCAGCACAAGCTGGACGATCTGACCCGTGCGGAACGGCAGTTGGCCCTGTCGATTCTAGAAAATTACCCAGCCTCAGGTCTCGGGCCGCTGACCGCATTGGCCAAGGATGCTGATGTCTCGGTGCCCACGGTGGCGCGGATGGTGCAAAAGCTGGGGTTCAAAGGGTATCCCGAATTCCAGTCCGAGCTGCGCGAGGAACTGCGCGCCAAAGCCAAAAACCCGATTGCAAAACATGACACATGGGCCGAGGCGGCCCCATCGGGCCATATGCTCAACCGTTTCACCGATGCGGTCATCGACAACATCCGCCACACGCTGGGTCAGATCGACCCGGCCGCCTTTGACGCCGCTTGTGCCTTGGCAGGCGATGCGGACCGGCATCTTTATATCGTGGGCGGGCGGATCACCCATACGCTGGCCGAATACCTGTTTTTGCACATGCAGGTCATCCGGCCCAACCTGACGCATGTGCAATCGACGTCCAATTCATGGCCGCATTACCTGCTGAATGCGGGCAAGGGGGATGTGTTCATCATCTTCGACGTGCGCCGCTATGAGAACAACACCCTCAAGCTGGCCGAGATGGCCCATGCGCGGGGGGCGCAGATCATCCTGTTTACGGACCAGTGGCGCAGTCCGGTCCACCAGCTTGCCACCCATAGTTTTTCCAGCCGTATCGTGGTGCCATCCGCCTGGGATTCCGCCGCGACGACGATGTTGCTGGTCGAAACAATGGTCGCGTCGGTGCAGAACCTGCATTGGGAGGGCACCAAGGCGCGGATGGAAGAGCTTGAAGAGATGTTCGACCAAACGCGATTGTTTCGGAAGTTCACCTAAGACAAAGTTCCTGTCTCAACAATCGCCGCAAAATTTAAGGCTTTTGACCCTCGTCAGCTACGATATTCCGGGTTCTCATAGCCAAAGCGTGCACCTGCGTCCCAAGCGTTGCGATCATTGCCTTCGTTGGGGTATCCGCCCGCAGTTTTCAGCATGCGCGCAAGATGCATCAGGTTCCATGTCATGATTGTGGTGTTGCGTTGCGTAAATTCGTTGTCAAATCCAATGCGGCCACCATCATCCTTCTTGTCACCATAGGAAGGGCCCGGGCCCGCTTCACCGATCCAGCCGCAGTCAGCTTGAGGGGGAATGGTATAGCCCAGATGGCTCATCGCGTAGCCAATCGTCATCGCGGCATGTTTTATCCCGTCTTCGTTACCTGTGACGACGCATCCCGACGTCTTGCCGTAGAAGACCGATTGCCCTTTGTCATTCAGCTCGCCGGACATGCCATAAAGACGTTCTATCAGGATGCGGCACACCGAGGATTCCTCGCCCAGCCACAGCGGGGTTCCGATCACCAGAATATCGGCCTTGAGCACTTTCTTCCACACCTCGGGCCAATCGTCGCTGTCCCAGCCATGCTCCGTCATATCAGGGTAGACGCCTGGCGGGATTTGATGGCTAAGCATATGCAGATGCTCCACCGATATGCCTTGCTCTTGCATGATACTTGCCGATGCGTTCATCAGCAGTTTGGTATGGCTCTCCGTCGGTTCGCGCTTCAATGATGTGTTGATGAAGAGGGCAGTGAGGTCGGAAAATTCAGCCATTGGGTCAACTTTTCTATATATTGCCAGAGTTTTTCCCGCAGCTGCGCGCTTTGCAGCACTCAGGATAAGTGTTCGAAAACCGTATTTGGGCGGTTCAAATTTGTCTAATCAAGTTCTCGCGGGGTGGGGGCGGTCGCAAAAGGGGGGGCTCTTATTCCCCCGCCACCATCCGCGCCGACATGCGCCGTGTCTGCACCTGCCGCCGCACAAAGGCGACCAGAAACACCGCCGTCAGGATGAGGATGATCGTGGGGGCAGGGGCACTGTCCAGAAAGAAACTGGCATAGGTGCCCCCCAACATCGAGGCCATGCAGATCAGCACAGACACCCACAGCATCGAGCGGAAAGTGCGTACAAGCAGGAACGCAATTGCCCCCGGTGCAATCAGCAGGCCGATGGCAAGGATCAAACCCGCCGCCGACAGGGTCGCCACAATGGTCAGCGAGAGGGCTGCCAGCATCCCGTAGTGCAGCCAGTTCACCCATAGGCCGGAAGCCTGAGCCTGTGCGGGATCAAAGCTGTGTAGCAGCCAGTCGCGCCATTTCAGCACCAAGGCCCCTCCGACGATCAGGGCGATGATGCCGGCGGTCCACAACTCGCCCGCGTCCACGCCCAGCATGTTGCCAAAGAGAATGTGATCAAGGTGCGCGTTCGTCTCGATCGAGACATAAAGCACAATGCCAAGGCCGAACATGCCCGAGAAAACGACCCCCATCACCGTGTCCTGTTTCACGCGGGAGTTCGTTGCTAGATAGCCTGTGGCGACCGCGCAAGTCATCCCGGCAACGAAGGCCCCGATGATCAGCGGTAGGCCCAGAATATAAGCCAGCACGATCCCCGGCAGTACCGCATGACTAACCGCGTCGCCCATCAGTGCCCAGCCTTTCAGCACCAGAAAGCACGACAGCAAGGCCGTGGGAACCGACACGATGATGCAAATCAGAAAAGCGTTCTGCATGAAGGGAAAGCGGAAGGGCAGGGTAAGCGTCTCAATGTCCATCAGATTGCCTCGCGGTGCTGTGGCCCGTCGCGCAAGGCGCGGCGGGATCTGGCGCGTGCGGCCAGCAGCCCGTGCTTGGGGGCAAAGACAAAGGCAGTCAGGAAGATCAGTGTTTGCAGCACCACGATGATGCCGCCCGTCGCCCCGTCCAGAAAGAAACTGGCGTAGGAACCGACGAAGCTGGTCAACGTGCCGATGGCGACGGAGGTGATGATCAAGCGGGGAAAACGGTCACACAGTAGGTAGGCCGTGGCCCCCGGCGTGACGACCATCGCGATGACCAAGAAAGCCCCCACAGTCTGCATCGCTGCCACAACCGATGCCGACAGCAGCACAAAAAACACCGCTTTAAGCAAACCGGGGCGCAAACCGATGGTGCGGGCGTGGTTTTCATCAAAGAAGGTGACCATCAGGTCTTTCCACTTGGCCAGCAGTACGGCGAGGGACACAAAGCCGATGAGCGCGAGTTGCAGGGTGTCTTCGGGCGTGATGGCCAGAATGTTGCCCATGGTGATGGTTTGGACAGAGACCGACATCGGGTTGATCGACACGATGAACAGGCCCAGACCAAAGAAGGACGTAAAGATCAGCCCGATGATCACATCGACTTTCAAGCCTGACCGCTCGGACAGAAACAGCATCGCACCTGCGGCTAGACCGCCCGCGACAAAGGCCCCAAGCGCGAAGGGAAGGCCCAGAATATAAGCCCCCGCCACGCCGAGCACAACCGAGTGGGACAGTGCATCGCCGATCAGCGACCAGCCTTTAAGCATCAGATAACACGACAGAAACGCGCAGACGCCGCCGACCAGCGCCGACACCCACATAGCGTTCACCATATACCCGTAGGCAAAGGGCTGAAGCAGCACCTCCATCATGTGCCCCGGTCTGTGCGTTGGGTTTTGTCGCCATATTGCACGAAGGGGCGTTCATCATCGGTAAAGATGGTCACGGCGCGGGCGTCCTCGTCATCGTGCAGCGCATCGCCGCCCAGTGTGAAGTGGCGCAGCACACCGCCAAAGGCCTGCTCCAGATTCTCGCGGGTAAAGGTGTTCTCCGTTGGGCCGTGGGCCAGCACGGTGCCTTTGACCAGAATACAGCGATCGCAGAATTCGGGGACCGACCCGAGGTTGTGGGTCGAGACCAGCATCACCCTGCCCTCGGCGCGCAGTTCTTGCAGCAGGGCGACAATCTGCTCCTCGGTGGTGACATCGACGCCGGTAAAGGGCTCGTCGAGTAGGATCACTTGACCGTCTTGTGCCAAAGCGCGCGCCAGAAATACCCGCTTGCGCTGGCCGCCTGACAGTTCTCCGATCTGGCGGTCGCGGAAGTCTTGCATGTTCACGCGCCGCAACGCCTGATCAACGGCATCGTGATCGGCCTGACGCGGGCGGCGAAAGAACCCCATGTGACCGTAGCGGCCCATCATGACCACGTCTTCGACGAGGACCGGAAAGGCCCAATCGACCTCTTCGGCTTGCGGGACATAGGCCACGAGGTTGCGGGCGAGAGCCTCTTTCACCTCCATGCCCAGAATGCGAATGTCGCCTTTGGCCACGGGCACAAAGCCCATAATGGATTTAAACAGGGTGGATTTACCCGCACCGTTGATGCCGACCAAGGCCGTGACTGTGCCGCGCGGAATGTCGAAACTAGCGTCCCACAGGGCTGTATGGCCATTGCGGTAGGTCACGGTCACATCCCGTGCCGTCAGACCCACCTGCTCGGCCTCTGTTGTGGCGGGGTGGTCGTGTTTCATACGGCTCCAACCTTGTTCATCAGTTCATCGCTCCGTTTGCCTTGCCGGTCAGCCCATCGGTCACGGTGGTTGTGGTGACGCGGAGCAGGTCCAAATAGGTGGGCACCGGGCCATCCTCGCCACTCAGGCTGTCCACATAAAGCACCCCGCCATAGGCGGCACCGGTCTCGCGGGCGACCTGTTCGGCGGGGGCGGTGTTGACGGTGCTTTCGCAGAACACCACCGGAATGTCGTTGTCCCGCACACCGTCGATGACCGCGCGCACCTGCTGGGGTGTGCCGACCTGATCGGCGTTCATCGGCCAGAGGTACAGTTCGCGCAGCCCCATGTCGCGGGCCAGATAGCTGAACGCGCCTTCGCAGGTCACCAGCCAACGCTGGTCTTCGGCTACATCAGCGATGGCCTCGCGCAACGGCTCCAGCGTCGCGCGCAGTTCTTCTTTGTACGCGGCGGCGTTGCTCGCATAGGTCGCGGCGTTGTCAGGGTCGTTTTCGGACAGCGCGCTCTCAATATTATCAATGTAGATCTGCGCATTATCCAGACCCATCCAGGCGTGGGGATTTGGTTTGCCTGTATAGCTGCCAGCGGCGATTGAGATCGGGTCGACCCCGTCGCTGAGCGTGGCTGCGGGAATATCGCCCAGATTGCTCAGAAACTGCTCGAACCACAGCTCGAGGTTCATGCCATTCCACAAGATCAGATCGGCGTCATAGGCGCGCACGATATCTTGCGGAGTCGGCTCGTATCCGTGGATTTCGGCACCCGGTTTGGTGATTGAAACAACATCGGCGGCGTCACCGGCCACATTTGCCGCCATATCGGCCAGGACGGTAAAGGTCGTGACCACTTTCAGCCGGTCCTGCGCGGCGGCGGTCAGCGTGCCAGACAAAACGAAGATGCTGGTCAAGAGGGCAGTGGTGGTGCGGAACGGCATGGATAGCTCCCGAAAATGGCATGTTGCAAGCGTTGCAAGGCTGGCGGGGTATTGTCAATGCACTTGCGACTTATTCTCATTTAGCTGTCTCTCACCCTTTATCAAGGCTTCCCGCCGTATTGTGTCGGAGCATGCGTCGAGGGGCCTTTTGGGACATCTACTGTCGGGAATCGACCTTGACGCGTATGGGGCGCGATTGTTTTCTGTGACCCATCAGTCAGGGGAGCCTCGCCATGAATACGCACGATAGGGATGTTGTTATCGGGGGCAGAGGTGTGGGTGCCTCTGTGCTCTATCATCTTGCCAAGCTGGGTTGGACGGATGTAACGCCGGTGGCCTTTGGCCCAATGGGCAAGGCCATGCTCCGGTGATAAAACTGCGCCTTTTCTTTGCGATCGGGATCGCATTCATCGCCGCGGTCTTTTGGGTAAAGTCGCGTGAAAGCATGGCGATAGACGCCTGTCTTGATGCGGGCAAGCGGTGGTCTTACGTCGCCGAAACCTGCGAAGGTTAGGCCAATCGGGCGTTGACAAGGCGCCGGTGCTAAGGCCACTTGAGGTCAACAAACAAAGGAGAGTGACCCATGATGAAGACCCGCGCCGCCGTCGCCGTTGAAGCCGGAAAACCGCTTGAAATCATGGAGGTCAACCTCGAAGGCCCCAAGCGCGGCGAGGTTTTGGTCGAGATCAAGGCGACGGGTCTGTGCCACACGGATGAATTCACCCGCTCGGGCGACGACCCCGAAGGCATCTTTCCCGCGATCCTGGGTCACGAGGGTGCAGGCATTGTGCTGGAAGTGGGCGAGGGTGTGACCACGCTGGAACCCGGCGATCACGTCATCCCGCTCTACACACCTGAATGCCGCGAGTGCGAATATTGTCTCTCTGGCAAAACCAACTTGTGTCAGGCGATCCGTATCACCCAAGGGCGCGGTCAGTTGCCCGATGGGACGACGCGCTTCTCCATGCTGGATGGCACGCCTATTCATCACTACATGGGCTGTTCGACCTTTGCCAATCATACCGTCGTGCCCGAAATCGCGCTGGCAAAGGTGCGCAAGGACGCACCGTTTGACAAGATCTGCTATATTGGTTGCGGCGTCACCACGGGCATCGGTGCTGTCATCAATACCGCCAAGGTCGAGATCGGTGCGCGCTGCGTGGTGTTCGGTCTAGGCGGTATTGGTCTGAACGTCATACAGGGCCTGCGCCTTGCAGGGGCGGACCAGATTGTCGGCGTTGATTTGAACGACGATAAGGAGGAGACCGGCAGATATTTCGGCATGACTGATTTCGTAAATCCCACCAAGGTTGACGGTGATCTGGTGGCGCATCTGGTCGAACTGACCAAGGGCGGCGCGGATTATTCGTTTGACGCCACGGGCAACACCAAGGTCATGCGCGACGCGCTGGAATGTGCGCACAAAGGCTGGGGCGAGAGCATCATTATCGGTGTGGCCCCGGCGGGTGCTGAAATCTCCACTCGGCCTTTCCAGTTGGTCACGGGCCGCGTCTGGCGCGGTACGGCCTTTGGCGGGGCCAAGGGGCGCACCGATGTGCCGCAGATCGTGGACTGGTACATGAACGGCAAGATCGAGATTGACCCGATGATCACGCATAAACTGACGCTGGACGAGATCAACCACGGTTTCGATTTGATGCACGAGGGCAAGAGCATCCGCGCCGTTGTAGAGTTTTAAGGCGACTGGCGGCGGGGCGGGCACCCCTTCCCCAAGGTTTGCCTTGTCTGACACTGGCGCGGCTCTAGACTGAACCAAGAGTTCAGCGAGGAGCAGCGCCATGAAATTGACCGTCAACGGAACCGAACATGAGGTCGATGTCGAAGACGACATGCCGCTTTTGTGGGTCTTGCGCGACGAGCTGGGCATCACAGGGCCGAAATACGGTTGCGGGATCGCGCAATGCGGAGCCTGCACGGTGCATGTAGACGGTATTTCGGTCCGGTCCTGCCAATTGGCTGCCGCAGATGTGGATGGCGAAGTCACCACCATCGAAGGGCTGGGGACGCCGCAGGCACTGCACGCGGTGCAGGCGGCCTGGATTGAACATCAGGTGGCGCAATGTGGCTACTGCCAGTCCGGACAGATCATGCAGGCGGCGTCTTTTCTGGATCTGAACCCCGAGCCCGATGACGCCCAGATTGATGCCGCGATGAGCGGGAATCTGTGTCGTTGCGGCAGTTACCCGCGTATCCGGGCTGCGGTGAAAACGGCGGCCAGCCGCTTGCAGGGGGTCTGAGCATGGGGCGGGTAAAAACCATTGCGCGGCGCAGCTTTTTGGTGGGATCGGCGGCGATTGTCGGCGGTGTCGCCTTTGGCACCTATCTGTATAAACGCGAGGTGGAGAACCCGCTTGAAGCAGGGCTTGAGCCCGGCGCGGCGACCTTTAATCCTTATGTGAAAATCGACAGCGAGGCAGTGACGCTGATTACGCCACGCGCGGATGTGGGGCAGGGTGCCTATTCGGTGCAGGCCCATCTGATTGCCGAGGAGCTGGATGTCGATCTTGAGGCGGTCCGTATCGAACCCGGACCGCCCTCTGCCGCCTATTACAACGGCGTTGTCGCGGCCGAAGGTGTGCCGATCGCCGCTACATCCGAGACCACTTTGGCCCGTGCAGGGCGCGGCGGCGCGGATGTGGTGAGCAAGATCATGGGGCTGCAACTTACCGGCGGCTCAACAACAGTGCCCGATATGTACGACCGCTTGCGCAGCGCCGGGGCCGTGGCCCGCGAAACGCTGAAGGCCGCAGCAGCAGCGCAAACCGGGTTGGATGTGGCAGAGCTGAAAACAGATGCAGGCGCGGTTGTTCTGCCCGATGGGACACGGATTGCCTATATCGATCTGGCCGCGATTGCTGCGAAAACGCCGGTGGTCGAGGACGTGGCGCTGCGCGATCCTGCCAGCTGGCGCGTATTGGGCAAACCGCATCAACGCACTGATATCGTCGCAAAGTCGACCGGTACACAGGACTACGGGATTGATCTGCGGATGGATGGTATGGTGCATGCGACCACGCGCACCAACCCGGCGCTGGGCGGCGGTATTCTGGGGTTTGATGCCAGTGAAGCGGAGACCATGCGCGGCGTGCAGGCTGTCCTTCCTATTACAGATGGCATTGCAGTGGTGGCCGATAACACATGGCGTGCCTTTCAGGCGGCACAGGCCGTGGTCTGCGACTGGGGCGATGCGCCCTATATCGGCAATACGGAGGCACAATTTGCCGAAGTGGCGGCGTCATTCGTCAAAGAGCGTCAGGACAGCCGGTTCAAGGACGAAGGTGATGTGGAGGCGGCGCTGGACGCTGCCGACACCGTGTTTGAGGCGGAGTACCGCATTCCCTATCTGGCCCATGCCCCGCTCGAGCCGATGAGTGTTGTGGCGCTTTTCGGAGAAGGCCGGCTGGACATCTGGACCGGCACGCAGATCCCGCGGTTTATGCAGGATGGCGCGGCGGAATTGAGCGGCCTGGACGCTGAAAATGTGCATATCCATGTGCTGATGTCCGGAGGTAGTTTCGGGCGGCGGCTGGAGGATGACTATGTGCGCCAGGCCGTTGAGATTGCGGTGCAGATGCCGGGAACGCCTGTGCAGATGGTGTGGCAGCGCGAAGAAGACATGACCCATGATTTTCCCCGCCCGCTGGCCATATCGCGGGCGCGCGGTGCTGTGGCTGAGGGCAAAGTCGCGGCATTTGATCTGGCGATCGCGGCACCTTCGGTGGCGGAATCATCGCTCGCGCGCTGGGGCCAACCTGCGATGGGCCCCGATGTGGCCATTGTCGCGGGCGCGTGGGATCAGCCCTTTGCCGTGCCCGACTATCGTGTGACCGGATACCGCGTGCCTGCGATGGTGCCGATCAGCTCGTGGCGCTCTGTCGGGGCGTCGGGCAACGGGTTCATGCACGAAAGTTTCATGGATGAATTGTGCCACGCAGCGGGGGCTGACCCGATGGCAGAGCGGTTGCGCCTGTGCAACCATGATCTGTCGCGCAAGGTGTTGGAAGCGGTGGCCGAGATGTCGGATTGGGGAAGTGATCTGGGCACCGGGCGCGGACGCGGCCTCGCCTTCACACTAGCATTTGGTGTGCCGGTAGCAGAGGTTGTCGAGGTGACGGATGTTGATGGAGCCATCCGCATCGACAAGGTTTTTGTGGCGGCGGAAGTGGGCCGGGTGCTGGATCCGGTGAACTTTGAAGCGCAGCTGTCCGGTGGTGTGATCTGGGGGCTGGGTCATGCAATGAATTGCGAGCTGACCTATGATGGCGGCGTGGCTCAGCAGGATAACTACCACGTCTTCGAGGGGATGCGGTTGCACCAGGTCCCGGTGATCGAGGTGCGCGGGTTAGAGAATGGTCCCAAGATCAAGGGGATCGGCGAGCCGGGTGTGCCCCCTGCGGCACCGGCGTTGGGCAATGCGATTTTTGCAGCGACAGGCAAGCGGATCAGGCAGTTGCCGTTCTCCAAAGAGGTGAATTTTCTATGAGGGGGCTGCTCTTCGCTTTGCTCTTCGCGGGGGCCGGTGCCCATGCGCAGACCGTGACCCG
Organism: Sulfitobacter noctilucae; assembly: GCF_000622365.1. GTDB lineage: Bacteria > Pseudomonadota > Alphaproteobacteria > Rhodobacterales > Rhodobacteraceae > Sulfitobacter > Sulfitobacter noctilucae. Next base: position 1,830,986 of record NZ_JASC01000014.1, on the reverse strand, counting down.
CGAAGAGGGATTGGCGGCCTGGGAGCGGATATATGCTGTGGCGTCGCATCCGCGTTGTACAAATTGCCATGTGGGCGCGCAGCAGGAGCCGATGTGGGAAGGGCTGCACTATAAAGCAGGCACGCCGCACGGCATGGGCGTCAAGGCGGACGGGAGCCGCATCGGCGCAGAAAGCATGCCCTGCCGGACCTGCCATGTGACAGCCGAAGGACGGAATGTGGCGTCGCCCGCACCTGCGCAAATTGATGATGCCTGGCGTCTGCCCCCCGTCGAGATGGATTGGCTGGGCGAGGACAGCGCATCCGTTTGTGCGCAATTGCGTGATCCAGAGCGAAATGATGGCAGCGATATTGCCGATTTGGTCGTACATCTGGAAACCTCTGCCTTCGTGGCTTGGGGATTTGCGCCGGGTCCGGGGCGATCGGTGCCGCCCGGGAGTGTCGCGCAGATCGCAGCGGACGTGGACCTGTGGGGCGCGGCGGGAAGCCCTTGCCAATGACGGGCGCGGTGTGAGGGCGTTCTTCGGTATATAAGGCCAAAAAGAGAAAGCGGTGCTTTGCGGGCTGTGGCGCTTTCCTTGCGGGTGCCTGGCGTGAACCGGCGCATCGCGCCCCACCAGATCAGCGGTATTTTAGGATCGAGGCCTGCGCGATCGATAGTGCCATAAGACTGTAAGGTGCAGTCATCACAATCAGCGGTGACAGGGGCGGGATGTAACAAACCACCTCCTATTGGATGACCATGCGTAACATGCTGCAGATCCCGGGCACGCTTGAGGAACTTATGGGAGCGCGCCCGAAGACTATGTGCGTTGGCTGGAGTATTGGAGGATCGCCGGGTTGCGCGGGGCGGCAAGGGTAAGGATCAGCACCGAAGTGACGATGGTGGTCCAGCAAGCGCGAAACAGGCAGGTACGCGGGATATCTAACTGAGGGGCAAGGCCCAATCAAAGACTGCCCTAGCGCATCTTTACATCGTGAAAAAAGTGTACTTGGAAAATGCGATGTGCAAGTATTGGACAAAAACAACCAATCAACATGGAGTCCCCTATGAAACACCTTAATTTCAAGACTGTGACCGCATCGGCATTCGCATTTGCCCTGACGGCGGGCGGTGGATTGGCCGCTGATATCACGATGAACGTGGGCTTTGGCGCGCCCGAAGAATCGCTCTACGGCCGATTCGGCAAGATTTTCGAGGCCAAGGCCGAAGAGTATACGAACGGTGCCGTCGATGTGAAATTGCGCTGCTGTAACCAGATCTCTTCAGAGGATGAGGGGTTCAAGGCGATGCAGCTTGGCACGGTGGACGGGTTTTTCATCACCGCCAATAACGTCTCGCCGCATTGGCCGCTGATGGATGTGACCGTGCTGCCCTATATCTTCCAGAACGCCGATCACCTTGCCCGTGTGCTGGATGGCGAGGTGGGTCAGCAAATGAAGGACAAGCTGCAGGCCGATACATCGGTACATCTATTGGCCTTTGGTCCGGCTATGTACCGCGACTTTTACAATTCTGTGCGGCCCGTCAATACCATGGCGGATATGGATGGGCTGAAAATTCGTGTGCCGAAGAATGAAGTCATGATCGCGACGTTCGAGGCGTTCGGGGCAAATCCCGTGCCGCTGGCCTGGTCCGAAACGCCCACGGCTTTGCAGACCGGCACGGTGGACGGGGGCGACAATGGCACGTCGTTCATCCGCGATATGAAGTTTTACGAGTTTGAACCGCATCTGGTGATCCTTGAGCATTTCGTGTCTTTCGCACCGCTTTTTGCATCTGATGCATTCATGAAAAAGCTGAGCGACGAGCAGCGTGAACAGATCATGCGGGCGGCCAAAGATGCCGGTGCAGAGTTTGCAGTAGAGCTGGCCACTGAAACGCAGGAAGTGCGCGATTGGCTGGCGTCCGAGGGCGGTATGGCAATGACCACGCCGGACAAGACCGATTTCGTAGAGGCGGCAAAGGGTGTGCAGGAGGATTTCGCACAACAGCGCGGCGAAGACTTTGTCGAGTTGGTCAAAGCCATCCAGGACGCGGCGAACTAAGCGGCGGGCATTTTGAAGGGGGCGGCTGCGCCCCCTTTTCTCATGCCCGCCAACGAAAGGATACAGCCATGAAAGCCCTCAGATGGCTGGAACGACACTTTGAAGAACTGATCTGCTGCACCTGTCTGGTGATCATCGCGGTCGCGGTATTTGCTCAGGTCATTGCACGCTACGTCTTTCAGGTGGCGCTGCACTGGACCGAGGAAACCGCCTCGATGGCGATGGTCTGGGCAGTCTATACCGGCGCGGCCCTCTGTGTGCGTGAACGGTTTCACATCCGCATCATGGTCGCGGTGCAGGCGTTGCCGACGCGGTTTGGCCGCTTTGTGATCTTTTTGGCGGATGCGATGTGGGCAGGGTTTTGCATCTTTATGCTGCGGGTCAGCTGGGACTATCTCTACATCTTCTGGCGCTTTCCTGAAACCTCGCCCAGCCTTGGCATCAACCAGTTCTATCCGCAAACGATCCTGATCATCGGGTATGGGCTGATGCTGATCCGGCTTATCCAGACCTATATCACCTGGTGGCATGACGGCGCCGAAGGCCTTCCGGGGATGCTGGCCGAAACCGGCGATGCGCCAGAAGACGAGGCCCACATATGAGTCCGCTTGCCATTCTCGCCATCGCCTTTGTGGTGCTAACAATCATGGGCATCCCGCTGTTTGTCGCGGTGGGCCTGACCACGGCGCTGGCCATCTACATGATCGACATTCCCTATACGCTCATCGCGCAGACGGGATACGGCAGCCTGACACCCTTTCCGCTTCTGACGATTCCGTTGTTCGTTCTGGCCGGGCGGCTGATGGAAGTGGGCGGCATGGCCAACCGGATGATCTCCATCGCGACCAATCTGGTAGGGGCCTACCGCGGTTCGATGGGGCTGGTAACGGTCTTTGCCTGCATGCTTTTCGCGGCTCTTTCCGGTTCCGGCCCTGCGACCACCGCTGCCATCGGTTCTGTTACGGTGCCCGCAATGAAGCGCGAAGGGTATGACGTGCCTTTCGCCGCTTCGATCACGGCGAGCGCGGGGGCGCTGGGCAGTCTCATCCCGCCGTCGAACCTGTTGATTATCTACGGCTTAGTGTCTGAGACTTCGATCCCCCGCCTGTTCCTCGCGGGCGTTCTGCCCGGTTTCATGGTCACGATGCTTTTGATGATCACGACCTATATCATCGCGCGGCGGCGCGGCTATGGCGGCAATGGCGATCCGTTTTCGTGGGGGCCGTTCCTGCGGGCGGCATGGGATGGCAAATGGTCCATCGGTGCGCCTGTTCTGATCCTAGGCGGCATTTATGGTGGGGCCTTTACCCCGACCGAAGCTGCCGGGGTTGCGGTGTTCTATGCGCTCTTTGTCGGCATGTTCGTCTACCGCGAGCTTACGCTGAAGAAGCTGATCGAGGCGCTGCGGTTCACCGCCTTGCTGACGGGTATCCTGATCCTGCTGACACCAACGCTGGCGTTCGGACAACTGACTGCGTTCTACGATGTGCCAGCAGCGGTGCAGGAAGGGATCACTTCGATCACCACGAACAAATATCTGGTGCTGCTGCTAATCGGTGTCTTCTACATCTTCATCGGGACGTTCATGGAAAGTCTTGCGCAGATCGTGCTGTTCACGGCCGTGTTTCTGCCGTTGGCGCTGTCCCTCGGGATTGACCCCGTGATGTTCGGCATCTTTACCGTAATCACCTGTGAGATCGGTTTTCTGACGCCTCCCCTTGGCGCGAACCTGACGGTGGCGGCGCGTATATCCGGCATCTCGATCGAGCGGATATCGGTCGCCGTGCTGCCTTTCATCGGAGCCTATATCATTGGCATGCTGATCCTGATCGCCTTCCCCGAGATTGCGACGATCCTGCCCAACTGGCTGTATGGCCCCGCTTTGTAAGGAGTCTTTCACATGTTCGATCTGATCCTGAAGAATGGCGAGGTTTTTGATGGCACGGGAGCGGACGGTTTTGTCGGGGATGTTGCCATAAAGGACGGGCGGATTGTCGAGATTGCAGCGCAGGGTCAGATCAACGAAGCCCGTGCCGCCGAGGTGATCGATGTGTCAGGCCTGACCATTGCGCCGGGGTTCGTGGACATGCACACCCATTCCGATTTCACCCTGATCGCCGATGGTCGCGCCGAGAGCCAGGTGCATCAGGGGGTCACAACCGAGGTCATCGGGCAATGCGGCATTTCCTGCGCGCCCGTGGTCAGCCATGATGCGATCAAGATGGTGGCTCCGTGGCATACAGGGGACGCGAAGCACAAAAACTGGCTGGGGTTTGGTGAATATCTGGACGTGCTGGATGACACTGATCTGGGCGTAAACGTCATGGCCTTTGTCGGGCATGGCACCATCCACCGCGCTGTTGTCGGTGGTGAATTGCGGGCCGGAGAGCCCGAGGAAGTCGCCGATATGGCACGGCTGGTCGATCAGTGCATGGATGAAGGCGCGGGCGGCTTTTCATCCGGGCTGGAGTATTTCCCCGGCATCATGGCGGCACCCGAACATCTTGTGCCTATGTGCGAAGTTGCAGCTTCGCACGGGCGGCTTTACGCAACCCATGTGCGTAACCGCGACACGCATTATGATCTGGGCTTTGCCGAGGCGATCGCCACCGCGCGGCAATCAGGGGCAAAGCTGCAGATCAGCCATATCCAGCCCAAGTACGGCGCGCCCGATTATGCAATGGATCACACGCTCGAGATGATCGAGATGGCGCGACGGTTTGACTGTGACATCGCGTTCGACGTGATCCCCCACGACTGGAACCACACGCTGATGGCGGCGATCCTGCCGAAATGGGCGCAGGCGGGCGGCGTGGACGAGGTGATGAAACGGCTGGCTAACCCCGAAGACCGAGAGCGGATCAAGGCGAACCCGCAGCCCATGTGGCTGATCGTCAAGGCCGAGCGGTGGTCGGATATCGTGCTGCTGAATGCCACGGTGAACAAAGACATCGTCGGCATGGACTTTGCCGAGATTGGTCGCATGCGCAATTGCCATCCCTATGACGCGGTCCTGGATATTCTGTTGGAGGAAGGCGAGGCGATGATGGCCTGCATGTGGTCGTCGAAGTCCTTTCGCAATTCGGACGTGGACCTATGCTTGCAGCAGGACGCCTCCGCGGTGATCTCCGACACGGTGGCGATCGCCAATGACGGCATCCTCAAGGATCATATTGGCTCGCTGTCGGGTTACGGCTGGGCGGCGCGGTTCTTGCAATATTATGTGCGCGACCGGGGCGTGCTGACGCTGGCGCAGGGCATCGCCAAGATCACCTCGATTCCCGCGGCGCGGCTGGGCATCAAGGAACGGGGCGTGCTGAAAGTAGGGTATCACGCCGATATTTGCGTCTTCGACAAAGCCGCGATTGCCAGCAACGCCACGGCCAAACATCCCCGCCGCTATGCGTCCGGCATCGCGCATGTGCTGGTCAACGGCAAGCTGTCGATGCGCAGCGGCAAGCGGACGGAAGTGAATGCAGGTTCGGTTTTGCGAGAGTTTGCGGCGGCCTAAGCGGGCGTCTTGATCCCTTCGCCCACAGCCCCAATCTCGCAGATCAGGTCGCGCACCGCTTGAACCCCCTCGCGCGCGCGCAGGTTGGTGAATATGAAAGGCCGCGTGCCGCGCATCTTGTTCGCGTCCCGTTCCATCACTGACAGATCCGCACCGACGTAGGGGGCCAGATCGGTCTTGTTGATCACCAGAATGTCGGACCGTGTGATCGCCGGGCCACCCTTGCGCGGAATCTCTTCGCCCGCCGCCACGTCGATGACATAGATCGTGAGGTCCGCAAGCTCCGGTGAAAACGTCGCCGACAGGTTGTCGCCACCGCTTTCGATTAGCAGGATTTCCACCTCAGGGTGCCGCTCTACTATCTGCGCCACAGCGGCCAGATTGATTGAAGCATCCTCGCGGATCGCCGTATGCGGGCAACCGCCGGTTTCCACGCCGATCACGCGGTCCTGCGGCAACACCTGCATCCGCATCAGCGCTTCGGCGTCTTCCTGGGTGTAAATGTCATTGGTAATGACGCCCATCGAATGGGTGTCACGAAAAGCTTCGCACAGGGCGGCGGTCAGCGTGGTTTTGCCCGCGCCCACAGGGCCACCGATTCCGATGCGCAAAGGGCCGTTCATGCGTGTCATGTTTGAAATATCCTTGCGTATTTGGTTTCGTGATGCATCGACGCAATGTCGGTCAGGTATGCGGTTGAGGTGAGGCGGCCGAGATCGCCGTCCCCTGTGTCCTGCGCGATCTCAAGGCACAGCAGCGCGAGGGCGCGGGTGATCTTTTGTGCCTGCGATTGGCCCACGGGGGCCAGCCGCTGACCAGCGGCGACGAGATTAGCGGCAAAGGCGTGCAAGTAGATCGACGTGGTCAGCGCCAGCGGCATGCCGTGCACGCGGGCAGCATGGCCCACGGCAACAGGATAGGCCATTGCGGTAGTTTGTGTGTCCCAAACCTCGGCGGTGATCTTGCAGAACGCAGCCCCTTGCAGGTCCGTCTCGCGCAGCCGCTCGGCGGAGGGCGCAAAGGCGCGGGCGGTGGCGTTGATTTCGTCAAGCGCCGTGTTGTCCGGCGCGTGATAGGCGGCGGCGATGAACAATGCGTCCGCGTGCCCCGTCCCAAAGCGCAGCACATCCGCGATCCAGCGGTGGAGGCTGGTCGCGTCCGTCACATCGCCCGCCTCGGCTGCGGCTTCGAGCCCGTGTGAATAGCTGAATGCCCCCACCGGATAGGCGGGCGAAAACCATTGCGCCAGCGTCAGGATATGGGCGTCAGTGGGCATGGCTGTGGGTGCGTCCGTGGCCATATGCGCCGCCTTCGGGCGTGAAAGGTTCATCAACCTCGCGCAGGGTGGCCCCCAGTTTGCCCAGCATGTCGCGGATCACATGATCGCGCTGGATCAGCAGGCGGGTGGGTTCGACTTGACAGGGCATATGGCGGTTGCCGATGTGCCAAGCCAGCCGCACAAGGTCTTGGCCGGTGATCTCGAGCAGGGCTTCCGGTGCCGGACGCACGCCGATCTTGCGGCCATCGGGCAGCACGAAGGCATCGCCGTTGTTCAGCGATGTGGTCTGCTCCAGATCAACGGTGAACTGCGTACCGCTGTCCGAGGTCAGCACCTTGCGGCGCAGAAAACGGTCGTCGTAGGTAAGGGTCACGGTATCATCGGGATGATGGTCGTGGACGATGGTCTGGCAAATGGGGGTCTGGGTGATGGGTTGGGTCATATCGGAGCCTCAGAACATGAAATAGCGCTGCGCCATCGGCAACACTTCGGCGGGTTCGCAGGTCAGCAATTCGCCGTCTGCGCGCACTTCGTAGGTCTCGGGGTTCACCTCGACCACCGGCAGGGCGTCGTTCAGGATCAGGTCGCGTTTGCCGATGCCGCGGGTGTTTTCCACCGCGATGGTCTGCTTGGCCAGACCAAGACTGGCCCCGATGCCTGCGGCTTGTGCGGCCTCCGACACAAATGTCACGGCGGAATGTTCTACCGAGCGGCCAAAGGCCCCGAACATCGGCCGTGAATAGACCGGCTGCGGCGTGGGAATAGACGCATTCGGATCACCCATCTGGGCCATCACGATGGTGCCGCCCATCAGGACCATTTCGGGCTTCACGCCAAAGAACGCGGGGTTCCACAGCACCAGATCGGCGCGCTTGCCTTCCTCGATGCTGCCGATCTCGCGGCTGAGACCGTGGGCGATGGCCGGATTGATGGTGTATTTCGCGATATAGCGGCGCACGCGGAAATTGTCGTTCTCGCCGGTTTCCTCGGGCAAACGCCCGCGCTGTTTCTTCATCTTGTCGGCAGTCTGCCAAGTGCGGATCAGCACCTCGCCCGCACGTCCCATCGCCTGGCTGTCGGATGCGATGATCGAAAAGGCACCCATGTCGTGGAGGATATCCTCGGCGGCAATCGTCTCGCGGCGGATGCGGCTTTCGGCGAAGGCCACGTCTTCGGGGATGGATTTATCAAGGTGGTGACAGACCATCAGCATGTCGAGGTGCTCTTCCAGCGTGTTCACCGTGAAGGGGCGCGTGGGGTTGGTGGAGGACGGCAGCACATGTTCCTCGCCGCAGATCTTGATGATGTCGGGCGCATGGCCGCCGCCCGCGCCTTCGGTGTGGAAGGCGTGGATAGTGCGGCCTTTCATCGCCGCGACCGTGTTCTCGACAAAGCCGGATTCGTTAAGCGTATCGGTATGGATCATCACCTGCACGTCCATAGCATCGGCCACCGTCAGGCAGCAGTCGATGGCGGCAGGGGTGGTGCCCCAATCCTCGTGCAGTTTCAGGGCACAGGCCCCGGCGTTGATCTGTTCCTCAAGGGCTGCGGGCAGCGATGCGTTGCCCTTGCCCGCAAAAGCAAGGTTCATCGGAAAGGCATCCGCCGATTGCAGCATCCGTCCGATGTGCCAAGGTCCCGGTGTGCAGGTGGTGGCGAGCGTGCCATGCGCGGGGCCAGTGCCGCCGCCCAGCATGGTGGTCAGGCCGGAGTGCAGCGCGTCCTCAATCTGCTGGGGGCAAATGAAGTGGATGTGTGAGTCAAAGCCACCTGCCGTCAGGATGCGGCCCTCGCCCGCAATGGCTTCGGTGCCGGGACCGATGATGATATTGACGCCCGGTTGTGTATCGGGGTTACCTGCCTTTCCGATCTTGTGGATGCGCCCGTCCTTGAGACCCACGTCAGCCTTGTAGATGCCCGAATGGTCTACAATCAGCGCGTTGGTAATAACAGTATCGACAGCGCCCTCAGCGCGGGTGGCCTGCGACTGGCCCATGCCGTCGCGGATCACCTTGCCGCCGCCGAACTTCACCTCTTCACCGTAAGACAGCGCGTTACCGCCTGTGCCACCCGATTGCGCGGCACCCGCCAGTTCGGCAGTCAGGTCACGCTCGACCTCGATGATCAGATCGGTGTCAGCAAGGCGCAGCTTGTCGCCCACAGTGGGGCCGAACATGGCGGCATAATCGCGGCGGGAGATGGAGGCGGGCATTAGAGGTCTCCCATCACAGTTGCATTGAAGCCAAAGACCTTACGGCTTCCGGCGAAAGGAATGAGGCTGACCTCACGGCGCTGGCCGGGTTCAAACCGCACGGCAGTGCCTGCGGCGATATCCAAACGCATGCCACGGGTGGCGGCGCGATCGAAATCCAGCGCGGTATTGGCTTCGGCGAAATGGTAATGTGAGCCGACCTGCACGGGTCTGTCGCCAGTATTGGCGACCATCATCGTCACCGCGCTGCGCTCAGGGTTCAGCTGTATCTCACCAGTCGCGGGAAAGAGTTCTCCAGGGATCATCTGCGAAACCACATACGCGAAACGGCGACCCCGCCCACCACGGCGATAAGAGCCATCGCGCCGTAAAGAATGGTCCAGTCCGTCCCGTCATGCGGGTGGATGTGTATGCCGGGGTGGGCGAGTGCCGGCATTGCGGTGAGCAAAAGGATGGGGAGGGCAAGTTTCATCTGAGGCTCCTGGTTGTATCAGCGGATGGGGTTGTGGACGGTCACCAGCTTGGTGCCATCGGGAAAGGTCGCTTCGACCTGCACGTCGTGGATCATCTCGGGGATGCCCTCCATGCATTGATCGCGGGTGATGACTTGAGCGCCGGCCTCCATCATGTCGGCCACGGACCGACCATCGCGCGCGCCTTCGACCACCGCGTCGGTGATCAGGGCGATGGCCTCGGGGTGGTTCAGCTTCACGCCGCGGGCCAGCCGTTTCCGGGCCACTTCGGCGGCCAGCGCCACCAGTAGTTTGTCTTTTTCACGGGGGGTCAGGTTCATGTCAGATCATCCAGGGTCGGGGCAGGGGGCCGCCTGACAGCTGCGTCAGGACGGGGATCAGGGATTGGCGCAGCACAAAGCTGTCTTCGGCCAACGCGCGGATCACGAGGGTATCGGGATGCAGCAAGCTGGCGCCGGAGTTAGGGCCAAGCAGGGCGCGGACCGGGGCGAGATGCGCTTCGGCATCCGGCGCAATATAGAGAACAAAGGCGAGGGCAGCCGCACCATTTGCGATGTCGCGGCGCGCCAGATGGGCGGCGATATCGCCGCTCATGCGGGTCGCATCAAGGACGTGCAGTTGACCGTTCCGCCGGACTTCGATGCGGTCATTGAACCGTGCAGTGTTAAGGGTTTCCCCCATCGCCCTGCGCCCAAAAACCAGTGGTTCACAAAGGAGCAGGCGGGCGTCGGCAGCCAGATCAACAGACAAGCGGCGTTCAAGGTTTGCACCCTGAAACAGGATGGTTTCCTGCGGCAACCAGTGTACTGATGCCCCTGCCTCGGCGGCTAGTCTGGTCGTGATCCGGCCTGGTTCGCCGGGTTCCGCGCGGTAGGCACGTTCGGCGGCTTGTGTCGTCAGGTGAAGCGCGGTGCCAGCCTGTGCTGTCGCCGTCAGGCTAAAGCGGTCGCCGCCTGTGACGCCCCCTGCGGTGTTGACGATCACCGCGTCGAGCGCATGAGTAGCGGGGCGGGGAAACACCAGTTTCAGCGATCCGGCCTGCCGCAATTCGTCTATGACCGAGCCTGCGCCGCGCTGCTTTGCAGATACAACAGCCTCCCCACGCGCGCGCGGGGGCGCGGGCGTCAGCGGACAAAGCGGATGGGGCAGAGGCGCGTTGATGGCACAATCCAGTTCAGTTGCAGCAAATCGGCAGATGCGATTGCGCAAAGTCTGTCAGAGCGTTTCTGGCACTTCCAGCATGGCCGCCTTTAAACGTGCTGGACTGCCTGCCAATGCGCCGCGCTGCCTAATAATTAGGCAGCAATGGCCAGTGTCTAGCCGGGCGGAGGGACAATCGGTTCGATCACGGCCCGCCGTGCGCTGCGGCGTTCGCGCAGAGCAATGAACAATCCCGAAGAGAAAATCACTGCCGCGCCGACCCAGGTATAGATGTCGGGGATTTCGGCGAAGAACCATGCGCCGATCAACGCGGTCCAGATGAGTTTCAGAAAGTCGAAGGGCATCAAGGCGGTTGGGTCCGTCTCTTTCAGCGATTGGCTGAGCGCCATCTGCGCAATGGTGCCGAACAGGCCGATCAGGACCAACCAGCCGAGGGTTTGCAGCCCGAAAGGCTCCCAAACCCAAAGCGCCGGAAAGATAGAAAACACGCCAAGGAAGATGCCCATATAGGCCACAATGGTCAGGCTCGATTCTGTGCGCGACAGCACTTTGATAATGACCATGGCCACGGCCCACAGGGCAGCAGACCCCAGAACCAGCAGGGCACCTGTGTCGAGCGCCACAAGACCCGGGCGCAGGATGATCAACATGCCGAGGAAACCCAGCGCAATGGCCATCCAGCGGTAGAGGCGAAAGCGTTCGCCCAGTACCAGTACGGCGAGCACGGCCATGAAGATGGGCGCGGTAAAGCTGAGTGCTGTGACTTTGGCGAGGGGCGACATAGACAGGGCGGTAAAGAACATCAGCATGGCCACGATGTTCACGATGCCGCGCAGCGCATGAAGCCCGATCCGGCGGGTGCGCAGGACCGTGAAGCGCGACCGCATAAGCAGCGGCATCAGAAAGGCGAGCCCGAAGATGTTGCGAAAGAATGCGATCTGGAAGGGCGGTAGTCCCTCCGACACATAGCGCACCAACCCGTGCATGATCGAAAAAGCAACGGTGGAGAGGCACATCAGCAATATGCCGTGCAACGCAGGGGTTTGCTTGCCCCAGGCCGCAGTGAGCCCTTGAAGTCTCAATGCCGGTGCACGCATCATGCTTCTAACGTCGCTGGGCTGATTTTACCGTCTTGAGAAGTCGACAAATTAGCGCGGAACGCTTCGGCCAGATGTCCGACATGTGCGGATAGTAGGCTGATAGCTCGGTCGGGATCTTTGTCCCTGACGGCATTAAGCACAAGGTGGTGTTCACTCAGCGAACGGTCGGTGTTTTCGGTCATGATCGTGAACAGATGTGTGCGCAACGCTTTAAGCGGGGAAATCATAAGGACATATGATTTGGCCAGCGCTCGATTGTCTGCTGATTCAATAATGGCGTTGTGAAACTGGTGATCGGCACGCGTGTACCCGTGGGGATCACCGGCGTCCAACGCCGACTGCATGGCATCGCAAGACGCTGCCAATTGTCGGGTCAGCTCTGACGGGTTGCGTGTGATGCCAAGGCGCACGGCTGCGGTTTCCAAGATCACACGATGTTCGCAAAGCTCATCAACCACATGCGAATCGGGCGTAAAAACAAACGACCCGCGCTTGGGCGAGATCACCACAAGACCTTCTGCCTGCAAAGCGGCAAGCGCATCGCGCACGGGCGAACGACTGACCCCCAGCAGATCGGCCAGCCGCTGCTCTGACAGCTTTGCCCCCAGGGCCAGTTCACCTTCGACAATCGCGTTCCGAATCTTATCGGCGGTGACTTCATTCAGCGATTTAGGATGCTCGACGGGTTGCATTCATGCGGGTCCTTGCTGCTCGGCGGGGCGTTTTTCGGGATCGTATCGCAAGAACATCTGACATGGTAGATGGTGCTTGACAGATATATCTACCATGTTGGATGGTAGTTTCATCGCAGGCGCGATGCGGCGCGTCGACAGCGTTGCCGCCGGGGGAGGGGAACATGACCTTACAGCAGGCCGCTGCAGATTTCGCGTCGCTATCCGATACGCTTTGCAGCATTGTCGGGGCGGCACATGTACTGACCCAAGCGAGCGATGTCGCCGGGTATCTTGAGGACTGGACGGGGCAGTACAGCGCCCCCGCGTTGGCCGTGGTGCGACCCGGATCGACTGCACAGGTTGCCGAAGTGGTCAAGCTTTGCGCGGCTGAGGGCATAGCGGTTGTGCCTCAGGGCGGACGCACCGGTTTGTGTGGCGGCGGCGTTCCACTTGTTGGCCAATCTTCCATTGTGCTGTCCCTGACCCGTATGAATGCCGTACGGACGTTGGATCCGGCCGGCCGAACAGTTACCGCAGAAGCCGGCGTGGTGCTCGAAAAGCTGCAAGCGGCGGCATTGGAGCATCAATTGATCTTCCCGCTGATGTTCGGCGCGAAGGGCAGTTGCACAATCGGGGGCAACCTTTCGACCAATGCGGGGGGCTCTAACGTAGTGCGCTATGGGACCACGCGCGAATTGTGTGTGGGGATCGAAGCGGTCATGCCCGATGGATCAGTGATCAATGCGCTAACGGGTTTGCGCAAGGACAACACGGGATACGATCTAAAGGACCTGCTGATCGGGGCGGAGGGCACGCTGGGCATCATCACCGCCGCCGTGTTCAAGCTGTTTCCCGAGCCGCGGGCACGGTCCACGGCCTTTCTATCGGTGCCGTCGCTCGACACGGCGATACAAGTGTTGAACCGGTTGCAAGATCACACCGGCGGTGCGGTCGTCGCGTTCGAGTATATGCCCAAGGCAGCGATCGATGTGATTTGTCAGGTCTTTCCCGAAACGCGCCGCCCTTTGGATGAGGACGCGCCCACAGGTATCCTGGTCGAGGTTGCCTCGTCCCGCCCCCGCGACGGCGAGCCTTTGGAGGATGGCAGCATCCGGCTTGAAGGCGAGGTGATGGCACTTTTAGGCGAGCTGATGGAAGAAGGTCTGGTGCTGGATGCCATGTTAGCCCAATCCGAGCAGCAGCGCGGCAATCTTTGGCAAATGCGCGAGCGCATTCTGGAATCGATCACCGACAATGGTCCGGCCTATCATTTGGATATCTCGCTGCCGCTCGCGCATATCGCCCCCTTTGTCGAGGCAATGGATCCGGTGATGGCCGCACTTGGGTTTCAACCTTTGACCGTAGGGCATCTGGGCGATGGCAACTTGCACTATGCGCTCTCTGCAGCCGCAGGTGAAACATGGGGTGATCTGCCGCTTGAGGCTGCCAAGGACCAGGTTTTTGCCAAGCTGACCGAGTTAAACGGATCCTTCAGTGCCGAGCACGGCATCGGGCAAAGCAAACTGCCGGTCATGCGAGATCTCAAAGAGCCCGCGCAACTGGCAATTATGCGCAGGATCAAAGCGGCATTGGACCCGCTTGATATTATGAATCCGGGGAAACTGATCCCGGATGTGAAAAAAAATCTTAGGGAGGATATAGAATGACAAGGTTTACTCAGAAATTCACAAATGGTGTCTGCGCGGCGGCTCTCTTGGCGTTTGGCGCGGCTGGCTCTGCTTCGGCTGAATCGATGTTTGAAGGCTGTCCTTCCGGACAGATCATGCAGAGCTTCATCAAGTTTGGCCAAAGCGGTAAGATGCCCCAGGATTTGGGCAAATGGCTGAACACGCCAGCCGATCAGGCGGTCGCGCCTTGGCAACCTTTTGACAACGTGGACTACATCGGCATCTGCTGGGTGTCGGCATGGTTGATCCACACCGAAGAGGGCGCTGTCTTGATCGACACCGCCTATGGGCCTTTTCAGAAGATGATTGTCGATAATATCGCTAAAACCGGCACTGACTTTGCGGATATCAAATATGTTCTGATGACACATGGCCATTTTGACCATGTGGGCGGGGCGGCGTCACTGAAAGAGGTGCTGCCCAATGCGCAATTTGTGATGACGCAGACAGGTTGGGATGAGGCCTTGGCATCCGCTGCGGAATCTCAGGGCGGCCCGCGTGCTTGGAATATGATCGAACCGGAAATCGTGGTCGCCGACGGGGACGAGATCACTTTGGGCGGTAATACCTTTACCGTGGTAGAGACGCCGGGTCATACGTGGGGGACGGCCTCGTATCTGTATGACGTACAGGACGGTGATGATACGTTTCGCGCAATCACCATCGGGGGGCTTGGCTTGAATGCTATCGAAGGTCCGTCACAGGTAGAGGCCTATATCGAAAGTGTTGACCGCGTGCGCGCGCTGGTCGAGGCTGAGGATAAACCCGTCAAAGTGCATCTGACAACGCATGGCTTTTCGGCTGGACTGGACGAGAATCGCAAACAGCACGAGATGCGCAAGGATGGCGAGCCGAATGTCTTTGTTGACCCACAAGGGTTGCTGGATCAGGTCGCGGGATTGCGCGAACGGGCGGTCAAACGGCTCGAAGTTGAACAATCCAAATAGGCACGACAGACTGAAAATAAGGGAGGAACCACCATGAAACTGAAGACAAAATTACTCGCCTTTGCAGCGGGAGCCATGATGGCATTGAGCGGACCTGCGATGGCGCAGGACTGGGCACCGGATGGGCCGCTGACAATCCAGATCGGTTTTGGGGCCGGCGGGTCCACGGACACGATGGGCCGTATTCTGGGCAAGGTGATGGCCGACAATACCGGCTGGAACATTATCGTGGAAAACAAACCCGGTGGCGGCGGTGTCGCTATGTTCACCGGCCTGTCGCAAATGCCGCCAAACGGTCAGACCATCGGCATGGGGGTGAGCATTCCGGTCCTGGTACAATTGGTCCAGCGCGGCGATCAGCTGCCCTTCGACACGACCAGCTTTGACTATCTTGGTACAATCGCCAAAGCGGAATTGGCGCTGGTGGCCAGCAAAGACGCACCGTTTGATGACCTTGATGGCATGATTGCCTACGCCAAAAAGCAAGGCGGCCTGCCGTTGGCTACGATGGCACCTCCTCAGGTGCTGATGATGAAAGCCACCAGCCGGGTCAAGGACGCGGAGTTCAACCTTGTCACCGCAGATGGCGGGGCCGAAGTGATGAAACTGATCCTGGGTGGTCAGGTGTTGGCGGGCTTCGGCTCGGGTGAGCACGTGCCCTATCTGGAATCCGGCGACATGAAAGTGATCGCTTCCGCAAACCAGTCGCGCCTCAGCTATGCGCCAGAGGTGAAGACCTTTGTCGAAAGCGGCGTGAATGCATTTGTCGACCCGGTGTTCTTTCTGGCGATGACAGGCGGCACTGATCCGGCTGCGGTTGCAGCAATTTCCGCCGCAATGGCCGAAGCCGTCAAATCTGACGAGATTGCGGAAATTGTGAAGAACGCCGTGCAGGGCGCGCCGATCAACATGGGCCCCGAAGGCACGCAGCAGATGATGACTGATGGTCTGGCCGCGGCTGAGGTTCTGTTCGCAGAATAAGCGAACTGCAACACACAGGCGCTCCGTGCCCGCACCGGCATGGAGCGCTTTTTGCATATGAAAGGGACCGCAATGAGCAGCAGTTCAGACCGTATTTCAGGCGCATTTTTCTGCCTCTTCGGACTGGCGATGTATTTTCTGGTCATCCCGGTCTACGTCGAAACAGCAGAGGGCGGCAGCCTAGCGCCCAACACGCTTCCCAATATCATTTCGATCATCATCGCCGTCAGTGGCGCGTTTCTGGTGATCAAACCAACCAAGCACCAGATGCGCGATCCGCGCCGGATGGCGATCACCGGCTTTTATGTGCTGCTGTTGATTGCAGGCATCTACGGGATGTCGAAGTTCGGGTTCGAGTTTGTCGCCCCCGTGCTTGCCTTTGCCCTGATGTGGATGATTGGAGAGCGCAGGCCGCTGTGGCTGATCAGTGGCGTGGTCCTGATGCCGGCCCTGATTTGGTTTGTGGTCACACAGCTTTTGGGGCGCGGTTTGCCATGAGGAACATGGATCATGGTTGATTTCGCGACAATCCTCGCCGGATTTTCCGACGCTTTCTCACTCTATAACCTGATGTTTGTTTTGCTGGGCGTGGTGCTGGGGCAATTCGTCGGTGCGGTGCCGGGCATCGGCCCGATCATGGCGATGGCGATTGCCATTCCCTTTACCTTCGGGCTTGATCCGCTGCCCGCGATTGCCTTTCTCGTCGGCGTAAACAAAGGCGGTCTGGTCGGTGGTGCTGTACCCGCGGTGCTGATGAATACCCCCGGCACACCCGACGCGGCGGCCACGGCGCTGGACGGTTATCCGCTCGCCAGACAGGGCAAGCCGCTGAAGGCCACCAAGATGGCGCTGTTTTCGTCGGTCACCGGCGATACCTTCAGCGACATTGTTTTGATCACCATTTCCGCACCTTTGGCCATTCTGGCCCTGAGGATGGGTCCGATCGAAATTGTCGCCCTGATGATCTTTGCCTTCTCGATCCTTGCAGGACTGGTCGGTACTTCGCTGACCAAAGGCATCATCGCCGCTGCACTTGGCTTGCTGGTTGCCTCCATCGGCACCGACCCCGAAAACTTTACCCCACGCCTGATCTTCGGCTTCTGGGATCTGTTTAACGGGCTGCCGTTGCCGTCGGTGGCCATCGGGCTTCTGGCGATTTCGGAGATCTTGCACCGGCTGTCTCTGGCGCATGGCAATGTACGGGCGGCGATCACTGTGGCCGACACCGGTAACCCCGATGACCGGCGTGTGACATGGATCGAATATTGGACCTGCCGCTATACCATGATGCGTGGCGCGTTGATCGGCACGGTTCTGGGGGCACTGCCGGGCATCGGGTCGACGGCGGCGGCTTTTATGTCCTACTCCATGACCAAGGCAGGATCAAAAGACCCCAAAAGCTTTGGCAAAGGCAATCTGCACGGCATCGCTGCGGCTGAATCGGCCAACTCGGCGGTGGTCGGCGCGAACCTGATACCGCTGTTGACTCTGGGCATTCCAGGCAGCGTAGGGGCCGCGCTGATCATCAGCGCTTTCATGATCCACGGGATGCAGCCCGGGCCGCTCTTGTTCGAAAACCAAGGGCGTCTGGTCTACGGTCTGTTCGGTGCGATGCTGATGGCTAATTTTCTGAACCTTTGGGTCGGGCAATTGGGTCTGCGGTTCTGGATCAAGGTCGTCTCGGCTCCGGAATCGATCATCTTTTCCTCGGCTTTGCTGCTGTGCTTTGTCGGGGTGTCGATGGCGACAAACGGGCTTTTTGGCGTGTCGATCATGCTGATCTTTGCAGTGCTGGGGTATGTCATGGCCAGCTTTGGCTATTCGCTGGTCATCTTCATCATCGCCTTCTTTCTGGGGCCTCGGTTCGAGAAATCCATCGCCCAGTCGCTGTCATTGACCAACGGCGATCTGACGCAGGTTTTCAAAAGCCCCGTCGCGGCGGCACTTCTCATACTGTCGGTAGCTTCGTTCATCTGGTTCTTGCGCAAGAACGTGCAGGACGACGCAGAATGACCAGAGCGCAACTTCGCAATTTACAAAAGCATCCGCGCGTGCGTCAGGCCGCGCAGACAGCCCAAGAGAGATAACAAGGGACAGAAATGTCAGAGAAAATCAAATACATGCATCAATCCATCGCGCAGGCTCTGAAGGACCACGGCAGCGATACGCTGTTCGGGCTGGTGGGGGATGCCAATCTGTTTCTGGCTAACCATTTTGTGACCGGGTGTGGTGGCACGATGGTCCCTGCGGCGCATGAAGGGGGCACGGTGCTGATGGCGCTTGCCTATACCCAAGTGACCGGCAAGGTGGGTATTGCTACCGTGACCCAGGGTCCGGGGCTGACGAACTGTTTCACGGCCCTGCGCGAAGGCGTGGTGGGGCGTCGGCCGATGATCCTGCTGTGTGGGGACACGCCGGTGACAGCACCGTTCCACATGCAGAACATCGACCAGCGTGAAGTGGTCACAGCCACCGGCGCGGGGTTTGAGCAGGTCAAATCGCCCGAAACCGCCGCCCGCGATGTGGCCACGGCCTATTATCGTGCGCGCAAGGAACGGCGGCCGATTGTTCTGAACATTCCGTCCGATTTGATGTGGGCTGAGGTTGCGCATAAGCCCGCTGTCTTTCCCTTTGAGCACGCCCCAACTGTAGTGACGGAAGGCACAGTGCACGAAAAGGCCATCGGTATGATCGCCTCGGCCAAGCGCCCGCTGATCCTTGCCGGGGCGGGGGCCGTCGGTGCGCGTGACAACCTGATCGCGCTGGCCGAACGAATGGAGGCCCCGCTGGCGACGACGCTCAAAGGCACAGGGCTGTTTGCAGGCCACCCCAACAACATCGGTTATTTCGGCACACTCAGCACGGCAGAGGCCTATGACGTGATCGCAGCAGCGGATTGTGTAATCGCCTTTGGCGCGTGGCTGCATATTCTGACGACGGATCGCGGCGCGCTGCTTGAGGGCAAGCGTGTGGTCCATATCAACAACAGCCCCGCCGACACAGGCCGCTTTTATCAGGCAGACGCTACGCTGATCGCCGATGCAGCGCTGACAGCCGACAACATCCTCTATTGGTTGGACGAGGCTGAGATTACGCCCTCAGGCTTTGCCAAGGAACTGCCGGATCACGATATTTCCCAGCACCCCAAGGGAGATGCCACAAAGGCACCCGAGGGCTGTATCAACCTAGAATTTGCGCTGGACCGCTTGAACGAAGCGCTGCCGCAAGACCGCATCATGTTGACCGATGGCGGGCGCTATATCACCGAAGTCTGGTGCCGGGTGCGCGTACCGGACCCCAACAGCTTTCATATGAGTGACAATTTCGCTGCCATCGGGCAGGGGATGCAACAGGCCATCGGCGCGGCACATGGCGCACCGGACCGGCCTGTGGTGTTGTTCACCGGGGACGGGGGATTCATGATGGGGGGCCTGAACGAATTCAATACCGCTGTGCGTACCAAGCGCGATCTGATCGTGATCATCTGTAACGACGCGGCCTATGGGGCCGAGCATATCCAGATGCTCGACCGGAAGATGGATCCGGGCCTGACACAGTTCACATGGCCTTCTTTTGCCGCTGTTGCGCAATCGCTGGGCGGGGAAGGGGTGACAGTCACCTCGCCAGAAGAATTGGAAAGCGCGATCGAGGCGGTAAATGCCCGCAGCGGCCCGATTGTCGTGGAGTTGAAGCTTGACCCCGACAGCGTGCCACGCATGCGTATCTAAAAGCGCTTTGTCCTTGTGCCGGCGGATCAAAGACGATCAGAAAGGGACATACACCCCTTCTGATAGTCTGGAACAGCTATGGCGCAGAATGCCACCATCTACAAAGTCGAACTTTCCGTCTCTGATATGGATCGCCACTATTACGAGACGCACAAGCTGACCGTGGCCAAGCATCCGTCCGAGACGGATGAGCGGCTGATGGTACGGCTTGTCGCTTTTGCATTGAACGCCCATGAGCATCTGGAAATGACCAAGGGGCTGTCCACTGATGACGAGCCGGACATCTGGCAGAAAAGCCTGAGCGGTCAATTGGATGTCTGGATCAGTTTGGGGCTGCCTAGTGAAAAGGTGTTGCGACAGTCCTGTGGCAAAGCGGAAAAGGTTGTCATCTACGCCTACGGTGGCAAGACCGCTGAAATCTGGTGGGACAAGGTGAAAAACAGCACCACCCGGTTTGATAATCTTGAGGTGGTGAACCTGCCGGAGGCCGAAACCGCAGCGCTGGCGAAAATCGCGAGCCGGGCAATGAAGCTTCAGGTCAATATTCAGGACGGTGAGGTATTGGTGAGCGCCGGGGATGACATGGTCTATGTGACCCCCGAACCGTGGACGCCCACAACCTGAGACCTCCTAGCTCACGCCTTTTCCAAGGCTCCCAATTCATCTTCCAACGCCTTCGCGCTTGAAGCGCGGCTGGCGGTCAGCCCGCTGACCAGCGCATAGGCCGCAGGGGTCAGAAACAGCGTGAACACCGCCGCCAGCCCCAACCCGCCGACAATGACCCAACCAATCGCCTCGCGGGCCTCGGCCCCCGGCCCGCTCCCAAGGATCAAGGGCAGGCCTGACATAACTGTGCAGATCAGCGTCATGGAAATCGCCCTCAGGCGCGCCTTGGCAGCCTCGAGTGCGGCCTCGATCACGGTACTGCCTTCGTCACGCAGCTGGTTCGCGAATTCGACCAGCAAGATGCCGTTTTTCGCCATGACCCCGATCAATACCAGAATGCCGATCTGGCTGTAGATGTTGATGGTGGTCCCGGTCAGCAGCATGGCATAGATCGCCGCACAGACGCCGAAGGGGACGGTCATCATCACAACAATGGCGCTGGTCAGGCTTTCGAATTGCGCAAGCAGCACCAGAAACACCACCAGCAGCGCGATGACATAGGTTGCCATCAGTGCCGATGAGGTTTCATCGAGCGAGGCGGCTTCCCCCAGAAAGATAAGGCCGATGCCATCGGGCAATTTTTCTTGTGACAGGGCGCGGACGTCTTCGATGACTTCCCGCAGGCTTACTTCGGGTGCGACAGAGGCGTCGATTTCGATGGCGCGGCGCTGGGCATGGCGGTCCAGCTCCGCAGCGACGCCTTTTTCCTCCAGCGTAACGATCTGGCTCAGCGGGATCAGCTCGTTTTCGTCAGAGCGGACGTAAAGGCTCATCAAATCTACAGGGTCGCGCACGGCTCCGGCAGCGGATTGCAGGATCACTGGCACGGCCTTGTCATCGATCGTCAGCTCCGCGATTTCGTCCTCGTCCACCAGCGCCCGTAGCGTGGCGGAGAGGGTCGACATCGGCACCCGCAGGTCAGAGGCACGGGCACGGTCCACACCGATGCTCAGCTGTGGTTGCGTCGCCTGATACTGAATACGTACGCCTGACAGGCCCGCAACCTCGTTCAGGTCTTGCGCAAAGGCATCAGCCGCCGCGGCGATTTCGGGGTAATTCGGTCCGGTCAGCGCAATGCTCAGCCCACCACCCGATGATCCTCGCAACCCAAGGCTGTTGCCGCTGCGGATGCGGCTTTGCGCGCCCGGGATCCGGGCCAGCTTGCCGCGAATTTCAGCTTGAATATCTGCCTGAGACATCTCCCGGTTTTCCCAGGGGATCAGACCCATCGTTATTGCGCCGCGGTTCAGGTCGTACCGCCCAGTGATGGAGTAGAGCGGTTCGCCTACGCCCATGTCGACATAGGGCTGCAGGATTTCTTCAACCTGCACCACCTGACGGTCGGTGTAATCAAGGCTGGTGCCATCCGGCCCCTGTATCCAAACCGAGACCTGCCCCCGATCCTCCGGCGGAACCAGCTCTTCGCCCAGATCGCCGTAGACCAGTAACGCGCCACCGGCGAGGATGCTGGCCGCAACAATCGTGACCAAGGGTGCGCGGGTCATCGGGCGCACTATGGCGGCGTAGAGTTTCGCAATCCAGATACCCGGTTTTGCAAACAGCCCGCCCCCCTTGCCCAAAGGATCGCCCAAGGAAGCCAGCATCGGACACATGGTCAGTGCCACAAAGGACGAAATGACAACGGTAAAGGCCAGTACGAAACCGAATTCGGTAAACAGCCTGCCTGCTTCACCGGGCAGGAACGAGATCGGCACAAAGACCGCAATCAGCGTGATGGTGGTGGCGATCACGGCAAAGAACACCTGACCCGAGCCCAGAACAGCGGCGGCTTTTGGGCCCATGCCTTCCTGTCTGCGGCGCTGGATGTTTTCGGTCACCACGATGGCGTCGTCTACAACCAATCCGGTCGCCAAAACCATCGCCAGAAGGGTGATCAGGTTGATGGAGAAGCCCAGCAGCCAGATGCCCGCCATCGAACCGATCAGGGCGATAGGGATGGTGATCGCAGGGATCAATGTCGCAGAAAGCCTGCCGAAGAACACCCACATCACGGCAATCACAATGATCAGCGAAAGGGCGAGTGTTTTGACCACCTCGGCGATGGAGCCTTTGATGAACACCGCCGCATCGCTGGTAATCTGGAACCCCAGATCGGGAAAGCGCAGCTTGAGCCTTTCGACAGCAGCGGCCATCTGATTAGAGATGCTGACCGTGTTTGATTGCGCCTGTCGCACGATGCCGAGGCTGATGATCATCCGGCCATCCAACCGCGCCACGCTTTCGGGGGAGGCGAGGCCGAAAAAGACGGTTGCCACATCGCCCAGCCGAATGTTGTCGCGCAAGATCAGGTCTTCGATCCGTTCCGGGCTGGACACGGTTGCATCGGCACGGACCAGTACCTCCAATGCGCCAGAACCAAAGCTACCCACAGGCACATCGAATTGCGCTGCGCGCAGCACCTCGGCCACCTCGCCGATCGACAGCTCGAAAGCGGCCAAGCGGTCAGGGCGCACTTCAACCCGCAAGACCTGTGCTCGGTCCCCAAACAGCGCCACCTCGGCCACGCCATCAAGGGCGGTGAATTCGGTGGCGATTGCGTCTTCGACAAGTCGGGTGAGCTCGTCAATGGACCTTGTGTCGCTCCAGACCGCGATATCGACAATCGGGTCGGCATCCTGTTCGGATTTTACGACAAAGAGGTCTTCGACACCGGAGGGCAGACGGTTTTCCACCCGTGCCACTGCCTCGCGCACATCGTTTGACGCATTGTCCAGATTGCGGCTGGGGGTGAATTCGACCCGCATGCGAAAATTGCCTTCTTCCGAAGACGTCCGCACGGAGCGCACACCCGCCACACGGGCCACGGCCCCTTCGACTAATGATGCGACCTCCGCATCCACGGTGGTGGGAGAAGCCCCCGGGTAATTTGCGCGGACCGTCACGATGGGCCGGTCCACATCGGGCAATTCCCGCACTTCGATGCCCCACAGCGAACCGATGCCCGCAAGGACGATCAGCAAACTGCAAACGGCCGCCAGATAGGGGCGGCGCACGCTGAGATCGCTGATGCCTTGACCCGCGAATTTCATGTGCTAGGGCCTTCGGGCGCGTTCAGCACATTGACCTTGGTCCCGCTGCGCAGCCTTTGCGTGCCCTCTACCACCACCAGATCACCCTCGCTTAGCGGGCCGTCGACGATCACCAGCCCCCCCCGGCGGCGCACCAGACGCACCTCGACCTGTTCAGTGACACTCTCGGTCACACGCCATACCTTGAGTGCGCCATCGGCAAATTGCAGTGCCAGCTCAGGCACCGCAGGAAATGTATCGCCCGGCAGATCCAGTTGCAGCGCAAAGGACGCGCCTGGCCGCAAAAGGTCTGCCGTATTGTCAATGGCGACCCGGACCCGTGCCGTGCGGGTGGTGGGGTTGATGCGACTGTCGATAGCGCTGATCTGGCCTTCGAAGCTGCGCCCTTCAACAGAAGGCGTGCGGGCTGTAACGCCAAGGCCGATGGACACGCGGCTGAGTAAAGCCTCGGGCAGATCGAATTCCACCAGAATACTGCTGCGGTCATCATAATTACCGATGGTGTCATCGGTGGCGATCCGGTCGCCAATCTCAACAGATGCGAGGCCGGTGATTCCGTCAAAGGGCGCACGCAGGACACGGTTGCTCAGGTCTTCCTCGGCCCGTTCGAACTCGATCTTGGCTACTTGAAAGTTGGTCTGCACCTCTTCCAAACGGCTGGCAGAGGCGACGCCGCTGCCTTGCAAACGGCTGAACCTGTCGCGTTCATCACTGGCCTGATTCAGCCGCGCCTGTGCCAGAGACACGGCAAAACGTTCATCGGCATCTTCCAGACGCATCAGGATATCGCCTTGGGCGAAGTTGCGGCCCGGTGCGATGTTGAATTCGGTGATAGCACCGCTGGCGGGCGCGCGCAGGGTAATGGACCGGAAGGCAAAACCGGTGCCGATGGTCGAGAGGCTTCGGTCATCCTGAACGCTGGTGGTTTGCGCCGCGATCACGGGGATACCATCCGCTTGGGCCTGACGCTGCGGGGCAGGGGCAGCCGACGCCCTCCAGAGGTTCATCAATCCTTCTCGGTTCTGCCAGGAAAGGGCAGCACCGGCGATCAGAACGGCGCAGATCACAAGTTGTTTCCAGAAAGAGGTCATGCTTACCGTCCGCCGTAGGTCAATTGGATTGATGGCGACACGATAGCGCAATTTTACCAAAGGTCACGCACAAGCGCGTGATGGTGCTTGGTCCGTGCATTGAACCAAAAGACTGCTGTTTTGGACCAGCTTGGTTCGGAAGACGCAAGCCCGTGTACAATGTTCCGATCCGACCTCATTCCGCCGGCACTGGGTTGCGCGAAATTGCAGGAGATACCCTGTCAGATATTTGACCTCAGAACGAGCATGACATAGGTCGGATCACGCCGAGCGGGCGTTGTTTAATGGTAAGACCTCAGCCTTACAAGCAAGTGACCTAGGTATCACCCTGTCGCATATTACCCTTAAATGTATGGTTCAATTGACTTATTTTTGGCATAGTGCATCCTGTTGTCACCTACTGTTTGATGTTGTAGCCGACAAAATGCCAAATCTCACCGACACCTATGTAAAGAAGCTCCCCGCTGCTGAAAGCGGCACGAAGAAGTTCTGGGATGGCGAAATCAAAGGCCTTGTGCAGCGGCTGGGGGAAACAACAATCGCTGATGTGCACCCCAGTTCATGCAACTACTGCGGCAGCTGAGCGTCATGCGCTTTATTTATTGAGAAACTGCGACACAAAAGGTAGCGAGCATTTGCTAAAGCAGCCGTTCGTCAACGTTTCGAGCGTTTCAGATAAGATTCTTGCTTAAGAGGGGCAAAAATCCTTGACCTGCTCGCCTGAAAAGTGCGCAGTTTTGGGTTAGTCTGTTCCTATCGAAGGAGACAGACGATGAAGCGATCAAGGTTCACGGAAGAACAGATCATCGGTATTCTGAAGGAGCATCAGGCAGGGCTTGGCGCGAAGGAGCTGTGTCGTAAGCACGGCCTCAGCGATGCGACCTTTTTTAAATGGCGTGCCAAGTTTGGCGGCATGGAAGTGTCAGATGCGAAGAAGCTGAAAGGGCTGGAGGCCGAGAATGCAAAGCTCAAGAAGCTGCTGGCCGAACAGATGATGGACGTGTCTACATTGAAGGAAATGCTGGGAAAAACTTCTGAGGCCTGTTGCGCGGCGGCGTGCCGTGGACTGTGCCATGACACAGAAGGGATACCGTCAGCGGCGGGCCTGCGCTTTGGCAGGGATCGATCCGCGTGTCCATCGGCGACTGCCGACCCGATCGGAAGATGCTGACCTGCGGGCACGATTGAAGGACCTGTCTTCTGAGCGGCGACAGTTCGGGTATCGACGTCTGCATTTTCTGCTGCGGCGCGAAGGCTGGTCTGTGAACTGGAAGAAACTCGACCGGATCTACAAAGAGGAGGGGCTGACCGTGCGCAAACGCGGTGGCAGAAAGCGTGCCTTGGGCACCAGATCCCCGATGGCGATCCCACAGGGGCCGAACCAGCGGTGGAGCCTCGACTTCGTCTCCGACAGCCTGTCCTGCGGCTGCCGGTTCCGGATTCCGAACGTGATCGACGACTTCAGCCGGGAATGTCTGGCGGCCGTTGTCGACACATCGCTGTCCGGCATCCGGGTTGGCCGGGAACCGGACCGGAACGCAGAGATGCGAGGCTACCCCTGCAGGGTGGTCGGCGACAATGGGACGGAGCTGACTTCCAACGCCATCCTGAAATGGCAGGAGGACCGCAAGGTCGACTGGCACTACATCGCGCCGGGCAAGACGATGCAGAATGGCTTCGTTGAAAGCTTCTACGGTCGCATGCGCGATGAACTGCTAAACGAGCACCTGTTCGACAGCTTGCGCCATGCCCGCAATTTAGGGGCGGCATGGCGCGACGACTTCAACCACCACCGCCCACACTCAAGCCTGACTGGCATGACACCGTGGGAATATGCTAATCGGTCAAAGGAAGACCAGAACCTGAACAGAGCTAACTCATAATCGAGGACTCTCAGGGAGCAGGTCACTTTCTTTGAGTTGTCCCGATGACTGCTGTCAGCTCAAAACAGACTCTCGCCCGTTGACGCGAATTTACGATAGCTGACCTTCGCCGCGCAGGTCGCGAACCGCTAAGATGCGGGACAAACCGGCCTTTTGCTCACGCAGCTACTGCTGACGCAGCATTCTCTCGCTGGTGCAGCAACGTTTTCGGCGCTGCGTAGCATATGTCGCGAGATCGGTCGTTCACAGGTGTTGGACTTGTCCACGCCTCGAACAAGCTTTCCGGCTGTAGCCGTTTAATTGAAAGAGTGAATGAGCGGTCGATGTTTTACCAATCGCTCTCACTCAGTCCAAGTTTTTTGAGCCGCGAGTAGAGCGTGGTCGGTTTGATCCCAAGCAGTGCTGCTGCACCGTCTTTTCCAGCAACCCGGCCGTTTGCTTCTTTCATACAAGCAACGATGTTGGCTCTGCGGAATTGTTCTACATCAGCTTCCGTTAGTAACGCGGAAGTCGGCATAGCACCCGGTACAACATGGCTTTGGATCTCTACTTGCAATTTGTTGGATTGTGAAACAATGGCACCGCGTTCAATCACGTTGGCTAGTTCGCGCACGTTTCCTGGCCAATGGTAGTCTTGCAGCCTGCGCATTGCGCCTTCTGTTACGATTGGCACCTTGCGCCCGAGCCGTTTGCAAGCGATGCGCAGAAGGTGAGCTGTCAGTATTGGAATGTCTTCGGGACGAACCCGCAACGGCGGACAGAAAATGGGAAATACACCAAGGTGCAGCATCAAGTCTTGTCTCAAGCGGCCCGCCTGTACCTCGCGGTCAATGTCTCTGGTCGTTGATGCGATGATACGCAGGTCAAGGCTACGGGCACGGTCATCTCCTAAGCGGACAACCTCACGTTTCTGAAGGGCATCGAGAAGGTGCCCTTGAACTTCCAAGGGAATGTCCGCGACCTCATCAATGAATAAGGTTCCGCCATGCGCCAGTTCCAGTTTGCCTGGCCGATCTTTCAGCGCACCGGCGAAAGCCCCACGAACCTGCCCGAACAACTCGCTTTCGATATTCTCGGGATTCACGGCCCCAGCCTTAAGATGGATCATGGGGCGGCGCTTGCGGTTGCTTTCATCATGAACAGCGGACGCCACAAGAGACTTACCAACGCCGCTTTCGCCCCGGATCAGAACGTTTGCGTCGGTCGGTCCTACAAGCTCAATCTGTTTGATGATCCCCTGTATCGCCTCAGAGCGCCCGATGATGTCATGATGAGCGCGTTCGATGTTGATAGCTTCCTGAAGGTACGCGTTTTCCTCTTCGAGCTGATCGTGAAGGGCCGCGACCTGATCCATCGCCTCGCGCAATTTCCGCTCGCTCTCCCAGCGTTCTGTTATGTCGCGAAAGATCACCACCGCGCCGACCAACTGGGTGCCGTCATAGATCGGGGTCGAGACATATTCGACGCGGATCGGTTTGCCGTCCTTGCGCCAGAACACCTCGTCCTCGATCCGTTTCACCTGTTCAAATCGGAAAGACTGGTAGATCGGACATTTATGTGAGGGGTAATGCTCTCCGTTTAGGTGATGATGGTGGATCTTCGAATGGATATCATGACCGAGTAGATCCTCATTGGTCCATCCGAGCATCTCTTGAGCGGCTCTGTTCACAAAGGTTGTCTTGCCATCAGCATTGACCCCATAAATGCCCTCGCCAGCGGCGTTGAGGATCAATTGGTTTTCACGTTCGAGATCAGAAAAGAAACTCTGCGCCCTTTGCCATTCTAGCAAACCGCCGTTGTATAGGTTGCCTGCAGCGGTGTCGGCAGCGCGGCGTTCGAGGGTTTCAAAGTCGAGCATGTGAAGCAGCAACAGGGGGCGTCCTTCGTGGCGAACCGCCCGCCCCGTGATCTCGCTGTTAAGAGATTTTTGATTTGCGCTTTGCAGGGTTACTCGTCGTGTCCTTGCCACACCCCGGTGCTCGACCTCAGTGAGGAAGACAACGAACATATCCAGTCCATCGGCGATGAACGGGGCGAAATTGGCACCCGTCAGGTCGTCTGCAAGCAGTGATTGAGCTTCTGCCGTCGTGGCCAGAATGAGATCTTGGCCAAGATCAATCAGAAGGGTCGGACCAAATGCCCCGGCAAGAAAAGAATCGTAAGATGTATCGGTATCGAGCATCCTGTTATGCGGACCGCAAACGCACAAAGCTGCAATACGAAATTTCGTAAATTACGAATTATCGTAACCTTTTCGGCTGCCAATCTTCTGCATTGCACTGAAATTAATCGAAAAATCTATTTCTTGCGTTTTTGACGCGTGCCTTCATTTGTCGATTTCTCGCTGCCAACATGATGGAAACAACAGAGAGGTTGCATCATGTCTGTCAAATCACTTGGAAATCCATTCTCATCCAAAACTGATCTACGGCACGCCGCTGATTGCAGTTGCCACACGTGCAGCGCATCTACGCCAGACACCGAAGACAGCATTGACCTGTCTACATCCGAAGGCATGATGGAGCGCGCCGTTGAAAGCGCCATCGTGCGGTCAGTCTTTGGCCAAAGCGACATCGGACGCCGGTCGTTCATGGGGATGATGGGCGGATCAACCATGGCCGCAGCACTTGCGTCTGTCTTTCCGCTGAACGAGGCGAAAGCCGCGATCCTCGATGAACTTGGACCGCCTGAAAAGACAGACCTGAACATCGGTTTCGTGCCGATAACCTGCGCCACCCCGATTATCATGGCCCAGCCTCTGGGTTTCTATGAACGCTATGGTCTGAACGCTCAGGTAATCAAAACCGCTGGGTGGGCCGTTGCCCGCGACAAGTCTCTGAACGGAGAATACGACGCGTCGCACATGCTGACGCCGATGCCCTTGGCGATGACGCTGGGCGCGGGGTCGGTTGCGGAACCCTACATCATGCCAGCCGTTGAAAATATCAATGGACAGGCCATCGTGTTGTCGAATGAACACCTCGACAAGCGGGATCCGAGCCAGTGGAAGGGTTTCACCTTCGGCGTGCCGTTCGAGTATTCCATGCACAACTTCCTGCTGCGGTATTATGTGGCCGAGTTTGGGCTGGACCCCGATGTCGACATCCAGATCCGCGTAGTGCCACCGCCGGAAATGGTTGCGAACCTGCGCGCTGGTAACCTCGATGGCTATCTGTCGCCTGATCCGTTCAACCAGCGTGCCGTCTATGAGGGCATCGGCTTCATTCATGTACTGACCAAGGAAATCTGGGAAGGTCATCCATGCTGCGCCTTTGCTGCACCGCTGTCCTTCGCAACAGAACTGCCGAACACCTACGGCGCTTTGTTGAAGTCGATCATTGACGCGACGCAATATGCCTCTGCTCCGGAAAACCGCAAAGAAATTTCGGCGGCGATCGCTCCGACGAACTATCTGAACCAGCCGGTAACCGTTATTGAACAGGTTCTGACAGGAACCTATGCCGACGGGTTGGGCGAGGTACAGCGCGTGCCCGACAGGATCGATTTCGATCCGTTCCCGTGGCATTCGATGGGCGTGTGGATCCTGACCCAGATGAAACGCTGGGGCTATATCGAAGGTAACGTGGATTACCGCGGCGTGGCGGAACAGGTTTATCTGGCAGCCGACTGCAAGAAGGTCATGGAAGACCTCGGATACGACGCGCCCGACGTGACCTACAAGTCGCATATGATCATGGGCAAGACGTTTGATCCTGCGACGCCCGAAGAATATGTCAGCAGCTTCCCAATCGGGAAAGGGTAATTCATGGGCACCCTCTCACTGAACCAACGTGCGGCTTTGTTATCCGTTCTGATGTTGGTTGTCGGCCTCCTGATATGGGAGGCCGCGATACCCGCGCAAAAAGCCGTAGAAGAGCTGACGGAATACGAAATATTGACCGGCGCAGGCGCGCCCAAGGCTGGCGTTCCACCGCCCAGCCAGGTTTTCGCCAAGGCGTGGGAGCAGTTGAGTAATCCGTTCTATGATGCCGGGCCGAACGATAAAGGCATTGGCATACAGATCGGATACTCGATCTACCGGGTGCTGACCGGCTATTTCCTTGCTGCCCTGATCGCCATTCCGTTCGGTTTCCTGATTGGGATGAGTCAGGTCGCCTACAAGGCGTTCAACCCGTTCATTCAGGTGCTGCGGCCCATCTCCCCGCTCGCGTGGATGCCGCTTGCATTGTTCATCATTGGTGACAGTGAAGCCTCTGCGATTTTTGTGATCTTTATCTGTTCGATCTGGCCCATGCTGATCAACACCGCCTTTGGCGTGGCAGGTGTTCGGGAAGACTGGGTCAACGTGGCCCGCACCCACGAACTTGGCCCAATCAAGACTGCTTTCACCGTGATCCTGCCCGCTGCGGCACCAACTATCCTGACAGGTATGCGGATTTCCATCGGCATCGCGTGGCTGGTGATTGTGGCGGCAGAGATGCTCGTCGGTGGGACCGGGATCGGCTACTACGTGTGGAACGAATGGAACAACCTCGATCTGACCTCCGTCGTTTTCTCAATCCTCGTTATCGGTGTGGTGGGCATGCTTCTGGACGCGATGTTCGGCGTGCTGCAGCGCCGTGTCACCTACGCCGAATAAAGGGCATCTCATGAAACCGTATCTAAGTATCGAGAAGCTGACCCAACGGTTCCCGGACGGTGCCGGCGGCGAGCTAACCGTCTTCGAAAACGCCTCGTTCGGTGTCGAGAAAGGCGAGTTCGTAGTGATCCTTGGCCATTCTGGCTGCGGCAAATCTACGATCATGAACATCCTCGCGGGTCTGGCCGACCCGACCAGCGGCGCTGTGATTATGGATGGCCAAGAGGTCAAGGGACCAAGCCTTGACCGTGGGGTAGTGTTCCAGAACTACTCGTTGCTGCCGTGGCTCACGACGTTGAAGAACGTCATGTTCGGCGTGAAAGCGCGCCATCCTGAATGGACCAAAAGCCAAGTCGAAGAACACGCCACCAAGTTTCTTGCGATGGTGGGGCTTGAGGGCGATGTGATCCACCGCAAACCGAGCCAGTTGTCGGGCGGCATGCGCCAGCGGGTGTCTATTGCACGGGCCTTCGCCAACCATCCCAAGTTGCTGCTCCTGGATGAGCCTTTCGGCGCCCTCGATGCGCTAACACGCGGGACAATTCAGGATGAGCTTCTGAAAATCTGGGGCCAGATGGAGCAAACAGTCTTCATGATCACCCATGACATCGATGAAGCAATCCTGCTGGCCGACCGCATCCTGCTAATGACGAACGGGCCGAATGCACGCGTGGCGGAAAGCGTTGAAATCACCATTCCGCGCCCGCGCAACCGGACCGAAATCGTGGAACACCCCAACTACTATGCGATCCGAAATCATTTGGTCCAGTTCCTTGGCAAGCGATCAAAGGAACTGGCTGGACAGCCAACAGAGGCCGGCCAGACCAATGCACCCGAAACTGTTCGGATCGATCTGGCAGACCCTGCAGAAGACCCCGAAGACAAACGACCCGCCCTCAAGGCGGTCAACAGCTAAGATTGGAGGAGAACAACATGAAAGACCTCGTAATGACTGAGATGATGACCAAAGAAGACGTCACCGCCATGATCCTGTCGGCCAAGAAACAGGCTGGCCTTACATGGGAAGAGATCGCCGAAAAGATCGACATGTCCCCAGTCTGGACTCACTCTGCCGCTATGGGAATGAACGCCTTCTCGCCCGAAAAGGCCAAGCTGATGGTCAGTGTCATGGGCCTGCCGCAAGAGGCTGAAAGCGTGCTGGCGGAAAGCCCCACGAAGATTTGGGAACAAGCGGTGCCGACGGATCCGTGCATCTATCGTTTCTATGAAATCGTCGGCGTATACGGGCCGACCCTCAAGGCGCTGATCCAGGAAAAATTCGGCGACGGCATTATGTCTGCCATCGACTTTGATATGACGGTGACTCGAGTGGAGAACCCGAAGGGTGACCGCGTAAAGGTCGAAATGTCGGGCAAATACCTTGGCTACAACAGCTGGTAATCAGCAATGACCCGTAAGCCAGTGCCGCCCTCTTCCTACGACAATGCGGTCAAGAAAGTTCGTATGGCAGAGGATGCGTGGAATACGCGTGATCCTGAAAAGGTGTCGCTGGCCTACACACCAGACACAAAGTGGCGCAACCGCTCTGAATTCCTGAATGGTAGTGACGAGGTGCGCGATTTTCTGACCCGCAAGTGGTCGCAAGAAAATGGGTACCGGCTAATCAAAGAAATTTGGTCGCATGGCGAAAACCGCATCGCCGTGCGCTTTTGCTACGAATACCACGACGCGGATGGCAATTGGTACCGCGCACACGGCAACGAGAATTGGGAATTTGACGCTGAGGGCTACATGGCCGTACGCCACGCGTCGATCAATGACGTCGCAATCGCAGAGTCAGAAAGGCTGTTTCAATGGCCTCACGGACCACGGCCGGTAGTTCATGCTGGATTGTCGGATCTGGGCCTATAAAGAACCAGCCAGCAGGCCAGCCCGAAGATCGCCAACTTTACTGTAAATATCCACCGCCTTTGGACGCTGACGCCAATGCGTGCCATGACCGCGTCACATTTCTGTGCTTGGCTTCTTGGTCCGCAACTCGACATTTCCGTCCTGAAGCTGTGTCAAACGAAAGAATAGCGGTTGCCCCGCAGTACTCAACATTGCGAAATTGCTAAGATCTTGTTGCTGAGTGTGCGGGCAGCGAGAAACTCGAATTCACAGGCTGGGTCCAACACCGATCAACGCCGCGTAAGGGGCTGGCGGCCGCTTTGAGATGGCGAACGGCAGGACCGTTGGCCAAGTTGACTCAAATATCGATACGCTCTGCGATACTCAGTGCATCTTCGAGTTCGACGCCGAAATATCGAACAGTGCTGTCGACCTTTGTGTAGCCAAGCAGCAATTGGACGGCTCGGAGATTGCCAGTTTTGCGATATATTTCCGCAGCCTTAGTTCTGCGCAACGAGTGCGTGCCGTAACCGCTCGGCTCTAGGCCAATCGCGGTCACTCAATCGCGTACAATCCGGCCATACTGGCGCGTCGATATGTGTGGCCGGTCGTTGAACCGGCTGGGAAACAAGAACCGGCAGGCGAACATCTCTGATGACTTGACCCACGTTAGTACCGACTCGCACGTGTGTTCCGTTAGTTCAAACTGAACGGGGCGCTTGGTTTTGCTCTGGATAATCGAAACCCTTTCGCGAACGCGCTCATCCTTAACAAGATCGTTTACCGCGAGTTTGACCAAATCGCAGCCATGCAGCTTGCCGTCGATCGCGACATTGAACAATGTCAGGTCTCTGAGGCTGCCCGCAAGTTCTAGACGTGCGCGGATCGCCCATACTTGCTTAGGAAGCAACGGCCGTTTTTGGCCGATGATACGCCCTTTGTTTCAGGCTCTGCGTCTCGGCGTGGTTGCGGGAAGTTGAACTCTTGGCATGATTTGCCCTCCACTCCACCCTCCGCGACCACGCATCAGCACAGCGCTGACTGCCGAAACGTAGCATATCCTGAACGGCCGCTTCCTCGGTTGCAGAATGTCGCAATGCACTTTGCATATGCGGCGATCTTCTCGCTGCGCGCGCATGCAGCGAGAATTCCGAATTCACAGGTTGGGCTCTCATCCGGCATTCGCTGCAATAAGCATGAATAGGCGCTTTCGGTAAACTGCCCAAACTTTGCTAAGGTCACTTCCTGCGCATAGCTGACCTTGATGGCTGGCGCAGCATGGTTGGTAAGGCTTTCGGGGTCTCGAATGACCGCTTTCACCGATCTGCAAAATGATGTTTTGCAGGTGCAGCTAAGATCCGGTTTCCGCCCTTCACGTAGGCGCGCCCCAACGACACCAACGGCCCTTTGCTGCCATTGACTACACCGTGGCACCGCTGCGGCGCGTCCCGTCAGACCGGCCATTCATGTGTTGTGCAGCATTTTTGGTGGCCAGAGCTCGGCAGAGCAGGACGGACACAAGGTCTCTGCCTGAGGTGTCAACAAACTAATTGTTCACCTGCGCAGGTTCGAGCCTGACAGTTTGCAAAGAGACTAAAGTTTTCAGTTGGCCCCACAATATCGCTTATACTTGCGGCCTGAGCCGCAGGGGCATGGGGCGTTTCTGCCGACTTTATTTCCCTAGGCCGGGGCATGGGGTTGAATTGCCGCTGACCATGCGGGCAAGGGTGCGTCTATCAGACCTGATTTCGTCTAGTCGTTGATCGCCAGAACCAGGTTCGGGATAGGGTCGGGGGCCTCTTTCATCAGTGCCTTGATCGAAGCGTTTGGTAGAACGCTCTGACCGCCGGCGATGTTGTAGAGTGCAAGCATCATGTTGATGGAAGAGGCCGCTGCTTCGTCTTCGCTTTCAACGATGCGTTTCTAAGTGTCCGGACGCAGTCGCAGCGCGTGCTCAAAGCCACATCACCACTCCCAGAGGATCTCCCCCGTCCGTTTATCCTCATCATAGAGAGCGCCGTATTCAATTACGGGCGGGGTCAGGGAAAGTGCCACGTCGTTGTAATGCCGCATAATGAGGTCCATCGCGGCCTGTACGTCTTCCAGGGGTTCGTAGCGCTCAGGAATGCTGCCCCAGACGCAGGGCAACCACTTACCGGGCATTACCATCTCCGGACATACGATGAGTCCTGTACAGAGGCCGTCAAACTCGCCGAGAAGCATGCCGTGTTCATCCGTATGGGGCAGCAGCAGTGAATTCAGTTGGCCCAGTTCGTCTTCGGTCAGCATATTCAGCTTCTTGCCCTCAAGATCCGCCTAGAATTTTTCGACCCACGGGCGCACGGCGACTTCGTTTGACCACGCACTACGGTCTTGGTCAATCAGGTGACGGTAGGTAGGGGCAATCGCGTCCGGACGCAGCATGGAGCCAGGTTTGTCGTTGGGCTCGGTTCGGCTAGGGTTGAGGATGCCGCCGTCGATGTTAATCCAGGCCACATGTACGCCCTAAGGATGCAGCTCTCGTGCCATGCTTTCGGCCAGCCCGCGTTGAGCGAACTTGCCCATGGCAAAGGGGGCAGACTGCGGGAAGCCTTTGACACCCGCCGAAGCACCAGTGAACAGGATTTTGCCTCTGGTACCGTCGATCGGATCCGCTTTGAGCATCCGTCTCGCGGCGTATTTGCCGGTCAAAAAAGAGCCTATCGCTTTTACATCGACAGCCAGTCTAACGTCTTCCACTGACAGATCGCTGATCGGCCCGCGTACGCTCGCAGAGGGGTTGTAGATTGCAACCCGCGGCGCGTCCGGCAGCTCATCGAACAGGGCCGCAACAGCGTGTTCGTCCGTCGCATCCAACAGAACAGTGCGGGCACCCGTTTCGTCGGCCAGAGACTGCATCTTGTCCGCGCTGCATGCCGCAAGGGTCAAAGAATAATCCGCCATCAGGTTTCTCACCAGCGCGGCTCACTGCCCATCCCTTACGCCTATGATCACAGCAATCGGTCTGGTCATCGAAATTCCTTCCCCAGTGTTTACCACATACTTGACCTCAGAACGAGCATGACATAGGTCGTATCACGCCGAGCGGGCGTTGTGTAATGGTAAGACCTCAGCCTTCCAAGCTGATGACGCGGGTTCGATTCCCGCCGCCCGCTCCAGGAGCTCCCTTTTCCAAACCGCATTTTGTGTCAGGCTTTCGACAAACTGTGCAGCAGCGCTGTGACATCTGTGACGCTTGACCCCGCCGCGCTGTCGCGTCATCACGCCCGCACGACTACTTGAGGATCGTTTATGGCACGCGCGCCTGCCCCTGCACCGAACTCCACGGAAGAACGCGAGAAGTCGCGCAATTTCAGAGCGCTGAAAGCATTGGCTCCGTTCCTTTGGCCTTACCGAAAATTGGTGATCGCGGCCGGTCTTGCACTGGTGTTGACTGCGATGGTATCCTTGACGCTGCCTTTGGCGGTGCGGCGAGTGGTCGATAACTTCAGCACGTCAGATGCGGCTCTGTTGGACCAATATTTTATGGCAGCCCTTGCCATTGCCGGGTTGTTGGCCGTGGGCACTGCCTTGCGCTATGCGCTTGTGACACTTTTGGGCGAGCGTGTCGTGGCTGATATCCGCAAGGCCGTATTTGACCGTGTGATCGGAATGAGCCCGGCGTTCTATGAACGCATTATGACGGGTGAGGTGCTGAGCCGGATCACCACAGACACCACGCTTATTCAATCGGTGATCGGGTCGTCCGTTTCAATTGCGCTTCGCAACCTGCTGATATTCCTGGGGGGGCTGGTGCTGATGCTGCTGACCTCCGCCAAACTGTCAGGGCTTGTGCTGCTGATTGTACCGGCAGTCATTGTCCCGATCCTGACATTGGGTCGGCGGATGCGCGTGCTTAGCCGCGAAACCCAAGACTGGATCGCGGCCTCCTCGGGCAATGCGTCCGAGAGCCTGTCAGCGGTGCAGACTGTGCAGGCCTTCACCCACGAGAACGCCAGCCGCGCGCAATTCTCCCAGATCACTGAAAGCTCCTTTGCCGCGGCCAAGACACGGATCAGGATCCGTGCCTTCATGACGGTGATAGTGATCTTCCTGACGTTTTGCGGTATCGTAGGCGTGCTTTGGATCGGGGCCCGTGATGTGCGGCTGGGCGATATGACGCCCGGCGCTTTGATCCAGTTCGTGATTTATGCGGTGATGGTGGCAGGAGCCGTGGCCGCCCTGTCGGAAATCTGGGGTGAATTGCAGCGGGCCGCAGGTGCGACAGAGCGGTTGGTCGAACTGCTGGAAACCGAGGACACCGTGCGCGACCCTGACGCGGGGGCGGTGTTGCCGCAACCGGTGCAGGGTCATATCGCTTTTGAAGACGTTCATTTCTCTTACCCTGCACGCCCTGCCATCGCAGCACTGGATGGCGTCAGCCTGAACATCGCACCGGGTGAAACGGTGGCCTTTGTCGGACCCTCGGGGGCGGGCAAGACCACGATCATCCAGATGATCCAACGGTTTTATGACCCGCAAGCAGGTCGCATCACGTTGGATGGTGTTGACCTGCGTGACTTGGGCCGTTCCGCGTTTCGCCAATCCATCGCGCTTGTGCCACAGGATCCGGTGATCTTTGCCGCCAGCGCGGCCGAGAACATCCGCTTTGGTCGTCTTGGGGCCACCGATGCCGAAGTTGAGGCTGCTGCGAAAGCCGCCGCTGCGCATGAGTTTATCACCGCACTTCCGGATGGCTATGATGCCTATTTCGGGGAACGCGGTGTGATGCTGTCGGGCGGTCAGAAACAACGTATCGCTATTGCACGCGCCATCCTGCGCGACGCACCGGTGCTGCTGCTGGATGAGGCAACAAGTGCGCTTGACGCCGAAAGCGAACGCGCGGTGCAGCAAGCGGTGGACCTGCTAAGCGAAAACCGCACCACGCTGATCGTTGCGCACCGTCTGGCGACGGTAAAGAAAGCCGACCGCATCGTGGTTCTGGAAGCAGGCCGCGTGGTTGCCACAGGGACCCACGACGAACTGGTTGCAAAGGGCGGGCTTTACGCACGTCTGGCCCGCCTGCAATTCACCGATGGGATTGCCGCAGAATAATTCCCCCTTTTGTTTTGCAGTGGCAGGTGCTCATACTGCGCACGGAAACACCAAATGGGGAGAACCAACATGGGTTTGTGGAGTTTTGTTAAAGGGGCCGGCAAGAAGGTCTTTGGCGGCGACGATGATGCGGAAGTATCGGGTGCCGCCCTTCAGGACGAGTTGAAAGATCTGGGTCTGGATGCCGAAGGGCTCGACATCAAGGTCGAGGGCGATCAGGTCAAGGTCAGCGGCAAGGCTGTCAGCCAAGAGATGAAAGAGAAAGTCATTTTGGCTGTGGGCAACGTCGAAGGCGTGGCCGCAGTGGACGACCAGATTGAAGGCGGCGAGGGTGAAGCGACCTTCCACACCGTCGAGAGTGGCGACACCCTGTCGGCGATTGCACAAAAGACATTGGGCAAAGCGTCCCGCTACCCTGAGATCTTTGAGGCGAACAAGCCGATGTTGACGCACCCCGACAAGATCTATCCTGGGCAGGTCCTGCGGATTCCCGCCGCCTGATCCGGTATCGCCGGGCAACCGGTAGCATAGATCGTCTTAGGGCCGTCGCATCCATTCGGTGCGACGGCCTTTCATATGGCAGGCCCTTAGGTGACGCGGCGTTCTGCCTTTACCAATGCTTGCGAAAAAGGTGAATTCACCGCATCTTGTGAAAAGCCATAAAAATCGGCCCGAAAAGGGCTATAGGGGAGGAAAGACATGACATACGCCGGGATGGAAGACCGCGCTGCGATTGAGGCCCAAATGCCGTGGGAAGACCGCGATGTGCCAAAGACGCTTTATGGGCAATTGACGCAGACAACCGACAAGTTTCCGAACCACAATGCGATCTCGTATCAGATCCTGTCGGGTCCGAAGGACAAGGCTGAAACCTTCACCTGGAAACAGCTGCACGGCAAGGTCACGCAGGCGGCGAACATGTTCCGCGATCTTGGGATCGGTCCCAAGGATGTGGTCGCCTATGTGCTCCCCAATTGTAACGAGACTGTGCTGACCCTGCTGGGCGGCGCTGTTGCCGGCATTGCACAGCCAATCAATCCGCTGCTCGACCCCGAACAGATCGGCTCCATCCTTCGCGAAACGGGCGCGTCGATTGTCGTGACCCTGCGGCCTTTCCCCAAGACGGATGTGGCCGAGAAAACGGCTGAGGCGGTCAAGCTGGCACCGGGCGTGCACACGGTGCTCGAAGTTGATTTGGTGCGTTATCTGACGCCACCGAAATCATGGATCGTGCCACTGATCCGGCCCAAGGGGTTGGTGGGCAACCAAGCCAAATACATGAACTTTAACGCCGAGATGGCAAAACACGGCACTACGCTGGCTTTTGAGGACGTGCAGGAAGACCGTGTTGGGTTCTATTTCCACACCGGCGGCACCACCGGCATGCCCAAGGTCGCGCAGCACCTCTATTCCGGCGCGATCTATAACGGCTGGGTCGGTGCGGAAACGCTGCTGAGCGCTGATGACGTGATGCTTTGCCCGCTGCCCCTGTTCCATGTGATGGCCTGTCAGGTGATGTTGATGGGGGCCGTGGCCTCCGGTGCGCATGTGGTGTTCCCCACGCCGCAGGGCTACCGTGGCGAAGGTGTTTTCGATAACCTGTGGAAGCTGGTAGAGCGTTACAAGGTGACTTTTGTGGTCTCTGTCCCGACAGCGCTGGCCGCGACCATGCAGCGTCCGGTCAATGCCGATATCTCAAGCGTGAAGACGGCTTTCTCCGGCTCTGCGCCCCTACCTATGGAGTTGTTCAAACGGTTTGAAAAAACCACCGGCATGACCATCGTCGAAGGCTACGGTATGACAGAGGCCACGTGCTTGGTTTCGGGTAACCCTGTCGACGGATTGAAGAAAATCGGCTCGATCGGCATTCCGTTTCCCTATACCGAAGTCAAAATCGTCAACAATGGCAAGGAAGTTGCTGTCGACGAGGTGGGCGAAATTTGCGTGTCCAATCCCGGCGTCTATGTCGGCAATACCTACACCGAAGCCGAGAAGAACAAAGACCTGTACCACGACGGTAAATTCCTGCGCACGGGCGATCTGGGCCGCGTGGACAGCGATGGTTATCTGTGGATCACGGGCCGTTCCAAAGACCTGATCATCCGTGGCGGTCACAACATTGATCCCGCCGAGATCGAAGAGGCGCTTTTGGGCCATGATGCGGTTAGCTTTGCCGGTGCGATCGGCCAGCCTGATGCCCATGCGGGCGAACTGCCCTGTGCCTTTGTGGAATTGGTGGAAGGTGCCTCCGTCACCGAGGACGAACTGCTTGCCTATTGCACCGAGCACGTCAAGGAACGCGCAGCACAGCCCAAGCATATCACCATCATGGATGAGCTGCCGAAGACGGCGGTGGGCAAGATCTTCAAGCCCGATTTGCGCAAACATGCGATTACGCGGATCTTTGATCAAGCTCTTGAAAAGGCTGGTCTCTCAGCCCGCGTGGACCATGTAATTGACGACAAGAAACGTGGTTTGGTGGCCAAACTGGCAATGCATGGTGCTTCCGATGCAGATGTGAATGGCGCGCTGGGCGACTTCAACACACCATGGGACGCCGCTTGAGCGCACCCGATTATGCCGCGCTGATCGACGCTGAGACATGGGCGTATATCGCGCGGCTTGATGCGGCCTATCCGCCGGATTCTGTCGAGATGTCAATTGCAGATCAACGCGCGGCCTATGACATCATGTGCCGCGTGTTCCACGCCCAACGCCCTG
The DNA here is from genome assembly GCF_000622365.1 of Sulfitobacter noctilucae. Classification (GTDB taxonomy): domain Bacteria; phylum Pseudomonadota; class Alphaproteobacteria; order Rhodobacterales; family Rhodobacteraceae; genus Sulfitobacter; species Sulfitobacter noctilucae. The sequence continues at coordinate 1,790,228 of NZ_JASC01000014.1, read as the reverse complement.
CCGGGGTCACATCGCAGGATGTGGATTTTGGCGGGGTGGCGTGCCGCCACTACACCAGCGGCGATGTCGGGCCAACGGTGATTTACTATCATGGCGGGGGCTTTGTGGTCGGTGGTTTGGAAAGCCACGATGACATATGTGCAGAGCTTTGCGCTCGCACGGGGTTTGATGTGATTTCAGTGGACTATGCGCTGGCACCTGAAACCGTCTTTCCTGGGTGTTTCAACGATGCATGGTCCGCTTTTGTGGGGATCACTGCCGCGCGGAGCGGTGTCGTTGTTCTGTGTGGCGACAGTGCGGGCGGAAATCTGGCGGCGGCTGTTGCACACCATGCGCGGGGACGTGTGGCGGGACGGATCGTCGGGCAGGTGCTGATCTATCCGGGGCTGGGCGGGGACCAGAGCCAAGGGTCGTATGTCACCCATGCCGAGGCCCCGCAGCTGACGGTGACTGATCTTGATTTCTATCGCGAGGTCCGGTCAGGCGGTGATGCAAGTCATGAGAATGATCCGCGTTTTGCGCCTTTGAAAGACAGCGATTTCAGCGGCCTACCACCGACTGTATTGATCACAGCAGAATGTGACCCGCTGGCCAGCGACGGCGGTGCCTACCGTGATGCGCTGCTATCCGCAGGCGGGCAGGCGGTGTGGTTCAACGAGGCAGGTATGGTCCATGCCTGTCTGCGCGCACGAAACATGTCGGCGCGGGCTGCGGGGTTTTTCGATCGGGTCGTCGGTGGGGTTGCGGCCCTCGGCAAAGGCGATTGGCCCTATGCTTAGGGTGAGCTTGTCACCCGTTTAGGTCAGAAAGCTTTTTTGCTTCATCGTGCTGGCGGGTGCCGCACCCAGGCGTGACAGGATCGTGGGGGCCAGTTGCCTCTGGTCGATCACGGTATCCTCTGGCGGGCCTTCGGCGGGGCCGAAGTAGTAGAGCGCAGTTTCCTGCTGCAAAGCTCCACGTCCCCCGTGATGTCCGCGCTCGTCCTGCCCGTGGTCGGCGGTCACGATCACCTCGTATCCCGCCGCCAGCCATTGTGGGATGAAGGGTGCCAGCATCTCGTCCATCACGGCGCAGGCATGATCTATTTCCTGACAGTCGTGGAAAAACCGGTGGCCCATGCTGTCCAGCGTGCAGGTGTGCAGCATCCCGTAATTCAGGCCAAAGCGCAGGCAAAGGTTGGTCAGGGTTGCGAACAGGTCGACGTCCGAGGGCGTCATCTGGTTGACCAGCCCATAGCCTGTCATTGTATGAAACCGACCGTGGTTGATGGTGCTGCTGTCCGGCTCGTCGTATTCAATATCGCGGACGTAATCAAAGGGATGGCGGTTAAAGAACTCGGACCAGAAGCTGTGCGCGACGGCACCAGTGACGCCGCCTGCCTTGCGGGTCTGGGCGAAAACATCATCGTGTTTCAACCGAAATACATTGCCGTTGCCGGTACAGCCATGTTCTGCCGGAGCGACGCCAGTGTGGATCGACGCATAGCAGGCGGCTGAAATGGAGGGCAGCACAGCGCGGTGTTTCCAGACGCGGGCATCGCCATTGTCGACCCAGCCTTCCAAATTACCAAACAGCCGGCGGAAATTGCGGTAGGGGACACCATCAAGGATGATCAGCAGAAGTTTGTTGTCCATTGCAGGCTCCGGTTTTTGCTGTGCTCATGGTGGATGAGCCGGTGCGCAGGTGCAACGCTTAAGCAGTTGAGTGACGCTAAAAGACAGCGTCGTCACCACGATGAACCGTTGCTTCTCCGGCGGTCAGTGTACGGTAGAAGTCCGGCAGCGGATCAGTTGCCGGCACTCTCCATACGGCGGTGTTCGATCACCTCTTCCAGCCAGCCGATTTTCATCTCAGGGACGGAGGACAAAAGCAAATCGGTATAGGCGTCGAAGGGCGGGGACAAGACCTGCGATTTAGGGCCGTAACGCACGACTTCGCCCTGGAACATCACAGCGATGCTGTCTGCGATGGCTTTGACCGTGGCCAGATCATGGGTGATGAAAAGAAACGAAACATCCTCGATCTTTTGCAGCTTCAACAGCAGTTTCAGGATGCCGTCCGCGACCAGCGGATCAAGCGCGCTGGTGACCTCATCACAGATGATCAGCTTGGGTTTGGCCGCAAGCGCGCGGGCGATGCAGACGCGTTGTTTCTGCCCGCCGGACAGTTCCGCCGGATAGCGGTCCTGAAACCCTTCGCCCAGTTCGATCTCGTCCAGCAGTTCTTGGATACGGGTCTGTTTTGCCTTGCCCCTGAGGCCAAAGTAAAACTCAAGCGGACGCCCGATGATGGTGCCGACCGTCTGGCGCGGGTTCATCGCGGTGTCGGCCATTTGATAGATCATCTGCAACTCGCGCAGATCTTCGAGGCTGCGGGTGGACAGGTCCGGCGACAGGGTGCGCCCGTCGAAGGTGATCGTACCGTCAGAGGGCGGAAGCAGCCCGGTGATGACGCGGGCCAGCGTCGATTTACCCGAACCGGATTCGCCAACAATCGCGAGGGTCTGACCGGGGTGAAGCTCGACGTTGATGCCTTTCAACACATCAAAATCGGTGCCCCGATAACGGGCGGTGATGTTCTCAACCCGCAGCAGCGGCGTGTCGGTCGGCTCTTTCTCGATGTGTTTGATAGAGCGCACGGAGACAAGCGCCTGCGTGTATTCTTCTTGCGGGTCGTTGATGATCTGGTCGGTGGTGCCGTATTCGACCATTGTGCCTTGTTGCAGCACCATGATGTGATCGCTGACCTGCGCCACCACGGCGAGGTCATGGGTGATATAAAGGGCGGCAACGCCGGTGTCGCGGATCGCTTCCTTGATCGCTGCGAGCACGTCGATCTGGGTGGTCACGTCGAGGGCCGTCGTCGGTTCGTCAAAGACCACCAGATCGGGTTGCGGACACAACGCAAGGGCTGTCATGCAACGCTGCAACTGGCCGCCCGAGACCTGATGCGGATAGCGCGAGCCGATGTTTTCGGGATCGGGCAGGCCGAGCTTGCGGAAGAGATCCACCGCGCGTTCCTCGGCTTCCTTCTTGGAGAACTTGTTCTGAAAGATCGCAGCTTCGGTCACTTGCTCCATGATCCGCTTCGCCGGATTGAAAGACGCAGCGGCAGATTGCGAGACATATGTAACCTCGCCTCCGCGCAGTTTGCGCACGTCGCGCAGGCCGGATTTCAGGATGTCGCGGCCGTTCACAGTGACTTCGCCACCCGTGATTTCCACGCCTCCGCGGCCATACGCCATCGCTGCCAGACCGATGGTGGATTTGCCAGCTCCGGATTCACCGATCAGGCCCAGCACCTTGCCCGGTGCCAGATCAAAATCGATCCCATGAACGATTTCGATGGGGCGGGGGCGCTCACCAGTGGGATAGACGGTAGCGCCGATCTTGAGGCCACGCACTTTGAGAAGAGGGGTGTCGCTTGGGGCTTCTGACATCAGCCACGTCCTCCCTTGAGGGATGTTGTCCGGTGCAGGATCCAGTCGGCCACAAGATTGATCGAGATGCAGAGGATCGCGATGGCATAGGCCGGGTAAAGCGCGGCCTGGATGCCGTAGTTGATGCCTTCTTTGTTCTCTTTCACGATGCCGCCCCAGTCGGCCATCGGCGGCTGTACGCCAAGGCCCAGGAAGCTGAGCGTCGAGATGAAGAGCACCGCGAAGATAAAGCGCAGGCCCATTTCAGCGACCAGCGGCGACAGCGCGTTGGGCAGCGTTTCGCGAAAGATGATCCAGCCAATCTTTTCGCCACGCAGACGGGCCGCTTCGACATAGTCCATCACGGTGATGTCCACGGCGACTGCCCGCGCGAGGCGGTAGACGCGGGTGGAATCAAGCAAGCCCATCAGAAGGATCAGAATGGTTGTCGTGGTCGGCATGACCGACAGGACCACCAAGGCAAAGATGAGCGACGGGATCGACATGATAAGGTCGACAAAACGGCTGATGGCCTGATCGACCCAGCCACCCGATACAGCAGCAAAGAAGCCGAGGATGGAGCCGAGTGTAAAACTGAGCAAAGTGGCCATGGTCGCGATGAAGATCGTGGTGCGTCCGCCATAGATCAAGCGCGTCAGCAGATCGCGACCGATGCTGTCGGTTCCCAGCAGGAACTCGCTCGAGGAGGGTTCCCAAACGTCGCCCACAACTTCGGCCATGCCGTAAGGAGCGATCAGGGGGGCGAAAAGGGCCATGAGGAAGAAGAGGCCGGTGAAGAAAAGGCCGATGAGGGCGGCAAGCGGGATGTTTTTCATTTTGGGTGCCGAAGTCTTGGATTGGCAAGGATCGACACAATGTCCGCGATCAGGTTCAGTCCGATGTAGACGGCAGCAAAGATCAGACCGCAGGCCTGCACCACCGGCACATCGCGTTTGGCAACATGGTCGACGAGGTATTGCCCCATGCCAGGATAGGCAAAGACCACCTCGACCACGACAACCCCGACAACCAGGTAGGCGAGGTTCAGCATTACCACATTCACAATGGGCGCGATGGCGTTAGGAAAGGCGTGTTTGCGGATGATCTTGAGCATTCCCATGCCCTTAAGCTCGGCCGTTTCGATATAGGCCGATTGCATCACATTCAGAATTGCGGCCCGGGTCATGCGCATCATATGCGCCAACACCACAAGGGTCAGCACCATCACGGGGATCGCAATCGCGTTGAGCTTTTGGCCAAGCGTCATGCTGTCGTTGATGATCGCGACAGAAGAGAACCAGCCCAGTTTGATCGAAATCCAATAGATCAACACATAGCCGATCATGAATTCGGGGATCGAGATGGTGGTGAGGGTGACCGCCGAAATCAGCTTGTCAGGAATGCGGTCTTTGTAGCGAACCGCCAGCAGGCCAAGGAAAATTGCCAGGGGAACTGAAATGACAGCCGCCCAGAAGGCCAGGAACAGCGTGTTGCCCAGCCGTCCACTGATGCTTTCGCCGATATCGCGGCCATTGGTGAGGGCTGTGCCCAGATCGCCTTGAAGAAAACCGCCGAGCCAGCTGAAATAGCGGCTGATGGCGGGTTCGTTCAAGCCGAGGCTTTCGCGCAGGTTTGCAAGACTTTGGGGGGTCGCGGACTGGCCAAGGATTTGCTGGGCCACGTCGCCGGGCAGCATCATCGTGCCGCCGAAGATAAGGATGGATGCTGCGAAGAGGAGCATCAAGCCCAGCGCAACGCGCTGAGCTATCAGTTTTAGGATGGGGTGCATGATCAGGCCGCCTTAAGCGTCCATCACCCAGCATTTAATGTGTGATTTGTTGTTCATCACAGGACCGTTCGGATCGTTAGCCCAACCGCCGATGTTGTTGGACACACCATTCACAAAGTCGTTGAACATCGGCAGGATCAGACCACCTTCTTCGTTCAGCATACGGCCCATTTTGGAATAGATTTCCTTGCGCTTGGCGTTGTCCAGCTCGGCCTTGGCCGCGTTGAGCATTTCGTCAAACTCCGGGCGCTTCCAACGGGTGTCGTTCCAGTCTGCGGTCGACAGGTAGGCCGTTGAGTACATCTGGTCCTGCACCGGACGACCACCCCAGTAAGAGGCGCAGAAGGGTTGTACGTTCCAGACCTCGGACCAATACCCGTCGTTAGGCTCACGCTTGATTTCCAGCGGAATACCGGCGGCTTGCGCGGACTGCTGGAACAGGGCCGCGGCATCGACCGCGCCGGGGAAGGCACCATCGGATACGCGCAGCACAATTGGCGAGCCGTCGTGGCCGGATTTCGCGTAATGCTCTTTGGCCTTTTCGATGGAGTGCTCACGCTGCGGGATGGTGTCGTCAAACAGCGGGTAGGCCGCGTTGATCGGCATGTCGTTGCCTTTGGTGCCATAGCCGCGCAGGATTTTGTCGACCATCTCGTCGCGGTTGATGGCGTATTTCAGCGCAAGCATCACGTCGTTGTTGTCGAAAGGTGCGGTGTCTTTATGCGCGATAAATACATAGTGGCCACGGCCGGCGACGGATTCAACACGCAGGTTCGGCGCACGGTCGAGCAGGGCAGCAACCTTGGGGTCGACGCGATTGATAATGTGGACCTGACCGGACTGCAAAGCGGCGGTACGCGCGGTGGCATCGTTCAGCACCAGCTGTTCAATCTCATCTGCGAAACCACGGTTATCTGCGTCCCAGTAATCATCACGGCGTTTGAAGGCGTGGCGCACACCGGGTTCGTCAATCTCAAGCGTATAGGCACCGGTACCGATTGCGGCACCCGGATCGTCCATGCCGCCACCGGGCTGGATCATCAGGTGATAGTCGGCCATCAGGAAGGGAAGGTCGGCGTTGGGCGTGTCAAGGTTGACGATGAAGTTGTCACCGTCGACCTTCATCTCAGAGATGCCCTTCATGATGCCCAGGGCACCCGACTTCGACTCCTCGTTTGAGTGGCGCTGCATCGTCTTAAGCACGTCGTCCGGCGTCATGTCCTTGCCGTTGGAGAACGGGATGCCTTTGCGGATTTTGAAAACCCACTGTTTGGCGTCCGCAGATGCTTCGACGCTTTCGGCCATCCGGTAATCGAGTTCGCCTTTCGCGTCGACTTCGACCAGCAGTTCACCCCAAGCGCGGATGTTGTTCAGCGGTGCTTCGGATGCTGTCAGTGCCGGGTCTTGGGTGTTTGTGGATTCACCGCCCGAAGAGCCGATTCTCATCATGCCGCCGCGGACAGGTGTGCCATGGCCATCCGCTTGTGCGGAATTTGCGAGCATGGTGTTTGCAACGGCGGCTGTCACGCCGAGGGCAGCAGCGCGGCCGACGAATTCGCGGCGCGTCATCGTGCCTTTGGCCACATCAGCGGTCATGGATTTCAGTTGGTCGTTCATAGGTGGTCTCCCGTGAGGTGATCGCGCTTTTGCGCACATTTTATTGATTGATGAGTCAAGGTTAAGCATTTGGGCCTGCATCGCAAGCGCTAATCCACCCGAAATCGTAAACATAAATTTACAGATTATCGCGTGGAATCCTGTCCGTAACATCGCGCTCATAGATCAGAATATCGTTCTCGTAGGCCTCCAGTCGCGCCGTCAGGTGAAAATGCGTTGCGTCACTGGTCATCGTGCTGGTGGTCTCGGTGCGCAGGGCAGTGCCATCGCGTTCCAGTTCTTCGGTCCAGTGGCAGTGACCGGTGGCCGACAGGGGATCGTCGGGGTGAATGGACCAGCGTTCGCGCGCAATAGAGCCGGCGATCAGCCCGTGATCTGCGTCCCTTACCTTGCCGAAATCATCCTTGATCACAAGCGAGACGGCACCCGTGACCATATCGGTCTCCTGTCGCCTGATATGGGATTCGGGGCGTAGTTCCTGGGTTTCCCAAGGGTCAGCGGCCTCGGGTGGGGGGAAGGCGTATTCGTCGTTACTGCCACCGGGACGTTGGGGCAGGGCAATCTTGCCTGCGCTCAGGGCAAGTTCAGTCTTGGAAGGCGAGGGCCAGAGCAGCGGCCAATAGGCATCGGAGATTGAAACACGCAGGCGGTGCCCTGCCGGCACGCGGTAGGCGATGTGATCAAGCGCAAGCGTAATCTCTTCCGTTCTGCCCGGTGTCATCGGAGTGGGGTCAGCGGCGGAGTGTCTGTGGGAGAGGTTCAACACGCCGTAGGTGATCCGCGTGGCGGCACCATCGGGATGGATGTGGTTCAGCCGCACGGCGATCTGTGCCTGCGGCTGATCTACGGCAAGTCCCAGCGTGATCTTGGGCGCACCGACAATGTTCATGTCTGCTGCAAGCGGTTCGCTGTCAAAGGTGGTCGAGAGCGCATCATCGCCGCGCTGGTCGCCGGGCATTTCAGGGCCAAGCCAGATGGCACAGTATTCGCCCGCAGCCGCACCTGTATGGGCAGGGGAGGTCACCGTTTGCGTTAACGTCCCGGCGGTCGGTGTCAGTCCTGCGTCGGTCAGGTGCAGGGTTTCGGTTGGCAGGTGTGAGGTCGCGCCTGTGTTCTCTGCAATCCAGCGGCCCTTGCGTTCGGTGTACCACGCGGCAGGGCGCACGCCGTCCATGAGGTAAGCACGGTAGTCCGGGTCATCCTCGACCCCGGTGTCCAAATCCTTGAGCCAACGGTCCCACCAGCGCAGCGCTTCTTGTAGAAAGCCAATGCGCGGTTCAGGTGCGGCGAAATGCGGGTACTTGTGGACCCAGGGCCCGACGATCCCTTTGGCCCCCGGCAGCGCTTCGACCAGTTGTGGCACGGCGTTCTTATAGGCATCGCCCCAGCCGCCTACAGCGAGTACCTTGGCTTTGATCGTACTGAAATTTTCGATCACCGAGCCGTGCTGCCAATAGGCATCGCGCCGTTGGTGCCGCAGCCAAACGGCGGGCAGGAAAGGCTCTGCCGTCAGACGCTCCCGCCACATCTCGCGCCAGTCTTCGCGCAGTGCTGGGTCAGGCGCGCGGGAGGAATAGGCCCACATAGTGGCCCCCCAACCCAGGTTCTCGTTCAGCAAGCAGCCGCCCTTGTAGTGGATGTCATCCGCGAACCGGTCCACCGTAGAGCACAAGGTGATCACAGCTTTCAGCGGGTCTGGCGCAAGTGCTGCAACCTGCAAGCCGTTGAACCCGCCCCAGCTGATCCCCATCATGCCGACCTTGCCGTTGCACCACGGCTGCGCTGCGACCCAGTCGATCACTTCGACCGCATCAGCCAGTTCTTGCGGGGTGTATTCGTCTTCCATCACCCCTTGGCTGTCGCCATTGCCGCGAATGTCCACACGCAGGCAGGCATATCCCCGCCGCGCGAACCATGGATGGGTCAGGGCATCGCGCGCGCAGGTGCCATCTCGCTTGCGGTAGGGCAGGTATTCGAGGATCACAGGAACAGGATCATCTCCCGCATCTTCGGGCATCCAGACGCGCGCCGAAAGGCGGCATCCATCGGACAGGGTGATGCCCAAATCAGGCGTTTCGGTAATTTCGCGGAGGGTATTGGGGGCTTGGCTCATGGGTCAAAGCCTTTGTCTTGGCAAGAATGTTGTCAACTGTGTCTTTGTTGCCGTGGGTTGGCCGTTGGGCGGTTTTTATTGGCTCAACGGCGACAGAGCGGTGAAAAGTGGGCATAAACAGGGTCTTATTTAGACGCACCAATAGGTTGAATTAGCAGGATTATTCAAAAAATACTGGCAAAATGAAAGCCGAGCGGCTACCAAATCAGGCAGAATAACGAATGCACGGTGCGCTTGAACGGACCGGCTTTTGGCAAAACAAGAAGAGGACCTGCATAGAACGGGTGCCTCGAGGTAGAGTGGTGGTGTTATGAAGGCGATTGATTTCGTCGTTCGCGAAAATGCGGGCGGCTTGCAGCGTGGAACCGTGCCAAGTGGCGCAAAAGCGCATGATATTCAGGCAGGCGCAGGCCAGCAGATATCTCTTAATCTCAGACAGATCGACATGCAGACCCAGGTGCGGTCGGGCAATGATCTTGTTATTACGCTGACCGACGGGCGCGAGATTACGATCAACAATTATTTCAACGCGGCGGGCACCCCGAACCGTTTGTTCATCTCTGCGGATGGCTACCTGAACGAGGTGGCCTTTGTGGATGCCGGCGCAGGCGAGCTTTATGCGCAGTACGGCCCGACAGAGCAGTGGGGCAAATGGAGCCCCTCTGATGATCTGATCTATCTGGGTCGGACCGAGCTTGCCGGTACAGGCTATGCCGATGACGAAGTCTCGCTGTTTCCGGCTCCGCTGCTGGGTGCAGCTGGTCTGCTGGGCGGCGGCGGTGCAGCGGCAGCAGCTGCCGTTGTTGGTGGCGCGGCTGTGCTGGGTACAAGCGGCGGCGGTGACGGCGAAGGCGGCGGTGGCGGCGAGATCGGCGGTGACGACAATGACCGTGATCTGACACGCGAGCCTTACGTCAATGATCCCGACAGCTCTTCCAATCTGGGCGGTGATGATGCGGAATTGAGCGCGACAGTCTCGGGCGGTGGCACACCGGGCGACGCTGTGATCGTGACACTGGGCGACCAGCAGATCGAGACCGTCATTGATATGGAAGGGCACTTCGTCTGTATCTTTGAGGGCGAAAACTTCCCTGCGGATGGCACATATGAAGCGGTTGTTACCGTGGTGACGGGCGATGGCGAGATCGTTCTGGACGGTCCCGGCTTTGTGATCGACACAACCCCACCGCTGATCGAAGTGACAGGCGGCACAGTCTCCGTAGATGACTTCTTCAACGCGGTCAGCTTTGCGGATGGCGTGACCATTTCGGGCAACGGCGAGGCGGGTGCCTCTATCCTGGCAACCATCGGCGGCATCGAGCAGATGACGATAGTAGGGGCTGATGGCACCTGGTCTGTCTCATGGGCTGCAGGATCGCTGGAAGGCGGCGAGTATTCCACCGGCCTAACAATCATGAGCGCCGATGCCTTTGGCAACACGACGACCGTGACCGATACGGTTCTGATTGACACCGTATCCGAGGTGACAATCGATACTGCCAACGTGGAAACAGACGGCACCGTCAACGCGGTAGAGCGCGAAGACGGCGTGACCCTTACAGGTACGGCGCAGGCGGGATCGACTGTTGTTGTGACTTTCGGCACAGGCAGCCACGAGGCCACAGTTGACGCAAGTGGCAACTGGTCCGTTAATTTTGCCATGAGCGAAGTGCCGACCGGCGAAATGCAGGCAGAGGTCACAGCGGTGGCCACGGATGCGATGGGCAATTCCAGCAGCGCCACTGGCATGGTCGATATCGACACGCTCGTCCGTGATTTTGCCTTTACAGGCAGCACGGGTGGCGCGGATGGCGTGATCAACGCCGCCGAGGCTGAAATGGGTCTCGTCATGACCGGCACAACAGAGCCGGGCTCGACCGTGATGGTCACATTCGGCAGTGCGACGCACGCAGCAACGGTTGCGGCCAACGGGTCCTGGACAGTGAACTTCGCGGCGGGTGAAATTCCGACCGGCACACAAACTGCGGTGATGACAGCTGTTGCCACGGATATTGCGGGCAATGTCGACACCATCAATCGCAACGTTGAGATTGACCGCGATGGCGGTATCCTGACAATCAGCCCTGCGCCGATCGAAGGCGATGACATCATCAACGAGCTGGAAGCCAGCGACGGTGTGGTGATCACGGGTACATCGAACCCCAACGCTGTTGTGACGGTCACGCTGGCCGGTGTCAGCAAGACTGTGAACGCGGATGCGGCGGGCAATTGGCAGGCCAACTATTCCAACGCCGAAGTGGAGCCGGGTGTCTATACCGCGCAGATTTCAGCCACGACAACCGACCCTGCAGGCAACACGCTGAACGCCAGCGACAGCGTCGAGGTCGACACCCGTGTCGATAACCTTGATGTGCGCGCAAGCATTGTCGAAGGCGATGGCGTGATCAACGGCGCTGAGCGTATCGAAGGCGGCGGCGTACAAGTCACCGGCACAACAGAGGTCGGATCGACATCGGTGATCGTCACGCTGAATGGCGTGTCGGTGCCCGCGACAGTCGCGGCCAACGGCAACTGGACAGCAAACTACACCTCCGCTCAGGTGACCGAGGGCACCTACACTGCAAGCGTATCGGTGCAAGCCACAGACCGGGCGGGCAACACAGCAACAACATCTGATGTGGTCTTTGTCGACACCGAAGTGGTGCCGCTGAATATGACATCCGGTGCGGGTGGCGTTGATGGTACCGTGAACATCGCCGAAGCGGCAACAGGCATTGATCTGGGCGGCCAAGTCGAGGTCGGATCGCAGGTTGTGGTCAACTTTGACGGCACCAACCACACCGCGCTGGTCGATACGGCTGGCAACTGGAGCGTGACAATCCCGCCATCGGCAATCCGTACGGGTTCCTATAATGCCGTGATCACAGTCAGCGCGACCGACGCGGTCGGCAACGTGGATACCATCAGCGACACGCTGGCGATTGATACGGCTGCACCCGAAGGCCCGGTGATTGAATCGCTGATCGAAGGGCGTGTGGGCTTCCGTGGCATCTCCACGGACCTGACAACCGATGATCTGGATGTGTACCAAGTGCAGGCCAACGGCTCGGTGACAGAGGTGTCCTCCGCCAGCGAAAACTCGGCCCTGCGCAATGAGACAGACATCGTGTTCAACCCCGATGTGCCTGATGGCTCCCATCTGGTGGTCACGGCCACAGATGGCGCACAGAACACCACGGGCACATATGTTGTGCTGGATGATGGCGCGGCCAACTCGACTGTAGCCATCTCCAACCCGGCGCTGGGCAACTACAACATCGAAACCGTCGACCTCAGCTTTGCCGAGGAAGCACGACTGACGATTGATGAAGCTTCCTTGCTGGCACTGTCCGGCAACTCCAACGAATTGCTGGTCATGGGCGGCAGCGACGATACGCTGACCATTGCAGGCGCGGTCCGTCAGGGCAGCGATGGCGCAGGCCACACAATCTACGGTTTGGGGTCCGAAGGCAAAGTGATCGTCGAAGACGATGTAAACGTGATTACCTAAACACGAAGACGGAGAGGCGCGGGCGGCAAATGACCCGCGCCCCCAATAAAACCGGCACGTTGAGGGCGGGACATGAGGCAAGGTGTAAAAAGGGCAGTCGGGGTGTGTGTGGTCACATGCACCCTGAGCGGTTGCTTGTCCGATGCGGGCGGGGCGGCTGATTTCGTGGCACGGATGCGTGCACCGGACCCAAATTCGGTGGCGCGGCCCACCCACAGCGAAAAGATCAATTCCGAAAGCACGATTATCCAGGGGCTGGTCAACCGCCGCTCGGCGCTGCCAAACGGCAGCACCTACGACAAAGTGGCCACTGCGGTTCTGGCCGCCAACAGCCGCTCTGCCGAAGCTGAATTGCGCGCGGCGACGCTGCGCTCGGAAGCGGCGAGCAAGAATTGGTTACCAAAGATCGGACCGCAAATCAGTCTGACATCATTGGGGTCGCTCGTGGCCAATCTGGTGGTTGATCAGGTGCTTTTTGATAATGGCCGGATGAAGGGCGAACGCGAGTTTGCCATCGCGGATGTCGAAGTCGCTGCCGTATCACTGGCGCAAGACACGAATGACCGCGTCCAGACTGCTTTGCAGCTGTATCTGCGCGCTGCCGAAGGTCGCGAAAAAACGGCCCTGTCTGATGTGGCCCTGCGCGACATGGGGCGGTTCGAATATATCATGTCAGAGCGGGTGCGTGGCGGGGTCTCGGACAATTCCGACCTGAACATTCTGCGCCAGAAATTGGGCGAAATCAAAGCCGACCGCGCCACGAATGCCGAAAATGCAACCACAGCTTTGGCCGAATTGAACGCAATGGCGATTGAACCTTTGTCGGGCCTGAGCGGTGTGCCGGCTTTCACAGTGTTGTCGTCAGCGGCTGAACCGCTTGAGGTGGTGCTGGCTGATGCCGAACGTGTTCGCGCCATCGCGGCTGCCAAGATTGACCGCGCCGACCAACTGCCCGGACTTTCGGCAGGCGGTACCATTGGCGAGAATTCCGATATCGGGCTGCGCGTAAGCTCTGACACCTTGTTGGGCTTTGGCACCGGTGCCTCCCTCCGCGCGATCGAGGCGGCCAAAGATGCTGCTGCCCGCCGCGTGGCGCAGGCGACCGAAGACAGCAACCGCAAACTGCGCAAACTTGAGGCCCAGATCGCAGCCAAGACCCGTCAGGCTAAGGTAGCGGCCGGGTTGACCCGGCAGGCCAAAACCAACCTCGATATCTTTCAGGAGCAGTACGAGGCCGGACAACGACAGGTCATGGATGTGGTCGGGGTCTATGAGACCTTTGCCCGTCAGCAGCAAACCGAAATCACACTGAAATATGAGGCCAAGCAGTTGCAGGTCTCACTGGCACGCCTGTTGGGGGTTCTTGCCGACGGGGATGAGATTTGAGTCAGAAACGTGCGTTCACTTTAACGATTACAAACGGCAACCAAGGGCGGCTCGCGGCGGCGAATACCGCAGCGGAACCGGCGGATGCGCCTGTTGTTGCAGACAGCTTCGAGACCCGGATCGGTGTGCGCGCAGAACTGGCCGCCATCTATGCAGGATTGCTGGGTGCCGAGGCCGTGCAACGCGATCTGTTCGAAGCCATTGGCACGGCGACCCGCGAAGGCGCGGGCGCCAAGGAAGAAGCCGGGGCCATCGCGCATGGATTGCGCAGCCTTGGGCTTTTGGCACAGGTATCACGCGCCGATGGGCTAACGGCCGATCTTTGGCCTGCGTTGGCCTATATGACCTCAGGTCAGGTGCTGCTGGTCATGGGCCAAACACGCGGCGATGTGATTATTTTCGACAAAACCTGTCCTGACAATCGTGCCATTGTGCCGATTGCCGATTTCGAACCCTATTTTGGCGGCATGGTTGTACGGGCCGAAGCGCCGCTGGCCAAAGTTGCCGAGACCCACAAGACCGAAAGTGCGGCACCGCATTGGTTCTGGGGTCAGTTTGGGCGCTTTAAACGCCAGATGGCCGAGGTGGCCTTGGGGTCCTTCGTCGCGAACCTGTTGGCTGTGGCCGTGGCGCTGTTCTCCTTGCAGGTCTATGACCGCGTGATCCCGCACCAGTCCGAAGCGACGCTTTGGGTGCTGGCCGCAGGTGCCGGTCTGGCCCTGTTGATGGAGGCTTTCATCAAGATCGCGCGGGCGCGTCTGATGGATGGCTCCGGCCGCCAGATCGAGATTTCGGTCTTGCAGGTGCTGATGACCCGCATCCTTGGCATGCGCTCTGACGCAAAGGGGCAGGCCCCCAATCAGGTGTTCTCGGCGATGCGCGAGTTCGGTTCTGTTCGCGAGTTCTTTACAGCTTCGACCATCGGCACGATTGCTGACATCCCTTTCATCTTTGTGTTCCTGTTTCTCGTGGCCAGCATCGCGGGCAACGTGGTCTGGGTGCTGGTGCTGGGCGGCATTCTTATGGTGATACCGGGATTCCTGTTGCAGAAAAAGATGATCCGCCTGACGCAGGAAACCCAAGGGGCCAGCGCCAAATCCTCGCGCCTGTTGCACGAGACGATTTTCGAGCTTGATACGCTCAAGACCCAGCGCGGCGAAGATCGTGTGGCGCGGTTGTGGCAGGAGCTGAACACGCTTCAGGCGATGAAATCGTCAGAGCAGCGCAAGCTCGCCTCGACCCTGACTTTTTGGTCTCAAGGTGTGCAGCAGGGCACCTATGTAGCGGCGGTGATCACCGGCACCTATCTGGTGTTCGCGGGGCAATTCACCGTAGGTTCCATCATTGCGGTAGGCATTCTGACAGGCCGCACCCTTGCGCCGCTCACGCAGCTTGCGGGCACGATGGCGCGCTGGGGCAACGTGAAATCTGCGCTGGACGGGTTGGAGGCGATTGCACAGGTCGAGCAGGATTCAGATACCAGCCGTAGCTATCTGCGCCGCGACAGCTTGAACGGGCATTTCGAGCTGCGTGATGTGACGTTCCGCTATGAGGAAGACGGCGCACCGACGCTCGATATCAAAGGGTTGGCAATCCTGCCGGGGCAGAAAGTTGCAGTGCTGGGGGTTAATGGATCGGGCAAATCGTCTTTGCTCAAACTGCTCAGCGGGCTCTATGCGCCGGAAACGGGCCGCTTGATGATCGACGGCACGGAACTCAGCCAGATCGAGCCGCGCGATCTGCGCCGGTTGATCGGCTATCTGGGGCAGGACGTGCGCCTGTTTGCCGGCACCATGCGCGACAACCTGAACCTGACCATGCTGGAGCGTGACGATGCACGGCTGCTACGGGCGCTCGACTTTGCCGGGCTTGGGCCGTTTGTTAAAGAACACCACAAAGGGCTGGATTTGGAGATCAAGGACAACGGTGCGGGGCTGAGCATCGGTCAGCGCCAGTCCATCGGCTGGGCGCGGCTGTGGCTGCAGGACCCCAAGATCTGCCTGCTGGACGAGCCGACGGCAGCACTTGACCAGACGCTGGAGGCCACACTGGTCAGCCGGTTGGAAAAATGGATGGAAGGCCGTACGGCCATCATCGCCACGCACCGCGCGCCTATCCTGGCGCTGACCGATCGCACAATGGTCTTGCAGGCCGGACGGATGACGATTGACGGACCCAAGGACAAGGTGCTGAGCCATATTGCCAGCCGGAAAGGCCAGGCGGCATGACTTTCGCGAACACAACCCAGCTTGATGCGCAAATGGGCCGCCAGATGCGCGGGCCTTCAGCCGTAATCTGGCTGTCCGGCGCGTCGGTAGTCGTGTTTCTGGTCTGGGCGGCCTTTGCCTGGGTGGACGAGATTGTGCGGGCTGAAGGGTCGATGATCTCATCCTCGCGGCCCCAGATCATCCAGAACCTTGAGGGCGGTATTCTGGCGGAACTGGCTGTGGCCGAAGGGGACGTGGTGAACCGGGGCGATGTGCTGGCGCGGCTGCACGGCACGCAGTTTCAATCGTCCGTGGATGATCTGCGCGATCAGATCTCGGCCTTTGAAATCCGGCGCTTGCGGTTGGAGGCCGAACTGGCGGGTCAGTTCGATTTTACCGTACCCGCCGAGTGGGTGACACGGACGCCTGGCATCGTGGAATCGGAACGTGCGCTCTTGCGGGCGCGGCAGTCCGATTTCGTGTCCCGGTCAGACGGGGCCAAGCGGGTGCTGGTCGAGGCCGAGCGCGAGGCCAACCTGATGAACGACCTTCTGGACCGCAACATCGTATCGCTGATCGAGGCGACGCGGGCGCGTAAATCCTATGCCGATGCGCAGATCAGGTTCGACGAAGTGACCACGCAGACCGAACTGGACCGGGCGCAGGAATATTCCGATGTGTTGAAAGAGCTGGCAACGCTGCGCCAGAACCTGAAAGCATCGACCGACCAGTTGAACCGGACCGTCCTGACCAGCCCGATGCGGGGCATTGTGAACAATCTGAGCGTGACCACCATCGGTGGTGTTGTGCGCCCTGGCGAAGAGATTTTGCAAATCATTCCGATGGACGAAGAACTGTTCGTTGAGGCGCGGGTCAAGCCTGAGGACATCGCGGGTGTGCGTCCGGGGCAGGAGGCGACGGTCAAACTGTCGGCCTATGACTATACGATCTACGGATCACTGAAGGGCGAGGTCGTGTTGATTTCGGCCGATACGTTCAAGGACGAGCGGGCGCGGGACCCTGCGGGCGATCCGCACTACAAGGTGACGCTGAAGGTCGATGTGGAGCATCTGACCGAGCGACAAGCGTCTTTGCAAATCAGGCCGGGCATGCAGGCATCGGTGGAATTGCACACTGGCGAAAAGACGGTTCTGCAATATCTGTTGAAGCCGCTTTATAAGTCTAAGGAAGCCTTCCGCGAGCCTTGATCGGCGTTACTCATCCATGCGTCGCCTATGGCCAGAGGCTGCGGGTCTCACCCAAACCAGCGGTTAGCTTTCCGTATCCAGCCAAAGGGTGACGGGGCCATCGTTGGTTAGGTCCACGGACATATCGGCACCGAACTGGCCGCGCTCTGTCGGGATGCCGAGGCTGGCCAGTTGGTCCGCGAAATAGGTGTAGAGAGTACGGGCAAGATCCGGCTTTGCCGCGTATGAAAAGCCGGGGCGGGTGCCGCGCGACATGTCGGCGGCTAAGGTGAACTGACTGACCACCAGGGCGCTGCGGCCGGTCTGCGCAAGGTTGAGGTTCATCTTGCCCTCCGCATCTTTGAACAATCGCAGTTTGGCGATCTTGGCGGCCAGTGCGTCAGCGGTCTCTTGGGTGTCGTCTGGCATGGCGCAGACGAAGACCAGCAGGCCGGGTCCGATGCGCGAAATCACGGTGCTGTCGACTGTGACGGAGGCTTGGGTGACACGTTGCAAGAGGGCGCGCATCTTAGGACTTCCAGTCGATAATGTGGTCGGTGCTGCTGCGACCGGTGCGGAACTGGTTGGCGGGATCATCCGGATCGGCATAGCCAAATGAGATCGCGCAGAGGACCATTCGGTCGTCGGCGATGCCCAGATGGTCACGCACTTGCGGTGCGTAGGCGGCGATGGCGGCCTGCGCGATAGTGGCGACACCTAGCGCTGTCGCGGCCAGCGTGAAGGCGGTCACAAAGCCGCCCGTGTCCATCGCGCCGTACGGGCCAAGGCTGGCGGGGGAATGGACAATCGCCACATGGGGCGCGTCAAACAGCGCGTAGTTGCGCAGCATTTGCCGGGCGCGGCCCGCGCGATCTTCCTTGGTGATGCCGACCGCATCATAAAGCTGAAAGCCGCAGGTGCGGCGCCGCTCGCCATAGGCCCCCTCGTATTTCGTGGGCCAGTCCATATCGGGTTGCGGCAGTGTGCCTGCGCTTGCGGTCTCCATCATCAGCGTGCGGAAGGCCTCGGTCGCGGCCCCTTTGGTGATGCTGACCTGCCAGGGCTGTGCGTTGCACCATGAGGGCACATGACGCGCGGCGTTGACGATCTGAGTGATGGTGTCGTCCGGCACGGGATCGGGTTTAAATGCACGGCAGGAGTAGCGGGCTTTAAGGGTGTCGGTCAGGGTATCGTATGCGGTCATTGGTTCAGTGCCACGAAATAGCCGATGATGCCTGCGGCAATCGCGCCGAGGATCACCGCAAAGGTGATTTTGAGAGCGGACCAGGGACGTTCGCCCTGCACCCGTCCGGTGCGTCCATTCACGACAAAGCGGTAGGTCTTGCCACGGTATTTATAGGCCGCCAGCCAGACCGGCAGCAAAATGTGCTTGAAGGTCAGATCGCTGAGTTGCGTGTCCACGTTGTGCACGCGCTGGCGGTCGCCGCCGATGTCGAACTTGACGTCACGCAGGATAATGCGGTCCATCTGTGCGCGGGCCTCGACAAAGCCATCCTGAAGCGAGACGGCATAGGCCTCGGCCCGGAATCCGGCAAGGTATTCGGGGGCATAGGGTTCAAGTGCGGCCAGGTCCCAAGGCTCCAGCGCGTCGGTAAAGCGTTTGGGCAGGGAGGTGGAGGCCAGCACCAGCACATCGTCAAAGAACCGCGCCACCCGGCCCGATACGCTGTTCCAGCGGACCTTCGCGATCCGCCGCTGTTGGCGCTTGCCATCGCGCACCACGGTTTGGGTGACGTAATAGACGGTGCCGCGCTCCCCCCGATAGCTGGAGCGGGTGTTCGCGTCATAGGTCCAGTAGGGCACATAGATACCCTGCATTGCGCGGCCTTTGCGGGCGTATTCCTGCAGCCCGTTCGGCGCGAACCACAGTGACCCCAGCCAGTCGTTCATGGCATCGCGAGCCGCGTTCTGGGCCAAAGCAAAGGGCAGGACAGCGCGGGGTTTGATGTGTCGGTTGGTTCCTGTGTCGATGACAACAGGCGTGGCGCAGAAAGGGCATTCGGTGGCATGTTTGCCAGCATCGAATTCCACCTGAGCCGCGCAATTGGGGCAGGAGGTGACGCGGGTTTCTTCCATCTCTGCTGCTGGCAGATCGGCCCTTATCCCAGCGGCAAGGTCCAGTTCCGCGATGGGGCGTGGCAGCGTGCTGCGGCCATCTATGGGTTGGGTGTTGCCACAGTGATCGCAGACCAGATCACCGGTGCGCGGCTCGAACCGCAGATCGGATCCGCAGGTATCGCAGGGAAACCGGTGTTCGGCCAATGGCGTATCTGGCGTGTGAAAGGGGGTTGGATCAGGCGACATGGGTCAGACATAGCGCTGAACGCGCGGTGCCGCCAGATGGGCCGGATCATAAATAGCGATGCAAGCTTTTCGGGGCCATGATGCGCAGGGCGTTGTCCCTGAGGTGGATGTGCCGCCAGATGTGAAACGCTGCGTGTATCAGTGCGATGAAAGCGACGAGGTAAAACTCGAAAATATGTATCTGGCCAATGATGTCGTTGGCTTCTCTCAACCCTAGCGGGGGCGCGATGGGCAAAAACCCTCCGGCTTTGAGCAAGGTGGCGGAGGTGAGGCCCAACAGGAAACCGCCCACTGCGATGCCGAAAAGGCCCCAGATGAGGGTTTTGTGCAGCAGTTGGTGCAGCACCCTTGCGCGAGGGCCGAGCTTTGGCCCGGGGCGGCTGGCCAGACCCCGACGCAGATAATCGGCTGTCCAGAGTAGGCACAGGGTTACAAAAATCAGTGCCAGCATCGAATGCGCCTGAAACGCGCGCGGGCCGAAGGGCAGGACGTCATCTGGCGTGACAAGGAGGAACCAGACCAGTAGAGGGACCATCATCCAGTGGAGAGCTTTGAGAGCGGTACGGCGGCTGGGCATAGGCTATTCACGATGGCTGTGGCGCTGAAGTTTCAGGCCGCCGCCAACGTGATTCCCTGCCACAGGCCTTTTTATGACGCAGCTGGTGGGGGCGGGGGCAGCACCGTGAAGAGCTGGGCCAACTCGGTCACGTCCTCGGCGCGCTGCCAGCCGTCCTGACCTGGGGTCCAGACGTATGTTTCGCGGCTTAGGCTGCCTTCGGTGGCCTTGCGGCCCATTGCGGCTTTGGAGAAGGGGCCCGTCGTTTTGCCGCCTTCGGCGATGTGCCAGACATGCTCCACCGGTGGGGGGGGCGGCGGTGCGGCTGCGGCGGCAGCCGCCTGCGGCCGTGCGCCCCAGGGTCCGGCCTGCGTGGCGGCAGCCTGGCCGATCTGCATGCCCAGACCCGCGCCAAGTCCCGCTTGAATCGCGGCCGCGCCACCACCATCACGCCCTAGTGCTTCGGCAGCTTGAAACTGCATATATTCATTCAAATTGCCGATCACGCCCATGGAAGAGCGTTTGTCCATGACCTCTTCGACGGCGGGCGGCAGCGAGATGTTTTCGATGTACAGCTCTGGCATGGCCAGCCCGTATTCCGCAAGCTGCGCTTCGATTTCCTTGCCCACCAGTTTGCTGAGCTCGCGTGTGTTGGCGGCCATGTCCAGCACGGGGATCTGGGCGCGGGCGATCGTGCGGGAGAATTCCTGCACGATGATATTGCGGATCTGGTAGCTGATCTCGTCCATCGTAAACTCGCCGTCAGTGCCGACGATTTCGGTCAGGAAGCGGGCCGGATCGCTGACACGCACTGAATAGGTACCAAAGGCCCGCAGGCGCACAGGGCCAAACTCGGGGTCGCGGACGATGATCGGGTTCTTGGTGCCCCATTTCAGATCGTTGA
This sequence comes from Sulfitobacter noctilucae, assembly GCF_000622365.1. GTDB lineage: Bacteria > Pseudomonadota > Alphaproteobacteria > Rhodobacterales > Rhodobacteraceae > Sulfitobacter > Sulfitobacter noctilucae. The sequence continues at coordinate 1,769,215 of NZ_JASC01000014.1, read as the reverse complement.
ACCGCGTTGTGTTGACGTAGTAAATTTCCGACTTGAACGGGCTTTTGAAACCATGGTCCCAATGTTGCAGGGTCGTCAGGATCGGCATGTTGTTGGTTTCAAGCATATAAAGACCGGGCGTGAAGACATCGGCCAGTTGCCCTTCGTGCACAAAGACCGCGGCCTGACCCTCGCGTACTGTCAGCTTCGCGCCATATTTGATCGCATGGCCTTCACGCTCGAACCGCCAGACCATCGTATCGCGGGTGTCGTCGGTCCAGTGGATGACGTCGATGAATTCACCTGAGAGGAAGTCGAAAATGCCCATGATAATGGTCCTTTACGTCGGTTTCTTGAAAGAGTTACAGCGGTCCGCCGGTCAATTCGCGTGCGAGAATGCGGGTAATGGGCGCGGCATCCTGCGCAGTCATGCCGGGGCGCAGGCGCGGGTCGTACAGCATCTTGAGCAAGAGCTCATCATGGCGGGTCAGCAAGGCGAATTCGTCGTCATCGTTGAAGATTGAAGGACGTGCGCCGGGGCTGTCGTTCGCAAGGCCGAGGCCCTGGGCCAATTCTTCGTGAATGCAGGACAGGCGCAGCAGATCGGGGTTTTCAGACCTTATCACGGCGACAGCGGCGGTATAGGTGCTCGCATCCGGACCGGCGGCATAGGCGGCAACTGCGCAATAGGTATCGCGGCGCATATTGCGCAGGGCTTGCAAAGAACCGGCTGAAATCCCTGCGACCCGCGTTGCGGCGATGTCGAGGGCGGCGTTCCGGTCGTCTTCGGAGGCGATGATGACCAGAAAATTCGGTGTGCCGCCAAAAGAGACTGAATGATCCGTTACACGACCAAGACGTGCGGCATATTTTTTGACACTCTCGGTATCTTTGCGGCGCTGGGACGGAGGCACCCCGTCACCAAAGATCAGCTGCATCCGAACAGGTGTCGCCCAACGGCGCAGGGGGCTGGCCCCGCCGCGCCCGGTAAAGGCGCTGTTGTATTCGTTATAAAAGGCGATTTGCTCAAAATTTCGTGCCAGAACATCCGCGCTGAACGGCGTATCCGTGCCCCCACCATCCTGACGCAGCAGGCCCTGGCCCAGTTGCGCCTGTTCCACCTGATTGAGGTACTGGCGCAGCTGAGCGCTGGCCTGTGACGTGGGTTTGGCCACCACGGGTGGCGGTGCCGGGGCTGCCGGCCGGGCCTGTGGTTTGAGCGAAGGTGCTACGGGTTCTTCAACCGCCACTGCACAAGACATAAGTGCCGCCAGCAGGACCATGCCGGCACCTGCTTTTCCCAGCGTCTGAAGAGAGCGGCGGATCATGCCACCTTAGCCCGGAACGGAACCGGAAGCGGTCTCGCCCAGACCGGTCTTCATGGCTCTGGCGGCGGCCAGCGTGTCGCGCAGCTTGGCTTCCATCTCTTGCAGCTCGACCTCGGCGGCGGCGCGTTTGGCCTTGCCTTCATCGGCGATCTGAAGCGATTCCTCGATGGTGCCGATCAGGTCGGCATTAGCCTGTTTCACGGCCTCGATGTCAAAGACGCCGCGTTCCATTTCCTGGCGGATGATCTTGTTGCTGTCACGCAGGTTTTTCGCGTTGGAGGTCAGCAATTCGTTGGTCAGATCGTTGGCTTCGCGGACGGCTGATGCGGCCTCGGCCGAGCGTTGAATGGTGACGGCCTGCGCCAGTTGCGTTTCCCACAGGGGCACGGTGTTGACGAGGGTCGAGTTGATCTTGGTGACCAGCGATTTGTCATTTTCCTGCACCAACCGGATCGAGGGCAGGGACTGCATCGTTACCTGACGGGTGAGCTTCAGATCGTGCACCCGGCGTTCCAGATCGTCGCGGGCGGCGCGCATGTCGCGCAGTTCCTGGGCTACCATGACGGCATTGTCCTCGGCAGCGGCTTCGACTTCCTTCTCCTTGAGCGGGATCACATTGCTGTCCAAGTCGGCCAGTTTGGCCTCGCCGGCGGCGATGTATAGCGCCAGCTCATCGTAGAACTGCAAGGTTTTTTCATAAAGCATGTCGAGCGATTTGATATCCTTAAGCAGCGTGTGCTCATGGCTCAGCAGATTGTCGGTGATACGATCGATCTGGCCTTGGACTTTTTCAAACTGCGCGGTGAATTTGGCAAAAGGGGCGGCCCGGCCCAGCAGCTTTTCCCACCAGCTGCGTTCGCGGCGCACGTCCAGTTCCGACACGGAAAAACCACGGATGGTGCTGACGATGTTGCGCAGGCTGTCGCCCGCTGGCCCCACGTCCTTGTTGCGCACATCTGCTAACATGGACTGGCTGATCTCTTGCAGTTCGGCCTGCGCGGCGGAGCCGAAAGACACGATCGACTGGGTGTCGTCCATATCGATCTCGGCCATGCGGCGTTTGATCTCGTCACCCATAAGCTTGTCGGCTTTCTCCAGCGGGATAATCGCGCCGGCCTCGGCCGGTTCGGGCAAAACCAGCGCGGTCACTTCTTCGACCAATGCGACGGATTGATTGGCTTTTTCACGAACAGTCTCAGACATTTATGGTGATCCCTTAAAGTTTTACATAAAGTGGGTTTGTCATTTCAGACGCACCCCTTCGCGTGACAGCCGCTCGCGCAGCACGTCGATTTCGATGGTCAGGTCGCTGCGGTCATCCAACAGGGATTTCTGCGTGCGGGCGGTGAAATTCTGCTCAAGATCGTCAAGCAGGGCAAAGTAATCATCCCGCGCGGCGCGGTCCTGGGTACGGCTATAGATGTCGGCGAATTTTACCGTCGCATCGCGCGCACCCTGCAAGTAGATGCCAAGATACTTCCGGGCAGCGGTCAGATCACGCGGGTCTTCTTCGACAGTGCGGATCAGCGTGCGAGCGCTGTCCTGAAAGTCTTCAAGCTTGGCTGTGGACTGCCGGTCCCCGGCGCGGCGGATCGCATCGGACATGGCGGCGAGATGTTTCTCGGCCTCGTCGACCACACGGGCAACGCGGTCTTGCTGAAAGGTATCGATCCCTTCCATGCCTTTGGATTTCAGCGGGTCGATGCCGAAGGCCACGAGATGCAAAGCACCAGAGCAAACACCATAGAGGATCGGGGCGAGAAGGGCGGTGGTGTCCTCAAAATGCGCGGCAACCGCCAGTGACGTCCCGATGCCAAAGCCAAAAGCGGCCAGAATTTTGCGTGGAAGCGCCGGCCGCCGGGCAATCTTGCGCTCGGCGAACGCGGCTTCGGCTTGCAATCCTTCGGTCAACAGCCAAGCGGACAGGGTCCAGATCGCAGTCCCCGCCAAGCCCAGCGTCATCGCCACGGCACCATCAGAAATTGTGGTGGCCAAGAGCACGACGGCGGGAATGAACATCACATTGCTGCGGCCTCCTGCGGGCGACACCTCGACCCGCCGTTTGCGGGACTTGCCCTGAGCCGACTGGCCCGCATCATCCGGGCTAAACTTGCCGCCGAATCGCTGCGCCATGCGTCAAAGTCCCCCTAGCCAGCCGGCCGCCGTGCCGAAAAGCACGATGATCAGCGCGATATAAGCCGTTTTCTGGATGCCGCTTGGTGCCATCTGGGTTCCCTCACCACTGCCGGTCATAGTGCGTAAGCCGTCTTGCGCTGATTGCGCCATCGACCTGACCACCGAATAGATCACCGCCACCATAACCAGCATGATGACGATCGCGATCACAATCAGGAACAATCGGGCCATTTTACCTCTTTCGCGCCTAGCATAGGCGGTCCGGGACGGTTTCACCAGATAGCGACGTCGTTTTGCGCGGGTATTGAGCGTCCTGGGCTGGTGGGCGAAGCCGGCCGCGATCTAGCGGCGGGGTTTGGTGGGTTTGCGCGGCGGGCGGCGCACAGCCTTGGGCTTTTTCGCGGCTGTGCCGCTGTCGTCTTCGAGTACCAGACCCAGCTGATCGCGCACGATCTTGCGGCGCAGCTCTTCGATCTCGCCTTGCTTCAACTCGCCCAGTTGGAACGGGCCATAGCTGATGCGGATCAATCGGTTAACGCTCATGTTCACCGCTTCCATTGCGCGTCGGATCTCGCGGTTCTTGCCTTCGCGCAGACCAACGGTCAGCCAGGCGTTCGCGCCTTGCTGGCGATCAATTGCTACAGTCATCGGTTGAAATTGTTCACCGTCCACGGTGATGCCCCGGCGCAACGGCTCCAGTGCTTCATCGGACGGACGTCCGTTCACCCGTACCCGGTAGCGCCGCAGCCAGCCAGTGCTGGGCAGTTCCAGCTTGCGCTTTATACCACCGTCGTTGGTCAGCAGCAGCAGTCCTTCGGAGTTCAGGTCAAGCCGCCCCACGGTCATCACGCGCGGCAGGTCTTCGGGGAAGGAATCGTAGATTGTCTCGCGGCCTTTTTCATCCCGCGTGGTCGTCACGAGGCCAGCGGGCTTGTGATAAAGCCACATTCTGGGCGGCTCAGGCTCGGATACAGGCTTTCCATCCACAGTGATTTTGTCATTTTCCGACACATTCAGCGCGGGCGAGGTGATCTGGGCGCCGTTCACGCTGACGCGACCTGCTTCAATCATGCGCTCTGCTTCGCGTCGGCTGGCGACACCGGCACGGGCGAGGACTTTGGCAATGCGGTCGCCCTTAGGCGTATCGGGGCTTGGGTTCTGTGTCATACTCCCGCCTTAGCGGCTTTGGCAGTCTTGCGAAAGGGTGGCTTTTGCGGTCCTGTGCCAGGATGGTTTTTCGCAGTTTCATGGATCAGGCGTTGCAAGAGGCAGTGGCAGCCGGTGCGCGGGGCGAAGTGCCCGTGGGCGCGGTGGTCGTCGATCCTTCAGGGGAGATCGTCGCGCAGGCGGGCAACCGCACACGGGAATTACACGATCCCACCGCGCATGCCGAAGTGCTGGCCATTCGCGCAGCTTGTACTACCGTCGGATCGGAGCGGTTGGTGGGTTATGATCTTTACGTCACGCTTGAGCCCTGTGCGATGTGCGCGGCAGCCATCGCCGCGGCCCGGATCGGCAGGCTGTACTACGGTGCGGCGGATCCTAAATCAGGTGGCGTGGCGCAAGGTGCGCGGGTGTTCGCCCAGGCCCAGTGCCACCACGCGCCCGAAGTTTTTGACGGTATCGGTGCCGCAGCATCGGAAAAGCTGCTCAAGAACTTCTTTTCAAGCAAACGCGTCTAGCCGGGCAGCATTTCCTTCGCGACTTCTTCCAAGGAACTGGCTTCCGGTGGCTCCACACGGGCAATAGCCGGAGTGGCGCGCACCCATTCGTCGTTTTGCGCAAGGCTAACCATGAAGTCGGCAAGATCTGCATGGCGCGTGCGGATCATATTTTCGGGAATGACATCGGCCTGCACAGTATAGTCGTTGCTGGCTTCGGCCTCCATCAGCCAGCCAGGCCGTACGGCTGTCCATGCCAGCCATGGGCGCTGTACGAGGTTTCTCTCCATCTCGGCCATCTGTTCAAAGACGCGGTGCAGGGCAACCATGGCGGGAAGCTTGAACCAAATCGGGCCGCGGTTCTTTTCTTCGACGAAGCTTGCGGAAATGACGACCAAACGGGTAATGCCTTCGGCTTTCATCGCATCGCAAATTGCTTCTGTCCCTTTGGTATAAAGCGGTGGCGGGTCCAGCAGTGTTTGCGGGTCATTGCCGACACCAAGACAAGACACCACCGCATCGGCCCCCCTGACCTGAGCGCGCAGGTCATCCTCCAGAACATCGGCAGTGACATAAGTAATGCCCTCGTCTGCGCTGGGGTTTTCCGGTGCAGTGTGATCCACTGCGCGGACCAGGAAACCCTTGGACCTCGCAGCCTTGATCGCAGCTTGTCCGGTGGCCCCACCACCGCCAAAAATAACGAGGGTCGGGGTGGGTTTAGCGGTGTCTGACATGAGGATCTCCTGTGAATGGTTACACCCTAACTGGTCAGCACTCGCGGAGTTCCGCCTCTATAGCCGCCTGCGACACTATAGCCTGATCGGGACCAGAACTTCCGGCTCAATGACCTGCACATCGGGCAGTCCTTCCGCGAGGACTTCTGCGGATTGCTCCAACAGCGGAAAAGTGCGGTAGTGGCAGGGGATCACCGTCTTGAAATCGAAGTAGCGTTTTGCGGCATAGGCTGCTTCGGCCATGCCCATCGTAAAGTGTCCGCCCGCCGAAAGGATGCCCACGTCAGGTTTGTAGTAATCCCCGATCCAGTCCATGTCGGCCATGATGCCGGTATCCCCGGAAATATAGATCGTATGCCCTTCACCCCGAAGGATGAAACCTGTCTCAGACCCCATGCTGACCGGTAGATCACTCACTTCTGTGGTCGACGAATGGGATGCAGGCACCATGCTGGCCGTGACCGTATCGCCCAATGAAATCGTGCCGCCCAGGTTAAAGGCCATCCCCTCGACCGCGCCCTGTTTGATCAGGTGGTTGGCCAGTTCATACATGCCGGATACCGGTGCCCCGGTGGTTTTGGAAATCTCGACCACGTCCGCAATGTGATCAAAATGGGCATGGGTGGCAAGGATGTGGGTCGCGCCTTGGGTCGCCTCTGAGTGTTTTTCTTCGCCCAGCATCGGGTTGCCGGACAGCCAAGGGTCTACCAGCACAACCTGATCTTCGATTTCGATGCGGAATGAGCCATGGCCGAGCCAGAGAATGTTCATCTTGGGGTCTCCTGTTGTGGTTGAGCTTAGATTAGCGGGTTTGGGGGACGATGGGCACCTCATTCTGCGGAGCATTGCGCAAAATCTGTCCGTTGATCTTTGGTATTTTTAAAAGGGTGAAGGGATGGGGGTCAGCACCCTTGCGAGGGAGGGCGCGGGGCGGTAAACGGCGAGGAAACAGATATGATCGTGAAGGGGGCGCTTGCATGTCCATCGACGAAAACACCGCCGCGCGGGTGGCAAAGCTGGCCCGTATCAAGGTTGAGCCCGAGGCGCTGCCGGCGCTGGCGCAAGAGTTCAACGGCATTCTGGGCTTTATCGAGCAGTTGAGTGAAGTAGATGTCGACGGCGTGGAGCCGATGACGTCTGTCACGCCGCAGCGGTTGAAGCGGCGCGCGGATGTGGTGACGGACGGCGATCAGCAGGACAAAGTGCTGGCGAATGCGCCAGACGCACGCGAAGGCTTTTTTGCGGTGCCAAAGGTAGTTGAATAATGACGGATCTGAATAAACTGGGCTTGGCGGATGCCCGCGATGCACTGCGCAAGGGCGAGACAACATCCAAGGCGCTGACAGAGGCATGTTTGACAGCCATCGAAGGTGCCGGGGCATTGAACGCCTTTGTGCATCACACGCCTGAGATTGCGTTGAAGCAGGCAGAAGCCGCTGACACCCGGATCAAGGCGGGGAATGCGCCGGCGATGTGCGGCCTGCCCATCGGGATCAAAGACCTTTTTTGCACCAAGGGTGTGCCGTCGCAGGCCGGATCGCGTATCCTCGAAGGGTTCTTGCCCGAGTACGAAAGCACGGTAAGCCAGAACCTGTTCGATGCCGGCGCGGTCATGTTGGGCAAGCTCAACATGGATGAATTTGCTATGGGATCGTCGAACGAGACGTCCGTCTATGGCAATGCAGTCAATCCTTGGCGGCGCAGCGATGACGCGACCGCCCTGACGCCCGGCGGCTCTTCCGGCGGCTCTGCCGCTGCGGTTGCTGCAGACCTGTGTCTGGCAGCCACGGGGACGGACACCGGTGGATCGATCCGCCAGCCTGCGGCTTTCACGGGCACCGTTGGCATCAAGCCAACCTATGGGCGCTGTTCGCGCTGGGGCGTCGTCGCCTTTGCGTCCTCGCTTGATCAAGCCGGACCGATGACCAAATCGGTACGCGATGCGGCCATCATGCTGGAGGCGATGTGCAGCTATGATGAGAAAGACAGCACCTCTGCCGACCTGGCCGTTCCGAATTTCGAAGCGGCACTGACCGGCGATGTGCGCGGCAAGAAGATCGGTATTCCCAAGGAATACCGGATGGAAGGCACACCGCAGGAGATCGAAGCGCTTTGGCAGGACGGCATCGCGATGATGAAGGACGCCGGTGCCGAGATCGTCGACATCTCGCTGCCACATACCAAATACGCGCTGCCTGCCTACTATGTGATCGCCCCCGCCGAAGCCTCGTCCAATCTCGCGCGCTACGACGGGGTGCGCTTTGGACATCGCGCCAAGCTGGAGCAGGGTGACGGCATCACAGAGTTGTACGAAAAAACCCGCGCCGAAGGCTTTGGGCCAGAGGTTCAGCGCCGTGTGATGGTCGGGACCTATGTGCTTTCGGCCGGCTTCTATGACGCCTATTACAACCGGGCGCGCAAAGTGCGGACGTTGATCAAAAAGGATTTCGAAGATGTCTTTGCCCAAGGCATCGATAGTATCCTGACACCTGCAACCCCTTCGGCAGCCTTTGGCCTGGGCGAAATGGCGGATGCCGACCCGGTACAGATGTATCTGAACGATGTCTTTACCGTAACTGTTAACCTCGCGGGCCTGCCGGGCATTGCCGTGCCTGCTGGGACGGATCATCAAGGTCTGCCGCTTGGTCTGCAATTGATCGGTCGGCCATGGGAAGAGGCCGATTTGCTCTCCTCCGCCTATGCGCTGGAACAGCGGGCCGGATTTGTAGCCAAGCCGGACAAATGGTGGTAAGAAATTGCCAACAAGCAGTCGGAAAGACAAAGCAGGACACATGATCAAACGCACCTTTTTCGTTCTCGCCGCTGGCGTGACACTGGCTGCCTGTCAGCCCTCGATACCTGATTCCGCCCGTGGTGTCGGGTTTGGCGATGATTTTGTCGAGCAGCAGCGTGCACGCGATGCCGCTCTTGCTGGTGTACCCGCGCCGTCGTCTGTGGCATCGGCACCACTCGGTGCAACGTCGCCAGCGCCCGGCTCGGCAGAAGCCACCGCGGCCGAGACCGCGCGCGTTCTGGCCGCCACCCGTGCGGGTAGCGCGGGCAATTCAGGCGCTGCGCCGCTTAACGCGAGCCCGCTCAACGCGCCGCCGCCGGTGGTGAACTCGGCCGGCATCTCGAACGAGAACAACTTTGATGCGGTCTCTGGCCAGCGTAGCATTGATGCGGATGCCGCCCGTCTGGCATCCAATCGCTCGCAATATCAGGTGATCCAGCCCGAAGCGCTGCCGGACCGGACCGAGAGCGGGCCGAATATTGTGGCCTATGCGCTGCAAACCCAGCACGCGCGGGGCACCCAGCGGTACCGTCGCACAGGCTTTAACAAACAGGCCAAATTTGAGCGGTCTTGCGCTGAATTTGCCAGCGCCGATCAGGCGCAGATTGATTTCCTCAGCCGCGGTGGCCCGGAACGTGACCGAAAAGGCATGGACCCCGATGGCGATGGCTATGCCTGCGCCTGGGATCCGACCCCATTCCGGCGGGCTGCCCAGCAGGGCTGAGCGGTGCCACCGCTTCGTATTTACGACCATCCTTCCCCCAATTGCGGCCCGCGCCGGGGCGGGCTGACGCCCACCCTGATCGTTCTGCATTATACCGCGATGCATAGCGTTGAGGCGGCGATCGAGAGGCTGTGCGATCCCGAAGCCGAGGTGTCGGCCCATTATGTGATATGCCGTAGTGGTAAAGTCACCCGGCTGGTGCCTGAGGCCGACCGCGCTTGGCATGCGGGGCAGGGCACTTGGGCCGGTCAGGACGATATCAATTCACGCTCCCTCGGCGTGGAACTGGACAACACCGGCACCCACCCTTTTCCGCACCCGCAGATGCAGGCTTTGGAGACTCTGCTCGAACAGTTGATGAAGCGGTGGGACATTGCTCCGGCGGGCGTCATCGGCCACTCTGATATGGCTCCGGGCCGCAAGACCGATCCTGGGCCGCATTTTGACTGGGCGAGGCTGGCAAGCAAGGGTCTCGCCGCACCGCTCAGCGGCAGCCCGCCGCACCAGACCAGCTGCGACAGCTTCCGCACGGTCGCCCAACAGGCAGGCTACCCCGCCGATGTGCCCTTCGACAGCCTGCTGCACAGCACGCGCCTGCGCACAGCCCCGTGGCGTAGAGGCCCTTTGCACCCGGATGACTATACTCTGCCCCGTCCTTAGGCGCGCGCCATTCTCCTCGCTTTGGCCTTATATACCGTAGTGCGCCTTCTGCCCCATTGACGACGCGTGCAATGACACGCTAGGCCGACACACGCGCGGAAGGCTGGATGGTCGCGGTACGGGCAACTGTACCGAGGAAAGTCCGGACTCCGAAAAGAGACGGTGCCGGGTAACGCCCGGGCGGGGCAACCCGACGGAAAGCGCCACAGAAATGAAACCACCCCGGGCAACCGGGGAAAGGGTGAAACGGTGGGGTAAGAGCCCACCGCGGGGCTGGCAACAGTCCCGGCACGGCAAGCCCCACCGGGAGCAATGCCAAATAGGGACCGCGTGTTGCCAGCCTTCGGGATGGGGACAGGGCTGCTTTTGCCCCAGCAGGTCCGGGTTGGCAGCTATAGCTGCCGCGGCAACGCGGCAGTCAGAGGAATGATCATCCAGAGGCTTACGCCTTGGACAAAATCCGGCTTACAGGCCTTCCGCGCGTATTCCACCCCGGTTTCTTTCAAAGAAAACGGTCCCGGAAATTTTGAAAATTTCCGCCACCCGCACGATAGGGCAGTCCCGATCCGGTCCTGCAGCTTTTGCTGTTGACTCGCACCCCTAACCAAGTAAAAGCCAACACCTAGAATTCACGCATCCCGCCAAGGGCGGTCGTGCAGCAGGAGATACTATCATGGCGAAGCCAACCACGATCAAGATCCGTCTGAACTCGTCCGCGGGCACAGGCCATTTCTACGTTACCAAGAAAAACGCACGCACGATGACCGAGAAGATGGTCATCCGGAAGTACGACCCCGTAGCGCGCAAGCACGTTGAGTACAAAGAAGGCAAAATCAAGTAAAATCAGCCTGATTTGGTGTTTGAAGGCCGCGCAATATGCGCGGCTTTTTTCGTTTGGGGGAGTCTCATCAAGCGGGTCATAAACGTTGGCTGAAGGGATCGGTCGCGCAACCAGTAGGGAGCTGAATAGGGGCCACCTGGGGACGCCGCAATTCGTTCACCTCACCCGGCTGTCAGAAGTGGCAGCCTATCTCGCTCAACTGCCCTTTGAGGGTTCGCAATTAAAAGCCCGCCGCAGCGAGGGCTGGGCGGGCTCTTTGTTGAGATTTTTGTCAGTAGTTACTCGCGCTGACCAAACAGCTGAAGCAGCATCATGAACATGTTGATGAAGTTCAGGTAGAGGCTGAGCGCACCCATGATGGCCGCTTTGCCAAGCCACTCGGTGTCACCATGATGGGCGTGGGCGATGTACTCGGTCTTGATACGCTGCGTATCATAGGCGGTCAGACCGGCAAAGATCAGAACACCAATGGCAGAGATCGCGAACATCAGCGCGGAAGAGGCGAGGAAGATGTTCACAATGGATGCCACGATCAAGCCGATAACGCCCATGATCAGGAAAGTGCCCCAGCCCGAGATGTCCTTCTTTGTGGTGTAGCCCCACAGGGACAGGCCCGCAAAAGCGATGGATGTGATCAGGAAGATCTGCGCAATGGAATAGCCGGTGAAGACCAGGAAGATCGAGCTGATCGAAATGCCCATCACAGCAGCAAAGACGTAGAATACTGTTTGAGCGGTGGCGGCGGACATCTTATTGATGGCGGCACCGAAGCCAAACACAAAGATCAGCGGCGCGAACATCACCACCCATTTCAGCGGCGACGCATAAAGCGCATAACCGATATCTGTCAGATAGCGATCAGTGCCGATCTGTCCGGCAGCACCGGCAGGGTCGGTTGTAACTGCTAGGCCAGAAATGGCCCAGGCCGCAGCAAATGTGATCAGCATTCCTACGGACATCGTGCCGTAGACTTTGTTCATATGCGCGCGCAGACCCGCATCAATATCGGCGGCGCGGGCTCCGGCTGCACTCCGGATTGTATTCACGTCAGCCATTCAAGACCTCCAATTGGCAAAAGGGTTCCGATCCACGCATGGACGCGCGAACTTGCAGTGAATATCGGTACTGATGGCGCGTAATTCAAGCAGTAACCTGCGGCGGAGTGCAGCAAAAAGGCCGATTATTGCAGCCAATGTGCAGGAACATCCCAGACTGGGCGTCCGGCCTCCTGTTCGGCTTGGCTATCGGTGACCCCGATATCGTCCCGCAAATGCGCGTCCAGTTGCGCCAGCTGACGACGGCTGCGCCAATTGGCGTGCATCGATAGAAGCAAAACGGACAAGGAAGGACGGGACTGTCCAATGTGGCGGTGGGTGATCTTCAAAGCGGAGGACATGGTGTACCTTTCAATTTTTGTGATGCAAAATTGTTTCGCATCTTGATGCTTGATATATGTCATCCCGTGATGCATGATGAAAATGAATGTTTGATCTGCCTAGCATCACTAAGGTTGATATATGCGAAATCTCGACATCACAACGCTCCGGTCCTTCGTGGCAGTCGCCGATTCAGGCGGCGTTACCCGCGCCGCAGGATTTCTGCATCTGACCCAATCCGCAGTCTCCATGCAGTTGAAGCGTTTGGAAGAAATGCTGGGTCTGCCCTTGCTGGACCGCAGCGGGCGCAGCATCGCATTGACCGCTTCGGGCGAGCAATTGTTGGTACAGGCGCGCCGCATGGTGGCGTTGAACGATGAGGTGATTACCCGGTTGACCGATCACGCGTACGAGGGCGAGATCACTTTAGGGGTGCCGCATGATGTCGTTTATCCCGTCATCCCGCAGGTACTGAAACAGTTTCATGCGGCCTTTCCACGGGTAAAGGTCCGGCTTGAGGCGTGCTATACACGCGAACTCAAAGAGCAATTTACGAAAGGCGATTGTGAGATCATTCTGACAACAGAGATTGGCGTGGATCAGGATGGTGAGCGGCTGTGCACAAAACCGCTGGTTTGGGTCGGTGCACCGGGAGGGGCCGCATGGCGGCAACGTCCTCTGCCTCTGGCATTCTGCCGCCATTGCCTGTTTCGCGGTTCGGTGATCGATGCGTTGGACGGGAAGGGCATCGGATTTGATATGACGGTTGATACAGAAAGCGACCGTACGATCGAGGCGACAGTCAGCGCCGACCTGGCCATCCATGCAATGATCGAGGGCACCCAACCGCCTTATCTTGAGGTGATCGACCACGGCGGAGATCTGCCTGGCTTGCCAAGCCAGCAGATTAATCTCTACGGCGGGGGCGCAGGGACAGGCGAGGTGCGCGAGACTCTGGTCAATCTGCTACGCCATGCGTTTTGTGACACACCTGTTGCGCGCTTGCGGGCGGGTTAAGACATGGGTATCTGACTCGAGTTTCCCCGGTGTGAATGAGGATCGGCAGAAACCTGCCGACAGATGGCGACATGACTTTGGCGACAGCATCCGCAGAGACTCAAGCAGATGCTACCGACCCGTCGCAACACCACCTATGCGGGTGCAAGTCATTGCGAAACAACGATCGGATGCGCCGCTTGAACGGCCCTAACGCTACGTCCTGCGCCAGCTTGCAGATGCTACCGCGTTGTCCGGATCGACTTGGGCGATCTTGGCGCTGTGCCAATTTTGCGGGCGAAACGACCGGCAAAAGCCTAGTTTCATAGAAGTTATTTGCGTAACGGCCATCGCGCTGTAGGGTAAAGCGGTCACTGACTTCCTGCGCTTGCGCCGTGTTGCTGCGTCGCTATAACGCTCTGAAAGCCAGTCAAGCTTAAGGATGAACACAATGGCACATACGGTCGACGTCCATGTCGGGCAGAAAATCCGCCAACGGCGGTGGCTGACTGGGATGACCCAGCAACGGCTTGCGGAGCTTGTTGGTATCAAGTTCCAGCAGATCCAGAAATACGAAACCGGCGCAAACCGCGTCAGCGCGTCCCGCTTGTGGGACATCGCAGAAGCATTGGGTGTGAATGTCGCGTTTTTCTTTGAAGGCATCAAGAACGTCGAGCAAACCGAGCCTGCCGAGAATGTCCCAACGGATTTGATGGGTGACAAAGAGGCGATGGAACTCATTCGCTCTTACTACTCCATTCCTGAAGACCAGCGCCGGCGCCTGTTTGAACTGGCGCGTGTGCTGAGCAATGTCGCCTGACGATAGGTATCTCGGTTTAGCGTTCAGGATGCGCGATTAGATGGATCACCCCCGGTTTGACGACGATGTGCGCCGTGTCGCGCATATGATGGCGGATGCGGCACGGGCTGCCATCCTACCGTATTTTCGCGGCGATGATCTGGGAACAGAGAACAAGCGGCCTGCGGACTTTGATCCCGTGACGATTGCGGACCGTGCCGCCGAACGCGTGATGCGCGATATACTGGCAGCAGAGCGACCAGATGATGCGATATTGGGCGAGGAATACGGCTCGGCGGCAGGCACTTCGGGGCTGACCTGGGTCTTGGACCCGATTGATGGCACGCGTGGATTTGTGAGCGGTACGCCCACCTGGGGTGTGCTTATTGCACTGTCCGACGACACAGGGCCGTTCTACGGCATCATTGACCAGCCCTATATTGGTGAGCGTTTTGAGGGTGCGCCGGATGGTGCCCGCATGGAAGGGCCTTTGGGTTCGCGTGATTTGCACACGAAAAGGACAAAGAACTTGTCCGATGCGATCCTCTTTACGACCTTTCCCGAAGTGGGCGAACAGGTGGACGCCGAGGGATTTCGTGCCGTTTCCGCGCAGGCCAAGCTGACACGCTACGGAATGGACTGTTATGCCTATGCGCTTCTGGCGGCGGGGCAGGTGGATCTGGTAATCGAAGCAGGCCTCCAAGCCTATGACATCCAGGCCCCGATTGCGGTGGTTGAGGCCGCAGGCGGTATTGTCACTGACTGGCGCGGTGGGCCGGTGCATGCGGGCGGACGGGCATTGGCGGCGGCGAATGAGCGGATTCATGCAGAGGCGCTGGCTATTCTCAAGGGGTACTGACGCATTCGAGCATTGTTGACCTCGATTGTAGGTTGGCGGTAGAGTACAACCGCAAGGTTCTTCCCCGTTTTCCACCTGCGCCACGAATTTACATGAGATGGGTCCTATCTTGCTGTAAGGTGGCTTTCATGGCCGAAATACTGATCCGCAACGCCGATGTGATCGTCACAATGGACGACCATCGCCGCGAGTTGTCTCATGCCGACATACGGCTATTGAACGGGGTGATCACGGAAATCGGGCAGGGGCTGCATACCGATGGCGAGGTGATCAACGCGGCGGGCTGTGTGGTGACGCCCGGTTTGGTGAATACCCATCATCACCTTTATCAAAGCCTGACCCGCGCCGTGCCCGGAGGGCAAGACGCGCTGCTGTTCGGGTGGCTCAAGACACTCTATCCGATCTGGGCGCAAATGACGCCGGAGCATTTCCATGTCTCGGCGCAGGTGGGATTGGCCGAACTGGCGCTGTCGGGGTGTACGTTGAGCACGGATCATTTGTACCTTTATCCCAACGGAGCCCGGCTCGAGGATACAATTCACGCGGCGGCGGAACTGGGAATGCGGTTTCATCCCACCCGCGGCTCGATGAGCATCGGGGAGAGTGCAGGCGGGTTGCCTCCCGACGATCTGGTCGAGAATGAGGCTGCGATTTTGTCGGATTGCATTCGTGTGGTCGACGGCTTTCACGATGCCTCTGAAGGGTCGATGTGTCGCGTTGGCCTGGCACCCTGTTCACCGTTTTCGGTCAGCACCGATCTGATGCGGGAAACGGCACTGCTGGCGCGGGACAAGGGCGTCATGCTGCACACCCATCTGGCCGAAAACGACGAGGACATCGCCTATAGTCTGGAAACCTTTGGCTGTCGTCCCGGCGAATATGCCGAACAGCTGGGCTGGGTCGGGCGCGATGTCTGGCACGCCCATTGTGTTAAGCTGGACGCTGCTGAGATTGCGCTTTTTGTCGAGACGGGCACCGGCGTGGCGCATTG
Source organism: Sulfitobacter noctilucae (assembly GCF_000622365.1). Classification (GTDB taxonomy): domain Bacteria; phylum Pseudomonadota; class Alphaproteobacteria; order Rhodobacterales; family Rhodobacteraceae; genus Sulfitobacter; species Sulfitobacter noctilucae. The sequence continues at coordinate 1,753,337 of NZ_JASC01000014.1, read as the reverse complement.
CCCCTGTTCCAACTGTCGCCTTGGATCCGGGATTGCGCCTGTACGGGCGATGCGGGATGCAGGCGTCACGCTGGGTTTGGGCGTAGATGGATCAGCCAGCAATGACGCGGGCAACCTGATGGCCGAGGCGCGGATGGCCATGTTGCTGCAGCGGGTGTCACAAGGTGCCGATGCAATGAGCGCGCGAGAGGCTCTGGAGATCGCTACGAGGGGCGGGGCGGATATGCTGGGTCGATCCGATTGCGGCCGTCTGGCAGTGGGCGCGCGCGCGGATGTGGCAATTTGGGATGTGACCGGGATTGCGTCTGCGGGGTCCTGGGATCCTGCGGCGCTGCTATTGGCCGGGCCTTTGACCGCGCGGGATGTGTTTGTCGAGGGTCGCCAGATTGTGCGCGACGGGCATGTGACAACGCTTGATCTGGGCACCGTGATCGCCCGGCAGAATGTCCTGGCACGGGGGCTGGCGTGATCCGACGGTGCCGCATGCGCGGCATGACATTCTTGGTTCATTTCGCAGCGTGAGCCCGTTTGATCGAAGGCGTATTGGTGCCTGGGACGGTGTCGGGTATTCTTAAAAGGCTGAAACCAAGAGGCTGGGTTTTTCGTTTGAACCGGCGATCCAGGTATCGGCGATGGCGCGGTCGTCACCCATCATGATAGTGGCAAAAAGGCTGTCCCAGTGGTGCGTTGCATTTGCGTGGCGTTGTGCGATGGCGGAGGTCGAGCAAAGATTAAGCACGGTGAGGTCTGCCTCGTAGCCTTCTGATATTGTGCCTATTTTATCATCAAGGTGCAGACTGCGGGCGGAGCCGGCGGTGGCCCACCAGAGAAGTTGCGCTGCGTGCAGCGGTGTGCCGCGCAACTGGCCGATCTCGTAAGCGGCTGCCATGGTGCGCAGCATGGAAAAGGATGATCCGCCGCCGGTGTCAGTGGCGAGCCCGATGGGCATTTGCTGGTCGCTGAGCCCCGCCATGTCGAACAGCCCCGATCCGATGAAGGTGTTTGAGGTGGGGCAATGGACCAAGGCCGCACCGGTTTCCTTTAAACGGTCGATCTCGCGCGGTTCAAGGTGGATGGCGTGACCGAAAAGGGCGCGGTCGCCAAGAAGACCATGTCCCTCATAGGTGTCGAGGTAGTCGCGAGCCTGAGGGTGTAAGTCGCTGACCCATGCAATTTCGTCGGTCTGTTCGCTCAGGTGGGTTTGCATCAGGCAGTCGGGATGCTCGGCCCAAAGCGCACCGAGTGCGGCCAGTTGATCAGGTGTTGAAGTGGGCGTGAACCGCGGGGTGATCGCGTAGCTTGCGCGGCCCTTTTTATGCCAGCGCTCGATAAGGGCCTTGCTGTCGTCATAGGCCGATTGTGCTGTGTCGCGCAGACCTTCGGGCGCATTGCGGTCCATACAGGTTTTGCCCGCGACAATGCGTTGATTTCGGGTGGCTGCGGCTTCGAAGAGGGCATCGGCGCTGTGCGGGTGGATGGTGCAATAGGACGCGACAGTGGTGGTGCCCTGGGCGCGTGTCAGATCGAGATAGCGGCTGGCGATCTCGCGCGCGTAGTCTGGATCGGCAAGGCGCATTTCTTCGGGAAAGGTATAGTCGTTCAGCCAGTCAATCAGCCGTTTGCCCCAAGAGGCGATGATCGCGGTTTGAGGATAATGTACATGGGCATCGACAAAGCCCGGGCAAATCAGGTGATTTTCGTCATAGGCGACATGGCGGGCTGTGGGATGGGTCTGGCGCAGGGCATCCGCCTGTCCGACGACTGCGATCTTGCCATCTTGCAAAAGCACTGCACCGCTGGTGTCGATCTGCACCACCTCGGACCAGGGTTGGTCAAACGGATTGCCGGAAAAACGCAGGACGGGGCCGGTCAGGAGGGTCAAAATGCTCATGCAATTGTCATATGTCGCGAAGCGCCGGGGAACAACGGTCAAGCGGCATTGTTTCTGACAGAGGGCTTGCCTATGGTCTGGCAAAACCGGGGAGGCAGGCGATGTTGGATCAGGAAGAGCAAATGCACGAAGCCTCTCCCGAAGAGGAAGCGCAGGCCTATAAGCTGGAGCCGAAAGTTGTCGCTTCGGTACTGTATGCGGTTGAAATTGACGACCGCGCGCGGCTGATCGAGCTGATGGAGCCGCTGCATGCGGCTGACATTGCGGATTTGCTGGAACAGATCAACAGTTTCGAGCGCAGCAAGCTGATCCGTCTTTACGACATGGAATTCGATGGCGAGATTCTTTCGGAACTGGACGAGTCCATCCGCGAGGAAGTGATCGCGATCCTGACACCGCAGGTGTTGAGCCAGGCTGTCCGCGAATTGGACAGCGACGACGTTGTCGATCTGATCGAAGATCTGGAAGACGCGCAGCAGAACGTCATTCTGGATGTGTTGGAAGAGGTGGACCGGGCGGCTGTTGAGCAGGCACTGACGTTCCCGGAGTATTCCGCCGGGCGCTTGATGCAGCGCGAAGTGGTGATGGCACCCGAGCATTGGAGCGTGGGGCAGGCGATTGATCACCTGCGCAACACGCCTGAAGAGGACCTGCCGGATCAATTCTATCACATCGTGATGGTTGATCCGCGCCTGCATCCTGTTGGGAATGTGACACTGGGTAAGCTGATGCGGTCCAAGCGGGCCACTCTGTTGAAGGATATCCTGGAAGAGACATTCCGCATTATTCCCGCGATGCAGGACGAAGGCGATGTCGCCTATGCGTTCAACCAGTATCACCTGATTTCTGCGCCGGTGGTTGATGATGAGGGTCGTTTGATCGGGATCATCACCATCGACGACGCCATGGCGGTGCTGGACGAAGAACATGAAGAAGATATCTTGCGCCTTGCGGGTGTAGGTGAAAGCTCTTTGTCGGACCGGGTGATCGAGACGACCAAGCAGCGTTTGCCGTGGTTGGCGGTGAACCTTGTGACCGCGATTGCCGCGTCAATGGTGATTTCACAGTTTGAGGTGGCGATCGCGCAGATTGTGGCACTGGCCGTTTTAATGCCCATCGTGGCGTCCATGGGGGGCAATGCAGGCACCCAAAGTCTGACTGTCGCCGTGCGGGCTATTGCGACCAAAGATTTGACCGGGTCGAACGTCTGGCGCGTGATCCGGCGTGAATGTCTGGTGGGCTTGATCAACGGGATGATCTTTGCGGTGGTCATGGGGGTTGTCGGTATCATCTGGTTCGGCTCGCCTGCGCTGGGCTATGTCATCGCGGTGGCGATGGTGATCAATATGGTTGTGGCGGGGCTGGCGGGTACAGGCATCCCGATCCTGCTGGAGCGGGTCGGCGTCGATCCGGCACTGGCCTCGGGCGCTTTCGTGACGACGGTGACAGATGTCGTCGGGTTCTTTGCCTTTCTGGGGCTGGCAGCAGCGGTGCTGCTATGAGCGATATTGCATCGGCCAAGGCGGTGATGCGCAGGGCGGCTTTTGCGCGGCGCAAGCCGCTGTTCGAGAGAGCAACGGGCGCGCAGGCGGGCTATCTGAGCGAAGTTTTGGCCGGTTATCGCGGCGTGCCCTTGTCTGGCTTTATGCCAATCCGCACAGAGATTGATCCGACCCCGGCGATGGCCGAGGCGGCGGCGCACGGGCCTGTGGGTGTGCCCGTCATTCAAAGCGCAAATGCGCCATTGCTGTTCGCCCATTGGACGCCTGAGACGGTGATGGAGCCGGGGATTTTTGGCGCATTGGTGCCCAAGGATCCGACTTACTTCGAACCCGAAATTCTGATTGTGCCCTTGCTGGTATTCAACCGACAGGGCGGGCGGCTGGGCTATGGTGGCGGGTTCTATGACCGCACGCTCGAGAAGTTGCGCAGCAAGCGCGCCACCTTGGCCATCGGTTTCGCCTTTGCAGGGCAGGAAGAAGAGAATTTGCCGCTGGAGCCGACCGATCAACCGCTGGACATGATCGTGACCGAAACCGGAGTGATCGAGGTCGCCTGACCCTGCTCAGGTGAGCAGGATCAGACAGTTCGGTTAATGGTGGGCGTGGCCTCCGCCCGTCAGCGCAAGGCCCGGCGCCGGGCCGTCCACATCATGGGGGTCCTGGCCTTCAGCAGGAATGTTAACCCAGTCTTCGCTTCCATCTGCGCAGGTCTGGACCGTTGGGAAGTAGATGGTTTTTCCGGCCTCCAGTGTTTTTGCCAATGTGCCGCGGAACACGAACTCGTCGTAATGCGAGTCTTCCAGGTTGCCTGTCCATATGATCTCTCGCACACCTTCGGTCAGCGTCATGCCGTAGTAATCCTGCGGCTCATCGTAGGCCCCGATGGTTGTCTCGAGCGTCCAGCCCGCTTTGGGCATCGGTTTGACCGAAATCACGCCTTCGGGAATGCGGATCGAGAGTTTTTGCGTGGCTTGACCGTCGCAGCCATGGCCGACCCGCATGACACCTTTGTAGGTGCTGCCAACGGCGGCTTCCTGCGTTTCGAGGGTTGCATGGGCGAGGCCGGCAGAGGTTGTCGAAAGGGTGAGGATGAGCCCGCACGCTATTGATTTAAGATACATTTCTGTTCCTGTCATAAAGTGTCATACGCCACACCCATTGTTGCGCCAGAAGGCGATCGGGCGGGCGTTTTAAAGTTGGATTATGAGGGTCAGAGGTTGGGCGGTGCCCGTGCCGGAGGACGAAGACGGGCTGGATGCTCCACGCCTGAAGGGCGCGCATGAAGGGCCGTCGTTGTATCGAACTGCCGTGCCACAGCGACCCAAGTAGGGCTGCGGGATGGTGGTGCAAGGTCCGCATGCGCCAGCAGACATGGTGCCCGTTCAACAGAAGTGTCCTCAACGGGATTTCCGTTTGCATCCACCCGCAAGGTCATGATTCCGTCGGGCGTACAGATCGTCAGGATCTGACCATAATCCGGCAAGACCACCGCAAGGGCCGCTGTCGCCTTGGGCAGGACAATGCTGAAACAAATCAGCAGGATCAGGAAAGGGCGCAGCGTGGAATACATGGCCCATCTATGCCGCGACCCGCGATGTGATGCAATCGGTCCCCGCCGGTTTTGATCGCGCAGCAAACGCGTGACGCTTGGGATCGGTTTCGCCGTTGCAGAGCTGGAGAAAGAGCATCTGCTGCTAAAGCCGCTGGACCTGGTCGCGACTGAGGCGGGATGATTGAACGCAAGGGGCGCGAATTTACTTGAACTTACCTTCGCGAGGTCAAAAGATTGCCTTGCTAGGGGGGCAATGACGGTCAAAACCTATATGCAGCCCGAGGAACGTCTCATGCAACGTACGACCATCGCACTCATGTCCGGCATCGCCGGTGTCTTGTTGTTAATCACGGCTGTAGTGATCTATTTCGTGACGACCCCAAGTACCACGATGCCCTCGGAACGAGCCCAGAAAGACGAGTGGTTGTACCAACAGGCGGAAAGATACGCGCCAAAAATTGACCGTGCCGTCGCCAAATCAGCAGTTGGCAATGGGCCCCTCAGTTTTGCGGGGATTGAGACGCATCCGGATGATGACCGGGTCGATATTATCTACACTGGACCAACCAAAGAGTTTTCTGCTTATGCCAACGGCCTGCATGGGCGGCCTTGGGACGTGATGCGCATGGCGAATTTTGAAATCCGCAAGAAGCTTTGCAAGAATTTCCAGTCGACGCCCATGAAAGCCAATAATGTCTTGTTGGTGGTAGGGTTCAGGATTGGGGATGATCCGATCCATGCTGTGCCGTTCAACGACGATATGTGTATGCTGTATATTTGATCTGGCACGTGGACCCACCGATGCGCTGATCGACCGCGCATTTGCATCTTGCTCCCTTTGGCTAAGCGGCATAACGCTGGCCTTATGAAAATACTCTTTCTTGGCGATGTGATGGGCCGTGCCGGACGGCGGGCCATTTCGGAAAACCTGCCGCGTCTGCGGGACGCGTGGAAGCTCGATTTTGTCGTGGTGAACGGCGAAAATGCCACCTCTGGTATGGGGCTGTCTGCGGGGCATGCCAAGTTGCTGCTGGAGGCCGGTGCCGATTGTCTGACGCTGGGCGATCATGCCTTTGATCAAAAGGATATGCTTAGTTTCATCGAGCAAGAACCGCGTATCATCCGGCCGCTGAATTTCTCCAAGAACGCGCCGGGCAAGGGCGCGCGGCTGTTCACGTCAAAGAACGGGCGCAAGGTTCTGGTCACGCAGGCGCTGGGCCAGGTGTTTATGAAACGACCCTTCGACGATCCGTTTTCCGCTCTGGATCAGGTGCTCAAGACACATCCGCTGGGCGGGATGGCATCGGCGATCATCGTGGATATCCATTGCGAGGCGACATCGGAGAAGATGGCGACCGGGCATTGGTGTGACGGGCGCGCGAGCCTTGTTGTGGGCACGCATACCCATGTCCCTACGGCGGACGCGATGATCCTGCCGGGCGGTACTGCGTATCTCAGCGATGCAGGCATGTGTGGCGACTATCACTCTGTCATCGGCATGGAAAAGACCGAACCCATGCGCCGTTTCATTACCGGCATGCCCAAAGAACGGTTCACCCCCGCCAACAACGAAGCGACCCTGTCGGGCGTCTACATTGAAACCGACGACAAAACCGGTCGTGCCACTCGGATCGTGCCGGTGCGGGACGGTGGCGCGTTGCAAGCCAGCGCACCATGACCCGCCGCGACATCGCGTTCTTCAGCCTTGTCCTGATGCTGATGGGCGCAGGTTGGGGAGCGAGCCAGCCGATGACAAAGGTGGCGGTTAGCACCGGCTATCAGCCGTTTGGACTGCTGTTCTGGCAATCTGTGATCGGGGCCGCAGTGATGGGCGTTATCTGCCTTCTGCGCCGCCTGCCATTGCCCTTGGGGCCACGGGTACTTCGCCTCTATGTCATTCTGGCCATGATCGGCGCAGTCGTGCCCAATACCATTTCTTATCAGGTCGCAGTGCATCTGCCGGCGGGCATCATGTCGCTTCTGCTGAGTGTGATCCCGATGTTTGCCTTTGTCATCGCATTGGCGCTGGGCACGGACCAGTTCCAGTGGCGCCGCTTGACGGGGCTGTGTTTCGGACTGGTAGGGGTTCTGATCATCATCGTGCCATCGGTTGATCTGGGGCAAAGCATTCCTGTCTTCTGGGCCGCGCTATATCTTGTGACGGCAGCGTTTTATGCGTTTGAGGGCAATTATATTGCCAAATGGGGGACCGAAGGGCTGGGGCCGTTTCAGGTCATGTTGGGGGCGTCGCTCGCCGGGCTGATCATTTCGACCCCGCTGATGTTGTTGAGTGGCCAGTATATCGCTCCGGAATTTCCGATGCCGTTGCCACAACTTGCTGTGATCGCGACCAATGTGATCCATATTTTTGTCTATGCCACCTACGTTTGGCTGGCAGGACGGGCGGGCGCTGTGTTTGCCGTGCAGGTCAGCTATATGGTCACTGGTTTCGGGCTGATCTGGGCCTGGTTTTTGCTGGGCGAGGCCTATGCCTCGACGCTGTGGCTGGCCCTCGCTGCAATCTTTGTCGGCATGTATCTGGTCCAGCCCCGACCAGCCCTTGCTGCGGATGCCGGGATGGGCGAAACTTGATCCGAAACATGCGGCTGCGCTGAGGCACCTAATGGACATTCTTTCCCTATCTGGCACCGCACAGGCGGTACTGGCACTGAGCGTGGTCGTGATCATGTTCATCCTGTTCGTGCGCGAATACTTCCCGACAGAGGTGGTCGCACTGGCAGGGGCAGCCGTGTTGCTGGCCACTGGTGTGCTGCCCTATGCGGATGCGCAGATGGTGCTGTCCAACTCTGCCCCCTGGACGATTGCCGCGATGTTCATCGTGATGGGCGCATTGGTACGGACCGGGGCGCTCGATGTGCTGACGCGGCTTGCCGAACGCTATGCCCGCACACACCCCAAATCAGCCGTTGTGGGGGTGATCATCTCGGTCATGGGGGCGAGTGCCATCATGAACAACACGCCGGTGGTGGTGGTGATGATTCCGGTCGTGGTGCAGCTAAGCAAGACGTTGGGCACGAAGGCCTCCAAGCTGCTGATCCCGCTGTCTTATGCGGCGATCATGGGCGGGTCGCTGACGCTGATCGGGACATCGACAAACCTGTTGGTCGACGGTGTGGCGCGCAGCCAGGGGATGGAACCTTTCGGCATCTTCGAGATCTTGCCGATTGGTTTGGTGGTCTGCGCCTGGGGACTGACGTATATGGCGCTTTTCGGGCGCAAGCTGCTGCCGGACCGGGACAGTATGGCGATGATGCTGTCGGACCGGTCCAAAATGAAGTTCTTTACCGAAGCCGTGATCCCGCCAGAGAGTAACCTGATTGGCCGTGAAGTACTGGATGTGCAGTTGTTCAAACGCGATGGCGTGCGGCTCATTGACGTGATCCGGGGCGACGACTCCTTGCGCCGAAATTTGGCCGGGGTCGAACTGCAAATCGGGGATCGCGTGGTGCTGCGCACGCAGATGACGGAATTGCTGAGCCTGCAGGCCAACAAGGAACTGAAGCGGGTCGACCAGCTTTCGGCGGTCGAGACGAGTACGGTGGAAGTGTTGATCACCCCGGGTTGCCGCATGGTGGGTCGGACGCTGGGCGCGATGCGTCTGCGCCGGCGCTACGGTGTCTATCCACTGGCGGTGCACCGGCGCAATCAGAACATCGGCCGGCAACTTGATGATTTGATTGTGAAAGTCGGTGACACGCTTTTGCTGGAAGGGGCGGCTGAGGACATCTCGAGACTGGCTTCCGACATGGATATGGTTGATGTCAGCCATCCCACCGCGCGGGCGTACCGTCGTGGCCATGCACCGATTGCCATCGCGGCGCTTGCAGGCATCGTGATCCTGGCCGCGCTGAACGTGGCACCGATCCTGTTGTTGGCGGTCATCGCTGTGGCCTTGGTCCTGGTGACAGGCTGTATCGACGCGGAAGAGGCATTTTCTTTTGTCGACGGACGATTGCTGGCGCTGATTTTCTCGATGCTGGCCGTCGGGGCGGGCCTGCAGAACTCGGGCGCGATTGCGCTGATCGTGGATGCCATTTCGCCAACGCTCAGCACTTTGCCGGTCGGGTTGGTCATTTTCTGCGTGTTTCTCTTGACCACGATCCTGACCGAGATTGTATCGAACAATGCGGTTGCGGTAATCATGACGCCGATTGCGATCTCGCTTGCGACGGCGCTGGGCATTGACGCGCGGCCGCTGGTGGTGGCGGTGATGATCGCGGCATCTTGTGCCTTTGCCACGCCGATTGGCTATCAAACCAATACGCTGGTCTATGGTCCGGGGGGGTACAAGTTCACCGACTTCATGCGTGTGGGTATTCCGCTGAACCTTTCAATGTCGGTACTGGCGAGCTTGGTCATCCCGGTGATCTGGTAGGTAAATGCCCTGCAGTCGAGACCAATGCCGGAGGAGACGTCGGGCCATTCGGGGCTCTGCCCCGGACCCCGCGGGATATAAGGCCAAAAAGAGAAAGCGGCAGGCGGTGGCGCGTCACAATGGCCAGAAGAACATGATTGCGGGGATGGAAACGGCCACCACAATGATCTCAAGCGGCAGACCCATGCGCCAGTAATCACCGAAACCGTAACCGCCGGGGCCGAGGATCAGCGTGTTGTTCTTGTGGCCGATGGGCGTGAGGAAGGCGCTGGAGGCGGCAACGGCCACGGCCATCAGGAACGGATCAGGCGAGACATTCAGCGTTTGGGCCATCTGGATGCCGACGGGGGCCGCGACAATTGTAGTCGCCGTGTTGTTCAGCACATCCGACAGGGTCATTGTGACGACCATCAGCACCGTGAGGACGATCCAGGGGGCCATGCCTTCGGTCAGGCTGAGCAGGCTGCCCGCAATCAGTTCGGTGCCGCCCGAGGTTTCCAATGCGGCACCCAGCGGGATCATGGACCCCAGAAGGACGATCACCGGCCATTCGATGTGGGTGTAGAGTTCGTTCAGGGGAACGATCTTGGCCAGAACATAGGCGATGACCACCAGCCCCAGCGCCACGGGCAGATAGACCAATCCGATGCTCGCTGCGGTCACGGCCGCGGCGAACAGGCCGATGGCAAACCAGACCTTGGCGTTTTCCGTGACAGCAAGGCCCCGGTCGGCCAGTGGCAGCACATCAAGCCATTCTGTCACGTCCGCCGCCGTATCCCGCGGGACCAGCAAAAGCAGGATATCGCCGGGCTTGAGCGGGGTGGAGCGCAGCTGCGAGGTGATCTTGCGGCCTTGACGCGAGATGCCCAAGAGGATCGTGCGTCTGCGCCATGCCAGGCCGACCGCCTGTGCTGTCCGGCCATTCAACCGAGAGGTTTCAGTCACAACGACTTCAACAATTTCCACACCTTCGCCGCCAGCTTTCAGGCGTTCTTCGCGGGTGCTGTCGGCCAGTGCCAGATCCAGCGTGCTGCGGAATTCGTCCAGTGCATCGGGGGTTGCTTCTAGTACCAGCGCATCTGCTGCTTGCAGTGCGACGTTGCGGGCTTGGCCATAACGGCGTTTGCCATCGCGCATCAGTCCAAGGATGGCCACATCCGCGCTTTCGGCGGTCTCGGAGAGTTCAGCGAGCCGTTTGCCGATAAGCTTGCTGTCTTCGGGGATCACCAGTTCGGCGATATATTGCGAGAGGTCTTCGGTGCTGAGCGCGCTGTCTTCCCGCGCCGGGATCAGCCGCCAGCCGATCAGCGCCACAAAGGTCAGGCCAGCAATTGCAGCGACACCGCCCACGGGCGCAAAATCGAACATGCGAAAAGGTTCGCCCAGCGATTGCTCCCGGATCGAGGCGATGATGATATTGGGTGGTGTGCCAATAAGCGTGACCATGCCGCCCAGAATGGTGGCAAAGCTGAGCGGCATCAGGCTGAGCCCCGGCGCGCGGCCTGCCTTGCGCGAGGTCTGGATGTCGACGTGCATCAGCAGCGCGAGGGCAGCCACATTGTTCATAAATGCGGAAAGGACACCGCCCACCGCGCCCATCAACGTGATATGCGCGCCCAAGGACCGCGAGGCATCGACCAGCGTTCGGGTGATCAGCATCACCGCGCCAGAGCGCACCAGCCCTGCCGAGACGACAAGCACCAGTGCCACCACCAGGGTGGCCGGGTGGCCAAACCCGGAAAAGGCGTTCTCGGTCGGGACGACGCCCAACACCACACCCAGCATCAGGGCCGTGAAGGCCACAATATCGTAGCGGAATTTACCCCAGAGCAACATTCCGAAAACGCCGCCAAAGAGAGAGAAGAGGATGATTTGATCTGTGCTCATGCTGCACCATCTTGTGTATCCGGCAGCAGGGCAAGTGGAGATATGACCTGCCCCTGTCGGACGCTTGTCGCGCGGGCGGCGCTGGCCTATAGAGGCGCAAAGCCACATATTGCAGACGAGGTACATCATGGCCGGCCATTCCAAATGGGCAAATATCCAGCACCGCAAAGGGCGTCAGGACAAGATCCGCGCCAAGCTGTTTTCAAAGTTCAGCAAGGAAATCACGGTGGCCGCCAAGATGGGCGACCCCGATCCTGACAAGAACCCGCGTTTGCGGCTGGCGGTCAAGGAGGCGAAATCAGCCTCTATGCCCAAGGACAATATCGACCGCGCGATCAAGAAATCCGTGGCGGGCGAGGGCGAGGACTACAAAGAAATCCGCTATGAGGGCTATGGTCCCAACGGCGTCGCGGTGATCGTTGAGACGATGACTGACAACCTGAACCGCACGGCGTCCACGGTACGGTCTACTTTTACTAAGAATGGCGGCAATCTGGGCGAGACGGGCAGCGTGGGCTTTATGTTCGACCGTAAAGGCGAAGTGACTTATCCAGCAGAGGTCGGCGACACCGACACCGTGATGATGGCGGCCATCGAGGCCGGGGCAGAGGATGTGGAGAGCACAGAGGAAGGTCATGTGATCTGGTGTGCGGACACAGACCTTAACGATGTGGCCACAGCCCTTGAGGCCGAATTGGGCGAGTCGGAATCGACCAAGCTGGTCTGGAAGCCGACAACCACCACCGAGATGGATCTGGAAAGCCTGCAAAAGCTGATGAAGCTGGTAGATGCGCTGGAAGACGATGATGACGTTCAGCGTGTCACGACGAATTTTGAAGCCTCTGACGAGGTGATGCAGCAGTTCGAAGAAGCTGAAGGCTGAACGCAAAAGCCGCCCCTCATCGGGGGCGGCTTTTTCATACGTCGCAGGATGTGGCTAGTTCAGCCGGACCGGCGCAGCATCCCGAAAACACCAAGACCGCCAGCGCGTGCAGGGGCCTCTTGCTTCGGCGCGATATGGGCCACTTGCGCCATAACGCGCTTTACCTCATTGAGCCGCGCATGCGCATCCGTGCCACCGGCCCCGGCCTGAACATCCAAAATCTTGGACTGCGTATGCAGCGCGCTTTCGATTACCGCCAGATCGGCAGCGGTCAGATCGACCTTATGTGTTTTGCGAAACATCTTTTTTCCTTTGTTCTGAACAGGCATATAGGCGCGTCTGTCAGACTTTCCAATGTCCGATCGCCGGATAACCGACTTGTGTTCTTTCTGTCATCGAAGCGCGTTTGGCCTAAGGATTGCACCGGGGGGGCAAAACCCTGTAGGCCGACAGCACGTGTTCGATGCCGCAAAGCGTAGGTGACTTGCTATGATATCTTCGTTTCTGCCCGGCTTTGCACTTAGCCTGACACTGATCCTTGCTATTGGAGCGCAGAACGCTTTTGTGCTGCGGCAAGGGCTGCGGCGCGAGCATGTGTTCTGGGTCTGCACGACCTGTGGCGTATCTGATGCCGTTTTGATCATCGGAGGTGTGGCAGGCTTTGGCGCATTGGCGCAGGCTGCGCCCTGGTTCGAGACAGCCATGCTCTATGGCGGGTCGGCGTTCCTGATTTGGTACGGCTGGCGCAATGCGCAATCCGCCTGGCGCGGGGGGGCGGTATTGGATACATCGGGTACCGCCACGCAAAGTCTGCGTAAAACGATCCTGACGCTGTTGGCGATCACATGGCTGAATCCGCACGTTTATCTGGATACAGTTGTCCTGATCGGATCAATCTCGGCGCAATACCCCGACAGGCTTGCCTTTGGCAGCGGTGCGGTCTTGGCCAGCCTCACGTTTTTCTTTGCCTTGGGCTATGGGGCGCGGCTGCTGAGCCCTTTGTTTGCGCGCCCTGTCAGCTGGCAAATTCTGGACGGCCTCATCGCGCTGACCATGTGGGCGATTGCAGCGAAACTTTTGCTGATGTGATCTTGCCCTTCCTGTCATCCCTGCGCAGTGTAGCGCCATGACGACAGCCCTCCCTCATCGTCCCGTAACGGGTATTCTGTGGATGCTGGTGACGGGACTGTGTTTCATCATGGTGACGGCGCTGGTGAAATACATGGGCCCCCGCTTGCCCGCGGCAGAGGCTGCGTTTTTACGATATGGTATGGGGTTGGTATTCCTGCTGCCCACGCTGGGTGCCTTGCGCCAAGCCCGCCTGACACGGCGGCAGTGGTCGCTGTTCGGATTGCGCGGCTTTTGCCACGCGCTGGGCGTGATCCTGTGGTTCTACTCCATGACCCGTATCGCCATCGCCGAAGTGACGGCGATGAACTATCTTGCACCGATTTACGTCACCATCGGAGCGGCGCTATTTCTAGGGGAAAGGCTGGCTTTGCGGCGGATTGTGGCGGTTTTGATGGGGCTTGCAGGGGCTGCGATCATCCTGCGGCCCGGGTTCCGTGAGATCAGCACAGGCCATCTGGCAATGCTGATTGCCGCAGTGGTTTTTGCAGGCTCCTATCTGATCGCCAAAGTGATGGCCGATGAGGTCCGTCCGGGGATTGTTGTCGGCCTGCTGTCGGTGTTCGTGACCTTGGGTCTTGCGCCCTTTGCTCTGCCGGTCTGGATCATGCCGACCATGACAGAAGTCAGCATCCTGTTCATGGTCGCGATCTTTGCCACGGCGGGGCACTATACCATGACTCTCGCCTTTGCCGCGGCACCGCTTACGGTCACGCAACCGGTCACATTTTTGCAACTGGTCTGGGCCACGGCGCTGGGGGCGGTGATGTTCGCCGAACCGGTGGACATCTGGGTGGTGCTCGGCGGCTTTGTGATCCTGTCATCGGTGACCTTCATCACCTGGCGCGAAGCCACGTTGAAACGGCAGGTCACGCCGAACCCCCATGCGACCAAGGTATGAACATTTTCATTGATTGACGAGTTAATTAAAAACGAATTACGATAGGGCGACCCTGACAGGAAAGCCCGAATCCGCCATGCCCAAAGTCGGAATGGAACCCCTTCGCCGCTCTGCATTGGTGCAAGCCACCATCGCCGAGATCGGTGCCGCGCATTCGCTCGATGTGACCGTAGGCCAGATTGCCAAACGTGCGGGCATGTCCAGCGCACTGGCGCATCACTATTTCGGCGGCAAAGACCAGATCTTCCTCGCAGCGATGCGGCACATCCTCTCCGAATACAAAGCCGAGGTGCACGCTCGTCTGGCCGAAGCCCGCAGCCCGCGTGACCGCGCGGCTGCCATTATCATCGCGAGCTTCGACGAGACCTGCTTCGCGCCGGGGACCGTAAATGCGTGGATGACACTTTACGCGGCGGCCCCCACGAACGAGCAAACCCGCCGCCTGCTGCGTCTGTACCAGCGCCGCCTGCGGTCAAACCTGACCCATGCCTTGCGCCCGATCAGTGCCACGCCCGAAGCCGATGCCGAGACACTGGCCGCTCTTATCGACGGTCTCTACCTGCGCGCAGCTCTGTCTGATGCAGGCACCGCATCAAGTGCGCGTGCTACAGCGCTGTCGATCCTGCATTTGCTGTTGGAGGCGGGCGCATGAGCAAACCGAACATCCTGATCGTGATGGTTGACCAACTGAATGGTACGCTTTTTCCCGACGGTCCCGCCGACTGGCTTCACGCGCCGCACCTTAAGGCCCTCGCAGCCCGCTCGACACGCTTTGCCAATGCTTATACGGCCTCGCCGCTTTGCGCGCCGGGGCGCGCGGCGTTCATGTCAGGGCAACTGCCCTCGGCCACCGGCGTCTATGACAATGCAGCAGAGTTCTGCTCTTCCATTCCTACCTACGCGCATCATCTGCGGCGGGCGGGCTATCACACCTGTTTGTCGGGCAAGATGCATTTCGTCGGTCCCGACCAGCTACACGGGTTCGAGGAACGCCTGACCACAGACATCTACCCGGCGGACTTTGGCTGGACGCCGGATTACCGCAAACCGGGCGAGCGGATCGATTGGTGGTATCACAACATGGGGTCGGTGACGGGGGCCGGTGTGGCCGAGACCTCGAACCAGATGGAATACGACGATGAAGTTGCCTATAACGCGACCCGCAAACTGTACGAGTATGCGCGGCAAGAGGATGCGCGGCCCTGGTGCCTGACGGTCAGCTTTACCCATCCGCATGATCCCTATGTGGCACGCAAGAAGTATTGGGATCTGTACGAAAATTGCGATCACCTGCTGCCGCAGGTGCCTGCCATGGACTATGCTGATCACGATCCGCACAGCCAGCGTATTTTTGACGCTAATGACTGGCGCAGCTTTGACATCACGGAAGACGACATCAAGCGGTCCCGCCGTGCCTATTTCGCCAACATCAGTTATCTCGATGACAAGATCGGCGAGATTTTGAAGGTGCTGGAGGATACGCAGCAAGAGGCCATTGTGGTCTTCGTCTCCGACCACGGGGATATGCTGGGCGAACGGGGATTGTGGTTCAAAATGTCCTTCTTTGAAGGCTCTGCCCGTGTGCCGCTGATGATCGCCGCGCCCCAGATGCAGGCCGGACTAACCACCTCGCCTGTCAGTAACATCGATATCTGTCCCACGCTTTGCGACCTTGCTGGCGTCAGTATGGCCGAGGTCATGCCATGGACGACCGGGCAATCACTGGTGCCGCTGGGGCAGGGGGCGGAGCGCAGCGAACCCGTGGCAATGGAGTATGCCGCCGAAGCCACCCAAACGCCGATGGTTTCCCTGCGCTACGGCAAATGGAAATACAATCGCTGCCTCATCGACCCCGATCAGCTTTTCGATCTGGAAACGGACCCGCTCGAATTGACAAATCTCGCGGAGCATCCCGCGCATCAGGGCACCCTCACTTCCCTACGGGCGAAATCCGAAGCCCGCTGGGACCTCGCAGCTTACGACGCCGAGGTGCGCAAATCCCAAGCCCGCCGCTGGGTGGTCTACGAGGCGCTACGCACGGGCGGTTACTACCCCTGGGATTATCAGCCGCTGCGCAAGGCTTCAGAGCAGTACATGCGCAACCATATGGACCTGAACGTGCTGGAAGACAGCAAACGCGCCCCCAAAAGTACCTGACCCCCAATTCACCCTGTTAAAAATACCCGACACCCCACCGGAGACGTGCACCACATGCCTTATGATACACAACCGACCGCCAGCCATTTCATCAACGGTGCCTATGTCGAAGATACAGCCGGCACGCCCATCGAGGTGATCTATCCCGCGACGGGCGAAAAAATTGCCACCGCGCACGCGGCGACGCCCGCGATCATCGAACAGGCAATAGAATCAGCGAAGAGCGCCCAAGCCGCCTGGGCCGCAATGAGCGGCACCGAGCGGGGCCGGATTTTGCGCCGCGCTTCCGAAATCATGCGCGACCGCAATCACGATCTGAGTGTGCTTGAAACCTACGACACCGGCAAACCCTATCAGGAAACGTCCCTGGTCGATGCCACCTCGGGTGCGGATGCGCTGGAATATTTTGGCGGCATGGCCGCGACCCTGACGGGTGAGCATATCCAGCTGGGCGAAAACTGGGTCTATACGCGCCGCGAAGCACTGGGCCTTTGTGTCGGCATCGGGGCGTGGAACTATCCTACTCAGATCGCCTGCTGGAAAGGGGCACCTGCGCTGGCCTGCGGCAATGCGATGATCTTCAAACCTTCCGAGACAACACCGCTCTGCGCCCTGAAAGTAGCCGAGATTTTGCACGAGGCGGGGCTGCCTGCTGGCCTCTATAATGTGGTGCAGGGGATGGGCGAGGTCGGCAACGCGCTGGTCACGGACCCCCGCGTCGACAAGGTCTCGCTGACCGGATCGGTGCCCACAGGGCGCAAGGTTTATGCGGCTGCGGCTGAAGGCATCAAACATGTCACGATGGAACTGGGCGGCAAATCCCCGATGATCGTTTTCGAGGATGCAGACATCGAAAATGCCGTGGGCGGTGCCATCCTGGGCAACTTCTACAGCTCCGGTCAGGTCTGCTCCAACGGGACACGGGTCTTTGTGCACGAGGCGATCAAGGAGCAATTCCTCAAGCGGCTGACCGAACGGCTGGGCAATGCGGTCATCGGTGATCCGATGGACCCCGACACCAGCTTTGGCCCGATGGTATCCGAACGTCAGATGAAAATCGTCTTGGGCTACGTTGAAAAAGGCCAAGCCGAAGGGGCGCGTTTGGTAACGGGCGGTGCGCGGCTCGACCGCGAAGGGTTCTTTGTACAACCCACCGTCTTTGCCGATGTGACCGACAACATGGCCATCGCCCGCGAGGAGATTTTCGGCCCCGTCATGGCGGTGCTGGATTTTGAAGACGAAGACGATGTGATGGCCCGCGCGAATGATACGGAATTCGGTTTGGCAGCCGGCGTTTTCACCCGCGATCTGGCCCGCGCTCACCGGGTCGCTGCGCGGTTTGAGGCAGGTACTTGCTATATCAACACCTACAATGACGCGCCGGTGGAGGCGCCTTTTGGCGGGTCCAAAAATTCGGGCGTGGGACGGGAAAATTCAAAGGCCGCAATCGAGCATTATAGCCAGCTGAAATCAGTCTTTGTGCGGATGGACGATGTGGAAGCGCCTTTCTGAGGGGGCGTGATCCAGCGGAGCGCTAACGCGCTTTACAACCTTGGTGCGGGGTGAGGTGTGAGCCCCAATCCGTTGTTTTTGAACTGGTTTCGCGGTTTGCGGAATATGCTGAGAGGTGCTTGAGGCCACAATCTGTGGCTCAAGACACCTGATCAATTTTGAAGGTGCGATTCCGCGTAGCCTCAAGGACAAGCCGGGGCAAGCCCCGGTCGCTTTGCGATCCTTGACCCTACGCAGAATCACGGGAGTGGTGAGATGAAGGCAGAGTTTGTGATTGTGGGCGCTGGCAGCGCTGGGTGCGCGATGGCGTACCGTTTGGCCATGGCCGGGCGCAAGGTGATTGTGATCGAACACGGGGGCACCGACGCTGGTCCGTTCATTCAGATGCCTGCTGCACTCAGCTATCCGATGAACATGCGGCGCTATGATTGGGGCTATATGTCAGAGCCCGAGCCGCATCTGGACAACCGGCGGTTGGCTTGCCCGCGTGGCAAGGTCATCGGGGGGTCATCGTCGATCAACGGAATGGTCTATGTGCGCGGGCATGCCCATGATTACGATCATTGGGAGGAATCAGGTGCCCGGGGCTGGTCCTATGCGGATGTGCTGCCCTATTTCAAGCGGATGGAGCATTGGCATGATGGCGGCCATGGCGGGGATGCAAGTTGGCGGGGGGGCGATGGACCCCTGCATGTGAGCAGGGGGCCACGGCACAATCCGTTGTTTCAGGCTTTTGTCGATGCCGGACGCCAAGCGGGATACCAGGTGACCGATGACTATAACGGGCAAAAGCAGGAAGGTTTCGGCCCGATGGAGCAAACCGTCTGGGCCGGGCGGCGTTGGTCGGCGGCCAATGCCTATCTGCGTCCGGCGCAGAAGACCGGGAATGTGACGCTGGTTCAGGCCTTGGCGCAGCGGGTCGTTATTGAGGAGGGCCGCGCCACGGGCGTTGAGGTGATCCGCAAGGGCCGACGCGAAGTGATCCACGCAGAGCGGGAAGTGGTTTTGGCCGCCTCTTCGATCAATTCACCCAAGTTGCTGATGTTGTCCGGCATCGGTCCGGCGGCGCATCTGGCAGAGCACGGGATCGAGGTGGTTGTCGACCGTCCCGGCGTGGGGGCCAATCTGCAAGATCATCTGGAGATGTATATCCAGATGGCGTCGTCCCAGCCCATCACGCTCTATCGCCACTGGAACCTGCTGTCCAAGGCGGTGATCGGGGCGCAGTGGATGTTCTTTAAAAAGGGCATGGGGACCTCGAACCAATTTGAAAGTGCGGGCTTTATTCGTTCAAAGGCCGGCATTATTTACCCCGATATCCAGTTTCATTTCCTGCCCATTGCGGTCCGCTATGATGGTCAGGCCGCCGCAGAGGGCCACGGGTTTCAGGCCCATACCGGTCCGATGCGCTCGCGGTCGCGGGGGAGTGTGAGCTTGCGTTCCGCGGATCCCGCTGATGCGCCTGTGATCCGGTTCAACTACATGTCGCATCCGCAGGATTGGGAAGAGTTCCGCACCTGCATCCGCCTGACCCGCGAGATTTTTGCGCAGGACGCCTTCAAGCCTTTCGTCAAACACGAGATCCAGCCGGGTGAGGCGCACCAGACCGATGCAGAGCTTGACGCAGTGATCCGCGAACACGCGGAGAGCGCCTATCACCCCTGTGGTACTTGCCGGATGGGCGCTGAAGACGATCCAAACGCGGTTGTTGACCCGCAGGCACGGGTGATCGGGGTCGAGGGCCTGCGGGTGGCGGACAGTTCGATCTTTCCGCGTATCACCAATGGCAATCTAAACGCACCGTCGATCATGGTGGGTGAGAAAGTGTCAGATCACCTGCTGGGTCTTGATCCCTTGGCGCGGGCTAATGACGAGCCTTGGGTGCATCCTGATTGGGAAACCTCGCAGCGTTAACGATTGATTAACCTTTCTTAACAAAATCAGTTGATCGGTGCGGGCTTCTGCGCGACGTTGACGGAATGTTAAGGATTTGTTCATGGTTTGGGGTGTTCTGCTTGGCGGCATTGCCAGTGGTCGCACAAGATATCACGGGCACTTTGCGGGTGATTGACGGAGATACCGTCGATGTAGGGGGCACACGGGTGCGTTTGCACGGTATTGACGCCCCGGAGCGCGACCAGCCTTGTACTACTTTGACGGGCCAAAATTGGGGCTGCGGTGATTGGGTGACGCGGCAGGTCACCGACTTGTATCAAGGGGCCCAGACACGCTGCGACGCGTTGGACAAGGACCGACATGGCCGCGTGGTGGCCCGCTGTTTCATACAGAACCGCGACATCGGGCGCGAGATCGTGGCGCAGGGGCTTGCCTATGCCTATCGCAAATATTCCGACGATTATGATCTGGATGAAAAGGCTGCTTTTGTCGCGGATCGCGGCATTCACGGGTTCAAGATGCAGTCGCCCGCCCGCTACCGA
Organism: Sulfitobacter noctilucae; assembly: GCF_000622365.1. Lineage (GTDB taxonomy): Bacteria > Pseudomonadota > Alphaproteobacteria > Rhodobacterales > Rhodobacteraceae > Sulfitobacter > Sulfitobacter noctilucae. Next base: position 1,733,090 of record NZ_JASC01000014.1, on the reverse strand, counting down.
CTGACGCGCATTAAGGGGCGTCAGGCCCCCGATGCGAATTGTGTCATCAAAGGCAACATCAGCGCCAAGGGTGCACGGATTTATCACGTGCCGGGGCAGAAGTTTTATGAACGTACCGGCATCCAGCCTGCAAAGGGAGAACGGTGGTTCTGTTCCGAGGCACAGGCGCGTGCGTCCGGCTGGCGAGCAGCTAAGCGCTAGCGCCTACTCAACGCGGTAAGGCAGGGTGTCGCGCCGGTTCGGATCAACGACCAGATGCCGTTCCAGCGGCGGCACGGCACGTTGATGGCAGTTCTTGCGCTCGCAGATGCGGCAGGAAATCCCGATCGGCTCAAAGGCGCTGTCGCGGGTCATATCCATCCCGTCGGCGTACACCAACTGGCCCGCGTGGCGCATTTCGCACCCCAGCGCGATCGCAAACCGGCGCACAGGTGCGCCATACCGGCCCGCAGGTTTGGAAATGTCGCGTGCAAGGCTAATATAACGCACGCCATCGGGTGTTTCGGCCAGTTGGCGCAGAAATCGTCCCGGCGTTTCGAAAGCTTGATGGACGTTCCAAAGCGGGCAGGCCCCACCGAACCGCGCAAATTGCAGACGCGTGGCGGAGTGCCGTTTGGTGATGGTACCTGACTGATCGACACGCACGAAAAAGAACGGAATGCCCTTGGTGCCAGGGCGTTGCAGCGTCGCCAGGCGATGTGCGACCTGTTCGATGGACGCACCGAATTGTCCGGCCAGAAGCTCGAGATCATGGCGGCAGGTCTGCGCGGCCTTATGAAACTTCGCATAGGGCATCAGAGCTGCCCCGGCAAAGTAGTTGGCGAGACCGATCTTGGCGATGTCGCGGGCGTTGGAGGTGGTGAAGCGGGCCAGATCCAATGTGGCCTCTAGCAGTGCATCCTGACGGGCGAGGGCGACTTGTAACAGCAGTTGGAAGGTCTGTGTCTGGGGTGCCACCCGCGTCGACAGGTGCAATGTGCCTGTGTCGGGATCGAAGCGGCGCAGCGTGTCTGTGTCATCAAAGCTGACGGTAATGCCTGCATTGCCAAGGGCCGATACGGCCGCCACGCGCATGTTGCGATGGGTGCCCGCTCGGTCCGCAAAATGCTCGGCGGCACGGTCCACGGCGTCGATGTAATTGTCGCAATAGTGAAAGAAATCGCGCACCTCTTCCCAAGGGGAGGGGGCGGCGCGGGCGTCCTCACGACCGAGAGCTTCGTCCAGTGAAGCAAGCCTTTCATGGGTTTGCCGGTAACTTTGGTGAAGGTCGAGAAAGGCCCGGACCAACCCCGGCGCGTTGGAGGCGGCCAGCCTGATATCGGCAAGTGGCGGCGGGTTCCCTTGAAACACCGGATCAGCGAGTGCTTCGCGCATATCGCTGATTAATCGCTCGCCATCGCCGGCGCTGAGTTCTGTGACATCCAGACCAAATTCGCTGGCCAGTGCCAGTACAACAGTGGTCGACACCGGTCTGTTGTTGTTCTCCATCTGGTTGAGATAGGGCAGGGAGACACCCAAACGGCCGGCAAAGTCTTTCTGCGTCAACCCGATCTTTGTACGCAATTCGCGCAGCTTGGCCCCGGCATAGAGTTTCTGACTGGCCACACACGCATCCTTTGCAACTTTGCAGTTACACAGAGCCTAGCTTTGCAAAAGCGGGGCTGCAAGCGCGGTCAGACCGGATTGAGCTCGAGGTTGCGGGCGCGCCGGATGACGAAAAGGATCGATGCAATACCGGCAATTGCTGTGAACAACATGATCAGGATCAGTGGGTAGGCACCGCTTTCGGGTGTCAGCAAGAGCCCTGCCAGTACGGCCAGTGCGGAACCACCCCCGATCATGATCGCGCCGCCCAGTCCGGATGCAGTGCCCGCGAGATGCGGTCGCACGGACAACATGCCAGCCGTCGCGTTCGGAATACATAAGCCGTTGCCAAGGCCAACCAGGGTCATCAAGCCGAAAAACGTTTCGGCCGAGCCGTAACCCGCAAGAAAAATGAACAAAGACAGGGTGCTGCCCAATGCGTTCGCCATGCACCCCCAAAGCACCATCGTATTTATGCCAAATCGCATGGCGTACATGCCGGTGATCCAGTTGCCGGTAAAATACCCCACTGCGGGTGCGCCGAAATAGATACCGAGCCAGAAGGGATCGAGGTTAAAGACGGTAGAGCCGACAAAGGGCGCACCGCCAAGATAGGCAAAAAAGGCACCTGAGCAGAAGGCAGCGGCCATTGCATAGCCCCAGAACCGCGGCGAGCGCAGCAGTTCGGGGTATTCGCGAAACTGACCCAGAATGGTGTTCTCGGTGGCGCGTGCTGTCTCTCCCATATCGGTGATGACAAGCGCGAGAATGCCGCCGGCAATTACAAACATCAGCCAGAATGTCACATGCCAGTCATAGGATTGCTCTATCACGCCACCCACCGCGGGTGCGATCATCGGCACCAGTGCCATACCCATGGTGACATAGCCGATTTTGGAGGCGGCCTGATCCTGGGTATAGAGATCCCGCAGGACCGCACGGCTCAGCACCATTGCTGTGGCAACCACCGCCTGTGCAATGCGAAAGCAGAGAAATACCAAAGCGTTCGGCGCAAAAATGCATCCCAATGTGGCTATCATAAATCCGATCAAACCGAAAATCATCACCCGTCGGCGGCCCAGATTGTCTGAAATTGGCCCGATGAAAATTTGGATCACCGCACTGAACAAAAGATAAAGCGGGACTGAAAGCTGCATAGTGGCGTAAGAGGTGCCAAAGAACTCCGCCATCTGCGGCAGACTGGGCAAAAAGATATTCATCACCAAAGCGGAAAGCCCCGCCAACAGGATCAGCGTAAATACCGTTGGCGGTGTTTTGCGATCCAGAAACCGGATGACGGGAAGTGGAGGGGGGAATTTATCCATGCAAATGCAAGTAATCCGTTGCCGTAGGGTTGTCCATATTCCGGTCGGCGATTTGCAATTTTGCGATTTGCTTCAGTCAGACTGCATACAATTTGCAAATATGCAGAAAGGTGCTTTCCTCAGCCCTGCTCAGTTCGTTACTATGGTAAGGATATTAAGCAGGGGTAAACCATGAAAGATATTCTCGAACAGCTTGAAGAGCGCCGCGAAACCGCACGGCTGGGTGGCGGCCAGGCCCGGATCGACGCGCAGCACGGGCGGGGCAAGCTGACGGCGCGCGAACGGGTTGATCTCTTGCTGGACGAGGGGTCTTTCGAAGAATTCGACATGTTCGTCACTCATCGCTGCACCGACTTTGGCATGGAAAATCAAAAGCCTGCGGGCGATGGCGTGGTTACCGGTTGGGGCACAATCAATGGCCGTTTGGTATATGTCTTCTCTCAGGACTTCACAGTGTTGGGCGGTTCCGTCTCCGAAACCCATGCCAAGAAGATTTGCAAGATCATGGACATGGCCATGCAAAATGGCGCACCGGTGATCGGTATCAACGACTCGGGCGGCGCGCGTATTCAGGAAGGCGTGGACTCTCTGGCTGGATACGGCGAGGTGTTCCAGCGCAACATCATGGCGTCCGGTGTAATTCCCCAAATCAGTGTAATCATGGGGCCCTGTGCGGGGGGCGCGGTGTATTCACCGGCGATGACCGATTTCATCTTCATGGTCAAAGACAGCTCTTACATGTTCGTGACCGGCCCCGAAGTCGTGAAAACCGTGACCAACGAACAGGTCACCTCGGAGGAATTGGGCGGTGCCACCACCCATACCCGTAAATCATCCGTCGCCGACGGCGCTTTTGAAAACGACGTGGAGGCGCTGGCAGAGGTCCGCCGGCTGGTCGATTTCCTGCCTGCCAACAACCGCGAAGCACCGCCAGTGCGCCCCTTCTTTGATGAGCCAGACCGTATCGAGCCTTCGCTGGATACGCTGGTACCCGAGAACGCAAACACGCCTTACGATATGAAAGAATTGATCCTTAAGCTGAGCGACGAGGGCGATTTTTACGAGATCCAGGCGGAGTTTGCCAAAAACATCATCACCGGTTTCATGCGTATCGAAGGCCGTACCGTGGGTGTGGTCGCCAACCAGCCAATGGTGCTGGCCGGCGTGCTGGACATCGACAGCAGCCGCAAAGCGGCGCGTTTTGTGCGTTTTTGCGATGCCTTTGAAATCCCCATCCTGACGCTGGTTGATGTGCCAGGATTTCTGCCCGGCACCACGCAGGAATACGGCGGCGTGATCAAACACGGTGCAAAGCTGCTCTTTGCCTATGGCGAGGCGACAGTGCCGATGGTCACCGTGGCGACGCGCAAGACCTATGGCGGTGCCTATGTGGTAATGGCGTCCAAGCACCTGCAGTCTGATTTCAACTATGCCTGGCCCACGGCCGAAGTGGCCGTGATGGGGGCCAAGGGCGCGGTCGAAATCATTCACCGTGCAGACCGCGATGATCCCGAGAAGATCGCGGAGCATACGGCGCATTACGAAGAACGCTTTGCGAACCCTTTTGTCGCCGCTGAACGCGGATTTATCGACGAGGTGATCCAGCCACGCATGACCCGCAAACGCATTGCACGGGCATTCGCATCATTGCGGAACAAGAAAAAAGAAATGCCGTGGAAAAAACACGACAACATTCCGCTGTAGGGTATTACCTTTTGCTTCACCCTTTTTCAAATACCAATCCTGCTCCCTCTTCCAGCGCCTTACCGGCGTTGGAAGAGTGCTGTGCCCCACGGGGTGCGCCCGCGAAATGTGCGGGCGTTGGAACCGAGGGCCTAATCGGGCTGTTGGGTGAAAAAGGAGATCCCAATGACCAAAGATCATGGCCCCAGTGTGAAGGACGACGAGACATACGAAGCCCTGCGCGAGGACGGTGCATCCAAGCAGAAAGCAGCCGCCATCGCCAATGCGCAGGCAAACGAGGATCAGCACCCCTCCAAGAAGGGCGGCAAGCAGCCGCCATACGAGGAGTGGACCAAAGACGATCTATATTCCCGTGCGCAGGAGCTGGAGATCGACGGACGGTCGGATATGACCAAGGACGAATTGATAGAGGCGCTGCGCAGCACCTGAGGGACAGCAAGACTCACGCGGGCTGCGGTAGCGAAGCGTCGAAGGGAATGGTCGTATGAAGCGGCTGTTGTTTCCTATGCTTGTTGCAGCAGGTCCAGTTTACGCAGCCGACGTGCCGTCAGGCCTGAATGTTGCGTTGCAAGAGGTGCTGGTCGATACGGTTGGCGACGAGACGTGGCTGCGGTTTCGCTTCATCGCGCCCGAGATCAGCCGCGACGCCAGTGGCATCAGCATTGAAACAGCCGCCGCTGACATGACATATCTCTGTGAGCATTTGGCGCTGGACTACATTCAAGAATTTGCGCTTGGTGGTGATATGATTGTCATTTCCTTGGCGGATCGCGAAACCGAGTTCGGCACCGCAGACCCGGATGCCACCCAGTTTTTCGAAGCATATCGCCCTGTGGATAACGCCTGCATCTGGGAGGGATTGTAATGCAACCACAACATCTTGCGGTTCAACTCTCATGTGGATGGTATAATGAGGCTTTACCGTCACAAGTCCGCCGATTGGTTAGGACTGGATATTATTTGAACCCGCATTACTCTAATGTGGCATCAAGGAATACCCAAGTATCCCTTACCTCAAAAGTAACGGGGCGCGTGAGGCAAATACACGATGCGCGTTCCACTCACATAGACAGGAGACTCAGATGTCCAAGAGCATCAAATTCCTGGCAGCCATCGGCTTTATCGCCACTGTTGCTGCCTGTACGTCCGGCCAAAGCGAAGAAGAATACGTTGTTGTCGAGCCCGAGCCCATCTCGGTCGAGCCAACATACACCGGCAAGTACAAGTAAATTTGCTGCGGGGCAGGCGTTCGCGCCTGCCTCGATCCAACGACCCGCCTTGGTCCTTAGTCGGAGGGCCATGTGATGCCAGCCTATATGCTGAAACATCGAGGATTTCCGGGACGTTTGCCCGGCACCGACTATCAATTCACCATCCGCCGTCCCAACCCCAAGGGGGTCACACCGCTATCGCGGCGCGAGCGTCGTTCCGACCGCCGTCCGCCAGATCGCCGTGCAGATGCTGCCTTTATGAAGGCGCTCTGGGAGCATTTCGGCGACCAGCCGTTCGAGCGGGGTAATCTGGATGCAGGGCGCTTGTCCTGGCTCTTTGGGCGCGAAGTTCTGCCCGCCACCGATCCATTCGATCCTGCGCATTACGAATCTATGCTGGTGATTGACGAACGCATGGCACGGGCTTCTTTCCCCGAAGCCTTTGAAGAGGGGTCGGCATGAACTTGCTTGGATGCCTCGCGAATAAGCGTAGCTTGGCCGGTTTTGGACCAGCCGGTTACGCATGCTTGGCACACCCTGAAGAAAGCCCCAGCCTGCGACGTGTCGACAGGCACGCTTCACAGTGGCGGCCTGTCAGACACCCCAAACTTACCCCTTCCTCTACGGGGCGGCAGATCCACGATGCGATACTGCTGCCCCGCTTTTTCACGGCCCGGCCACCGGCGGGTATTCGCCGCCCAGCTGCACCAAGTATGGAACAGATGTCTTTGCCCTGCGTTTATACGCCAGATCAGAGCAGAGAAGGAATTTCATCATGTCAATCAAGACACTTACACTCACCCTTGCAGCATGTGCCGGCCTATCGGCCTGTGGCGATACCATTGGCGATCAAGCCCTCGGCGGTGCGGCAGTTGGTGCAGGCGCAGCGGCGATTACCAGCGGCAGCCTTGCGCAAGGCGCGGCCATCGGTGCTGCGGGCAACATTGCCTATTGCCAGATCAACCCCAACCGCTGCTAAGCACTTTACCGACGCGCAGTCTTTGCGCGCTCCCCGATTTATGAACCCCGCACAGCCCTGGCTGTCGCGGGGTTTTTGCGTTTCCCTTAAGACCCAGAAGGACACCTCATGTTCACCAAAATCCTGATCGCCAACCGGGGCGAGATCGCCTGTCGCGTTATCAAAACCGCCCGCAAGATGGGTCTGACCTCGGTCGCGATTTATTCGGACGCGGATGCGCAGGCGTTGCATGTGCAAATGGCGGATGAAGCCATCCACATCGGGCCGCCCCCTGCGAACCAATCTTACATCGTGATCGACAAGGTGATGGCGGCGATCAAGGAAAGCGGTGCGCAAGCCGTGCATCCGGGTTACGGTTTCCTCAGCGAAAACAGCAAGTTTGCCGAAGCGCTCGAGGCGGCTGGTGTGGCTTTTGTCGGCCCGCCGGTGGGTGCGATCGAGAAAATGGGGGACAAGATCACCTCCAAGAAAATTGCGAAAGAAGCAGGCGTCAGCACTGTGCCCGGCTACATGGGTTTGATTGCCGACGCGGATGAAGCGGTCAAGATTTCCAACGAAGTCGGCTATCCGGTGATGCTCAAGGCAAGCGCGGGTGGCGGTGGCAAGGGCATGCGCATCGCGTGGAACGACCAAGAGGCGCGCGAAGGGTTTCAGGCCTCCAAGAACGAAGCGGCCAACAGCTTTGGTGACGACCGCATCTTTATCGAGAAGTTCGTCACGCAACCCCGCCATATCGAAATACAAGTGCTTTGCGACGCCCATGGCAATGGCATCTATCTGGGCGAGCGTGAATGTTCGATCCAGCGCCGCAACCAGAAAGTGGTCGAAGAAGCGCCTTCGCCGTTCCTGGACGAAGCCACGCGCAAAGCGATGGGCGAACAAGCTGTCGCCCTCGCGCAAGCAGTGGGCTACACCTCTGCTGGTACGGTGGAATTCATCGTGGACGGGGACAAGAACTTCTACTTTCTTGAGATGAACACACGCCTTCAGGTGGAACATCCCGTAACCGAGCTGATCACCGGTGTCGATCTGGTCGAACAGATGATCCGTGTGGCGAACGGCGAGAAGCTGACGATCACCCAAGATGATATCAAGTTGACCGGCTGGTCCATTGAAAACCGGCTTTATGCCGAAGACCCCTATCGCGGGTTCCTGCCGTCCATTGGCCGTTTGACCCGCTACCGCCCGCCGCAAGAGGTTGCCGCCGGTCCGCTGAGCGACAATGGCAAATGGGCTGATAACGCCCCTACGGGTGCTGTGGCCGTGCGCAATGATACCGGCGTCTATGAAGGCGGCGAGATTTCGATGTACTACGATCCGATGATCGCCAAGCTTTGTACATGGGCCCCGACCCGTGCCGAAGCAATTGAGGCGATGCGCGTAGCCCTCGACAGTTTCGAGGTTGAGGGTATCGGCCACAACCTGCCGTTCCTCTCGGCCGTGATGGACCACCCGATTTTTGTCGATGGCACCATGACCACCGCCTTTATCGAAGAGCAATATCCTGACGGGTTCGAAGGTGTTGAACTGGCCGAGGCTGATCTGCACCGGATCGCGGCTGCCTCCGCTGCGATGCACCGCGTCGGTGAAATTCGCCGGGCACGTGTGTCAGGACGGATGGACAATCACGAGCGTAAAGTGGGCAGCCATTGGAATGTTGCGGTGCAGGGCCAGTCTTATGATGTAGTAATCAAGGCGGACAAGGCCGGAGCTACGGTCGAGTTTGATGACGGGACAGTCTTGCGTGTCGCAGGGGATTGGACGCCAGGGGACCAACTTGCCACGATGACGGTGAATGAAGCGCCTTTGGTGATGAAAGTCGGCAAAATTTCGGGCGGGTTCCGGATCCGCACCCGCGGCGCCGACCTGCGTGTGCATGTGCGCAGCCCGCGTCAGGCAGAATTGGCCCGGAAAATGCCTGTGAAGGTGGCACCTGATACTTCCAAGATGCTGCTCTGCCCGATGCCCGGTCTGGTTGTCAAAATGGACGTGGCCGTGGGAGACGAGGTGCAGGAAGGCCAGACGCTTTGTACCATCGAAGCGATGAAAATGGAGAACAATCTGCGTGCCGAACGCAAGGGGATCGTGACCAAGATCAACGCAGAGGCCGGAGACAGTCTGGCAGTGGATGATGTGATTATGGAGTTCGAATAACGCCAGATGGCGGTTGAGGCGTGGATAGGTCCGGTCATCATAGCGGCAGCGATTGCCGGATTGGTGAACGTGGTAGGCTGGTTTGTCGCCAGCCTGCGGGACCGCCGCGCCGACGACCGCCGCCGGCGTGAAAAGCAGGACGATCTTGCGACTGCTTTGCTGGCCGAAATTACGCATTACCGCGCTGCGCTGACGTTCTTTGATCTGGACGAGGTTTGGGAGACGGTGGCCGAAGAGATGTCAGAGAACGAAGACTATGTACCTTTCATTCCGACAGAACGGAACGACACGATTTTTTCCGCAATCCTCGCGGATATTCATATCTTGCCAGAGGATGTCATCCAGCCTGTGACACGTTATTACAATCAGGTTTTTGCCATTGATGCGATCATCGCTGATCTGCGGTCAAACGCTCTGCGCTCCGAATCCCGTGACATACGGTTGGCGGTCTATACCGATTACATCTCGTTGAAAAAGCAGGCGTTGGACGACGGGAATAGCGCAATCGCCGCGCTGTCAGCGCATTTGTCAGTATCCAGGGCGCGGTCCGCGTTGACCAAGGACGGGGCGCGGTGATTTTGGTGTACTCATGGGAACACTCCTTTGCCTATGGACCATATATAGGCGCATTTGGCCTAAGATGCAATAAAGACCAAGGCCTCCAGTGGTCTCAGCTGTCTCGTGCTTGCTCTTTTTCTTCGCGGATTTCGCGCTGCCGCATGGGCATTTTGTCGATGCTTCGGGTGATTTCGCGCACGTCCCAAGGAAAAGGTTTGCGTAGCTTGTTGCCGCCGTCCTTGCCCACCAGCACAAGCATAAAGCCGCGCGGCCGCATCATCAGCCGCAAGGGGGAGCGGGCCGCAGGATCGGTATCCGTCAGAACAACCACATCCCGTTCCAGCAGCTCTTCGGGCCGCTGGCCCAGCAGTTCAAGCTGTTCGATGTATGCCGGATCATCCTCGCTATCGGCAAAGACCAGCACGGGCCGTTTTTTCCAGCGAAATTCGCTCAAATCATCCATATCAGCGGGGCGGAATAGGGTTTCCAACTGGGTCACATCGGTCTCCTGCGCCAGCAACGGGGCGGCGAATAGTGCAGCAAAAACAATAGGTATGAGGCGTTTCATGGTGTCTCCTGTTGACCCTGATATAAGCCTGATCCGCGCAAATGCGATGGCAAATGTGATTGTGGACGCCATTAAGCGCAGTGCAAGAGGTTGTAGGCCATGAACGGGGTGATCCCCGCAGGATGGCCGAACGGGGCGGCGTTATGGCATAGGGTGGTCCGACATATCATGGACGTCATTCTGCATATGGGTGCGCATCGTACCGCGACCACCACGTTTCAGTACTACATCCGCGATCATCTTGCTGATCTGTCCAAACAGGGTGTTGCCTTTTGGGGACCACAAGAAGCGCGTAAGTCTGTATTTCCAGGGCTTTTTCGTTCGACCGTGTCCAAGAGAATCCGCAATCCTGCACTGCGGGCCGAAGGCCGGGTACGCATGTTTGCGGCACAGGCGCAGGCACGGGGCGTACGCCAACTCTTGGTGAGCGACGAAAATATGCTGGGAAATTGCGCTCAGAACCTACGGTCAGGGCAGCTTTATCCGGCAGCAGGAGAACGCGCGGCACGGATTTCGGCGGCCCTTGGCGGACGGGTGCGGCGCATTGTCCTGTCGATCCGCTCGCAGGAATTGTGGTGGGCTTCGGCCTGTGCGCTGACTGTTTCGCGGGGGCATCCCGTGCCCTCATCGGCCAAACGCGAAGCAATTTCACACAGCAGGAGGTGTTGGCGGGATGTGATCACCGATCTGGCCTGCGCGGCACCGGGAGCCGAGATTGATGTGCTCCCGTTCGAGGGCTATGTGGGCCAACCGCAAGCCGTGTTTGGCGCAGCCTTTGCCGGAGAAGCGCCAGCGGACACGCAGGGTCGCTGGTTGAACCGTTCAGCCGATCTGCGCAGTTTGCGGGCTGGGTTGGCGGAACAGGGCAGTGACCCGGATCTGTTGCCGGATGGCGCTGGCCGCTGGCAGCCCTTCGATACCGAACAATCCGTGAGACTGGCGGAGAATTACGCAGACGATATGCATTGGCTGATGGCCGGTGCGGATGGTCTGGCCACACTGACAGAGACGTCGCAACCGATAAGAGCGGACATAAGTCTGCCACCGGCTGCCCTGATAAAAGGACAAGGATATGACAAAGGACAACTGGCGCAGCACCGCTGAGGCTGAACTGCGCGGACGCAGCGTTGAAGATCTGACGTGGAAGACCCTTGAGGGGATCGACGTGCAGCCGGTCTATGGTGCCGATGATCTGGAAGGATTGGACCACCTTGGCTCAATGCCCGGCGAAGCGCCGTTCACGCGCGGCGTGAAAGCCACGATGTACGCAGGCCGTCCTTGGACGATCCGCCAATACGCGGGCTTTTCGACCGCCGAGGAATCCAACGCTTTTTATCGCCGCAACCTTGCCGCTGGACAACAGGGCGTTTCGGTCGCTTTCGATCTGGCCACCCACCGCGGCTATGACAGTGATCACCCGCGTGTTGAGGGGGATGTGGGTAAAGCCGGTGTGGCGATCGATTCCGTTGAGGATATGAAGATCCTCTTTGACGGTATCCCGCTGGACAAGGTCAGTGTGTCCATGACGATGAACGGCGCGGTGATCCCGATCCTGGCCAGCTTTATCGTCGCAGGCGAAGAGCAAGGCGTGGACCGTGCGAAGCTGTCCGGCACGATCCAGAATGACATCCTCAAGGAGTTCATGGTCCGGAACACCTATATCTATCCGCCCGAACCTTCGATGCGGATCATCGGGGATATCATCGAATATACCTCTGATAACATGCCGAAATTCAACAGCATTTCGATTTCAGGCTACCATATGCAAGAAGCAGGTGCGAACCTTGTGCAGGAACTTGCCTTTACTCTGGCCGACGGGCGCGAATATGTGCGCACCGCCATCGCGGCGGGGATGGATGTGGACCGCTTTGCACCGCGCCTGTCGTTCTTCTTCGCCATCGGCATGAACTTCTTTATGGAAGCGGCCAAGCTGCGGGCGGCGCGTTTGCTTTGGCACAAGATCATGGCGGAATTTGAGCCGAAGGATCCGAAATCCTCCATGTTGCGGACCCACTGCCAGACCTCTGGTGTGTCACTGGCCGAGCAGGACCCTTACAACAACGTTGTGCGCACGGCGTTCGAGGCAATGTCGGCGGTCTTGGGCGGTACGCAAAGCCTGCATACCAATTCGCTGGATGAGGCGATTGGCCTGCCGACCGATCATTCAGCCCGCATCGCCCGTAATACCCAATTGATTTTGCAAGAAGAAACCGGTGTGACCAATGTGGTCGATCCGCTGGCGGGCTCTTACTACGTCGAAAAGCTGACCCATGATCTGGCCGAAGCGGCATGGAAGCTGATCGAAGAGGTCGAGGAACTGGGCGGGATGACCAAGGCTGTGGCCACCGGCATGCCCAAGCTGCGCATCGAAGAGGCGGCCGCAACCCGTCAGGCCAACATCGACCGTGGCACAGAAGTCATCGTCGGCGTGAATAAATACCGCCGCGAGAACGAAGACCCGATTGATATCCTGGATGTCGACAACGTCGCCGTGCGCGAGAGCCAGATCAAGCGGTTGGAGAACATTCGCGCGAGCCGCGACGACAGTGCCTGCACCGCGGCGCTAGAAGAGCTGACGCGCCGCGCGCGCGAAGGCGGGAATTTGCTGGAAGGGGCCGTGGAAGCTGCACGCGCGCGCGCCACAGTAGGAGAGATCAGCATGGCAATGGAAGACATATTCGGCCGCCACCGTGCGGAGGTGAAAACGCTCGCGGGTGTCTATGGTGCTGCCTATGAGGGTGACGAAGGTTTTGCCAAGATCCAGAAATCGGTCGAGCATTTTGCCGAAGAGGAGGGGCGTCGTCCGCGGATGCTGGTCGTCAAGATGGGCCAGGACGGTCACGATCGGGGCGCCAAGGTGATTGCGACCGCCTTTGCGGATATCGGGTTCGATGTAGATGTGGGCCCGCTGTTCCAGACACCTGCCGAGGCGGCGCAGGATGCGGTGGACAACGACGTGCATGTGATCGGCATTTCGTCGCAAGCGGCGGGGCACAAGACGCTCGCACCACAACTGGTCAAGGCGCTGAAAGAGGCGGGTGCGGAGGATATTCTGGTGATTTGCGGTGGGGTGATCCCGCAGCAGGATTACCAGTTTCTCTATGACGCAGGCGTGAAGGCGATTTTTGGTCCCGGCACCAATATCCCGGCGGCGGCTGAGGATATTCTCAAACTCATCCGGGCGGCGCGGGGTTGAGAGTGCGGACGGTATATAAGGCCAAAAAGAGAAAGGGGGAGGCGTGATCACATTGGATCATCTTGCGGTGGCGGGTTCGACCTTGGACCTCGCCACCACATATGTCGAGACATCTCTTGGTGTGCCGCTTGAAGAAGGAGGTGCCCATGCGGTGTTTCACACACACAACCGTTTGCTGGGTATCGAGGAGGGTCTGTACCTTGAGGCGATTGCAATCAACCCCGATGCGTCTGCGCCCGACAGGCCGCGCTGGTTCGATCTGGATCGATTTACAGGGCCTGCGCGGTTAACCAACTGGATCTGTCGTTGTGATGATCTGGACGCCACGTTGGCTGCTTTGCCTCCGGGGTTCGGGACGCCCGTTGCCTTGCAGCGCGGGACATTACGTTGGCGCATGGCGGTGCCTGCGGATGGGATTTTGCCTTTTGACAATTGTGCGCCGGCATTGATGCAATGGGAGGGCGACGACCATCCGGCCGAGAGGCTGGCTCAGTTGGGGGCCGCATTCACAGGTCTGACGGTCTGCCACCCGGACGCGGATGATCTTGCGGCCCTTTTGGCGCCCCATCTGTCCGATGCCCGCATCCGGTTTGAGCGCGGCACGGCCGGTTTGCAGGCGGATATTGCAGTAGAGGGCCAGGCGCGTCGTCTGACATGACAATCGTGTATAAATCGCTTGCGCTACGCTGACTTCGGTTCGGGGCTGGGCTAGACTGCGGTTATGTCGATTTGGATCCGCATTACAGAGGCGCTATCTGCGCTGACCTCGGGAGAGGGGCTGGCCGCTGTCTTTGACCGGTTGCGCAGTCCGCCTGAGCGATCGGTTGCTTTTACCATCGCCGTTATTGCCTTGGGTGCCAAGATGGCCAAGGCGGACGGGCAGGTCACCCGCGACGAGGTCACGGCCTTTCGCGAGGTGTTCCAGATTGCTGAACAGGACACGGCCGGCGCGGCGCGGGTGTTTGATCTGGCACGACAAGATGTTGCGGGCTTTGATGATTATGCCCGCCGCATTTCGACGATGTTTGCGGATCAACCTGAAATGCTGTGTGATTTGCTGGAAGGCCTGTTTCATATCGCGATGGCCGATGGCACCTACCATCCGAATGAAGATGCTTTTCTGGAGGATGTGGCGCATATTTTCGGCCTGTCCGAGGCGCGGTTTGCGGCTCTTAAAGCACGCTTTGTCCCGAATACCTCGCCCTTGCCGTATACCGTTTTGGGGATTGCGCCTGATGCCGATTTGACCGAGGCGCGGGCGGCTTGGCGGAAGTTGGTGCGCGACAATCATCCCGATGCGTTGGTAGCGCGAGGCCTGCCTCAAGAGGCGGTGCGCATGGCTGAAAAACGCATGATTGATATCAATCGCGCTTGGGAAACACTCTCCGGCAAAAACGCCTGATGCGGATCGCCACGTATAATGTGGAGTGGTTTTCTTCTCTTTTCGATGACGCGGATCAGCTGTTTAACGATAGCGGATGGTCAGCGCGGTACGATGTGACGCGTGCACAACAGACAGCAGCGCTCGGGGTTGTGTTTCAGGCATTGAATGCAGATGCCGTGATGGTGATCGAGGCCCCGGATCAGAGCCGTGGTCGATCGACCGTGGCGGCATTGACCGGATTTGCCGTGGCTTTCGGGTTGCGCACCACGGATGCGCTGATCGGGTTTAGCAACGACACGCAGCAAGAGATCGCGTTGCTGTATGATCCGCAAGTGCTGCAGGTACGGCATGATCCCAAAGGGGCCTTCACCGGTATGGAAGGTGCGGCCGGGGCGCCCCGGTTTGATGGTGCGTTGCGAATCGATCTGGATGTGGACGCCACCGAGGATACAGTGGTGTTTTCCAAACCACCGCTGGAGGTCGCGGTGGAAACCAAGGGCGGCTTTGCCTTTCACATGATCGGGGCGCATCTCAAATCCAAGGCACCGCATGGGGCAAAGACCCCTGCAGAGGTGCTGCGCATAAATATTGCGAACCGGCGCAAGCAGTTGGCTCAGGCGATTTGGTTGCGCGGGCGCATTGAGGAACATCTGAGTGCAAGCACGCCGTTGATGGTCTTGGGAGACTTGAATGACGGTGTGGGGCTGGACGAATTCGAAGACCTCTTTGGCCGGTCATCGGTCGAGATTGTGTTGGGAGAGGGCAAGGCATCACGTCTGTTTGACCCTCATGCAAAGCAAGCCTTGAGTCGCAAGCTGGGGGCAGCACCGACCACGGCGCGGTTCTGGATCAGGCCGGAAAAGCGGTTTCTGCAGGCGCTTCTGGATTACATCATGGTGAGTGACGAGATCCGGGCGCGCGGGGCACAGTGGCGCATTTGGCATCCGCTGGATGACCCCGAATGCTGGACGAACCCGGTGTTGCGCGATGCCTTGGTCACCGCCTCGGATCATTTCCCGGTGACCATCGACTTTGACGAAAGCTCGTAATCGGGCGGGCGATGCGCTATATTCAGGCTATGAAAAACATCGCCGCTTGCTTCTTTGCTTTTTTCCTCACAGTGCCTGCCGCTTTCGCGCAGGATAGCGATGCGCCGCCCTCTGAGGGGTTATCGCTGATGGAGTGGGGGGCGCAGATGTTCCTTGACGGTATACTTAAGGAAATGGAGCCGGCGATCGAAGACTTCTCCGGGCTGGCCGAGGAGATGGGGCCGGCGTTGCGCCAGTTTGCCGATCAGATGGGGCCGAAACTGGCCGATCTGATGAACGAGATTGAAGACTGGAGCGCCTATTTGCCGCCCGAAGTCTTGCCCAATGGTGATATCATCATCAGGCGCAAACCGGAGGCACCGATGGTACCACCCGCCACGCCCACCGAACCGGCACCGCAAATCGACTTGTGATTTGGCGCTTAGACTTTTGTCACGGCTGCGTCAGACTTTCTGGCGCGCATGGTCTTGATCTCGACTTCGGCCCCGAGAGATGCAGCGAGTGAATTAAGCCGCGCTTCGGCCACTTCACCAAAAAGTGGCATCATATCGGGGGTCAGACGCAGTTGGAGCAGTTTCTTCTTGGCAAACCAACGCAATTCACCGCGTTCGGCTTCTGGTGTCATCCAAAGCATCGCCCCAAAGCGCATCGCTTTGCCTACGACTTCGGCCTCGGCACGGGTTTTTTCGTCGACCATGTCGTAAAGGTCGGCAAAGCGCGCGTTTTCGCGTTTGTTGGAATAGCGGTGCAATAGCGCCAGCCCCATGAAGATACGCTCGGCATGTTTCAGTCCCCCCAGATTGGCACGGGTCGCATTGTCGAAACAGACTTCGGCGCGGTAGTCGGGATGTGCACGCCAGCTGACGTCATGTAGCAGGCAGGCGGCTTTGATCAGTCGCTTGCGCGGGGCAGAGGCCCCAGAGAACAAGGGCAGGATGAAGTCATATAGGATCTTGCCGAACCCCGGCATGCGTGCGTCCTTTGCTTCGGCAAAGCGGCAGGCCTCGATCAGCGGGTCGCGGTCGCGCAGGCGCTGTGGCATTTGTTCATAGAGCATGCCTTCGCGGATGCCGTAGCTTGAGATGGCGATGTCCTTTGGGCGGAAGGTCTTGACCAACCGGTTCAGAACTTCGGCAGCATAGGGCACCAACGCCATGCGGGAGCTGGAGACACCTGCAGCCACGCGCAGCTCTTCAATGTCTGTTTCCTTGATATATTTTACCGTCGATGTGACCGCGCGGGGTGTCATCCGGTATTCATGCAGCACCTGCAGCGGATAGCCCCGCCGCAGCATGTCGATCCGCGCGATGGCCCGCCATGAGCCGCCCACAAGGAACAATCGATCCCGCTGGGCGCCCATGCGTTCCTTGAGGTTGGTGATCACTTCGGTGATATGCGCCTTGCGGGCCTTTGCACCCCCTTTGAGATCGCGCAGTTTGAGCGGCCCCAGTTGCGAGGTGACGCGGCGCCCCACACGGCCGCCGGATATCTCAGCCAGTTCCATCGAAGAACCGCCGATGTCGCACACCAGACCGTAGGCACCAGGCCAGCCCAGGAGGACGCCCTGCGCAGACAAACGAGCCTCTTCCTCACCGTCGATGACCCAGATGCGCAGGCCGGTTTCGCGCAGAACTTCATCGCGGAAGGCGGCCCCGTCGCTTGCATCGCGCACAGCGGCTGTGGCGACAACCGTGAGTTCCGAAAGCCCCATGCCATCGGCAAGCTTTTTAAAGCGGCGCATGGCAGAGAGCGCGCGGGTGCGCCCCTGAGGGGACAGATGCCCGGTTTCGGACATGCCGGCCCCCAAGGCGCACATGATTTTCTCGTTATAGAAATATGCAGGTGAGCGTGCCGCGCCGTCGAAAACCACGAGCCGCACAGAGTTTGATCCCACATCGACCACGCCAACCCGCGCCAGGGCCCGGGCAGAGGGGTCTTCGAACAGCGGTTTTCCGAAGAGGCCGAGATCGGCAACACCTGTTTCAGGAACGGTGTCGCGTGCGGTCTTGGTCAGTTTGGCCATGCGGTCTCCTGCGGGGCAGCGTGTGAGGCGCAAAATGCGGCAGCGGGCTAGCCGGGTCAATCATTAAGGCGCTGTGATCTGGCGGAAAGGGGCCTCAGGCCCCTTGTTGTTTTTATAGGTCCACGGTGCAGGGTGAGCCAGATGGTCTGGGGAAAGACCTGTGGCAAGTGGCAGTGTCGGGTATTTGCAAAAGGGTGAATTGGGGGTTCAGTCCTCAGTGTGAGTAAGTTTGGGCACATCAGATGCCCCCGCAGAGCCGCGCCCGGAGAGGGAGGGGTTTTCCATGAAAAAGCGGTGGCAGTTGAAGGTGAACTGACCATCTTGAAAGGCGGGCCGCGTGAAGGTGCCGTCGGGGGACATGACCCAGCTTTGCGCCACATCTGCGAGGTTGGCGGCCATGATCTGGCTGACAATCTGGGCCTTGACGGTGGCGTTTTCGATCTCGACCAGGGTTTCGACGCGGCGGTTGAGGTTGCGTCCCATCCAGTCGGCTGAGGACATAAAAACCCGCGCTTTTTTATGAGGCAGGCCGGCGCCATTGCCGAAACACACGATGCGGGAGTGTTCCAGAAAGCGGCCCACGATTGATTTGACCCGGATGTTTTCGGACAGCCCTTTGACGCCCGGACGCAATCCGCAGATGCCGCGGATCACAAGGCTGATCTGAACCCCTGCCTGGGAGGCGGCGTACAGCGCGTCGATCACTTCGTCGTCGATGATGGAGTTCATTTTGGCCCAGATCACCGCAGGGCGGCCAGCGCGGGCGTGCTCAGCCTCGGCTGCGATCATTTCGAGCAAGCGGGGTTTGAGAGTGGTGGGCGAGATGGCAAGGTTGTCGAGGCTATCGGGTTGGGCATAGCCCGAGAGAAAGTTGAAAACCTTGGTCGCATCCCGGCCAAGTTTCTGGTCGCAGGTAAAGAGCGACAGATCGGTATAGATGCGGGCGGTGATGGGGTGGTAATTGCCGGTGCCGTAGTGGGTATAGGTCACCAGTTGGTCGCCCTCCCGACGCACCACTGTCGATATTTTTGCATGTGTTTTCAGGTCAATAAAGCCGTAGACCACATGCGCACCGGCGCGTTCCAGCCTGCGCGACTGGCGGATGTTCGCAGCTTCGTCAAAGCGGGCTTTGAGCTCGACCAATGCAGTCACGGATTTGCCGTCCTCGGCAGCCTCACACAGCGCTTCGACAATCGGGCTGTCGCGGGAGGTGCGGTACAGCGTCTGTTTTATCGCGACCACATTGGGATCATGTGCCGCCTGTGCCAGAAAGCGCACCACCATATCGAATGTTTCATAGGGGTGGTGCAGCAGCATGTCTTTTTGCCGGATCGCCGCGAACATATCGCCATCATGGTCGGTGACGCGTTCAGGAATGCGCGGAGTGAATTGCGGCCAAAGCAGGTCGGGGCGGGCATCGGTGACCAGTTCTGACAGGTCGTCGACACCGATCATGCCGTCGATTTCGATCACATCGCGTTCATGCACGCCAAGCTCAGCCATCACGACTTCCTTAAGCTTTTCAGGTGCTCCGGCGGAATGGGTCAGGCGGACAACTTCGCCCCGGCGACGGCGTTTCAAGGCTACTTCGAATTCGCGCACGAGGTCTTCGGCTTCATCTTCGACTTCCAGATCGCTGTCGCGCAACACGCGGAATTCAAAGTGGGATTTTAGTTTGTAGCCGGGAAAGAGGTCTGGCGTATGCAGTACCAACAGGTCTTCAAGGGGCAGGTAGCGCAGTGTGCCTTCGGGCGCGGGCAGAGCCACAAACCGGTCGATCTGCGCGGGGATCGGCAGCAGCGCCTGCAAGGGCCGCTTGTTGGCTACACGTTCAAGCTGTAGGGCCAGCGCATACCCGGTGTTGGGGATGAACGGGAAAGGGTGCGCGGGGTCGATGGCCAGAGGTGAAAGGACCGCGAATACCTGATTGAGGAAGACTTCCTTGAGAAAGATCTTGTCTTCTTTGCTGAGGTCGGCGGTCCGTTCAAGATAGATGTTCTGCGCATCCATTTCCGCCATCAAAGAGACCAGCACACGCTGCTGTGTCATCATCAGATTGCGGGCGTTTTCGTTGATCAGCACCAGCTGCTCGGCGGGTGTCAGCCCGTCAGCGGCAGGGGTCGTATTGCCCGCATGTGCCAGTTCGCGCAGGCCGGCCACGCGCACAGTGTAGAATTCATCCAGGTTATCCGCGGAGATCGACAAAAAGCGCAGTCGTTCCAGAAGGGGCACACGAGGGTTTTCGGCCTCTTCGACGACGCGCCAGTTGAAGGCCAGCCAGCTGAGTTCGCGATTAAAGAACCTGCCCGGTCCCGAGATATCGAGGTCAGGCAAGTCGGCGGGCGGCGGGAAAGAACCCTGAAGGAAATCGGTCTGTGACATGGGGGCCTTTTGACGGTGAAATGTCATCGTTTTATGACGGTGGTGGCACGAGGTGCACAGCGAGTATCACGCGCTGGTGGTACCCTTGTCCAGCACTGCAGCGGCCAAGGCCCGGGTGATCGGGCGCTTTTGTGCCAGACTGGCAGCATCAAGTCGCGCCACCAGATCAATTGCGGCAGCGAACGATCTGTCCATACGGCCCAGCAGATAGGGGATCAGCGCCGGTTTGGGGGTAAGCTGGCGGTCGGCCAGAAGCTTGACCAGCACCGCAGAGAGCAACGCATCATCAGGCGCATGCAGCGTCACGGTGGTGGTCCCCATCAGACGGCTGACCAGATCGGGCAGGGCAAGGCCCCATTGTGCCACATCGGCTGTCCCGGTGAGCAGCAGGCTATGGCCTTCGGCCAGGACGAGGTTGTGCAGGTGAAAAAGCGCGGTTTGCGCGCTGCCGTTCTTTGCGATTTGATCCACGTCTTCTACCGCGACGGGGCCGCGGGCAATATCGGCGACGTCAACCTTGCCAAGATCGGCGGCTGCAATGATGCGGGCTGAGGATTTCTCAGCCCAGACGTGGGTCAAATGGGTTTTGCCGGAACCAGCTATCCCGGTGAGCAAGAGCTTGCCGCCGGGCCAGTCTGGCCATCTGTCGATCATGGCGATGGCCACGGCGTTGGACGGGGCCACAAGAAAAGCGTCACGCCCCAATGCCGTTCGGCTGGGCAGGTCAAGGCCAAGTTGTTGGGGCATGTCAGCTGTCGCCTTAAGTTCTGCCAGTGCCGCGATAGAGCAGGCTTTCCTTGTATTGTTCGACGCCGAAGCGGGCGATGACGCCCAAAGCCGCGGCAACGGGCACGGCGACCAGCATACCGACAAAGCCGAAAAGCGTGCCGAAAACAGAGAGCGCGAGGATCAGCCATACCGGGTGCAAACCGACTGAATCGCCGACCAGTTTCGGGGTCAGCACGTTGCCTTCTATGACCTGACCCAGCACAAAAATACCGGCGACCAGCCCAATAGAGACCCAGTCACCCCAAAACTGGAAAAGCGCCAGACCAATTGCCAATGCGCCGCCTAAAAGTGCACCGAGATAGGGAATAAACGTGACCAGACCTGCGATGAACCCGACCACCAGCCCGAATTGCAAGCCGACAAGCATCAGCGCAATTGCGTAATAGGTGCCGAGGATGAGGCAAACGGTGCCCATGCCGCGCACAAAGGACGATAGGGTTCTATCGATGTCGCGGGCCAAGCGGCGCACGGTGGGGGCGTGATCACGCGGTAGCAAGCGGTCCACGGAGGCGACCATGCGGTCCCAATCCAGCAGCAGATAGACCGCCACCACCGGCACGATCACAAACAGGATCACCACATTGATGATCGACGCGAAGGACGACAGGGCGGTTTCCAGCAATTGCCCGCCCCGGTCCTGGATTGTGGTCCCGATCGAGGTCAGCGAATTACGCAGAGTGGACCCTTCGACCAGCAGCGTGGGAAAGCGGTCGGTCAGGAAAGCGGTGAAGTCCTTGAAGAGTTGCGGCGCAGTTTCCACAAGGCTTGCCGCCTGGTTGATCAGCGTCGGCACCACCAGCAGAGCCATCAGAACAAAGATTAGGATGGCAAACAGCGTGATAACAGCAGTGGCAAGGGTCCTGCTAAGGCCCAGCCGTTCCAGCCGGTCAGCCACTGGATCAAGGAAATAGGCGATGGCCCCGCCCAAAAGAAAGGGTAGTAGCACATCGCCGACAAACCAAAGCACGACGATGAAAACCGCCGTGGCGATGCCCCAGTATTTCAGTTGTTCTCGGATTGGCAGGGCCATCGGGTCTCTCCGGTTCGCGGCGTTGGTATTCACATTGCGCAGACCGGGTAGGGTTTCAAGGGCAGGGCGGCGATATTCTGCTTTGTATTCGGCAATACAGACCCAGCGACACCGATTGACACTTCCCCGCAGGGTTGCGCAGTCTGGGAGAAACCCGCCCGCAGAGGCACCAAGGAGAGACACCATGCACATCACATCCATTCTAAGCCGCGCAGCACAGGTCAACCCGCGCGGCATCGCAACAATTTGCGGAGACCGGCAACAGACATGGGTGCAAATGGAAGACCGCGTGGCGCGGCTGGCGGGGGGCTTGCAGGCGCTTGGCATGAAGCCGGGCGACCGGGTGGCTTTGCTATCACTGAACTCTGACAGGTTCATCGAGTACTATTTCGCTGTGGTCTGGGGCGGCGGGGCGATGATGCCGATGAATATCCGCTGGGCCGGAGCGGAATGCGCCTATGCGTTGAATGATGCCGGGGCAGAGATCCTGATCGTGGACGAGGCGTTCAAAGGTTTGGGTGCCGAGGTGAGGGAGCAGGTGCCGGGACTGAAGACAGTGATCTACGCCGGGGATGGCGAAACGCCCGAAGGAATGGAGAGCTACGAAGATATCATCGCGGCGCATGAGGCGGTCGAGGACGCAGGGCGCGGTGGCGATGATCTGGCGGGGATATTCTATACCGGTGGGACCACCGGGTTCCCCAAAGGCGTGATGCTGTCACACGAAAATTTCTATGTCGGTGCCGTGGCCAATGCGCATGAGCTGAACATGCAGGACGGAACGATCTATCTGCACGCGGCCCCTATGTTCCACATCGCTGACCTGATCTGGTTTCCCGCTGTAACCCTGATGGCGGGCACCCATGTGGTTATCCCTGCGTTTACGCCCGACGGTACTTTGGAAGCGATTGAAGCGCATAAGCCGGATCAGGTTTTGCTGGTGCCCGTGATGTTGCAGATGGTTCTGCAAAGCGAGAAGCTGGCCAAGACCGATATCTCGTCCATCCGCCAGATTGCCTATGGGGCGTCTCCGATCACCGAAGCGGTGCTGGTCAAGGCGTTCGAGGCCTTTCCAAAGGCATCCTTTGTCCAGGCCTTCGGCCAAACCGAGTTGAGCCCCGTGGCCACGATCCTTCCGGCAGATTATCATGTGCTGGAAGGTCCGAAGGCGGGCAAACTACGCTCCGCCGGGCGGCCCACACGGATCTGCGAAATCAAGGTGGTGGATGAAGACATGGCGGAAGTGTCGCGCGGTGATGTTGGCCAGATTGCAGTTAAGGGTCCAAACGCGATGTTGGGGTACTGGAACAAGCCCGATGTCACGGCAGAGACCATTCGGGACGGCTGGGTCCTGACAGGTGACGCAGGCTATATGGACGAAGACGGCTTCATCTTTTTGATGGACCGGGTGAAGGATATGATCGTTTCGGGGGGCGAGAACGTCTATTCCGCAGAGGTCGAGAATGCGATTGGCCAGCACCCGGGCGTGGCGACCAGCGCGGTAATAGGGATCCCCAGCGAGGACTGGGGCGAGGCCGTCCATGCCCTCGTGATCCTGCACCCCGGTGCCGAGGTCACAGAGGAAGACGTCAGGAAACACTGTCACAGCTTGATTGCGCGGTACAAATGCCCGCGCAGTATCGAGTTTCGCACAGAGCCGTTTCCCTTGTCAGGTGCCAACAAGGTGCTGAAGACCGAGTTGCGCAAGCCCTATTGGGCCGGAAAAGACAGGCAGATTTCATAATGCGCGGTCCTTTTGATACGGAGCTGGAAGAACGGCTCGTCCGCTACGCCGCGATTGACAGCCAAAGCGATGCGTCCTCGTCCAGCCAGCCCAGCACGGCGATCCAGCTCGATATGTCGCGACTGTTGGTGTCCGAGCTTGAGGCGATGGGGGCGCAGGATGTGCAATTGACCGACTACGGTGTTGTACTGGCAACGGTGCCTGCCACCGCCGATGGCCCGACGATGGGCTGGTGCGCGCATGTGGACACCGCACCACAGTTCAACGCCACGGGTGTCAAACCTGTGGTACACCGTGGGTATAATGGCGGGGATATCACCTTTGCCGATGCGCCCGAATTGAAACTGTCGCCGGAAAATTCGCCCTATTTGGGCGAGAAGCAGGGAGACGATATTATCACCGCCAGCGGGCTGACGCTTTTGGGCGGCGACGATAAGGCGGGTGTGGCCATTGCCATGACCGCTGCGCGGCATCTGTTGGAGAACAGCGATATACCGCACGGCAAAATTCGTCTGGCCTTTACCCCCGACGAAGAGATCGGCCGGGGCGTGGATCCGCGTCTGCCAGCGGATTTCGGGGTTGATTTCGCCTATACTTTCGATGGTGGCAAACCCGGCGAGATTGAATTCGAGACCTTTTCAGCCGATGGCGCAGTGGTGCGGGTTACCGGTGTGTCCGCGCACCCGGGCTTCGCCAAGGACAAGATGGTCAACGCGCTGCATCTGACCGCCAAGATCGTGCAGACGTTGCCGCAGGTGTCGATGACGCCGGACACCACGGAAGGGCGCGAGGGGTTCATCCATGTGTCAGAAATATCTGGCGGTTCGACGGAGGCCGAGATCACATTGCTCATCCGCGACTTTGAACTGGATGGCTTGGCGGCCAAAGGTGCGCTGTTGCAGCAGGTTTGCGATGCAGTTGCAGCAGGGGAGCCGCGCGCACAGATCAGCTGTGAGATCACACCGCAGTACCGCAATATGCGATATTGGCTGGAAAAGGATATGACGCCGGTTGAACTGGCCCGTGCGGCTGTCTCTGATGTGGGGCTGGACCCGCTGTCCGTCCCCATTCGTGGCGGCACGGATGGCTCACGCCTGACCGAGATGGGTGTGCCTTGCCCGAATATCTTTACAGGTATGCAGGAAATTCACGGGCCGCTGGAATGGATATCAGTGCAGGACATGGCCCGTGCTACGCAAGTCGCTATCGCACTGGCACGCAGAGCCGTCGGATGATTGTGCGGGCAAGCCCGCATTCTGTCTTATTCGATGGGGGCTCTGCCCCCAAACCCCCGCGGGATATAGGGCCAAAAAGAGAAAGAACGTTGAAATTGTAGTGGTTCGAGTAAAGGGCGCGCCCGGTGTGAAGCGCGCCCTTCGGACTCTGATCTAGGCAGCGAAACCCAGTTTGGAGACGTGGATCTCGAATGTCGGATGCATTTCGGCACCGACAATCTCCGGCTTGTAGTGACGGTAGATCGAGCGCCAGTAGGGTTGAATGACCACGCCTTCGTCCTGCATGATCTTCTCCAGCTTTGCCATGACCTCGCGACGTTGGTCGGCATCTGCTATGGCGAGCGCTTCTGTCAGCAGAGCATCGAACTCTTCGTTCGAAAAGGCGGATTCATTCCAGGCTTCGCCGGAGCGGTAGGCCAGTGCCAGAACCTGCACGCCCAGCGGACGCTGGGCCCAATCGGTTGTGGAGAAGGGGTAACCCACCCAGTCGTTCCAGAAGGTGGCACCCGGCAGGATCGTACGTTTGACCTTGATACCGGCATCGCGCAGCTGTGCTGCAACACTGTCGGTGGTGTTCTTACGCCAAGTGTCGTCGATCGAGATCAGCTCATGTTCAAAATCTGCCATGCCGGCCTCTTCCATCAGCGCTTTGGCTGCTGCCGGATCATATTTGGGTGCCGGCAGCTCTGCGTATTCGGGGTGCAGGGGGGCAACGTGGTGATTTTCGGCGACGGTGCCGTTGTTGTCGAACCCCAGCTCGAGGCAGATGGCATTGTCCACCGCCATGGCCAGAGCACGGCGCACGCGCACATCTGCATAGGGCTGTGTGCCGTTGACCTCGGCCTTCTGGTTGGGACGGATGCAGACCGTATTGGCCGTGATCGCTTCGGACTTTTGCCAGCCAAAGTCGTCAAAAAGTGTGATGTAATCGCCGAGCGACTCGTACACCATGTCAACTTCGTCTGCTTCGACGGCGGAGAATGCGGAAGATTGCTCGGTGCCGTAGTCGATGTATTCAATGCGGTCGAGATAGGCACCTTCGCCCCACCAGTTGTGGTCTTCATTGCGGACAAGAACCGCCTTGATACCGACCTCAAATTCGCCGGGCAAATAAGGTCCGGTGCCGATCGGGTTCTCGAGGGGGTCGCCCGTCGAACTGCTGTGTACGATGGCGGCAGGGTAGTCCGAGAAGCCCGCGATCAAGGTGATGTCTGCGTTGTTCAAGGTGAGTTTGACGGTGTAATCCCCTTCGGTGGTAATCGCTCCCTCACGGGCTTTGCCGGTTTCGTCATCCACCAGCGATGCCATACGGGACGCCATCGAGTTGCCCTCAACACCCTTGTCACACCAGCGTTCGATGTTCATCGCCACATCTGCGGCCGTGAAGGGATCGCCATTGTTCCAAGTGACGCCCTGGCGCACTGTCAGGGTGTACTCTGTTGCGTCCTCGTTGATTTCCCACGCTTCCAGCAAAGAGGGCGCGATAGAACCGTCCGTCTGGTATTCTACAAGGTATTCAAGCCAGCCTCTGGTGTAGTTCGACATCTGCGGCCAGTCATAGGTGCGTGGATCCTTGAGCGCTTTGACGCTGCTCTGGATACGCAAGGTACCACCCGATTGGGCGTGGCCCGCAGCACGTGCTGGTTGGGCGACACCCAAAAGGCCATAGGCGGCACCGGCTGTCAGCCCCAGCGATGTGGCTCGGGTCATGAATTCGCGGCGCGACAGCGTGCCAGCGGTGACTTCGTCGGCATAGTCGCGGGCGGCGGGGTGAATCGTATCGGATCGGGTCATAGAATGTCTCGTGCATTGGTACGGTCAAAGGGCGTGCGGATCGCGAAACAAGTCGCTGATAATAAACTTAGGGCATCTGGGGATTAATCAAACCAAGATGGCAGGTGCGCTAGTCGATTGCGGGCGTCGCAGCGATGGCTTAGTCAGACGCCAGCGAAATTCAATCTGGAGCCTCCCCATGCGTCTGAGCCGTTATTTTTTGCCTGTGCTGAAAGAGACCCCGTCGGAAGCACAGATTGTCAGCCATCGGCTGATGTTGCGGGCGGGGTTGATCAAGCAGTCGGCTGCCGGGATTTATTCGTGGCTGCCCATGGGCTTCAAGGTGCTGCGCAAGCTTGAGAATATTGTGCATGAGGAACAGGCGCGGGCCGGGCATCTGGCGATGTTGATGCCAACGATCCAGTCCGCGGACCTGTGGCGCGAAAGCGGGCGCTATGATGCTTACGGCGAGGAGATGTTGCGGATCAAGGACCGGGGCGGGCGTGATATGCTTTTCACACCTACCGCCGAAGAACTGATCACAGATATCTTCCGCGCTCATGTCAGCAGCTACAAGGACCTGCCGCTGACCATGTACCAGATCCAGTGGAAGTTCCGCGACGAGATCCGCCCTCGTTTCGGCGTGATGCGGGGGCGCGAGTTCCTGATGAAGGACGGCTATAACTTTGACCTGACGAAGGAAGACGCGCTGCATGCCTATAACCGCCATCTGGTGAGCTATCTGCGCACCTACGAGCGCATGGGCTTGCAGGCGATTCCGATGCGGGCGGATTCCGGCCCGATTGGGGGCGACAATACCCATGAATTTCTGGTTCTGGCGGAAACCGGTGAGTCGGAAGTGTTTTATGATAGCGCCGTCACGGACCTGACCTTTGGCGACCGCGATATCGATTATGCATCGGTCGAGGATTGCGCGGCTGTGATGGAGGAATTCACCACGAAATACGCCCGCACGGATGAAACCCACGACGAGGCGCTGTTCAACGAAGTACCCGAAGAGCGCCGCCGCACCGCACGCGGGATTGAGGTGGGGCAGATTTTCTATTTCGGGACCAAGTATTCCGAAGCGATGGGCGCCACCGTGCAGGGGCCGGATGGCAAGAACACCCCCGTGCATATGGGCAGCCACGGGATCGGCGTCAGTCGCCTGCTGGGTGCGATCATCGAGGCAAGCCATGATGACAACGGCATCATCTGGCCAGAAGGTGTCACGCCGTTCCACGCTGGGATCGTGAACCTCAAGCAGGGTGATGCGGAAGCTGACGCGGCCTGCGAGGCGCTTTACACATCTTTGACGGCGCTGGGTCTTGAGCCGCTTTACGATGACCGGAACGAGCGTGCGGGTGGCAAGTTTGCGGGCATGGATCTGATCGGTCTGCCGTGGCGCATCACCGTGGGGCCGCGGGGCCTCAAGAACGGTGTGGTTGAACTGACATCCCGCCGCACCGGCGAAAGTGAGGAAATGCCGCCCGAAGAGGCCGTGAAGAAGCTTGCGCAGATTTACGCTGGCATCGCTTAAGGCTTTGATCGGTGGCTGGATCGGCGCTAATTTGAGCGGAGACAGAAGGGCAGCATGGATGGTCTTTGATCTTCGCTCACCCTGGGACGCGTTATGGGGCGCGCGGGCATGATCCTGCGTGCTCTTACGCTTGGGGCTGGCCTCGCGGGTGCTGCGACCACATCCCAATTCCCGCAGTTTTCGCAGCAGTATACCCAGCGTTTGGGTGGGGCCGTTGAT
Organism: Sulfitobacter noctilucae; assembly: GCF_000622365.1. GTDB lineage: Bacteria > Pseudomonadota > Alphaproteobacteria > Rhodobacterales > Rhodobacteraceae > Sulfitobacter > Sulfitobacter noctilucae. The sequence continues at coordinate 1,704,643 of NZ_JASC01000014.1, read as the reverse complement.
GCACTGGCTGAAGTCGTAGCGGATTTCGATGCCTCTGCGGCTGCCGTCGGGCTGAACCGGCAAGAGGCTTTGGCCCAGATGCAGGGAACCGATTTTCTGGATCGGCGCCGGGCGGATATGGCTGGAACCTTTGCCCGGTTTGAGCGGTTAAGCGCGGATTTAGCGGCACTTGAAGGGCAGGGGCCGTTTATGCGGGCCTATCATCTGCCGCGCCTCAGCGACGGTCAGATTGCGCAGGCGGCGTGGGAAGTCTACCAGCCTGCGGTGCCTTTGAATTTTGCCGGCATGATCTTTGCAGTGTTCGGGTTTCTTTTGGGCGCGGCAGCATTTGGCGTTTTGTTCAAGGTGCTGCGCTGGCCGTTTCGAGGCCGCGCAAACCCCGCTTGACCCTTTCGCGTCAAAGCCTCAGTTTGCGCGACACCTGACAGGAGCCTGACCTTGGCCAAGACCCCGCCTTTCGCCCCGTTTGAATGGATGATCGCATGGCGTTACCTGCGCGCGCGCCGCGCCGAAGGTGGCGTGAGCGTGATGACGTGGATCAGCTTGATCGGCATTACCTTGGCAGTGTTCGCCTTGATCGCCACTCTCTCGGTGCGCAGCGGGTTTCGGGCGGAATTTGTGGATACGATCCTTGGGGCCAACGCCCATGTGACGGTTTATCAATTTGGTGAGGTCGCCGCGAACGGGCAGATTGACCGCTCCATTCCGAACTACGATGCGCTGGCTGAACAGGTGCGCTCCGTGCCGGGTGTGACCCGCGTGGCCCCGATTGTGCGCCAGCAGGTGATGGCCAACAACGGCCAGTCCAATGCGGGCGTCGAAGTCTACGGTATTGCGGCGGCGGATTTGAAAACCATCCCACGCATCGCCTCTTCGGATCAGGCAACGGGCGACATTGATCGCTTTGACGAGGGGCTGGCCATTGGGATCGGTGTGGCCCAAACTCTGGGTGTTACGGTGGGCGACCGGATCAAACTGATCTCGCCCAACGGGGTAAAGACCGCTTTCGGTACCAGTCCGCGTGTGAACGCCTATGAGGTGGTCTATATCTTTGCCGCCGGGCGCTATGACATTGATCGCACACGGGTCTACATGCCGATTGCTGATGCGCAATCCTTCTTTAACCGCGAGGGCTTGGCGGACGAACTTGAAGTTATGGTCGAAGAGCCCGAAGCTGTGGATGCAATCTCGCTTCCGATTTTGGAGGCCGCTGGAGAGCGCGGCCAGGTCTGGACGTGGCGGGATGCGTCAGGCTCATTCCTCAATGCGCTCGATATTGAGGATCGGGTGATGTTTGTGATCATGTCGGTGCTGGTGTTAATCGCCGCGATGAACATCGTCTCGGGCCTGATCATGCTGGTCAAGAACAAGGGCCGCGACATCGGCATTCTGCGGACAATGGGGCTCACCGAAGGGTCGATCATGCGGGTGTTTTTCATCTGCGGCGCTTTCACCGGACTGATTGGTACGGCGCTCGGAGTGATCCTTGGTTGTCTGTTCGCGCTTTATGTCGATCAGATCTTCGGCTTCGTGAACTATCTGTCGGGCGGCACCGCTTGGGATGCTTCGATCCGGGGCATCTATTTCCTGCCAGCGAAGCTGCAATTGGCGGACGTGCTGTCAGCGATTGGGCTGTCTTTGGGTCTGTCTTTCATCGTCACAATCTTTCCAGCCCGTCGGGCCGCACGGATGAACCCTGTTGAGGCGCTGCGCTATGAATGATCCGGTGTTGAGCCTGTCGGGCATTTCCAAAAGCTACAACGCGGGCAAGCCTAACGAAATTCAGGTGCTGCGCGATGTTGATCTGTCGATTGCGCCGGGCGAGGTTGTGGCACTGGTCGCTCCGTCAGGTGCGGGTAAATCGACCTTGCTGCATATCGCGGGTTTGCTGGACACGCCTGATGCCGGGTTGGTGCATATTGCGGGCGAGGATATGACTGGCCGCAGCGATCGCCGCCGCACGCAGGTGCGCCGGTCCGATGTGGGGTTTATCTACCAGTTCCATCATTTGCTGCCCGAGTTTTCGGCGCTTGAGAACATCGTGCTACCTCAACTCGCCAACGGCACGCCGCAGGGGCAAGCCGAGAGCCGTGCGATGGCACTCTTGGACAAGGTCGGTATCGCGCCACGCGCCAGCCACCGCCCTGCGGCCCTGTCCGGGGGCGAACAGCAGCGCGTAGCCTTTTGCCGCGCGCTGGCCAACGCGCCGGGGTTGCTGCTTGCGGACGAGCCGACAGGCAACCTTGATCCCGCGACTTCGGATCAGGTCTTTGACACGCTGATGGGGCTGGTGCGGGACACCGGGTTATCGGCGCTGATTGCCACGCATAATCTGGAATTGGCCGCCAGGATGGACCGGCAGATCCGGCTGGAACAAGGATGTCTGGTGCCAGTCTGACGCAAGGACACTTTCCTCGAAACGCTTGACCGCTCTGTCCGGTTTGGATCACAGTGACGGGCGGCAAGCTGGCCGAACATGGGGGAAAGGCGCGATCATGGTTCAGGTTTCACTGGCAATAATTGAGGAAACAGTGAAAGCGGCCTTGTTGACTCATGGTGCCGAAGCCTTTCCCGCCGCCGAAGTCGCCCGCGCCGTTGCCGCCGCCGAGGCCATCGGCAACAAGATCTGCGGTCTCTACTATGTCGAAAGCTACTGCCAGCAATTGACCTCGGGCCGGGTCAAAGGGGATGTGACCCCCAACGTCACCACCCCGCGCAGCGCAACCGTGCATGTGGATGCGCAATTCGGCTTTGCGCAACCCGCCTTTGCCTACGGCTTGCCCGTGGCGCTGGATGCGGCACGTCAGGCAGGGATTGCATCTCTCGCGGTGGGGCATGCACATACCTGCACCTCGCTGGGCTATTTCACCGAACAGATCGCGCGCTCGGGGTTCATCGGGATTGGCTTCACCAATGCGTCGCCCATCGTGGCCGCACCGGGCGGCAAGACACGCGTGATCGGCACCAATCCGATCGCCTTTTCCGTGCCAGATGGCGCGGGCGGTATCGCGATGCAATTCGATCAATCCACCACGACAGTGGCCTTGGGCAAGATCACAATGGCCAAGGCCGCGGGGCAGACGATCCCCGAAGGCTGGGCTGTCGACGCTGAGGGCAATCCGACCACAGACCCCGACTCCGCGCTGAAAGGCTCGCTGGTGTCGATGGGCGGATACAAAGGCTGGGGCTTCGGCCTGATGGCCGAGATTTTGGCCGCAGGGCTGGCCGGTGGCGTGCTGTCGCAGGATGTCAAACCGCTCAAGGCACCCGAAGGGGCACCGCACGACCTCGGTCAGTATTATATCGTCATCGATCCTGCGTCCGCTTCCGGGTTCGGCACCAAGCTTGCGGCGCTGACCGAAGCGGCCAGTGCTGACGACGATGCGCGGATGCCGGGCCAGAACAAGGAAGTGATGGACCCGGTCGAGATCGAACAGAATGTCTGGGACCTGATGGAAAAGCTGGCAAGCACATCCTGACCCGTTACCCTGAACGCAAGGGTCAACGGTAATCCGCCGCTCAATCCGCACCACATCTGCTGAATTTCCTCTTTGTATGCAGTGTTTTGATTTGCATCATGGTAAGGTAAAGGCAGGGGCGCAACATCGCTTTGACACTATGCTATTGGAGGAACCGTCATGCAGACCTTGAGCCTATCATTGGGGGCTGCGACTGGCCTGGCCATTCTGATTGGATGCACGCCCGTGTCCATGCCCGAACCGCAAGAGGGTGCTGCCTTTTTCGCGGCCAATTGCACCTCGTGTCACGGGGCGGACGGGCGGGGGGAGGGACCCGGCGCTGCTGGCCTCTCGCCTATGCCCACGGATCTGACGCTGCTGGCGCGTGCCAATGGCGGTGCGTTTCCGACCGCCCGCGCGCTCAGCTATATCTATGGTGATCCCGAAGGCGGTCATCTGGCCCGCGTCATGCCGCAGTTTGGTGGCGCGATGGCCGATGATCTGGTGCCGGTCGAGGTTGACGGCGTTCTGACGCCCACACCGCGCGCATTGGCCGCCTTGCTGGTCTATCTCGAAAGCATCCAGCGCTAACCGCAGATGCCCCGCACCTCGACCCCGTCCCAGGGCAGGCGCACGTTCCATTCGCGGCTTTGCGGCAGGGGTTTGACGGGCATGGCTTCTGCGATCAGGGCATGCAGTCGGGCGGTGCGCGGCCCTTGCGGGGCCAATGCGCGACAGCAAACATATTCCTCGACGATGGAGCCTTGCTGCTCGAACCCGAAGTCGCCAAAGCTGCGATCTGTATTGATTTCAAAGAGATACGGGTCTGCGGTGTTGCCATGCTCCGAAGCGGCGAGCAGCGGTGAATACCCCGTTGTGGCGCGGTTCTGCCACTGCCAGACATGGGTGATCTCATGCGCAAACAGCATCGCCGCGATGATCCCGATGGTGTCGGGGTAGTCGGGAAGATAGTCGTCGATGAACCAGTCCTTGTCGAATAGCACAGTGTTGAACAGCGCCACGGCGGCGGGTTTCGAGGTGACGATGGCGTCCGTGGGCGGCGGCAGGATCAACTCGCGGCAGGTGGTGCGCGGGCGCGGCTTGCGGCGGAAGGTGACCGCCCGGGTCGGTGCGCCATCGTGCAGGCGCGCCCGGTCCATGTTCAGCGTATCGCCGTGGATCGTGCTCAGAAAACTTCGCTCATTCTCGGTCAGCGGCCGTCCGCAGGACGCCAGCAACAGCAGAACCAAGAGCGCACGGATCATCGTGCAAAAGTCGCCGTGGCCATCGCCACCGGTTTGCCCGACGGCTCCGCGATCAGGGTCACGCGGGTGAAGATCATGGATTTCCCCGCCCTTGTCACCTCCGCCTCCGCGCGGATGCTGTCACCCGTAGCAGGGCGCAGGAATTGCGTGTCCAGCGTGACGGTGCCCAAGGGTTCGGGCGCATCGAGGTATCCGAAACAGGCGAAGACCATGGAGGTGTCGGCCAACGCGGCCAAGGCCTGCCCCGACACGATCCCGCCGATGCGCATGATGTCATCGGTAATCGGGATGATCATGGTGGTCCCGCTCTCCGAGATTGCCGTGATTTTAGGGTGGAGGGCATTGACCCACGGGGCAAAGGCCTGATCAAGGATGCTCTGGGCGGTTTCGGGGGTCATGGGAGGCTTTCGGATTACATGTGTTTTGCGCACCCTACAGCGTCGTTGCAGCAGTGGGTAGGGCGGGGTTTGGCCCGCCATGTTGCCGCTTCTACTGATAGTGGGTGTGACATGCGCGTTTGATCCCTATGTGGCTTGTAGAACAGCGAATTCCGAACCAAGAGATACTTTTGCGGCCGCAATAAACTCCATTTGAGTTTGTTCAGTATGCGCGAGTTCGAGTTCCAAAAGCCGACCAAATTCAATGTATTTTGTCAGTTCGTCGTCCGTTCCGCCACCTTGTCGATCCGGATTGAAATTGGGGTATAGGCAGAATTGAAATCCAGCTTCAAATTTCTCTTCTGGATAAACGAAAAAATGAGTGGAGATAAATGTAACTAGTGAGCGGATCGCCTGCTGGTATGCTAAAGCGCTTTTCTGGAGACCGAAATCCAAAAAGTGGTTTTCGGGATTATGCAGAAAACTGCCGTGAGAACGGAGCGGTTCTCTTATGTAGTTGAATAGAGCGTGGTTAGCTCCAATGTATTCGACACCCTCTCGAACCTCGGTAAATCGAGCTGTTTCTTGCAGGTTCTTAAACATTCGGGCATCATGATGCCTTCGATCCGTATCTGAAAAAGACAATTCACCTCGATGTATCTTTTCTTGGAGGTAGTGATAGGTGAGGCCCAAGAAAATCAGAATGCAGCCCCACAGTGGCGCCGTATCCGTTTGGATCGTAATTCCTAAGTGTTTGTTTGCTAAAGCTTCCAAATATGGCACCCAAAATGGTGTTGAAACTAATATACATCCAGTTGCAACTACCATTAACGCAAGTCGATTATAGAGTTTGCCTCTTAAAGAGAGAATTTTCTCTACGATCCAATCGCCCACCTGAAAGAAACGATGCTTACCCCTCAAACATCCAACTCCTCCATATCCGCAAACTGCGCATTCTCCTGAATATACTGGAACCGCAACTCCGGTTTCTTCCCCATCAACCGTTCCACCAGATCGCCGGTCTCACCGGGGATGTCCTCCTGCACCGACACGCGGATCAGCTTGCGTGTCGCCGGGTCCATCGTGGTTTCCTTGAGATCCTTCGCGTCCATCTCGCCCAGACCCTTGAAGCGTTGCAGGTCGATCTTGCCCTTGCCGCCCAGACCCTTTTCCAGCCAGTGGTCCTTTTCCAGATCATCCGCCACATAAAGCCGCTTGGCCCCCTGCGTCAGCCGGTAAAGCGGCGGGCAGGCGAGATACAGATGCCCGCCGTCGATCAGCGGGCGCATCTGGGTAAAGAAGAACGTCATCAGCAGCGCCGCGATATGGGCACCGTCGACGTCCGCATCCGTCATGATGATGATCTTTTCATAGCGCAGATCGTCGATGTTGAATTTCGTGCCCATGCCACAACCCAAGGCCTCGCAAAGGTCAGAGATCTCCGCATTGGTCGTCAGCTTGTTCGACGCCGCCCCCAGCACGTTCAGGATTTTACCCTTCAGCGGCAGCAGCGCCTGCGTCTTGCGGTCCCGCGCGCCCTTGCCAGAGCCGCCCGCCGAGTCGCCCTCCACGATGAACAACTCCGTCCCCACGCGGTCCTTGGACGTACAATCGGTCAATTTACCCGGCAGGCGCAGCTTTTTCGTCGCGGATTTACGCGCCGTTTCCTTTTCCTGACGGCGGCGGAGGCGTTCCTCGGCCCGCAGCACCAGAAAATCCAGGATGGCCCCTGCGGATTTCGTATCCGCCGCCAGCCAGTTGTCAAAGTGGTCGCGCACGGCGTTTTCTACCATCCGCTGCGCGTCCACGGTGGCCAGCCGGTCCTTGGTCTGGCCCACGAATTCCGGCTCGCGGATGAAGCAGGACACCAGCGCACAGCCCCCGGTGATCAGGTCCTCGCGGGTGATTGTGCTGGCCTTGCGGTTCTGCGTCAGCTCGCCATAGGCCTTGATGCCCTTGAGGATCGCGGCCCAAAAGCCCGCCTCGTGGGTGCCGCCCTCGGGCGTGGGAATGGTGTTACAGTAGGACTGGATGAACCCGTCGCGGGCAGGGGTCCAGTTGATGGCCCATTCCACCTTGCCGGGCTGGCCGAACTTTTCCTTGAAGTCGACCATGCCCCCAAAGGGGGCGTCCGCATAAGTGGTTGATCCGGAGAGTGTTTCGTTCAGATAATCCGACAGGCCGCCCGGGAAGTGAAACTTGGCCTCCGTCGGTGTGTCATCGCCCGGTGCCTCGCATTTCCAGCGGATTTCCACGCCCGAGAACAGATAGGCCTTGGAACGGGCCATCGCAAAAAGCCGCGCCGCTTTCAGCTTCAGGTTCCCGAAGATCTCGGCGTCGGGGTGGAACGTGACGGACGTGCCGCGCCGGTTGGGAGCGGCGCCGATTTTCTCCAGCGGGCCTTGGGCGATGCCGCGCGAGAACTCCATCGCATAAAGCTCGCGGTTGCGCGCCACCTCGACCCGCAGGTGGTCGGACAGGGCGTTTACGACGGACGATCCCACGCCGTGCAGACCGCCCGATGTCTCGTAGGAATCGCCCGAGAACTTGCCGCCCGCGTTCAGCGTGCAAAAGATGATCTCGAGTGCCGATTTGCTGGGGTCTTTGGGGTGTGGATCGGTGGGGATGCCGCGCCCGTTGTCGCGCACGGTGACATGGCCATTGGCATGCAGCTCCAGCTCGATCCAGGTGGCATGGCCCGCGACCGCTTCGTCCATCGAGTTGTCGATGATTTCGGCAACCATGTGGTGCAGGGCGCGATCATCCTTGCCGCCGATATACATGCCGGGGCGCAGGCGGACATGCTCCATATCCTCCAGCACCTGGATGGAGGAGGCGTCATACTCGGACGGCGTCTGGCCGGACAGAAGATCGGACATATCGGGAGCCTGCTTTTGCTGCTTTTGTTGAGGAGGGACTATGCCAGAGCGGGCAGGCGGGGGGAAGGGCACATGAGGGGGGCGGCGCTTGCGTTTCACGGTCTGCGTGGTCATATCGGCGGTAGGACAGTCCCGATGAGAGCCTCTGAAATGAGCGATTCGCCCAGCCCCTTGCACGCCTCTGCTGATGCAGCTGCACAAACCCTGCGCGACCTGCCCAATTGGCGCTATATGCTGCAGGAATGTGATGAACTCTATCGCTATCTGCCGGCCGGTGGCAGTACGCGGATTGCGGGCCACCAGCGCAAGGTGCGCGAAGCCATCAGCCGCCTGTTGCGCCAGAACGCCGAAGTCCGCCTGCAACCTGCCGCGCATAAACCTGTGACGGCTCATTTGCGCCGCGCCCTGGATGAAGGACGGCACGGTGTGCTGGCCCCGGCGGTGCGGGCATTGGATGCGATTGCGCCGCTGCTCAGCTGGCAATACGGCTATGAAAAGGTGCCGAAGGGGCTGCAAAACAGCTATGCCTATGCCGAGATTGCAGGGAATTACGGGCCGGTCATCAGCGAGGAAATTATCCTTGGCGTGGTGCTGTTTGCGCCCGGTTGCACCTATCCGGCACATGCGCATCAGGGCATTACCGAAAGCTATGTTTGCCTGTCGGGTGCCGTGTCAGAGAACCACCAAGGCGTCTATGTGCCCGGTTCGATGATCTTTAATCCGCCCGATCATCTTCACCGCATAACGGTGGGTGCACGCGAACCCGCGCTGCTGGCCTATGCATGGATCGGGGACAAGGCGGATTTGCACGGGCAAAAGATGGTCTTTACCCGCAGTCGGAAATAATCGGGCCGCGGCCCTCTAAGGCAACCAATCCAGAATGGCTTGCGCGACCTCCTGCGGCTTTTGATGGTGCAGCCAGTGATCGGCCCCGGCGATATGAACCCGCGTCAGATCTGGGGCAAATTCGTCAAGCCCTTCGGTGGCCTCGGGCAGAAGCGCAGTATCGTCCGTGCCCCAGATCAGCAGATGCGGGCAGCGCACCTGAAGCTTGTCCACCGGCAATTCAGGCAAATCTGTTACCTGCTCTCCCGGTTTGCCAACCACCAAGGGTGACGCGCGATACCAGTTGACCATCCCGCGCAAACGCCCCGGCGCACCCCATGCGCGTTTATAGTCCTCCAGCACCTCTCCCGTCAGCCAATCAAGGTTCATCTTGGCCGAGAACAGCGCCATGAGGCGGCTGAAGTCCTCCGCCGCCAACCGGTCTTCGGAGCCTTCAGCGCGTAGGTAATGTATGTATTGCGAGGCGTCACTTTGCGGTCCGCCCGCCGCCAGCGCCCGTTGGAATGGTACCGGGTGCACGCCGTTCATGATGATCAGCCGCGACACCAGCTCGGGTCGGAACATTGCCAGACCGTAAGCCACCGCCGCACCCCAGTCATGGCCCAGAACAAAGACCGGTTCTTCACCGATCAAGGCCGCCATATCGCCCACCAGTTTGGCCCCGGTGTATTCAGACACTTCCGACGGTGCCCAGCTTTGACCATAGCCGCGCTGGTCCGGCGCGATACAGTGAAACCGGTCCGACAAGCGGACCGCCACGTCCTCCCATACGCCGCCGTATTCGGGAAAGCCGTGCAGCATCAACAATTTGGGCAGGCTTTCGTCACCCCAATGCCGAACGAAAAAAGGTTTGCCACCCAGCTCGATCGTTTCGGTTCTATGCGCGGCCATGGTTTCACCCTTTTACAAATACCCGCTACCACCATCCGCAAAACTGCGTGCGCGTCCAGTGGAGATCGCGTTCAAACTCATTTTTACAGTTCCATCTTCCCCTTTGCGCGCCGGAAGCGTAAGGCAATTCCATGACTACCAATATGAGCCCTACCGGCCATTCCCGCGCCATCCTCACCCTCGGACTGCCGTTGATCGGCGGGCATCTGGGGCAGATGGCGATTGGCGTCACCGACACTGTTATGGCGGGCTGGTATTCGGTCGAAGCGCTGGCGGCTGTGACACTGGCCAGCACCTATTTCTTCGTGTTGTTCATATTCGGGTCGGGCTTTGCCTGGGCGATTATGCCGATGGTGGCCACATTCGTGGCCGAAGAGGACGAAGTGGCCATTCGCCGGGCCACGCGTATGGGGCTGTGGCTGTCGATTGGTTTTGCGCTCGTGGCGTTGCCGTTCCTGATCTTTGCCGAACCGATCTTGCGGACCTTGGGGCAGGGTGATGCGCTGGCGGCTGAAGCGGCCCGTTATCTTACCATCGCGGGATGGGGCATTTTTCCGGCCTTGCTGGTCATGGTGCTGAAATCCTACTTGGCGGCACTTGAACGTACTCAGGTCGTGCTTTGGATCACACTGGTGGCCGCTGTTGCCAATGCCATGGCCAACTACGCCTTTATCTTTGGAAATTGGGGCGCGGCCGAGATGGGGGTTGCGGGGGCGGCACTGGCCTCGGTTTTTACGCATACTGTCTCGCTGATCGGCGTGACAGTATACATCCTCGTTGTCGTACCGCAGCACCAGCTTTTTGTGCGGTTCTGGCGCGCGGATGGCCAGATGCTGGCGCGGGTCTTCCGACTGGGCTGGCCGATCAGTCTGACGTCCCTCAGTGAGGTCGGGCTGTTTGCTGCCTCGGCCATGATGATGGGCTGGCTTGGCACAATCCCGCTCGCCGCGCATGGCATCGCGGTACAACTGGCCTCCATCACGTTTATGGTGCACCTTGGTCTCAGCAATGTGGCGACGATCCGTGCGGGCAATGCCTTTGGGCGGCATGACAGTGCCCATATGGCGCGGGGCGCGGGTACAGTGACCCTCATGTCGATTGGCTTTGCCCTTGTGACAATCCTGATATTTGTGAGCTTTCCGCAGCCGTTGATATCGGCATTCATGCAAGAGAATGAACCCGCCCGTGCGGAGATCATGGAGATCGGCGTGGGATTGCTGGTTATGGCAGCCTTGTTCCAACTTGTGGATGGCACCCAGGCTGTCGCCCTGGGGTTGCTGCGCGGTGTGCAGGATACCGCCATCCCGATGTGGATGGCCGCCTTCAGCTATTGGGTGGTCGGCGTGCCTTGTTCTTATCTACTGGGATTTGTCTGGGGATGGGAAGGGATTGGCGTTTGGGCCGGTCTGGTAATCGGCCTGGGTATCGCGGCAGTGCTACTCAATACCCGGTTCTGGGCGTTCGTTCTGCCCGCCGTTGGGGCCGTTCGACCGGCAAGGACGACTTTGCCTTTGTAAGCTTGCGATACTGGCACAGGGCGCTCATGACCGTATCGCGCCTTGGCCGCGCCTCTAATCAGCCTTTCAGCATCCGGTCTGCCTTCTTGCGCACCAGTGTGCTGCGCAAATCATGCATCGCCAGCAGCAATTGGTCGGTCACGGCCTCCAGCTGCTCTGGCGTCGCCTTGGATTGGACCCATTGTGTCGTCAGGTTCATGTAATCCACGGCGCGATAGATGTCGTCGATGTCACGGTGTGCCAGCACCTGCAACCGCTCCTCCATCCAGGTTTGAATGGTCGCACGATCTTCATCCGACAGGGTACGATCGCCCTGTGGTTTGATTTCGCCGTTGCGGATGTTCACAACGGCGATCTGATCCATCTCGATCCGCCTTTGGCGGTTTTCGGTGTCGACACGAAACACGGCGGCACCGTTTTCGCGCACGCGGAAATAGTATTCAGGCAGTTCGGCCGACATCGGTTATATCTCTTCTAGGACAGGCCCGCACAAAAGGTCTGTATTCTTGTGCAAGCTTCCTTCAACGCTTCATCCGAAGTAGCGTAGCTGACCCTAAAGTTGGGCGATAGCCCGAAAGCTGCCCCGAAGACCACAGCGACGCCGGTCTCTTCCAGCAAAGCAGTGGCGAAGATTTCGTCGTTGTCGATCTTCGTTCCCGCAGCCGATGTCTTGCCGATGCAGCCCGCGATGGATGGGTAGACATAAAATGCGCCGTCTGGCGTGGGGCATTTGATGCCCTCCGCGGCATTCAGCATGTCGACGACCATATCGCGGCGGCGGGCGAACATTGCATTGTTGGGCGCGATGTAATCCTGGGTGCCGTTCAACGCTTCGACTGCCGCCCATTGGCTGACGGAACAAGGGTTCGAGGTAGATTGAGATTGCACCTTGCGCATCGCACCTATGACTTCTGTCGGACCTGCCGCATAGCCGATACGCCAGCCGGTCATCGCATAAGCCTTGGACACACCATTTACCGTCAGGGTCCGGTCATAAAGACGCGGCTCAACTTGGGCGGGGGTGCAGAATTCGAAATCGTCATAGACCAGATGTTCATACATATCATCCGACATCACCCAAACATGCGGGTGCCGCATCAGCACATCTGTCAGCTCTTTCAGCTCGTCCCAAGTGTATCCCGCACCGGTGGGGTTGGACGGAGAGTTGAAAATCAGCCATTTGGTCTTGTCTGTAATCGCGGCTTCCAGCTGATCCGCTGTCAGTTTGAACCCGGTTTGAAGCGAGGCTTCGGCGATGACAGGTGTGCCGCCCGCCAGCAGCACCATATCGGGATAGCTGACCCAATAGGGCGCGGGGATCACCACTTCGTCGCCTTCGTTCAGCGTGGCCATCAGCGCGTTATACAAGATCTGCTTGCCGCCCGTGCCGACGCTGACCTGTCCGGGGGTATAATCCAGCCCGTTGTCACGCTTCAATTTCTCACAAATCGCCTGTTTCAGCTCTGGAATTCCGTCGACAGCGGTATATTTGGTCTTTCCAGCGTTGATTGCAGCGATTGCCGCGTCCTTGATGTTCTGAGGTGTGTCGAAATCCGGTTCTCCGGCGCCCAGACCTATGATATCACGGCCTGCGGCCTTCAGTTCCGCCGCTTTTGTCGTCACAGCGATGGTCGGGGACGGTTTGACGCGAGCAAGAGTTTTCGAGAGCAGTTCCATTCTGGGCCTCTGGCGGTTATGTGTACGCGCACACTCATAGGGGCCGCATTGACGGCGATCAAGCGGCTTGATCCCGAGAAAAATTGGAGATCACGATGGAGACACAAACGGATTGGTACAGCCCGGAGGCCGCAACCTTCGGAGACCGCGTTGCTGCGGCCCGCGAGTCCGCAGGCATGACACAAGGTGTTCTGGCGAAAAGGTTGGGAGTGCGGCTTGCCACACTGCGGTCTTGGGAAGACGACAGATCAGAGCCGCGTGCGAACCGCCTGTCCATGTTGGCCGGGCTTTTGAATGTCTCGATGATGTGGATGATCAACGGCGAGGGGGAGGGGCTTTCCGACCCTGACCAGGTTGAGCCTGCATCAGGTGACATGCAGGCCGTGCTGACCGAGATGCGGCAATTGCGCAGCCAGATGACGGCCAATGCAGAAGCAATGGGCCGGTTGGAAAAGCGTCTGCGCACACTGATGGAAACCACTCATGATGTCTGAAGAAACACGTCCCCATCGCGTAAAGCGCCTGCACATGCGCTCTATCAGACGGGGGATCAAGGAGATGGACCTGATCCTGACCGCTTATGCTGAGGGACCGTTGCCCAATCTGGATGATGCGGGTCTTGAACTCTATGACGCGTTGTTGAACGAAAACGATCATGATCTCTACCAATGGGTTACGGGTCAGGTCGCGGCACCTGCTCAATACGGCGCGATGATTGGTGACATCCGGGACAATTTTTCGCCTCTGGGCTAGGCGTTAGGGTCTGTCCGAACGGTTTAACGAAATATTCTGTTTTATTCTTCAGTTTCCCCCTCAACAGATTGAGTCGGAGACAGATTATGAGCATTCAAGACCCTATTCTACAAAGTGTGCGCAACAAGGATTTCATGGTCGGCTACCTGGAGGCGCTGTCTTTGGTAGAGCGGTTGCACCGGTTGCTGCTCGACGTGATCAAGGATGAATTCGAGCGTGTCGGCGTGCTTGAGATCAACGCCGTGCAGGCGCTGTTGTTGTTCAATATCGGGGATAATGAAGTGACGGCGGGCGAACTGAAAAGCCGCGGTTACTATCAGGGCAGCAATGTGAGCTATAACCTGAAAAAGCTGGTCGAGATGGGGTTCATGCACCACCAACGCTGCGAGATTGACCGCCGGTCGGTGCGGGTGCGGCTGACTGAAAAAGGGCGCAACATCCGCGATGTTGTCTCTGACCTGTTTGGCCGTCATGCTGAAGGTCTGCGCGACAAGGGTGTTTTGGGTCAGGACGGTATCGCCGAAATCACGGCGTCGCTCAAGCGGATGGAGCGGTACTGGACCGATCAGATCCGCTATATCTATTGATAGCCTATTCTGTCGGAGAAGCTTTTAGCGAAGCGGTGACGCGATGAGTGCTTCAGCCTTCAGTTCCGAAAAAACCAGACCCTCCAACTCACGGATCAGCTTTTCTTTCATGGCGCGGGCGTAGTCCGGAAACCCGATGGCCGTTTGAACAAAGGCATCCGGCCCCATAATCACGTCAGCGCGAAAGTATGAGGAAAGCTCGGCAATCTCGGCCTGCCTGATATCGCCCATCTGTGGATCATCCACGCCAATGACCAATGCGTTGACCGTGATGTTGCCATCGTCGATCTGCATACGGATATCGCGGGGACGTGGTCCAAGGTTGGACTTGCCATCCCCCGAAATATCGAGGGTCTTTTTCAAGCAGTCGGGCTGCTGGTTCAGAAGCCGGTGCCCCTCCTTAACGGCGACGCCCAATGCCGTAGCCGGTGTCGCTTCGCGCCGCTCTGTGCTGCGCAGCTTCGCGATGACACCGTCCAGCGTGACCTCACTATCAATTTCTGTCCAGGGTACGATGATGGCCTGATCCGCGGCCCCGGACCACTCGAATATCGCCAGACGCACCGGCGCGGCGGGCATCGCCATCAGCCTGTTGCGTACCTCTGCGCTATCAAGTGCCGCCGCTACGCCCCCCATCTGCAAGTGGTATTCCCGCGCATCCACTGACCCCGACACATCCAGCGCCAGCACCAGCGCCTGTCGGCAGTTGGCGGTTGCGGTCCCCGCGCATGCCATCAACACGGCAGCCATGATCCACGCGCGGATCATCCTTTCGGTTCCATCGCAGGGGTACTGCCCATCACGGGCGGCGCGACCTCCCGCTCCAGCTTGCGTCGCATCGCCCGCTCGAAATCTTCAAAACCGTTGGCGACTTCCAAAAAGGCCCCCGGGCCATGCAAGACTTCAGCGCGATAAAAGGCGATCAACCCCAACTCACCTTCAAAGTCGGCGGCGTTGATGGCCAACCCGTTCACCGTGATGCCGTGAAACGGGTAGGCGGCATAGGCGTCACGCGGTCCAAAACCGTCATTGTTCTGACCGTCGCCTGCCATGTCGATGGTTTGACGGTCACAGCGCGGCCCACGTTCCAGCATCCGCTTGCCATACCCCAAGGCATAACCGATGGCGGTGGGGTAGTCTGCATGCTGCCGCTTGGTCGCCGCAATGGTCTCTGCGGCGGTAATCAGGGCGGCTTTGCTGTTGATCAACATCCAGTCCAGCAGCACATCCTGTTGATAGCGGCCTGACCATTCGTAGGCTGCCAGCGCCACAGGTTGGTCCGCGGCGAGAAAAGCAGCTATCACATTGGGTGCGGTCAGCGCCGCCACGATACCACTCCGCTGCAACTGGTCTTCGGTCGCGTCGACAGAGCTGGATACATCCACCGCCAGCAATAGCGCTAAACGGCAGTTTGCGCTTGCGATACCGGGGGCGGCGATAAGCAACGCGAAGAGGACCGCGCGGATCATTGCGCCGGCACCAAAGCGCTCATCACAGCGACCTGCAACTCCCGTTCCAGCTTAAGCCGCATGGCGCGTTCAAAATCCTGAAACCCATTTGCCGTGACCATAAAGGCCCCCGGCCCATGAACCACCTCGTCTGCGAAAAATTGGGTCAAACTGTGTGGTGTCTGAAAATCGGCTGCATTTGTAATCACCAGCGCATTGACGGTGATGCCGTTGAATGTTCCGTAGGCATAGATCTCGCGCGGCCCCGGCCCCTCGTTGTTTTCACCATCACCTGCCATATCGATGGTGCGGGCCAGACAATCCGGCCCCCGCGCCATCATCTGCGCCCCGAACTCCAGTGCATTTCCAATTGCCGTGGGAAAATGCGCATGGCTGCGCTTGCTCAGCCCTATTTGGTCCGCGGCCCCAAGCAATTGGTCAGGGTTGCGCACCATCGTCCAATCCAGAATTACTTCCTGGTTGTAGCGCCCCGACCATTCAAAGGCGGCCAGGGCGACAGGCATATCAATCGCAAAGAATGCCTCTTGGACCGTGGGTGACAGCAAGGCCGCCCGCAAACCGCCGCGTTGCAGCGCATCTTCGGAGGGATCAACCGAGCTTGAAATATCCAAACCAAGCAACAACGCCAGCCGGCAGTCCGCTGCCTCTGCGGGCGGGGCGCAGAACAGGGCCAGCGCTGCGGCGGTTTTGATCACATCACACTCCGAACCCGCGCGGGCGGGTTTACCAATGCCCCGACTTACCAGTGGCCTACGTTTTCCATGCTCTTCCATGGCTCGGCGGGCTCAAGCGCATCGCCTTCCTGCAACAACTCGACCGAGATATTGTCAGGGCTGCGCACGAATGCCATGCGCCCCTCTCGTGGGGGACGGTTGATTGTCACACCGTTGTCCATCAGGAATTGGCAGGTTTCGTAAATGTTTTCAACGGTATAGGCTAGGTGTCCGAAATGCCGGCTGTCGCTGGGCAGTTCATCATCGCCATCCCAGTTGTAGGTGAGCTCCACATCCGCATGCCCATCGTCCATGCCGGGGGGGCAGAGGAAAACCAGTGTGAAACGCCCTTCCTCGTGTTCCATCCGGCGGCGCTCCACCAGCCCGAGCAATTTGTAAAAGGCGATTGACGCGTCGAGGTCTTTAACACGCACCATCGTGTGCAGGTATTTGATTGGCATTGGGGCTCTCCTTTGATGTTCGCTTGGCATCGAACCTAGCATGGCTGGACCGGGATGCCAGCCGTTCGCGGCAGCTTGACCGGTTCAGAACGCAGATTTGATCCCGATGCTCAGGCCAAGCCGGTTCACATCATAAAGACCGACGTTGCTGTCGGTGGCGGAGGCAGAAAGGGTGAGCGTGGGGTTGAACCCGTAATAGTCGATGTCCTTGAAGGTCGCCGTGACATCCGCAAAGATGCGCTTGTCCTGACGCCCCGTTGGGTCATCGCGGCTGAACTCATAGTCCCGAAAACTGATCCCAAGACCGACCTGCAAGGCTGCCCCCATCACCGGCTTTGCCAGCGCGAGGCCGGTGCGTACCAGCACCTCGCCATATTCTACGGTCGCATCATCCGATTGTGCTGCGCTCAGGTAAAGCCCCGCAAACCCGCTGTTGCCCGAGGCAAAACCATGCGTGATGCTGGCCGACAGACCAACCGTGTCGCGGTCCGGTGTGGCCTGGCCCCATTGCCGTTCCAGTTCAGCCCCGAAGCGCAGTTGTTGGCGCACATCCGTGGCCAGCGTCTGTTGGGCCTGTAGCCTCGCGTAGCTTGCGTAACGCGCCCCGCCGTACCAGCTTTGACCGGCCTCGGCATCCAGAGCCAATTCGCCCTTTTTGTCCATGTTGAAGGTCCGGAACCCATAGCCCAGTGACACCGTGCCATAGGCGAAATCCGACCCGCTGACGTCCACATCGCCTAGATCGTCGGTGATGACAAAACTGCGATAGCTTAGCCCGAGTTTCGCGTCATGGGCCGTAGTCGGTGTTTGGTAAAAACGGTACCGCGTGCGCACCGACCCGCCAAATTCTACGCCTGCGATGGCCTGTGCCTCGGTGCCCAGATCAAACTCGATCGGTTCCCCGAATAACAACTCCGAAATCGCGTAGTTCAGCCGCGAGCTGTCCCGCGCAGAGCCGTTGTTGATGTTGGAATTCGGTGCAAGTGTCAGGCTGAGGTCGGTTTTCCACGGATTGCGCTGCTTCACATAGGAAAAATCCTGTCCGGCCCGCGCGCGTAGCATGTCGTTGGGAGCGTTCTGCACGGCCCGCCTGATCCAGAGCTGCGCACGGGTGCGTTTGCCTTCGGTCGACAGGATCTGTGCGGTGATCAACGCGGCTGCATAGCGTTCTTCATCGGTTTCGGACAATCGCCAAGCCGATCGCGCCGCCCCGCGGGCAGGGACAGTATCCCCCATGTCACGCGCCGCGCGTGCAAAGATCAACTGTGCATTCAGATCTGAAGGGTCCCTCGCGATCAATCCGGCAGCATAACGCCGCGCGGTTGCCGCATCGCCGCCGCGCAAGGACGCGACAGCGGCCTGTCGCAGCTCATCCGGGGTTAGTTCGACCGTCTGCGGCACGGCCGCAGTGCCGATCAGAGCACCCAGCGCGGCTGCAGCGATACATCGCACCAGCCTGACGGGCATTACTGATTGGCTTCGCGGTAGATCGTAAACCCGATGGTGTCTCGCACCCCGTCAGCGGAGGGGTCAACGGTCGATTCCGCAACAATTATGCCAACGATCTCTTCGGCATTGTCGCCCGAGATGATGCCGTAATAATTGCCTTCCTCGAACGTCACCGCTTGATCGGAATTGTTGGCAAAACGCGATCCAAGCGTGCCGACGATCTCGCCATTGGGGTCCAGCGCATTCGGACCGATGCGGAACACGATGTTCGGCACCGCCTGAAGCGACGAATTGTTGCCCGCGTTGATCCGCGAAAGAATGTCTTGGGTGATCTCGGTCCCGGTAGTGTCGAAGATCCGGCGGTTAAAGACAAATCCGTCTACCGCGCCCTCGTACTGGCCGGTTTGCTCGTTGAAATCCCCGAAATCCACGGCGATCTGTACGTCGGATGTCGAATACTCCAGCCCGCCGCGGCCGGTATAATCACGCAGGCCCGCGCCTTTCCCGTTATACAGCGCCTGACCGGTCGTGGGCAGGTTCACAGAACCGTTGCGCTCATAGACAAAGCCGCCGAAACCGTAGTTCACATAGGCACCGGAACGGACAATCGCGAATTCGGTCTGGCCGGAGCGGCTCACGCCGTAGATAGCGCGGTGGGTGAACTGGTTAATTCTGGCACCGGTGTCCGTATCGGGATACTGATCGACGGCCTCATAAACTGCATAGGGACCAAGGCTGCCAACAGCCCGACCACGGATGTAGGGAGTGTCATCGCTGCCATCGAACGGCAGGTTGTCGACGAAAAAGGTATCATCGTCGGCGTTGTAGGACACGCTTTCGGCAAATCCGTTGCCCTCTTCCGACAGCGGCTCTTTGCGGAAAATGGTGGCACCGGCTTCCGGTTGCGTCGTGCCGGGCGGCACCTCGCGGTTGCTTTCGATGATCTCGGGATCGGCGACGTCATCGCCTGTTGCATCCTCGCCAAAAGGCGCGGTTCCGCCGCACCCGACCAAAAAGGTGCACAGCATCAGCCCTGCCACATTGAATTTCATCTTCGCCTGCCTATCGCCTGAGTTTGTGCGACAATCCCAACATCAATGCCCCTTTGTCAACGGCCCGCCTGATGTTTCGCACAAATACACGGGCACGGGTGGTCAAAAAACAATACCCCATATCGCTGTTCCTGCGCGGCATCCCGCCAGATATAGTGGCAGGCGAATCCACGTCGCCCGAAGGACCGCGCCAATGCCTCTTAGCCCTGAACAGCAAGCCGAAATCGACGAACAGCGCAGCCAGTCACACCAGACCCTGCGCGCCACCGTGCCGGGGATGGAGGCGCATCTGTACAAAGCCTATGACGTGCTCGACCACGGGTTCATCCGCGTCATCGACTATATGGGCGACGATTCTGCCATCTGTCAGGCCGCCCGCGTGTCTTACGGCAAGGGCACCAAATCGGTGCAGAACGACGAAGGGCTGATCCGCTATCTCATGCGCCACTGGCATTCGACGCCGTTCGAGATGTGCGAGATCAAACTGCACGTCAAACTGCCCGTCTTTGTCGCCCGCCAGTGGATCCGGCACCGCACCGCCAACGTCAACGAATACTCCGCCCGCTATTCGATCCTGGACCGTGAATTCTACATCCCCGCGCCCGATCACCTGAACGCGCAGAGCGTGGTGAACAATCAGGGCAGGGGCGGCCTGCTGGAGGGCGAGGAAGCCGCCCGCGTGCTCGAAATCCTCAAGACCGATTCAAACCGCGCCTATGATCACTACGAACAGATGATCTCAGACGAGGGACAAGACGGCCTCGCCCGCGAACTCGCCCGCATGAACCTGCCCGCGAACATCTATACCCAATGGTACTGGAAAGTGGACCTCCATAACCTGTTTCATTTCCTGCGCCTGCGGGCAGATAAACACGCACAGTATGAAATAAGGGTTTACGCCGACGCGATCTGCAAAGTTGTCGCCGACTGGGTGCCCGCGGCCTACAGCGCTTTCGAGGACTACCGTCTGGGCGGTGCCACGATGTCCGGCAAGGCGCTGGACTGCGTGCGCCGCATGATCGCGGGGGAAGAGGTGACGCAGGAGACCTCTGGAATGAGCAAGGGGGAATGGCGGGAGTTTATGGGGGTAATTGGGTAGTGCCCTCAAATTCTAGACAGAACTTTAAGAGAAAGCTCCTTCCAGACGTGACGAAGCTATTGCAAACCCACGAGGAGCTTAGTCCTCCGGGGAGAGGTCGCAGACACCTAGGACATATTACCAGAAGTGGTGTCTTGAGCCTTTGCAGTGCCTGGGAGCTATATATTGAAGACGTCACAATTGAGTGCGCAAATTTCTTAGTAGACACTGCCGATGTTCCTGACGCTCTTCCTGACCGTGTCAAAGGTCAATTGGTGAAGGCTTCGAAGGCCGACACGCATAACTTTGGTGTTTTAAAGCTTTGTGGTTCTGGCTGGAAGGATGTGTACTTAGAAACTGTGACAGCGCACTGTAACCGGCTTAACACCCCAAAATTTGGCCAAATTTCATCGCTACTTCATGACTGGTTGGGTGTTGCAGAAGCGGACCTCGAAGCCGCTTGGTCGAATCCTCGTGAGAGTCTGAACTCCTTTGTGACGCTTCGAGGTGAGATTGCTCACCGTGGGGCGGACGCAGAATATGTCCGTCGCGATTGTCTGTCCGGTTATGTCGACATGATTGATCAATTTACGATAGATACCGACAATTTCCTTAGATATCACATTTCTTCGATAATGACCGAAAACCGGAGTCCGTGGAATAGAATACCATTGCTCCACCATCAAGCGTAGGGTGGGGCGTGTCCCCACGCGTCCCTGATCTCGATCACATCAAACGCGTGGGTTAAAAACCCACCCTACGCCGCACCGCCGCGAAAAACCCGCGTATGCACGCGCGGTATACGCCCTGTGCACAAGGTGTGACAATTAACGAACCATTCATATCTCCCGTTGACGCCCCCCGTAAAACACCCAAACTCCCCCCATGTTCAACCTCGCCAATCCCCCCGAAGGTTTCACCGAAAACCCTTTCCCGCATTATGACGACCTGCTGCAAAACAGCCCCGTCACGCCCCAGCCTGACGGATCGTTTCTCATCACGAAACACGCCGATCTGAACGCCATCTACCGCGACACGACCCTCTATATCTCCGATAAAAAACAAGCCTTCGCGCCGAAGTTCGGCCCCGGCACGCCGCTGTTTGAGCATCACACGACGAGCCTCGTCTTCAACGACCCGCCGCTGCACACCCGCGTGCGGCGGATCATGACGGGGGCGCTGACGCCGAAAGCGCTGGCGCGGATGGAGCCGGGGTTGATCGACACCGTTGATACGCTGCTTGATGAAATGCCGCAAAGCCCCGATCTGATCGAGGATTTCGCCTCCATCATTCCGATCCAGATCATTGGCAATCTGCTGGATATCCCGATGTCAGAGCGTCATCCCCTGCGCGACTGGTCCCTTGCCATTCTCGGTGCGCTGGAGCCTACGCTAACAGAGGCGCAACTGGCCAAGGGGCAGAGCGCCGTATCGGAGTTCAAGGCTTATTTACAAGACCTTATCGCCCGCCGCCGCGCTGCGCCGGGGGACCCGGATACCGACGTCCTGACCCGCCTTATCGCCGGAGATAAAAGCGGCCAGCTGACCGAAATCGAGCTGATCCAGAATTGCATTTTTATCCTGAATGCGGGGCATGAGACCACGACCAACCTGATCGGGAACGGTCTTGCCCTGTTGTACGACCATCCGGCGCAAAAGCAGCGATTGCTTGATGACGTGAGCCTGATTGATACCGCTGTTGAAGAAGTCTTGCGCCTGCGTTCCCCCAACCAGTTCGGGAACCGCGAGACGACGGCCACCGTCACCATCTGCGGGTATTCTATTCCGCCCCATACCAATTTGCACCTTTGCATTGGTGCGGCCAACCGCGACCCGGACGTGTTTGACGATCCTTCGGTTTTCGATGTGCGGCGGCAGCCTAACCGCCATCTGGCCTTTGCCGGTGGTCCGCATGTCTGCGTTGGGTTGACCCTTGCGCGCATGGAAGGGCGTATCGCCATCGCGCGGTTCCTGCATCGCTACCCGAGCTATGAGCTGTCCACGGATCGCATATCTGGTGGTCGCATCCGCTTTCATGGCTACCAGCAGTTGCCAGCGGCCCTTGGGGCTTAAAAAGGGCTGGACTTGACAGGGCGCTCACGGCAATGTCATGGCAACAAAAATGCGGTAAAAACGAAAAGAAACGAGGGATTTTATGCGTCTGATAACCGGAGCACTGACAGGTCTTGGCCTGATGATGGCCAGCATGTTGCCGACACAGGTCGCGGCAGAAGCCAAGATTTATCCATATCACGCAGCTAACTATTGCCCGGCCGGCCTTCAGCCGATCACCATCTCGGGCGTCATTTGCTGTGGTCAGCCGAACCAGCACATGAGCTATAACCAGATGATGGCGCACCCCGTCGCCAAGAAGAAGGTCCACAAGGTGCGCCGCGTCGTGCGTTCGGCGCGCCCAACGTGTCTGCCTGGCACAAAAGGCTGTTCAAACTACTGAACGCAGATGGTGCACTGAATTACCCAGCAGATGATCTGCTGGGCTGCACCTTAAATGAGCGTCAGGTCCGTGGCCATTTGACGTCCGTCCCGTCCTTCGGAAAGCTCGAACTCAACCTTCTGGTCGTCGGCCAGCCCTGTGAGGCCCGAGCGTTCGACAGCAGAGATATGGACGAAGACGTCATTGCCGCCGCCTTCTGGCGCGATAAACCCGTATCCCTTGGTTGTGTTGAACCATTTTACCGTACCTGTTGGCATGAAAATCTTGCCTCCCTTGCCTTGTAAGATGCCGATTTGCGCACACCCGGGGTGGGTAGGTGCGATCCTGCGGCTCATATTCAAAACATCGGGCAAAACGCGTAAAAATCAAGGAATGGGGTTCTAAAAACTTCTGTATCCCCACAAACGGAGGCGAAATTGATCATTTACGGGCTGAAAAACTGCGACACATGCCGTAAGGCTATCAAGGCATTTCCGGACGCCACTTTCCGTGATGTGCGCAGTGACGGTGTGCCGGATGAGGTGTTACAAGCGGCCTCGGATGCGTTTGGGTCGGCCTTGGTGAACACACGTTCAACCACATGGCGTGGCCTGGACGAAGCCGAGCGCGACACGCCGCAGTTGACCTTGCTCAAGCGTCATCCGAGTCTGATGAAGCGCCCTTTAATTGATGTGGACAACTCTCTTTTCCTAAGCTGGAACATTGATATAGAGCGCGATATTCGCGCGTTGCTTTAGGGCAACTTACGGCGTGGGTTTCGACGGTGCCAAGGCCCGATCAAACGATATGGGGCCTGCGCCTTTGATGATCAGGGTGATCAAGAGAAAGATCCAAAGTGCGCGCTGATCAAGAATGGCCGCATCCGGGAACCGGTCGAACCATTCTCCCAGTGCGTCGGTCGCTCCATGCCCCACGAGATCTGTTACAGACTGCACGACCACGAAACCGATCATGCCCAGGGCGGCCAGCCGCGTCATTATCCCCAACACAATCATTGCAGGCAGCAGAAATTCCGCCCATGTGCCGGCTACCACAACCAGCCGATGGAAGATCGACAATGCATCGGTGTCATATCCGGCGGCTTCCAGCGCGCGCGGGAAAATCTGGGCGTAGGCCCCAACCGAGGGCGTCCAGAGGCCGGCAAACCCTTCCCCTAATTTTGTCAGACCCGAATTCAGGAAATAGATGAGCAGGACCGCAGCAAACAGAAAACGTGCGAGTGTGGGCAATACCCAGTCGGTGCGATTAAGGGCTGCGCCTATGGTGCGGTAGCGGGCTGAAAGTGTTTTCATTTCAATTCCTTGTGGTCGATTTTGGCAAATGCATGTGTGCTCAGGGCGAGGGACAGGCCGACCGCGAGATCAAAGTTAGGGTTTTTATTCAATGCGAAGTCATGGGCTTGTCCAAAAGAGCTGCCATCGGCCAATGCCGTGAGCCACTGGAAGGCCCCTGGGGGCAGGGCATGCGGCGCAGGGTCAAAGCCGGGCCGTGTGATCATAACGTCCTGGGCCAAACTTTGCGGTTTTTGCGCATTGGTCAGATTGTTGAAGGCCCAGATATCATAAAGCGGCCAGTTTGACGCGATGAGCCGGGTCGCAGGTGCAAGGGAAACCCTTGCGTCCATGAGGGCGTCAGGGCTGAGTGTTTGCAACGGTGCCGGATCGAACGCGGCTGTGTCGGCGGCGTGATAGGATTGTCGCAAGGCCAGATCAAGCCGGGCGGCATCGGCGAGATAGCCAATATGGGCGAGTGGTGGGAAGTTGGGCAGAAATCCAGGAAACTCAGTGCCGTAGAACATCATCACTGGAGAGCGCGGCGGGTGTGTGCGGACATATTCGGTGGCGACCGTGCTGAAATTCTGCGCACCGATTAGTTTGTGAATGAGCGGGAACGCCGCTTTCATCGCCTCTATCAGCGAATGTGTCACGTTGTTGCGATAGACGTCATAGCGCTTGCCCGCAGGCGCTGCGGCACCATCCAGCAGGTTTTCGGGTGCGGGTTGGGCCGGATCCAGCAATCCTTGCCGAAAACTCGCTTGGTCGGTCACTTTGTCAGCGCCAACGCAGCGTGGGCAGCTTCGGCCTTTAACACAGACCAATCCGGCACATCGGTATCCCATTCCACCAAAACTGGCATCGGACCGGTCTTGGCTAGGGCCATATCAAGCAGGGTCCATACCGGATCCGTCACCGGCGCTGCGTGGCTGTCGATGAGCAGGGGCGCGCCGTGGTCGTCAGTATCCTCATCGTGGCCGCCCACGTGAAATTCGCCGACGCGGTGCATAGGATAAGAGTCGAGATAGGTCTGAGGGCTGACACTCAGATTTGTGGATGAAACGAATACATTGTTTACATCCAGCAAGAGGCCGCAGTTGGTTCGGTGGGTAACCTCGTCTAAAAAGTCGGTTTCTGACAAGGTGCTTTCTGCAAATACAAGATAACTCGATGGGTTTTCCAGGATCATTTGACGGCCCAGCACATCCTGCACCTGATTGATATGATCGCAGACGCGGTCCAGCGTTGCCTCGGTATAGGGAAGGGGCAGCAGATCGTTCATGAACTCGGCCCCATGTGTGGACCATGCGAGGTGTTCAGAAAAGCTGGCGGGTTTGATCCAATCACAAAGGCGTTTCAGGCGGGCAAGGTGGTCCAGGTCCAGCGGGGTTTCACCGCCGATGGAAAGGCCGACGCCGTGAACGGATATGGCGAAGCGTTCAGAAAGCGCCGCTAGCTGTGCCAAGGGCCGCCCCCCGTCACCCATATAGTTCTCTGCATGGACCTCAATCCACTCAACGGAACCGGGGTCGGCCATTAGATCGTTGAAATGCTGAGGCTTGTAGCCAACACCGGGGGTATTTGGCAGGCGGTCAAGGCGCGGCGGCGTATCGAGCATGAAGCGCTTCCTGTTCCATTCGGGACGTGGGCCGGGCGCATGCGAAGGCACGCACCCGACATTTCTGGTTTAGGCAGGCAAGTCGCGGTCCTGTGGTTCAAGGGAGCCTCTGCGGTCGGTGCCATCCGCCATCTGCGGCAGATCGATCTCTTCGCAGGTGCCGGCATCAACCAATGTCCAGGCGTTGCCTTGATAGTCGGTCACAGATGTGCCTGCACATGTGGTGCCCGGACCCGCTGCGCAATCATTTTCGCCAGCCAGAGACACGCCATAGCATTTCTCTTTGGCTGCAGCTTCTGCGGTTGTGGTCTGTGCGGACAGGGCCGCTGCGACGGCACCGGCGATGGCAACTGATTTCATAGCATGAGACATTGGGGTCCTCCTAAGTATGTTTTGTATGTTGGTGCGACATTTAGACCATTTCCGGCAATTGAGCGCCATTCACGAGCCGGTGTGTCACGATCCTGTCAGAAAATCGGGTTGGAACAGCATATCTGCCGCCAATTTCTGAAGCAATGGGCCTGAAATATTTCAGGCGCAGCAGGGATGTCCCCGCCGCGCCTGTCGTTCCTCGCCAATTGTTACACTCAATTCGCGATTGTCATTCGGTCAGCGTAGATCTGGCGGTGTGGCTTCTGTACCGAGCGAGGCGGTAACCTCTGCCAAGGCTTCCACGCTGGTTTGTTTCTGGCCTAAACGGCGCACTGAAACTGTCTTTTCCTCAACCTCGCGCGCACCGACAGCCAGAATGACGGGCACTTTGCCGACCGAATGCTCGCGCACCTTATAGTTGATCTTTTCGTTGCGCATGTCCGCTTCGGCACGCACGCCTGCGGCTTTCAAAGTATTTACCACTTCCATCACATAGTCGTCGGCCTCTGAGGTGATGGAGGCGACAACAACCTGACGTGGAGCGAGCCAGAAAGGTAGTTTGCCCGCGTGTTCTTCGATCAGGATCCCGATAAACCGCTCGAACGATCCGAGGGTCGCGCGGTGCAGCATGACAGGGCGATGTTTCGCGCCGTCCGCACCGATGTAGCTGGCGTCGAGCCGTTCTGGCAGGACAAAGTCCACCTGATGGGTGCCGCACTGCCAATCGCGACCGATGGCGTCGGTCAGCACGAATTCCAGCTTCGGGCCATAGAATGCGCCTTCACCGGGATTCAATTCAGGCTCGATCCCGGCTTTACGGGTGGCGGACAGGAGAGCCTCTTCGGCTTTGTCCCAAACCTCATCGGACCCGGCGCGGGTGTCGGGGCGATCGGAGAACTTCACTTTGAAATTTTCGAACCCGAGGTCTTTGTAGATGCTTGAGAGGAATTCGATGTAGATGAGGGTCTCTTCCTCGATCTGGTCTTCGCGACAGAAAATGTGACCATCGTCCTGGGTGAACCCGCGCACGCGCATGATGCCATGCAAGGCACCGGAGGGTTCATAGCGGTTGCACGAGCCGAACTCGGCCATGCGCAGGGGTAGGTCGCGATAGGACTTTAGACCCTGGTTGAAGATCTGAACGTGACAAGGACAGTTCATCGGCTTGAGCGCGTTCACGGCCTTCTCGCGGGCGTGATCTTCGTCGACTTCGACGATGAACATATGTTCCTGGTATTTTTCCCAATGGCCGGAGGCCTCCCACAGCTTGCGGTCCACGACCTGCGGTGTGTTCACTTCGACATAGCCGCCTGCGCGCTGTTTGCGGCGCATATAGTCTTGCAGTTGGGTGTAGATCATCCAGCCGTTGGCGTGCCAGAAAATCTGGCCGGGTGCTTCTTCCTGCATGTGGAACAGGTCCATTTCGCGGCCCAGCTTGCGGTGGTCGCGTTTGGCGGCTTCCTCCAGCATATTCAGATGCGCTTTGAGCTTTTCCTTGCCGGTGAATGCCACGCCGTAGATGCGTTGCAGCATGGCGCGGTCGGAATCGCCACGCCAATAGGCGCCAGCGATGGACATCAGCTTGAAGGCATCGCCGGGCACTTGCCCGGTATGCTGCAGGTGCGGACCCCGGCACAGGTCCTGCCAGTCGCCATGCCAGTACATCCGCAGCGGCTCGTCGCCTGGAATGGCGTCGATCAGCTCAACCTTGTAAGGCTCGCCATTGTCCTCGTAATGCTTGATCGCGCGTGCACGGTCCCAGACTTCGGTGCGGACGGGATCGCGCTTGTTGATGATCTCTTTCATCTTCTTTTCGATAAGACCGAGGTCTTCGGGGGTGAACGGCTCTGCCCGGTCAAAGTCGTAGTACCAGCCGTCCTTGATCACCGGGCCGATGGTGACCTTGGTGTCGGGCCAGATTTCCTGCACGGCGCGGGCCATGATGTGGGCTAGATCGTGGCGCACCAGCTCATTTGCTTGCTCTTCGTCGGCCATGGTGTGGATCGCGATGTCTGAATCCGCTTCAATCGGCCAGGCCAGATCGTAGTGCGCACCGTTCACGGTGGCGCTGATCGCCTTTTTGCCAAGTGATTTGGAGATATCGGCAGCCACTTCGCCCGCAGTGATACCTGCGTCGTAGGATCGTGCATTGCCATCGGGAAGGGTGAGAGAGATTTGAGCCATCAAAGGGCCTCCTCGTCAGTTTGGCGCCCACGAGACGCCCGGTTGCGGGTTATGTGTGTCGCTTTTGGCGGGGCTTTTGCGGCGCGTCAAGGGTGGGGCCCAGGCATTCAGCGGGCTGTTGGCATTTTGTCCTCGAATGGCACGGGTGTGAACCAGGCCGAGAGTGTGAGGTGAGCCAGCGCCAGCACCGCAGTCAGACCCGCGAAAAGGCCGAGCGCGTTCAGCCCGAACTGCGCCAGCACCAGCCCGCCAAAAGCAGAGCCAACCGCCGCACCCACATAGATCGCTGCGGCATTCAGGGCCAGCACCACCGGCGCATTCGGACCAGCAAAGGTGATCAGCCGCATTTGCTGGCCTGCCATAAACGACCAGCCGCAGACTGCCCAGACCACCGATAGGACCGCCAAGAGCGGTTCGCTAACGGGCAAGAGCGAATACATCGGCATCAGGATGATCTGGCTCAGGCACAATCCTGTCAGCGTGCGCCGCCAGCCAAAGCGGTCGGCGAGGTATCCGCCCATGATATTGCCGCCGACCGCGCCCAACCCGAACATGATCAGGGTGAATGTGATCCCGTCGCGGCCAAATCCCATGCTTTGGCTCAGCAGCGGCGCCATATAGGTATAGAGCACATACATGGATCCTAGAAAGGTACCAGTAAAGGTCACGGCCAACATGCTACGGCCATCGCGCAGGGTGCGGCCCAGATCGCTCAGCTGAACAGGTTGAAAGGTCAGGCCCGCAGGTACCCGCGTCCAGATCAGCCAAATGCAGGGAAACCCAAATGCGACAACCACGGCAAAGGCCCAGCGCCAGCCCAGCGAATACGCAATGTAGCTACCCGCTGGCACGCCTGCCACCTGCGCGATTGTCAGGCCAAAAAATACCGCGGCCAGCACACGGGCGCGTTGTTCCGGCGGGTAAAGTGCTGCGGCAACGGCGGCAGCAATCGGAGTAAATAGCCCCGCACCAGCGGCGGCGATGATCCGGCTGAGTGCCAGTAGTCCAAAACCGGGGGCGACGGCGGCGAGGGCAGCGGCAAGGGTAAAGAGCACGAAGGCCGCAGCCATCACACGCCTGCGTCCGGTACGACCGGTCATCGCCACCAATAGCGGCGACAGGATCGCATAGGCGACTGCGTAGATCGTCATCAACTGGCCCGCCTGCGCAGGCGACCGTCCCAGATCCGCGCCCAGAGGCTCCAACAGCCCGATGATCACGAACGCGCCCATGCCAATGACAAAATTGCAGGCGGAGAGGACGGGGATCAGAAAGGAATATGGCTGGGTGGGCTTCATTAAACAGGTTTAGCAGAGGGAAAGACCTGGGCAACAGACTGGCGGGCGGCGCAAGCTGAACTATCTCCGGTTTCCTTACGTAACGAAAGGCCATCCGCTATGAGCACCCCTGATCCCACCGCCGCCCAACAGGCCTTTGAGACGATTTCCGGCGCGGATGAGCTGCCTGGTGCCGCGCAATCGCGCAACGGATTGCGTCACATTGTGTCCTTGTCGATGACGAAAGTCGCCGATGGTTTGATTGACCCGAAACTGGTGCTGGCTTGGCTGTTGACGGTGCTTGGTGCGCCCGCGGTCTATGCCGGTGCCTTGGTTCCCATCCGCGAGGCCGGCGCGTTGTTGCCACAGATGCCACTGGCATCGGTGGTTCGTGCGCGGTCCGTTCGCAAATGGGTCTGGGTGCTGGGCAGCGCCGGGCAGGGAGCAGCAGCCGCGCTGATTGTACTGGCGGCGCTGACGCTACAGGGGGCGGCAGCGGGGCTGGCGATCTGTGGTGCGCTCGGACTGCTGGCGCTTTGCCGCGCGGCCTGTTCGGTGTCCTACAAGGATATTTTGGGCAAGACGGTGCCAAAGTCCCAAAGGGGCGCTGTCACTGGGTTGGCCGGGTCGGCTTCAGCCATCGGCGTGGTGGTTTTTGCGCTTTTGTTGATCTCGGGCTTGGCGCAAAGCCGTGGTGTGATCATTGCGGCCATCGCACTGGCGGCAGCCCTATGGGGCCTCGCGGCGCTCTTGTTCTCGCGCATCGAAGAAAAGCCGAGCAAAGAGAGCGACGCCCCTGGCGTGGGCTTTGCCTTGCTCAAGGATGCACCCGCGCTGCGCCGTTTCATCATCGTGCGCGGCTTGCTCGTCTCGACCGCGCTGGCACCGCCCTATCTGGTCGTTTTGGGACAGGGCGACAGTGGCACATTGGACCAATTGGGCGCTCTGGTGCTGGCCTCAGCGGTGGCGTCATTCCTCAGCTCTTACATCTGGGGGCGGTTCTCGGATCAATCGAGCAAGACGGTCCTGATGCTGACAGGCATCCTGGGCGCGATTGCAATGGTGACCGCTGTGGCGCTCTGGGCTGCGGGACTGGCGGCAGAGGTTTGGGCCATGCCCTCAGTGCTCTTTGTTCTCATGATCGCCTATCACGGGGTGCGGCAAGCACGCTCGACGTATTTGGTGGATCTTGCCCCCGAAGACCAACGCGCCGCCTATGCGGCTGTCAGCAACACCGTCATCGGCACGCTCTTGCTGGTGGCCGGCATCATCGGCGGTGGTGCCGCGTTGGTCGGGGCTCAGGCGACGCTTGTGGTCTTTGCGGTGATGGCCATTGCAGCGGCTGTGGTGGCCTATGGCCTGCCAGAGGTGGAAAGCGGTTTCTAACCGCTCCGCATCGGGTATGCTCATGTATACGTTGACTGCGACGGGTAAGCCGCTAAATACGACACATGCAACGCCTGCCAAGGGCGATTCCATCAAGGGGACCACCATGTCGAGCTATAACCGCACGTTCAATCTCTCCGTTAATGATGTTGATCTGATCGAAGAAGCGCTGCGGGCGCGGGGTCGTGAGCTATGCCGGATGCGCCGCGCGTTGAGCGATGGCAACCCCGCCGACATGGAATCGATCCGCGTGATCGAGGAAGACCAGCGCAGCGGTGAGGAACTGCTGGGCCGGCTGCATGACCAGAAAATTTTCTACCGTCCAAAAACAAGCGTTTACGTCGGTGGCTGAGCATTCACGGTTCTAGTACAGACATCAGAACTGCCCTAAGCGGATACTTTCGCAAAATCCCGAGTTGTGTCGCAAGGCACAGACGCGCATGATTGCCCGAAATGCCGGAGCGATCATGTCTGACTCACAAACCATCGAAACACCACAGGGCCGCACGCTGGCCTATCATCTGACCGAAGGACGCGGGCCCTGCGTGGTTTTCCTGGGCGGGCTAAAATCCGACATGGAAGGCACCAAAGCGCTTTTTCTAGAAGATTGGGCGCGCAAGGAAGGCCGTGCCTTTCTGCGGTTTGACTACTCTGGCCATGGGCAATCATCTGGTACGTTCGAGCAAGGCTGCATCGGTGACTGGGCCGAGGATACCGCGGCTGCGGTCGCATCCCTGACCAGCGGACCGATTGTGCCTGTCGGCTCTTCCATGGGCGGCTGGCAGGCGCTTTTGTTGGCCCGCGCACAGCCCGACATTATCGCAGGGCTGGTCACAATCGCTGCCGCACCGGATTTCACCGAAGACGGCTGGTGGGCCGGGTTTACAGGCGACCAGAAGCGCGAGCTGAAGGACGAAGGGCAGGTCGCTTTGCCCTCCGATTATATGGAACCCTATATCGTGACCCAGCGCATGATCGAAGACGGGCGTAACCAGCTCGTTCTGCGCACGCCACTGGATCTGCCTTTTCCAGTGCGGTTCTTGCAAGGCACAGCAGATACCGCCGTAAGTGTCGCCACGGCCGTACAGTTGCTGGACCATGCCACCGGGCCGGACATGCAGTTGAAGCTGGTGAAAGATGCCGATCACCGGTTCTCGGACGGTCCATGTTTGGGGCTGATTGTTGATGCGCTGGATGAAGTTTTGGCGATAAGTGATTGAGAGGTATTAGGAACCTAATGGATCAACGTATTTCTCTGATTACCCTTGGCGTCCGCGATGCAACGGCACAGGCAGCTTTTTACGATGCCCTTGGCTGGCAACGGGTCGACACGCAGGATGGGGTCGTTGCCTACGATTTGATCGGACAGACGTTGGGTTTGTATCCGCTCGACAAACTGGCAGAGGACATCGGTGTCGCGATCGAAACACTGGGCCGGGGTGCCGCGACGCTTGGATATAACGTGCGCGACAAGGTCGATGTTGGTGCAGTCTTGGAGCTCGCGCAGGCGGCGGGGGGCAAAATCCTAAAGCCCGCGACGGATGTGTTTTGGGGCGGGCATCATGGATATTTCGCCGATCCCGAAGGTCACATTTGGGAGGTGGCACATAACCCCTTTGCGGCCTTGGCCGAAGATGGCGCGTTTCGCTGGAACGGCTTTGGCTGATGCGCAAACCTGCCAGTACGTGGAGCCTTGAGACATTCGGCAGGCAGCGGCTCTCGCAGCATTTCTTTATGCGCGACTTTATGTATTCAGAGATTACCGGTTTTCACGGAGTGCCCAATCTGCCGGAGAACCCCGATTTGGCGTTAGAGAATGGGCGCGCCTTTTGCGCAGCGCTGATGGACCCGCTGGAGGAAACCTTTGGCCGGATTGCTGTACGCTCCGGCTACCGCTCGCCGGCGCTGAACCGGTACGGGAATGAGAATAAACTGAACTGCGCACACAACGATCATCCGCTGGAATGTCACATCTGGGACAGGGGTGGAGGGGATCAGGCCATCGCCGGGGCCTCGGTTGTCGTGCCATGGTTTGCCGACCAATACGGGCAGGGCCGCGACTGGCGTGATCTGGCCTGGTGGGTGCATGATCATCTGCCCTATTCCGAAATGTGGTTCTTTCCAAAACTCGCGGCCTTCAATCTGGTCTGGCGGCCCGAACCCTGGCGGACAATCTCGAGTTATGTGGCCCCGCGCGGGATGCTTTTGCGGCGTGGTGAAAGCCCGGATGAACCCCGCGCCGCGCGACAGGCCAGATATGCTGACTTCCCGCCGCTTAGGGGGTTGAGACCGCCGGTTTCCGTGGCGTATGCTGCCGCAACCTCGGGCGGCGACGGGTCCTGAAACCCTAGATGCGGGAAAATCTTGATGCGATTTCATAAGGGTGTGCTTTGATGGCCGAACCTTTGGTTCTGTTGCCGGGCATGATGTGCGACGC
This sequence comes from Sulfitobacter noctilucae, assembly GCF_000622365.1. Lineage (GTDB taxonomy): Bacteria > Pseudomonadota > Alphaproteobacteria > Rhodobacterales > Rhodobacteraceae > Sulfitobacter > Sulfitobacter noctilucae. Next base: position 1,671,168 of record NZ_JASC01000014.1, on the reverse strand, counting down.
GCGGGTGTTTGGCCCGCAAATCGCGGAGCTTTCCGCAGATATGGCTGTGATGGTCGCGCCGGTCACCCAAGGCGAGCGGATCGAGGAAATCGCATCGGGGTTGCTTGATCTGCTGCCTAAACGCTTTGCGCTGGCGGGGCTGAGCATGGGCGGCATTGTCGCGATGGAGTTGCTGCGCCGTGCGCCTGACAGGATCACCCGTATCGCCCTGATGGACACCAACCCACTGGCCGAAACGCCGGTGATTGCCGCCAACCGTGAGCCGCAGATCGTCAAGGTCCGCTCAGGCAGGCTGCTTGAGGTGGTCCGCGATGAGATGAAGCCCGACTACCTTGCCCCCGGACCGCATCGGGGCGCGGTGATGGAATTGGTCATGGACATGGCCGAGACACTTGGCCCCGAGGTCTTCATCCGCCAGTCCCGTGCTTTACAGCGCCGCCGCGACCAACAGGCGATTTTGCGCAAATGCCGCACGCCCGCGCTGGTCCTGTGCGGTGAGCATGATCAGCTATGCCCGGTCAAGCGCCATACGTTCATGGCAGAGCTTATCCCTTATGCCGAACTCGTGGTGCTGGAACACGCAGGTCATTTGCCGACACTGGAACAACCGGCCGAGACGACGGCGGCGTTGCGAAACTGGATGAAGCAGCCGTTGGTGTTGCAGTAGGGTAGGCTGTCAGAAGGCTTTGATCAGGGCACGGCGTTCCGCAGCAGTAACAACTTTCACCGGCTTGACCGGCTTTCGCGTTGCTTTGTCGAATAGGGGCGATTTGGCCCAGCTTCCGGTTAAACGACTGCGCGCGATGCGTTTGAACATGCGCCAGACGATCAAACGCAGACCACGGTGTGTTTGTTTGCCGTCGTCTGCAGTAATAAAGCCTGTGCCCAGCACGGGGCCAAGCGCCTCTGTATCAGCCAGGCAGGTGGTGCGAATGCCAACAAACCCCATCTTGGGATTGCGCATCGTATTGAACATTGGCGTGCCACAACAGCTTGCATACCACCGCAGCAGGTTGGTTTCACCGAACGAGAATACCGACAGATGGTCGTGACCGCCGTCGATCCGCAGGGCATCGGCGCTGGTTTGGAATATCCCGACAGGGTCGGGGGCCGGATCGGGCTGGCCTACAAAGACTTCGGCAGCGCGGCAAGAGGAGCAGTAACATTCCGCATGGGTGCCGGTATCTGGATCGGCGACCAACAAGACACCCCTAAGCTTGCCACATGAGCAGGTCAGAGGGATATCTTGCGGCATCGCTACCTACGCAACCTTGGTGTTCTTGTTTGCCGCGGGCTTCTTGCTGCGGTCGCCCGACGGTGTCTCGCTCTCGTTCTCGTCGATGAAATTAAGCACGAGAGGGCGAATGTTGTTGCGCCAGCTTTTGCCGGCGAAAATGCCATAGTGACCGGCACCTTCCTCAAGATGGCTAGCCTTTTTGCTGTCAGGCAATCCAGTACACAGGGCGAGGGCGGCGATACACTGACCGGGGGCCGAGATGTCGTCCTTGGTACCTTCCACCGTCTTCACCGCCACGGTCGTGATCTTGCCGATATCGACCTTCTTGCCATTGATGGTGAAGCTGTTGCTGGCAATCTCGCCGGTTTTAAAGATTCGGTCGACCGTAGACAGATAGAACTCGGCAGGCATATCCATGACCGACAGGTATTCGTCATAGAATTTGTTGTGCTTGTCATGCTCATGGGCTTCGCCATTTGCAACAGCAGAGATCTGGTTCTGAAACGCTGTCATATGGGTTTCAGCATTCATCGAGATGAAAGAGCTGAGCTGCAACAGGCCCGGATAGACCATACGTCCGACGCCGGCGTATTTGAAGCCAACGCGCTGGATCATCATTTCCTCAAGCTGGCCCATCGTCACGGAATGGCCAAAGTCGGTCACTTCGGTCGGAGCGGCGGACGGATCAATCGGACCGCCGATCAGGGTGAGCGTTTTGGGCTGCGCATCGGGGTCTTCTTCGGCCAGATAGGCCGTGGCCGCAAGTGTCAGCGGGGCCGGCTGGCACACTGCGATAACGTGTAGATCGGATCCAAGCTCGCGCATGAAATCGACAACATACATCGTGTAATCTTCGATATCGAATTTGCCAGCACTGACCGGAATGTCGCGGGCATTGTGCCAATCGGTAATATAGACGTCACAATCCGGCAGTAGGCTGATCACAGTGGACCGCAGCAGCGTTGCATAATGGCCGGACATCGGAGCCACCAGCAGTACCTTGCGTTTTGGCGTCATCCGACCCTGAACGCGGAAATGGAGCAGATCACCGAAATCTTTTTCCAAAACAACTTCTTCGACCACAATCCGGTCTTGGCCATCGGCACCGGAGAAAGGTGGAATATTCCAGTCAGGCTTCATTACCATCCGCGAGAAGCTGCGCTCGGTCACTTCGCCCCAAGCGGCCATCCAGTTCAACGCAGGGTTTGGAAATAAAGCAAAAGCCGGATAGGATGCCATAGCAAGCGCTGACGCACCGAGCCACTGATTGGTATTCCTAACGGTCTCCATCAAGTCGTAAGTTGCCATATGACGCATGTGGGGTCTCCTTATAGGCCCTGTTCGGGCAATGACGTCGCTCCAGCCCCTGAAATGGACGACGTTATGCTGCAAGTGCGAAGATAGGAGTAAAAGATTAAGATGACAACTAAAACCACGGATCAGGTTGCCGAAACAGAGGCTGCCATGACGCGGATGGCTGAAAATCTTAAGAAAGTCGAAGCGCTGACAGTTCGCTTAGGGCAGGTCATGTCGAGCCGCGAAACGCACCAGCAGGCCCTTGATGGCCCGAATCAAGAATTATTCACAAAGGCCGGACAGGCCTATATGGCCGAGGCTTTGACCAATCCCGCCAAGCTGATGGAACACCAGATGGGGTACTGGACGAAAACGGTGACCCACTTCATGGAAGCGCAGCAGGCCTTTGCCAAGGGCAAGCTGGAAGCGCCCGAGGACCGTACCGGTCAAGACCGGCGGTTTGCCAATCCCCTGTGGGAGTCGCACCCGTACTTCAACTTTGTGAAACAACAGTATCTGATCAACGTGGACGCGGTGCATCAGGCCGTCGAAGACGTCACTGATATGGAGCCGCGCGAAAAGCAGCGTCTGGCATATTTCAGCCGCCAGATCACCGATATGATGAGCCCCACGAATTTTCTCGCAACCAACCCCGACGCCCTGCAACGCGCGGTGGACACCGAGGGCGAGAGCCTGATCAAGGGCCTGGAGAACCTAATTGCCGATCTCGAGGCAAACGACGGTGAGTTGGTCGTAAAACTGGCCGACGACAAGGCGTTCCGGCTGGGCGAGAACATCGCCACAGCACCGGGCAAGGTGGTGTTTCGCAACCGCATGTTCGAGCTGATCCAATATGCGCCCACCACCAAAGAGGTGCACAAAACCCCGGTGCTGATCTTTCCGCCCTGGATCAACAAGTTCTACATTCTGGACCTGAAAGAACAGAACAGCCTTGTAAAATGGATCACCGATCAGGGTTACACCCTGTTCATGGTGTCCTGGGTCAACCCCGATCCGACCTACCGCGATGTCGGTTTGGAAGACTATATCGAAGACGGCTATCTGGCCGCGATGAACGAGGTGAAAGCCATCACCGGCGAGAAACAGGTCAATGCGGTGGGCTATTGTATCGCGGGGACAGCTTTGTCGCTGACCATGTCGCTTTTGAAGCAGCGCGATGACACCACTGTTAAATCCGCGACCTTCTTTACCGCACTCACCGACTTCTCTGACCAGGGGGAGTTCCGCCCCTTCCTGACAGATGACTTCATTGACGGGATCGAGGCCGAAACCGCAGATAAGGGCATCTTGCCCTCGATCGTCATGGCGCGGACTTTCTCTTTCCTGCGCTCCAATGATCTGGTCTATGGCCCGGCTGTCAAAAGCTATATGATGGGCGAAACGCCGCCCGCGTTCGATCTGCTGTATTGGAACGGAGACGGGGCGAACCTGCCCGCCAAGATGGCGATGCAATATCTACGCGGCCTGTGCCAGCGCAACGAGCTGGCCGAGGGTAAGTTCGATCTGATGGGACACCACCTTGAACTGGGCGATCTGGATGCACCGCTTTGCGCCATCGCTTGCGAGACGGACCACATTGCACCGTGGAAGGATAGCTACCGGGGCGTGCAGCAGATGGGATCGAAGGACAAGACCTTTATCATGACCCAATCGGGCCATATCGCGGGCATCGTTAATCCACCGTCGAAGGGTAAATATGGTCACTATACCAACGACGATCTGGGTCTTACTCACGAGGACTGGCTTGAAGGGGCTAAGTTTACTGAAGGCTCTTGGTGGCCACGCTGGGAAAAGTGGCTGAAAAAGCGGTCAGGGAAGATGATTCCCGCACGCAATCCAGGCGATGACGGCCACCCGATCTTGGGCGATGCCCCCGGAAACTACGTTAAAAAGAAGGCAAATCACTGATTTTGTTGGTGGTTTACCTTAGGTCAAAAAATTATGCTGCAGTGCAGAATAATCCTTGAAATGCCGCACTGCAGCATGTATATCTTTTAGGCAAGCGAGCAGGGGATGAACCTCTGCAAGCACCGAAAAAAGCCAACGAAGGATAGACAAATGACAAAGACACCTGACATGACCGCAATGTTCAAAGACGTTATGGGTTCTTTCCCAGTCGACACAGCAGCGATGGAAGATGCGTTCAAAACATCCGCCACGCTGAACGAAAAACTGTCCGGCGTTGCCCTGACAGCCGTTGAAAAATCCACAGAGATTTCTTCCAAGTGGACAAAAGACACCGTCGCAAAGATGGCCGAAATGGCAAAAGCCAAGTCCGAGCCAGCTGACTATGCAAAAGCGATGACCGACTTCGCTTCCGCATACTCCGAGACAGCAGCCGAGCACATGGCCGCTTTCGCCGAGATTGCGAAAAAAGTCCAGATGGACACAGTTGAGCTGATGATGGCCGCAGGCAAAGACATGCAGGAAGATGCAACTGCTGCTGTAAAGAAAGCGACAAACGACGCAACAGCCGCTGCGAAAAAAGCGACAACTAAGTAATAACCGTCCCTCGGTTATATCGTCCCGCGCCTTCTCCCTGAATGGTGCGAGAAACGGAAAACGGGTCCTTCGGGGCCCGTTTTTTGGCATTTGGGGGCAGGGTCGTTGATCGCGCCGTCAGCCGCGCTTGCGAATGATGCGCCTGCGTGCGGCAAGCCTTTCTTTTTGCTAAACCACCCACTAGACTGATTTGAATATATGCTCGGGGAGGCACGAAGTGGCGGATAAACCCAATGCTCTGTTGATCAAACGCTATGCGTCGCGACGGCTCTACAACACCGAAACAAGTGACTATGTCACGCTTGAAGATATCGCCGGATTTATCCGCGATGGCCGCGAGGTCCAGATTGTCGATCTGAAATCAGGGGACGATCTGACCCGCCAGTATCTCTTGCAAATCATTGCCGAGCATGAAAGCCGCGGTGAATCCGTACTGCCCGTTGATGTGCTGACCGATCTGGTACGCAGCTATATGTCGGGCAATGTGTCAGTGGTGCCGCAGTTCTTACAGGCGTCTTTTGATATGCTGCGCGACGGCCAGTCCAAGATGGTCGAGAATATGACTTCGATTAATCCCATCGCCAAGATGCCCGGTATGGAAGCGGTGCAAGCCCAGCAAGAGGCTTTTATGAAGGCCATAACCGGTGGCTGGAGCGGGATGCCCAACGGCGCATCCACCTCGCCGCAGCCCGAAACAAATACGAAGCCTGATGAGAGCGAAGATCTTGACGCGATCAAAAAGCAGCTGGCCGATTTGCAGAACAAACTGTCCAAGCTGAAATAGGGCGGCCTAGACCCCCAGACGGTCACGCAAAGCATACCAGGACATCGCAAGCGCCAGGACCGGATTGCGCAGCGCGGCACCGCCCGGAAAAGGCTGCGTCGGGATCACTGACATGGCATCAAACCCGTCGCTGTCGCCTTGCACCGCCAAGGCCATCAGTTTGCCCGCATGTGTGGCCGTGCCAACACCATGCCCGGAATAGCCGGATGCTGACAGAATGTTCGGCGCAACCCGTGCCAGATAGGGCAGGCGCTTCATGGTGATCGCCAGCGTACCACCCCAGGCGTAGTCGATCTTCACGTCTTTCAATTGCGGAAACACCACGGACATCGGTTTGCGCACTTTGGCGGCGATGTCCGCAGGAAACCTGTAGCCATAGCTTTCCCCACCGCCAAACAGTAGCCGCCCATCCGGGGACCGGCGAAAGTAGTTCACGACAAAGCGGCTGTCGGCCACCGCCACATCACGCGGCAGCACGTCATTCATCCGCTCGCCCAAAGGCTCCGTTGCGGCGATGAAGTTGTTGATCGGCATCACCCGTGCGGCCACTTTGCGGTTCAGGCTGCCCAGATAACCATTGCAGCCCAGAATGACGTGTTCCGCAATCACATGCCCTGCGTCAGTGGCGACTTTGGCTGATATGCGCTCGTCGATACGATGCACGGCGCTGCGCTCGTATATGCGCACGCCCGCGTCCTTCGCGGCCCGCGCCAGACCCAGAGCAAGGTTCAGCGGATGCAAATGCGCCGACCCTACATCCAGAATACCCCCGCGGTAGTCAGGCGAGGGGCATACCTGCTGCAACCCCGCATGATCCAGTGTCTCGATCTCCTCATATCCATAGGCCTGTCGCAGATGATCTGCATAACGATGCAAATGCCCTACGTCCTTGTCGCTGGAGGCCGTCCATGCCACGCCGGGTTTAAGGTCACAGTCGATGTCATGCGTGGCAATCAGATCCTTTACCAGCGCCACAGCATCGAGCCCCATGTCCCACAACAGCCGGGCCTGTGCATCGCCGGCCATACGTTCCAGCGCGTCCTGCTCGACCCGCTGGCCGGTGCCCAACTGTCCGCCATTGCGCCCGGACGCGCCAAAGCCGACCCGCTGCGCCTCCAAAAGCACCACATCGCGTCCCGCCTGCGCCAGATGCAGCGCCGCAGACAGACCGGTATAGCCGCCGCCGACAATGCACACATCCGCCTTTACAGCGCCTTTCAGCGGGGCAAACCGCTCCAAGGGTGTGGCTGTGGCCGCATAATAGCTGGCTGGATACTGGCCGCGCAGGTCATTGGCATAGAGCAGGTTCATGGTTTCACCCTTTTGCAAATACCAAAGACCGACCGCTCAACGTATTAAACGTTCAGCAGAAGGTGCTCGCGCTCCCAAGGGGAAATCACCTGCAAGAACTCATCATATTCGGCGCGTTTCACGATGGCATAGACACGGGCGAACTCCGCCCCCATCACTTCATGCAGCGCGCTTGCGCCTTCGAAAAGGTCCAGCGCCTGGCCCAGAACCCGCGGGATATCGCCTTCGCCATCATAGGCATCGCCCTTGAATTCGTCCTTCGGCATCTGAGCGTCTATAAGACCCAAATACCCGCAGGCCAAAGAGGCAGCGATGGCAAGATAGGGGTTGCAATCCATCCCGGCCAGCCGGTTTTCGACCCGCCGCGCTTGAGTGCTGGAGAGCGGTATCCGAATGCCCGTGGTGCGGTTGTCGCGGCCCCATTCGAGGTTGATGGGCGCGGCATGGTCTTTGACATAGCGGCGGTAGCTGTTCACATAGGGCGCGATCACAGCAAGGGCCGATGGCATGTGGTTCTGCATCCCGGCAATGTAATACATGAAGGCATCGGTTTCCGACCCATCCGCCTTGGCAAAGATGTTTTCGCCGGTTTTTGCATCCAGCACCGAATGGTGGATATGCATGGCCGATCCCGGCTCGTCTTCAATCGGCTTGGCCATGAAGGTGGCATAACAATTGTGCCGCAAAGCGGCCTCGCGGATCAGGCGTTTAAAATAGAACACCTCGTCGGCCAGTTTCACCGGATCACCGTGCAGCAGGTTGATCTCCAACTGCCCCGCACCGCCTTCCTGGGTGATGCCATCAATCTCGAATCCCTGCGCTTCGGCAAAGTCATAAATGTCGTCGATCACGGGGCCAAATTCATCGACAGCCGTCATGGAATAGGCCTGCCGTGCGGCGGCAGGTCGGCCAGAGCGGCCGATCATGGGCTCGATCGCATGGGCCGGGTCGAGGTTGCGGGCGACGAGAAAAAATTCCATCTCGGGGGCCACCACCGGCTCCCATCCTTTGTCCCGGTAAAGCTGGACCACCCGTTTCAGCACATTGCGCGGCGAGAATTCCACCGGCTTGTTGTTGCGGTCGTAGGCATCATGGATCACTTGCAGGGTCCAGTCGCCGGTCCAGGGGGCGGCGGTTGCGGTCTCCATATCGGGCTTGAGGATCATGTCCTTCTCGGTAAAGCCGTCTTCCCCCGCCGCTTCGCCCCAATCGCCGGTGATGGTCTGGTAAAATATGCTGTCGGGCAGGTGGAAATACTCCTGCTTTTCAAACTTGGACGCAGGCACCGCCTTGCCGCGTGCAATGCCGGGCAGGTCCGAGATGATGCACTCCACCTCATCAAGGCGTTTGCCTTCAAGGTAAACTTGCGCCGCGCCCGGCAGGCGCTTGATCATATCGGCCATCAGGCCCTCTCTTTCTTGAAAAATTGGGTCATCTGCGCTGCGACCTTTGCGCTGTCGAGTGCTGTATTGAGTTTGATCTTTGCTGCATCCAACAGCGGGTCGGGAACTACCCCCTTGCCACGGTAGGTCAGCAGGCCATCAATGAAATCATGATCGTATTCGGGATGGGGCTGGATGGTCCAGAATGTGTCGTCATAGGCTAAAACTGCATTCGCGCAGAAATCGCTAGAGCCGATGACCTGTGCCGTTTCCGGCTTCTGGACAACTTGATCCTGATGCCAAGCGTTAATGGCGTAGGTCTCACCGTCAATGGTGTAATCCACAGCCCCCACGGACCAACCTTTGGAAAACTTTTCTACCGTGCCCCCCATCGCCTGAGCAATGATCTGGTGGCCGAAACACACGCCGATCATCGGGCGTTTTGCGCTCCAGCATACACGGATGAAATCCTCAAGCGGCGGGATCCAGGGATGATCCTCATAGGCACCGTGTTTCGAGCCGGTAATCAGCCATCCGTCTGCTGCGTCCACGCTTGCCGGCATCTCACCGTCGACGACGGACCACGCTTCATAGGTGAATGTCGTTTCTCCCAACAGGCGGCGGAAATAGGCGTCATAGCGGCCGTTCGCGGCCAGTTCTTCGGGGGGATGCCCCGTGATCAGAATACCGATCTTCATGCGCTGTCCTTACACGGTTTCGAGATAAATCTCGACCTGTTCCTCGGTCGAAAGCTCTTCCATATCTCGCAATTCCTGCCGCTTGGTCAGGACAAGATTGCGGATAAGGTCGGGGGCAAAGATACGGGCGACCGCTGCATCGGTTTCAAACAGATCAATGGCGGTTTTCCAGTCGCCTGGGATCTGTGGCAGCTTGGCGGCATAGGCATTGCCACTGATCGGGGCAGGCGGCTCTACCGCGTCCTCAATCCCGTTGATGGCCGCGCCCAGCACCGCTGTCAGCATCAGATAGGGGTTCACATCGCCGCCCGCCACGCGATGTTCGATCCGCCGTGCCTTGGGGTTGCCCGACGGGATGCGGATAGAGGACGTGCGGTTCTCGTAGGCCCAGCAAACGGAAGTCGGCGCATGGGCCTCGGGTACAATCCGGTCATAGCTGTTGGCATGAGGCGCAAAGATCAGGCCCGAGCCTGCCATCGCGTCGAGACAGCCCGCCACCGCATGGCGCAGCATGTCGGTACCTTCGGGGCCATCATTGTCAAAGACGTTATTGCCCTCTGCATCCAGCACAGAAAAATGCATGTGCAAACCCGATCCTGCATAGTCGGGATAGGGTTTGGCCATAAAGCTGGCGGCAAATCCGTGTTTGCGGGCCAAGCCTTTGACCAGCATCTTGAACAGCCATGCATCATCGGCAGCGCGCAGGGCATCATCACAGTGCATCAGGTTGATCTCGAACTGGCCCAGACCGGCTTCCGATATGGCGGTATCGGCGGGAATGTCCATTTCCTCGCAGGCGTCATAAAGCTCGGTGAAAAAGTTGTCGAACTGATCCAGCGCGCGCATCGACAGGATGTCACCTGCCTGACGGCGTTTGCCCGAACGCGGGGAGGGGGGCACTTGCAGCTTGCGCCCTGAATCGTCGATCAGGAAAAACTCAAGCTCGACCGCGCAAACGGGGGTCAGGCCCCGCGCCTTGAACCGTTTCAAAACGGTGTTGAGCGCGTGCCGCGGATCGCCCGCAAAGGGGCGGCCATCGTCGTGATACATCCAGATGGGTAGCAGAGCGGTGGGCGTTTCCAGCCACGGCATGGGCATAAAGCCACGTTCGGTCGGGCGTAGCACGCCGTCCTTGTCGCCGCTTTCCATCACCAGCGGACTGTCTTCGATATCTTCGCCCCAGATATCAAGGTTCAGAACGGAGAAAGGAAAGCGGGTGCCGTCTTCTAGTGCCTTATCGGCAAACCGGGTTGGGATGCGTTTGCCACGGGGCTGACCATTCAGATCAGCGGCGGCCACGCGCACAGAGCGGAAGGCGGGATTTTTGCGAAGCCAGTTGTTCATAACACACCAGTTGGGCGGTGGGCCATGCGGTTCGGTGTGACGCGGATGCGCCCACCAAAGGCACCCGCCGCCCACGCGCCGGATAATTTGATCAAATCTTGGATACTACCGTATCAGATTGGGACGCAAGCGTATTTTTCGCCTCTGGCTTCTGGGCAGGTGACGGTTCAGACGCCGGTTGATGGTGCCGAAGATGCCAATGATGACAAGCGTAAGAGCGATGAAATAACCTGCTAGGATGGGGTAGGGGATGAACGGGTTGAAAGTCTTGTCCGCAAAATAGCTGGCATAATAAAGCGCATCCCCCATTTGCTGCTGCGCGGGAAAGCCGCTGAAAAACACCAGCGTGGTGGCGTGGAACAGGAAAATTGCCTCGTTGGTATAGGCAGGCCAGGCCAGCCGCAGCATCGTGGGCCAGATCACTCGGCGAAAGCGGGTCCAGCCGGTCAGACCGTAGGCGTCGGCAGCCTCCACATCGCCCTTGGGCACCGATTGCAAGGCACCATAGAAAATCTCACCGGTGTAGGCAGCGGTGTTGAAAAACAGCACAACCAATGCACCCAACCATGCGGCAGAGAAAGCGTCGAAAATGGGCGCGTGTTGTTTGAGCGACAGAAACAGGAAGTAGCCAAAGAAGAACTGGATAAAGAGCGGTGAGCCGCGAAACAGAAAGATGAACCATGAAGCTGGTTTGCGGAACAGCGGATTGGTGCTGGCCTTGCCAACGCCCAGAAGGGTGGCCAGCAGAAAGCCGGAAGCCAGAGCAAAAACACCAAAGTAAACGTTCCAGATCATGCCGGAACCGATCAATATGACTTGTTCACATAAGGTGAAATTGTCGCGCGGCAGCAGGCGTTCGCCGATGCCCAGGGACCGCAGGCCGTAGTCCTGGATGGTCTGCAAACAGCTCATGCCCGTTGCTCCATCTGGAGCAACGAGGCCGAGGCAGCGTATGCACCGCATGCGCGTTCGGCCAGCGTTAACTGAATAGGACTGGTCATGCGCCTTTCCTTTGGGCTTCGCCTGCCGTTGTGGCCTGGCCAAGGGTGAGCCGCGCCATCACGCGATCCAGCACCACCTCAGAGACCCGCGTGAAGGCCAGATAGAATATCAAAAGCACCAGGAAGTAATAGACCCGCCAGTCGCCATGCGGGTAGTCGGTGAAACGCGGAGTCTTGGCCGAACCAAGGTCACGCGCCCAATAAACGATGTCTTCCACGCCCAGAAGGAACAACAGCGGCGTGGCCTTGATCAGCACCATCCACAAGTTCGACAGGCCGGGCAGGGCATAGACCCACATCTGAGGTACGGTGATGCGCCAGAAGGTCTGGCGCGGGGACATGCCATAGGCTTCCGCAGTCTCTATCTGCGCACGCGGCACGGCCTGCATCGCGCCAAAAAGCACGTTGGCGGCGAAGGCCCCGAAAACAATGGCAAATGTCAGTACGGCGAGGGAAAAGCCATAGGCTTCATGCACCCATTGTGCGGAATTACCTAAAGGCATCTTGGCCGCCTGACAGACAAGGAAGTCACTGCCTTGCCGAATGGGTTCATCCCACTCGGGGCATTTCCAGCGGTGGCGCAGGTATTCGATGCCCTGATCCAGCGCGATAACAAAGAACAGGAAAAACGCGATATCCGGTACGCCGCGCACGATGGCGATATAGCCTTTGCCAAACCAGCGCAGGGGGGCCAGCCTTGCACGGGCAGCCATCGCGCCGCCGAAGCCAAAGGCAAGCGCCGTGGGCGCGGTTATGGCCAGCAACAACAGCACAGTGCCGAAGGCCCCGTAAAAGGCCATGTGTTTGCCGGTTGTCAGATAACAGCTTAGCCACACCAGCCCCTCTAGCGAGGGTGGATCAACGCAATATTCAAACATCGCGGAGCCGCAGGGTGTGGGGATGGATCAGGTGCATGGCAAAAGGGGGCAGGCCGATCCGGCCCGCCCCAATTGATCTTATTCGAAGACTTTGGCGTCTTCGCCGAACCATTTAACAATGGCTGCGTTGATGGTGCCGTCCTCTTTCATCGAGGTGATGGCCGCGTTGAACTTCTCTTTGAGCTCGGTATCGCTTTCGCGAAGACCCATGCCAACGCCGCCACCCAGTGGCACGTCGTCCCCTGCGAAGACCAACTCGCCGCCGGAAGCTTCGACCGTTGGCACCAGCGCGTCCTTATCGGCGAAAACTGCATCCGCTTCACCGGACATCACAGCCGCAACCGTGTCGTCATAGGTCGCAAATTCAAGCAAAGTCGCGCCGGATTCCGCGACATAGCCTGCCTGGATGGTGCTGGTCTGCGCGGCAATCACGCCGCCAGTCAGGTCTGCATCAGCAGATTTCGCCATATAGGCGGAAGAGGCCGGTGGGATGTAGTTTTGCGTGAAATCAATGACTTCGTCGCGCTCGTCGGTGATCGACATGCCCGCGATGATGGTGTCATAGTTGCCCGAGGTCAGGTTGGGGATGATGCTGTCCCATTCGTTTGTGACCCACTCGCAAGTCAGCTCGGCGCGTTTGCACATCTCATCGCCCATCTCGCGCTCATAACCGTCGACTTCACCCGCATCGTTGAGGAAGTTGTAGGGAGGGTATGCGCCCTCGGTCCCCATGCGGATGGTCTTGGCGTGGCCGTCGGCCAGTGCAACACCTGCGCTAAGCGCCAGTGCGACACTGGAAAGGATGATCTTTTTCATAGTGGAAAACTCCCGTTTATTGGTTTTGGTAGCATATTTTACGATGCAAAGGTGGCCGAAAGGAACCCTTGCAGGCGTTCGGATTTAGGCGCACCGAACAAGCTATCGGGTGGCCCTTCTTCTTCGATCAGACCCTGATGCAGGAAGATAACGTGGTCAGAGACATCAGCGGCCAGTTTCATATCATGGGTGACAATAATCATGGTGCGGCCTTCAGCCGCCAGATCCTTGATCACCTTGATCACTTCCTGCTCAAGCTCGGGGTCGAGCGCGGATGTCGGCTCGTCAAACAGCAGTGCTTCGGGTTCCATGCAAAGGGCGCGCGCGATGGCGGCCCGTTGTTGTTGGCCCCCCGACAGTTGGGCCGGGTAGACGTCGCATTTGTCGCCGATGCCAACCTTGTCCAGATAGGCGCGGGCGGCACTCTCGACCTCGGCCCGGTCGCGGCGTAACACAGTCAGGGGGGCTTCCATGACGTTTTGCAGGATCGTCATATGCGCCCAAAGGTTGAATTGCTGGAACACCATGCTGAGGTTCGTGCGGATGCGCAGCACCTGCTTGGGATCTGCCGGCCGGCGGGCATCGCCGCTGCCTTTCCACGTGACAGGCTCGCCCTTGAACAGAATCTCGCCTTGCTGGCTGTCTTCCAGCAGATTGCAACATCGCAGCAGCGTCGATTTGCCGGAGCCGGAAGAGCCAATCAGCGATATCACAGAGCCGCGGGGCGCACTCAGGCTCACACCCTTGATCACTTCAAGGGCACCATAGGCTTTGTGGAGCTCGTTGATCTGAATGACCGGAGAGGGGGCGTTCACGTCGGAAAAACCGTTTTTGCTGTTTCAATGCAGCATAAGGCGCCAAAGCCGCGTGGATTGCAATCCATTCACCACACTACGGCCCTGGCTGACCACGCGTCAGTACAAAGATCAGGCGGTCAGCCTGCGTCTTCGACCCGTTGGCGCGCCATCGCGCTGTCCGGATCAGAGACACCGATCAGGCTGGCGACCAGACGGAGCACGGCATTTTCCTCATCCGATCTGGTGCCATCGGCCAATACAACCTGCCAAAGTGCTTCGATCACGCCAAGACGTTCGGGGTAGGGCACAGCGTCTTTGATGGCGCGGGTAAAACGGACAGTGTCGGGGGCTTCGCGCTCCAACGCTTCGGCCTCTACGCGCAAGGCGTTGGCACCTTCGGCGTCAAGGCCGTAGCGGGCGGCGGCAATGGCTTCGATTCGGCGCACCTCTTCCACAGCATAATCATTGTCAGACCGGGCGACCCGCACCAAAAGCGCTGTCAGCGCAAGGCGGGCATCAGTGTCGGCCAGCGGAGCGGGCTCGGGTGCGGTGAGGCGTTTGAGAAAATCAGCGAACATGAGAGTTGATATAGGTGCGTGTGTGCAAAAGGCCAAGTCAGTCTGTGCTGGTGGCCTTTTTACGCAGTTCTTCGATGTCGGTGTCGGTCAGGCCAAGCGCGGTTTCAATCGCAAGCAATTGAATTTCTTCCTTTTCATGGCGGTAGCCATCGGCCAGTGCCACCGACCACATGGCTTCGCCCAAGGCACGGCGGTGGGCATAGTCGACCTCTTCGCGCAGGATCGCAGTGAATTCTTCGGTATGGCGGGCGTCTCGCTCCAGCAGTTCGCAGGTTGCCCGCAGTTTCGCCGCCTCAATCGGGCCAAGGTCAAAAGTGCGTGCCAGAATACGGTCGATCTGACCGATTTCCGAGGCGCGGTAGTTGCGGTCGGCAAAAGCCACGCGGACCAGCAAAGCCCCAAGGGCAAGTTGCGCATCGGGCTGTGGCAGCGGTTTCGGTTCCGGGGCACGGCGGGGAAAGAGGCGTTCAAACATGAGAACCTGTTAACTCAGATCCGGTGCCTTTCCAAAGCGTAAAGTGTCGATGGCGATGCCTTCAGGGTCGGTATTTGTCAAAACAAAGCCGGCGATGTCCGAAATGCCACGCTGTCGCAAGAAACCCACCGCGAATTCGCCCGTTGGCTGCACCGGCACCTGTCCGATCAACACGCCATCCCGGCGGTAAAAGGCAACCAATGCCGCGCCGGCCTCTCCGCCGCGTAGATCAAAGGCCAGAGCAGATTGATCCGCGTCAAAGAGCACGGCAATGGCCCCTTCGCCCTGTGCCTCGCGCTTCGGAAAACCCGCCGCCCCGTAGCCGTTCAGCACCGTCTGACCGGAGAAATGCACCACCGACAGGTTCTGACCCTCGGCACCTGCCATCATTGTCAACGGACCAAAGGCCGTGCCGGTGATCGTATCATGCGGGCCTTGCGTTTCGAGGGTCTGCCCCGCGAACCGCTCGCCAAAGGTGGCGCCGGGCAGTGGCAGCACATCGTTCACTTGGTGGCCGGGCCCGCCGCTGCTGCGGATGCCGTCAAAGGTGATAACCTGCGGCAGGTTCAGGCTTTCTGGATCAACCAGGCAAACCGGCGCGTCACAGGCCAGCGCCGCAGCGGGTAGATATGCCAGAAAAAGTGCCGCCATAAGTTTCATGACGCCTTTCTAGCATATTTTTCAGCCGTCGTATCCTTCAATGATCACCATGTCCCCTTTAGACACCGGCAAGCGGATGTCTTTGGCTTTCTGGTAGGCATCGCTGTCATAACAGGCGATGGCATCGGCGAGCGATGCGAATTCGATCACCACGGTGCGGGCCCGCCAACTGCCTTCGCGGACATCCTGCTTGCCACCGCGCACCAGAAACTTCGCCCCGAACTCTGCAAAGGGTTTGGCGTTGGCCGCGCGGTAGGTATCATAGATTTCGGCGTCATGCACGTCCATCCGCGCGATCCAGTATCCTTTTGGCATGGGGGTATTCTCCTACAGGGTCTGATATTTTTGGCTGAGGTTTCGTGCTTCATCCGCCAGACCATAAGGCGGATTGATAACAAACATGCCCGATCCGACCATCCCGTGACCGGGTCTTGCGGGGGGAAACTGCACTTCGTGCCGCAGAGCGTCCGGGTGGGCGCTGCTGAGCGCGTTTAGCATCGGCAGATGGGCCTTGCTGGTCAAAATCGGATACCACAGTGCGATGATCCCGATGTTCCACGCGCGTGTGACCTTAGCGATATGGCGGGGAATGGCGTCGTAGTCTTCTTTTACCTCGAAACTGGGGTCGATCAGCATCAGGCCCCGGCGCGGCATGGGCGGGGTCAGTGCATGGGCCATCTCGAACCCGTCGCGCAGATGGATTTTGGCCGCATACGGAGACAATGCAAGGTACAGGGCGGCGTGTTCCTGCGGGTGCAATTCAGCAAGATGCAGGCTGTCCGTCTCGCGCAGGATCAGCGCTGCAATCAGGGGCGAGCCGGGGTAGGCGGCGGGACCGTCACTGTCGCGCACACTTTTCAATACGCGGGCGTATGGATGGGCGGGCGCGAACCAGTCTTGAACCTTTTCGATGCCCCTTGCAGCCTCACCTGTTTTAAGCGCAGCTGCGCCCGTCAGGTCATAAAGCGCACGGCCTGCATGGGTCTCCAGATAGCTGAGTGGCTTGTCCTTGGTGGTCAGATAGTCAAGCATCCACGCCAGCAGGCTGTGCTTATGTACATCCGCCAGATTGCCTGCGTGATAGCTGTGTTGGTAAGATAACATACGCAGGGTGTATCGGATTGACGGAGGCTTGTAAGGCCCCTTTTGCGGAGGAGGCCTATGTTATTTTGAGGGTTTCTCGCCCGCGTCTTTCAGCTTCTCAAAAAACCGGCCTTTGATCATCCATGATATGCCAAAGGCCCAAAGCGCAAAGGCCTCGCACCAGAAGGTCCAGTTGCCGGCGCGCCATCCGGCGCCACTTTTCCCGCCAAAGGTGACAGCAATAAAATGGGCGACGAGCGCCACGATAGAGGCCAACATGATGGTACCGCAGGCGTAGTAGAACCGGTTGCGTAGGATTTTCTCTTCGGTCAACGAGCCATTGGCGTTCATTTGATCCTTGTCCACGGTGGTAAAGACGAAAAAGGCAAACCACGCCAGAAAGAGAAACAGGATCAACGCGCTACCATAGTGAATCCATTCCGCCAGCGGCATCATCTGGAAGTATTGATCGACGTTGTCGCGGCCGATCAGAACCAGCACTTTGTCAGGGTCATTCAACGAGCCGAAATCCGCAAAGGCGCGGGCCGCAAAGCCGGGCTGGTCGCAGCCGTGGCGCGAGGTCGGGAAGATCGCCACGCCCAAGGCGGCAAAACCTGCGAAGGTCGACAGCCGCCGCTCTGCACCGGCTGCGTCCTCGCCCTGATAGACAAAGAGGTAGGTCGCGATGAAGACAAGGCTGCCGATGAACGGACCACCCCAGAAATGTGCGTAGTAATAATGGCTTATCGAGTCGCGAAAACATGTTCGGATATAGGGATAGTCCGCTGGAATAACGTAGCTGATCAGCGAAGCCGCCAGCAGAATGAGTGGCAGCAGGATCGCAATCGCCCCGACAAATTGCGCCAATCGGCGTTGATCAACCTTGGCGTATTTCGGGTCGTGCGGAGCGGCGGGTGCGTATCTATCGGCGCTGAATTGAAAGACTTTCATAGGAAAATGGCTTTCTGCTGAGCGGATCAAATGCAGAAAGATTAACCAATGGTAAGTATTCGCGCAATGCGGGTATTCCAGACCGGGTGCTCAGGGTGCTAGACCAGCCGCGACATATCCTTGGCGGCGCGTATGAAATCCTTGAACAGAGGATGCGGCGCAAAGGGTTTGGATTTCAGCTCGGGGTGAAACTGCACGCCAATGAACCACGGGTGGTCGGACCATTCAACAATCTCGGGCAGCTTGCCATCGGGTGACATGCCCGAAAAACACAGGCCCGCGTCCTCAAGTTGATCTTTATACGCAATATCAACCTCGTAGCGATGGCGGTGTCGTTCATCAATCACCGTGGTGCCATAGGCTTCGGCCACGCGGGAACCTGCAGTGAGCGTCGCGTCATAGGCACCCAGACGCATGGTGCCGCCCTTGTCATCGCCCACCTTGCGCTCGACCTTGTGATTGCCCTGAACCCATTCTTTCAGGTGATACACCACAGGCTCAAAACGCTTTTTCCCTGCTTCATGGTCAAATTCCTCGGACCCTGCCGTGGTCACACCGGCCACATTGCGTGCCGCTTCGATGACCGCCATTTGCATGCCGAGACAGATGCCCAGATAAGGCACCTTGTTTTCGCGGGCATATTGCGCAGCCTTGATCTTGCCCTCGGTGCCCCGTTCGCCGAAACCGCCGGGCACGAGGATCGCGTGGAACCCCTCAAGATGGGGGGCCACATCGGCGCTGTTTTCAAAGATCTCGGCATCGACCCATTCGACCTTGACCTTGACCCGATTGGCCATGCCGCCGTGGGTCAGCGCCTCTGCGATGGATTTATAGGCATCTTCAAGCTGGGTGTATTTGCCCACAATCGCCACGCGCACTTCGCCTTCGGGGTTGTGGATGCGGTCGTAGACGTCATGCCAGACCGACAGATCGGGGCGCGGTGCGGGGGAGATATCGAAGGCGTCCAACACGGCCTGATCCAGACCCTGCGCGTGATAAGCGAGGGGGGCCTCGTAGATGGATTTCAAATCATATGCCGCAACCACATGCTCCTTGCGCACGTTGCAGAACAGCGCAATTTTCTCGCGTTCCTTTTCGGGGATCGGATGTTCGGAGCGGCAGACCAGAATGTCCGGCGCGATGCCGATGCTTTGCAATTCCTTGACCGAATGCTGTGTCGGCTTGGTTTTCAGCTCACCGCTTGCGGCAAGGTATGGCAGCAGCGTGAGATGCATAAAGATGCACTGGCCACGCGGTTTATCGTGACTGAACTGGCGAATGGCTTCAAAGAAGGGGAGGCCTTCGATGTCGCCCACCGTGCCGCCGATCTCGCAGAGCATGAAGTCGACCTCATCGTCGCCGACTTTCAGGAAATCTTTGATCTCGTTGGTGACATGGGGCACCACTTGAATGGTCTTTCCCAGATAGTCGCCGCGCCGCTCTTTTTCCAACACGGTGGAGTAGATGCGACCAGAGGACACGGAATCGGTCATGCGGGCCGGCACTCCGGTAAACCGTTCGTAATGGCCAAGGTCGAGATCGGTCTCGGCACCATCATCGGTCACGAAAACCTCGCCATGTTCAAACGGGCTCATCGTGCCGGGGTCTACGTTCAGATAGGGGTCAAGCTTGCGCAGCCGCACGGAAAATCCCCGCGCCTGTAACAGCGCTCCGAGAGCAGCTGAGGCCAGCCCCTTGCCCAAAGAGGAAACCACACCGCCGGTGATGAAAATATATCGCGCCATGTGCCCGAAGACCCCCGTGTCATTCTTAAGTTTTGCGGAATCTCCGCTGCGGGCGCTGGTCGAAAACCGCACCACCACGGGATTTAAGGATAGCAGGATTCGAGACCCCAAGGCAAGGCCACCTCGCAACATACAGTTGCAATTCAGGCGGCCTTCCCAAAGTATTGTGTTGTTTCGTTAATCGGCCAAAGGCACCAATGGCGCGTTGTCATCAGCGGTTGGTGGCAGCAGGCTGTCGCCAGCAGGCAGGCTGTCATCAGTTTGCGATGCTGCGGGCGGCGTCACGCCCAAACGGTCAATCACCGAAGAACCTGCAGATTTTTGCGCGACCAGCACGGTGAGCGTGATCGACGTGACGATGAATGCGATACCCAAGAGCCACGTCAGTTTGCCCAGCGCCGTCGCCGCGGACCGGCCCGAAACAGCGCCGCCACCGCCGCCGCCCATACCAAGCCCGCCACCTTCGGACCGCTGCATCAGTACGACGGCGATCAGGCCAAGAGCCAACAGGAGGTGGATGATCAGGACGACATTTTCCATAAGGAACCGCTTTCGAATTTGTTTGCGGTTATCTAGGCATCTTTGTCAGGCGGGGCAAGGAGGAATGGCGCGTTGCGGTGGGTCAAAGCGGCATCATGCAAACAAAGACCGCCGTTAATGACGGCGGTCTTTTCTAAAGCGGTACTCTACCACGCCATGTTTAAGAGGTTTTCCCTGGAATTGAGGTGGATCAGACTCGCCTTATGGAGATGATCATAGCACAAAATTGACCAAAAATCGCACTCAAAGTTTGATGTCTTTTGAAGGGTTTGCGCAAGGCGGGCATGGACATGGGCAATGGGCTGGGGCAGTCTGCCGTTCATGCCACATGATCACAGTCACGATGACCCGCACGCCCTGTTGCCCTCCGATCCCGCCTTGCGGGTCAAGGCACTGGAAACCTTGCTCACCCGTAAGGGTTTGATTGATCCCGCCGCCCTGGACGAGATTATCGACACCTATGAAAACAAGATCGGACCGCGTAACGGCGCGCGCGTGGTTGCCCGCGCGTGGTCTGATCCGGATTTTCATGCCGCCTTGATGGCCGACGCAACGGCTGTGGTATCCGAGATGGGATTTTACGGACGGCAGGGCGAACATATGGTGGCCGTGGAGAACAGGCCCGAGGTGCATAATATAGTCGTCTGTACGTTGTGTAGTTGTTATCCGTGGCCTTTGCTGGGGATACCGCCGGGCTGGTATAAATCGGATGCCTACCGCGCCCGTGCCGTGCGTGAACCGCGCAAAGTGCTGGCTGATTTCGGGGTGGTCTTGCCGGATGAGACAGCGGTTCGGGTTTGGGACAGCACGGCCGAGATTCGCTATCTGGTGATCCCGCAGCGGCCTGACGGGACCGAAGGCATGAATGAAGACGCCTTGATGGATCTGATCAGCCGCGACAGCATGATCGGCACCGCGCTGGCAGGCACACCATGAGCCGCCTGCATGATATGGGGGGCCGCTTTGGCGACGGGGCTGTGGTGCCCGAGGCCGAGGACGTGATCTTTCACGCCGACTGGCATCCGCGTGCGCTGGCGTTGACGCTGGCCGCAGGTGGACTGGGCCAATGGAACATCGACAGCTCGCGACACGCGCGGGAACGGCTGAAGCCGACCGATTACGCGCGTTTTTCCTATTACGAGAAATGGATGGGCGGTCTTGCCACCTTGTTGGTCGAGGCGGGCATCGTGACCCGCGAAGAACTCGCCGGAAAGGCCGCACCCGCGCTTAGCCCGCTGGCCGAGCGGGTCTTGCGGGCAAATCAAGTTGCTGATGTACTGGCAAAGGGCGGTCCAGCGGAGCGGCCCTCGAACATCGCGCCGAGCTTTGCGCCTGGTGATACCGTTGTAGCGAAGCAGTTTGCTGAAAATACCAAGATCAGCGGTGGGCATACGCGCTTGCCGGGGTATGCGGCAGGAGCGCGGGGACGTGTGCTGCGTCTGCACGGCAGTCATATTCTGCCCGACAGCCATGCCCATGGCACAGGCGAAGCGCCGGAGCCGCTCTATGCCGTCGCTTTTGCAGCATCAGAGCTTTGGGCGCATCCCGAACACCCCCGCGACGAGGTTATTGTCGACATGTGGCAAAGCTATCTCAAGGCGGCATCGTGAAAGACGCGCCTACGGTCCAGGAACATGCCTTTGAAGAACCGTGGCATGCGCAGGTTTTTGCACTGACGGTGCATTTGAACGAGGCGGGGCATTTCGAATGGTCGGATTGGGCAGAGCGTTTCGGAGCCACGCTGAAGCGGCACGGGTTGGCCAAAGAACTGAACGGCGGCGCCGATTATTTCGCGGCTTGGCTTGAGACACTGGAAGGGTTTTTAGCAGAGCGTGAGCTTGCGGCACCGGGCGATGTGGCGGCGCTGCGTGCGGCTTGGGAAGCCGCCTATCGGGCGACCCCGCATGGCGCTCCCGTTACGTTGGCAGACGCCTGACCGCGTTTATTCGTCAACATCATCCATATCGGCCTGTCCTGACAGCGCGCGGCGCACGTGGCTCCAGCTGAGGCCAACGCCGAGCACGAAACTGAGTGCGCCTAGTGCAAGCCAGAGGTTGAAGCTGGCATTGTCCAGCCGCAGCACACGCAGATCATAAAGCACCCAAAGTGTGGCACCCACCAGCGCCAGCACCAGTAACATCCCGAAAGCGCCAATGGAGCGCAACGTGGCGCGGAGATAAATGATATAGCCGATGCACAGCACCAACCCGGTCAGGACCGCAATCGACAGATTGGCCTGACCATAGTCCATCACCCAGTTCACGTAGTTGTATTCAGTCGGATTGAAGGTCGCGGCCAGAAGAATAAAGGCAAAGGCCCAGCGGGATACAAAACCTGTCATCGCGATCTCCGTTCGAGTTTCGGCCGATATCGCCCGCATGGACACAAAAGTCCATTCCCAGCCGGTCGCACGGCCTGTGCAGTCCAGATTTCTCGCCAAAATTCACGCTGGCCCGCGTTTTCCAGTTTAACGACGGGTCTGTGGCGGCTAAGAGGGGCGCGGACCTTTGCAAAGGAAAGATTATCATGGCCAATGTCGTTGTTGTCGGTGCCCAGTGGGGCGACGAGGGAAAAGGCAAGATCGTGGATTGGCTCTCGGAACGTGCCGATGTGATCGCGCGGTTTCAGGGCGGGCATAACGCGGGCCATACACTGGTCATTGATGGCGAGGTTTTCAAACTGGCCGCATTGCCTTCGGGCATCGTGCGCGGTGGCAAGTTGTCCGTTATTGGCAACGGTGTTGTGCTGGACCCGTGGCATCTGCTGAAAGAGATCGAAGGCATTCGCAAGCAGGGGGTGACCGTTGACGCGAGCACCTTGATGATTGCCGAAAACACGCCGCTGATCCTGCCCATTCACGGCGAGCTGGACCGCGCCCGCGAGAGCCAGACAGCCGTGGCCAAGATCGGAACCACGGGGCGCGGCATTGGGCCGGCCTATGAGGATAAAGTCGGTCGGCGCTCGATCAGGGTCGCTGATCTGGCCGATGATAAAACGCTGGAACTGCGGGTGGACCGTGCCTTGGTGCACCACGACGCGTTGCGCCGCGGGCTGGGCCTGCCGGAAGTTGACCGTGACGCACTGATCGCACAGCTGCGCGAGATTGCACCGGCAATTCTGGAATATGCCGCACCTGTCTGGAAGGTGCTGAATGAAAAGCGCAAAGCGGGCAAACGTATTTTGTTCGAAGGCGCACAGGGCGCGCTTTTGGACATCGACTTTGGCACCTATCCCTTTGTGACGTCTTCCAATGTGATTGCAGGGCAGGCGGCGACAGGCACCGGAATGGGGCCGGGCGCTATTGATTTCGTTCTGGGCATCGTTAAGGCCTATACCACGCGGGTCGGCGAGGGACCGTTTCCGGCGGAGCTGCATGATGCAGATGGCCAGCGGCTGGGCGAGCGCGGTCACGAGTTTGGCACCAACACGGGCCGCAAGCGGCGGTGTGGCTGGTTTGATGCTGTGCTGGTGCGCCAAACCTGCGCAACATCGGGCGTCAACGGCATTGCATTGACCAAGCTCGACGTGCTGGACGGATTCGAGACGCTCAAGATCTGCACAGGCTACGAGCTGGACGGCAACAAGCTAGACTACCTGCCCACCGCCGCTGATCAGCAGGCGCGGTGTACCCCGATTTACGAGGAAATGCCCGGTTGGTCGCAATCTACCGAAGGGGCGCGATCCTGGGCGGACCTGCCTGCCGAAGCCATTAAATATGTCCGTCGCGTGGAAGAGTTGATTGATTGCCCTGTGGCCCTACTTTCCACCTCACCCGAGCGCGAGGACACCATCTTGGTGACGGACCCTTTCGCGGACTGAACAAGGAGACCCCGATGGCGCTGAGTTACAAAGCCCGCAGACGCTGGTCATTGGTAATCCTATTGGTCGCAATGCCGCTTTATGTTGTGGTCGCAGTGAATGTCATCGACCTGTTCGAGCGTCCGTCGATACTGCTTGAGCTGTTCATCTATGTTGCTCTGGGCGTTCTGTGGGTTCTGCCGTTCAAATCGGTTTTCAAGGGCGTTGGACAGGCGGACCCTGACGCGGATAAGTAACGCACCCTACGGGGTGCTTTGCCTTGCCTGATAATTGACCACCAAAGAAAAAATGGGCGACATCTTGTGATGCCGCCCTTGGTACTGGTTACTAAAACGGATGGGATCAGCCTGCGGCGCGTTGGTCCGGGCGGTATCCGATTTCATCAGAAACAGTGAACCGGCCTGCTTTGATCTTTTCAATCTTGCCGGTACGTAAAAGCTGGCCGAATGAACGCAGACCATCTTCGCGGCTGAACCCTTCGTCTCCATTTGCCTGACGGACCTTTGACATAAGTTGCGGGCGGGAAAACTGCTCGCGACCTTCGACAAAGGACATGTAGGCAGCAGCCGCTTCAAGAAGCTGTGGCAGAGTTGTGGCACCCATATCGGCAGCAAAGTCGGTAAAGCTTTCACCCTCTGGCACATCGCTTTCCACCTCAGCTGTGGCGGCCACCCGCCGCGGGCGAACAGGGCCTTCGGTGCGGGGCTTCGCAACATCAATCCGCTGTTCGGCCACCAGTTTCAGGGGCGCGGGCCGTGCGTCGGCGGGCCGCTCAGTGCGGGATGATGTGCTGACGGGACGGCGCGGGCGTACGACCTCGGCCAAATCGCTGCGGTACTGGTCGTTGGTTTCTTCGCTGGTCTCGGGCGCACCTGCGGCGACATCGGCTTTCTTGGCTGCAACGGCGGCCCGCAGATGTGCAAAGGCATCGCGGCGGGTGGCGCTTTCCGGCTCGTCCATTTGCTGGTCGGTTTCGGCCAGAATACGGTTCATGTCCGCTTCGCCGTCTTCGTCAATGGAAGGAAGGGCGCGGCGTGCAGTGGATGAAAGCGGGCGACGGGGAGACACGGGCGCTTCGTCTTCGACCTCAAGACCAGCGGCGTCGTCCTGAACCTCGTCCTCCAACGCATTCACAAGATCGGCCTCGGAATGATCAGACGCGCGATCATCGTCAGCCTTGCCACTTTCGGTCGAAATATCGTCTTCCAGGGCGGCCAGCTCGCGCGCCAGCTCTGCTTCGTCTTCTGCGGAAAGCGCGGTCTTGGTCCGGCCGCGTGCCGGTGCCAGATCATCCAGATCGCGCAGGCCCGGGTTTTCGCGCTTCTTCGCAGGCTCAGGAGTAGGCTCTGCAGACTGAACTGTATCAAGCGCTTCGTCGTCACCATATTCTTCAAGATCGCCTTTTTCGATGGCGGCTTCCAGATCGGCGCGTTTGACTTTGATTACACGGGTTGTGCGCTTTGCGGCAGGCTGAGCCGGTTTTTCCTCAACCCGGGTCTCAGGCGCGGGTGCGGCATGTGGAGTTTTTCTCAGCGATGTCCGGGCCTCAGCGGTGGCTTCCGCTTCAGCCTCTGCTTCGGCGGGTTGGTCGAGGCTTTCTTCAGCCTCATCGAACAGATTGCTCACGCTGTCCTCAACCGACGTGTCTTCCTCGACATCACCGGCGTCTGACGCAACGAGTGTTTCGGCTGGATCCTGACGGGCGACGTCACGGGGCGCAGGCTGGTCTTGCGCAGGTGCCTCTTCGTGCTCGCTTTCCAACCGGCTCAGGATACCATTGATGTCATCGTCGTCCTGCGGATCGGCAGTCTCGGTCGCGGCCTCAGCGTTTTCTTTCAACGCCTGAGCGGTCGTTTCAGCATCAACTTCGGTTTCGTCGTCGGTGTCCAAAGCCTCTTCAATGTCGGCACGGGCCTGCGCGATTACATCGTTGCCCGCTTCCGGAGCCGCGCTTGGCGCGGAGGCGGCAGCATGCTCATCTTCAAGATAATCTTCGTCTTCCTCAGCGGCCTCCTGCTGGGCAACAACCGCACGAATGCGCTGCAGCTTGGCTGCAATGCTGTCGATTGCCGGTGTCTGAGCGGAGATCATAGGCGCATTGTCTGAAGCTTCGACGAGGTTCTCTTCCTCGGCTTCCGCAGCTTGCGGGCTGTCAGCAAAGAAGGCTTCGACATCGGCATCAGGCTGGCCGGGTACAATATCCTTCTCATCGTCATCGGCAGTCTCGACGGATGCGATTGCCGCATCTTCTGCCTCGGGAGACTGTGCAAGGTCTTCGTCATCAGCTTCTACCGCAGAAATCTCTACAGCGGCGGCTTCTGCTGGTATCTCGACTGGATCGGCAGATGGCACTTCGCTGACAGTGATTTCAGGACCCTCGGCCAGCTGTGTTAACGTCTCGAAGTCCAAGGGTGCAGTCTCGATCGAGAGGGTCTCTGGCTCAGCTACCGCAACAGACGGCGCTTGTGCGACTGGCTGCTCTTCGACTGGCGCTTCCGCTACAACGCTTTTTTCCTCTGTAGTCGTCTCCGGAGCCACTTCTGGTGTCTCCACCTCAGCAGTGGCGGCTTGCACGGGCGTTTCGGTCTCAATCGCCGTTTTACTGTGATCCGCCAAGGCGCTGAGAACGATCTTGCCGTCCTGCTGCCGGGCCTCGACCCTGCGGGAGACCTCCTTCTGCGCGATTCGGGCCAACATTTCTGCATCCGGTTGCGGTGGCTCTGCGCCAAAATAACGGTCGTCGGCAGCCAGATCCCGGAAATACTCCGCAATTGCTTTCATCGTGCCGAAGGAATCGTCGAATCCTTCCAGCGTGCACGAAAAGGTGCCGTAGGAGACCGTAAGAATTTTATTATTATTCATCATCGGATGCTCGTCCTCTGCGGTTTTGCAAGATACCGTTTACCACGATGTCCAAGACTAAAGCGGCCCGAAACTGTGCCAACCAACGTATCATTTTGTGGCCAGAATGTGGTCGGTTTCCAAAAAGGACGGTAATTGTCGATGTTTGAACCTATTGTTCATAGCTCGGACCCTGTCACGCTGGTTGGTGGAGGACAGGCTACGCCGAACGACCTGCACAAAGCGTTAACGCTTGCGCCGCTTTGCGTGGCAGCGGACGGGGGCGCGGGGCTGGCTTTGGCAGCAAAGGTGGAGCCTGCGGCAGTCATTGGTGACTTTGATTCGATCACAGAAGATGCACTGGGTCAAATACCGGATGCGCGGCGGTACCGCGTGACCGAACAGGAAAGCACGGATTTCGAAAAGGCGCTGACACGGATTGCGGCCCCTTTGATTTTGGGCGTTGGGTTTCTGGGGGGGCGGATCGACCATGAGCTGGCTGCGATGCATATACTTATGCGGTATCCAGACCGACCCTGTATTCTGATCGGGGCGGAGGAGGTGATCTGTCTGGCACCGCCGGATATCACAGTACCAACGCGTCCAGGGGACGCGGTTTCTCTATTTCCGCTGGGGACGGTGACAGGCCAATCTGAAGGACTTGAATGGCCAATTGATGATCTGCACTTTGCACCCGGTCAGCGGATCGGCACTTCAAACCGGGCAGTGGGGCCAGTGCGATTGCAGATGAATGCACCTGCGATGCTGCTGATCCTGCCGCGTGCGATTATGCCGGAGCTGGTTGCGGCAGTTTCGCGGCCAGAAGCCGCGCGGTGGCCCGTTCGCGCAAGATGATGTAAAGGCCGGCAGCGATGGTAATCGCGATACCAAGACCCGCAAGCGGGTTCGGTAAGTCGTCAAAAATTACCAAACCCAGAACAGTTGCAAAGGGTATTTCCAGATATTGCATTGGGGCGAGGGTGGCCGATGGGGCAAAGCGCAGCGACCATGTCATGAGCAGATGCGCCACGGTGCCCAGAGCGCCAAGACCCATCAGCAAAGCCCATTGGCCAGACGAAGGGCTGACCACGGTGAACGCCGAGACGTTCCAAAAGCTGCCCAACGCCAACAGCGGCAGAATGATCAGCACAGCCATAACGCCGCTGACTGCTTGCAAACCGATGGGATCGGTCTGTTTGGCGATCTGGCGGGTGACCAGCATAAACACGGAAAAATTCGCGGCGACAAAAACGGGCAGTAGCGCGGGCCACCCGACGCTGACAAAGCTGGGCTGGATCACAAGCAATGTGCCGATAAAACCGACAACGCAGGCCGCCAATCTGCGTGTTCCGACCTCTTCGTTCAGGACATATTTGCCAAGGATCAGCATGAAGAACGGCATGACAAAGACAATCGCCACCGCATCTGCAAGCGGCAGATAGCTAAGCGCCAAAAACATGGCGGCGATACCGATGATATGGAGGATGGTGCGCAAAAGGGTCAGCCACATCACCCGTCCCGACATCCGCCACATGCGTCCGCCGAACCACACGAGCGGTACGAGAAGAACTGCCTGTACCGCAAAGCGGACCAGAACCACTTGACCGATTGGAACGACACTGCCCAATAGTTTTGCAACAGCATCGCCCATGGGGGCGACGATGCAAAAGCCAAGCATTAGAAGGATGCCGATGGTGGGGCGGTCACTGATCATGCCGAGGGTCTAGCCAAGGAACCGTCGCCGAGCAACCCTTGGTTGATAATTGTGGGCGACAGCCGGCCCGTGGCGAGCTTGGCGCAGTTGAAAGGTGGTCCGAGTTTCGCATAGGAGTGTTTTTCTGTCACGTTGTGAACCACCCGAAGAGAAAAAATGCGCGGCCTGATTGGTCGTGCTCCATTTCCGTTCAGGCGGCGGGGCGGCCCAGTTTGACCTGATTACGCCCGCGGCCTTTGGCCGTGTAAAGGGCGCGATCAGCTTCATCAAGCAGCGCACGTCCGCTCCCGTCGGATTCCTCGGGCGCGGTGCTGGCGGCACCCCCGATTGCCATACCGATGCTAATGGTCACATTCACCGGCGTCCGACTGCCTGGCACGTTAAAGGGGCTGGCGGAGATGTCGCTGCAAATACGCAAGGCGGCACGCTGTGCTTCGGGCAGGGCCGTGCCGGGCATGATAATCATGAATTCCTCGCCTCCGGTGCGGGCAACCATATCGGTGTTGCGCACTGCCCGACGCAAGCGGCGCGCCACCTCTGTCAAAACCGCATCGCCGGAGGCGTGGCCATATATGTCGTTGATCTGCTTGAAGTGATCCAGATCGGCGGCCATCACCGCAAAACTGCGCCCGGTGGCACAAGCGTGTTCCGCGATACGTTCAAGGTGAGGCATGGCGTAGCGGCGGTTATAAAGCCCCGTGAGCGGATCAAAGACCGCAGCCTGCAAACCGGTTCGTACCGTGGCACGCAACTGTTCGCCCATCTGCTTGCGGCGCATAACGGCGCGCACCCGCAAGGCGAGTTCTGCCGGATCAAACCCATGAGTCATCAAATCATCCGCGCCAAGATCAAGCGCGTTTGCGCCCAGTGCTGGATCATGTTTGGTTTGCAAGACGATGATACCGGTGTGACGCGCCTGCGCATTCGCACGCAGTGCCGAGATCAGTCGGAGTTCGTCCAGGGCGGCGCTGCTGTCTTCCGGCAGGATCACAACCACCACGTCGGGCATGGCGTCCACGGTCATCTGCTCCATCACCGCGGCACCACTGGATTGCGTGAGCTTTGTGCGCAGTACCGGACGCAATTGCGCGGCATATTTCTGGATCAGACTTCGGTCGGGACTGACCAGCACACAATGACCTTGCCCGTCAAACGCGGTTTCGGGTTCGGCAAGGCCCATCGCGCGGCAGGTGTCTTCGCGCATCTGCCATTCTGCAGCCGCGTTGTGCGCGCGGATCAGACTGCGCACCCGGCCGAGCAGTAGTGTTTCATTCACGGGTTGGCGCAACACCTCGTGAACGCCTGCCTCAAGCGTGGCGAGGCGGGCATCTGCATTTGTCTGACATCCGATGGCGATGATCGGAATATGCGCGGTCAGCGGATTTTGCGCGAGGTGACGGCACAGATCAGCGGCACCGCCATCAGGCAGCGCGAGCGCACAGATCACAAGATCGGGTAGATCGGCCCGTGCAGCCGTGATCGCGCCCTGCATGTCGGCAGCATATTCGACATCATAGAAGGCCTTTTTTAACTTGACCTTCAGCACAATTCGATTTGTCGCGATTGGATCGACGATAAGGATCTTACCCTGCATTCCTTACCCTTCCGCGCATGTCCGATAATCATATTTCATACGTAGATATTTGTCGGTATTGGTTAATAAAGCGTTTCCAGATTCAGACAAACGGACCAACTACATGACCATATCGCGGGATTCCGCCGAAACGCTGGCGCTTCAGGCATTGGCCTGGCTGGCGGCCAATGATGATCTTTTGCCGGTCTTTCTGGGCAGCACGGGGGCCTCGGAAGCCGAGGTGCGCGCCCGTGCGACCGATCCGGTATTTCTGGGTGCTGTGCTTGATTTTCTGATGATGGACGACGCTTGGGTGATCGGTTTTTGTGACGATGAAACAATCCCTTACGACCGGATCATGCAGGCCCGTGCGGCCTTGCCAGGGGGCGAGCAGGTGAATTGGACATGAACGGAATCAAAGGCATCATTTTCGATAAGGATGGGACTCTTTTCGACTTCAAACGGACATGGGGTGCCTGGGCGCATGCCTGTTTGCTGCGGTTGTGCGACGGTGATGTGCAGCGTGCGACGGTGGCGGGCAGAGCCATCGCGTTCGATTTTGAGAAAAGCGTCTTTGCCCCCACCAGCGTGGTGATCGCGGGCACGCCGGACGAGGTGACGCAAGCGCTTCACGGGCAGTTCCCGCACATGAGCCCCGCAAGTTTGACGCAGCTATTGAACGAGGAAGCAGAAAAGGCCCCGCAACAGACAGTTGTTCCTCTGGTGCCCTTGCTGGACGAACTGCGCCGTCGCGGTCTCGCACTGGGTGTGGCAACGAATGATGCGGAAAAGCCTGCGCAGGCGCATCTGGACCAGGCCGGTGTGTCAGCTCTTTTCGACTTCATCGCCGGTTACGATTCGGGGTTTGGTGGCAAGCCACAGCCCGGACAGCTTTTGGCTTTTGCCGAAGCCCAAGGGCTTGATCCTGCGTCCTGTGTGATGGTTGGCGATAGCACCCATGATCTGCGGGCAGGGGCGGCCGCCGGCATGACATCCGTCGCGGTGCTGACCGGGCTGGCACAACACAGCGACCTTGCCCCTTTCGCCGATACGGTTCTGCCGGATATCGGTCACCTGCCAGCATGGCTCGACACGCGGACAGGGTAAAAACGACAAAAGCTGTCGCCAACGGAAAGGCCGGTGGCCTGCGCTTGAGGCCTTCTGAGGACAACATCGGAAGGATAGCAAGATGACAGAGCCAGCCCCCATACGCAGAACGCGCGGCGGCGGACGGGCGGGTGCCAAGACCCGGCGCGGCACTGCGGTGATCGAGCAAATGCCGTGGAATCCCCCGGTGAACATCGACCGCCCCGTAGAGCCGTTGGGTCCCGAAGGGGTTGAGGCCATCCACGATGGCGCAATGCGTATTCTTGAAGAGATCGGGATCGAATTTCTGAACCCGGAAGCGCTGGAGATCCTGCGCAAAGCGGGCTGCACCGTGAACGGTGAGAACGTGCGCATGGGCCGCGACTTTGTCATGGAATGGATCGGCAAGGCCCCGTCCGAATTTACGCTGACGCCGCGCAATCCGGATCGCAAGATTACGGTTGGCGGCAAAAATATGTTGTTCGGCAACGTGTCTTCGCCACCGAACTATTGGGACATGTCCATCGGCAAAAAGGTGGCAGGCACACGGGCGCAATGCCGCGACCTGTTGATGCTGACACAGTACTTTAATTGTATCCATTTTGCAGGCGGCTATCCGGTGGAGCCTTGTGATATTCACGCCTCGGTCCGGCATCTGGATGTGATCTATGACAAGCTGACCCTGACCGACAAAGTAATGCATGCCTATTCGCTGGGTGCCGAACGGGTCGAGGACGTGATGGAAATGGTGCGCATCGCGGGTGGGCTGACCCAAGAAGAATTCGACGCCACACCGCATATGTATACCAACATCAATTCGACCTCACCGCTGAAACATGACTTCCCGATGATGGACGGCTGGATGCGCATGGCGCGGCGCGGGCAGGGGCTGGTGGTGACGCCGTTTACGTTAGCTGGCGCGATGGCACCGGTGACCATGTCGGGGGCCGTGGCGCAATCATTGGCCGAGGCGCTGTGCGCTGTGGTGCTGGCGCAGATCATCCGGCCGGGTTGTCCGGTGGCAATCGGCACATTCACCTCCAATGTGGACATGAAGTCGGGCGCACCTGCCTTTGGTACACCCGAATATATGCGCGCGACCCAGATGACGGGCCAGATGGCGCGCTTTTACAATCTGCCGCTGCGGTCCTCGGGCGTGTGTGCGGCCAATGTCCCTGACGGACAGGCAATGTGGGAAACGTCCAACTCGCTTTGGGCCGCCGTGCAATCGGGCTCTAACATGGTCTATCACGCGGCGGGCTGGCTGGAGGGCGGGCTGATCGCGAGCCCGGAAAAGTTCATTATGGATTGCGAAATATTGCAGCAAATTCAGCGCTATATGCAGCCCGAAATCTGCGCGACCGGACCGGACGAAATTGCACTGGATGCGATTAAATCGGTGGGCAATCAGGGTCACTTTTTCGGCATCCAACACACGCAGGACCGCTATACCACCGCATTTTACCAGCCTTTCCTGTCTGATTGGCGCAACTACGAGGGATGGGAAGTCGCGGGCGGCATCTGGACAGCTGAACGTGCACATCACATGTTCAAAGAAATCGTCAGCAGTTTCGAGCCGCCAGCGATAGATGAGGGCATCCGCGAGGAACTGGCCGATTTCGTGGCGCGGCGCAAATCCGAAGGCGGCGCCCCGACAGATTTCTGACGCTTGACCCCGTCCTGCATGGCTGCCGGGCGCGTGTTCGAAACGAGCAGTGTCTGACCGCGAATGAGATATGACAATTGCCCGGGCAGTACCCTTCGGCTTCCTGAAAATACCTAAAACTCAATGCATTGGTGATTTTTTAATGCGTTTTCCCGATAAGGACAGCGGGGAATAAAAGGAGTGGGCGGCCATGCATGGGCTAGTCAATCGAAGCATACAGCTGTTCGTCAGTCATACCTATGGCGTGGCCCAATGGGAGGCTGTCACCCGTGCTGCCGGGCTGGACTTTACCGAGTTCGAGGGCATGCTGCGCTATGAAAGGACCTACACGCCAACTCTCCTGGACGCTGCCGCCGAGGTTCTGCGCCGGCCACGCGCGGACCTGATGGAAGATCTCGGTTCCTTTCTGGTGTGCCATCCGGGGTTTGAAGCTGTGCGCCGTTTGCTGCGGTTTGGCGGGGTCGATTTTGTCGATTTCCTGCATTCCCTCGATGATCTGGACGACCGTGTGCGCATGGCGCTGTCCGATCTGCGATTACCGAAGCTGGAACTCAGGGTACATGGCGAAGGGCATTTCAGCCTGCTCTGTGAAGCGCAGGTGACGGGCTATGGCTATGTCATGATGGGTGTCTTGCGGGCAATGGCAGACGACTACGGCGCGCTTGCTTTGCTGGATCACACCGGCGCGGCCAGCGGGGTCGAAACTCTTTCGATCACACTGATCGAGAATGATTTCGCCGAAGGGCGCAGCTTTGAGCTGGGGGCGTGTGTCGGATGACAGTGATCGCAAATACCGCTGCATTGGATGCGCTTTGCCCAATGCATCTGACCCTGAGCCGGACGGGCCACATTACGCACGCCGGGCCAACATTGGAAAAGATCGGACCCAAGGGTACGCTTGTGGGCCGACGGTTTTTGGAAATTTTTGAGGTAAAACGCCCACGCAAACTCTCTTCGATCACGGACCTACAGGGGGTTCCCCAAAACCAGTTGCGTCTCAAGCTGCGAGAGGCCCCTTTTACCACACTTAAAGGCATCCTGGTGCCCACGGGGGCCGAAGATGGCACACTTTTGGTGAACCTCAGCTTTGGCATCTCGATCCTCGATGCCGTGCGTGATTTCGCGCTGACCAATGCGGATTTCGCCGCCACTGATCTGGCCATCGAAATGCTTTATCTTGTAGAGGCAAAGACAGCCGCGATGGAGGCGTCCTACCGGTTGAACTGCCGCTTGCAAGGCGCGAAGATCGCTGCAGAAGAACAGGCGTTCACCGACACGCTGACGGGGCTCAAGAACCGCCGGGCACTGGATACGGTGCTTAACCGCCTTCTCAGAGACAGGGATTCCTTTGCAGTGATGCAGATCGATTTGGATTACTTTAAAACCGTGAACGACACATTGGGCCATGCGGCGGGTGATTATGTGCTGCAACACGCCGCTCGCATAATGATCGAGCAAACCCGTTCCCATGACCTCGTGGCGCGGGTCGGGGGGGATGAATTTACCGTCGTGTTGCCCAATGTCAGGTCCGACGATATTTTGCGCAAGGTGGGGCAGCGGATCATCGAACGGCTGGAAGAGCCGATTTCATTTGAAGGGTCCGATTGCAAAATTTCCGCCAGCATTGGCACGGTCTGGATCCAACCCGGCCAAAGCCCGCGTATGGACGAGCTTTTGTCGGATGCGGATGTGGCGCTTTACGCGTCAAAGCACGCAGGCCGCGCCACCCAGACGCTTTATTCGCCGGAACTGCGTGACGCCGCCAATGCCGTCGTTCCGCCCACGGAGGGGAGAGTCGCACCAGCGCAACCGGCCTGATCTGCGCATGAGGGCGACTCTGGCAAAAGGTTGCCAAACTGCCCCGCCGCGCAGCAATCCGCAGATCATAAAAGGCGCAACGGTGGACCGGCCCGCCGATCTGGCATATCGCAACTCCATGAAAAGTCCCGTCCATATCCTGCGCCGTTTGTGGCAACGTGGTGTTGAACGCCGCAGGCGGGCGCGCTTTACGAAAGCGCTGCGGCATGTACATGGGCCGGTCGGCGATACACTGCCCCAAGATGCCATTCTTGCCATCGTGCTGGTGCGCAACGGAAGCTACTATATGGACGCGTTTCTGGCTCATTATCGCGCCATGGGTGTCACGCATTTCGCCTTTATCGACAATGGATCAACCGATGATACTCAGGCGCGGGTGATGGCCGAACCCGATACGATCCTAGACCACTGCGCTTTGCCGCTGGCCGGATACGAGGATCTGATCCGGCAGTACCCCGCGCAAACCTACGGACGTAATCGTTGGTGTCTCTACGTCGATATGGACGAGGTGTTCGATTTCGAAGGCCGTCGTGAGATCGGTCTGCCGGGACTGATCCGATATCTTGAAGGACAGGGGGCGACCGCGCTGGTTGCTCAGATGCTTGAGATGTTTCCCAAGGCCCCATTATCCGCTGTTGCCAGCTTTTCCTTCACGCAGTCGTTGGAAGATTTCGCCTATTTCGATATCAGCGCCGTCCGCAAATATGCCTATCACAGCCCGGACATTCCCTTTGCTGCCCTGCTGAAGGGCAATATCGTGCCGGACCCTGCGGTGCAGTTCTACTTTGGCGGTGTGCGGGGCAAGGTCTTTGGCGAAAATTGCTGTCTGACGAAACATCCGCTGATCTATAACGGGCCGGGGGTCTCGCCTGCGCCGCATCCGCATCTGTCGGTGGGCGTCACCTGCGCCGAGATTACAGGCGTCATCAAACACTACAAATTCGCTGGCGATACGGCGGCGCGGGACGCTGCATCGCTGGGTACTGGCGATCTGGCACATGGGGAGGACGCGGCACGCGCGGCGGTTCTGTCCCAGCGGCCGGATGTGTCTCTCTTTTCACTGGATGCGCGGCGCTGGAACCGGGTGGAGTTGCTCAAACGTACCGGTTTCATCCTCGGCTCCGACCGCTACAGCGATTATCTCGCGCAGGAGCGAGCATGAGCATCGCGGCTGTCGTCATCGGGCGCAACGAAGGGGCGCGGCTGGTGGCCTGTCTGGAGGCGTTGCAATGCCAGGTAGGTGAGATCATCTATGTGGATTCGGGGTCGACAGATGGGTCGGTCGTAGCGGCAAAACAGGCGGGCGCGATGGTGGTGCCGCTGGATTTGAGCCAGGGCTTCACCGCTGCAAGGGCCCGTAATGCGGGGATGAAGGCGCTCTCCGAAGGTGTTGAATTCGTGCAGTTTCTGGATGGTGATTGTGTTCTGCGCGCTGGCTGGATCGAAACGGCGGCAGCTTTCTTGCGCGATACACCCAAGGCCGCCGTGGCCTGTGGGCGGCGGCGCGAACGTTTCCCCGATGCGTCGGTCTACAACCACTTGATCGACGCTGAATGGGACACGCCGGTCGGGCAGGCCAAAGCCTGCGGGGGGGACGCGCTGATGCGGCTGTCAGCAGTGCAAGCGGTCGGCGGCTACCGGGATACGCTGATCGCCGGGGAAGAACCTGAGTTATGCGTTCGTTTGCGGCTGGGAGGTTGGCAGGTTTGGCGGCTGGATGCCGAGATGACATGGCATGACGCGGACATCACGCGGTTCGGGCAATGGTGGCAACGTGCAGTCAGGGCGGGCCATGCCTTTGCGGAAGGCGCAGCTTTGCATGGGCGTCCACCCGAACGCCATTGGGTGGGCGAAACCCGACGGGCGCTGATCTGGGGTGCCGCCTTGCCCCTCGTGATCCTTGTAGGAGCCCTGTTTGCAAGTCCCTGGGCGCTGTTGATCCTCGTCTATCCGCTGCAATTGTTCCGGCTGGCGCGACGCGGGGGGCTGCACTGGGCGGCGTTCACGATGTTGGGCAAACTGCCCGAAGCCTTGGGCGTCTTGCGCTATTACGCCAAGCGGCTGACGGGGCGCAAAAGCGCAATCATCGAATACAAGTAGCCTAGGATCGCTGCTTCCATGCCTGCAAGGCCAATCCCGGCAGGATGGCAAAGCATTTGGCATAGCGCGGCGCCATACGGCGGGGCTGTTGTAACGCGCGCCAAAGCCACTCCAACGCCAGCTTGCGCATCCAGAGCGGTGCACGCTGTTGATCGCCTGACAGGAAATCGAGGCCCGCGCCGATAGAGGCGAAACCGACGGAAGGCGCTTTGAGCCTGGCTTTTGCCGCGAAAATCTCCTGCTTTGGTGCGCCTAGAGCGATGAAGCATAACCCCGCGCGACTGGCCTCGAGTTCTGCGAAAATCTCATCTGCCAAGGTGCCAGTCGGGTCAAAGCCGTAGGGCGGCGCGCGCAAATAGCTGACGGTCAGCCCTGGCACACGCGTTTTAAGTGCGTCACTGGCACCTTCAAGCGCTGCATCAGAACTGCCGACAAGTGCAATGGACACGCCCAACTCGGCGCAAAGGGCGCAAAGCGGAAGGATCAAATCTGACCCCGGCATCAATTCAAGCGGCTTGCCCGCCAAATGCGATAGCCAGACCACGGGCCGCCCATCGGCCACCACAAAGTCATGGGCGCGGTAGGCTGCCAGAAACGCCGAGTCTGTCGGCAATTTGGTCAGATGATCAAGGTTCAGCGTGGCCAGCGCAAATCCTTGCCGGACCGCAAGCCGCGATCTTAGGCTTTGAAACAATGCCTCTTTCGTCGGGACATTGACCTCCACCGCATGGGTAGTGGCGCCAAAATTCATCAGCCACCTCGGTGAGGTATTGTGACTATTCGGCTGCAGTTTGTGTGCTGCCGTTTTGCAAAACAAAACAAAATCATACTATTAGCCGCGCTTTCTGATCCCGACGCTGGATATATCGGTGAACCTATCGGGATGACAGGCAACAGGCCAAGTGCTAATTTCCGCGCAAAGCGACGGAGTGAACACTGGCCACTATGGGAAACGGACTTGCATATCTGATGCTGGCAATCTGGCCGGTCGTCTGCCTTGTGCTGTTTCGAACGCAAAAGGTGGAACGGGCGCTGATCTGGTCGATCCTGGGCGGTTACTTGTTTTTGCCCCCCCTGACAGAGTTCAACCTGCCGCTGGTGCCGGGGATGGACAAAATTACGATCCCCAACCTTTCGGTTCTGCTGATCATGCTCTTTGCGATGAAAGAGCGTGTGCAGCTTTGGCCGCAGTCACGGGTGGCGCAGGTGCTTGTCATGGGATTGATCTTGTCACCGATCCTGACGGTGCTAACCAATGGCGACCCGATCAATTTCGAAGTTCTTCGAAATGCAGAGCCGATCATTTTCCTCGTCGATCAATTGCCAGGGCAATCGGTACGCGACATCGGGTCCGTCGTGATCTCTCAGATATTGACGATTGTGCCGTTTTTGCTCGCGCGGCAGCTTTTGTCGACAGAGGACGGACTGCGCGAAATCCTATTGGCGTTCATGGTCGGAGC
Source organism: Sulfitobacter noctilucae (assembly GCF_000622365.1). Taxonomy (GTDB): domain Bacteria; phylum Pseudomonadota; class Alphaproteobacteria; order Rhodobacterales; family Rhodobacteraceae; genus Sulfitobacter; species Sulfitobacter noctilucae. The sequence goes on along the minus strand of NZ_JASC01000014.1, from coordinate 1,632,992 downwards.
CTTGATCTATTCGGTCCCGTCTTTGATCGAGATACGCTTGAGTCCGCAAATGAACGTCTGGATCTATGGCTTCTTCCAACATTCGTTTGAGCAGATGATGCGTGCGGGCGGTTTCAGGCCCATCGTCTTTCTGCCTCACGGCCTTTGGCTGGCGCTCTTTGTTTGTATCGGGCTGATGTCAGCGGCGGCGCTGACGCGGGTGACTCCGGCGTTGGGCCGTTGGAAAATGGTATTGCTGACCCTGTATCTCGCCGTGCTCCTGGTCTTGTGCAAAAGCCTTGCCTCTTTGGCGTACGGGCTCGCGCTGACACCGCTGATCCTTTTCATTCCGGCCCGCTGGCAGATCAGGGTCGCGGTGGCTTTCGCATTCGTCGCTGTGACCTATCCCATGCTGCGCGGCCTTCAACTGGTGCCGCTTGATGCGATCCTTGCACAAGCCGAAGCGATCAGTGCGGCGCGGGCGGAATCTCTGGGGTACCGGTTTAACAACGAAGAACAGCTGTTGGCACGAGCAGCCGAAAAGCCGCTGTTCGGTTGGAGTGGCTGGGGCCGTAGTCTGGTCCGTGATCCAGAGACCGCGCAGATTTTGACGGTGCCCGACGGCCGCTGGATCATCATCTTCGGCACTTTCGGCTGGGCTGGCTATATTTGCGAATTCGGCCTGCTGGCGTTGCCTTTGATTTTGATGTGGCGGTCGCTGAGCCGCGAGGCGCAGGTGCCGGTGAACCCCTATGCTGCACCTTTATGTCTGATCCTTGGCATCACCCTGATGGATATGCTGCTGAATGCGACCCTGACGCCGCTTACCTGGCTTACCGCCGGTGCGATCCTCGGCCATGCGGAGCGGCGGATGCCACGCACCGCCGCCACGCCGCGCTTTGCCCTGTCGCAAGGCAAGATGGCGAGCGGTCCGGTGCCCAAAGGAAAACGCACGGTTCTTTGACCGTCCGTTTCCAGTCGCAGAACGGCGACTTTGCGCAGATGCGGCGATTAAGCCCGCGCTGTGAGGGCGCAGATATGATATTCCCCTTATCACAGCCGGGCACCTTGCTTAAATTGGTCCCAAATCCAATTGAGTGAAGCAAAAAGGCATAAAAATGCCCTTATTTGTGTGTAGGCCAACCCGGATATTACAGGAATAACCCAAGGGGCTCAGGCCCGTTCTCGGCGGGCCTTGGGATGAATTGGAAAAGATGACGTCTTCGACAAACCGCCCTGTTCCGGGCGAAGATATTGCAATCGTTGGCCTTTCGGTCAACGTCCCCGGTGCGGCCGGGGTGGATGCCTATTGGGCAAACCTGCGCGATGGCGTGGAATCGATCCGCCGGTTGTCAGAGGAAGAATTGCGGGCCGCAGGCGAAACAGCCCAGAACATGGCAGCGAAAAACTATGTTCCTGCGGCGGCACCGCTCGATGGCTTTGATACATTTGACGCGGATTTCTTTGGCTTTTCTCCCAAAGACGCTGCAATCCTTGACCCGCAACACCGCAAGTTTCTCGAAGTGGCGTGGGAAGCGATGGAACAGGCGGGCCATCCACCAGAAACCATTCCCGGCCCCATCGGCGTCTATGCGGGCTGCGGGATGGGCAGCTATTTCTATTTCAACATCTGCTCGAACCCCGATTTGGTGGATGATGTGGGCATGTTCCTGCTGCGCCACACTGGCAATGACAAGGATTTCCTGTCGACCCGCGTCAGCCATGTGTTCGATTTGAAGGGGCCGTCGATCAACCTTCAAACCGCCTGTTCCACATCTCTGGTCGCTATCCACTATGCCTGTCAGGCGTTGCGGGCGGGCGAGGTTGATATGGCCCTGGCCGGGGGTGTCACGATCGAGCTGCCGCAAGGGCGTGGCTATCAGTTCAAGGAAAACGAGATCCTGTCGCCGGATGGCCATTGCCACGCCTTTGACCACCGCGCGCAAGGGACGGTGTTCGGATCGGGGGCGGGAGCGGTTGCATTGCGGCGGTTGTCTGATGCGGTGGCCGATGGTGATCACATCTGGGCCGTGATCAAGGGCTCGGCCATCAATAACGATGGTGCGCAAAAAGCGGGCTATCTGGCGCCGTCCGTTGAGGGCCAGACACAGGCCATCGCCAAGGCGCTGGATGACGCAGGCGTCGCGGCACAGAGCATCGGCATGATCGAATGCCATGGCACCGGCACCTATCTCGGTGACCCGATCGAGGTGGCAGCCCTGACTGAAGCCTATCGCACCCAGACAGGCGCGGTTGATTTTTGCCGCATCGGATCAGTCAAAACCAACATCGGGCATCTGGACACCGCTGCTGGTGTGGCGGGGCTGGCCAAGGCCACGCTGGCGCTGCACCACGGGCAAATCCCGCCATCCCTGGGCTATGAATCGCCGAACCCCGCGATCCCGTTCGACGGCTCGCCGTTTCGGGTGAATGACCGGCTGACCGACTGGCAAGCCGGGCCAGAGCCGCGCCGCGCCGCGATCAATGCGCTGGGCGTGGGCGGCACCAACGCGCATATGATTTTGCAAGAAGCGCCCGAGCGCGCTGTATCAGAGGAAAGCGACTGGCCGTTCCAGCCATTGGTGATCTCGGCGGCGTCAAAATCCGCTCTCGATGCGAATACCGCTGCCCTCGTAGCACATCTGCGGGCACACCCCGATCAGCCACTGGCCGATGTGGCGCATACATTGAAAAACGGCCGCCGCGGCTTTGACAAACGTCGCGTTGTGGTGGCTGAAACAGCTACCGAGGCCGCCGACCTGCTGGAGCAGCATGACAGCCGCCGCGTCTTTACCCACGAGGCGCTGGGCGACAAACCCGAGGTGGTTTTCATGTTCCCGGGTGGCGGTGCGCAATATGCGGGCATGGCGCGGGATCTCTATGAAACGGAGCCGGAGTTCGCCGAGTGGATGGACCGGGGGCTGGATCATCTGGCACCTCAGCTTGACTATGACATCCGCGCGCTGTGGTTGCCCGACGAAGGGGCGTCCGATGAAGCCACGGAGCGGCTGAAAAGGCCTTCTGTTCAACTCCCGCTGATCGCGATTGTCGAATATGCGCTGGCCAAGCTCTGGATATCATGGGGCGTGCAGCCAACGGCGATGGTCGGCCACTCCATGGGCGAAAACGTCGCTGCCTGTCTTGCCGGTGTGATGACATTTGAAAACCTCATTGATCTGGTGCTCTTGCGCGGCAGGCTCTTTGACGAAGTGCCCGCAGGCGGCATGCTGTCGATCTCGGCGCCGCTCGATACGATCACGCCGCTGTTGGGCGATGATCTGGACATAGCCTCGGTCAACGCGCCCGAACTTATTGCCGTGTCCGGCCCGCAAGCGGCGCTTGACGCGATGGCTGCGCGGCTGGATGCAGCGGGGCTGGATCACCAGCGTATCGCCATCGACATTGCGGCACACAGCCGGATGCTGGCTTCGATCCTTGACCGCTACCGCGCATTCCTTGCCGGTCTTGATCTGCAAGCGCCGCAGATGCCCTTTGCCTCGAACCGCTCGGGCCAGATGATCACAGTGGAAGAAGCGACCGATCCCGATTACTGGGTTGGCCAGCTGCGCAACACGGTTAATTTCGCCGATTGTATCACCACCCTCAGCGCAGCGCGCAAGCGGGTGTACCTTGAGGTCGGACCGGGCAAGGCATTGTCGGCTCTCGCGCAGATGAGCGAGAGCGTTGCACCCGCGCAGGTGCTCTCGACCCTGCGCCATCCCGATCAGGACATCGCGGATGATATGTATTTCATGACCCAGATTGCGCGGCTCTGGGCTTGCGGGGTCAACGCCGATTGGAGCCAGATCTGGGGCGAGGCGCGGCGCAACCGCGTCGTGCTGCCGACTTACCAGTTCCAGCGGTCTAAGTATTTTATCGAGCCGGGCAAAGCAGTCCAGTCGGCAGAGCAGCCCGCGTTGACCCGTTTGCCGGATATGGAGGACTGGGGTGCTGCGCCCTCGTGGCGGCCCCGTTTTGCCGACACCGAAATCGACGTGACCGTTGATCTGGCCGACGCACCGCTCACTTGGTTGATCTTTGCAGATGACGCAGGGCTGGCCGGGCCAGTCATGTCGCGGCTGACGGATGCAGGTCATACTGTGATCCGTGTGCGGGCAGGCGATGCCTTTGCCCGGCTGAACGATCATACCTATACGCTGGCCCCGGAACAGGGGCGCGGTGGCTATGACCAACTGATTGCAGATCTGAAAGAACGGGGCCAAATGCCAGACCGCGTCGGGCATTTTTGGCTGACAGACGATCACATTGATCCGCGCCCCGGCTCTTCCGTGTTTGACCGCAATCTGGAACAGGGGTTCTGGAGCCTGACGTGGCTTGCCCAAGCGCTGTCCGAGACTGGTCTGAACGATCCGCTGCATCTTGTGGCTTTCACCGCCGGGGCTGCGCAGGTCCGTGACGAAGCTCTGCCCCATCCCGAAGAGGCGCTGATCGCAGGCCCCGTTGGTGTTTTCGCCCGGGAGTTGCCCGGTGTGACCTGCGCCCAGATTGATCTGGCCCCCGCAGAGCAAACCGCTCCGGCCAAGACAGGATGGTTCGCGAAAGCGAAGCCAGTGGGCTCAAGTAACGATATGCTTGCCGACCGACTGCTGGAAGAGCTGATGGCGACCCCTGCCAATATCGTGGCGGCGTACCGTGGCGAAAAACGGTTCGAGATGGGTTACCGCAGCCTGCCACTGGCGGCACCTGACGAAGGCGCGCTGCCTGCGTTCCGCGATGGTGGATGCTACCTGATCACAGGTGGCTTCGGCGGGATCGGCCAAACGCTGGCCGCCGATATTCTGCGCGAGCACAAGGCGACCGTGGTCTTGCTGAGCAGCAAGGCGCTGCCCGCCCGCGAGACGTGGCATGCTTATCTGACCCGTAATGGCACAGCTGACAAAACAGCCCGCCGCATCCGTGCCGCCCTGCGACTTGAAGACATTGCAAAGGCATCGGGGGGGCGCATCGAGGTCGCCGCAGCGGACGCCGCCAATCTTGCCCAGATGCGCCGTGTGATCACCAACCTGACTGATCGTGACGGCGGATTGACGGGCGTCATTCATGCCGCAGGCCGTCTGGACGATGCGCCGATGCTGGCCAAATCCGATGCGCAAATGGAAGCGGTTCTATCGCCGAAAGTGCAGGGCCTGCGGGTGCTGGATCAGCTTTTGTCGGATGGCACACTTGATTTCCTCGTGCTGTTCTCTTCAACCTCGACGGCAACGCGTTCGGCGGGTCAGACCGATTATGTCGCGGCAAACGCTTGGCTGAACGCCTATGCTGCTGCCCGCAGCCACGACAAAACCCGCGTGATTGCAGTGAACTGGGGCGTTTGGGCTGATGTAGGTATGGCCGCGAATGCCCTTGGTGGCGGGGCCAGTGACGTGCTGCCGCCCCGTGCGCTTGACGCGGCCTTGCTGAAACAGGTCGGCGCTGCTGCGGGTGGGCAGCCGGTGTTCACGGCACCGCTCGGCGCCAAAGACTGGGTGCTGGACCAGCACCGCACCAGCGATAACCGTGCGATCTTGCCGGGCACTGCCTATATCGAGGCGCTGGCCGAAGCGGCGACCGCGCAGGGTTTCAAGGGGTTCGAGATTCGCGACCTTTATTTCCTGCGGGCCATGCCGGTTGAAGAGGGAACATCGCGCGAAATGCGACTTTCTTTGCAGCCCGAAGGAAGTGGCTTCGTCGCTGAGCTGCGCAGTAATTGCAGCCTACAGGGCAAATCAGGCTGGCAACTGCATGCTCAAGCGGCGCTTGCACCTACGGCGGAAGCCCGTCCGGCACCGCTGGATCTCGCAGACATTACCGCACGCTGTGGCACCGCCCAAACCGCGGCGCAAGGTGAGCGTCTCCGGTCGCCTCAGGAAAAACATCTCAATTTCGGCCCCGCCTGGCATGTGCTGCGCGAAACCCGCATGGGCCAGGGCGAGGGCATCGCCACGCTTGCGCTCCCTGAAGCTGCCGACGACAGCCATGTGCTTCACCCCGGTTTGATGGATCTGGCCACCGGCTGGGCTGTCGCCCTTGCGCCTGATTACACCGACGCACACCTTTGGGTGCCGGTCTCCTACGGGTTGATCCGCGTCTACGCGCCTTTGCCTGCCGAGCTGCGATCCCACGTGCGGGTGCGCGATGCGGGGCAGGGCGCATTTGCCCGCTTTGATGTGACACTCACCGATCCGCAGGGCAATGTGCTGGTCGAGGTGTCGGACTTCGCCATGAAACGGCTGGACGAAGGGCTGGGGGAGAGTCCGCTGACCGCCGCCGAGGTCGTCTTTGATGATGCCGCCGAGACAGAAACCTCCCGCAGCCCCGCCGAAGAACGGCTGGCCTATCTGGTGTCGCAAGGTATTCGGGCCGACGAAGGGTTAGAGGCATTGCGCCGCGCGATGGCCATAAACCGACCGCAGGTCATAGTATCCTCATTGCCGATTGACGGTCTGATTGCACAGGCGAATGCGCCCGCAGAGGCCACTGTATCTGTGGGGCAAAGCTTTGAACGGCCTGATCTGGACGGCTCCTATGTTGCCCCGCGCAACGGTATCGAAGAGCGTTTGGCCGAGATCTGGCAGAACCTGCTGGGCGTTAGCCCCGTGGGGGTTGAGGACAGTTTCTTTGATCTGGGGGGCCATTCGCTGATCGCGGTGCGCCTATTTGCAACGGTGAAACGCGAGTTCAAAGTGGATTTCCCGATCTCGGTGTTGTTCGAGGCACCGACGATCGCAAAATGCGCCGCCTTGATCGCAGCCGAGACCGGCCAGACCGATGTGGCATCTGCTGAAGATACTGATGCGGTGCCCGTTCAGCGTCATGAATTCCTTGTGCCACTGAACCAGAGCGACCGCAGCAATGCAGCTCCGCTTTTTGTGGTGGCTGGCATGTTCGGCAATGTGCTGAACCTGCGTCATCTTGCGCTGCCGCTCAGCGATACGCGGCGGGTGTTTGGCGTGCAGGCGCGTGGTCTGATTGGCGACACGCCGCCGCACCGCGATGTAAGCGAAGCTGCCCAAGACTACCTTGCCGAGATCCGGCGCGTGCAGCCCGATGGTCCGTATCTGTTGGCGGGATATTCGGGCGGCGGCATCACGGCCTATGAAATGGCCCAGCAGTTGCGGGCTGCGGGCGAGGAAGTGGCGGCTCTTGTGTTGCTCGACACGCCACTGCCTGTGCGCCCGAGCCTTAGCCGTGCGGATAAGGCCTTGATCAAGCTGGCAGAGCTGCGCAGCAAGGGGCCGGGTTATCTGTTGGAGTGGGCGCGCAACCGTTGGGCCTGGGAAAAGGCGAAACGTGCAGGGACGCAAGATCAGATCGACACCGCCACAGGGGCCGAGTTCAACAATCTCGCGGTGCGCGATGCGTTCTTAGAGGCGGTAGGGTCTTACCAAACGCCTAATTGGGACGGCCCATTGACCTTGTTCCGCCCACCGCTTGACCGGCATTGGGCTGTGACTGGCGGGCAGTTTGTCAGCCGGGAAAAAGAATATGTGCTGGAGGACAACGACTGGCGCAAATTCGCCCCGCAGGTCGAGGTGATTGAAGTGCCGGGTGATCATGTCAGCATGGTGCTGGCCCCGAATGTCACGACGCTGTCGCATGAACTGGCCGAGGTGATTGCGCGCGGGTTGGACGGTGACGACATGGGAGCCGACTGGCGTCAGGCGACGGCTGCGGAATGAGCGGGACAAGCAACCCTTCGGTTCTGGTGATTGTGCTCAATTACCGCACGGCCAAGATGACGCTGCGTGCGGTAGAGGCCGCCCTGGTGGATATGCCGAGCGGGGCCGAACTGGTCATCGTGGACAACGCCTCTGCCGATGGCTCGGCGGAGGTTTTGGCCCAGGCAGTCACGGAACGCGGCTGGGATGCGCAAGGCCGCGTGCGGCTGATGCTGTCTCCGGTGAACGGCGGCTACGGCGCTGGCAATAACATCGGTCTGCGCAGTACGATGTCGGACGGCAGCGCGCCTGATTATTTCTACTTGCTGAACTCTGATGCCTTTCCCGATGCAGGCTGTTTGCCTGCGCTCGTCGCCCATCTTGAGGCAACGCCGAGTGCCGGACTTGTCGGCAGCCATGTGCGCGGCGAGGACGATGTGGCACATACCACGGCCTTCCGCTTCCCAACCATCGCCGGAGAATTCGAGGCGGCAGCACGCACCGGTCCGATCTCGCGTTTGCTGCGCGGCTCCATTATCGCGCCCGATCTGCCGCAAGCAACGACGCGGGTCGATTGGGTTGCCGGTGCCAGCGTGCTGATACGCGCGGCCATGCTGGATGAAGTGGGCCTGTTTGACGAAACCTTCTTTCTGTATTTCGAGGAAACCGACCTGATCCGTCGCGGTGCCGCGGCGGGGTGGGAGTGCTGGTATATGCCGGATGCAAAAGTTGTGCATATCGGTTCCGTGTCCACCGGCATGAAGGGTTGGGCGCGGGTGCCTGATTATTGGTTCGCCTCGCGCCAGCATTACTTTGTCAAAAACCACGGGCGAGCCTATGCTGCTGCGGCCCTCGCAGCCAAGCTGGCAGGTGGCGCGATCCACAATCTGCGCTCAATGCTCAGCGGCAGCGAGCGGCACGACCCACCCGGCTTTTACCGCGATCTGCTGCGCCACGGGTTTAGCCTATCGCGACCCGCTACCCCCAAGGCGCAGCCTGCCGTCCGCATTTCGGAGGAGAAACCATGACCGCCACATTCAATCCCAAAGGCATCACAGCCATCCTGATCGGCGACGAATCACTGACCATTGCCTGTGGTGATATGGTGCTTGCAGGCGGTCACAGCATCAGCGTGGTGGTGACACGCGACACCGCTGTGCGCGACTGGGCGGAAGGCAAGGGATTGCCTGTCCTGTCTGCGCCCCGTGATCTGCTTGCGGCGGATGTGGCGGCGGACTGGCTGCTTAGCATCGCAAACCTGCGGATGATTCCGGCAGATGTGCTGGCGTTGCCCGCCAAAGGGGCGATCAACTTCCACGATGGCCCTTTGCCGCGCTATGCGGGGCTGAACACGCCCGCTTGGGCCATCATAAACGGCGAAACGGTGCATGGCGTCAGTTGGCACATGATTGAAGGCGGCGTGGACGAAGGGGATCTGCTGGCGCAGGTCGAGGTGCCGATCGCCGCTGGCGAAACGGCATTGAGCCTGAATTCGAAATGCTATGCCGCAGGCATGGAGAGTTTCGGCGCAGTACTGGCGCAGCTCGAAGCGGGCGTGTTGGAACGGACGGCCCAGGACCTGAGCCAGCGCAGCTATTTCGCGCGGGATAAACGACCTTCAAACGGCGGATTGCTGGATTTTACGGCACCTGCTGAAGCGCTGGATGCGTTGGTGCGGGGCTTGGATTTCGGAGCATATGCCAATCCGCTCGGCTTACCGAAGGTCGCGCTGGGCGACCAGATTTTGGGCGTCGGTTCTCTTGCCATAGCGCCCGAGGTTACAGGTGCCGCAGGCGTCGTGCTGGCGGTTAGCGAGGGCAGCATCACGCTGGGCACCTCCACAGATGCCGTTACGCTTCAGGGGCTGACCGATTGCGCGGGGCAGGCGGTTGATCTGACGACGTTTGTGGCTCTCGGCGATGTGGTCATACCCAAGAGCTTTCCTGATTTGCCGGTAAACGACGAGGCTCACTGGCTTGGCAAACTGCTTGAGCATGCGCCGCTGACCCTGCCTATGATCAAAGCGGGCGGAACTGATGCGCTGCTGAAAAAATTCCCGCTCGCACTGCCGAAAGGCACTGAAACCACGCAGGGTGCCACCGCCGCTGTTTTGTCTTTGTTGCACAGCGCGGGCGTATCAACCGGGCGCATCGCAATCCAAAAGGGCTCTTCCCATCCGCTGGGCGCCGATTGGATGCCGCTGACCATTGTCGCCGAAGGCTCTGACGAGATTGCGACCAAGGTTGCCGAGATCGAAGCGCAGTTGAAGCGTATTGCAGACAGCGCAGGAATGGCCCGTGATCTGGTTCTGCGCCATCCCGATCTGGCGGATGATCCGGTACCGCAGGTGGCGCTTTCCCTTACAGATGACGCGCTCGCCGGTGCCGCTCTGACGGTTTGCCTGACGAACGAGGCGCATCTGGTTTATGACAGTACCCGGCTTAGCGCCGATGCTGCCGCGGTATTTGCAGCGCGGATTGATGCCGCCTGTGCGCGTGTGACAGATGCCGGAATCTGCGACGGGCTTTGGACCATGCCCGAAAGCGAAGAGCAGCGCGTGCTGCACGAATGGAATGCGACCGAGCGGGCCTATGATCGCCTCCCGATCCATGCTGCCTTTGAAGCGCAGGTTGTCCGCACGCCTCAGGCGACGGCGGTTGTTTTCGAAAATACCGAGCTCAGTTATGCCGAACTGGATGCACGCGCCAATCGGCTTGCCCATGTTTTGCGCGATGCAGGCACGGCACCGGGCACGCCCATCGGGCTTTATACCACGCGCAGACTTGATTTGCTGGTGGGGGCCTTGGGCATTCTCAAAGCGGGCGGAGCTTATGTTCCGCTCGATCCCGGATATCCGGCGGACCGCATCGCGCATTACATCACCGACAGCGCGGCCCCCATCATCGTGACGCAAAGCGCCATTTCGGGGCAATTACCGGCACATCAGGCGCAGGTCATCGCGCTGGACAGTGATCCGCGCATTGCGTCGGCTTCGGCAGACACACCCGCCGCCGCCGCGACGGCTGACGACCTTGCCTATCTGATCTATACCTCCGGCTCCACCGGCACTCCAAAAGGCGTGATGGTCAGTCATGGCAATGTGGCCAACTTCTTTGCGGGCATGGATGATCGGATCGACCATGCGGCAGGCTCGGTCTGGCTGGCTGTCACCTCGCTCAGCTTTGATATTTCGGTGCTCGAGCTGTTCTGGACCCTCGCACGCGGGTTCAAGCTGGTGCTGGCAGGCGACGAGAGCCGCACGATGGTGTCGAACGGGCCGGTTGCGCGGACGGGCGCAAAAATCGACTTCAATCTGATGTATTGGGGCAATGATGATGGGGTCGGCCCCAAAAAATATGAGCTGTTGCTGGAAGGCGCGAAGTTTGCCGATGCCAACGGTTTCAATGCTGTCTGGACGCCGGAGCGGCATTTTCACGCCTTCGGTGGTCCATACCCGAACCCGTCCGTGACCGGAGCTGCCGTGGCGGCGGTGACGCAAAACCTTGCTGTTCGGGCGGGGTCTTGCGTAGCACCCTTGCACCACCCCGCAAGGATTGCCGAAGAATGGGCGGTGATCGACAATCTGACCAACGGACGTGTTGGTCTTGCCATCGCCAGCGGCTGGCAGCCTGACGACTTTATCCTGCGACCCGAAAACACGCCGCCTGCAAATAAGCCGGCGATGTATACCGCCATCGACCAGTTGCGCCAACTGTGGCGCGGTGATGCGGTCGAATTTCCTAAGACAGATGGCACGATGCACGCCGTGGTGACCCAGCCACGCCCGGTCTCTGCCGAACTGCCTGTTTGGGTGACCACGGCAGGCAACCCGCAAACCTGGAAAGAGGCGGGGGAGATTGGCGCGAATGTACTGACGCACCTCCTGGGCCAATCGGTCGAGGAAGTCGGCGGCAAGATCAAGATTTACCACCAAGCCCTGCGCGACGCGGGGCATGATCCGGCGGATTTCACCGTAACGTTGATGCTGCACAGCTATCTTGCCGAGACTCGTGAGAAGTCCGAAAAGATCGCGCGCGGGCCGATGAAAGACTACCTGCGCTCGGCGGCGGCCCTGATTAAGCAATACGCTTGGGCTTTCCCTGCGTTCAAGCGGCCAGAGGGCACGGCAAACGCCTTTGATCTGGACCTTGAAGGGGTGTCGGAAGAGGAGCTCGATGCGATCCTTGAATTTGCGTTCCAACGTTATTTCAATGACAGCGGAATGTTCGGCACTGTGGCCGATGGCGTCGCAAGGGTCGAGGAACTGAAGAAAATCGGCGTGACCGAAGTGGCTTGCCTGATCGACTACGGCATTGATCCCGCTTTGGTCATGGAGGGGCTCACCCCGCTGGCCGAGGTGCTGAAACTGTCCAATCAGGAAGCTGTACTGGCACCGGATGATTTCTCGCTTGCCGCACAGATCGTGCGCCATGGCGTGACACACCTGCAATGTACCCCGTCGATGGCGCAGATGCTGGTCACAAATGAGGATGCCCGCACGGCGCTGGGCGGGATCAAGCATCTGATGGTGGGCGGCGAAGCACTGCCGGGATCGCTGGCGGTAGCGCTGCAGAACGCCACGCGTGCCTCCCTGCAGAACATGTACGGGCCGACAGAGACGACGATCTGGTCGACCACTCATATGGTTCGTGATGCCTCCGCTGCTACAGCTCCGGTGGGTATTCCGATTGCAAACACGCAGGTCTTCATTCTGGATGACAAGATGCGTCCGCAACCTATTGGCATTGAAGGGGAATTGTGGATCGGGGGCGATGGTGTCACGCAAGGCTATTGGCAGCGCGATACCCTGACCGATGAACGCTTTGTCGCCAATCCGTTTGGGGCTGGCAAGCTTTACCGCACGGGTGATCTGGCCAGCTGGGATGCCTCCGGCACGCTGCATTTTGCGGGCCGCGCCGATGCGCAGGTCAAGATACGCGGACACCGGATCGAGCTGGGCGAAATCGAAGCGCGCATGGCGGCTCTTTCAGGTGTTACGCAGGCCGTCGTCACCACGGTTGAGGCCTTTGGCGGCACCCAATTGGTGGGCTACGCAACGACCGATGGTGCCCCCCTTGATGCCGAGGCCACGCGCGCGGCTCTTGCTGAGGTTCTGCCAGATATCATGGTGCCCGGCTATTTCGTGACCGTCGACGCCATGCCATTGACGCCCAATAAAAAGATCGACCGCAAGGCGCTGCCTTTGCCCGAACGCCGCCGCACAGCACGGGCACCTGCGCCAGCCCTTGCTGCTGGCGGTACGCAGGCGGCCATTGCGCAGGTCTGGAGCGGTCTGCTGGGTCTGACCGACATCCGGGGCGAGGATAACTTTTTTGCACTTGGGGGCCATTCGCTGCTGGCCGTGCAGGCGCACCGCGACATCAAAGCCGCGCTTGGCACCGATAGTCTTTCGATCACTGACATCTTCCGCTTTCCTACATTGGAAGGGTTGGCAGGGCATATCGACACAGCGGGCGGGGCCGGTGCGCCTGCCGCACCTGTGGCCGAGGTACCGGACAAGTCCGAGACCATATCAAAACGCCGCGCGATGCGGGCCGGACGCAGCAAGGCAGGTGCGTAATGCAGATCAATCATCCTGATCGTCTGATCCAAACCCAAGCCGTGGTCGCACGGTTGTTTGACGGGGTCGCCCCGGTGGGCGTTGCTGTGACTGACCCGCGAGCGCCCCAACCGGCGCTGATCGGGAACGAAGCGGCACATCTGACCCGTGCTTTTCCTGCGCGAAAACGCGAATTTGCTGCTGGACGGGCCGCGGTGCGACAGGCGATGGCATCGCTTGATCTGCCACCCAAGCCTGTGCCGGCAGATGCCGACCGTGCACCCCTCTGGCCAGATGGACTGGCAGGCAGCATCTCTCACAGTACGTCTCTCTGTGCAGCGGTGGTGACTTGCGCCGGCATGTCGCTGGGCGTTGATCTTGAGGAAATTACCGATTTGGAGCCGGGGCTTTTGTCGTCCATTTGTTCGGATCAAGAGCTTGCGCGGATTGCGGGGCCGGACCAGTTGCGGCTGGCCAAGCTGATTTTCTCGACCAAAGAGGCGGTCTACAAAGCGCAATATCCGCTGACGGGTCTGTTGATTGGTTTTGACCATGTCGACATTGCACTCGACCTGCGACGCTTGGCCTTTACCGCGACATTTGTGAAACCTGCGGGGTGTTTTACAGTCGGAGACCAACTGCCGGGTCGGTTTGACGGGGTCGCAAATCATCTTGTCACCGCTGCTTGGGCTGATATCGCTGGGTAAAGTGGAGGCTCAGGCCATGTCTTCGATGACCAGACGTACAGCAATGGGGGTTCTTGCCCTAGCTGGGGCTTTCGGATCCTACACCTATTTCAAACGCCAACGCGGCATCAACGCAGCAGCTGCGCTTTATGCGGAGCCTTTGGCGGCACCCTCGGGTGTGCTTGATGTCTTTCATCTGGGCCATTCGCTGGTCGGCCGCGACATGCCTGCAATGCTGGCGCAATTGGCGGGGGCGGGGCATAGGTACGACAGCCAGTTGGGCTGGGGAGCCTCCTTGCGCGATCATTGGGAACCGGATGTGCCGGTGAACGGCTTTGCCGAGGAAAATGCGCACGACCGGTTCCGCCCCGCGAAAGAGGCGATTGGATCGGGGGACTACGATGCCGTTGTGCTGACCGAGATGGTCGAGATCACCGACGCCATCCGCTATCACGACAGTGCTGATTATCTGGCGCGTTGGGCGGGGCTCGCGTGGGAGGCAAATTCGCAAACCCGCATCTATCTTTATGAGACATGGCACCACACCGATGACAACGCAGGCTGGCTGGCGCGGGTCGACCGCGATCTACGCGACCATTGGCAGGGCGATATGAAATATCCGGCTCTTGTGATGGGCAAAGCACCGATCCATCTGATCCCGGCAGGGCAGGTCAAGGCGGCGTTTGTTCGTGCGGTTGCAGCGCAGGGCGGTCTGGATGGCGTGGCTTCGGTTGTTGATCTGATGGCGCGCAATGCAGACGGAACGGTGGACACGATCCATTTCAATGATCTAGGGGCCTATCTGGTCGCACTGACCCATTTTGCGGTGCTTTACCATCGCTCTCCCATGGGCTTGCCACATCAGTTAAATCGCGCGGATGGCACCGCGGCCCACGCCCCCAGCGCGGAGATGGCAGCCCTGATGCAACGCACCGTTTGGGAAGTCATTGCGCGCCACCCCGAAACCGGAGTGGCGGTATGAACCCGCTCTCAACCGTCTTTGCGGTCCTGATGGTGGGCCATAGCCTTTTTGGCACCACCGGGCCTTCGATGCTGGAGCAGGCTTTGCTGGCCGGCACCGGTGATGCGGCCGTGCAGGCGCAGATCACCAACGGAGCGCCGCTGAAATACAATTGGGACAATTCCGATAAGGCTGAGGGCGTCGATGCCCGCGCGGTTCTGCCAGAGGGCAAGATCAGCCATTTGATCCTGACCGAGGCGGTGCCGCTTGATAACCATGTCAGGTGGTCCGAGACGGATTTTTATGCGCAGGCTTTTGCGCGGCTCGCGATCACCGCCTATCCGCAGGCACAGGTTTATGTGCAGGAAACTTGGCACAGCCTGAAAAGCGGCACGGGCCAAGAGATCGAATACGATGACAAGGCCGATATCCCGTGGCGCGAAAGGCTGGATCAGGATTTGCCGGTCTGGGAAAAAATCGTTGCCGAAGTGGCAGCGGTGAACCGTTCGGACACCGCCAGGGTGGCGCTGATCCCCGCCGGGCAGGCGCTGGCGCGGCTGCATGACGAGATTGTAGCGGGGCAGGTGCCGGGGGTTGAAGGCATCGGTGCCTTTTTTGACGATGACATTCACCTCAACGATGCGGGCCATTACTTTGTCACCATGGTGCAATATGCGGTGCTGACGGGGTTGGACCCCTTGGGCCTGCCTGTTGATTTCAAAGACCCCTATGGCAAATCCTACGATACGCCTGACCCGGATCTGGCCCGGGAGTTACAGCGGATCGCATGGGAGGCGGTGCAGGCCTATGGCGGGGCGGCTGTTATGCCCGTGCCACCAGCGCAGGCCGCGCGCAAAGCCACCGCACCCGCAGCCCCCACTGGCCCGCCCAGCACACCTGCGCCCGATGTGGTGCGGGTGCCGGATGGGGCCGTTGCAGGGACAAACGCGGTGGCGATCGGGCTGGCCCCGGTCACCGATTGGGCCACGCAGATGCCGTTTGTTGACGTGATGAAAACCGCGCGGGAATGGATTGGTCACAAGCCCGGCCAATGGGGTGGCATGTCCCGCGATGAACTGGCGCAAGGCGGGTATCTGGACGCGCAGGGCTGGCCTTTGCAAATGCCTCCCGAACTCAGCAGCATCGGCACGCTGGTACTGACCGACATGCCAGAGGACGCGGTATCGCTGAAAGGGCGCTACCGGCTGAGCTTTGACGGCAAGGGCGTGATCGAAGTGACGGGCCGCGCGGAAAACGTGCGCTACGGGCGGGGCGAGGTCAGTTTTGATTACACCCCCGGTCCGGGCAGCGTGGACATCCGCATCCAGCGGATCAACCGGACCGATCCGCCTCACAACATCACCGTGGTTCATGGCGACAACCTGCGGCGGTTCGAGCAGGGTGCAATGTTCAACCCCGATTGGACTGCGCGGATTGGCCAGTTCCGCGCCCTGCGTTTTATGGACTGGATGGAGACCAACGGTTCCAAGTTGTCCCAATGGGCAGAACGGCCCAAGCCTGATGATGTGAGCTTTGCCCCCGGTGTGCCGGTGGAGGTGATGATCGCGCTCGCCAATGAACTGGAGAAAGATGCCTGGTTCAACATACCGCATCTTGCGGATGATGGCTTTGTGCGGGCCTTTGCCACGGCGGTGCGTGACGGCCTGGACCCCAAGCTGAAGGTCTATGCGGAATTCTCGAACGAGGTCTGGAACTGGCAATTCGCGCAGGCCCGCTGGGCCGAGGCGATGGGAATGGAGCGCTGGGGAGAAAAGGAAAAGTGGATGCAATTCTACGGGATGCGGGCGGCAGAAGTGGCACGCATCTGGTCCGAGGTTTTTGCCGGGCAAAAGGAGCGTCTGATCAATGTGATCTCAAGCCAGACAGGTTGGTTGGGCCTAGAAACCGAAGTACTGAACGCGCCGCTGGCAGTTGGCGAAGGAATGCCGCCTCCGGTCACGGCTTTTGATGCTTATGCGGTGACGGGCTATTTCGCGGGGGTGCTGGGTCTCGAAGACCGTGCGCCGATGGTTGATGCCTGGATTGCCGAGGGTCGGGATAAGGCGATCGCGCAGGCACGGGCCGACGGGTTGGAGGGCGCGGCGCTCGAAGCCTATGTTGCCGCACATCGTTTTGATCAT
Organism: Sulfitobacter noctilucae; assembly: GCF_000622365.1. Lineage (GTDB taxonomy): Bacteria > Pseudomonadota > Alphaproteobacteria > Rhodobacterales > Rhodobacteraceae > Sulfitobacter > Sulfitobacter noctilucae. The sequence continues at coordinate 1,616,007 of NZ_JASC01000014.1, read as the reverse complement.
GCTACAAGTCTGGCTGCGCGTGAGGTGCTGGATGGTGCCATCAGTGGCAACACGGCCGATACGCTCAGTGATCTGCTGGGGCGTGTCTGGCCGCATCATGCGAAAGTTGCGCGGGAAGCAGGGCTGGACCTGATTATGTACGAAGGCGGCACCCATGCGGTTGGCATTGGTCCTCGGGTCGACAACGCGGAGCTGACCGCTTTCCTGCATCACTTCAACTACTCGACCGAGATGGGCGAATTGTATGGCACTCTGCTGGAAGGCTGGCAGGCGGTGGGCGGGCAATTGTTCAACGCTTTCAACGATGTCTATAGCCCGACCAAATGGGGCTCTTGGGGCGCGTTACGCCATCTGGATGATGCCAATCCGCGCTGGGATGCTTTGGTGGCGTTTCAGTGAAAACCACCGTTTTGATTCCGGCCCACAATGAGGCCACCTATTTGCCTGCATGCCTAGATGCGCTTTTGGCCTCTGATCCGGTGGCGGATGGGGCAGAAGTGATCGTGATTGCGAACGGTTGCACAGATGACACGGCAGCGATTGCGCAGGGATTTGCTTCGCAGGCCAAGGCGGCGGGCTGGGGTTTGACGGTGCTTGACCTTTCAGACGGCGGCAAGCTGGGCGCGTGGAATGCGGGGGAGGCGGCCGCGCAGGGTGACGTGCTGATCTATCTTGACGCCGACGTTATTGTGTCACCTCAGGTGGTAACTCAGATCACGGCGGCGCTTGACACGCCGCGACCGCGATATGCGAGCGGGCGGCCCCATGTGACGGTGCCGGGAGGGGATGCGCTGACGCGGCATTACACGCGGTTCTGGCTGACGACGCCCTTCATGGTGCATGGCGTGCCGGGTTTCGGGGTCTTTGCAATGAACCGGGCAGGGCGCGCGCGATGGGGCGACTGGCCTGATATCATTTCGGACGACACCTTTGCGCGGCTTCAGTTCACGCCCGCCGAACGGCTGCGCGTGCCTGCGATATACGATTGGCCGATGATCGAAGGATTCACACGCTTGGTGCAGGTGCGCCGCCGTCAGGATGCGGGCGTGGCCGAGATTGCACGGCTTTACCCCGCGCTCATGGACAATGATGACCCCCATGACCGGACAGAGCCGGTCTGGCGGCGTGCGCTGCGTGATCCGGTGGCCTTTGCCGTTTTTGTGACAGTGCGTCTGGCGATCAAATTGCCGATCCTGCGCAGTAGTAATCGTTGGGTGCGCGGGAGATAAAAAGGCTTTAGTTCGGCTGGTCAAGCCACACTATTCGCGCATAAGCTGAGCAAGTTTCTCAGCCTCTTTATGCACGTCATGCCGCTCCAGAACACGGCTACGGGCCGCGTCGCCCATCTTTCGGAAATTGCTAAGGGGTGTCGCCGCCATGCGGTCCAGCGCGGCGGCAAGAGCGTGCACGTCGCCTGCGGGCACCATCCATCCGGATTTGCCCTCCTGCACCAATTCAGGCGTACCCGCGATATAGGTCGCGATCACCGGGCGGGCAGCGGCCATGGCTTCCATGACCACCATCGGCAGACCTTCGGCAAAGCTGGGCATCACAAGCGCATGAGCTGCGTCCAATTCGGCCTTGATGCGGTTCTCGTCGACCCAACCGGTCAGGGTGATCCGCTCAGCCAGACCCAGCTTGGCGATCAGACTTTCAATCTGGGGGCGCATCTCGCCGTCGCCGATCAGGGTCAGGTGCATGTCTTCTTCGGTCTCGCCCATGGCGCGGACCAAGGCAAGCTGGCCTTTTTGCTCTACCAGCCGTCCAATCGCGACGAGGCGGCGGGGGCCATCGGGCAGGGGCGCAGGCGTGCTGAATTTTTCGGGTTCAATGCCGCAGCGCACCACGGCAATCCGGTCCCAGTCGTCCGGGTCAGCCCAGCGGCACAGCTGCGAGCGGCCAAATTGGCTGATGCCGACGGTAAAGGCCGCGTGGTGCATCTTGGTCCCCAGCGATAAGGCTCGCGGCGCGTCGAATTCTTCGGGGCCGTGGACGGTAAAGCTGAACTTGGGTCCGCTCAGCATAGACGCCAGCATGGCGACCGCGGCGGCGTTGGTGCCGAAATGCGCATGGGCATGTACCACACCTTCTGCACGGCAGCGGGCGGCGACAAAGGCTGCCTCGGTCAGATAAACCAGATGCCGCAGCACGCTGGTCTCGGAGGCGCGTCCCATGGCGATGGCCGCCTTGGCCGCTTCGTAGAGTTTCGCCGGATCGGCCTTCAGCGCCTGAAGCGCGGCGGTTACCAGCGTACCTTTGCCCTCGGCCAGCACATATTCGGTCTTGTCCGCTTCGGCCCGGTCCTGCACATCTACCAACGGTGTGTCCGAGCGGCGCATGGCAAAGCGCAGCACTTCGTGCCCCTGCGCCTCAAGGGCCTGTATCTCGCGACGGATAAAGCTTTGCGAGGGCTGGGGATAGGTGTTCAGGATATAGGCAATCTTCACGGGGGCGTGTTCCAAATGTCTTGACGTTCATCAACTTGCGCCGGTCCGGCCCTTGGGCATGGACCGGCGCGCGTTCATACATTATCAGGCACAAACGGCATTAGTGAGGCGAAAAGCAAGTGTTTGCGCGGGTTTCTTCGGCATTGCGGGACAACCGCCTGACGGCCCGCGTTGCGCGATCGGTATCTTGGATCATTCTAGGCTACGGGGCCAGTCAGGCGATCCGGCTGGCGTCGAACCTGATCCTGACCCGGCTGCTTTTTCCCGAAGCCTTCGGCCTGATGGCGCTGATCAGCGTGGTTACGGTAGGGCTGACGTTGTTTTCGGATGTGGGCATCGCGCCTTCCATTGCCCAATCCAAACGCGGCGACGATCCTGATTTCCTGAACACCGCATGGAGCATTCAGGTGTTGCGCGGCATCGGATTGTGGGTGGTTGCCTTTATCGCGGCCTATCCACTCGCGGGCTTCTATGGCCAGCCAGAGCTTGCCACCTATCTGCCCTTCGCGGCGCTGTCGTTGCTGGTCGCCGGCTTTAACCCCACGCGGATCGAAACCGCACATCGGCATTTGCTGATGGGGCGTCTAACGGCGCTCGATATCCTGAGCCAAGTAATCGGCATCGCGGTGATGATCGTGCTGGCGGTGATCTGGCAATCTGTAGCCGCACTTGTTGTTGGTGGTGTGGTAGGGGCACTGGCCAAACTGGTGCTGACACACATGTTCCTGCCGGGTGATCGTAACCACTGGCGCTGGGAACGCCGCGCTTTGGGCGAGTTGATCACTTTCGGGAAGTGGATCTTTCTGTCCACGGTATTTTGGTTCTTTGCGAGCCAGGGCGACAAGGTGGTCTTGGGGAAGTTCCTGTCACTCGAAGCCTTGGGCGTTTATAACATCGGCTACTTCCTTGCGAGCTTTCCGCTATTGTTGGGGGTGGCGGTGACGGGGCGGGTGATGATCCCAATCTACCGCGAACAGACCGCGCGGGCACGGATCGCGCGGATGCGCTATGCGTTAAGCAGCGGTGTTATCGGCTTGATGGTGCTCATGGGCCTGTCGGGGCCATGGCTGGTCCATCTGTTGTACGATGATCGCTATGCCGATGCTGGCGGAATCGTGGTGGTGCTGGCTATGGGGCTGATCCCGCAGGTGATCGGCATGACCTATGATCAGGCGGCACTGGCGGCGGGCGACAGCCGGCGGTTCTTTATCTACAACGCCATCCGCTCGAGCCTTCAGGTAGGCTTGTTGTTGGTGGGTGTGATTTATGCCGGCCTTTTGGGTGCGATTGCAGGGATGAGCCTGTCGATGGTGCTGTCGCATCTGCTGTTGATCTGGCTGGCGCGGACCCATGGTGTTTGGGATGCGCGGCACGATGCATTTTTCTTTGTCTTAGGGGGTGGGGCGGCTGCGCTGGCGCTTTGGCTGCATCAGGATGCAATCTGGCGGGTCATGGCGACGGTCGTCTAGCCCTAGCTGCTGTGCGGATCAGGGTTGCGGGCCAAGCGGGCGGCACGACCCTGAAGCCCCGCTTCGCGCCGGTCCTGCCAGAGCTTAGCCAGACCTTTACGCTCTTTCGGTTTTCGCGTCTCGGGAATCGCGACCACGGGCATCAAACCGGTTTCCCGGTGCATTTGGGCCGCGGTGCGCAGCACAGGCCGGCGCAGTTCCATGATAAAGGCGAGGATCAGGCTGAGCACCGTGGCACCTGCAACCCCCATGATGACCCGCTGCTTACGGCTCATCGAAATGGGATAATCCGGCACCTGTGCTTCTTCCAGTGTGGTGAACCGTTCGCCACGGGCGGCTGCTTCCAAAGTGAAACCCACTTCGGCTTCGTTGCGGCGAGTCGAGATGACGTCGTATTGACCACGCAACTGGCTCATTCGGCGCTCAAATTCAGCGAGGGTCCGCTCTACTTCGGGGCGGGTCTGGATGCTCTGGCTCAACTCGGTGCGGCGGCTGTCAAGAAGCTGGCGCTGGGTGGTTAACCCGTCAATCCGCCGCTGCAATTCTAGTTCTTCCCGTTCGATGGTGGCCGCGCGGGTATTGCCAGAGCGGTCAAGGTTTTGCAGCGCAAGCTGTGCGGTGATGATCTCGCGGTCCAGATCCAGTATCGCCTCATTCAGACTGCCCAATTCCGTGCGCCGGAATTCCAGACTGCCTTCAAAGGAAATGTCATTGGCGCTGCGGAAACTGGCCAGCGCTTTTTCCTGCTCAGCAATCTGGGCCAGCAGCGCTTCTTCCTGAGTTTGGAAGAACTCCAGCGTCTCGCGGGTTTGCTGGCGGCGTTGATCGGCGGCCAGTGTTCTGGTGTCATCGGCAAAGGCATGCGCCACATCGCGGGCCAGTTCGGCACTGCTCATCTCGGCAGTGATGGTCAGGACCGCTATGGCACCGTCATCGGCAAATCCTTCGCGCACAGCTGCGATCCCGGTGATGGTCACGGATTGCCGCAAAAGATCGACTTTTTCCGACATCCTCAGTCCCGCAAGGTCGGTATATAGGTCAAACTCTTCAATCATTTCGATCAGGTTCGAGCGCGCCATCACCTGTTGTTCGATCAATTGTAACCGCCGCGCGGCAGAACCGTCGACAGTGGAGCGGACCAGTTCATCAGAGATCTGGGGCTGTTCGATTTGGATCACTTCAGAAGAACGATAGACGTGGGGCGTGGAGAGCGCCCAGAAAACCGAGGCAAAACAACCGGCGATCACGACAGTTGAGATCAACCCCACCCGACGGCGCAGCATGTCCAGAAAATCGGCCAGTGAATAGATCGGACCCATATGCCTTGCGTATCCTAGTTCAGTCGTTCCAACGCGGCCCAAGCCGCCTGTGGATTAGGCGGTTTGACCACGAAAATTGGACTTAAGTGAGGCGTCATAGGGGTTTTAGCAGCTTTCGGCAGAGAGGCACCAGCACGTCTCTGCCAAAAGCGGAGCCGGATCAGGCGTAATGTTTGATGGAATTGGCTCTTGCGCGGTTCAGGACCACCCCCAGAAGCGGCACCTGACCTTCAAGCATCCGCTCACATTCCATGAGCTCGCGTGCCATGGTGCGGGTCCCGTCAGACACCATCAACACCCCGTCGAGGTGCGGCAGAAAGGCCGATACATCATCGTAGGCCAGCATCGGCGGCATGTCATAGATCACCAGTTCCGGCTGCAGGGCTGCTCGCATCCGTTCAAGGGTGTGGGCGGTCTCGTCGGCTTGCAACGTCTCTGCGGCATCTGCGTAGGACGCATCGTTCAAACCCAGCGCCAGCGTGTCGCTGATTTTCACCATATGATCACCAATCGGCGTGCGGCCCGCCATAAAATCGCGCATCGCGCCTTGGGGTGTCACGTCAAAGGTCTTGGCCACGCCGGGTTTGCGCAGATTGAGGTCCATCAGCACAGTGCGCGAACCTTGTACCCGCGACAGGCTGAGGGCGAGGTTCACGGCTGTGAACGTGTTGCCGCACCCGCCAGTTGGCGCGGTGACCGCAATATTGACCCACCCATGTTCCTGCGTGGTCTGGCGCAAACGGGTGCGCAGCAGATCGAAAGCACGAACCGAAGCGCTGTCCCGCTCCGAGTCAACAACAGGCAGGTCGGTCTCGCTGTTGCGTCTGCTGCCCGCCTCGATATGGGCTAGATCCTGCCAACGTGGCATTTCTGAATCGGGGCGATACCGGATGCCCGTTGGCGCGACGATCGGTGCCGCGGCATGTTCGATGACGGTATCAGTGGCCGGATCTGTTTCGGGCTGCAAGCTGCGGCGTGCCGGTTCGGCGACAAGCGCACGGCGTGGGCGGATGCTGTGGCGCATGCCGTCTGTACCGTGATCCGGGGCAACACCTGTTACTGCGGCGCGGAGGTCATCTTCGGCGTAAAGATCACGCATTTTGTCCTCCTTGGATTTTCGGGCCATAAGACCTCACTCCGCATTCTGCGGTATTCGGGGCGGTATAAAACATATCTAGTGCCCTGTGGGGCGCAAAACCACGCCAATTGTCTTGATCAAGATTGTCAGGTCCAATTTCAACGTCAACGCACGCTCGTATGCGCTGTCCACTTCATTGCGGTAAGAAAAGCGCGACGCATTGCGTGCTGTGACTTGCCAAAGACCTGTGATGCCGGGGCGCAGCGCGAAGTAGGCCTTTGGATCGCCATACATATCAAGCTGGTCGGGCATCATGGGGCGGGGGCCGATAAGACTCATCTCGCCCGTCAGAACATTCCAAAGCTGAGGCAATTCGTCCAGCGATGTGACCCGTAGGAAATGCCCCACGCGGGTGACACGCGGATCGTTGTGCAGTTTTTGCAGTTCGTCCCATTCACGGCGCATCTCGGGGTCGAGGGCTAGGTAGTTCTCAAGGACCTGATCGGCATCGCGCACCATGGTACGCAGCTTCATGATCGAGAACCGTTTGCCTTTGGCACCAAGGCGTTGCTGTTTGTAAAACGGTGACCCGCCTTCGCACCAAAGAGCCAGCGCGCAGATACCGATGACCGGCAGCGAAAACGGCAAAGTCAAAAGGACAAAAGCAATGTCCATCAGCCGTTTGCCCATGTGACGATACACAAAGAAGGCAGCAGGCTTGGCCGCTAGTGCCTGATCCCAGACCCGGCTGCGGTGGGCAATGGCAGTGCCACTGCCATCCGCAAACGCTGGACCCGCGTCAAAGCTAAAGATGCTGAAATCAGCATCATGTGGTGTCGTGTCTTTCATTCTAACCCCCCAGGGCCAAAAGCTTACTCTTAAACAATTCTCACCCTCAAAAACGGGTGTTACACACTTAGAAAATCTCGAAGACCTCACCGCCTGGTAGACATAGGACGGACAGCGGATTGGTTACATAGCATTCCTGCCAAATGCATACCACTTTTTCGCCTTATTTGTTGAAAACGCGCTGAAACAGTTTGTTTCACACATTTTGGACAAACAGTCGCGGGCGGAACATTGCATTGTTTCCCAATGCGTAACTATCGGTGGAAATTGTTCTCGTATAGGGGGAATATTTGTCTTGTGGCGCAATCTGGTCCGGCTACTTCTGCCCGAGAAGCGATTCTATTTGTGGCCCAATCTGGGCAAACGGCGGGTATGACGGGGCTTGGTCCGGATCCGAATAAGGCAAAGCATGGGCAAGAGCCTTGATTGAATCGTGCAGGCGTTTAGCATGCAAGGGTCTATTCAGGCAAAGTTGATTCGGGTGAGGCGTATATTTTCGCGCCCTGACATCAGGATCGAAGGTGTATTTAATTCGGAACGGAATGCGCGTGACAGCGCTTTCGTGCTTTTGTGAAGGTATAGTGCAAGGGATAAAGGGTCTTATTTTGAACCCGTCAGATTTCCAGTTCAAGGTGGCGTTTTTCGCCAACTTCCGGGCCGCGATGCGGGTCCGGGTTCGCAGCCTTGTTCAGCACCCGCGCTGCAGCGCGGTCACTCTGCCTGATCGACCAAAGACATAAAGGAGAGCGACATGGCCAAGAAACCATCCCCCGCAGAATTGAAGAAAGAAGGCGAAGAGCTGGGCAAGAAATTTGCCGAGATGCGTAAGACGCAGCACAATTTCGCGATGCAGATCGGTAAGGAAGGGCTGGCTTTTCAAGCGGATAAACGCAAGCCGCCTGAGGCGCTGTGGCGCATTGCCAAAAAAGAAGGCGGCAGCAGCAAGGGCGCGATGGGCACTTGCATGATGAGCGGCAAGATCATCGAGCTGGATTGTGTGGACCCTGACAATGTGCCGACCAATCTGGCCAAGCTGGCCAAAACCTATTTCAAGGACCGTGGCCAGCCCGCGCGCATTGTAATCAAGGGCCAGCCTGATGAGGAGGCCGATGAAGAGGGCACCACAGAGGAAGCCGGTGCCGAGGCAGGCGGTGCAGCAGGGGGTGGCGACACAGCAGGGGGAGATACCGCTGGTGCCGCACCGCAAGCCGAGGAAGCCGTGCCTGAAGAGGAGGCAGCCAAAGGGGCCGCGCCGGAGCCTGAGAAGACACTGCTGGAACAGCTCGAAGACATGAAACCCGATATCGAGGCCTGTATGGCTTCAGGTAACGCCGGTTTGGCTAAAAAGGTCGGTGGTTTGAACACGATGTTCGATGCAGTGGTTGAAAAGAACCCGAAAAAGGCTGTGGCGATCTTTGGTCTGCTCAAAACCACGCTGGATACTGCGCGGGAGAAAGGTGACTTTGTCGTCGCCGTGCCGGGTGGAGAGGTCGAGAGTGGCGGCTCCGTTGGTGGTGATGGCATGAGCGAAGGTGCGCCAGCCGGCGATGATCCGAAAGTGCTGGAACGACGCAGCAAGATTGCCGATCTGGAACGCGGAGTGGACGAGCTGCTTGCGGAATTCGCCTGACGCATAAGGCAGGCTTTGATGTGCGCGTAGCCAGACAAAGGCGATGCCGATTTGCGCTGGACCGCGCAGCGGGTGCGTGTTGGCGAAGTCTTTGTCGCGGCCATCACTTTTCGCATTCCTGGCGCGGTCTAATTATGTCTAGGGACGGACGGGACATGGCATAGATGCACCGCCGGTGGACAGGCAAGGGCAGGGGCGGCATCAAGGCCGCCCACTGCATAGGCTTTAGTGCGCGGGCAGCTGGCCCGCCGCAGCAGCGCCCAAGCGTTCCGAGATCAGCGCGGCCCGCGTCGGCCTTGGGTTTTTGTCGACCGATGCGCCATCACTTTGCGCGTGTTCCATGATCATTGCCGCAACCTTGGTGCCTTGGGTCCAGCATTCGGTGTGCAGGCCCGAGCCCATGGTCCAACCGCTGGCGTAAAATATATTGTTTACGCCCTGCTGTGGCAAAATGTCGGTCTGGGCCTGCATGCAGTCGAAATCGAAAACGAAGTGTTTCAGGTTGGCTACGGCTGCGTTCCCGCTAGTGTCTTTCAGTACCTTGTCCTCGGCCACTGGTATGTGCGGGTTCACCGAGACAAAGAACTCCGGCAGGCCAAATTTATTGAACTCCGCGTTTGCCGCGTCGTTCTGGTGGCGATTGGCCACATAATTGATCACATAGGGTTTCAGCGCCACGCTGCCCGGCTCGTGGATCACGATGTTATAGGTGGACCAGGCGTTGCGGTTCACTGGCATCAGCCGTGAATCCGTATGGGCCACACTGATTGCGGTCTCATATGTCACCTGAGACATGATATTAGCGGCCTTTTGCGGCAGGCCGCGGTTGCCGGGTGCATCCCCGCCCGCCATGGCCCGCAGCGCTACGTCTGCCGGGGTGGCAATGCAGATATGGCTACAGGTAACTGGCGCGCTGACCGCTCCCTTCGTTGTGTTGCGGACGGTGTAATCTGCGTTGTCGCCGTTTGGCACGACCTGTGCCTTGAAACCCGCGTGGAAGATCATGTTGGGCATGTTCGCTTTCATGTATTCAACCAGCGCGTCGATCCATTTGCTGGCACCGCCGACAAAGTAGTTCCGATCCGCACCGCTCGATCCTGCCCCTTCCTGAATCTTGTAGTAATGCATTACGGCGGCAAAGGGCATGGCGCGGGGGCCGAGCGGCCCTGAGGTGAAGTACATCCCGTTCACACGCGGATAGATGATCTCGGGGCCAAGGCGCGGATCCCATTTATAGGTCTCGGTGCCGTAGTTGATATAGTCTTCCATGGTGTAGTCATGGAATTTCTCATTGTCGCCATCCGCACCACCGGTCTTCATGAAATCATCGACAGAGGCTCGTAAATCCTCGGGCATGGCGGTGCCCCACCACGGATCGGGTTTACCGTCCGGCGTGCTGTTAGCCGTCATCGCGTGACCCATGGTGTTGTAGTAGGTCGTGGAATCCTCGAGGTTGCGGTAGTCCTTGCCCTTGGTGAAACCGATCTTTTTCATCACATCGACGATGTTGAGATAGGCGGGAATGTTGAAATCGTTCACCCCCATATCGGCCCAGCGGATCAGGGGCTCTTTCTCGAAACCGGGTCCGTTGCCAAAGTTGAATTCCTTGGTCTCGGCGTTGCCGCCAAAGCGGTCCTCGGCTTCAAAGATATGGATCTCGGCGTCCGCCAACATGATGTTGTTGTCCTTGTCGGTGTTCAGGTTCCAGGCCACAGCCAAGCCCCCAATGCCGCCGCCAATAATGCCTAACTTCATCTGCTTTCTCCCTTACAATGATTGTCTGAAATTGCCTTTTTTAATGGTGTCATTAACCTTTAACCGCCGCTGCAAATCCAGATAAAAGTCCGAGACTTGGGATCGCGTTCACAGCTCGGAAACGAGGTTTACCCGGCCGGGTACGATGTGTTCGCTTCATGCGTATGAAGGTGCCAGACCCAGGCTGGAACCGGATGTTAGTTGACGGGGGTATCGGCAGCCTGATCTGCGATCGCTTGGTTATGTTCGGGCAGGGCATTCAGGAGAGACGCCTCGCGGGCGCGCTGGTGGATTGCCGCGATGGCCGCCGTTTGATCGGACCCGCGTCCTGCCGCAACCAAAACCCGGGTCCGTTCGATATAGAAGTCGGACCAGGGGGTTGGTTCCTTGGCGGTATAGGCGGCCAGCGCATCGGCAAAACGGGCGGCGTCGTCCCATTCATGTGCGTTCAGGCAAGCCTGCATAGCGTTCTGATAGAAGCGAAAGTAATTGTGCCCGACGCAGCCTTTTTCCAAAAGTGCAGCACCTTCGGCAAGCACCGCATGGCGGCGGGCAGCGTCGGGGGTGGTCAGCGCGACAGTCGACATGACCCAAGGCCCGATAAAGGATTGGGCACCCACTTCGTGCACTTTAGTCAACGCGCCCTCGGCTATTTGCGCGGCTTTCTCGGGATGGCCCTCTGCTGCTTCGATCCGGGCGAGGACTTCCTCGAGGAAGGGCTCAAACCGTTTGGCTCCCAGTTGATCGGCCAAGGCCAGCCCCCTAAGCACTTCGCCACGGGCCTGTTCGTATCGCGCCATTGAGGTCAGGACCCAACCGGCGGTCAGGCGCGAGACGATCTCGGGACGCGCGAGACCGACTTGCGCAGCCAATTCGGCTGAGCGTAGCGCCTCGTTCAGTGCCTGCGGCGTCTGGTTCATGTAGATCTTGGCGGTGGCCAGCATGAAGCGGTTGGCGCATTCCACTGCACCAAGGGCGTGTTCGTCGCAAAGCTCAAGACATTCCTCGATCACCGAATGGGCGGTAAACATCCGTCCCCGCGCGTAATAGGCATCGCCCAGCCCGCTCAGTGCCAGCGCCTGACGTTCCGGCAGATCGGCGCGTTTGGCGTAGTCCAGCGATTTGGCGTGATCGGCCAGGCAGCCATCCAGATTGCCACGGGGGAAATGCAGGCTCCCCCGGAAATAGTGGATTTCACTTAGTTCAGCGAGTAGCTCTCTGCTTTCGGCCAGTTCCTGAGCCACATCCAGCAAAGCATAGGCTTCGTCGATGCGGTCCTGAATGCGCATGGTCGCCACAACGCCAATCTGCGCCCGGCACAGATCACGGGCATCCGTGGCGCTTTCTTGCGCCAGCTCAAAGGCTGCGATTGCCTCATCCGACTTGCCGGCTTCGCGCAGCATATGCCCCTTGATGCATAAAAGCTTGACCATGGTTTGGGGTCGGGGATCACGGTCCAAGCCTTTTTGGGCGATGGCAAGCGCCTCGTCATTGCGGTATTTGGCTTGCGCGTCGCGAGCGGCCACCAGATAGGCTTCGGCAGCCTGCGGATCATGGGCGGCCCCCAGATGTTCGGCATGCAGGGTCGGATCACGGCCGGCGTACCACTCTGCTGCACTGCGGTGCAGTGAGCGCAAATCATCACGCGTAATGGTCCGCAGAACCGCATCGCGGATCAAGGCATGGGCAAACAGAAAGCCCTCTTCGATGGGGCGGATCAGCGTGGCGTTGATCAACGTGCTTTCGTCATACACTTCGATATTCGCAATTTGCGTGACCGAGGTCATTGTGAATCGTTGGCCGAGAATTGCCGCGGCTTGCAAAATGCGCCTGTCTGCAGGCTCCAGCCTGTCAAACCGCGCTTGGATAAGGCTTTGGATTGAACCGGGGATGGCACCATCGTTGTCATTGGCGTGGCGCAAAAGCTGTTCCAGAAACAGTGGATTGCCCTGTGCGCGTTCCACACAGGCGCGCATCATGGCGTCCGAGGGGCGGATCATGCTTGAGGCGAGGGCTACGGCATCAGTCGCACTTAGCGGTTTGAGGTCCATCCGCCGGACCTTGGCCGTGCTCTCAATCGAGGCCAGTTGCATTGCGTTTACGGGACCTTCAAGGCGCGACGAGATCACCACCAAGACCGGATTGTTTCGGCTTTCCTCCACCAACACCTGAATTCCGGGCAGGACCGCCGGATCGGCCCAATGCAAGTCTTCGAGCTTGATCAGCAGCGGATGATCTTTGGAAAAACGCTGGATCAGACGGCGCAGGGTGCGGCGCTGGCCGTCAAGACGGGCGGCATCGTTCATCGCGTTCAGCATGGCCGATTTCGATTGATTGAGCGCGCCGCCCAGCATGACGGTTAGGAAAAGGGCGGCGGTTTCATCCAGCGTGCCGTCCTCGGTCAATCGCGCCACGGTGGCGCGTACAGCCGAGCCTTGGGCGTTTTCGCCCAGACCACACAGGCTGCTGACCAGCATGTTCAGCGGACTTTGCGGATCGCCGGACCCGAAATCAAGGATAAGGCTGGAATGGCATTTGAACCCGTCTGCCGCGGCCAGACTGGTGACCTCTTGCAGCAGGCGCGATTTGCCCAACCCGGCATCAGCGCAGACATAAATGGTTTCGCCACTGCCCGTTGCGATACAGCCATCAAGTGCGGTACGAAAGACGGCCATCTCATCGCGGCGGCCCACCATCGGGCGGCGTTCGACGGTTTCGCGAAAACCGATAAAGCGGTGCGCCAGCACCGGATGCTCAAATCCTTTCACCTCCAGCGTGCTGGGCGCATCACATTCGATCTGGTGGCTGAACGCCACAAAAATCCTGTCGTCGATCAGGGTCTCTGAACCTTTGGCTTGGTCGGCCAGCCGCGAAGCCAGATTTACCGTATCGCCCGTGAGCGTAAAGTCCTCGCTCTCGCGTTCACCGTAGCCTTTGCGGGCAAAGAGCACGTTGCCCGCGGCGGCCCCGATGTGCACGCTCAGATCCATGCCGAACTGGCGCGAGATGTCTTCCATCGCGCGGTGCAGCTCGAGGGTGGTCCGCAGAGCGCGTTCTGCATCATTGCCATAGGAAACCGGTGCCCCAAAGACCGCCATCACACAATCCCCGATGTGGCGTTCGATGGTGCCGCCCATGCGCCTTACGATGGCGTTGAACTTGTCAAATAATGCCGACAGAACCTGATGCAGATCTTCGGTTTCCAATGTGCGCGACAGTTGGGTATATCCCGTGAGATCGGCAAAAACGGTCGTTACCTCGCGCCGTTCCGCCCGCAACTCGTCAGCCGCGTGTTCGGTGTCGTCCGCACCGGTCTCAATCTCGATTTCGGCAAAAGCCTTGAGGAGTTTTTTGCGGTGCCCCAGAGAGGTGATGCCGATTTCCTTGAGGTCGTCTGCGGTCAGCTCTGGGCCGACGCTGAGGTCAACGTCGTTCTCGGCGAATGCCTCAGCGTACTGGGGCAATCCGATCTGTTCCAAAAAGCTCTTCATCTGTTTCCCGATTTGCCACGCCGTTTTTGATCACTGCATGGTGCCGCACACTGAAACGGTAACACGGGTAAGGCGAATCCACCAAGCTGGAAGCGGGGATTGAGACGAATGGCCCCAATCTGCCGGTTCGACCGTCTATTGGGCAGGCTGTGGGGGATCACTGGCGTTTAAAGAAACACCTAGACGAGAGGCATGTGCATGCGATGCAACGCTGCTCTGCAGAAAAAGTCTTTGACTTTGCTTGTGTGAAACGTATGTCATCCAGATAATAAGGCGAGCTTACTAATGTGATGAAGCGAGTCGAACTTCTGCAAGACGGTGACCAAAGATGCGCAATGCAATTGACCCTAACAGCCCCGGCTTTCTGATCAGCACCGCAGCTCGACTGATGCGCGCCGCGTTCGAGCGCGAGATCGAGAACAGCCAGATTGGCGTCACCTCGGGAGAGGCGCGGGTGCTGGCGCATATGTCGGTGAATGGGGCCATGCGCCAACATCACCTTGCGGACCGTTTGGGTGTTGCTGCGATGAGCGTCACGGCCTTCCTTGATAAGCTTGAATCGCTTGGTTTGATCCAGCGCAGCGCCGATCCGAATGACCGGCGGGCCAAGATCGTGACGCTGACTCAGGCGGCTGAACCGATCCTTGGAAAAATTCATCTTGCAGGCAGCCGCGCCACCGAAGCGGCCTTCGCCGGGATCAGCGCCGAAGATTTCGATCTGTTCCGGACGGTCTGCCACAAGCTCTGTGCAAACCTTGACGAACGCCGCTGTACGGAGGCGGCGTCATGAGTACATTACCTTTGATGAGCGAACGCCGTGTCAGTTTCATCGGCGCATTGCTGGTGGCCATTGGCCCTGTTTCCATGGCACTTTACACGCCCGCGATGACTGAGCTGGTTGAGGCATTCGGCTCGACCGAAGCCGTGATCAAACTGACGCTCACGTTGTATTTCGGGGGCTTTGCCTGCGCACAGCTTATCGCCGGGCCGCTGTCTGACGCTTTGGGGCGCAGACCTGTGACGATGGCTTTCCTGAGCCTCTATGCGGTGGCCAGTGTACTGGCCATGCTTGCCCCTTCGGTTGAGATGCTGATTGTCGCGCGGTTTGCCCAAGGGGTAGGGGCCTCGGTCGGTGTCGCGATCTCGCGGGCCTTGGTGCGGGACTTGTTCACTGATGAACAATCCTCCCGGATCATGAACCTGATTGGGATCATCCTTGCCCTCGGGCCTGCGTTTGCGCCGACTTTGGGTGGCATCATGTTGCTTGCGTTTGGCTGGCGGTCGCTTTTCGTGATGATGGCGCTAATTGGATTTGCGTCGATTGCGGTGATCTATTTCTGCCTCAGGGAAACGGTTGAGCGGGACATCACACGGCTGAACCTGCCCGAATTGGGGCGCAGCTATTGGATGTTGATCCGCAATCGCCAATTTATGACCTCGGCCTGTGTCATTGGCGGTGCCTTGGGCGCAATTTATGCGCAGGCGACGTTCTTGCCGTTCATTCTGATGGATGCCGTCGGGCTAAGCGCGCAGGAGTTCGGTTTGTCGATGCTTGCACAGTCGGGCAGCTTTTTCTCGGCATCGCTGGTGGTACGCGCAATGATGAAGCGCCGCAGCGCGACGACGTTGGTGCCTGTAGGTCTGGTTTTTGTCGCGATCGGCAGTCTCGGTACCGCAACCTTGTTGGTCTGGCCGCCCAGCTTTTTGCATGTGATGGTCCCCGTGGCGATCTATTCGTGCGGCATCGCCTTTGTGATGCCTGCCATGTCCACAGCCGCCCTTGCGCCATTCAAGCGCGAAGCCGGCGCTGCAGCAGCTTTGCTTGGCTTCATTCAGATGGGGTCGGGCTTGCTTGTCGGGACATTGGGCGCACTGATGGCAGATGCTGTGGTGGCGATGTCCATACTGATTCCGATGATGGGGGTAGGGGCTTGTTTTGCCTATGCACTTTACCGGCGCACACCTATCGTGACCCATGCAGTGGTCGCGCCGGTTTCAAAAGGCAAAGCCGGACCTTTGCCGCTCAAAACCTGCCCGGCAACGCGGCCCGATCGCTAACATACAGATAACCGCTCGCACTCATGGTGCGTTGCACTATATTGCAACACTGCGTCGTTTAAGACGCCTTACTGGATATTCCTTATGTCTTTTGCCAAAGCCTTCCTTTCCTTGCCGCATCTTGTTGCGGGTGTGGCCTCCCTTATGGCAGTGCTTGCCGAACCAGCGACAGCACAGTCGCAAAGCCGCCCGCCGCCAGCGGTCACAGTCACCACAGTGCAGCCGCAGGACGTTACGCTGACCACGACCTTGCCGGGCAGGGTCGTCGCCTCTGCGATGGCAGAGGTGCGCCCGCAGGTGGCAGGTATCATCACCGAGCGCCTGTTTCAGGAAGGTGGCAGGGTAGAGGCGGGCGATGTTTTGTATACCATCGACCCTGCCAGCTATGATGCTGCTTTGGCGCAGGCGGATGCCGCAGTGGCACAGGCGCAAGCGCAGTTGAACGCAGCCCAGAAGGAAGAGGAGCGCCAGCAGGAGTTGGCAACACGCAATGTCGCAAGCACCGCCGCGCTGGATACCGCTGTGGCGGCACGCGACAGCGCCCTGGCAGGTGTCAAGGCCGCCGAAGCCCAGCGCAACGCGGCACAAATTCAGCTGGACCGCACAAAAATCGAAGCCCGCCTCTCGGGCGAGATCGGGCGTTCCCTGACCAGCCAGGGGGCTTTGGTCACGGCAAGCCAGGCCAGCCCGCTGGCGGTGATCCGTAACATTGATACGGTATATGTCGATGTGACCCAGTCCGCTGCCGATATCATCGAATGGCGGCGTGGAAATGTCGGCGGGCGCATGGGCGACGGCATGCCTCAGGTCACGCTCACGCTTGCCGATGGCAGTCTTTATGACCAGACGGGGACACTGACTGCGGCCGAACCTGATGTAAACGAGCAGACCGGGGTCGTGGTTTTGCGTATGTCTTTTGACAATCCTGACAAGCTGCTGTTGCCCGGGATGTATGTGCAGGTCGAAATGCCGACCCGCACGGCACGCGATGTCTTCTTGATCCCGCAAGAGGCTGTAAGCCGAAACCGGCGCGGTCAACCTGTTGCGATGGTCGTGGGTGCAGAAAATGTGGTTGAAGCGCGGCAATTGACCGTGTTGCAGGACAAAGGCACGGCTTGGGTGGTCAGCGATGGCCTAAGCGCTGGCGACAGGATCGTGACCGTTGGGCTGCAAAAGGCCAGCGCGGGTGCAACCGTTTCGCCGCAAGAGGCCGCCGCAGGCGATACCGCCTCTCAGACACAATCAGACTAATCCAGAACCGGAATTTCCATGGCCCGTTTTTTCATCGACAGACCTATCTTTGCATGGGTCATCGCAATCTTTATTATGGGCATCGGCGTGCTGTCCATCTTCTCGCTTCCGGTGGCGCAGTATCCGCAGATCGCGCCGCCCACAGTGCAGGTCCGTGCAGTCTATCCCGGTGCCTCTGCTGATACGGTGGCCAATACGGTCACGCAGGTGATTGAACAGCAAATGACGGGCCTAGACGGGCTGCGCTATATTTCTTCGAGTTCAACATCGTCTGGTGCCGCCAGTGTGACACTGACCTTCGAGACCGGCACAGACCCGGACATTGCGCAGGTGCAGGTGCAAAACAAGCTTGCGCAGGCCACAGCACTGCTGCCCGAGACGGTGCAGCGGCAGGGTGTGACGGTGCAGAAATCTTCTGCGGGGTTCCTGATGGTCATCTCGCTGATCTCGGAAGGCGGCGATCTGGATGCCACTGATCTGGGCGACTACCTTTCAACCAACCTCGTCAATGAGCTGAGCCGTGTCGAAGGCGTGGGCAACGTGCAGGTGTTTGGCGCGCAATACGCCATGCGCATCTGGCTTGATCCGGCCAAACTGGCGGCGTTCGAGCTCACACCATCCGATGTGGTCACGGCAGTTTCGGCGCAGAATGCACAGATCTCGGCGGGTTCTTTCGGCTCTTTGCCTGCACCCGAAGGTCAGGCTCTGAGCGCCACGATCACCGCGCAGTCGCTGCTGCGCACGCCCGAAGACTTTCGCCAGATCGTGCTGCGGGCCGAAACAGATGGCGGTCTGGTGCTGGTCAACGATGTCGCACGGGTCGAGATCGGGGCAGAAAGCTATGCCACGCTGTCACGTTATAATCGCAATGCCTCAACCGGTATGGCGATCAGCCTCGCGCCGGGGGCAAATGCCTTGGAAACCGCCAGTGCGATCAAATCCCGTATGGATGAACTGGCAGCCTTTTTTCCCGAAGGTGTCACCTATGTGGTGCCTTTCGATACAACGCCGTTTGTGACCATTTCGATCGAAGAGGTGGTAAAGACGCTGCTTGAGGCCGTCGTTCTGGTCTTTTTGGTGATCTATCTGTTCTTGCAGAACTTCCGCGCGACGTTGATCCCGACATTGGCGGTGCCTGTCGTCCTACTGGGTACCTTCGGGGTGATGGCCGTCTTGGGGTTCTCGATCAACACGCTGACCATGCTGGCAATGGTGCTTGCGATTGGTTTACTGGTCGATGACGCCATCGTGGTTGTGGAGAACGTCGAACGGATCATGGAACAGGAGGGTCTTGGCCCGCTCGAAGCCACGCGCAAGTCGATGGACCAGATCACCGGTGCCTTGATCGGGATCACGGTGGTTCTGTCTGCGGTCTTTGTGCCTGTGGCTTTCTTTCCCGGCTCCACCGGGGTGATCTATAAACAGTTTGCGGTAACGATCATTTCAGCCATGACCCTTTCGGTGATTGTGGCGCTGACATTGACCCCGGCGCTCTGCGCGACTTTGCTCAAGCCTAAAGGTCATGGGGCGAAACGGGGGCCATTCAAATGGTTCGACAAAGGATTTGACAGCGTAGGCAGAGGCTACACCGGGTTGGTGGGCCGCACCATCAAGCACCCGTTTATCAGCGGGATCGTCTATCTTGCCGTCGTTGCGGGCATGGTAATGCTGTTTCTGCGCACACCACAGGCGTTCCTGCCGGAGGAGGATCAGGGCATTCTCTTTACACTGGTGCAGGCACCCACAGGGGCCACGGCGGAACGCACGCTGGATGTTCTTAAGCAGGTTGAGGATTACTATCTTGAACAAGAGGACGAGATGGTGGAATCGGTCTTTGGCGTCGTCGGGTTCAGCTTTGCTGGGCAGGGGCAAAACCTTGGCATCGTCTTTGTGCGGCTCAAGGACTGGAGCGAACGGACAGACCCTGCCGCAAGCGTTCAGGCTTTGGCAGGACGGGCCTTCGGTGCTTTCAGTCAAATTCAGGATGCGCAGGTCTTTCCGATTGTGCCGCCTTCCGTGATCGAACTGGGCAACGTCTCGGGTTTTGATGTCTATTTGCAGGCCCGTGGCGGGCAAACCCATGAACAGCTCTTGAACGCGCGCAATCAGCTTCTGGGCGCCGCTGCGCAAAGCCCGCTGATCGCGTCAGCCCGGCCGAGTGGCTTGGAGGATGCATCGCAATTCAACCTCGACATCGACTGGCGCCGCGCAGGTGCTATGGGTGTTACCGCGCAGGATGTGGGCAATCTGCTCACCACCGCCTGGGCGGGGCGCTATGTGAACGACTTTATCGACGAGGGGCGGATCAAGCGGGTCTATGTGCAGGCCGAGCCGGAAGCCCGCGCCCTGCCGTCAGACTTGGAAAAGTGGCGGGTGCGCAATGCCAGCGGTGGTCTGGTGCCCTTCTCCAACTTCGCGGATGCGAACTGGACCTACGGTCCGCAAGGGGTCAATCGCTACAACGGCGTGCCCGCGATGCAATTGCAAGGCTCGCCCGCAGCGGGGACCAGCACGGGCGAGGCCCTGGCCGAACTGGACCGTCTGGCAAGCCAACTGCCCCCCGGCTTCGTGATTGCGCCAACGGGTCTGTCGCTTGAGGAACAGGAATCCGGCAATCAGGCCCCCTTGCTTTACGCGCTATCACTGGCGGCAATCTTCTTGTCGCTGGCAGCGCTCTACGAAAGCTGGTCCATCCCCTTTGCCGTCATGCTCGCAATGCCCATTGGCGTGTTGGGTGCACTAGCCGGTGCATGGCTTGGCGGGTTCGAGAACGGCGTATTTTTTCAGGTGGGCTTGCTGACGGTCATCGGCCTGACGGGCAAGAACGCAATCCTGATCGTCGAATTCGCCCGCGAACTGCGCGATGACGGAAAAAGCATCTTTGATGCTGCTGTCGAAGCGGCAGGCCAGCGGTTCCGTCCGATTATCATGACGTCGGTGGCGTTCAGTCTGGGTGTCTTGCCCCTGGTGCTCAGTACTGGTGCAGGATCAGGCGGGCGTACCGCCATCGGCAGCGGCGTCCTGTCCGGTACGATCTCGGCCACCGTCTTCGGCATTATACTGGTGCCCTTCTTCTTTGCTATGGTTGCGCGGCTGACAAGGGGGAAGGGGCGCGAACAGGTGTAATGTAAGGCAGTCAAATCTAGACTGCCTTACCCGTCACATCGCCTTTCGGGTAATGACGCCGATGGACGTTGTCACGTATTGTTCAAGCGTGAGGCGAAGGTGGGGTTCAACCCGATAAGGGGGAACATCCACGAAGCCATCAATCGGCTGAGAGCCATAATGTATCAGAAGCGGTTCGCAGGCGTGCCCTTCCGATCTCAGTTCATCCATCAGGCGCTCGATATCCTGCTGACGGTACAGGACGGTATCGCCTACCTCCACAGTATCCTCAAGACTGGACAGATTGATTTCAGTCGTATGGATCGCCAATCCGCCGGGCTTCAAACACGCCAGAGAATTCTTGTAGAAATCCATGCCAGCTTGCAGTGATCCGAGATGCTCAAGGCAGCATGCGGACCAGGAAAAGTCGAATCCTTGCAAGTCAGAAGGGATGTGGTTCATGTTCACAGGACGGAATGTGACATTCTTCTCAAATACTGATGGTGCGCAGATGCCCTTGTCGTTTAAATGGGCCAGCGTCGACGCGTGCTGAACCGTATTTGCCCAATCGGCACTCATCTGAGCTTCTACTTCAAGGTCCGTCGCAACCACGTTGCAGCCATGTGACGCCATCACTGCGCTGAGAGGTTCCCGACCGACGCCAAAGCCCACACCGCGTTTGCCTGCCGTCAGATAACCCCGTTCCCAAAGCGACTGGAGGATGTAGACGAATTCCCACTGCTTCCGGTGATAGCGCGGTACTTCGTCTATTTCCTGGCACCAGTGTTGATAGCAGGACAAAAGAAAGTGGTGGCTTGAGCAGGTCTCTGACCGAAAGGGAATAGGGCCCATCCCCGGCAGCACCCCGGTCAAAGGCTCGACTGCTTTCGGTGAATACCCGAAAAGGCCAGTAGGGTCGTAGGCCGAAGTCGGGACCATAGGGTCAATTGTGAGGACTTCTTCCTCTGATTCTTCGATGACAGGTTCGGGTGGCGGCGCTTCAGGTATCACCAATTCGGGAATGGGGTTTTTCTTTAAGCCAAGCAGACGTCTCAGGCCCATCACACTTCTCCGATCGGATGAGTTGGAGGGCGGTCCCCAACACTACCAGAGGTAAGTCGGAGGAATTGCGGTGTAAAGCCCAATAGGGAATTGGACGCAGACCGAGACTGACGTTTCCGCAGTTTCACAATTAGGGGAGAACAAGATGGCAGCCCGTAGGGGAATCGAACCCCTCTTTCCAGGTTGAAAACCTGGCGTCCTAACCGATAGACGAACGGGCCACTATCTTGTGAGCGGTTCTCTACGGAAACCCACGGCTCGGCGCAAGAGATAATTTGGCTGTGATTGCAGAAATTATGCAATCGACCGTGCGGCGTCTTCGAGGCGCAGTTGCACGGTGCGCCGTCCGCGCCAGTCGTTGATGTCCAGCCGCCCGGCAAGATGGAACCTCGCGCCGCCATGCCCCTCCAATGCGGGGCCTAAATCGGTGTCATAGGCACCAAAGGCGATGGCATCCAGTTTCCCGCTCAGCCCGTCGCCAAAGCTGATCTTGAGGTGGCTTTCACCGACGCGCTTCGCAAACAGGATTTGCATGTCGGCAAAGACATAGCGTGGGGCAGGGGCACTCGCCCCGAAAGGGCCGGCCTGCTCCAGCATTTCGGCAAGCTCAACTGTCGCAGCACCCGGCATCAGCAGTCCTGTGATGCTCAAATCGGCCGGTCCCGCCAGATGTGCGCCTTGTTTGGCCAGCAGCTCTTCCAGCCGGGTCATCGCGGCGTCAATCTTGTCTTCTGCCACAGTCAGCCCTGCGGCCATCTTGTGCCCACCGCCCTTCATCAGCAGCCCTTCAGCGGCTAGCCGCTGGATGGGTGCGCCCAGATCGATTCCGCTGACAGAGCGGCCCGACCCTTTGCCGATGCCATCCTCGACACCGATCACGATGGCGGGCCGGTTGGTGGCCTCCTTGAGTCGCGATGCTACGATGCCCACAACGCCGGGGTGCCAGCTGGGGCCTACGGCCCAGACCAAGGCCGCATCCGTACCCCGCGTCTCGGCCTGGTCCAAAGCGGCCGCGCGGACCGAGGCTTCGACTTCGCGCCGTTCCGTGTTCAGCGCGTCCAACCGTTCAGCCAAAGCCGCGACCTCGTGCGAATCGTTTGATGCCAACAAGCGCGCGCCCAGATCGGCTTGCCCGATGCGCCCGCCTGCATTGATGCGCGGGCCGAGCAAGAACCCCAGGTGATACGCGGTCGGCGCGGTCTCCATCCGTGCGACATCCGCCAATGCTGTCAGTCCCGCTCGCTCGCGCCGGGCCATCACGCGCAAGCCTTGGCGCACGAACGCCCGGTTCACGCCGGTGAGAGGGGCCACATCCGCGACCGTGGCAAGGGCCACCAGATCCAGCATGCTCATCAGGTCAGGCCCCTTGGTCCCGGCCTCGCGCAGCTGCCGCCCGGCCTCGACCAGCATCAGGAACACCACCGCCGCCGCACAGAGATGGGCGCAGGCACCGTCTTCGTCCTGCCGGTTGGGGTTCACCACCGCCAGTGCCTCTGGCAGCGTTTCGCCGCCCAAGTGGTGATCCAGCACCACCACATCCGCCCCGCGTGCCGCCGCGATCGGACCATGCGAAAGCGTTCCACAATCCACACAGATGATCAGATCGTGTGCAGCGGCCAGCCCGGCCATTGCTTCGTCATTGGGGCCGTAGCCTTCGTCGATCCGATCAGGCACGTAAAGTGTCGCAGTGCAGCCCATCTCGCGCAGCCAGACCAGCAGCAGCGCGGCAGAGCTGCCGCCATCAACATCATAATCCGCGAAAACCGCAATGCGCTCGCGTTTCCGGACGGCCGCCAGAAACCGCGTTGCGGCCTTTTCCATGTCTTTCAGGGAGCGCGGATCGGGCAATAGCTCGCGCAAGGAAGGGGTGAGGAATGCCTCGGCCTCCTCAGGGGGTACGCCCCGCCGCGCCAGCACCTGACAGACGGCTGCAGGCAGGCTGTTGCGCTGCACCAGCAACTCGGCAGCACGCTCGACCTCGACACCGGGGCCCACCCAGCGCCGTCCGGTCAAGGATGTCTCAACGCCCAAGTATGACACGGAACTGCCCCTTCACCCTTTATATAAATACCATGTCCTGCCTTTGCAGCAGGTGCGCCGATCAATCAGGGTCGATGGGCGTGCGGTAGTTGATCCGCCGTACCGATCCGGTGCGCGAGCGCATGATGATCGTCTCGGTGGTCATCCAGCCCGGCTCGCGCTTGACGCCCGGCACCAGATTGCCATCGGTGACGCCGGTCGCGGCAAAAATAACGTCTTCGGTGACCATTTCATCGCGTGTATAGACGCGGTCGAAATCGGTGATGCCCGCCTTGCTGGCGCGGCCGCGTTCGTCGTCGTTGCGGAACAGAAGACGACCGTACATCTGACCGCCCATGCATTTGAGTGCCGCCGCCGCCAGCACGCCCTCGGGTGCGCCGCCCGAGCCCATGTACATATCGATGCCCGTCTGCGGTTCGGCACAATGCATCACACCCGCCACATCGCCGTCGGTGATCAGCCGGATCGCCGCACCCTTGGCACGCACCTCTGCGATCATCGCCTCGTGGCGCGGACGCTCCAGAATACAAACCGTGATGTCAGAGGGGGCACAGCCCTTGGCCGCCGCCAGCGCCTCGACCCGCTCGCCGGGGGTCATGTCAAGCGTGACCACATCCGCTGCAAATCCCGGCCCGATGGCCAGCTTGTCCATATAGGTGTCCGGCGCGTGCAACATGGAGCCGCGTGGCCCCATTGCAATCACCGTCAGCGCATTGGGCATGTCCTTGGCGGTCAGGGTTGTGCCCTCCAGCGGGTCCAGCGCGATGTCCACGCCGGGGCCTTTGCCGGTGCCGACCTCTTCGCCGATGAACAGCATCGGTGCCTCGTCCCGCTCGCCTTCGCCGATCACCACCACACCTGCGATATCCAGCATGTTCAGCTGCTCGCGCATGGCGTTCACCGCCGCCTGATCGGCGGCTTTTTCATCGCCTTTGCCAATCAGCTTGGCCGAGGCGAGTGCGGCAGCCTCGGACACGCGGGCAAGGCCAAGGGAGAGCATACGGTCCTGAAAATCGGCTGTGGCAGTCATGGAAACGGTCCTTGATGTTGTTTTCCTGGCTCCCCCTCTAGCGGCAGGGGCGTATTTGCACAAGCGCGCCTGAGGGTTGGGTTACTGCAACCAAGCCAATGTCAGCGTGGCCAACACCAGATAGCGCCCGGCCTTTGCCAGCGTCACGAGGATCAGAAACGAGGGCAGGGGTTCGCGCAACACGCCCGCAACCACGGTCAGCGGATCACCGACCAGGGGCAGCCAACTGCCCAGAAGCGACCAGCGGCCATAGCGTTGATACCAGCTTTCGGCTCGGGCAAGCTGCGCATCCGAGGCGGGAAACCAGCGCCGGTCCCGGTACCGCAACAAAAACCGCCCCAAGGCCCAGTTGATCACCGCGCCCAGCACGTTGCCCAGCGTGGCAATGGTCAGCAGAGCGATCACAGGGCGTTCACCTTGCACCAGAAGCGCGACCAAAACCGCTTCGGATTGCATCGGCAGCAGGGTCGCGGCGATGAGCGCGGACGCGAAGAGGCCCAGATAGGCGAGCATGGCGTGGTCCTTGCCAGGGGGGCAGTCAGGCCTGCCGGTCAGGTGCCAGCATGAAGGTTTCAAAGAAGGATGCCAAAGCGCCAGTCGCGGTCAATGGCAGAACCTGCGTGACAAACTGATCCGGGCGCACCACGACCAAGGCACCCTGCCTACGGTCAACACTGCGCAGATCAAAGACATCAGCTCCGGATTTCAGATCAGGACAAAAGGCTTTCTCATAATCCGTCAGACCATACCGGCCTTTTGTAGGGCGCAGCAGTGGGGACAGCCTGTCAAACTGCATCTCGCGGTGTGGCTGTTGAAAGACAGCACGCAAATCAATCACAGAATCAATATCGGCCTCTTGGGGTGTATACCGCCGGATCGGGCTGGCGGGTGCGCTACTCAGCCACTCACAAAGTGCCGAGATTTCGCCGCCCGCCTGACCCTCATCATTCGCCCCTGCAAAGGCCATCAGCCGCCAGCGTCCGTCTGCCCTCAGCGTATGGCCCAGTTGCATCGGCTTGCCATCGCCCAGCCGGATCACCGGGGCGGAGTGAAACCGTTTGCCCACTGTCAAACCGTTGGCCAGATCCTGATACGCCGCGTCGCCGGTGATCATCGAAGGGTCATAGCGCGTCTCGACTCCGGCGGTATAACGCCCGTGTTTCTTGAAATAGCGCTGGAACTGCGCGGCCTCTGCCGCGTCCTTGGGCTTGGCGCTGAACAGCCGCGCCATGTCGCGGTCAAAGTCGATCAGCTCTTTGGCCTTGGCCTGCCGTTCGCCTGAATAGCTGTGCAGCAGCGCGGGTACCGCCTGACCGCGCAGCACGGCGGCCAGTTTCCAGCCCAGATTGAACGTATCGGCCATCGAGACATTCATCCCCTGACCGGCCTTGGGGCTGTGGGTGTGGCAGGCGTCACCGGCGATAAAGATGCGCGGCGTGCGGGTGGCGCGTTCTGTCTCGGGCACATCGTCGAACTGGTCACAGACGCGCTGCCCGATCTCATAGGCCGACCACCATGCGACCTCCTTTACCTCCAGCGCATAGGGGGCAAGGATGTCGCGGGCTTTCTCGGTCAGCTTCTCGGCGCTGACATTCCGGTCGGCGGCGCGTTCGTCGCCTGTCAGCGCGTCCAGCTCGATGTACATGCGCACCAGATAGCCGCCCTCACGCGGTATTATCAGCATGCTACCGTGCTCCGCTGACTGAATCGCGCATTTCAGGCGGATGTCGGGGAAATCGGTCACGGCAAGCACATCCATCACACCCCAAAGCTGACGTGCCGCTTCGCCTTGCAAACTATGCCCCAAGGCACCGCGCACCGCACTGCGCGCGCCATCACAGCCCACCACGAAGCGTGCGCGGATCGTCTCGGTCCGGCCGGTTGCATCAAGGCACTCAAAGGTGGCGGTGACGGGCTCGTCGGGGGCGCTGGCCGGGGTCAGCGTGGTTAGGGCGCGGTTGTAAGCAGGTTCCATACGGTGTGAAGAATGGCGCATAAGATCCAGATAAAAATCATGAATACGCGCTTGGCTAAGAATGACGTGGGGCATTTCGGACAGATCATCCTCGACGTCCTGAATGCGGTCGGCGCGGTGCAGGCCAACACCGTCCGCTTCAGGGCGCCAGAAGGCTACCTCGTTCACCCAATAGCTTTCCTTCAGTACTTTTTCGGCAAAACCGAAGGCTTCGAACATCTCGATAGAGCGGCAGGCGATACCATCCGCCTGACCCATTTCCAGCGGTCCGGCTTTTCGCTCCATAATTCTGGTGGTGATGTCAGGGAAGGCCGACAGCTGTGCCGCCAGCGTCAGCCCCGCAGGGCCACAGCCGACGATCAAGACATCCACATCATCGCGTGCTTCCTGCGCGGGTTGCACGGCGGGGTCACCGGGGCGAAATCCGTCAAGGTGGTACTGCATTGCGCGTCTCTATTTGGTAAGTACGCATACTAAATAGTGGACGACGCGATCGCATGTCAATATAGTAAGTATACCTACTTTCTCGGAGGCAGTATGACCGACAGGATTTCCCTGGACCATATGCCCGGCCATTTGATCCGGCGTTTGCAGCAGCAGTCGACAGCGGTGTTTCAGGACCGCATCAAACATGCAGGGTTTGAGGTCACATCAGTCCAATTCGCCGCCCTTGAGACGCTCAGCCATAAGGGCGAAATGGATCAGGCTGCCCTGGCCAGACGGATCGCCTGTGACCGCGCCACCACCGGCGGGGTAGTCAAACGATTGGAAGCACGCGGATTGATCCGCAGAGTGCCCGATGCCACGGATCGCCGAGCCTTCCGGCTTAGCCTAACAGAGGAGGGGAATGCGCTCCTGACAGCCTTGCGCCCTGTGGTCGCACAAGCGCAGGAAGCAATATTGCCGGGGCTGACGGGTGCCGAAAGAGCGCGTTTTCTCAGTTTGGCGTCGAAAGCGCTGGAACCCTAAGGTTCAGACCTCTTCGATGCGCAGGGCCACGGGCGCTCCAGCCAATACACCCGTGCCGTCCATCGCAGCGATGGCCGCTTCGATGTCGGTCTGCGTGGTCTTGTGGGTCACAATCAGCACCGGCGCAGAACTATCGTCGTGCTCATACTGGCGCATCCGGTAGATGCTGACGCCCGCTTCACCCAGAACGGTGGCAATCTTGGCCAGCACGCCCGGTTTATCGACCAAAGTCATGCGCAGATAATAGGGCGCGGGCATCTTAGACAGGGCAGATTTTGCGGCGACAAGGCTGGTCGCAGGTTGACCGAACACAGGCCCGCGCAAACCGCGTGCAATGTCGCAAACATCTGCCATCACCGCGCTTGCGGTTGGCCCTTCACCGGCACCGGCCCCGCGCAGCACGATCTGACCCACGGCATCGCCTTCGAGGACGACCATATTGGTGCCGCCGTCCAGCTGACCCAGCGGCGAGGTGTCGGGCACAAGGCAGGGCTGCATGCGCTGCTCAAGCCCGCGACCGCTCATCTGCGCGACGCCCAGCAGTTTGATCTTGTATCCCATGTCGGCAGCGGCGCGGATGTCCTCGATGCTGACCCGCTCGATCCCCTCCAGCTGGATGCCGTCAAAATCGACCCGCGCGCCAAAGGCGATGGCCGACAGGATCGCCAGCTTATGCGCCGCATCAATGCCGCCCACGTCCAGCTGCGGATCGGCCTCAAGATAGCCCAGCCCATCGGCTTCGGCAAAGATCTCCTGATAGGTTTTGCCGGAGTTCTCCATCCGCGTCAGGATGTAGTTGCACGAGCCGTTCATCACGCCCATCACGCGCTTGATCTCGTTTCCGGCCAATCCCTCCATCAATGTCTTGATGACGGGGATGCCACCTGCAACTGCGGCCTCGTAGCGGATCGCTCGGCCCTCCGCTTCGGCCAGTTCGGCCAGCGCCTGACCGTGGATCGCCAGCATCGCCTTGTTGGCCGTGACCACGTCTTTGCCTGCCTTGAGCGCTGCTTCGGTGGCGTCCTTGGCAGGGCCGTCTTCGCCGCCCATCAATTCGACAAACAGATCAACGTCATCGCGGGTGGCCAGCGCCACGGGATCCTCTTCCCATGCGTAATCCGAAAGGGTGATGCCGCGGTCCTTGTTTTTGGAACGGGCAGAGACGGCGCTGATCGAGATCTTGTGCCCGGTGCGCGCCTCAAGCAGAGCGGCCTGCTGCCGGATGATGCGAACCACGCCGACACCGACGGTGCCAAGCCCTGCTATTCCAAGACGAAGAGTATCAGACATGCGCGCGGTCCTTTTGTTAAATCATGGCCGGTGTTTGCCACGCGATGTAGCGGGTTCGCGCGACCCTTGCAACGCGGCAAA
This sequence comes from Sulfitobacter noctilucae, assembly GCF_000622365.1. Classification (GTDB taxonomy): domain Bacteria; phylum Pseudomonadota; class Alphaproteobacteria; order Rhodobacterales; family Rhodobacteraceae; genus Sulfitobacter; species Sulfitobacter noctilucae. The sequence continues at coordinate 1,587,108 of NZ_JASC01000014.1, read as the reverse complement.
GCCACCCCCGGCCAGTGATCGCAGCCGCTATCTCAGGCCCTGTTCCAACCGCTGCTTTTCCGCATCGCTTAGGACTGTGCCGCGCATCCGGTCGGCGCGGGCACGCAAGCCCGACAAGCGGCTGTTCAATGCGGCTTCGGTCTGGACCGGATCGGGGCCGGGTGTGGTGGCGCGGTTCAGCAACGGGGCAAGCGGCACAAGCGCGGGATAGTCGGCGGCTTCCAGCTCAGCCGTCTGGGTGCGGTCCAGATCAGGAAACTGGGTGCAACCTGCAATACCCAGCGCAGAGGTCGTCAGGGTGCAAAGAAGATAGGCGCGTATCATATATTGTGTTTGCACCAGCACCCGCAGCCACGCAAGCGGCTTTGCTTTTGAACGATTGTTCATTAATTTGCTCCCATGGCACGCACCACCGGATCACATGCAGGCATTACAGGCCCCAAAGTGCGCAAAGCCGCTTTGCGTCTTTTTGCGCAGCGTGGCTATGCGGCCGTGTCGATGCGAGCCATCGCGGCAGAGGTGGGCGTGCAGGCGGGGGCGCTATATAATTACACGCCGGACAAGCAGACATTGCTGTTCGAGCTGATGTGCGGCCATATGGAAGACCTGCTGGCGTCGATGCCGCAGGGGCAGGGCGCCCCGCTGGCGCGGCTTGAGGGATTTGTGGATTTCCATATCCGGTTTCACGCGGACCGGCCCGATGCGGTTTTCATCGCCTACATGGAGCTGCGCAATCTGAACCCCGAAAACTTTGCCACCATCGAAGCCCTGCGCCGTCGATATGAGGATGCACTCGAAGCGATCTTGCAAGAGGGCGCTACGGCAGGGGCCTTTGGCGTCAAGGACACCAAGATCGTCACCCTTGCGATCATCGCCATGCTGACCGGAGTGAACACCTGGTTCCGGCAAAGCGGGCGGCTGACGCTGGATGAGGTTGTGGCGCAGTATTGGGACATGGTGCGCAAGTCTGTCGGCGTGGCATAGACTAACGCGCCAGCGGTCTGAAAAGCATCCACCGGCGCATTCGTGGTTAATCGGCGGTAATGTTTGACGGTGGCTCTGGTTCAGTACAGCTTGCGCCGCAGGATCTGGCGCATCGGATCAGCGACCCGAAAGGCCGGCTGATTGTTGCCTGTGTGACCCAAAGACAGCGACACACCTGCACGAAAGGTATTCTGGCCCGCTGCCGCATCCTGGCCCGTCAGCCAGTCACGCGATGCTTCGGCGAAGACCGATGCGGGGGTGTTGTTCAGCCGGGACTGAACGCCAAGAGTTGCTTCATGGGCGACGGCATCGAAGGTTTCCTCATCAAATTCGGTGATGTCGTAATGCGCATAAGCCCGTGTGCCCGGCGTTGCCTGCCAGTGCAGACCGCCGCCTGCGGTGATCCAATCCATATCATTATCGGTCGACACGCCAATGCTGCCGCGTAACTCGATATTGAAGCCTTGTGCGACCTCAAACATCGCAGCCGCACCCACCTGGCCATATGTTGCAGAGATGTCGTTTTTGTCCGCGACCATCGCGCTTAGCCCGTATTTCTGTCCCTCCCGCGGGGTCATATAGACCACGGTGCCCAGTCGCCCGACACCACCGGTGGCGCGTTCTTCGTACTGCAAATCGAATTGAGCACCGTGGTGTTCGGTGATTGCCACATCTACAGTGGCACCGACATATCCGCCCTCCAACTCCTGGTTCGAAAAACCCAAGCGCAGCTCGCCACCGATGATGCCCAGACCGGAATCGGCCAGGACAGGGAGGGACAGGACGGGGAACAGAAGAACGGCTGGCAAGAGAGAACGGCGCATTGAAACTTTCCTTTGATAAAACTAAGCGGTACCGGCCCCCGTCGGTTCTGACGTCAGGTATCGCCCAGTTTTCACTTTTCGGAAAGTTGTACCTTAACAGATGGTTAAGAGGTAAATTGGTTAACTTGATTAATGGGTATGAACGCGGCAGCGGGCGCCGCCGCGTTCTGTGACCGTACTAAAATCTAGTGGGCAGGCTTGATGAAAGTGCCGTTGCGCAGCTCAGCAAGGGCCTGTTCCAACTCGGCGCGGGTGTTCATGACGATGGGGCCGTGCCAGGCGACAGGCTCCTCAATCGGCGCGCCCGAGATCAGCAAAAAGCGGATGCCCTCGGGGCCGGCCTGAACAGTCACCTCATCGCCGGTGCCAAAGCGGATCAGGGTTCGGTCGCCGGACATGTCGCGGATGTTGACCTCTTCGCCCGCGACTTCTTTTTCCAGCAGAACGCCCGAAGGTGTCGATGCATCGGCAAAAGCGCCCGCACCCTGAAAAACATAGGCAAAGGCGCGGCGGTAGGTATCAATGCGAAAGGTCTTCTTAACCCCCGCGGGCACAGTAATATCTAGGTACTGCGGATCGGCGGCAATGCAATCCACCGGGCCGGTCTTGCCCCAGAATTCACCGGTAATCACGCGGACATGGGTGCCGTCGTCGTCGGTCACTTCGGGAATCTCGGCGGATGTAACGTCCTGATAGCGGGGGGCGGTCATCTTTTGATCCGACGGCAGATTGCCCCAAAGCTGGAAGCCGTGCATCTGGCCGCGCGCGTTGCCGTGCGGCATTTCCTGATGCAGGATCCCGCGCCCGGCGGTCATCCATTGTACGTCGCCCGCACCAAGTGACCCGTTGTTGCCAAGGCTGTCGGCATGATCGACTGTCCCTTCCAGCACATAGGTAATGGTCTCGATCCCGCGGTGAGGATGCCAGGGGAAGCCCTTCTCGAAATCCCGTGGGTGCTCGTTGCGGAAATCATCGAACAGCAGAAAGGGGTCCAGCTCGCTGGGATCCTGAAAACCGAACGCACGATGCAGTTTGACGCCTGCACCTTCCAGTGTGGGGGTGGCGCGGCGGGTCTCTAATGTGGGTCTAAGGGACATGGGGGAACTCCTTTGCTCGGATCATTAAGAGATGGGCCATGCGCAGGGCGTGTTCAACGGCCTCAGCGAACGCAGCTTGTGCGTGAATGCGCAGAGCGTTCTGGGGGTTGGCTTTGCGTAGGTAACCAACAACGCATTGCAGAAAACGGGGGTTCGCAAGCAAAGGTCGTCTTTGGGAAAGACAGGTCGCGGATGGGGCGTACTCATGGCAGGCAGAAATCGCCAAGGAGACGGGCATGAAGGTAGGGTTTATCGGGCTGGGCAATGTTGGCGGCAAGCTGGCGGGATCTCTGCTGCGCAATGGCGTTGATCTGGCGGTGTTTGATCTGAACGCGGAACACGTGGCCGGTTTTGTAGCGCGTGGCGCACGGGCAGGTGGTTCGGCGGCGGCGCTGATGCAAAGCTGTGATGCGGTGATCACCTGTCTGCCCAGTCCTGCCGCCTGTGCCTCGGTCATGGCCGAGATGTTGCCGCATGTAGGTCCCGGCAAAATCTGGATGGAGATGTCGACTACGGATGCAGATCAGATCAAGGATCATGCTAAGGCGGTCATTGCACGCGGCGGGGAGGCGGTAGACTGCCCCGTTTCGGGCGGCTGTCACCGGGCAGACACGGGCAATATCTCGATCTATGCCGGGTGTAGCCGTGCGACGTTCGACAAGGTGCTGCCGGTCCTGACACATATGGGGCGACGCATACTGCATGTGGGCGATGTCGGTGTATCCAGCACGTTAAAAGTGATGACTAACTATCTGGCAACGATTAATCTTTTGTCGTTGTGCGAGGCGTTGACGGTGATGAAGGCAGCCGGAATGGACCTTGGCGTGACCTATGAGGCAATTGCTGCGTCGTCGGGCAATTCCTTTGTTCATGAAACTGAGAGCCAGTTGATCCTATCGGGGGCTCGGAATGTGAACTTCACACTCGATCTGGTCCAGAAAGATGTCGGCCTTTTCCAGAAGTTAGCGGATGAACATCATGTGCCGCTTGAACTGTCGCCATTGATGATTTCGATGCTGACAGATGGCCAGGCGCGCTGTGGAGAGGCGGCGCAATCGGACCGGATGATCGAAAGACTGGAAGAAGCCACGGGGCTGAGCATCACAGCACCCGGTTTTCCGACCGAACTGGTGGATGATGAGCCCGAAGAACGCGGGTATGAAGTGCCGGTGCGCGCGGGGGCGTGACCGTGTTGCCGCGCTTTGCGCGAGACAATTTTTGGCGCTTAAGGCGGGTGTGCTCGCAGGGCATCTGCGGTGTGGCTGGATGGGGGCTGGACCCCTTTTTGCTGAGAGGTGCTTGAGGGATCAGAATAATCCTCAAGTCACCTTACCAAGGGTGGTGGCGATTCTGCGCAGCCTCAAGGACGGGCCGGGCAAGCCTGGTCGCTTTGCGATCCTTGACCCGCGGAGAATCACCGGTTTGGCCATCAGACCAGGTGGGCGAGTTCCAGCGCGCACAGGACAGCGAAAGAGAGCATGCTGGCGGCAAGGGCGCGGATGAAGCGGGCGCGTTTTAATTCGCGCAGGCGTGAGACCTTGAGTATTTCGTAGCATATCTCATTGTGCCAGTCGGGATCACCAGTGGCATCGCACAATGCGCTGAGGTCTTCGAAACGGGCCGTTTCCACGTACATCAGGCGGCGCGGTTCGGTATCGCCTTTATGGATTTTGGGTGCCAGCCGGCGCGAGGGATAGAGGACCGCGCCGAACAGGAACAGGGGGGCCATCACGATGCTCCAGAAGACCACGAGCGCCATCATTCCGCCGTCGCTTGCACGAGGGAACCCCGCGCTGGCGTTGGCCACGATGTTCAGGGCAAAGGTGTATCCGATGCCTACGATCTGCGCTTTTGTATCATAGCTGCGCACGGTTGCCTGTGCTTCGGCAAGCGTGAGTTCGAGAAAGCGCAGGGCGGCGGTGGTATCGGTCATCAGCAGTTGGGGATATTCACGGCCAGACCACCCAACGAGGTTTCTTTGTATTTCTCGCTCATGTCTTCTCCGGTCTGGCGCATCGTTTCGATACAGGCGTCCAATGGCACAAGGTGGGTGCCGTCGCCGCGCAGGGCCAGCGATGCCGCAGAGACGGCTTTGATCGCCCCCAACCCGTTGCGTTCGATGCAGGGGACCTGCACCAGACCTTTGACCGGGTCGCAGGTCATGCCAAGGTGATGTTCCAGTGCGATTTCTGCGGCGTTTTCGATCTGTTCTACCGTACCGCCCAGCACGGCGCAAAGACCGGCGGCAGACATGGCAGCGGCAGAGCCGACTTCGGCCTGACAGCCCGCTTCGGCACCAGAGATGGAGGCGTTGAATTTCACCAACCCACCGATGGCGGCGGCGGTCAGAAGGAAATCTTCGATATGGGCCTCTGATGCGCCGGGCACATGGTCGAGGTAATAGCGAAGTGTCGCGGGCAGCACGCCCGCCGCACCATTGGTGGGGGCCGTCACAACCTGGCCTCCGGCCGCGTTTTCTTCGTTCACGGCCATCGCATAGGCGCTCATCCAGTCGTTAACTGTATGTGGTGCGGATTGGTTCGTTCCACGCTCTGCCAACAGAGCTTCATGAATGCCTTTGGCGCGGCGTTTGACATGCAAACCACCCGGCAGGGTGCCGTCCGTGCTCAGCCCGCGGTCGATACATTCGTTCATCACCTGCCAAAGACGTTTGGTGCCGGTTTTAACATGCACCTCGCCATTGCGGGACACCTCGTTGGCGCGTTTCATCGCGGCAATGGATTTACCGGATGATTTTGACATTTCCAACATCTCGGCGGCGGATTTGAAAGGGAAGGGTACGGGCGGCCCTTCATCGGTGTCTTTGCCGGCGGCAAGCTCGGCTTCCGTCATCACAAATCCGCCACCGATGGAATAATAGGTTTCGCGCAGGGTCACGTCGCCTTGTGCGTCTGTTGCCATCAGCATCATGCCGTTGGCATGGCCCGTCAGCTTTGTGTCATAGTCAAAGAGTAGATCGGTTTTGAGGTCAAAGCGTAGAGGTGGCAGTCCGTCGACGGTGATTTGCTGCTCTGCGGTGATCGCGGCTAACGCGGCTTCCGCCTGTGATGCGTCATATGTTTCGGGGGTAAAGCCGGCAAGCCCCAGGATTGTGGCGCGGTCTGTCGCGTGCCCAACACCAGTGAAGGCGAGACTGCCATGCAGCGAGGCGCGGACGCCGGCGAACTGGAAGGGCGAGGCACGCATCAGGTTGAGAAACCGCGCGGCGGCCACCATCGGACCCATGGTGTGGGAGGAGGAGGGGCCGATGCCCACTTTGAACATGTCGAAGACAGAGAGGAACATTGCACGGCAGCCTTCTATCGAACGCGGATTTTTGCAACCCCGCACCAGATGGTTCTGGCAAGTTTCCGGCGGGTTGCGTGTGCGAATACGACCATTTCAGGTGATCCAGCGCAAGGTTGGGAAAAAAGCGGTCTCCTGCACTCGCACCCTGCAGGGAATCTGCCTATAAGCCCCCAAGACCATCTGCATTGGAGCTGCCCCATGGCCGGAGAATTATCCCCCATCGACAAAGCGAAATTCGTCGCCGCTAAACGCGCCGCGCAATATGTCGAGGACGGCATGCGCGTGGGGCTGGGCACCGGATCTACCGCCGCATGGCTGGTGCGTTGTCTGGGTGAGATGGTGCGCGACGACGGTTTGCGCATCAAAGGTGTGCCAACCTCCAGCCGTACGGCAGCGCTTGCGCGGGATGTGGGCATCGAAGTGATTAGCCTTGATGAAGCGAAGTGGCTGGATCTGACCATCGACGGTGCAGACGAGTTCGATGGCGAGTTGAACCTGATCAAAGGCGGCGGCGGCGCGTTGCTGCAAGAGAAGATTGTCGCCACAGCCAGTGACCAGATGGTCGTGATCGCCGATGTTGGCAAAGAGGTCGAAACGCTGGGTGCGTTTCCCTTGCCGGTCGAGGTGATCCCCTTTGGCTGGCAAACCACGCAGGCTCTGGTCGAGGAAACGTTGATTTCGATGGACGTGCTGGGGCGCAGTTCTACTTTGCGGATGAACGGCGAGGTGCCGTTTGTGACCGACGAGGGCAATCATATCCTTGATCTGCACCTCAACCGGATCGGAAATGCGCGGCAATTGGCGCTGGTGCTGAACCAGATGCCGGGAGTGGTGGAGAACGGCCTGTTTATCGACATCTGCGATGCGGTCGTGATCGGCTATGGCGATGGCCGGGTCGAGGTGCGCGATATCAACGAAGGCACTGTCGCTACCGAACGGCTGGATTTTGTGGAAACAGACAATTTGTTTTCTGACCTGAGCGACTAAGGAACACCAACATGGCAGATAAATTCGATTACGACCTCTTTGTCATTGGTGGTGGCTCGGGCGGGGTGCGCGCAGCGCGTGTCGCAGCAAGCGAACATGGTGCCAAAGTCGCCTTGGCCGAAGAAGACCGCTATGGCGGGACCTGTGTGATCAGGGGCTGTGTGCCGAAAAAGCTGATGGTTTTTGCGTCTGAATATGCGCGTGTGCCAGAAGAGGCGGCGGCCTATGGGTGGGACTTCAGACCGGGACCATTTGACTGGCACGGCTTCAAGGGGAAATTGCATGGAGAGCTGGACCGGCTTGAAGGCATTTACCGCAAGCTTCTTGATGGTGCAGGGGTCGAGATGTTTGACCAACGTGCCGTGATCAAGGATGCGCATACTGTCGAGTTGTCTGATGGTACGACCAAGAGGGCAAAGCATATTCTGATCGCCACAGGTGGCGCGCCGGTGCGGCCTGACCTGCCCAATGCCGATCTGGGCATCGTCTCGGACGACATCTTTCATCTTGAACAGCTGCCGAAATCCATGCTGATCATCGGTGGCGGCTACATCGCGTGCGAATTTGCCTGCATCATGAACGGTCTGGGTGTCGAGGTGACGCAGTATTATCGCGGTGCGCAGGTGCTGCGCGGATTTGACGAAGAAGCCCGCGGGTTGGTTGCCGAAAGCATGCGCGATAGCGGTATTGATCTGCATGTAGGCAGCAACATCGTTGAAATGACGCGGGTCGCGGATCGCAAGGACGGACCACAGCCGACGGCTTCGGACGCCTCGATGGGGGCTTCTACGCTGGATGCATCTGCGGCAAGCGATGATGGCGATGTCGCGCCAAACCGCTCCGGCCCGATCTGGGTGAAATCCACCAACGGCGGTGAGAAGGTGTTCGATACGGTGCTGTTCGCCACTGGTCGCAACCCCTCGACCAAGGACATGGGCCTTGAGGATGTGGGCGTAAAGCTGGGACGGCGGGGCGAGATCGTTGTCAATGAATACAGCCAGACGGATGTGCCATCGATCTATGCGATTGGCGACGTTACCGACCGGGTGAACCTGACGCCGGTCGCGATCCGCGAAGGGATGGCCTTTGTACAGACGGTTTTCGGCGGAGAGCCGACACCGGTGGATCACGAATTGATCCCAAGTGCGATTTTTACCCAGCCGGAAATGGGCACCGTTGGCATGAGTGAAGAAGACGCGCGTGACGCCGAAGAAGTCGAGATTTACTGCACATCGTTCAAACCGATGCAGACCTCGTTTGCCGGCGCGTCAGATAGGGTGCTGATGAAACTGGTCGTTTCCAAAGAAACACGCGTGGTTCTGGGCTGTCACATCGTCGCACCGAATGCGGGTGAGCTGATCCAGATGGTGGGCATTGCGGTCAAAGCGGGGCTGACAAAAGAGCAATTCGACGCGACTTGCGCGGTGCATCCGACCATGTCGGAAGAGCTTGTGACCATGCGCAATCCAACGCGGACGACTTGAATTCAAGCCGTTTGCAACCACATGCCTAGCATGGAAGAACGGACGTTTGCCGCGAAATAGCGGCATAAAAAGGGGAAGAAACTAGATGGCTGGAAACAACGGCGGCCCTTGGGGCGGCGGCGGAAATTCAGGTGGCGATGATGACGGGCGCAAAGAGCCGTCCGGGAACCGTGGCAACAATGGTGGCGGGCGTGGTCCCGGCGACAAGAACCAAATCCCCGAGATCGACGAGTTGGTGAAAAAAGGCCAAGAGCAGCTGCGCGTCTTGATGGGCGGCGGCGGTGGCCGCGAACGCGTGAATGGCGGGGGCGGCTCTGGCGGGGGTGGTCCTGTGATCACCCGCGGCACAGTCGGTCTTGGCATCGTGGCGGCAGTCGTCGCTTGGAGCTTTGCAAGTTTTTATACGGTCCGGCCCGAACAGCAATCTGTTGAGCTGTTCCTTGGTGAGTTCTCGGAAGTGGGGACCGAAGGTCTGAACTTCGCGCCTTGGCCTTTCGTAACAGCCGAAGTGTTCGACGTAACGACCAACCGCACCGAAGAATTGGGTGTGCGCCGTGGCAATTCGGACAACGAAGGTTTGATGCTGACCACGGATGAAAACATCGTGGACATCGACTTTCAGGTGGTCTGGAACATCAAGAACGCCGAACAGTTCAAATTCTCGCTGCGCGATCCAGAAGCGTCAGTCCGCGCCATTAGCGAATCTGCGATGCGCGAAGTGATCGCACAATCCGAGCTTGCGCCGATCCTCAGCCGGGACCGGGGCGCTGTGGCTGATCAGGTCAAAACCCTGATCCAGACCACCTTGGACAACCGTGAAACCGGCATCAATGTTCTGCGTGTCAACCTGAACAAGGTCGACCCGCCCAGCCAGAATGTAGTCATCACCAACGCCGATGGCACGACGACCCAAGGCTCTGTTGTGGATGCCTTCCGCGACGTGCAAGCCGCCGAGCAGGAACGTGACCGGGTCGAGCGTCAGGCGGATGCCTATGCAAACCGCCGCACTGCCGAAGCGCGTGGTGAATCCGCGCAATTGCTGGAAGCCGCTGAAGGTTACCGTGCGCGCGTTGTAAACGACGCGATTGGTGAGGCGAGCCGCTTTGAAGCCGTTTTGACCGAATACACCGCCGCACCCGAAGTGACGCGCAAGCGTTTGTATCTGGAGACAATGCAGAAGGTACTGGGCGACGTTGACAAGATCATTCTTGAGAACGGCGGCGGGGACGGACAGCAGGGTGTCGTGCCATATCTGCCCTTGAACGAGCTGCGTCGCAGCGGAGGAACGAACTGATGAAAAAGATGGGATTTTTGCTGCCCGTCGTGGTGGTTGCGATTGTTGCGGCGCTGTCTGCGATCTTTGTTGTAGATGAACGTGAGAAAGCGCTGGTGCTGCGTTTCGGCCAGATCAAGCAAGTGGTGACCGACCCCGGTATCGGGTTCAAAGTGCCGCTTCTGGACGAGGTTGTCCGGTTTGAGGACCGTATCATGAGCCTTGAGACCGAGGTGATCGAAGTCACGCCTGCCGATGACCGGCGGCTCGAGATCGACGCTTTCGTTCTCTACCGGATTGATGACATTGTGCAGTATCGCCAAGCGATCGGTGCCGGCGGCGAACGTCAGGCTGTGAACGACCTGAGCGGTATTCTGGAATCGCAGATCCGTGCGGTTTTGGGTTCTCAGGGTGTGACATCCAACACGATCCTGTCGCCAGAGCGTTCCGCACTGATGGACCAGATCCGTGTGCGTGCGGATGCACGCGCCAATGCTTTGGGCCTCAAAGTTGTGGATGTGCGCCTGCGCCAGACCAACCTGCCGGAACAGAACTTTGACGCGACGCTGCAGCGCATGATTGCCGAACGGGACCGCGAAGCGACTGACGAACGCGCCCGTGGCCGCGAGGCCGCGCAGCGGGTCACGGCCTTGGCCGACCGGACCTACGAAGAGATCCTCTCGGAAGCACGTCGCGACGCGCGGATCATCGAAGGTGAAGCCGACGCCGAGCGGAACCGCATCTTTGCGCAGGCCTATGGCAAGGATCAGGAGTTCTTTGAATTCTACCGCTCGCTGACCGCTTACGAGGAAGCGCTTCAGGGGAGCAACTCCACAATGGTGATGTCGCCTGACTCGGAGTTCTTCAACTACCTGCGTTCCGATCAGGGCAGCCGCTCTGTCGAGGGAGAGCGCAATTGAGCTTGCTCTTGCTGGCTTTCGGGCTGGTCATGATTTTCGAGGGGCTGGTGTACGCACTGGCCCCTTCGCTTTTGGAACGAATGCTGGAAGCCCTGCGGCAGATGCCAGAAAGCGCAGTCCGCCAGATCGGCGCATTGGTCATCATCGGCGGGCTGGTCCTGGTTTGGTGCGCGTTCCAACTCGGTCTCTGACAGCACCGTGACGGGTTCTGCGCGACAATTGCACGGCCGCGTGTTGAAAACCCTGTGAACGACTACATCTTTCATATTGCGGCAGGGACACCGGCGATGCACTCTGTTGTTAATGAATGCCGGGCAGTTGCGCCCCAACGACCAAAGCAGGAGAACCACCCATGCACCCACAGGCTCCCACGCGCCGGGCCACTCAGGTCCCCCATCAGCAAAAGAACCACCGCGCTGTACCGGCACGGGCCAAGGTAAAATCTCTTTCGCTGACCGAAAGTATGCTTTTCAAGGTGATGATGCTCGGCGTTTTGGCGGTTGTGCTGGTCGTCGCGCAAAGTATCGCAGCATTTGCCAAGCCGGAGAGCCTGGCACCGCTCGCAGAAAAGATCAGCCCCTCTGTGGTCAACATTACAACCTCGACGATGGTTGAGGGGCGTACCGGCCCGCGTGGTATCGTGCCCGAAGGTTCCCCGTTCGAGGACTTCTTTCGCGAGTTTCAAGACCGCAACCATGACGACGAAAGTCCAAGAGCGCGGCGTTCCTCAGCCCTTGGGTCGGGTTTTGTCATCTCAGAGGATGGTTTTGTTGTTACCAACAATCATGTGATCGAAGGCGCGGATGAGATCACAATCGAATTCTTTTCCGGTGCGGAGTTGAAAGCGACCGTGATCGGCACCGACCCGAACACAGACATCGCGCTGTTGAAGGTCGAAGCGGAAAACGCACTTCCCTTCGTGAAATTCGGCGACAGTGATGCTGCCCGCGTGGGCGACTGGGTGATCGCTATGGGCAATCCGTTGGGGCAGGGCTTTTCTGTGTCGGCGGGCATTGTTTCTGCCCGCAACCGGGCGTTGTCCGGCACATATGACGACTACATCCAGACCGATGCAGCGATCAATCGGGGCAACTCGGGGGGGCCTCTTTTTAACATGGCCGGTGATGTAATCGGTGTGAACACGGCCATTCTGTCGCCTAACGGCGGCTCGATCGGTATCGGCTTTTCGATGGCGTCCAATGTTGTCACCCGCGTGGTTGACCAACTGAAAGAATATGGCGAAACGCGGCGCGGTTGGCTTGGCGTGCGTATCCAGGACGTGACCGAAGATGTGGCGGACGCGATGGGTCTCGCCTCTGCCAGCGGCGCGTTGATCACCGATGTCCCCGAAGGACCAGCCAAGGAAGCAGGTCTGCTGACGGGTGATGTCATCATGTCCTTCGATGGCGTTGACGTCGAAGACACCCGCGGGCTGGTCCGTCAGGTCGGCAACAGCCCTGTCGGGGCCTCGGTCCGCGTGACCGTCATGCGCGAAGGCAAAAGCCAGACCATTCTGGTGGTCCTTGGACGCCGTGAAGATGCCGATGCGTCCGAGCCTGCGGACGGATCTGACCCCGAAGACAGTGCAGAGCCACAGACCAAGGATTTGCTGGGCCTGACCTTGCAACCGCTGACGGACGAGATGCGCGAAGAGCTTGGTGCCGATAGCAATACGGATGGTCTTGCAGTGGTCGCAGTGGATGAAACCTCTGAAGCCTTCGAGAAGGGCTTGCGGACCGGTGACATCATCACCGAAGCGGGCCAGCAGAAGGTGACAAGCATTGACGATTTGGAAGCACGTGTGACCGCGGCAAAAGACGGCGGACGCAAGTCTTTGCTGCTGCTGGTGCGCCGTGCGGGTGACCCGCGTTTCGTGGCACTGTCGCTCGAAGACTGATCCGCAGCAGGCGGTGCGAATTGTAAGGGGCGTACCAATGGTGCGCCCCTTTGCTGTTGCACTCTAATCCGTTGTGCTGCGCGGCACGGCCACCAACCCCAGACTGCGCGCTGTCTTGAGCGACAACACCCCGCTGTCCAGCCCCTCTTGTTGTTGCACGCGCAGAATGGCCTCTCGGGTCGCATCGTCCATCACACCCGTTGCAGCGCCGGCATAGCTCCCGCGTACCTTCAGCGCCCGTTGCAGGGAGGAGACGAATTCAGCCGTCAAGACATCGGGGCAGGGAGTTTCAAACCAGTTGTCCCGGCGGGGCGTGACAATCTCCTGCCGGTTTTCGGTGCTGTAGACCGGCGGTTTGCCCACAGTACCATCAGAATTGACCTGCGCGGGTTTGATCTGCACTTGCGTCTTCACCGTCTCGATCACGGCTGGGCTGATCGTTTTGCCCCAGCAGGTGCCGGGGGCCGCCCCGGCAGGTCCATTGCGGGTCGCCTCCATCACACCCGGCTCGGGTGGCGCATCGGCGTCCGGCCCGGTCGCGGCAGGATCGCAGGCGGCAAGCCCACCAATCATGATGGCCAGAAGGGAAAATCGGCGCAGACTTGCGGCGGGAAACTGGGAATAACTCATATGCTCGAACCTTTGGTCTTTTGCCGCCAGCATAACCCCTTCACGGCGCACTGCCCAGAGCCGCATGGCTGCGGCACAAAAGGGGGTGGCAGCGCCGCGCCGGCCCCGTTAGAAACCATCAAAGACATTATCGAACGGGAACGGAACGATGGCAAAAATCACTTATGTGGAACACGGCGGCACGGAACATGTGGTCGATGTGGCCAATGGCATGACGGTCATGGAAGGCGCACGCGACAACAATATTCCGGGCATCGAGGCGGATTGCGGCGGCGCCTGCGCCTGCTCGACCTGCCATGTCTACGTTGATCCGGCCTGGGTCGAGAAAATCCCGGCCAAGGACGACATGGAAGAAGACATGCTCGATTTTGCGTTCGAACCTGATCCGGCCCGCTCGCGCCTGACTTGCCAGATCAAGGTGACCGATGCGCTGGACGGTCTGCGCGTACAGATGCCTGAAAAGCAGATCTGATGCGACGGGCTCTTGCCGCTGCGCTATTCTGGCTCGCGGCAGGGCCTCTTTCCGCCGCTCCGCAAATCGCCTCGGCCGTCTATGCGGAGCCGACAACCCGCTACCCCCACGGGGTGCTAGGGGACAAAGAGGAGTGGGGTGCTCTCACTATTGTTGTGCGCGATCCTGCAATTCCGTCTTTTGAGAAAACCTACCAGTTGCGTCTACCCGAAGCGCGTGTCTTCGAAGATTTGAGCCCGCGTTTGACTGACCTTGATGATGTGCCCGGTCCCGAAATTATCGCGGTGGAGAGTCATCAGGACAAAGGTGCGAGGCTGGTGGTTTTCGGCCTCGACGGGGCGGGTGCGCCAGTGGAACGCGCCGCGACGGAGTACATAGGAACGCGGTTTCGCTGGCTGGCCCCGGTGGGCATTGCCGATTTCGATGGCGACGGTGTGCAAGACATCGCGATCGTCGATCGTCCACATCTGGCCCGCCGTCTTGTCATGCTGCGCTACGGAACGGGCAGGCTGGAAGAGCACGAACTTCCCTTCAAGCTTACAAATCACCGGATCGGAGATGACTTCATCTCGGGCGGGATGCGCGATTGCGGGCAAGGACCGCAAATGATCCTGCTCACGCCGGATTGGATAAGGATCGTCGAAGTTTCATGGCAAGACGGCGGGTACCACAGCCGCGACATTGGCCCAAACACCAGCCGCCAAGCAGTGCAAAGCGCAGTTGCCTGCCGCTGACCCCTATCTTCACCCTTTTAAAAATACCATAGTGCAGCGCCTGCCGAATGCGGTCCGCTTATTCGAGCGCGCGCCATCCGATATCACGGCGGAAGAACCCTTCGGGCCAGTCGATCTGGTCAACCATCGCATAGGCTCGCTTTTGCGCTTCGGCCAAGGTATCGCCCCGCGCCGTGACATTCAGAACACGTCCGCCCGTCGCGGTGATTGCACCGTCTTTTGCGGTGGTACCGGCGTGAAAGGTCATGTTGCGGCTGTCTTCGGGCAAGGTGTCCAGCCCGCCGATCACTGACCCTTTTTCATAGGCTCCGGGATACCCTTTTGCGGCCATGACCACCGTCACTGCATGATCATCGGCCCAGTTCACGCGCATATCGGCCAGCCGCCCTTCAGCGGCGGCATGCATCAGATCAAAGGCCTGCGCGCCCAGACGCATCATCAGCACCTGGCATTCAGGATCACCGAAGCGGGCGTTGTATTCGACCAGACGGGGCTGGCCATCCTTGATCATCAATCCGGCATAAAGCACGCCCTGATAAGGTGTGCCGCGCCGCGCCATTTCGGCCATGGTAGGGCGGATGATCTCGGCCAAGGCTTTTTCCGCAATCGCATCTGTCAGCACGGGGGCAGGGGAATAGGCCCCCATGCCGCCGGTGTTGGGGCCGGTGTCGCCATCGCCCACGCGCTTGTGATCCTGAGCCGTGCCGATGGGCAGCACGGTCTCGCCATCGCAAAGCACAAAGAAAGACGCTTCTTCGCCTTCCATGAATTCCTCGATCACGACCTCGGTGCCTGCATCGCCAAAGGCCCCGTCGAACATTTCATCAACCGCCGCCGCAGCCTCCGCGTCGGTCATGGCGATGATCACGCCTTTGCCTGCGGCCAAACCGTCCGCCTTGATGACGATGGGCGCGCCTTGCTTGGCTACATAGGCGCGGGCGCTGGCGGCATCGGTGAAATGGCCGTAGGCTGCCGTGGGGGCCTGCGCGGCATCGCAGATATCCTTTGTAAAGGCCTTTGAGGCTTCGAGCTGGGCCGCTGCAGCGGAAGGACCGAAAACATTGAACCCTGCCGCACGCAGGTCGTCGCCGACCCCTGCGGCCAGCGGCGCCTCAGGGCCGATGATGATGAAATCAATGCTGTTGGATTCGCAAAAGGCGATCACAGCGGCACCGTCCATGATGTCGATACTGGCGCAATCAGCGATGGCGGCAATGCCGGCATTCCCGGGTGCCACGATCAGCTTGTCGCATTTGGGGTTCTGCAAGGTGGCCCAGGCGAGACTGTGTTCGCGCCCGCCGCTGCCCAAAATAAGGATGTTCATGGGCAAGCCCTCCCTTGGCCTTTGACTGGGGGCGTTCTAAGCTGTGCGGTAGCAAGGGGCAAGGCAAAGACGATGGACCTGATCGACGATCCTATGGAAGGGCAGAACAGCCCCGAGTTTTCCGTGACCGAACTGTCGGGCGCGATCAAACGCGTGATCGAGGGCGAATTCGGCCATGTGCGCATCCGGGGTGAGGTGGGCCGCGTCAGCCGTCCGCGCTCGGGGCATATCTATCTGGATCTCAAGGACGACAAATCGGTCATCTCTGGCGTGATCTGGAAAGGTGTCTCGGCGCGGTTGGAGACCCAGCCGGAAGAGGGGATGGAAGTGGTGGCCACCGGTCGCATCACCACCTTCGGCGGCCAATCGAAATACCAGATTGTCATCGAAGACATCAAGCCTGCGGGCATGGGTGCGCTGATGGCGCTTCTGGAAAAGCGTAAGAAAATGCTGGCGGCAGAAGGTCTTTTCGACACCGCCCGCAAGCGGCCTCTTCCCTACCTACCGGAGGTCATCGGCGTGGTGACCTCGCCCTCTGGGGCGGTGATCCGTGATATTCTACACCGATTGCGCGACCGGTTTCCGCGCAAGGTGCTGATCTGGCCTGTGGCGGTGCAGGGGGCAAAATGTGCGCCTGAAGTGGCCCGTGCGATCGCCGGATTCAACGCGCTGAGCCCCGGCGGTGCCTTGCCCCGGCCTGATCTGCTGATTGTGGCGCGGGGTGGTGGCTCGGTCGAAGACCTTTGGGGCTTCAACGAGGAGATCGTGGCACGTGCCGCAGCAGCGTCCGAGATCCCACTGATTTCAGCGGTGGGGCATGAGACGGATACCACGCTGATTGATTTCGTCTCGGACAGGCGGGCACCGACCCCAACAGCGGCGGCAGAGCTAGCCGTGCCGGTCCGGCACGAACTGGCCGCATGGCTCGACGGGCAGGGCGCGCGGATGGGCCAGCTTCTGAGCAACGGGTTGAGCGCACGCGGCCAACGGCTGCGCGATCTGGGGCGGGCGCTGCCCCGGCCCGACACCCTGCTGGACGGACCGCGCCAACGTCTGGACCGCGCCGGTGAGCAATTGGGCCCTGCACTGATCACCGGCGTTCAACGCCGCCGCGTGCGTCTGGCAGATGTATCGGGGAGCCTGCGGCCCGCCACGCTACGCCAAAGGCTGAGAACCGAAGAGCAGCGTCTGGCCGGATTGGCCGCGCGACTTGATCCGGCCTTGACGCGCGCCTTGACCAGCAAGCGCGAGCGGTTCGAGACGCGCGCACAAAGGTTCCGACCTGTTGCACTGGAGCGGGACAGGAGGGCGAAAGCGGACGCTTTTGCGAAACTGGTCAAGCGTCTATCTGATGCCGGTCAGCGGCAAACACGGGATTGGCGTGGGCGCTTGGCGGGCATGGAACGGCTGCGCGAGACCCTGAGCTACAAGTCGACACTGGCAAGGGGTTATGCGGTTGTGCGCGGCGATGGTGCTGTGGTCACAGGCGTCAAAGCCGCGCAAAAAGCAGGCGCTCTGGAGATCGAGTTTGCCGATGGGCGTATGACTGTGGGAGCGGCGGGCGCTGCCCCGCGCAAGAAGCCTAAAGAGCCACCGCCCGAACAGGGCAGCCTGTTGTAGCGTCAAGACTGCGGGAGGGCAGAGTACCTGAGGTATCTGGCGCACTGCGGTATATAAGGCCAAAAAGAGAAAGGCGGCAGGCGTCGGGTGCGTTTGATCAGACGCCGATTTTGGGGCCAAGGCAGAGCATTTTTTCTCCGCCTTCTTCGGCTTCGTAAAGTTCGGTGGTGTTGGGGCGGTTCTCAAACCGGGCGATCAGGCCGGAGGCACCACGGGTGAAGCTCCAGCATTGCGGGTTCGGGTTGTTTTCATAGACAAAGCAGATGAGGCCTGCGTCTTCGTACCATTCGCCGGCTTTGCAATCGCCGTCGAGAAAGGACCATTCCACGCGGCGGTTATCGTGATAGATTTCAGCCCCGTAGGTCTGCCCGTTCTGACCATAGAACAGCGTTTTGCCGCGGGTATAATTGTCAAATTGTTCGGCCGTCATCAGGTCCTGTGCGAGGGCCGGGGCGGCGGTAAGCAAGAGTGCAATCAGGGAGGCGCGTAGAGTCATGCTGTTAGCTTGGCAGAAAGGCCGCGTCGCGACCAGAGGGGGGTACAGGTTTTTGCCATTTCCTTGCGCGGCGATCCATAATGCGCCGCCAGAGCGGTGGAACAAGCGCAACGACGGCCATCACGGGCAGCGAATGGGGCAAGACCGGCATTGTGTCCGGGGTGACTTCGAGGGCGGGAAACGGCCGCGCAGGGCGCATGTGGTGATCCGAATGTTTCGGCGCGTTCAGCATCATTGCGCTGGAGTACCATTTGGGTGCGTTCCAGCTGTGTTGTGGCCCGATGGGTTCGGGTTTGCCGGTGGCATCTAGCCTGCGGCGCAGGCCGTAGTGCTGGACATAGTCAGACAGCAGCAGTTGCAGTTGTGCGTAAAGGGCGATGGCGAGATGGGCTGCAATACCTTTGAGACCAGCGATGAGATATGCGAGAGCCAGTGCGATGACACCTCCGCCGACATAGGCCGCATAGGGGTGCGTCCAGATGGGCGGGTTGGCGGAGGCGCGGGCGCGCTGCGCATTATCGGCCCTGAGGCCCGCTGCGAACTCTCCGCGCAGCACGCGCAGGACGTAGGACCAGAAACCCTCGCCCAGTCTTGCTGAGTTGGGGTCCTGCGCTGTGGCGGCAAAGACGTGGTGGACCTTGAGATGGGCTGAAACATGGTGGCCGTGGAGAAGCGAGATGTAGATCGCAGCGCCGATGCGGTGCGGCCAGCGGGCGGCGGCATGAATCAACTCGTGGGCGTTGGAATTTGACACTTGTCCGAAGTAAAGCCCAAGGCCTGTGAATATCAGCAGCTTGTCGAGCAAGGAGAGCGCGTCCGCGCTGCCCAATGCCCAGACCCCTAGCGCCAGCAGCGGGAAATGCACGGCGGCCAGCGTCAGGCTAAGGGTACGCCCGCAGGTCTGGCTGGCCGGCAGGTGCCGCGTGAGTTTATCCATGAAAAAGACCAGCACCGTGATCGACAGCACCGCCAGCAGTGGAAACGGCCCGCCCAAAAGGCAGGCCAGCGCCAGAAGGGCGGCGGGGGTCAGGCTGGCTGTGGCGTACCAGAACATCATCGGCTTTCGGTCATTTGTGCTGTGCATGTTTCTTATAGGCGAAATGGGGCGCGGCAAAGAACACATCGTGACGCAGACGGGGCCAGTCAGCCGCGCAAAGGGCTGCGCAATTGTCGCTTTTTGATCGCAGGGCGAGAGCGGACTTTGGTAGAAACGCCTTAACATCGGTCGGAGGGACGCATCATGGCGCTGGATCAGCATGACAAGGCAGGCGGCAAAGGGCCGCAAAAGGGCGTCTGGAAATCCGGCAAGGGCAAGGGGCGGCACCATACCAAGGGTCGTCAGCTGCGCGATGACGCCTGGGCCGAGGTGCGGGAACTCTTGGGGAACCGCGCACGAGACCGCGATATGCTCATCGAGTTTTTGCATTTGATACAGGGCTCCTATGGGCATTTGTCTGCAGCACACCTGCGGGCCTTGGCTGAAGAAATGCGGCTGTCCATGGCCGAGGTCTATGAGGTGGCTACGTTCTATGCCCATTTCGACGTGGTCAAAGAGGGGGAGGCACCGCCGCCCGCGTTGACCATCCGAGTGTGCGATTCGCTGTCTTGCGAACTGGCCGGGGCGCAGGCTTTGAAGGCCGCGCTGGAAGATGGGCTGGACCCCGGCGAAGTGCGCGTGCTGCGCGCGCCCTGCATGGGACGCTGTGATACCGCGCCTGTGCTGGAACTGGGGCATCATCACATCGACCACGCCACGCCCGAGAAAGTGCAGGCGGCAATTGCGGCAGGCGAGATCCATGCGCATATGCCGGATTACGAGACCTTCGATGATTATGTTGCAGAGGGCGGCTATGCCACCTTGCAGGCCTTGCGCAAGGGCGGGGATTGGGAGGCGGTACAGGACAAGGTGCTGGCGTCCGGTTTGAGGGGGCTAGGCGGGGCCGGGTTCCCGTCCGGCAAGAAATGGGGCTTTGTGCGGGACAATGCAGGGCCGCGTTATATGGCTGTGAATGGGGATGAAGGCGAGCCGGGGACGTTCAAGGACCGTTACTACCTTGAGCGGGTGCCGCATCTGTTCTTGGAGGGCATGCTAATTGCCGCTTGGGCAGTCGAAGCGGCGAAGGTGTTCTTGTATATGCGGGATGAGTACCCCGCCGTGCTCGAGATTTTGGCGCGTGAGATCAAAACATTGGAAGCTGCCGGGATTGTGGAGGCAGGCTTTGTCGATCTGCGACGTGGGGCCGGTGCCTATATCTGCGGTGAGGAATCCGCGATGATTGAAAGCATCGAAGGCAAGCGCGGGTTACCGCGCCATCGCCCGCCTTTTGTGGCCCAGGTTGGTGTCTTCGGGCGGCCCACGCTGGTGCATAATATTGAAACATTGCATTGGGTTGCGCGAATTTGCCGCGAGGGGCCGGAGGTGCTGTCATCGGTTGAGAAGAACGGGCGCAAGGGATTGCGTTCCTATTCGGTTTCCGGCCGTGTGGCCAAGCCTGGCGTTTATCTGATGCCCGCAGGCTCCACCATCACGGATGTGATTGCAGCAGCCGGTGGGATGTCGGCGGGTCATGTGTTCAAGGCCTACCAACCGGGTGGGCCGTCTTCGGGGCTGTTGCCGGCATCGATGGATGACGTGCCGCTCGATTTTGATACGTTGCAGCCGCATGGCTCCTTCATCGGCTCTGCGGCTGTGGTTGTGTTGTCCGATCAAGACTCGGCCCGTGCGGCGGCGCTGAACATGCTGCGGTTCTTCGAGGATGAAAGCTGCGGGCAGTGCACGCCTTGCCGCGTCGGATGCGAGAAGGCGGTGAAACTGATGCAGGCCGAGCGATGGGACACCGGGCTATTGGAGGAATTGTCGAGTGCGATGGTCGATGCCTCGATCTGTGGCCTAGGGCAGGCGGCACCCAATCCGATCCGTATGGTGATGAAACACTTCGCGGACGAGATTTAGAACGGGGCGTTTTCTTGTGAAGAAAACGGTCGGAAACTTTTGAAGTTTCCGCCCCCGTTAGTTCTGCATCACGCGGCAACTGCAGCCTGCTTTGCGCATCGCCGTGCAAAGTTGCCTCGCCCCATCTCGGCTGTTGCGCCCGTAGCGGGCAAAGAAATATCCCTTCTTGGTCGCGACCTTATGCGGCTTATAGATCAGTTCCGGCTTTTCGCGCCCCAGGACACCGCGACAGGCGGCTGTGCGGGTGCGAGCACCTGCGGTGGCGGCCTTTTTGGACTGCGCAAAGCCCACTTGAACGCCCCAAGGTTTGATGCGGGGCGCTGGCGGTTTGGGCTTTGCTAGCGGCGTGACCCTGCGCTTTTGCGCCATCGCGTAGCAGGCTGGCAGGAAGCTCTGTGTTTTAGACAGGCGCATATCCTGGGCTTTCGGTTTGCCATTGCGCCAGTCCTCGGCGTTCAACCCGGTGATGATCGGCACGTAGTTTACCGTTTCGGGGGCCAGCCCCTTGCCCTCCAAAAAACCCTCGGCGCGGCGTTCTCCGCCGTTATAGCCAATCGCAGCCATGCCCTCATTGCCATAGCGGCGCACCATTTCGGCCAGGTATTGGGCCGAATGTTCCAGCGCATCTGCCGGGTTATAGGGGTCCACCAGCCCGCGCAGCGCTGCGGTCGAGGGGATGAACTGTGCAATGCCCCGCGCGTTGGCGTGGCTGAGCGCATTGGGGTCAAACCGGCTTTCCTGCCAGATCAGTCTGGCAAAGAAATCCGTGTTCAGACCGTGCCGTTCCGAAAATGTCTTGATCGCATTGCAGGTGTCATAGACAAAATGCGACCGGCGGATGCAGTGGGAATGGCCCCACTTTTCGCTCGAACACATGATGCCCGGTTCGGCCCGCACAGAGGGGGCGTTCAGGCAGACATATAAAGCAATAACAAGGGCCAAGAGCGGTCGCATGTTCTGTTGGTGCAGGGATCGGTGTGGCATGTCAATTCCACAGGCGCTTCCATCCGCCGCACAGAGGGGGTAAGCCTGAGGAAATTCAGGTGCGGAGACCCCCCTTGGCGTTTTTCAAGAAGCTTAAAGACCGTTTGTTCAAGTCCTCCTCGAAGATCGACGAGGGGCTGGAGGCTATTGTCAGCGATGGCGGCATGGCCGAGGCACCGGTTGATGAGGTGATGCAGGAAGCCCCTGCTCAGGCGATTGAGACCGAAGAGACAGAGACACAGGCCGAGCGCGCAGCGGCTGAGGCGGCAGCGCAGACGGAAGCCGAGCAAGCGCGCGCACTTGAAGAGGCCCGGTTGGCCGAGGAAGCTGTGAAGGCTGAAGAGGCGGCAGCGGCGGATGCAGCCCGCAAGGCTGAAGAAGCAGCGGCTGTGCGGACAGACGCAGATGCAGCCCGTAGGGCTGCGGCAGAGGCGGCAGCGCAGCTAAAGGCGGAGGCAGCTCGCAAGGCAGAAGAGGACCGCCTTGCCGCCGCAGCGCGCGAAGCGGAAGAGGCCGCAGCAGCGCAAGCCAAAGCCGATGCAAAGGCAGCACAGGAAGCCGCCGCTCGTGACGCGGTGCCGGTGCCGCTTGAGCCGTTGAAGTCGACGCTGACACCCGTGTCCCCTGATCTGCCCCAAACCCCGGACGCGCCGGCGGCCAAGCCGGGTCTGCTCGGTCGTCTCATGGGACGCGCGGCACCACAGACCGTGGTCCGTCGAGCGCTTGATGACGAGATGCTCGAACAACTCGAGGAGCTGCTCATCACCGCAGATATGGGCGTGGATACAGCCCTGCGTGTCACTGCGAACATGGCCGAAGGTCGCTTTGGCAAGAAGCTTTCGGTGGCCGAGATCAAACAGCTGATGGCCGATGAAATTGCCCGCATCATGGAGCCGATTGCCAAGCCGCTGCCGCTTTATCCGCAGACCCCGCAAGTGGTGCTGGTGGTAGGCGTGAACGGCTCTGGCAAGACCACAACAATTGGCAAGCTTGCCAGCCAGTTCAGAGCAGCGGGCAAGAAGGTGGTGATCGCCGCGGGCGATACCTTTCGCGCCGCAGCGGTAGAGCAATTGCAGGTCTGGGGCGATCGCGCTGGTGTGCCCGTGCTGACGGCAGCACAGGGCAGTGACCCCGCCAGCCTCGCCTTTGATGCGATGGGCAAAGCCGAAGCCGATGGCGCCGACCTGTTGCTGATCGACACGGCGGGCCGTTTACAGAACCGAGGCGATTTGATGGAAGAGCTGGCCAAAATCGTCCGCGTGATCCGCAAGAAAGACCCCAGTGCGCCGCATAACACCTTGTTGGTGCTGGATGCGACGACCGGTCAGAACGCAGTCAACCAGGTCAAGGTTTTTCAGGACATCTCGGATGTGACGGGGCTGGTGATGACCAAGTTGGATGGGACCGCAAAAGGCGGTGTGCTGGTGGCACTGGCGGACAAATTCGGTCTGCCCATTCATGCCATCGGGGTCGGCGAGCAGATCGACGATCTGTCGCCCTTCGATCCACAGGAATTCGCGGACGCTCTCGTTGGTTACGAACGGTGAAGACAACTGACGGGACCGCATTGTGACCGAATGGCTGCTTTCGATCGAAGGCACCGCATCAGGGCATCAAATGGCGCTGATCCTTGCCCTCATGGCGGCCTTCTTGCACGCGGTGTTTGGCGCTTTGCAAAAGGGGCGGCATGATCCCTGGCTGACCCGTGGGGCGATTGATTTCTGTTATTGCATAATGGCGGCCCCCTTCGCGCTGTTTGTCGTGCCTTGGCCGGAACCGCACATGTGGATCATTTTTTTCGGCGCCTTCGCCATTCACATCATCTACAAATGTTTGCAGGCTTGGGCCTATACCAAGGGCGCCTATACGGTCGTTTATCCGGTGGTGCGTGGCACCGGGCCGCTGTTTGCGGTCATCGGGGCCTATCTGATATTCGAGGAACGCTTCACCGGGGTGCAATGGCTGGGCGTCGGCGTCTTGCTGGCGGGCATCTTCGGGCTGGCGGTCTATAACATGAAATATCTGGTGTCCGAGCGGGACACACTGAATGCGGCGCTGGCCATTGCGGTACTGACCGGGCTCTTTGTGGCGGCTTATACCACCTACGACGCTTACGGCATCCGCGCGACGGCCAATCCGTTTACATTTCTGGCGTGGTTTTTCATGATCGACGGGTTGGTGATGCCGGTGGTGGCAGCCCGGCGCTGGATGCGGATGGCAGATGCACCGGCCCTTGTGCCATTGATGACCCGCGGCGTCTTTGGCGGCATCGTAGCATTCCTGAGTTTCGGGTCCATCATGATGGCCACGCGGCTGGACAAAGTGGGCGAAGCCGCCGTGCTGCGCGAAACCTCGACCGTGTTTGCCGCTGTCATCGGCGTTGTGTTCCTGAAAGAAACCGTTGGACCACGCCGAGTGGCACTCATGGCATTGATTGCGGCGGGTGCCGTGATAGTTGAGTTGGGTGGCTAGGAGAGCAATCGTGAGCGAGCAAAAAACCATCAACCCGATCCTCAAACAAGCGCTGGAGCTTGGCCCGACGCTGGTGTTCTTTCTGATCTATCTGCGGATTCGCGATGATGTCTTCACCTTCGGTGGGACGGAGTATACCGGTTTTATCGTGGCCACGATCATTTTCGTGCCGATCCTGCTGGCAGCGATGGGCGTGCTTTGGGCGCTGACCGGAGAGTTGAGCCGGATGCAGATCTTCACAGCCTTCATGGTGATCTTTTTTGGTGGCCTGACCGCTTGGTTCAATGACGAGCGGTTCTTCAAGATGAAAACCACGATCGTCTACGCCTTTTTCGCCGCGATCCTGTCGATCGGTTTGATCCGGGGGCAAAGCTATCTGGCTTACGTCATGTCCGAAATGATCCCGATGAAACACGAGGGCTGGATGGTGCTGACCCGGCGTCTGACGGTGTTCTTCCTTGTGCTTGCCATCGCAAACGAGGTCGTCTGGCGCACCATGTCGACGGACGCCTGGGTCAAGATCGAGACCTTCGGCTTTCCCGCGTTGATGTTTGTGTTCTTATGGAGCCAGATCGTCTCGCTTGAGAAATATACTGAAGCGGATGACACAGAGTAAAAGCCGGAAACTTTCAAAGTTTCCGACTGTTTTCTTTTTAAAAGAACCCGACCCAGTCAACTCTTGCGCAATTCTGCATAAAGCGCGCGGCCCCGCTGCACCCCCTCACGCTTACCCATCGTGTCCAGCCAGCGTGCCATATGCGGCTTGTCGTCCAACGTCTGCTGTTGGCCTTCCCAAAGCGACGCCCAACCCCAGATGGCGAAATCCGCAATCGACACAAAGTCACCCGCGACAAATTCATGCCGCGCCAATTGCCGGTCTAGTACCCCATAGAGCCGCCCCGTTTCGGCGCGGTAGCGGTCCTTGGCGTAAGGCACGTCTTCCTTGGCGAATTTCAGGAAATGATGCGCCTGTCCGGCCATCGGCCCAAGACCGCCCATCTGCCACATCAGCCATTCGTCAACTGCGATTCGCTCGCGCTCCGTGCTGCCGCAGAATGTGCCTGTCTTGCGGGCAAGGTATTGCAGGATGGCCCCGCTTTCGAAGATCGAGATTGGTGCACCATCTGGCCCGTCGGGATCCACTATCGCGGGCATCCGGTTGTTCGGCGCGATCTTGAGGAAATCCGGCGCGAACTGGTCACCCGCACCGATGTTGATGAGGTGGGTTTCATAGGGCAGGCCCATTTCTTCCAAAGCAACAGAGATTTTCCAGCCGTTCGGCGTGGGCCAGTAATACATGTCAATGGGGGCGGTCATCGGTATCTCCTGTCAGTTGGCGCTATCATGACGAAAACATCATTCTTGCCAAGGCCTGTGATTGACGCGCATCCCCAAGCGGCGTATGCCAGCCCCCGTGGTGATTTGTTACCGGATTGCGGACCACGTTAAACATGCTGCTAAAAGGTCAGGATGAAAGCCCCCTTTCGCTTGACCGCGTCTGGGGTTTTTTATTGTCCGCTGACATGTGGGCCGGAAGGATATGAAGATGAGCAAGGATTGGGATCAGGGCACCAAAGCGGTGCATGCAGGCAGCAAGCGTAGCCAATATGGCGAGGTGTCCGAGGCGATCTTTATGACCCAGGGCTTTGTCTATGACACAGCCGAAGCTGCCGAGGCCCGCTTCGAAAGCGCCGGACCTGACGAATTTATTTATGCCCGCTATGGCAACCCAACCGTCGCGATGTTCGAAGAACGCATTGCTGCACTCGAAGGGGCCGAGGATGCATTCGCCACAGCCTCTGGCATGGCAGCGGTAAATGGCGCGATGATGTCGGTGCTGAAGGCCGGCGATCATGTGGTTTCTGCCCGTGCGCTCTTTGGCTCATGCCTTTACATCGCTGAAGAAATTCTGCCGCGTTTCGGGGTCGAGGTGACCTTTGTCGATGGCAGTGACCTGAGCGCTTGGGAGACGGCAATCCGGCCCGACACCCGCGCTGTGTTCTTTGAATCGCTGTCGAACCCGGCGTTGGAACTGGTCGATATCGAAGCGGTGGCAAAGCTGGCCCATGGACAGGACGCTTTGGTGATCTGCGACAACGTCTTTGCCACGCCGGTCTATTCGCACGCCATTGCGCAGGGTGTTGATCTGGTGATCTATTCGGCAACCAAACACATCGACGGACAGGGCAGGGCGCTGGGCGGTGTGATCCTGGGCAGCCGCGAACTGATCCGCAAAACGATCGAGCCCTACATGAAGCACACCGGCGGCTCCATGAGCCCGTTCACCGCGTGGATCATGCTGAAAGGGCTCGAAACGATGCGCCTTCGGGTGCGCGAACAGACTGCGACTGCCGCATATCTGGCCTCGGCCCTCGAAGACCATCCGCAACTTTCACGCGTTATCTATCCCGGTTCGCCCAGCCATCCGCAACATGCGCTGGCGATGGCGCAGATGGGGGCGGGTGGCACGATGCTGGCGATCGAGGTCAAGGGCGGCAAAGAGGGTGCCTACAAGTTCCTGAACGCCTGCAAGATCGGCCTGATCTCGAACAATCTCGGGGACGCTAAAACGATCCTGACGCCGCCCGCATTTACCACCCATCAGCGCCTGCCGCAGGAGCAGAAAGACGCGCTGGGCATCACGCCCGGTCTGGTGCGGATTTCGGTGGGTCTTGAGGATGCAGACGATCTGTTGGCAGATTTCACCCAGGCCTTGCTTGATTGAATCTGCTGAGTTTGCAGCGGGTTAGGTGTACACTGCGCCCGCTCGCAATATCTTCATTGGTAAATGATGTGGCATAGCCTAACTATGACTTACTCACTCAAGAGGGGGGCAAGTTCATGAATGCAATCACTTCCGTGACCAAAACGCCTGCGCTTTCAGAGGCCGAAGAGGCGCTATCCGTGCTCAAGGCATGGGCCGCAAAGGCGAGCCAGACCGAGATTGACGCGCTCGATCCGACGGTTTCGCGATTTTTGGTGCCCGATGTGGCCTATCCTGCGTTCAGCCGCACCTATCCCGAAGATTTTGCCGTTGGCGATAATTACAAAGCCACGCTGCCGGACCTACAGAATGGTCCGTCCAGCCTGATCCGCGGAGCGCGTCAGCAAATCCAGCATGTGGGCATTTCGAACTTCCGCCTGCCAATCCGCTTTCACAGCCGTGACAACGATGATTTGACGCTTGAAACGTCGATCACCGGTTCCGTCAGCCTGGAGGCGGATAAAAAGGGCATCAACATGTCCCGCATCATGCGCAGTTTCTACAAACATGCCGAGCAGACATTCAGCTTTGACGTGATCGAGGCCGCGCTTGATGATTACAAAGCCGATCTCGAAAGCATGGATGCCCGCATACAGATGCGTTTTTCCTTCCCGATGAAGATCGAATCCCTCCGGTCAGGTCTATCGGGTTATCAATATTATGATGTGGCGCTTGAACTGGTCGAAAAAGACGGGGTGCGGCAGAAGATCATTCATCTTGACTACGTCTATTCCAGCACATGCCCCTGTTCTTTGGAGCTTTCCGAACATGCCCGTGCCACGCGGGGCCAGCTCGCGACGCCTCATTCGCAGCGTTCGGTCGCGCGGATTTCGGCGTTGATCAACCCCGACAGTGGGTGCCTTTGGTTTGAGGATATGATCGACGCTTGCCGCCGCGCTGTACCAACAGAAACGCAGGTGATGGTCAAACGTGAAGATGAACAGGCCTTTGCCGAATTGAACGCGGCCAACCCGATCTTTGTCGAAGACGCTGCGCGTTTGTTTTGTGAACAGCTTTTGGCGGAACCCCGGGTCAAGGATTTTCGCGTGATCGCAAGTCATCAGGAAAGCCTGCACAGCCACGACGCGATTTCGATCCTGACCGAAGGGCCGACCTTCGAGGTGCACAGCATAGATCCGAAGTTGTTCAACACGCTGTTCCATACGGGCTGAGATAGCCGTTCTAACCTGCGCCCGTGTGCCTTTTAGAAGCCCATGCTCACCTATCGGTGGGCGTGGGCTTTTCGCTTTCGCGGGTACGATGATCGTTGTGGTGTCGACCCAAATCTAAAGCTGAAAATTTTCAGATAATTCTATTCGCGGCATGCGCAAAGCGAGGGGCGGCTATGCAGATTTGGGCCTTCTCTGCAGTGCAGCATCGGCCTATCTCTGTCTCAACGAAACACACCGCAATGAAAGAAATATCATGGCATACCAAGAAGTTACTCAAGCCAATATCGTTCTGAACCAGGAAATCGCCGCAACAGGCCGTTTTTTTGCAGGGATCGGCGCATGGTTCGGCCAGATTGCCCAGAACATGGCAATGGCCTCCGAAGGTCAGCGCCGCGTAAACCAGGTGCACGCCCTGCAGGATCTGAGCGATGACCAGCTGAAGCGTTTGAACATCAGACGTGACGATATCGTACATCACGTTTTCGGCGATCTTTACCACATTTGATCGTCGGTTCGGATGATGGGTTTACGGCCCGGTCTTGTCCTTCGCGGGGCAGGCCGGGCCGTTTGCATGTCAACTGCGCGGACCTCTGCACAGCGGTGACCGCTTGACACCGGCCAAGCGCCGCGCCAACGCTTTGCCCATGTTGGATTTGCGCCCTGTCGGATATGTGATCGGCCTTTTGGTTGCAGTGCTGGGCGTGGCCATGGTGTTGCCGCTTCTGGTGGATGTCGCCGAAGGGCGCGGCCATTGGCTGGTCTTCGCCGAAGCTGGCGCGCTGAGCATCCTTGCAGGCGGATTGATCGCCTTGGCCTGTGCCAATGGTGTGAACGAAGGGCTGACCATCCAGCAGACGTTTTTGCTGACCACTGGCGTCTGGATGATGCTGCCACTTTTCGGGGCTTTGCCGTTCATCCTGGGGGCCACGCAATCCAGCTTCACCGATGCGTTTTTTGAGGCGATGTCGGGCTTGACAACGACCGGCTCTACCGTGTTGACGGGGTTGGACGCTCTGCCCAAAGGATTGCTCTTGTGGCGCGGCATCCTTCAATGGTTAGGGGGCATTGGTATCATCGTTGTCGCGATGGTGTTTCTGCCCGAACTCCGCGTTGGCGGGATGCAGATCTTTAAATCTGAAAGCTTTGATACTTTTGGAAAAATCCTGCCCCGCGCCGGCCAGATCGCAAGCCAGATTTCGGTGATTTATCTGTGGCTGACGCTGGCCTGTGTCATGAGTTATATCGCTGTTGGCATGTCCGTCTTTGACGCGACAGTACATGCGCTGACGACAATTTCTACGGGTGGGTTCTCGAATTACGATGCCTCTTTCGGGGCATTTTCCGGCCCCGGCGAATATGTTGCATCCTTGTTCATGATTCTCTCGGCGCTGCCTTTCGTGCGCTATGTGCAAATTTTGAACGGCAATGCGCAAGCGCTGCACCGCGACCCACAGGTGCGCGGCTTTCTGATGACGATAGCGGTCCTTGTCACAGTGGTCTTTGTGCTGCTGCAAAACGTGTTTCCGGGCGAAGAGGAACGCGTCCTGCGCGAGGCGCTTTTCAACATCACTTCAATCATCTCGGGCACAGGCTATGCTTCTGTCGATTACATGAAATGGGGCTCCTTTGCGGTTGCTTTGTTCTTCTTCATCGGGCTGATTGGCGGCTGTGCGGGGTCCACAGCCTGTTCAATCAAGATTTTCCGGTTCCAGCTTCTGTTTGCCTCCATTCGCGCGCAACTGCGGCGCATCCGCTCTCCGCACGGTATTTTTACGCCGCGCTATGACGGACGGCCTGTGGGACCGGATGTGCTGTCCTCTGTCATGTCGTTCTTCATGTTTTTTGTGCTGACACTCGGATTGGCCGCTGTCGCGCTGAGCCTGACAGGCCTCGATTTTATCACCTCCATCTCCGGGGCCGGGGCCGCGCTGGCCAATATCGGACCGGGGTTGGGGCCGATCATTGGCCCTGCCGGCAATTTCAGCACCCTCAACGATACTGCGAAATGGATCCTTAGCATTTCCATGTTGATCGGACGGCTGGAGCTGATGGCCGTCTACGTTATTCTAACCGTCAAATTCTGGAGAGCCTGATGGCCGAGACTGCAAGACCCCTCGGGGCGCAGATATCCCATATGCTAAAAGATCGTGGTGTTGATGTGATCTTTGGCATCCCCGGCGTGCACAATCAGGAAATGTACCGTGGCATCGAAGAGGCGGGCATCACCCATGTGTTGGCGCGGCACGAACAGGGGGCGGGGTTCATGGCCGACGGCTATGCACGGGCGACAGGCAAACCGGGGGTGGCCTACGTGATCACCGGTCCGGGGGTGTGCAATATCATGACACCGATGGGGCAGGCCTATTCGGACAGCGTGCCGATGCTGGTCATCTCGTCTTGTCTGGATGAGGTGGCGGCCAAGCGCGGGCAGTTGCACCAGATGAAGGATCAGCGCGCGGCGGCAGCGACGGTGTGTGATTGGTCAGAGGAAGCGCGGACGCCGCAGGCGGCCTATGCGCTGATCGACCGTGCCTTCATGGAGTTCGAGACCCGGCGTGCACGGTCCAAACATGTGCAAGTGCCGATCCAGCTTTTGGAGGCGGACGCACCGCCCGCGCCCGAAATGGCCAACGCTGAACTTGCCGGCGACATGCGACGCGATGCTTTGGCGGTGCGCCGCATTGCGGATGCGCTGATGTCGGCGGAGCGGCCCGTCATGGTCCTTGGGGGCGGTGCCACTACGGGTGCATCGCTTTATTCAAAGCTGGCCGAAAAGGTGGGGGCAGCCGTTTTCACCAGCTACGCCGGGCGCGGCATCATGCCGCCAGAGCATCCTTTGTCCTTCGGTGCCGTTTTGGCGCGGCCGGAGTCCGAACGGGTCATTGCAAGCGCTGATTTGATCCTGGTAGTCGGTTGTGAACTGGCCGAAGTGGATCTGTGGCGTGACAATCTGGGCGGGGATGCACCGATCATCCGGGTTGATATCGATCCTGCCGTGCTTGCCAGCCAACAACGCGCGCAAGACAGTGTTGTGCTGGGCGAGGCCTATGAAACGATGGAGGCGGTGCTGGATGCCGTTGAAGGACATAGGCCTGCAACCGGATGGACGGCGCAAGAAATCGCCAAGACCCGTGCCCGCTGGCGAGTCGAGACAGATGCCGAGCGGCCCGGTATCGTGCCGATTTGCGATGCGTTGCGCGAGGCTGTGCCAGCCGACACTATGATCTACTCCGACATGACCCAATTCGCTTATGTGGCCAAGGAGGTCTGGGACATGGACCGCCCCGGCCATTGGCACCATCCTTACGGCTTTGGCACGTTGGGCTACGCGACCCCTGCGGCTATCGGCGGGGCAGTGGCGCGGCGCGGCAAACCCACGATGGCGATCATCGGGGATTACGGGTTTCACTATACTGTGCAGGAACTTGGCGTGGCGGTCGAACTCGGGCTGAGCCTGCCAATCATCCTGTGGGACAATGGCAAGCTGGGCGAGATTGAGGACAGCATGGTGCGGGCACAAATTGCGCCCAATGCAGTGGTCGCGCGCAACCCTGACTTCGTGAAACTGGCAGAAGCCTTTGGCGCAGGGGCGGTGGCACCGCAAACGCTAGAAGAGATGCAGGCGGCCGTCGCGGCCGCGTTCAAAGCGGACGGCCCGACCTTGATTTATCTGACACCGGCACTCACCGCCTGAACGTTTTCTTTCAAAGAAAACGGGCCGGAAACTTTGAAAGTTTCCGCTCACTCCCAGCAGCTGACCAGCACTGTCATCCCCTGTGCCGCGATGCGCAGATCACGCGGGGCGACAGTGCCGCCGGCGGTGGCGGCTGTCAGTTGCACACCCGCTTGCCCTGCCACATCGGCAATTGCTGTCCCGTCGACAGCAAAACTCACATCCTCTGGCAGTTGCGGACCTGTGGAAGGCTGCGGCCTAAGCATGCCCATCACATTGCCGCTGGCATCAAAGACAGGACCACCGGCATCGCCGCTTTGCGCCTTGAGCGACAGACGGTTCAGGTTTTCCTCACCGCCAAGGCCGCGCAAGTCCTCCAGCTTGCCAAAGGTGAGCGTTGCCGCACTCAGGACACCTTCATAGGAATAGCCTGCCACCGATACTTCGGATTGCAGGCGCGGTGTCCCCAGATTGAATGCGGCCACGGCCAAGGGTGCCAGCGGGCTGCGCGGCTTGAGGACCGCGACACCGCTTGCTGGATCCTGTGCCACCAGATCGGCTTCGGTCTCTCCGTCCAGGGTCAGCCGTCCACAGCTGCCTGCAACCTCGGTGGTGGTCAGCACGGCACCGCTGCCGTCAATGAAAAAGCCCGAACGCGAGAGTTTCGGCTGGCGCACTTGAAGCCCCGACACCAGATCAATCGCCTGCTCAGCGTCGCCACCAGCGGCCGGGTCCAGCACAGCGGGCAGGCGGGTGAAGCTTTTGTTCATCTCCGCCAGCACGCGGGTGCGGCGTTCCTCATCGCCCGCAGGCCAGATCAATGTAAACCCTTTGACGTGGCCATTCTCAAGCGAAGCACGGGTTTCGCTGACGATGCGGCTGTTTTGGCCGACCAGCGAAAAGGAGGACCGCTGTCGTTCACGGGGGCCATCGAGTGGCACGATATCCAGGGTCTGCATAATGTCATAAAGACCGTAGAGCGTCGCCTGATCGCCTGCCTGGCTGATCAAAAGCACACGCGCACCGATATCACCAGTGGCATCGTAGTGTGCGAAAGGAGCCTCGTAGCGGGAAAAACCGACCTCGTTGGTGGGCATCATCATTTCGATCCCGGCTTGGGAGTCGCGCACCATACGCAGGCCCAGACCGTCAAGAACGGCGTTATACTGACCCAGCAGGGCTGCGCGTTGCAGAGTGGTCAGAACGCCGGTGCGTTCGAAATTATTCGCCGTTTGCCACTCGGCCATCGAGGTGCGCGTGCCGCGTCCGTATGACCCGTCAATCGCGGCATTGTAAAAGCCGGCCCATTTCAGGGCGACTTGCAATTCCTTACGCTGATCCGCCGTCAGGGCACGTTCGCTGCGCTGCGCTTCGCGCAGGGTTTCATCTGCGGGCTGGATCACGGGTTCGGCCACTACCGGCTCTTCGGTCACAGCGGGCGGTGTCGCATCGGTAGCAGTATCGACCGACGCAGGGGCTTCGATCACGCCTCGGTTCAGCACATTGGCTCCCACGGGCCAGAACTGCTGGCCAAAGGCAGTGGAGAACTGGATGAAACTGTCGCGCGGCACGATGCGCTGGCGCACATAGGTGCGCAGCACTTGTTCCGCATCCGCCCGGCGATAAGGCCCGACTGCGATCCCGTACCAGCCGCCGCCCAAAGCAAATCCGTTCACATCTTCCAGTTGTCCGGCATAAATCCGTGCGCGCGACGTAGCCTCAGATAAACTGGGCTGTGCCTCGATCTGCACCCAGACAACATCATCAGGAGATTGCGACTGTGCCGATGCGGAAAAGGCTGCAAAAGTGCTCAGGATAACAAACAGCAAAACCGGGAAAATACGCGTCATACGGGAAGTTTCTCATTTGGATCAAGGTTCGAGCGACATAAGCAGGAAACCGCGTCAGATGCCATGCCCCGCTGCGGCGATTTTGTCGATGTGATGCAATTGACGCCCAAGGGTGTGGCCCGTAGGTAGAACCCCGATCCCGCAAGAGGCAAGACCCATGGCACAGACCGTTTCCAGCACCCCGTCCAAGCCCAAATCCTTTCAGTCCATCATCCTGGCACTGCAGAATTATTGGGCGTCCAAAGGCTGTGCGATCCTGCAGCCCTATGACATGGAAGTGGGGGCAGGTACCTTTCATCCGGCGACAACCTTGCGTTCGCTCGGCACAAAGCCCTGGGCTGCGGCCTATGTCCAGCCGTCGCGCCGCCCCACTGATGGCCGCTATGGTGAGAACCCCAACCGCCTTCAGCATTATTACCAATATCAGGTGCTGATCAAACCCAGTCCGCCGGACTTGCAAGAGCTTTACCTCGGCTCGCTCGAGGCCATCGGTATCAATATGGATCTGCACGACATCCGCTTTGTCGAGGATGACTGGGAAAGCCCGACTTTGGGCGCTTGGGGGTTGGGCTGGGAAGTCTGGTGTGACGGCATGGAAGTCAGCCAGTTCACCTATTTCCAGCAGGTCGGCGGCCATGATTGCCATCCGGTCTCGGGCGAATTGACCTACGGGTTGGAGCGGTTGGCGATGTATGTGCTGGGCGTCGATCACGTGATGGACATGCCTTTCAACGATCCCGGCTCGCCCATCGAACTGACCTACGCGGACGTCTTCAAACAGACCGAAGAAGAATACGCCCGCTGGAATTTCGACACGGCCAATACGGAAGTGCTGCTGCGCCAGTTCGAAGAGGCCGAGGCGCATTGCAAGCATATCCTTGAACAGCCCGCCGCGGACCCCAAAACTGGCAAGCGTATCGTCATGGCGCATCCGGCCTATGACCAGTGCATCAAGGCCAGCCACATGTTCAACCTGCTGGACGCACGCGGTGTGATTTCCGTGACCGAGCGACAAGCCTACATCGGCCGCGTCCGCACGCTGGCCAAGATGTGCGCTGACGCTTTTGTGCAAACGCGGGCAGGTGGCTGGACCGAGGATGCGGCGTGAAATACTGCAACGCAAAGCCGGTCCTTCGGGTGTCGGACTACCAGCGTGCAAAGACCTTCTACACCGAGGTCTTGGGCTTTGAGCCAATCACTGAAGCCGGCGAACCTGATCCGGGCTTTGGTATTTTCCGTGCCGGCGATGCAATGATATTTCTCAGCGCTTGGGATGGTGCAGAAGTGCCCTACGCAGGCTGGCGCGCGCATTTCTACATGGATGATCTGATAGAACTGGTTGCGCATCTATCGGCTGTGAGCTGCGTGTTCAAAGGTCCGACTGTAACGGCATACAATATGAAAGAGGTTGAGGTCACCGATCCGGACGGCAACGTCCTGTGTTTCGGAACCGAAATGCCGACAGCAGAAAGTGCACAGCAATGACCGGCAGAATCATGGGGGTCATCATTCTTATCTCATCACTCGCGGCAGGGATCGGCATGTACTACCTTCAGGTCTATGGCTTCTACGAGGCCGTGGCGACCGAAGATGTGCAACTGGTGTCGCTGACGTCCGATCAGCCCGAAACCATCGTGTTTGACAATTTTCAAGCCATCGACGCCGAAAGCTCTCCGATCCGGTACCGGGCCTGTTTCACCACCTCGCAAAGCCTTGCTTTCCTGACAGAAAACTATGTGCTGGTCGACAATGTCGACCCGCGCAATGCGCCTGACTGGTTTGAATGCTTCGACGCATCCGAAATCGGGGCCGAGCTGGAGGCAGGTACGGCACTTACATTCATGGGTGCAAAGAACGTGGACTTCGGTGTGGACCGGATTGTGGCAATCACCGAAGACGGACGCGGCTATGTCTGGCACGAATTGAACGACTGTGGCGACAAAGCCTATGATGGTACCATTGTGGGCGAGGAATGCCCACGCCGCCCTGCGGAAGCAACTGAATAGCATTAGCCGGGAACCAAAGGCCGCTCCCGAACGCTGTATCAGATGCAACAGGGGGCGCATATGTCGAGTTCATCCGTTCACACTTTGAAATGGATCATGCGGGCGGGCTATGGTGCGCGGGCCGCTATTTATCTTGTTGTGGGCGGACTGGCCTTCAAGGCGGCACTCTGGTCCGGGCAGGCCGAAGGCACCAAAGGTGCCTTGGCCGAACTCCGCGCTACTCCCTTGGGTGTAATCGCTCTTTGGGCTATTGGTATTGGCCTTTTCGCCTATATGGTCTGGCGGATCGTTGCGGGCATCGCGGATGTCGAGGATCACGGGCATGATGCCAAGGGAATAACGGCACGCGGCGGGCAGATCACCACGGGCATCATTCACGGGATCATCGGCCTGTCCGTCATTGGACTTGCGATGGGCGGTGCGGGTACGGATGACAGCGCACAGGATTGGACCCAAAAAATAATGCAGATGCCGATGGGCCGTTGGCTAATTGGCGCAGCGGCAGCAGTGATCGCGGGGGCCGGCATCTACTATGCCTACAAAGGCTGGAGCGGGAAGTACAAGGAGCACCTCGCCGCCTCTGACTTTACCACGCAGGTGGATCCGGTGCTGACCGCTGGTCTGGTTATCTACGGTGCGTTACTGGCACTTGTTGCAACCTCTATCGGCTTCGCGGCCTTCAATGCCGACCCCGGACAAGCAGGGGGGCTGGGTGCTGCCTTGACCGAGTTGCGCGGTATGACATACGGACGGCTCCTCATGGGCGCTGCGGGGCTGGGGCTTGTCGCCTTTGCCTTCTACAACTTCGTCGAGGCTGCCTATCGGGTTGTCCCTAAACTCAGCAGCCCGGACGTCGAGACATTGGCCGCAAAGCTCAAATCGGTAACCTAGCTCTGGACCCTTGCGGGCTGGGCGGCTATCTCAACTCGCAAAGACGCGCCGCAATGCGGCAAGACGAAGGATGCCTCCCGTGCCTGACCTGCTGATTGAGCTTTTCTCCGAAGAAATTCCCGCGCGCATGCAAAAGCGTGCCGCGGAGGATCTGCAAAAGCTACTGACCAATCGTCTGGTCGAGGCCGGCGTGACCTATGCCTCCGCAGCCGCTTTCGCCACGCCGCGCCGTTTGACGCTGGCGATTGACGGGATGTTGGCGGCCAGCCCCGCTGTGACCGAAGAACGCAAAGGCCCGAAGGCCGACGCGCCCGAAAAAGCCATCGAGGGGTTCCTGCGCGGTGCCGGCGTCACCCGCGACCAGCTTGAGGAACGTGAAACCCCCAAGGGCGCGATCCTGTTTGCGATGATCCACAAACCGGGCCGTCCGGCGGCGGAGATCGTGGCCGAGGTGCTAGACCAGACAATCCGTGATTTCCCATGGCCCAAGTCCATGCGCTGGGGCAGTGGCAGTCTGAAATGGGTGCGCCCCTTGCAATCCATCCTCTGCGTGATCAGCGATGAAGGCGGTGCGGAGGTCGTACCGATGGAGGTCGACGGGATCAAGTCGGGCGATGTGACCTACGGCCACCGCTTTCTGTCACCGGACGCGATCACCGTCAGTGGCTTTGATGATTACGAGACCAAGTTGGCCCGCGCCCATGTGGTGTTGCGCGCCGATGCACGGGCCGAAACGATCTGGAACGACGCGACGAATATGGCCTTCGCCAACGGACTTGAGGTGGTAGAGGACGCCGGGTTGCTGGCCGAGGTCGCAGGGCTGGTGGAATGGCCCGTAGTGCTGATGGGCCGGATCGCGGATGATTTTCTGGGCCTGCCGCCGGAGGTTTTGCAGACTTCCATGCGCGAACACCAGAAGTTCTTCTCCGTGCGCAACCCCAAGTCCGGCCAGATCGAGCGCTTCATCACCGTGGCCAATCGCACCACGGCGGACGATGGCGCGACGATATTGGCGGGCAACGAAAAGGTGCTGTCGGCACGGTTGTCTGACGCGAAGTTCTTTTGGGAGAACGACCTGCGCGTGGCGAAATCTGACGAAGGCATGAACGCTTGGGTCAAGGCGCTGGAGAACGTGACCTTCCACAACAAACTGGGCACACAGGCCGAGTTGATCGAACGCATGGCCGTGCTGGCCCGCGAATTGGCCCCGATGGTGGGGGCCGATGCGGATGAAGCAGAGCAGGCGGCGCGGGTCGCCAAGGCCGATCTGTCCTCTGAAATGGTGTATGAATTCCCCGAATTGCAGGGCTTGATGGGCCGTTACTACGCGCAGGCAGCGGGCATGTCCGATGGGGTGGCCGCTGCGGCGCAGGAACACTACGCGCCTTTGGGGCCATCCGATGATGTGCCGACCGCACCCGTGTCAGTGGCCGTGGCGCTGGCCGAGAAGATCGACAAGTTGACCGGGTTCTGGGCGATTGATGAGAAGCCGACGGGGAGCAAGGATCCGTTTGCTTTGCGGCGGGCGGCGCTGGGGGTTATACGCATCCTCATCGAGAACGATGTCTCTCTTCGGACGTCTGAGGCGGTGCGCAGCGCCAACGCATCGGCTGACGCGAATGATCTCATCGCTTTCCTCCACGATCGTCTCAAAGTCTACCTGCGGGACCAAGGCATTCGCCACGACATCATCGACGCCTGCATCGCCATGGAAGGCAACGACGATCTGACCCTTCTCGTCAAACGCGCCCGCGCCCTCAGCGAAACCCTCAACACCGACGATGGTGAAAACCTGATCCAGGGCTTCAAACGCGCCAACAACATCCTCACGCAAGCCGAGGAAGCGGACGGCGTCGAATACTCCTACGGCGCGGATGTGAAGTTTTCCGAGACAGACGAAGAGAAGGCCTTGTTCAAGGCCCTCGATGAGGCCGAAGCCGTGATCACCCCCGCAATGAATGCACAGGATTTCATCACCGCCATGTCCGCAATGGCCGCCCTGCGCAGGCCCATCGATGCGTTTTTCGAGGCGGTGCAGGTCAACAGCGACAACGCCACCGTGCGCCGCAACCGTTTGAACCTGCTCAGCCGGATCCGCACCATCTGCACATCAGTCGCGGATCTGACGCGCATCGACGGCTAACACCGAACGGCGGGGAAGGCGTTTGTTGTCTTTCCTGCAATTGCTGCGAGACACGCAACAGGCATGACCATACCGCCCTGTCCGCGCGTATCACGGTTTGCAGAGCGCTACGTCAGAAGGGCAAGCCGCTTGCCAGCCCTCAAATACCGCCTATGCTGCATCAGAACTCCATAGGTGCTGCAGTGCAGAATAACCCCACAACAACTCTTGTCACGGCCAAGGCGCCGATTGCGAACCACACGCACGGCGGGCGGGCCAAGTGCCTGCAACGGCTGGTGCGGCTTGATCTGCCGGTGCCGCGCACCGTGGCGATTTCATTCGAGGCTGTGACCAAGATCGCCAAGGGCGAGATGCCCGATGTCGCCGCCATCGTGGCCCAGATGCAGCCGGGCGCCTTGATGTGTGTGCGTCCCTCCAGCGAAGACCCCGATTGGGGCGGGCCGGGGGCTGTGCTGAACATCGGGATCAACGACCGCCGGTTCGAGGAATTATGTGGTGTCATCGGCGAAGGGCCTGCGGCCGCGCTCTATACCCGCTTTGTGCAAAGCTATGCGATCAACGTGGCACGGTTGGACCCTGATATGTTTGACGATGTTTCGGGGCAGGGGCGTGCCGCACTCGAACAGACGCTGCGGGCCTATGAGGCCGAGCAAGAAGAGGTGTTTCCGCAAGACACCACGGTTCAGCTTTCGGCCGTGCTGCGTTCGATGGCGCGGGCGTGGGATGGCACTTCGGCGCGGCTGTTGCGGCAGGCCAAGGGTGCGCCTGCCGATGCCGGTCTGGGGTTGGTAGTGCAGCAGATGGCCTTTGGCGTCGGCGTGGGCGAATGCGGCTCGGGCGTGTTGCAACTGGTGGACAGCGACACGGGGTTGCCGCAGGTGACGGGCCGGTATCTGAGCCAGTCGCAGGGACGTGATGCGATGGAGGGGGATGCCGCCGCACTTTATATCACCCGCGACCCGCGCGGTCCCTCCCTGGAAGAGCTTGCCCCCGATGCCTATGCCCAGTTGCTCGCCCATGCGGCATTGATGCGCAAAAAGCTGCGGGCCGAGATGCTGGTCGAGTTTGTGATCGAGGGAGGCGAATTGCACATCCTGGACGGGATGCGCGTAGCACGGTCCTCCCGCGCCGCGGTGCGGATTGCTGTGGCGCTGGCCGATGAGGGTATCATCCCGCGCGAAGAAGCCCTGATGCGGGTCGAGCCGCGCACGCTGACCGAGCTGCTGCACCGACAGATCAGTCCCGCGTTCAAACGCGACATCATAGGGCATGGCATCGCCGCCAGTCCGGGTGCCGCGACTGGCAAGATGGTGTTTTCCGCCACGGAAGCGCAGGCCTGTGCCTCGCGCAACGAGCCTTGCATCCTGATCCGGCGTGAAACCAGCCCGGAAGATATTCGCGGCATGCAGGCCGCCGTTGCCGTGCTGACGGAACGCGGTGGCATCACCAGCCATGCTGCTGTGATCGGGCGTGGCATGGGCCTGCCTTGTGTGGTCGGCGTGTCCAATATGAAGTTCAACCTGATCAAGCGCCAGCTCACCGCGCCAGATGGCCGCGTGTTCAATGTTGGCGATACGATCACGGTCGATGGCAGCAGCGGTCAGGTGCTGGCAGGAGCGGCCAAGATGCAAGAGGCTGCGCTGGACGAGACATTCACGCGTTTGATGCAATGGGCCGAGGATGTGGCCGACATCGGGGTGCGGGCCAATGCCGACACCCCTGCCGATGCGCAGACCGCCCGCAACTTCAACGCCCACGGCATCGGCTTGTGCCGGACCGAGCATATGTTTTTTGAGCCGGGTCGCCTAACCGTGATGCGCGAGATGATCTTTGCAGAGACGGGCAAAGACCGCCGCGCTGTGCTAGAGCGTTTGCTGCCGATGCAGCGCGATGACTTCACCCAGCTTTTCCGTATCATGCAGGGACAGCCCGTGTGCATCCGGCTCTTTGACCCGCCGTTGCATGAATTCCTGCCCATGGACAAACAGGGCCAGCGCGAGTTGGCAGATGCGCTTGATCTGCCGCTCTCCAGCGTGACCCGCCGGATTGAAGCGATGTCGGAATATAACCCGATGTTGGGTCTGCGCGGTGTGCGGTTGGGTGTGACGGTGCCTGAGATTTATGAAATGCAGGCGCGTGCCATCTTTGAGGCGACGATCAAGGCCAGCCGCGATGGCGATCCGGTGGTGCCCGAGATCATGATCCCGCTGGTCTCTGCCCGCCGCGAAGTCGAACTGGTCAAAGCCTCGGTCGATGCCGTCGCCGCCGCGGTGCGCACCGAACAGGATGCCAGCTTTGCTTACCGTCTCGGCGTCATGGTCGAAACCCCGCGCGCGGCGCTTCGCGCGGCCGAGATTGCACCTCATTGCGCGTTCCTCAGCTTTGGCACCAACGACCTGACACAGATGACCTATGGGCTTTCGCGCGACGATGCGGGACGCTTCATGTCGGACTATGTGCAGCAGGGCGTTTTCCCTGAAGACCCGTTTCACGTGCTTGATAATGACGGCGTGGGAGAGCTGTTGAAATTGGGTGCCGACCGGGGTCGGTCCGTGCAGCCAGGCATCACATTGTCAATCTGCGGAGAGCACGGGGGCAACCCCGAATCGATTGCTTTTTGCCGGGATGCGGGTTTTGATTATGTTTCTTGTTCACCTTTTCGCGTTCCGGTTGCACGGCTCGCAGCGGCCCAATTGGCAATTCGCCACAAGATAGGGTAGGTTTTGGCACCGCTTTTGGCAGATAAAGCGCCTTTGGGCGGCTTTTGGCGCATTTTAGGCCCTGTGGGTTTACGCATTGACCGTTTCTGAGTAGGCGCTGGCCAACTTTAACAACGGCAGAGTTCCGAAATGCCTATTTCACGTTTTTCTATTTTTGCCCTCGCAGTAGCGGCATTCGCAACCCTGGGTGGTGGTGCCTATGCCTCCGCCGAAAAGGCCGAAGACCTTGCCCGGATTGAACAGCAGGGGCTGAAGTCGGCAGGCGAAGCGCGGCTGCAGGATATGATCACCAAACCGGCCATCGCAACCAACGTACAGTTTTCGCGCAATTGGATTGATGCACAGCCCAAAGCGCGTGGCTCGGATGAGTGGCGGTGCCTGTCCGAAGCGCTTTACTTCGAAGCACGCGGTGAGACGGTCAAAGGTCAATTCGCGGTGGCGGAAGTGATTATGAACCGGGTGAAGTC
This sequence comes from Sulfitobacter noctilucae, assembly GCF_000622365.1. GTDB lineage: Bacteria > Pseudomonadota > Alphaproteobacteria > Rhodobacterales > Rhodobacteraceae > Sulfitobacter > Sulfitobacter noctilucae. Next base: position 1,544,962 of record NZ_JASC01000014.1, on the reverse strand, counting down.
GGCGCGTTTTCCGGGTTCTTTGTGCGGTGTAATCAACCAGGGCACGGGCAAGAAGTATCAGTGCCAGTTCACCTATACCTGCGATGGCCATGCGGAAGTGATCGCGGAGCCAGCGGCTTTTGCCCGCGTGGGCAAGATTGCGCGCTATATTCTGGACGGCAAAGTGCCGAACCTTACGGATGGCGCGACGCACTACCACACAACTGCGGTGAACCCCCGTTGGGCACGCGTTTATACCCGGACAGCCCGGATCGGTGTGCATTTGTTTTACCGCCACACATGGCGTTCAGCGTCGAACTGACGGTTTCGGCAGCTGGTCTGCCGGAAATTGCGTTGGTACGCAGGGGGGTGATCCGCTAAACGGTCCCAAGCCCTTGCAGACAGGACCTGCGACATGACCAATGAAGTGCGCCTCGCTTTTGAACATCCCTCCGAACGGGCTGCGGCCATGGCGGGGGATGATCCGCTTGACCGCATATCATTGCGCGACCACATTACCGAGGTCGAAATCGGCGCTTTTCAGGCCGAACGCGGGGTCACCCAACGGGTTTGCTTTAATGTGGTGGTCGAGGTCAGGCCGCTGACAGGGCCGATCGATGATGATGTGGACCGTATCCTCAGCTATGACCGTGTGACCGAGGCGATCGCCGCCGAACTGGCGGTGGAACGGTTGGCCCTTCTGGAGACCCTTGCAGAGCGCGTGGCCGAACGTGTGCTGCTGGAGCCGCAAGCAATGCGCGTTTTCGTGCGCATCGAAAAGCTGGACCGGGGCCCGGGTGCTTTGGGTGTTGAAATCGTACGCAACCGTCAGGACGCGCTGCAAAGCCTGCCGCTGCCCGAAGACTTGCCGCATCCCGAACTTGTGTTTCTGAGCAATGACGCGATTGCGTCCCCACATCTCACAGGTTGGCTGGACCAGCTTGAGGCCTCGGGCAGTCCGCTCATCCTTTGTGTCGGAGCAGCGCAAAGTGCTGCACCGCAGGTGCCGCACCCTATGGCGCAACGGCGTATTGATCTGTTGGCGATCGAGCAAAACGCCTGGGTATTGGCCGCGCGCGATCCGCGCTGCGTAGTGGTAGAGACGCGGACCGAGCTTGATTGGGCGATGAAGAATGGCCAGACTTCTGTTTGGGCCCCTTCCAAGATCTTGCTGGATTCCGTTGACACCCCCTCCGCGCAGCCCCGTGATGCGGTTGCACTGGCGGCATGGTTCGCGGCAACTTTCGAGGCGCAGGAGATGCTGGTGATAGGCGCGGATCTGCCCGCTGATGCCTCTGTCCCGTTGCGTACGATGCCGGTTTCCCAGAGCGACTTATGAGCGAGGACACCTCCTATTTTCGACCGCTTGCGCAGGTTGGCCCCGCGCGTCCCAAGGGGGCGGTGCGGCTGGCGGGAGGCTGGGCATGGTTCACCCATCTTGAAGTGCTGGCGCGGGGGCGCATGCCGCTTGTGGTCCCACTGACCGAAGCGCCTGATGCGGTGATCACACGGCTTAGTCAGCCAAGGGCCGCGATTGGCGGGCTGTCTATGGCGCAGCCCCGCGTGATGGGCATATTGAACGCCACGCCTGATAGTTTCTCGGATGGCGGTAAACATTTTGCCTCTACTGACGCAGTTGCCGCAGGCCGTGCGATGCGTGATGCGGGCGTCGATCTGTTGGATGTGGGCGGCGAATCCACCCGTCCGGGGGCTGAAACTGTCCGGCCCGAGGACGAAGCCCAGCGTGTGGTGCCGGTCATTCAGGGCCTGCGCGCCGCAGGTGTCGATACATTGGTTTCGATTGATACCCGCAAGGCCAGCGTGGCCGAGGCCGCCATTACGGCAGGGGCGGGGCTGGTCAACGATGTGTCGGGTCTTACTTATGATCCTGATCTGGCCGCTGTCGCCCAGCAGCACGATCTGCCGGTCTGTGTGATGCATGCCCAAGGCGATCCAGCCACAATGCAGCAAGACCCGCAATACGACGATGTTTTGCTTGATGTTTATGACTATCTTGCGGCTCGGATTACCGCGTTGGAAGCGCAGGGCATTGACCGGTCGCGCATTATCGCAGATCCGGGCATCGGATTTGGCAAAACGCTGGAGCATAACCTCGCACTTCTGGCCCGGCTCAGCCTGTTTCATGGATTGGGTGTGCCAGTCCTTTTGGGGGCCTCGCGCAAGAGGTTCATCGGCACAATTGGTGGCACTACGGCAGCCACGGCCCGCATGCCCGGCAGTTTAGGGGTAGGATTGGCCGCGATTTCCCATGCCGTTCAGATTTTGCGCGTGCATGATGTCCCTGAAACAATTCAGGCAATTGCGCTCTGGCGCTCAGCTATGGCAGGAAGTCACCTATTATGACCAAGCTTTTTGGCACAGACGGCGTGCGCGGCACGGCCAACATCCACCCCATGACGCCGGAGATGGCTTTGCGCATCGGCGCTGCGGTGGGGCGGTATTTCCGCCATGACGGCCATGCAGTGCACCGGGTTGTGATCGGTAAAGATACGCGCCTCTCGGGTTATATGTTCGAAAACGCACTGACGGCGGGCTTGACCAGTACGGGTATGAATGTGCTGCTTCTGGGGCCGGTGCCTACACCTGCGGTAGGATTGCTGACGCGCTCTATGCGGGCTGACCTGGGGGTGATGATCTCTGCCAGTCATAATCCTGCGCATGACAACGGGATCAAGTTTTTCGGCCCGGACGGGTTCAAACTCTCTGACAAGGTCGAGGCCGAGCTGGAGGCCCTGATCGCAAGCGGCGTCGACGCGGCACCTTCAAACGAGATCGGACGGGCGAAGCGCATCGACGACGGGCGGTATCGCTACATGGAGCGGGTCAAGTCCACTTTCCCACGCCAAATGCGGCTCGATGGGCTTAAGGTCGTGGTGGATTGCGCGAATGGGGCTGCGCACCGCGTGGCACCTGAAACCTTATGGGAATTGGGGGCCGAAGTGATCCCGATGGGGGTGGCACCGAACGGGCATAACATCAACCAGAGCTGCGGCTCGACCCATCCGCACGCCGCGGCAGAGATGGTCGTGGCCCATGGTGCGCATGTGGGTATCTGTCTGGATGGCGATGCAGACCGGGTCATCCTGATCGATGAGAAGGGCAATGTCGGCGATGGCGATCAGTTTATGGCGCTGATGGCGGCGCGGTGGGCAGAGGAAGGGCGGCTCAGGAACGCAGCCCTTGTTGCCACGGTGATGAGCAATCTGGGGCTGGAGCATTTTCTGAACGACCGCAAGCTGCGTCTAGAACGCACCGGCGTTGGCGACCGATATGTGGTGGAACGGATGCGGCAGGGCGGCTTTAATCTGGGCGGTGAACAATCCGGCCACATTGTGATGACGGACCATGCTACAACGGGTGATGGCCTGATGGCAGGGCTACAGTTTCTGGCGGAGCTGGTGCGGTCCGAGCGGCCTGCATCCGATTTGCTGCACCAGTTTGATCCGGTACCGCAACTTCTCAAGAACGTGCGCTTTGGCGCGGGGCAAACGCCTCTGGACGCAGCACCAGTCAAAGCTGCCATTGCACAGGCCGAGGCTGATCTGACCGGCGGCGGCCGGTTGCTGATCCGCACATCAGGCACCGAGCCTTTGGTGCGGGTCATGGCAGAGCACTTGGATGCTGGCCTGATGGAGCGGGCGGTAGATAGCGTGGTTGCTGCAGTCGAAGAGGCCGTCGCCTAAGGCTTGCGACCGAACAGCCGCCGCAACGCGCCGTATTGGCTGATCCCCAAACCGATCAGGATCAGCACCATCGCGTAAAGCAGCGAGGGCGGCAGCGGCTCGGACAGTATCAGCGCACCAAGGACCACGGACCAAACCGGGACCTGGTAATTGACGAGTGACATGAACACCGGCCCTGCGCTGCGCACCACAAGTACGCGCAGGAAATTCGCCGCTGCCGTGGGCACCAGTCCCAGAAACAACAGCACCAGCAAAATCTGACCTGAGGGCAGGGGTGGTGGGCCTTCCACGGCCAAAGCCATCGGCAGGCTGACAAACGACCCGATCACCAAGAGCAGGGTGGCCAGTCCGATGGCATCGACCCCCGGCAACCGCCGCATCAGGATCGAGCTAAGCGCATAGCAACTGGCCGCGGTCACGCAAGCGATGCGCCCGGCGGTTTCCAGATCCGACCCTGTGGTGTCAAAGGCCTGTCCGCCGATCAGCACGGCCACTCCGACAAATCCGATGACAAAACCGACCACGCGCCGCCATGTCATCTGTTCACCCGGCACCATGAAGTGCGCCAATGGCACGACGATCAGTGCTGTAGACGCCATCGACACCCCCGCAAAACCCGAGGTGACATATTGTTGCCCCCAGGCAAGAAGCGCAAACGGCACTGCTCCGCTCAGGCAGCCGACGAAAAACAGGGTGACCCATTGAGCGAATGTGGGGCGTTGCTCGAACAGCGCGAAACCACGCGCGCCCCAGATCACGACCATGACCACCGCCGCAAAGCCGATGCGCGAGGCCGCGACCCAGAAGGGCGGCATCCCGGTCAGGGCAATTTCGGTCACCATGAAAGTCCCGCCCCAGACGAAGGCAAGTACGGCAATCATCAGCCAACTGCTTGCGGTAATTTTGGGGGGCTGGTTCATAATACGGGGCTATGCGGGATCGAACACAGGGTCAACGTCGATCACGCAGTGACAGGCGGTCCGGGAACGAATGAAAGCGCGGCCACGTTGTTAGGGTATGACAGGATAAAGGAGACTTCTTCATGGATTGGACATCACCTGTGGGCGCAATTGCGTTCTTCACCCTTTTGATCTCGGCAACATTGGCCCTTATCAGCAAGCAACAGATAGAACGGCGGATCGAAACTGACGGCGTGCTGCATTCTACATGGGCAAACGCCAAGTTGTCTCATGGCAAACCCGCAGACGTATAAAGCAAAAAGGCCCGGATCGCTCCGGGCCTTCTGAATAGTCAGGGAAGAAGCCTTAGTTCTTGGCCTTATCCACCATTTTCCCTGCAGAAATCCATGGCATCATTTCACGCAGCTTTTGGCCGACCTGTTCGATCTGGTGCTCGTCGTTGATGCGGCGTGTGGCTTTGAACGAGGGCTGACCCACGCCGTTTTCCTGCATGAAATCACGCACGAATTTGCCGTTCTGAATGTCGGTCAGTACCGCTTTCATCTTCGCCTTCGTCTCGTCGTAAGGCAGGATCCGCGGGCCGGAAACGTATTCGCCGTACTCAGCCGTATTGGAGATCGAGTAGTTCATGTTGGCGATACCGCCTTCATAGATCAGGTCCACGATCAGCTTCACTTCGTGCAGGCACTCGAAATAGGCCATCTCGGGCGCATAGCCCGCTTCGACCAGCGTCTCAAAGCCCATGCGGATCAGCTCGACCAAGCCACCGCAAAGAACCGCCTGCTCACCGAACAAATCGGTCTCGCATTCTTCGCGGAAGTTCGTCTCGATGATGCCGGAGCGGCCACCGCCGATGGCGGAGCAATAGGACAGACCGATTTCCAACGCTTTGCCGGACGCATCACGGTCTACCGCCACGAGGCAAGGCACGCCGCCGCCTTTGGTGTATTCGCCGCGTACAGTGTGGCCGGGGCCTTTGGGGGCCATCATGATGACGTCGATGCCCTCTTTCGGCTCGATCAAGCCAAAGTGCACGTTCAGGCCGTGGGCGAATGCAATCGCCGCACCTTCGCGGATGTTGTCGTGCACGTACTTCTTGTACGTCTCTGCCTGCAGTTCGTCGGGCATGGTGAACATGATGACGTCAGCCCAGGCGGCGGCTTCTGCAATGCCCATAACCTTGAGGCCTTCACCCTCGGCTTTGGCCGCGGAAGCGGAGCCTTCTCGCAGGGCGACAACGAGGTTCTTGGCACCGGAATCGCGCAGGTTCAGCGCATGGGCGTGGCCTTGGGAGCCATAGCCGAGAATGGCGACTTTCTTGTCCTTGATCAGGTTCACATCACAGTCACGGTCGTAATAAACGCGCATTGGTTTGTCCTTTGGTTGAATGTTCTCTGCGGTGCACCATAGGGAAGTTCGCCGGCGGGGCCAGTGTGATTTCTATAGTATTTTTAAAAGGTTGAATATAGTTATGCGCCGTTGCTGCAAAAATTGGAAAAATCATGCTTGATGATATGGACCGCCGACTGTTGCGCTACTGGCAGGCGGAGCCGAGCCTGAGCCCCGGCGAACTGGCAGACCGTTGCGGCATGTCCAGCGGAAAGGCCGCGCGGCGGTTGGCGCGTATGGAAGAGACCGGCGTGGTGCAGGGGGTCGCTGCCGTGGTGAATTGGGCCGCCCTTGGCTATGCGGTCGAAGTATCCTTGCGGGTGACACTGGACAAGACGCAGAGCACCGCGTTCGATAGCTTTCTGGCAGAGGCGCGGCGGGTGCCGGAGGTGATCGAGGTTCAGACCTTTCTGGGCCGGGTCGATGTGCGCCTGTCGGTGATCGCGCGGGATATGGCACATTATCAGGAGATCTACCGCAGGCGGATCCTGTCGCTGCCGCATATCGCGGATATCGAAGCGTTGATGCATGTGGCGCGGATCAAAGCCGAAGAGACTTTGCCGCTATGATCGCTCTGGATGATCTGGACCGCCAATTGGTTTTGGCCTTGGCGCGGGATGCGCGGCAATCGGCCAGCGCATTGGGCAAACGCTTTGGCCTGTCACAGCCGGCGACCTGGCGGCGCATCAGACGGCTGGAAGAAGCGGGCGTTCTGGCAGGCCGCCGGTTGCGGCTGGATGCGGAGCGTTTGGGCTTTGGCGTTACCGTGTTTCTGGGGATCAAGCTGGCGCGAAAGGGGGGCGTGTCACTGGAAGACTTCGAGCGCGCCGTCAGCGCCATTCCCGAGGTGCAGACCGTAGAGCATGTGCTGGGACTATATGATTACCGTCTCCGGGTTGTTGCACGTGATCTGCCTGATTTCGAGCGGGTGCTGCGCCGGCGGATCATGACGCTGCCGGGGGCTGGCGAGGTCGAGGCCAATGTTCTGCTGAGCGAAGAGCGTCTGCCGGGGCCCATCGGTGATATCCGGTAGTCGCGGCACTTTGCATGACTGGTATGCCAAGATAGACTTTGCACATCCTGAGGTGGGCTTTTATGCACAGGTATCCACGAGGAGGAGATGACCCATGGCATTGCTAGATACGGTAGACCCGACAGGGCTTGAAGAATTTTCGGTGGTTTTCACCGACCGCTCGCTCAACAGCATGAGCGGCAGCTTTCAACAGGTGATGCGCGACATCTCCGAGATGTTGAAAGAGGTCTATCAGGCCGATGCGGTGGCTGTGGTGCCCGGTGGCGGCACCTTTGGCATGGAAGCCGTCGCACGCCAGTTTGCCCGCGGCGCGGATGCGTTGGTGGTGCGCAACGGCTGGTTCTCCTACCGCTGGTCCCAGATCATGGAAACCGGTGGATTGACCGCCAAGGCCACTGTGTTGAAGGCACGCCAGCAGGGCAACGCCGCGACGTCGCCTTTTGTGCCCGCCGCGATCGAGGATGTGGTCGAGGCCATTCACGCCGAGAAACCGCAGGTGGTCTTTGCCCCGCATGTTGAAACAAGCGCAGGCGTGATCCTGCCCGACGCCTATATCAGACAGATGGCCGATGCGGCTCATGAAGTCGGTGCGCTCATGGTGCTCGACTGTATCGCGTCGGGCTGCATCTGGGTCGACATGCGCAGCCTTGGTATCGACGTTCTGATCTCTGCGCCACAAAAAGGCTGGTCGGCTACGCCGTCTGCCGGGCTGGTAATGATGTCTGAACGGGCCGAAGCGCGACTGGCTGAAACCCAATCAGACAGTTTCTCCCTCGATCTGGCGAAATGGCGCGCGATCATGAAGGCCTATGAGGACGGCGGGCACGCCTATCATTCCACAATGCCCACTGACGCGCTGCGCATGTTCCGCGATACAATGCTGGAAACCCGCGAGTTCGGCTTTGAGCGTCTGAAAGAGGCGCAGTGGAAGCTGGGCGATGGTGTGCGCAAAATGCTGGCAGCCAAGGGTGTCGGCTCGGTCGCGGCCGAAGGCTATGGCGCACCGGGCGTGGTGGTGGGTTACACGTCAGACCCGCAGATCCAGAACGGTAAAAAGTTCGCTGCCAAAGGCATGCAAATCGCCGCCGGTGTGCCCTTGCAAGTAGGCGAACCCGACGGCTTCAGCACCTTCCGTCTCGGCCTGTTCGGGCTCGATAAACTCTATGATGTGGATGGCACCCTGGGCCGTCTCGCACCTGTCGTGGATGAGGTACTTTGAGCCCACGCAACGCTTAGAAGATGCAAAACACAGAAGGCGGCAGCGTAAATACGCTGCCCCATCCTCTTTCTCTTTTTGGCCTTATATACCGTAGCACAACAGCCACGGCGATTAGGGCGATCGCGACAAAGCGCTTACTTCACCCCAAGACCCATCTGCATCAGCATCTTGCGAACCGGGGCCATGGCATAAAGCGCATCAAGACCCTTTGCCCGCGCATCCCGTGCCAGTGGATGACTGGCTTGCGAAACCCTGTTCAGCATATCTATCCCATTGATCCGCAATTGGATATCGCCGTACCGCGCCTTGTGAAAACGCTCCAGCATCATGGCATCCCCCAGTGCGTTGCGATCCGCTTGCGCCAGTTGCAACAGTGTTGCCACGTCTTGCAGTGACATATTCAACCCCTGCGCCCCGATGGGTGGCATCACATGGGCAGCCTCCGCGATCAAAGCCACGCGTTCTGCACTCAGTCTTTCTGCATACTGGGTGATGATCGGCCAAACGTTGCGTGCACTGGCCAGCGTCAATGGGCCATACAGATGGCACGACCGCTCCGACATCTCCGCTTCAAAAGCGGCCACAGGTGCCTCGGCGCGGGCTTGGGTCGCGGCTGCATCGTCCATCCAGACGATGGCGGAAGAAGGTAATCCGTCGCGATCTGGCAGTGGAACCAATGTAAACGGCCCCCCGGTGCGGTGAATTTCGGTAGAGACATTCTCATGCGGCACCGGATGTGTCACGGCAAAGGCCAATGCCTTCTGGCCGTATCGTCTGGTACGTACGTCAATACCTGCCGCCTGCCGCATCGGGCTGTTGCGCCCATCGGCGGCGATAACCAATCGCGTGGTGATCTTGGTGCCGTCCGTCAGACTCACCTTGGCCGAGGCAGTGCGGGTGAACAACGAGGTTGTCCCGATACCGGGACGGAAATCCACGGTTTCCAAACTTTTCAGCCGCCCGACCAATTCGCGCCGCAACAACCAGTTGGGAAAATTCCACCCAAAGGGCTGGTCCGAGATCTCGCGGGCATTGAACTCTCGTATCACGCGCGGTTCCGCCACTTCGCCGCCCGCATCGACCACGCGCATGACCTGCAACGGTGAGGCATGGGGCGCGAGTGCCTCCCAAACACCTGCATCTTCCAGAACGGTACGTGCCGGTTGCAACATTGCGGTTGATCGCATGTCCGCGCCTTCGGCGTCCCGTTCGGTCACCGGGGCCGTCGGGTCAACGCAGAGGACAGAAAAGCCAGCGCTACCAAAGGCAGCGGCGGCGGTCAGGCCCGCGATGCCACCGCCGGAAATGAGAATATCGAAATCATATGTCATGACGTCTAGTTAGTCTCTTAACGCGCCAAGGAAACGGGACAAATCGTCCGTATGATATTCGATATGCGCCTGCGCCACCGGTTCGGGCGCCACATGCACGGTCCGCATGCCCATTGCATGGGGTGCGGCCAGATTGCGCGGATCATCCTCGAACATCGCCGCGCGGGCTGTGGTGATGCCGTCATGCGCAAATACACGGTCAAACGCGGCACGATCGGGTTTGGGCAGAAAGCCCGCATGTTCAACGCCGTAGACCGCGTCAAAGAGATTGGAAAGCCCACGCGCGGCCAACACCCGTTCCGCGTAGGGCGCGGTACCGTTGGTATAGACGATCCGCCGACCGGGCAGGGCGCGGATGCGGGCGGCAAGGGTTGCATCAGGGGTCAGGCTGTCCATCGGTATATCATGCACATCTAGCAGATAGGGATCTGGATCGACATCATGCTCGCGCATCAGCCCGGCCAAAGTGGTACCATGTGTCTGCCAATAGTGCAGACGCAGGCGATCGGCCTCGGGCTGGTCCACACCAAGGACTTGCATCACCCAGGCGGTCATCCGGACTTCGATATGATCGAAAAGCCGTGCCTCGGGCGGGTAGAGGGTGTTGTCCAGATCAAAGACCCAGGCATCCACATGGGAAAAAGCATCGCGTGTCATATCCCCGTGCCTAAGCCGGGCGGGGCAGGGGCGCAAGCGCCTGCGGTGACGCTTGCGCAATTGCAAGCGACGGGTAAAGTGACGCGATCAAAAGGAACTGCCATGCCTGCGCCCAAACCCGGCCCGACCGATGCTTATTCGCTGATCCTTGACGCGATTGATGCCGGTATCTTCCGCCCTGGCGACCGGCTTGTCGAAAGCGAATTGGCCGAGCGGTTCAGCGTGTCACGCACCCCCATTCGCGAAGCGCTGCAGCGGCTCGAGACTCAGTCCCTGCTGGCGCGCGAAGGGCGTAGCCTGATTGTGGCTTCGCTGGATCACAATCAAACCGCAGAGCTTTATGTGGTGCGGGGCGAGCTGGAGGGTTTGGCGGCGCGTCTGGCTGCCCGCCACGCCACGGCCGAGGAAGTACGCGTTCTGCGCGAAATGGTGCTGGCGGATGATGCGCTCGTCGATAACCCTGCGGCCTTGGCGCGCAGCAACCGGCGGTTTCACAAACAAATCCATCTGGCGTCACACAACCGGTATCTGGTGCAACAGCTCGACCTTGTTTACCGCTCTATGGCGCTCATGGCGACGACGTCACTGGCTGCCGAAGGGCGCGGTGAAATCGCGCAGGCCGAACACCTGCGGATTGTGTCGATGATCGAAGCGCGGGACGAAGCCGGTGCCGAAGAGGCGTTGCGCGCCCATATCTCGGTGGCCTTCGTCACCCGGTTGAAGCAAGTCGCTGCGCGGTCCGAGCAGGCGGGCTGACCTCGGCTGGTGTCAGGTCGTCGGTCGACGGGGTCACCCCGTGTTGCGTCTTGTCCCAGAAAAACGGGCTGACAACGAACTCCTGCAATCCCTTTGCCGCGGCTAGGGCCCCCAGCGGATAGTAGAACGGCGTGGTGAACACCCACCACATCAGATGCCGGTGATCCTTGCCTGCCACCGCCGTGATCGAAATGCCAAGGTTCAGCGTGGCAGACAGGATGAACAATCCCACCATCGACCACAAAACCGGTGTGCCAAGGGTGTGCTCAATCGGATGCGAGAGGCCGAAGACCGCCAGCCAGAACGACCATAAGAACGGTGCAAAGGCGAATTGACTGACGGTCGCCAACAGCATCGTTTGCAGGCCGATAAACCGCACCCACCCCAGATCGGACAGCAATTGACCCGGATGGCGCATGTGCACACAATAGGTCACCAGAAACCCCTTGAGCCAGCGCGAGCGTTGGCGCACCCAAGGCCACAAACGACAGTTCGCCTCTTCATAGGTCACAGTGGGCAACAGCTCGGTCACATAGCCCGCCCGCGCGAGACGCACGCCCAGATCGGCGTCTTCGGTGACGTTATGCGCATCCCAGCCTGCCAGTTTTTCAAGGGTCCTGCGGCGAAAAAACAGGGTCGTTCCACCCAACGGTATTACCAGACCCAGCCGTGCGACACCGGGCAGCAGAACCCGCCACCACGCGGCATATTCTATGGTAAAACAACGCGATAGCCAGTTGGCGCGCGGGTTGTAGTAATCAAGCACCCCTTGCAGGCAGGCCACTTTCGCCGAGGCTTTCTGAAACCGGCTGACGACGCGTTCAATCTGATCGACCTCGGGCGCGTCTTCGGCGTCCCAGACACCGATGATACTGCCCTGACAAAAATCCAGCGCATAGTTCAGCGCCCGCGGCTTCGTGGTCAGCCGATTGGCTTCGGGGACTTCGATCACACTGATCCAAGGTGGCAGATCGGTCTTTGCCAGCGTTTGCCTGGTGGTTCGATCGCCTTCTTCCAGCACCAGCACCACGTCCAATAGCGATTTGGGATAGGTAAGACGTGTCAGCCGCGCGATCAGCGCACCGGCAATCTCGCGTTCCTTCAGCAAGGGTACCAGCATGGACACGCGGGGCAATCGGTAGGACATGGAGCGATGGGCGAGTGCCGGGGTGATATCATCCGGTGATTTGTTCATCACCTGCGCCCAGAGAGCGCAGGCCTTGAGCACAGTGGTCATGGCCAAAGTTATCACCGCCCAGAGAATCGCTAAGGTCAAAGTCCACAAGGGCGCGGCAATCAGCGCCGAGATGAGGCAGACCAATACCGCAGAGGCCCAGATGATCCGCCCTTTGCCAGCGATATCCCAGGTCCGGCAACTGATGGCAGCAGGGACACGGGTTGCGGCCCTTTGCGCCAATTCCGCGCCATACAGCCGCGAAATTTGTTGTTTGATCTGCAATTCATCCGCGATCACGGGGATCATATGATGCGCCTTCACCCCAAGTGCGCGGCGCAGATCGTCAAACTGATGCGGTCGGCTGGTGGCGACCAGCAAGGTGCCCGCCATATCCATCCAGGGCACCGCACGGTATTCCAGACACAACCCGGAGGGCAGACGCCGTGTGAGGTTGATCGGGGGCGGATCATCGTCCAAATCAACCAACTGCGCATGATGCTGGAGCGCCAGCGCGTTCATGACATCGCTCCGTGATGCCAGACCTTCAGCAATCAGAATTTCACCCAAAGGTGCATCGACGTGCCGTTGAAGATCCAGCGCGTGCATCAGATCGCTAGTACTGATTGCACCCGCAGCCACCAGATGCCGCCCGATCGGCATGGGGGCAGGCGGGGAGCGTGCGATTTGCGGATCAGATAAGTGAAGCCGCAGGTTACTCATAAAAAATGGCCTTACAGAAAGGGTGTAAGGCCAGATTTATGTAAAGGCAGTTAATGGGCGGTTAACATGATCGCCCCTAATCGAGGATTCCCCGCCATTAATCCAACGCAGGTTTACACATCACTCTTTGCGCGCTTCGCCATTGCTTCAGCGAACCGCTCGAACAAATAGAAGCTGTCCTGCGGACCGGGCGAGGCTTCCGGATGGTGCTGTACGGACCAAACAGGGCGGTCTTCCATACGGATGCCGCAGTTGGAGCCGTCAAAGAGCGAGACATGGGTTTCCACAACGCCTTTGGGCAGAGTTTGCGCATCGACGGCGAAGCCGTGGTTCATCGAGGTGATCTCGACCTTGCCGGTGTCGTTGTCTTTGACCGGATGGTTGGCACCGTGATGGCCGTGGCTCATCTTGATGGTTTTGGCTCCAAGCGTGAGCGCCAACATTTGATGGCCAAGGCAAATGCCAAACACTGGCAGATCCGTTTTGTCCAACACATCGCGGATCATCGGCACGGCGTATTCGCCGGTCGCCGCGGGATCGCCCGGACCGTTGGACAAAAAGACCCCGTCGGGATTGTGGGCCATGATATCGTCGTAAGTGGCCGAAGCGGGCAAAACCGTCACCTCACAACCCGCAGAGGCAAGACAGCGCAGGATATTGCGCTTGGCACCATAGTCCACTGCGACAACTTTGTGTTTTGGATCAGTCTGTTGCGGGAAGCCATCAGGCCATGCCCAGCGCATCTCGTCCCAGCGGTATGATTGTGCGCAGGTCACGTCTTTGGCCAGATCCATGCCTTCGAGCCCGGCAAAGCCACGTGCCGCGTTGATTAAAGTCTCAATATCGAAGTTGCCCTCAGGATCATGGGCCAGCGCCACATGCGGCGCGCCTTGCTGGCGGATGGCGCGGGTCAGGCGACGGGTGTCGACGCCGCCGATGGCGATCCGTCCGCGTGAGGCCAACCACTCTGACAGGGGCTGGACGTTGCGCCAGTTCGACGGGTCCGTCGGCATCCACTTGACCACCATCCCTGCGGCCACCGGATCGCCGGTTTCATCGTCTTGCGGGTTGGTGCCGACATTGCCGATGTGCGGAAAGGTAAAGGTCACGACCTGGCCCGCATAGGAGGGGTCGGTCATGATCTCCTGGTAACCGGTCATCGAGGTGTTGAAGCACAACTCCGCGACCGTCAGGCCGGTGGCTCCAAAGCCCATACCATAGAACAGGGAACCATCCGCCAGAGCAAGGCAGGCGGTGGGGCGACTGGGCGCGGACGGTGCGGACATGGGGCAGTCTCCGGCAGATGTGAATGGATAAACGATGCAGTAACTACTGCCCGCGGCTCATCTGGTCAAGGGCAGAAGGGAAATGAGATATTGTGGTGTATCAATGGGTTAGCTTTCTTTGTCCCCATTGCCTGTCCGTGGCACATTGTCTATGAAGGGCAACTTGACCATAACGGAACGGGAACCCTTCTTATGGACCTGCGTACGCGCATCTCTGACGCTTTGAAACAGGCGATGAAAGACAAGGACGCCGCACGGCTGTCGACACTGCGTCTGATCAACGCTGCAATCAAGGACCGGGATATCGACGCCCGTGCCAAGGGCATCGATGACGGCGTGCCCGAGGCCGAAGTACTTGCGATCCTTGGAAAAATGTCCAAACAGCGGATGGAATCGGCCCGCGCCTATGAAGAAGGCGGGCGGTTGGACCTTGCAGAGCGCGAGCGGTCCGAGATCGAAATCATAGAGGAATACCTGCCGCGCCAATTGTCCGAGGATGAAACCGCAGCGGCCGTTGATGCCGCCATTGCCGAGATCGGCGCCGACAGCATCCGGGACATGGGTAAAGTAATCGGGGCACTCAAGGCAAAGTACACCGGACAGATGGACTTTGGCAAAGTCGGGCCAACTGTTAAAGAACGATTAAGCTGAGCAGGTCGAAAGCTCTGAGCAGGAGCGTCTTACATCATTCGTTAAGTAAGACGCTCCCATATTCGACCCAATCGCCCTTATGGGTGCGATTTGCACAGGTCCCTACTGATCGGTTGCCTTAGGCTTCGCGCTGCAAACTGCGTTGCAGATCGTCATAGAGTTCCACCCGCTCTTCTTCGCTGAGGAACGCGCCAATCTCGACCTCGCGGCCTTCGCCGCGCAGGGTGACATACTGCGGCACCGGCCCGTCGCGTTCGTATTTCATCACTTGGGTCCAGTACCGGTTGCATTGCCATTCCTTGACTTCGCCCTTGGGCGTGCGGTGCACCAGATGGGCACTGGAGCCATCCAAAGTGAGCACCTCTTCGATCAAGCGGGATTTGTGATTGTGTTGAAGCGCGAAATACATCCCCGCGACCGCCATCAGCACAAAGGGCAGCAAACCCCAAAGCAGTACTGTCCCCAATAGCGCCATCGTGGGGATGAGGATCAGGGTGAACGTGGTCAGGATAAAGGCCGCGAACCCCCGCGCGGGCAAGGATTGATGCGGCCACAAGCGCATCTGTTGGCAGGGTTTGTCCTGTTGTGTGGTCCATTGGTAGGGCATAGCGGTATCCTGTTTGAGGGCAAAATAGCCGTTTGGGCAGAGGGAGCAATGCGACAGGTTGCATCGGGTCAGGAATATTCGATCAAGTCCCAGCGATTGCCGTATGTATCAATAAAGACGGCAACTGTACCGTAAGGCTCCTGACGCGGCTGTTCTTCGAACTGAACCCCCGCAGCGATCAGTCTGGCATGATCCACGGCGAAATTTTGGGTTTCGAGGAAAAGCCAGACCCGGCCAGCGCCTTGTTTGCCGATTGCTTTGGTTTGCGCCGGGTTTGAGGCTTTGGCGAGGATGATCCCGGTTTGTGCATCAGGTGCCGGCGCGATGCGGACCCAACGTTTGCTCCCTTGGTTGATGTCCTCGATCAGGGCAAAGCCAAGGGTGCGTGTGTAGTAGTCAATGGCTTCGTCGTAGTCAGGAATGATGAGGGTAAGAGCGGAAAGGTGCATTTAGGTGATCCTGAGGCGGGGCTATGCCTTCTTTGGCGCGGTTCAATAATCGTTGGGTGTGGGTGCAAGTTGATGTCTTGCGCCTAGAGACTGACACCCTGGGCGTGATGGTACCAGACCAACCTTGGCTCACTCTCTTTCCAGCACCAGAAATACGCTATTCCCAAGTTCGATATTCGTTTAAACCGGCCCGTCGGCATAGTGACCCAGCGTCAAACTGCAAAGCGCGGCGAATACAGGGTCTCCTGCTCTTGTCAGCCCACAAACCCGCTGCCTAACCTGCGATTGTAGCGCCTAGGTGCTACATCAATTGGGAGGACGAAGAATGAACAGATTGAAATTTGGCTTGGCCGTTGGGGCATTTGCGCTGAGTACGGCGCTTACCAGCATCGGTGCCGTTAGGGCCGAAGAATTGCCACGAGGCGACGCACAAGAACTGGGATTTGATCCGGAGCGCTTGGCGCGGATGGATGCGACATTTGGTGCGCTTGTTGACAAAGGCATGACACCCGGTGCTGTCATCATGCTGATCCGCGATGGCAAAATCGCGCATCTGTCGACGATGGGCAAACGCACACCGGACGGCGAGCCGATGACGGAAGATACGATCTTTCGCATCTATTCCATGACCAAACCGATCACCACTGCTGTGGCGATGATGCTGGTCGAAGAGGGGCGGCTGATCCTGAATGCGCCCGTGTCGACATATCTGCCGGCCTTCAAAGAATTGACCGTGGTGACCGGCGAAAAAGACGCCGAAGGCAATCCGGCGACCCGACCCGCCAAAGGCACGATGACGGTTCTTGATCTCATGCGGCATACCTCGGGCCTGACGTACGGCTTTTTCGGTGCTGGACCCGCGCGAGAAGCCTATAAAGCCGCAGAGGTAAGCAACCCCGAGAACACAGGGATCGAACAGGCAAATCTTTTGGCCAGCCTGCCACTCGAGCATGATCCAGGCACAAAATGGGAATATTCCCGATCGACAGATGTGCTTGGCGCAGTTGTCGAAGCGGTGACCGGCCAAAACCTCGAAGAGTTCATGACGGCACGGGTATTCGAGCCGCTGGGCATGTCCGACACAGCTTTCTACGTTGATGACGAAGCCGATCATGCGCGCATTGCGGAGCCCTTTGCCGAACATGCGCAGCTTGGAGATCGTGGCATCTTTGACCCCCGCGTGCGCAAGCCGAACCTGTCAGGGGGCGGTGGACTTATGTCGACGGTCCACGACTATTCAAAATTTGCGCAGATGATGTTGAACGGGGGCGAGTTGAATGGTGTCCGTCTGCTGTCACCGAAAACCGTGCAACTGATGACGTCGAACCATATGGGCGGCATCCAGCCCGGAAAATACTATCTGCCGGGTCCCGGCTATGGTTTTGGCCTCGGCTATGCTGTGCGTCTTGAGAATGGCAATGCGCCGTCTTTCGGCACCGAGGGTGAATTCAACTGGGGTGGGGCCGCTGGTACGGCCTATTACACGGATCCCAAAGAGGACATGATCGCCTTGCTGATGATCCAGTCCCCCAAGAACCGTGGTCCCCTGCGCCTGATCTTCAGAAACCTGATCTATCCAACAATCGCGGAGAGCCACCTCGACGATTAACTTGCATCAGGCCCCGCGCCGCTATCTGCGGGGCCTGCCGCGTTTTTCCACATGCCTTAGGATTCAGTCGTCCTCACCTGCACAAAGGCAGTTCTGAACCGAACGACTTTGAAGTATTCGGATGGGTGCACGGCACCCTTTAGTCGCCGCATATCCCCATCAAAACTCACTCCAACTCGACCAGCAGATCCTTTGCGTCGATCTGTCCACCTGCGCTGACATGCACCGCTTTGACCACCGCGTCGCGCTCGGCATGGATGCCGCTTTCCATCTTCATCGCTTCGATGGTCAGCAACAGATCACCCGCTTTCACCTTTGCGCCGACCACCGCCCCGATAGAGGCGACCACGCCGGGCATAGGAGCACCGATATGGTTTTCATTGCCGGGTTCAGCTTTGGGGCGGCTGACGGTCGACGCTTTGACCAGACGATTGGGCACGCGGATCACGCGGGGCTGGCCGTTCAATTCGAAAAAGACTTTCACCTCGCCGTCCTCGTTCGTTTCGCTTTCGGCCTGCATGCGAATTTCAAGGGTCTTGCCGGGATCAATCTCAGCTGTGATTTCTTCGGAGGCTTCCATGCCATAGAAGAATGTCTGCGTCGGCAGGGTCCGTACGGGACCGTACTGAATGTGCCGCTTCATGTAGTCGAGGAAGACTTTCGGATACATCAAGTACCCGGCGAGGTCTTCATCGTCGATTTCAATGCCGTCCAACTGCTTGGACAGCTCCGCGCGGGTCGCTTCCAGATCAACAGGCGCGAGATGTTTGCCGGGGCGTTCGGTGTTGGGCTTTTCGTCCTTCAGCACCTTTTTCAAAATCGTCTCGGGGAAGCCGCCGGGAGGCTGGCCAAGGTTGCCACGCATCATGTCGATGACGCTGTCAGGAAAGGCGACATCGGTGTCGGGGTCTTCGACGTCAGCGCGGGTCAGACCTTGACTGACCATCATCAATGCCATGTCGCCCACGACCTTGGAGGAGGGGGTGACTTTGACGATATCGCCGAACATCTGGTTCACATCCGCATAGGTGCGGGCAACTTCGGGCCAGCGTTCTTCAAGGCCAAGCGAGGCGGCCTGCGCTTTCAGGTTGGTGAACTGGCCACCGGGCATTTCGTGCAAATAGACCTCGGAGGAGGGGGCCTGCATGCCGGTTTCGAAGGCACCATACTGATGGCGGACTTCTTCCCAGTAATCCGAGATTTCGCGGACCACATCCATGTCCAGCCCGGTGTCGCGGTCGGTGTGTTGCAGGGCCGAGACCACAGAGCCGAGTGTAGCCTGAGAGGTGTTCCCGCTGAACGCGTCCATAGCGCAATCGACAGCATCCACACCCGCTTCGCTTGCAGCAAGGATCGTGGCACTCGCGATGCCTGCGGTGTCGTGGGTGTGGAAATGAATGGGCAAGCCCACTTCGGATTTCAGCGCTTTGACCAAGACACGGGCCTGGGCAGGTTTCAACAAGCCCGCCATATCCTTGAGACCGAGCACATGCGCACCGGCGGCTTTCAGCTCTTTGCCCATGGCGACATAATATTTCAGATCGTACTTCGCGCGTGCAGGGTCAAAGATATCACCGGTATAGCAGATCGTGCCTTCACAGACCTTGCCTGCGTCGATCACGGCGTCCATCGCCACGCGCATGTTTTCCACCCAGTTGAGGCTGTCGAAGACGCGGAAAACATCGATACCGCTTTCGGCGGCCTGACGCACAAAGAACTGTACCACATTGTCGGGATAATTGGTGTAACCTACGCCATTAGAGGCGCGTAGCAGCATCTGCGTCATGATGTTGGGCATGCGTTCGCGCAAGTCGCGCAGACGCTGCCAGGGACATTCTTGCAAGAACCGGTAGGCCACATCGAATGTCGCACCGCCCCAGCATTCGACCGAAAAGAGCGTCGGCAGGTTTGCGGCATAGGCGGGGGCGACCTTGATCATATCATGGCTGCGCATCCGTGTGGCAAGCAACGACTGATGCCCGTCGCGCATGGTGGTGTCGGTGATCAGCAGTTGCTGTTGTGCCTGCATCCAATCGGCGACAGCCTGCGGGCCTTTTTGTTCCAGCAGGTTGCGCGTGCCCATCATGGGCTCTGCGCGGCTTTCCGGCGGCTTTGGTTGACGCACGGAGGCGGGCAGGCGCGGGTGGCCCTTTGTTTCCGGGTGGCCGTTCACGGTGATATCCGCGATGTAAGTCAGTACCTTCGTGCCGCGATCCTTGCGCTTCGTGAACTGGAAGAGCTCTGGCGTCTCGTCAATGAACTTGGTGTGGTAGGTGTTGTCGAGAAAGCTGGGATGGCGCAGCAGGTTTTCGACAAAGGCGATGTTCGTCGACACCCCGCGCACCCGAAATTCGCGCAAGGCCCGGTCCATGCGGGCGATGGCCATCTCAGGCGTGGGAGCTTTGGCCGTCACCTTGGTCAGCAGGCTGTCGTAATAGCGCGTAATGACACCGCCGGCGTAGGCGGTGCCGCCGTCAAGGCGGATGCCCATACCGGTGGCAGACCGATAGGCCGTGATGCGGCCGTAGTCGGGGATGAAGTTGTTTTGCGGGTCTTCGGTGGTGACGCGGGTTTGCAAGGCGTGGCCCGTGAGCGTGATTTCGGATTGCGATGCCTTGCCGGTTGCCTCGGCCAAAGTCTTGCCTTCGGCAATCAGGATCTGCGCGCGTACAATGTCAATTCCGGTGACTTCCTCGGTGACGGTATGTTCGACCTGCACACGGGGGTTCACTTCGATAAAGTAGAATTCACCGCTGTCCATATCCATCAGAAATTCCACGGTACCCGCACATTCGTAGTTCACATGGGCGCAGATCTTGCGGCCCAGATCGCAGATTTCCGCGCGTTGTTCTTCGGTCAGGTAGGGCGCGGGTGCACGTTCAACGACTTTCTGGTTGCGGCGTTGGACGGAGCAGTCGCGTTCAAACAGGTGATAGATTTCGCCGTGTTTGTCGCCGAGGATCTGCACTTCGACATGGCGGGCTTTCAGGATCATTTTCTCAAGGTAGCCCTCGCCGTTGCCAAATGCGGCTTCAGCCTCGCGGCGGCCTTCGAGAACCTTTTCCTCAAGCTCGGATTCTTCGTAGATCGGTCGCATCCCGCGCCCCCCACCGCCCCATGAGGCTTTGAGCATGAAAGGATAGCCGACCTCTTTGGCCTCTGCTCGGATCGCTTCCATATCGTCGCCCAACACTTCGGTGGCGGGGATCACCGGCACGCCCGCCTCAACCGCGACCCGGCGGGCGGAAGCTTTGTCTCCCAGCGCGCGCATGGTCTCGGCGCGGGGACCGATAAACGTGATCCCGTTGTTTTCGCAGGCGTCCACAAAATCGGGGTTCTCGGACAGCAAGCCATAGCCGGGATGAATGGCATCGGCACCCGAGGCTTTGGCGACACGGATGATTTCGGGGATGCTGAGGTAGGCCGCAACCGGACCAAGGCCTTCGCCGATGCGGTAGGCTTCATCGGCTTTAAAACGGTGCAGGCCCAGTTTATCCTCTTCGGCATAGACCGCGACCGTCTTTTTGCCCATCTCGTTGGCAGCCCGCATGATGCGGATCGCAATTTCGCCACGGTTGGCGATCAGGATCTTTTTAAAGTCAGGCATGGGGCCTCCGGGCAACTGGTTTCAGGTTCAGTTTAGGGATGCTGCGGTGCGGCGCAATACTTAGTTCAGCGGACACTGGAACAGATGAAACAGGGTAAGCGGCGACTTTGCCGCCTAGTCGAGCGTCAGCGGCGGGGGCAGCGAGGCGAGATTTGCAGCACCGATCTGGCCCATGTTCGCGGCCATGTCCTTTGCCAGAATGTCGATCAAATGGTCGGCCCCTTTCGCGCCCAAGGCCCCGAGGGCAAAGTGAAACGCGCGGCCCAGCATGACGAAATCGGCCCCCAGCGCGATGGCCCGCAGGATATCGAGACCGGATTCGACGCCGCTGTCGAAGATGAGCGGCAGCTTGGTGGCGGCGCGGATGTCGGGCAGCACTTCGATGGAGGACAGCGCGCCATCAAACTGACGGCCTGCGTGGTTCGAAACCCAAAGCGCATCTACGCCGTACCCTTCGAGTTTGGTGGCATCCTCGGGGCGCATCACGCCCTTTACGATCAGCGGTCCATCCCAGTTGTCGCGCAGCCAGGTGACATAGTCCCAATCGGGTGATGTGCGCAGCAGGTAGCCGACATGGGCGGTGGGCGACATGCCCTTGGTCGCGGCAGAGGTGTATTTGTCGATCCCGCGCATATAGGGCATGCCGCGTTTGGCGATTTCCAGCGCCCAAGTGGGGCAGGTGGCGATCTGCGCAAGGATGCGCGGCGTGATCGTCGGCGGGTTGGTCAGGCCAGAGCGGACTTGTCTCTCGCGCCGCG
The DNA here is from genome assembly GCF_000622365.1 of Sulfitobacter noctilucae. Taxonomy (GTDB): domain Bacteria; phylum Pseudomonadota; class Alphaproteobacteria; order Rhodobacterales; family Rhodobacteraceae; genus Sulfitobacter; species Sulfitobacter noctilucae. The sequence goes on along the minus strand of NZ_JASC01000014.1, from coordinate 1,523,110 downwards.
AAGAGGTGGGCACATCGACCGTAAGGATCAGCGCGTTGAAGCCCGCAGACTTGGCGCGGTTCAGCATGTCGATGCGAATGTCGGGATCGCGCGGCGGATAGAGCTGGAACCACGCGTGTTGACCCAAATGCGGTGCCACGTCTTCGGGGCTTTGCGTGGCCACGGTAGAGATGGTGTAGGGGATGTTGTGGGTCTTGCCTGCGCGGGCAAGGTGGCCTTCGGCACCCGGCCAGATCAGACCAGACATGCCGATGGGCGCGATACCAAACGGCAGGGGCATCCGGTGGCCCAGAAAAGTCGTGGACAGATCAGGCGTGATTTCGCCGTGCAGGATCGATGGGGCAAAGCCGATTTTGTCCAGCGCGGTGCGGTTACGGGCTTTGGTGGTCTCATTGCCCGTGCCGCTGTCGAGGTATTCCCAGACGAATTTCGGGATTCGGCGGCGGGCACGGGTGCGCAGATCGGAAAGGGCGGGATATGTGCTGTGCAAGTCCATAGGCTATTTGCGCGGGTTGATGTTGGATTGTCCAGCGGCAGGCGTTTTGTGTGAACACAACCGATGGCCCCGTGGCAGATCGTCCGCTGCGGTATATAGGGCCAAAAAGAGAGGGGAACATGTGGCGAACATGGGTTTTCCTTTAGCCCGCGATTGGCTAGATTGATGGGATGAGCGATTTTGATGAGATGGACGCCTTTGAAGGTGCATCGCTGTCCGCGCGTGCAATGGCGGCGCGGCCTCAGCCTTATTTGGAGGGGTTGAACCCCGCACAACGGGCCGCCGTTGAGCAGATGGACGGGCCTGTCTTGATGCTGGCGGGGGCGGGTACGGGCAAGACCAAGGCGCTGACGACCCGCATCGTGCACCTGATGCAGACAGGGCGCGCGCGGCCGAATGAGATTTTGGCGGTGACGTTCACCAACAAGGCGGCGCGGGAGATGAAGAACCGCGTGGGTGCCATGTTGGGCCAACATGTCGAAGGGATGCCCTGGTTGGGCACCTTCCACGCGATCTGTGTGAAGCTTCTCAGGCGTCATGCGGAACTGGTCGGGTTGAAGAGCAACTTCACGATACTGGATACGGACGACCAGCTGCGGCTGTTGAAGCAGCTGGTGGCCGCCGAAGGGATCGACGACAAGCGCTGGCCTGCGCGGATGCTGGCGGGGATCATCGACGGCTGGAAGAACCGCGCGATCACGCCCGACAAGGTGCCGGCAGCGGATGCGGGGGCCTATAACCATCTGGGGCCAAAGATTTATGCAGCCTATCAGGCGCGGCTGATCGAGCTGAATGCGACAGATTTTGGCGACCTGTTGTTGCATATGGTGACAATCTTCCAGACCCACGAGGATGTGCTGAAGCAATACCAGCGCTGGTTCAAATACATTCTGGTGGACGAGTATCAGGACACCAACGTGGCGCAGTATCTTTGGCTGCGGTTGCTTGCGCAGGGTCACAAGAACATCTGCTGCGTGGGCGATGATGACCAGTCGATCTATGGTTGGCGCGGGGCGGAAGTGGGCAACATCCTGCGATTCGAGACGGATTTCCCCGGCGCCCATGTGGTGAAGTTGGAGCAGAATTACCGCTCTACCCCGCATATTCTGGCAGCCGCTTCGGGTGTGATTGCCGGCAATCAGGGCCGGTTGGGCAAGACGCTGTGGACGGACCGTGAAGAGGGCGAGAAGGTGCGCCTGATCGGTCATTGGGACGGTGAAGAAGAAGCGCGCTGGATTGGCGATGAAGTCGAAGCAATGCAGCGTGGCACACGCGGGCTTGATCCGATGTCGTTGGATCATATGGCAATTTTGGTGCGGGCGTCGCACCAGATGCGGGCGTTTGAAGACCGGTTCCTGACCATCGGACTGCCGTACCGCGTGATCGGCGGGCCACGATTCTATGAGCGGATGGAGATTCGCGATGCCATGGCCTATTTCCGTGTCGTGACCAGCCCCGACGACGATCTGGCGTTCGAGCGGATCGTGAATACGCCCAAGCGAGGTTTGGGTGACAAGGCGCAGCAGAAAATCCAAATGACCGCACGCCAGCATGGGGTGAACCTTGTGGACGGGGCGCGGATATTGCTGAGCGAGGGCGGGCTGACCGGCAAAGGGGCGGCGCAGTTGCGTTTGCTGATCGACGGAATCGAGCGCTGGAACGGCAAACTGCGCGGGCCTGCGATGCCTGTCGATGTCGAGAATGCTGTGCTGGATGATGAAAGCGGGCCGGTGCGGCAAGAATTCGGGCCGCCGGAAATCAGCCATATGGAGCTGGCCGAGATTATCCTCGACGAGAGCGGCTATACCGGCATGTGGCAGAACGACAAAACACCCGAGGCACCGGGGCGGCTTGAGAACCTCAAGGAATTGGTGAAGGCGCTGGAGCAGTTCGAGAACCTGCAAGGGTTTCTGGAGCATGTCAGCCTGATCATGGACAATGAAAGCGACGACGGGGGCGCGAAGGTCAGCATCATGACATTGCACGCGGCCAAGGGGCTGGAATTTCCTGCGGTCTTCCTGCCTGGTTGGGAGGATGGCCTGTTCCCCTCGCAACGCTCTATGGATGAAAGCGGCATCAAAGGGTTGGAGGAAGAGCGGCGGCTGGCCTATGTGGGCATCACGCGGGCCGAGGCGATCTGTACAATCAGCTTTGCGGCAAACCGGCGTGTGTTCGGACAATGGCAATCTTCCATGCCTTCGCGCTTTGTTGACGAATTGCCGGAGGCGCACGTGGAGGTGCTGACACCACCGGGGCTTTACGGCGGTGGGTTTGGCGCGGCGATGCCGACCAGCACCTTGCATGATGCGGCGGCAGAGGCGAACGTCTATAACTCACCCGGCTGGCGGCGGCTGCAATCCCGTTCCGGCACGCGGGGGGTATCGCAGCCGTCCGAAGCGCGGAATGTCACGATTGATATGAACGCCGTCAGCAGCTTTACCATGGGCGAGCGGGTGTTTCACCAGAAGTTCGGCTATGGCGCTGTGATCGGCATCGAAGGGGACAAGCTTGAAGTCGAATTCGAGAAAGCTGGCACCAAAAAGGTTGTATCACGCTTTTTGACAGGCTGTGACGACGTGCCATTCTAAGACGCTGATGGAAATGCGGTGTTGTTCTGATGAGGCGACGTCAGCGCAGTCTGAAAGAGGCCCCTTGAATAAAGAAACAGCCGCAGCTTGGGAGGAAGCTGCGGCTGCTCTTTGGTCGGCCCGAAGCGTCGGGGAGGACGGGCTTCGGGTCTGTGCGTGAAAAGTGATCCCTCAGGGAGGAGGAGGTCAGCCTTTCACGGCTCAGGTGCACTGCGGGGGAGGTGCCGCACACCCGATGGGAATTACAATGTGACGTTCTTGGACGCCTGACGTGCCACATAAGGCAGTTCAGAACGGGTCAAGCCCAGATCGGCCAATTCGCGGTTCGTCAGGGCGTTCAACCCGTCGAATGTCTCGCGGTAGCTGCGATATTGCTGCAGGCGCAAAATGCCCGCGTGATAGAACTGGCTCAAGCGCTGCGTCAGGCCGTTGCCGGATGCGATCGATGTATTCAGGTATGCCATAGTGGCCTCTCATTTGTTCTTGTTCGTCGTTTCGGTTGAGGCTCATATACGCCTTGTTTGCGCTTAAACAACGGCTCGCATTGGCAATGCCGCTATGCAGCAATTGCATAGGGGACGTTGGGTCAACAGATTGTTTCTGATGCGAAAACAAGGGACCGATTAAAGCGGACCGCAACTTTTTCAGATGTAAGGTAAAAAAAGGGCGGCGACATCAGGGAGGAGGAAGATGTCGCCGCCAAAAACAGACTTGTTCGGGAGGAGGATGAACTTGTCTGGTCTTCTGTTTGAAACAACTTGCGTCGTTTCGATGTCTATATATTTGCCCGATTTGCTGCAGGTGCACAATGTTTTTGTTTGCAATGCTGCTATGCAGCGAAAACATGGTGCGCGTGGTCCATTCCTGAGCGGTGTGATGAAGAATTAGGCAAATGGACGCGCCCCCTTGCGTCTAAGGTCGAAACTGTGGTGTCAGTCTGACAACACTTCAGTAGAAGGCCGCCGCCAATGTCCGTGACAAAAGAAGATATTCAAGCCGCGCTGGATCGGGTCACTCTGCCGGACGGACGAAGCCTTTTGGCGCATGATCTGGTGCGCGCGCTCACCGTGGACGGCACTGTGGTACGATTCGTAATCGAAGCACCTAATGCCGATGTGGCACGGCAGATGGGTCCGTTGCGCGATGCTGCCGAAAAGGTGGTGTCAGAGTTGCCGGGCGTGACCCAGGCAAACGTGGCGCTGACGGCGCATGGGCCTGCCGCAAAACCGGCCGCACCGCCCAGTTTGAAAATTGGCGGGCATCCCAAGCCGCAGGAAGGGCCAACCAAACCTTCGGGTGTGCAGCGGATCATCGCCATTGGCTCCGGCAAGGGCGGGGTGGGCAAGTCCACCGTGAGTACCAATCTGGCCGTGGCGCTGGCACGGGCAGGACGCAAGGTGGGTCTGCTGGATGCCGATATCTACGGGCCCAGCATTCCGCGCATGATGGGGGTAAACAAGAAACCGGCCAGTCCTGACGGCAAGACGATCATTCCCCTGCACGCCCATGGGGTCACCCTGATGTCCATCGGTTTCATGATGGAGGAGGGCAAAGCCGTGGTCTGGCGCGGGCCGATGCTGATGGGTGCCTTGCAGCAAATGTTGGGGCAGGTGGAGTGGGGCGAGCTGGATGTCCTTCTGGTCGATCTGCCACCCGGCACGGGCGATGTGCAGCTGACGCTTTGTACCAAGTCCGAGCTGACCGGCACGATTGTTGTCAGCACGCCGCAGGATGTTGCACTGATCGACGCGCGCAAGGCGCTTGATATGTTCGCCACACTCAAGACACCGGTTCTGGGCCTGATCGAAAACATGTCGCTTTTTGTCTGCCCCGACTGCGGGTCGCAGCACGAGATCTTTGGCACCGGTGGTGTTCGGGACGAAGCAGAGAAGATGGGAGTGCCGCTTTTGGGAGCTTTGCCAATTGATCTTGAAACGCGTCTTGCCGGCGACGGAGGCACACCGATTGCCGCAGGAGATAGCGCAATGGCAGAGGCCTATGGCCGTATCGCCAAAGGGTTGATTGACGGGGGTATGGCCTGAGGCCAAAGGCCTGTGGTGGGGCGGACCGTTAGGACTTCTATTGTCCCAGTGACCGCCCTTCGACCAGATGGCCATAGAGAGTTGTCAGGACCGAGATGAACATCAGTCCTTCGATGATAAGGATCACCGTCTGCGCCAGCATTGGCAATACACCCGCTTCTGGCAGGATCAGGGATAGGGTGTAGAACAGCGTGTTGATCCCCGTGATCATGGCCGCCACACCCCAAAGCTCGGCAGAAACTGCGCGGGTGATCTGCCAGCTTTCCAGCACGGCCATGCGCTCTCCGATGGCAGCGGCGGGCAAAACCACGCTGAACCGCAGGGCGATCCAAATGAAAATGACGCTGCCCAGCACACCGATCACGCTGACAGGCAGGCCGCCTGCTCCCGCCGACACCACGGCACCCCCCAACAGCGCAATCGCCAAGGTCAGGGGCAGGACCGCAAGAATTTGCACCATCCCCACCACGATGGCCCGCCAGATATAACCCAGATAGACTGACGGAGCGGGGCGCAGCACTTCGGTATCCTCGGCGCCATTCAGCAGCACATGCCGGTGCCACAACACTGCCATCAACGCATAGGCAAGCAGGCCCACCAGCCCGATTATACTAAAGTATAGAAGGCTGGAGGCGCTTGGCATCATTGTTTCAGGTTCGGAGGCGCGCAACGCAGCGAGCGTATCCGGCGCCAGCACGCTCATCGCCAATCCGCAGCCCATCACCATCAGTATGGCAGGCATCAGCACCCGTAACGTCGTGGATGTCTCGAAAAACAACATCCGAAGGGCATGAGCCAGAATAGCGACTGCCGTACTCATGATCCTTCTCCCTTCGTTAACGCCTCCTTATGCGCGTTTTGCGCAAGAAGACGCAAGGCACCACGGGAAGTCGTCGAAAGAAGAAGTAATGCTAAAGAAGACGTTAGAAGATAAAGTTATCCTCTGTCAGGTCTGAAATGCCCACCGCATCAAGCCGAATGCTGTTGCCGTCGCCTGCGTCGATCAGGACATGCCGCCCCTCTGCGCTCAGATGGTTCTCGGTCAGATCGTTGAAGTCGATGATTGTGGCGACACCGCTCAGATCAATGCGTTCGTGCCGGTTGCCCGCGTCGAAATCAACGATACGGTCTCTGCCAAAGTCGCCTGCGAAGATAAAGAGATCAGCGTTGAAACCACCGCGCATCACATCATTACCGCTGCCCCCGTCAATGGTGTCAAATCCGCCCTGACCCAGAATGGTATCATTGCCGGACCCGCCAAGAATGCGATCGTTCTGGGTGCCCCCGAACAGTCGGTCCGCGGCGTTACCCCCGTCGATGATGTCATCGCCCCGCCCGCCGATGATACGGTCCTGACCGTCCTCCCCATGCAGCACATCCTGTCCTTGAAGCCCATGCATCAGATCATTGCCGTTGCCGCCGAACACCGTGTCGTCACCCAACCCCCCGTTGATTCTGTCATGCCCATGCCCGGAAGAAAGCAGATCATCGCCTCCGAATCCACGGATTGCATCATCACCGCTACCACCGGTGACTGTATCATGGGTGTTGGTGCCCATTAGGTCGGTATCAACCAGCCCGCCCGTGGCTCCGAAATTCTGGGTGATAAGGATCGAGGGGCGGTCTGCGCCACTGGGATAACTGAGGGTGCCCTCGATGATCCCGATGCCGATATGGGTGAAGTCGGGGTTCAGGATGTTGGCGCGGTGGCCTGGGCTGTTCATCAGGCCCGCATGCAAAGCGGCCACTTCGTCGCGAAAGCCGTCCTCACCCCCAAGGGTCATTGCCGCGATGTTTTCCCCGGTGGACCAGCTGCCCGCAAGATCAAAGCCTGATGCGGCGATGCGGTCATGGGCGGAACTGTCATCGGCGCCCGTGTGGCTGAAGCTATCGGCCTGCGACATCCACAGGCTGTGAGCGTCGGCCGTGCGGCCAAGGTTCCATTCAAATGCCAGCGGCGGCAGACCTTCGGCGGCGCGGGCCCCGTTCACCAGATTGCGCATGTAGGCCTCAAGAAACGATGCAAAAGCCATGACTTCCCTTTTCTCTGCTTAATTCGCTGCCGTTCAACGCAGGTACTGTGGCGGGAATATGTGGGTGCTGCGGCAGCGCTTTGACCTGAAAGTTGCATTTTAGGCGAACTTTTCGGGCCGGGCAGGGGGGCAGACATGGGCCTGACTGGGAATGATGGGACGACATAGGTGGTGATGTGGGAATTTGTGGGATGATCAGGCCGCTCTGCGATGTGAATCGGCTAAAAACAGACGAATCCGAATCACAAATTCGGAATTTCCCTTGATTCTCGCTTGAAATCGGTTTGAGTTTGGAGAACAAGTGCGGAACACTTCCTGTGGATAACTCTGTGTGCGAAAAAACTTGGGAATTCATGGGAGATTTTGGGTGGTCGTTTTGATGCACTATATATGGTGGTATTTTTTTCCTTAACGGCGAGAAGTGCTAAAAACTTAAGGAAATTCGTAGCTACATCTTGTTTTCAGGGCCTGTGCAAAACAAGATATTGGGGGTAATTCCCAAAAAATTTGTAGACGCCCATGAATTCCCATGCCATTCATTGTTCATCGGATGAGAACGGGAACACGGGGCACCAAACGACCCCAAATAAAAATAAAACCTAGCAGGTTTCATACAGGCACCTCGCTTTCATCAGACCAAGAGATCCGGCGCGCGGGCGAGCAGACATCCCCCCAGGTGGCGCGCGCAGTCGGACTTCCCCGCAAAGCGGGACAGAAACGGCGGGTTGATCAGTGGCAGCAGATCAAACCCGCCGTTTCCACATCTAACACCCGGTTTTCCGGTGGGACGGACAACAAGACGCAAGGTTGCGAGTAGGACGTAAGTACAGTGAGCCGCAGGTTCAGAGGCGAAAGCCACCACAAGGTCGATACGAAGGGGCGGGTGTCTATCCCGGCCTCTTTTCGGCGTGTGCTGGAGGCGGGCGACCCGAACTGGAAAAGCGGCGAAAACCCGGAGTTGGTGATTGTGTATGGCGATCACCGCCGGTCCTATCTGGAATGCTATACAATGAACGCGATCGACGAGGTGGATGCCAAGATCGACGCGCTTCCCCGTGGCAGCATGGAGCGCAAGATGTTGCAGCGCCTGTTCCACGGCCAGTCCTTTCCCACCACCGTTGATGAAACAGGTCGCCTGGTCCTGCCGGCAAAGCTGCGTCAGAAGATCGACCTCGAGAACGAGGCGTTTTTCATCGCCGCAGGGGATACATTCCAGATCTGGAAGCCCGAGACGTATGACACTGTCGAGCGGGCCAGAGAAGAAGAATGGCTGGACGAACTGCCAGAGGATTTCGATCCGATGGCGTTCCTTGACGGCCCGCCGGGGGAATAGGCGCTATGGCTGCTGCGGCCCCCTCCACTCCTTCTGCTCCCCACACGCCTGTGCTGCTGCGCCCCTTGCTGGACGCAGTTTCGCCCGTTGAAGGGGTCTGGCTGGACGGAACTTTCGGGGCAGGCGGCTACACACGTGGGCTATTGGATGCCGGTGCCGAACGGGTGATTGCTGTTGACCGTGATCCGCTCGCTTTCGAGATGGCCGAGGATTGGGCCGCGGACTACGGCGACCGGATCACCATGCAACAGGGCGTCTTTTCCAAAATGGACAGGTATGCCAGCGACCTTGACGGGGTGGTGCTGGACCTCGGCGTGTCTTCTATGCAGCTTGATCTGGCTGAACGCGGCTTTTCCTTCATGCGCGACGGGCCGCTTGATATGCGCATGTCGCAGGACGGGCCATCAGCAGCGGATATTGTGAACAACGCCGAAGAAGATGTGGTCGCTTCAATCCTATACCAATACGGCGAAGAGCGGGCATCGCGACGGATTGCCAAGGCCATCGGGCGCGCCCGTGATGAGGCACCCATCACAACGACGTTGGAACTTGCACGGCTGGTCGAGAGCTGTCTGCCGCGTTCCAAGCCGGGGCAAAGCCATCCAGCCACGCGCAGTTTTCAGGCACTGCGAATTGCGGTGAATGATGAATACGGTGAGCTATTTCAAGGTCTTATGGCCGCAGAGCGGGCGCTGAAACCCGGCGGGCAGCTGGCCGTTGTGACGTTTCATTCGGTCGAGGACCGGATGGTCAAACGCTTCCTTACTGCCCGGTCCGGCGGCGGTGGCAATGCCAACCGTTTTGCGCCCGAAGCCCAGCGCGAGGCCCCGCAATTCGAGGTAAAAAAGCGCAAGGCCATAGGGCCGGACGCGCAGGAACTGGATGAAAACCCAAGGTCGCGCTCGGCCAAACTGCGGGTCGCGATCCGCACCGATGCGCCGTCGGGCGAGATTGACGCAAAATCCATCGGGATGCCGATGGTCAGGGGGCTTTAGATGCGCGCAGTGCTTCATATTCTGACAACAATCGCGGTGATAGGTCTGGCATTCTGGGCCTACCGCGAAAACTACGCGACCCAGCAAGCGCTGAGCGAGGCCGACAAATTGCACCAGAACATCCGCGCGGCCCATGCGCGGCTGGCGGTGCTCAAGGCCGAGTGGGCCTATCAGAACCGGCCCGACAGGCTGCGCGATCTGGCCGAGATCAACTTTGAACGGCTCGGATTGCTGCCTCTGCACCCCGATCAATTTGGCCGCGTGGACGAGGTTGCATTCCCGATAGCTCCGCTGTTGCCGATCACCAATCCGGTGGATGTGTCATCCGCCGCAGATGACGAGGACCCGCTATGATCCGCACCCCCCTGCGCCCGCTGGCCCGTATCCTTGAGGCTCGCCAAAAAGGTGAAAACCCCGATGCGATCGAACGCGAGAACAAGCGTATCCGTCACGAACAGATGCGCGATCAGGCGCGCCTGCGGGCCGAAGGACGCTTGCTGGTGCTGGGCGCGTTTTTCTTTTGTGCCTTCGCTGTTGTAGGGGCACGCATGGGGATGCTGGCGACCACCGACCCGGTGGAACCACGCGCCCATGCGCCGGGTGCCGTGATCAGCGCCAGCCGGGCCGATATCGTGGACCGCCACGGCAACATCCTGGCCACAAATTTCGAAACCCACGCGCTTTACGCGCAGCCGCGGCATATGGTCGACCCCGTTGCGGCGGCTGATGGCCTGGTCAAAGTCTTTCCCGATCTGGATCGCGATAAACTGGTCAAGGATTTCACCGGCAAACGTAAGTTCCTATGGATCAAAAAGAAAATCAGCCCAGAGCAGCAGCAGGCCGTGCATGATATCGGCGATCCCGGGCTCTTGTTTGCGCCGCGTGACATGCGGCTCTATCCCAACGGCTCTTTGGCCGCGCATGTCATGGGCGGTGCATCTTTTGGCAAGGAAGGCGTACACGGGGCCGAAGTTATCGGCGTGGCGGGGGTCGAGAAATACTTCGACGACTACCTGCGTAATCCGGCCAATGGCAACAACCCGTTGCAGCTCTCGCTTGATCTGACGGTCCAAGCCGCCGCTGAACGGGTGCTTTGGGGTGGGATGAAGCTGATGAACGCCAAAGGTGCGACCAGCGTGCTGATGGACGTCAAAACAGGCGAGGTGATCTCGGTTGTCTCATTGCCGACCTTCGATCCAAACAACCGCCCCCGCCCCGCAACCACGGGCGACGCATCAGACAGCCCCTTGTTCAACCGTTCTGTGCAGGGCGTCTACGAGCTTGGCTCGGTCTTCAAGATTTTCACGGCCGCACAGGCGATCGAACTGGGGCTGGTGAATGCCAACACGGTCATCAACACGGCGGGACCGCTCAAGGTCGGCGGGTTCAAGATCGGTGAATTCCGGAACAAGAACTACGGGCCACTGTCGGTCAGCGACATCATCGTCAAATCCTCGAACCGCGGCACCGGCCGCATGGCGCTTCAGATCGGGGCCAAGCGGCAGCAGGACTTCCTGCGCGGGCTTGGCTTTCTCGACGTCACCCCGTTCGAGATTGTCGAGGCATCAGGCGGCAAGCCGCTGTTGCCGAAACGCTGGACGGAGCTGTCAACGGTGACGATTTCTTATGGCCACGGGCTGTCGACCTCGCCGATGCATTTGGCCGCTGGCTATGCGGCGATTGCCAATGGGGGGTTCAAGGTGACGCCGACGCTGCTCAAGCAGGACGCGCCTGTCCAGGGCCCACGGGTGATGTCGGACCGGGCCGCGCGCGATGGTCGTGCCATGCTGCGGGCCGTGGTGAGCAAGGGCACCGCCAGCTTTGCCCGCGTGCCGGGGTATTTCGTGGGCGGCAAGACCGGCACAGCCGATAAGCCCAAGCCGCGCGGCGGGTATTACAAGGACAAGACCTTGGCGACCTTCGCCTCGATCTTTCCGGCGCATGACCCGAAATATGTGCTGATTGTCACGCTCGACGAGCCCTCCGAGAATTCGGGCGACAAGCCGCGCCGCACGGCAGGCTGGACCGCAGTGCCCGTCGCGGCAGAGATGATCCGGCGGGTGGCACCGCTCTTGGGGCTCAGACCGACTGTTGAACCTGTGAACCCCACTATGGTAACGCTGACCAGCAGCAGTAACTGATAAAAAGACAACGCCCATGAGCAGCCCTTCCGTTTCGCTTTCTTCGCTTGGGCTTACGGGTCGCGGCGGCGGGAATCCCCAGATCACCGGGCTGGCGGTGGACAGCCGTGCGGTCAAGCCGGGGTTTCTCTTTGCCGCCATGCCGGGCAGTCGTATGCACGGGGCCGAGTTCATTCAATATGCTGTGCGCATGGGGGCGGTGGCCGTGCTGACCGATGCAGCCGGGGCCGAGATTGCCCGTGATGTGATGGCCGAGGCAGGGACCACCGTCGTGATCAGCGACACCCCCCGCGAGGCTTTGTCGCGCACTGCCGCTTTGTGGTTTGGCGCGCAGCCTTCAACGATGGTGGCGGTGACAGGCACTAACGGCAAAACCTCCGTATCGACCTTTGTGCGTCAAATCTGGATCGAGATGGGCGTGTCAGCGGTCAATCTGGGCACCACCGGGGTTGAGGGCGCATGGACCGCGCCGCTGGCCCATACCACGCCCGAACCGATCACCCTGCACCGGACTTTGGCGGAAGCGGCGAGCAATGGCATCACACATGCCGCGATGGAGGCCTCCTCACACGGGCTCGACCAGCGGCGGCTTGATGGCGTGATCTTGAAAGCTGCCGGGTTCACGAACTTCACACAAGACCATCTGGATTACCACGCGACCTTCGAGGCGTACTTTGATGCCAAGGCGGGGCTGTTTGCCCGCGTCTTGCCCGAAGACGGCACGGCCGTCATCAACATCGACGATCCCAAAGGCGTGGACATGACGGCGATTGCCCGCGCAAGGGGCTGTGCGGTGATGACTGTGGGTCGTGATGGCGGTGATCTGCATCTTAAGGGCCAACGCTTTGATGCGACGGGGCAGGATCTGCGGTTCTCCTATGGTGGCAAGGACTATCAAAAGCGGCTGGATCTGATTGGTGGGTTTCAGGCCGAGAATGTGCTGCTGGCCTGCGGGCTGGTGATCGCTTGCGGTGCCGATCCGGCGCATGTGTTCGATACACTGCCGCATCTGGTGACGGTACGGGGCCGGATGCAACTGGCCGCGACCCGCGACAACGGGGCTGCGGTCTTTGTTGATTATGCCCATACGCCGGATGCCGTTGCCACCGCGCTGCAAGCCATGCGGCCGCATGTGATGGGTAGGCTGGTGGCGATTGTCGGTGCGGGCGGTGACAGGGACGCAGGCAAGCGACCTCTAATGGGGGCGGCTGCGGCTGAACATGCCGATCTGGTGATCGTGACGGATGACAACCCCCGCTCCGAAGACCCTGCCACGATCCGTGCAGCCGTAATGGAAGGTGCGCCGGACGCCACGGAGGTCGGCGATCGCGCCGAAGCGATCCTGCGTGGGGTTGATGCCATTGGTCCGGGCGATGCGTTGTTGGTGGCGGGCAAGGGGCACGAAACCGGTCAGACCATCGGGGATGATGTGCTGCCTTTTGATGATGTGGAACAGGCAAGCGTTGCGGTGGCGGCGCTGGACGGGAGACTGGCATGAGCTTGTGGACTCATACGGAGGCGGCGAAGGCTACGGGCGGACAGGCGCAGGGCGACTGGACTTGTGATGGCGTATCCATTGATACGCGCACGCTGGAACCGGGTGATTTGTTCGTGGCTTTGAAAGACGTGCGCGATGGGCATGATTTTGTCGCTCAGGCATTGGCAAAAGGGGCAGGGGCGGCGTTGGTCGCGTATGTGCCCGATGGCGTGCCGGCGGATGCGCCTTTGTTGATTGTCGAAGATGTGCTGGCGGGGCTTGAAGCTTTGGGCCTGGCGGCGCGGGCGCGGACATCGGCCAAAGTGGCGGCGGTGACCGGCAGCGTCGGCAAAACCTCGACCAAGGAAATGCTGCTGGCAATGCTGGGCGATCAAGGGCGGACCCACGCATCGGTGGCCAGCTACAATAATCACTGGGGCGTGCCGCTGACGCTGGCGCGGATGCCTTCGGATACCGAATATGCGGTGATCGAGATCGGCATGAACCATCCCGGCGAAATTGCCCCGCTGGCGCGGATGGCGGCACCAGATGTGGCTATGGTCACGACTGTGGCGGCGGCGCATCTGGAAGCGTTTGAAAATGTGGCGGGGATTGCTGTCGAGAAAGCCTCGATCTTTGAGGGGGTCAACCCCGGCGGTGTCGCGGTGATCAATGCCGATATCGAACATGCCGCTATCCTGATGGCCAAGGCGGTAGACCGCCGCCTGCGCGAGATTGAGTTTGGGGAACATGGCTTTCACTTCAAGCTGTTGAGTGTAGATGTTCAAGCGGAAGCAACGGTTGTTCAGGCCGATGCGGATGGCACGCCATTGCTTTTCAAAATCGCGACACCGGGGCGGCATTTCGCGATGAATGGTCTGGGGGCCTTGGCCGTGGTGCAGGCACTGGGCGGTGACCTGGCGCTGGCCGCAGGGTCGTTGGGCCGCTGGTCGCCTTATCAGGGACGCGGGGTGCGCGAGACGATCATTCTGGATGAGGTTGAAACCGATCTGACGCTGGATCTGATTGACGACAGCTATAATGCCAACCCCACCTCGATGGCTGCCGCACTTGAGGTGCTGGCCGCCTCTGCCGTGACCCATGATATAGGGCGTGTCAGCAAGGGCCGCAGGATTGCTTTTCTCGGCGATATGAAAGAGTTGGGACCGGAAGTTAAAGCCCTGCATGCGGGCTTGGCGCATCTTGATGCGTTGAAGGCGTTGGATGTGGTGCATTGCATCGGACCGGAAATGCAGGCGCTCTATGACCTGCTGCCAGAGCATCAACGCGGGCGCTGGACAGAAACCTCGCAAGAGATGGTCGAAGGTTTGCGGGGGCATTTGGACAGCGGCGACGTGGTGTTGGCAAAAGGGTCTTTGTCGATGAAACTCGGCTCAATCGTTGACGCCATCCGCAAAATGGGCCATCGCAGTGCGAATGGATAGATGGGTGTGCGGCCCACAAGATGATGTAAAGGTGCGCATTGAATGCTCTATTGGTTGACCCTGCTGTCGGATGGCGGCGACTTTTTTAACCTTTTCCGCTATATCACCTTTCGGGCGGGCGGTGCGTTTCTGACGGCTTTGGTGTTCGGGTTTCTGTTTGGCAAGCCGCTCATCGCTGTGTTGCGCCGGCGGCAGGGCAAGGGTCAGCCCATTCGTGACGATGGTCCAGAAGGGCATTTCGTCAAGGCAGGCACGCCTACGATGGGCGGATTACTTATCGTCGGGGCGCTCTTGACCTCGACGCTGCTTTGGGCGCGGCTTGATAACCCTTTTGTTTGGCTGGTGCTTTTTGTGACGATGAGCTTTGCAGCCATCGGTTTTGCCGATGACTATGCGAAGGTCAGCAAACAGAATACCACGGGTGTTTCCTCCAAGCTGCGGCTTTTGCTGGGTTTTCTGATTGCAGCGACAGCAGGGTTCTGGGCCGCGGCCTATCATCCGGAGGCTTTGCAGTACCAGCTGGCGCTGCCGATCTTTAAAGACACACTCATCAATATGGGATATTTCTTCGTGCCGTTTGCGGTCATTGTCATCGTCGGGTCTGCCAATGCGGTGAACCTGACCGATGGTCTGGACGGATTGGCGATCATGCCGGTGATGATCGCGGCGGGTACGCTGGGCGTGATTTCCTATGCTGTGGGGCGCGTCGATTTTACCGAATACCTCGATGTGCATTATGTGCCGGGGACGGGTGAAATTCTGATCTTTACCGCAGGCCTTTTTGGCGGGGGCCTCGGGTTTCTGTGGTACAACGCACCGCCTGCGGCTGTGTTCATGGGCGACACGGGTTCACTTGCGCTTGGCGGCGCGCTTGGGGCCATTGCCGTGGCGACCAAACATGAACTGGTGCTGGCGATTGTGGGCGGTTTGTTTGTTGTAGAAGCGTTGAGCGTGATCATTCAGGTGCTCTATTTCAAGCGCACCGGCAAGCGGGTGTTTCTGATGGCCCCGATCCATCACCACTATGAGAAAAAGGGCTGGGCAGAGCCGCAGATCGTGATCCGGTTCTGGATCATCTCGCTGATCCTCGCCATGATCGGTCTGGCTACGCTGAAAGTGCGGTAGCAGGCGCAGATGCGCCTCTGGAGGCTCTGCCTCCAGACCTCCGCGGGATATAGGGCCAAAAAGAGAAAGGGAGCTTTTTGCTTCTTGTCGAGGGTGCCGCCTAGAAGATCGACCAGTTCATTTGACTGGCCAGACGGGCCAGTGCTTCGGTGCCTTGTTGGCTGTTGCCATAGCGGTTCAACCCCGGCGACCAGACGGCGATCGAGGCCTGCCCTGGCACGATGGCCAGGATACCGCCGCCCACACCGGATTTGCCGGGGATGCCCACGCGGTAGGCGAAATCGCCCGATCCGTCGTAGTGCCCACAAGTCAGCATCAGGGCGTTCAGCCGCCGGATGCGTGCGGTTGACAGCAGGCGCGGCCCACAGTTGGCATCCATCAGGAACCGGCCTGCCATGGCCAGCTGCTGGGTGGTCATTTCGATGGCGCAGTGGTGGAAGTAGGTGCCAAGCGTCATTTCCGGCGGGTTCTTGAGATTATTGCAACTTGCGAGAAAGTGCGCGAGCGCAAAGTTCCGATGGCCGTGTTCGATTTCGGAGGCGGCGACGATGTTGTTGATGTGGATGTCATCGTCTTCGGCGGCGGTGCGCACGAACTGCACGATCTCGGCCAGCGCATCGCGGGGGGCGCGGCCCGAGAGGATCTCGTCTGTGGTGACGATGGCGCCTGCGTTGATGAAAGGGTTGCGCGGGCGGCCCTGTTCGCGTTCCTGCTCAAGCTGCACAATGGAGTTGAAGGCTCGACCCGAGGGTTCGCGCCCGACCCGGTTCCACAACTGATCGCCCACCCGACCCAATGCGATGGCGAGGGTGAAAATCTTGGTGATGGATTGAACAGAAAACCGGGTGTCTGCGTCGCCTGCGCTAAAGATCTGGCCATCCGCTGTGGCGACGGTGATGGCGAACTGCTCGGTGTCGATACTGGCCAGTTCGGGGATATAATTGGCGGGTATGCCCCAATCGCCGGTGGCCCGCTGAAAGGCATCGAGATCGGTAAGCCGCTCTTGAAGATCGGAAATTGCCATGTCTGTGCCTTGTGAAGGGGGGCCTGTGCCGCCATTGTGCGCCGGACACTTAGCAGGGGGTGCGTGATGATTCCAGTACAGGGTTTGCAAGGAAGCCGCGTTGCTGTTCTGGGGCTGGGCCGTTCGGGGCTAAGTTCGGCACGGGCCCTGCGCGAAGGCGGCGCGGAGGCGCTGTGTTGGGATGACAACCCAGAGGCGCGGGCGCGGGCTGAAACCGAAGGGTTTACCACTATGCCGTTCCGCTCTGCTGCGGATTTCGATGGGATCGCGCGTTTGATCGTGAGCCCCGGTATTCCGCATCTCTATCCCGCACCAAACCCTGTGGTCGCCGCCGCAGTGGAGGCTGGTGTACCGGTGGACAATGACATCGGCCTGTTCTTTCAAAGCTTTGCCACGGGGGCGTGGAACAGTTTCGAGACTATGCCAAGAGTTGTCGCGGTCACGGGGTCAAACGGTAAATCCACAACTTCGGCGCTGATCCATCATATTCTCAGCCATGTGCAGCGGCCATGCCAACTGGCGGGCAACATCGGGCGCGGTGTGCTGGATCTGGACCCGGCCATCGACGGCGAGGTCGTGGTGTTGGAGCTGTCGTCCTATCAAACCGATCTGGCGCGTAACCTGACGCCGGATGTGGCAGTCTTTACCAACCTCAGCCCCGATCATCTGGACCGGCACCACGGGCTGGGTGGCTATTTCGCTGCCAAGCGCAGGTTATTTGCTGAGGGAGGTCCGGACCGTGCCATCATCGGGGTGGATGAGCCTGAGGGGCGTTTTCTGGCCGGTCAGTTAAGCGAGGGACCGGCGGACGACCGGGTGATCCGTGTTTCTGTTGATCGCAAATTGACCGGGGCTGGCTGGCAGGTTTATGCTCGCAAGGGGTTTTTAGCCGAGGTGCGCAAGGGCAAACAGATTGCGTCGATTGATCTGCGCACCGTCGCGGGGCTGCCGGGGTCACACAACCACCAGAACGCCTGTGCCGCCTATGCGGCCTGCCGCACCTTGGGGCTTGCGCCCAAAGTGATCGAGGCGGCATTCCACAGTTTTGGCGGTTTGCCGCACCGTTCGCAGACCATTGCAGAGATGGGTGGCGTGCGCTTTGTCAATGACAGCAAGGCCACCAATGTGGATAGCGCCGCCAAAGCGCTGGCGGCATTCCAGAACATCCGCTGGATTTGCGGCGGGCTGGAAAAAGAAGGTGGGCTGGAAGGGTTGGCAGGGGCCGTAGGGTCGGTGCGCAAAGCCTATGTGATCGGGCGCGAGGCCGCAGGCTTTGCCATGCAGCTGGAGGTCGAGGCAGAGGTATGTGGCACGATGGAGCAGGCTGTCGCCCGTGCGGTGGCTGAGGCAGAGGCCGGGGATGTGGTACTGCTGGCCCCCGCAGCGGCCAGCTTTGATCAATATGACAGTTTCGAGCGGCGCGGCGAAGATTTCGCCGCACAGGTGGCCAAGGTTACTGCCCGTTGATCGCGCGGGCGGTGGCCACGCCCGATGACCACGCCCATTGAAAGTTGAACCCGCCAAGCCAGCCGGTGACATCAACCGCTTCGCCAATGAAATAGAGGCCGGGGACAGATTTGCTTTCCATCGTTTTGGACGATAGCGCATCGGTGTCAATGCCACCAAGGGTGACTTCGGCGGTGCGGTATCCTTCGGTGCCGCTGGGGTGCAGTTCCCATGCGGCGAGTGTATCGGTCAGCGCAGTCAGCCGTGTATCGCTCCAATCGGCCAGATTGCCGCTGAGGTCCATTTGGGTGCTCAGGTGATCGACCAGTCGGGCGGGCAGGTGGCGGGCCAGCTCGGTGGTGAAATTCTTGCGGCCTGCCGTTTGGCGTTGGTCGCGCAATTTGTCGAGTAGATCGCCCTTGGGGCAGAGGTTGACCGTTACGGCTTCGCCTTCGCGCCAATAGCTCGAGGCTTGCAGGACGGCCGGGCCGGAGAGGCCGCGATGAGTGAACAGCAGCGCCTCTTCAAAAGTCGTGCCGCCTGCGGTGACTTTGGCGGGAGTAGCAGTCCCGGAAATTTCGGCAAAGCGGCCTTCGGCGAAGGTGAACGGCACGAGGGCGGCACGGGTGTCGGTCACAGGGATGTCGAACTGACGCGCGATGTCATAGGCAAAGCCTGTCGCGCCCATCTTGGGGATGGATTTGCCACCCGTTGCGATGACAAGATTAACTGCTTTGACTTCTTGCACGTTATCAGCGGATTGCAGTGCGATGCTAAACCCGCCCGCGCGCTTTTCGATGCGGTTCACGCCAGTGTTGAGGCGCAGCTCTGCGCCCGCATCTTCCATCATGCGGCGTAGCATGGCGATGATGTCTTTGGCCGAGGTGTCGCAGAAAAGCTGTCCCAGCGTCTTTTCGTGCCAGGGGATGCCGTGGCGGTCCACCAGTTCGATAAAATCCCACTGGGTGTAGCGGGCCAGCGCGGATTTGGCGAAATGCGGGTTGGCGGAGAGAAAATTTTCAGGCGCGCAATACATGTTGGTGAAATTGCACCGACCACCGCCGGAAATGCGGATCTTTTCGCCCGGTGCCTTTGCGTGATCCACCACAAGCACGCGGCCTTTCGCATGGGCAGCACACATCATGCCGGCGGCACCGGCCCCTATGATCACGGTATCATATTGCATCCGCGCGGCATCCCATGCCCTGACACGAGGGTCAAGTTGGCGTGAGCGGACTTGCTGCCGCGGGTGGCGGGGCACATGTACCTTACAAGCAATAGAAAGGATATCGACATGACACTCACAGCAGGCTCAGCATTCCCGAGCATTGAAGTCGCAAAGCTGGGCGGCGGCTCACTCACCTTGGGGGTGCCTCAAAACGGGCATGACTGGCAATTGGTAGTTGTATACCGTGGATTGCACTGTCCGATCTGCAAGAAGTACCTCGCAGAACTCGATGGAATGACATCAGAATTTACCGATCAGGGTGTCGATGTGGTGGTGGTCTCGGGCGATCCGCAGGACAAGGCGCAAGCGATGACCGAGGAAAAAGACCTGTCGCTTGCGATGGGTTATGATCTGAGCATCGCGCAGATGCGACAGCTTGGCCTCTACATTAGCGATCCGCGCAGCCCGAAGGAAACAGATCGGCCGTTTGCTGAACCGGCGGTGTTTGTCGTGAACGGGCAGGGCAACATCCAGATTTTGGATGTGTCCAACGCACCTTTTGCGCGGCCCGATCTGCAAAGCCTTGCGAACGGGATCAAGTTCGTTCGGGCCAATGACTACCCCGTGCGGGGCACACACCAGGCCGCATAGGCGGCAGGCCAGTCCGCCGCAGGTGCCGATCTGCGGCGGAAATCGCTGGATTGCGGTCCAATAATCGTCTACGCTACGCGGATAGACCTCCAGAAGGGGGCGCCCTTTGGGGCATTCGAGGCAGTGTAAGGCAGATCAGTCATGACAGCGATGGCGCATGGCACCGTTCCGGTACAGGACGGTGAACCTATTCTTCCAAAATGGTGGCGGACGGTAGACCGTTGGGCGTTGTCCTGCGTGTTGATGTTGTTCAGCGTCGGATTGCTTTTGGGGCTTGCGGCCTCTGTGCCTTTGGCCGAGCGCAATGGTTTTGAGCCGTTTCACTATGTCCAAAGACAGGCGGTTTTTGGCGGTCTTGCAATCATGGCGATGCTGCTGACCTCGATGATGTCGCCGGTTGTGGTCCGCCGCTTGGCGGTGATCGGTTTCCTCGTGGCCTTTGTAGGTTTGGCTTTGCTACCCTTCTTCGGGACTGATTTCGGCAAAGGGGCCACGCGGTGGTACTCGCTTGGCTTTGCCTCCATCCAACCGTCCGAATTTTTGAAACCCGGTTTTGTCGTGGCTGCGGGCTGGATGATGGCTGCCAGTCTTGAGATCAACGGCCCGCCTGGCAAGGCGTGGTCCTTTGCGCTGTGTATCGCCATTGTGTTGATGCTGGCCTTGCAGCCCGATTTCGGACAGGCCTGTCTTGTGCTCTTTGGCTGGGGCGTGATGTATTTTGTGTCCGGCGCGCCGATGGTTTTGCTTGTGGGCATGGCGGCATTGGTCGTGGTTGCAGGGACGGTTGCCTATGCCAACTCCGAACACTTCGCCCGCCGTATCGACGGCTTTCTCTCGCCCGATGTCGATCCGACCACACAGCTTGGCTATGCCACCAACGCGATCCGCGAAGGCGGCTTGTTCGGGGTAGGCGTGGGCGAAGGCGAAGTGAAATGGTCTTTGCCCGATGCGCATACCGATTTCATCATCGCCGTGGCCGCCGAGGAATACGGCATGGTTTTGGTAATCTGCATCATCGCGCTTTACACAGCTGTTGTCGTGCGGTCGCTTCTTCGACTGGTGCGCGAGCGTGATCCCTTTATCCGGCTGGCCGGTACCGGCCTTGCCTGCATGTTCGGTGTGCAGGCGATGATCAACATGGGTGTGGCCGTGCGCCTTTTGCCAGCCAAGGGCATGACCTTGCCATTCGTCAGCTATGGTGGCTCCTCTGTGATTGCCAGTGGCATTGCCGTGGGCATGCTGCTGGCCTTTACCCGCTCGCGGCCTCAAGGTCAGATTTCGGATCTTCTCGGTCGGGGACGGATGAGATGAAAGCCCCTCTTTTGATCATCGCGGCAGGCGGCACCGGCGGGCACATGTTCCCTGCTCAGGCGCTCGCCGAAGTGATGTTGCAGCGCGGTTGGCGCGTGCGGCTCAGTACGGATGCCCGAGGCGCGCGCTATACTGGCAGTTTCCCCGATGCAGTCGAGATTGTGGAAGTGAATTCAGCGACCTTTGCACGGGGCGGATTGCTGGCCAAGGCGATGGTCGCACCGCGCATTGCAATGGGCACACTGGGGGCCATCTGGCGGATGCTGCGGGACAAGCCCAGCGTTGTCGTGGGCTTTGGCGGCTACCCCTCGATCCCGGCGCTTGGGGCGGCAACACTGCTGCGCATCCCGCGCATGATCCACGAGCAAAACGGCGTATTGGGCCGGGTAAACGAGCTTTTCGCCAAGCGCGTCGATCAGGTGGCCTGCGGCACTTGGCCAACGGCTTTGCCTGACGGTGTCGACGGCGTTCATGTGGGCAACCCGGTACGCGGTTCGATCCTGGAACGGGCAGGTGCCGGATATATTCCGCCGGGCGATTATCCGATGGACCTGTTGGTGATGGGCGGCTCTCAGGGCGCGCGTATCCTCAGCGATGTGGTGCCGCCTGCGATTGCCGCCTTGCCGATGGATATGCTGAAAAACATCAAAGTTAGTCATCAGGCCCGCGATGAGGACGCCGAACGTGTGACCGCCTTTTACAACGAAAATGGCATCCGCGCCGAGGTGCAGCCCTTCTTTGACGATGTACCGCGCCGCATGTCAGAAGCGCAGCTGGTCATAACACGGGCCGGGGCTTCCACCGTTGCTGATATGTCGGTCATCGGGCGCCCGTCGATCCTGATCCCGCTGGCGGCTGCGATCCGGGATGAGCAAACAGCGAATGCCCGCGGGCTGGTAGATGCCAATGCCGCAGTGCTGATGCCCGAGGATACCGCTACGCCAGAGGCGATGGCGGCACAAATCGAATTGATACTGAGCAATCCCAAAGGGGCGTTGCAGATGGCAAATGCAGCTTTGTCGGTAGGCAAGCCCGAAGCGGCAGAGGCTTTGGCCAGCATGGTCGAGGCTTTGGCAGAGAAAGGAAAGACGACATGAACGCAGCGGCGGCCACGAAACTGCCCACGGATGTGGGCCCCATTCATTTCGTCGGCATCGGCGGGATCGGCATGTCGGGCATCGCCGAAGTGTTGCTGAACCACGGCTATACGGTTCAGGGGTCCGACTTGAAGGCAAGCAAGATCACCGATCGGCTAAAGAAATTGGGTGCCACGGTGTTCGAAGGTCAGCGGGCCGAGAACATCGAAGGTGCTGAGGTGATCGTCATTTCGTCAGCGATCAAGCCCGGTAACGCAGAACTGGACGCCGCCCGTCTGGCCGGTCTGCCCATCGTACGCCGGGCCGAGATGCTGGCCGAGCTGATGCGCCTGAAGTCGAACATTGCGATCGCTGGCACCCACGGCAAGACCACGACGACGACGCTCGTCGCGGAACTGCTGGTGGCGGGCGGCATCGACCCAACGGTGGTGAACGGCGGGATCATTCACGCCTATGGCTCGAACGCGCGGATGGGGCAGGGCGAATGGATGGTGGTCGAGGCCGACGAGAGCGACGGCACCTTCAATCGCTTGCCCGCAACCATCGCCATCGTGACCAACATAGACCCCGAGCATATGGAGCATTGGGGCGATTTTGACACACTGCGACAGGGCTTTCTGGATTTCGTCAGCAACATTCCTTTCTACGGTTTGGCCGTGTGCAACACCGACCACGAAGAGGTGCAGCGGCTGGTGGGCAAGATCACCGACCGCCGCGTGATGACGTACGGCTTTAACGCGCAAGCAGATGTGCGGGCCAAGGACCTGCACTACAAAAACGGCATCGCGCATTTCGACATTCATCTACAGTCCGAAGACAAAGTGATCGAAGGCTGCGCCCTGCCGATGCCTGGCGATCACAACGTATCGAATGCCTTGGCCGCTGTGGCGGTCTCACGGCATCTGGGCATGAAGCTGGAAGAGATCAAAGCGGCCCTCGCGGCTTTTGGCGGGGTCAACCGCCGTTTCACCCGGGTGGGCGAGGTCGAAGGCGTAACCATCATCGACGATTACGGCCACCACCCGGTTGAAATTGCCGCCGTACTCAAGGCCGCACGGCAGGCTACCGAAGGTCGTGTGATTGCGGTACATCAGCCGCACCGCTATTCGCGGCTAAGCCATCACTTCGACGAATTCTGCGCCTGTTTCAACGATGCCGACGTGGTGGGCATTGCCGAGGTCTTTGCCGCTGGCGAAGATCCGATCGAAGGCGCATCGCGCGACGATCTGGTGGCAGGGTTAATCCGCCATGGCCACCGCCATGCCCGCGCTGTCACCGATGAGGCCGATCTGGCGCGGCTGGTCCGCGAACAGGCGGGGCCGGGCGACATGGTTGTTTGTCTGGGTGCCGGTACAATCAGCGCATGGGCCAACGGCCTCCCCGAAAAACTGGCGGCACTCAAGGGCGCTGCGGCGTGAATTTTGTCGCGGTCATAGTCGCGGTCGCGCTAGTTGCGGTTCCTATAATGAGTTTGTGTGTTTCGATCTTTGCAGGCCCTGCAAAGGCCGCGATCTTGTTGGTCACCGTAACGCTTTTCGCGATTTGTTTGCCCTACGTCTATTTCGTCTTGCGGGCCGTGGTCGAAGGATACGAGGTCGGCCCTGTGTTCGCTCTTGTCTCCGTGACAACGCCGCCCATCCTGACGATTGCCTGGCCTATCCTCCAATGGTCTCTCGTCGGACTGGTTGTGGGGACTCTATCACGCGCAGTTTGGGACCACTCTCGAAAGGAGACGGCATGACGCTTCTATTAATCTGCATTCTATGGGTGTTCGCATCCGCCGGGGTGGCGATGCTACCGATGCGACAGCAGTACTTGCCGGGCAGCTTCCTGCTGCTGGCGGCACCGGTACTGATCGTGCTGATCGCTTTTCAAGTGGGCTGGTTCATGGCGCTTCTGGCGTTGGCCGCTTTCGGGTCGATGTTCCGCAATCCGCTGATGTTCATCTGGGCCAAGCTGCGCGGTGAAAATCCGCAGGTGCCTCAGTGAGCCTATCTCTGACACTGGCTTGTTTCTGGGCGGTGATTGCCAATCTATTGGCGATGACGCCCAGTCGCGACAACCACTGGCGCAATGCCTATGTGCTGATCGCCTTTGGCATCCCGCTGTTGGGGTATGTCACGGTGCAGCATGGTCCCTGGATCGGGCTGCTGATGCTGGCGGGGGGCTGTTCGATCCTGCGCTGGCCGGTGATCTATCTGGGACGCTGGCTACGGTCCAAGACTCCTTTTCGTGGACCCGCGGAATAATGGGTTTACTGCTGTTTGGCATCCTAGTGGTCTGGATGCTCGCCTGTGCCGCCTGCGGTTTCACGCGGCGGTATCTGCGTTTCTTAAGCGTGCTTTTGGCCGGACTTGCACTAAATTTGTCGTGGATGGTCTTTGGCTTGCAGGCGCATCCTTTCGAGGTAAATGTATTAATGGCGCTGACCGCGGCGCTGATCTATGGGGTCTGCGCCTTTTTCATTGGTGGTTTTGCGGGTCGCATTGCGCGGGCTTGGCGCGACAGCCGCGTGTCTGACCCGCTGGGTTGACGGCGGCTGCAATGCGGATGACACAGAGGCCATGACGGATATGACCCTTCCCCCCGTACGCGGCACACTGACACCACAAAAACCACTCAGCGATCTGACATGGTTGCGCGTTGGCGGGCCTGCAGATTGGGTGTTCCAGCCGGCGGATCTGGAGGATTTGCAAGATTTCCTGACTGCTTTGTCACAGGACGTGCAGGTCTTTCCGATGGGAGTCGGTTCCAATCTGATTGTGCGGGATGGCGGGTTGCGGGCAGTCGTGATCCGGTTGGGCCGGGGTTTCAACCGGATCGAGATCGAAAAGGGCCATGTCACCGCTGGTGCAGCAGCACTTGATGCCCATGTGGCCCGCAAGGCGGCGGATGCAGGGTTGGACCTGACCTTCCTGCGCACCATTCCCGGCAGCATCGGTGGGGCGGTGCGGATGAACGCGGGTTGCTATGGCAGCTATCTGGCCGATCATTTTGTCTCGGCGCAAGCTGTGCTGCGCGACGGGTCACTAGTAACATTAACGGCAGAGGATATGAACTTCGCCTACCGCCAAAGCGATCTGGCCGAAGGCGCGGTGATCGTCTCCGTGCGGCTCGCAGCTCCTGCAGGAGATTCCGATGCTCTACATAACCGCATGACCGATCAACTGGCCAAACGCGATGCGACCCAGCCCACCAAGGACCGCAGCGCGGGCAGCACCTTTCGCAATCCTGCCGGATTTTCATCGACGGGGCAGGCGGATGACGTGCATGACCTGAAGGCGTGGAAGGTTATCGACGAGGCTGGCCTGCGCGGGGCTACGCTTGGCGGCGCACAAATGTCGCCCAAACATCCCAATTTCCTGATCAACACCGGCACGGCCACCGCTGCAGACCTTGAAGGATTGGGCGAAGAGGTGCGAAAAAAGGTTTACGATTCCTGCGGGATAAGACTAAAGTGGGAAATTATGCGCGTTGGTGACGTTACCGGAGCCTGAAGCGCGTAAAACAAGCCGGAAAAATCGGCAAAGACCAACAAAAAGGACCGCAAAAGGTCCGGGAAAAAGGCAGTTAAGTGGGTACGTCGAGCAGACAAACCCCGACAGTGGCGGTGATTATGGGTGGCCCCTCGGCGGAACGCGAGGTGTCACTGTCAACCGGGCGCGCCTGCGCCGAGGCCCTGCGGGAACATCAAGGCTATAGCGTGATCGAGGTCGATGCAGGCCCCGACCTTTGTGCCGTTCTGGGCGACCTGAAACCTGACGCGGTGCTGAATTGTCTGCATGGCCGTTGGGGCGAGGATGGCTGCGTGCAGGGCATGCTGGAGTGGATGGGGCTGCGCTATAGCCATTCGGGCGTGCTGGCCTCGGCCCTCGCGATGGACAAACAGCGCACCAAGGAAGTGTTCGAGGCGCACGGATTGCCGGTGATGCAAAGCATGACTGTCGCCAAAGCGGATGTGATCGCCGGGCATGTGATGCCGCCACCTTACGTGGTGAAGCCCAATAACGAAGGATCAAGTGTCGGAGTCTATCTGGTGGAAGATGCGGCCAAGGGTCCGCCGCAGCTGGATGACCAGATGCCCGAGACCGTTATGGTCGAAGCCTTTGCGCCGGGCCGCGAGATGACGACGACGGTGATGGGCGACCGCGCCCTGACCGTGACCGATATCATCACCACCGGTTGGTATGATTACGATGCGAAATACAAAGAAGGCGGATCAAGCCATGTGGTGCCCGCCGACATTCCACAAGAGATTTTCGATCTGTGCATGGAATACGCGCTGACGGCGCATAAGGCTTTGGGCTGTCGTGGTGTCAGCCGCACGGATTTCCGCTGGGACGAAAGCAAGGGAGCCGCCGGGCTGATTTTGCTGGAAACCAACACGCAACCGGGCATGACTGCCACATCGCTGTCGCCCGAACAGGCACAGGCCTGCGGCATCTCCTTTCCTGATTTTTGTGCCTGGATGGTGGAGGACGCCTCATGCGATCGTTGATCCCGCGCAAAAAGCCGCTCAAATCCGATCCGGCACCATCGCGCTGGGCATGGCGGATGCAGCGCCTGATGCTGACACCGGGCTTTCGGTTGGCGCTGCGGGCGGGCGTGCCGTTTTGCCTGACGTTGATGGCAGGCACGATCTATCTGAGCGACGAGGGGCGGCGCGGTGCGATCACTCAAGCGGTGGCCGATGCACGTGCCAGCATTCAGGAACGGCCCGAGTTCATGGTCAAGCTGATGGCCGTGGATGGTGCCGAAGGACGGCTGGCCGCCGACATCCGCACCGCCGTCGCCATTGAATTTCCCCAAAGCTCCTTTGACCTTGATCTTCCGGTTCTGCGATCAAAGATCATCGCCTTGCCCGGTGTGCGTGCCGCGAATGTGCGCATCCGTCCGGGCGGTATCCTGCATGTCGATATCACGCCACGCAAACCTGTCGCGGTCTGGCGCAATGATGACGGTTTGTTGCTGCTGGACGAGGGGGGCGCTTCGGTGGCTGATGTAGAGGCGCGCAGCGACCACGCCGACCTGCCTTTGATTGCGGGGGAGGGTGCGGCACGGCATGTGCCCGAAGCCTTGACCCTGATGAACGTAGCCGAGGCTTTGGGCGGCCGGGTGCGCGGCCTTGTGCGCATGGGCAACCGCCGCTGGGATGTGGTGCTGGACCGTGATCAGCGGATCATGCTGCCCGAAACCAATCCGCTGCCCGCGCTGGAACGCGTGATCGCGCTGGACCGCGCCCAAGAGGTGCTGACCCGCGATGTGGCACGGGTCGACATGCGGCTGGCCCAGCGGCCGACCATCAGAATGACCGCCGATGCGACCGAGGCTTGGTGGCAAATCAAACAAGACAAGGATCAATAAATGATCCGGACAATAAAGGCAGAGCAGCAATGAACGATCTATACGAGAGCCAAAGATCCATGCGCCATATGCGCAAGATTGCCATGCAGCGGGGCGTGGTGGCCATTCTGGATGTGGGCAGTTCCAAGATCGCATGCCTGGTTCTGCGCTTTGACGGTGGTGATACGCTGAATGACGAGGGCACGATCGGCTCGCTGGCGGGGCAAAGCGGTTTTCGCGTAATCGGTGCCGCGACGACCCGTTCGCGCGGCGTGAAATTTGGCGAGATCTGCGCCATGGGCGAAACCGAACGCGCCATCCGCACCGCTTTGCAAGCCGCGCAAAAAATGGCCGGTATCCGCGTTGATCAGGTCATCGCCTGTTTCTCCGGCGCCGAGCCGCGCAGCTACGGGCTTGATGCGCAAATTGATCTGGACGGGGAAACCGTGGCCGAAGACGATGTGGCTCGTGTGCTCGCCGAATGTGAAGTTCCCGAATATGGCGAGGACCGCGAAGTCCTCCATGCCCAGCCGGTGAACTTTGCGCTTGATCACCGCTCCGGTCTCAGCGATCCGCGGGGCCAGATGGGGCAGATGCTTTCAGTGGACATGCATATGCTGACCGTCGATGCCGCCGCCGTGCAGCATCTGGCGCATTGCATCAAACGCTGTGATCTGGAACTGGCGGGGATTGCATCTTCGGCCTATGTCTCCGGCATCTCGACGTTGGTCGAGGACGAACAGGAATTGGGTGCCGCTTGTATCGACATGGGGGGCGGTGCCACCGGCCTGTCGATCTTCATCAAGAAACACATGATCTATGCGGATACCGTGCGCATAGGGGGCGATCACGTCACGCAGGATATCTCGCTGGGACTTCAGGTGCCAACGGCGAATGCAGAACGGATCAAGACCTTTTATGGCGGCGTGCACGCCACGGGCATGGACGACCGCGAAATGATCGAGATCGGCGGCGATACCGGCGACTACGAACATGACCGCCGCACCGCCAGCCGCGCGGAGCTGATCGGCATCATGCGACCACGGGTCGAAGAAATCCTGGAAGAAGTGCGCGTGCGTCTGGATGCGGCAGGCTTTGACCATCTGCCCAGCCAACAGATCGTGCTCACCGGTGGCGGCAGCCAGATCCCCGGCCTTGACGGGTTGGCCAGCAAAATTCTGGGCCAACAGGTGCGTCTGGGGCGGCCACTTCGCGTGCATGGATTGCCACAGGCGGCGACGGGGCCGGGCTTTGCCTCTGCCGTGGGGCTATCGCTCTTTGCCGCACATCCACAGGATGAATGGTGGGACTTCGATATTCCGGCAGATAAATACCCGGCACGTTCGCTGAAACGTGCGGTGAAGTGGTTCAAGGACAACTGGTAGTTTGCGCTTGCTGCGGCTTCGGCTAGACAGACCTCATGAGTTTCAAAGACACAAAGGACCGCATCTGGGTCTACTATGATGCGGGCGCCTCTTGGCTGGCGCGGCGTTCGCGGCCTGTGCGCAAATTGGGATACGGCGTCTTTGGCGTGGTGCTTTGGATCGCCTATCTGGTGCCGGGCAGCAAGGTGCGGGCCACCTTCGCCGCCCTGAGACGCCATGTCGGCTGGGCATCATCCTTGCGGCTGTTTCACCGTTATGTCCGCGGTTTTTTGCGCGGGTTTGACCGTATCGAACAGGTGCGGCATGGGCGTACCGATGCGATCGACGCAATGCTGCGTATTCCGGATCAAGAACGGTTGGACGCGATGCTCAGCCAAGGTGGGGTGCTGTTGTTGGTGCCCCATGCCCATGCCACGCTGGCGATGGGACGGGGGCTGTCGCGGCACTATCCCTATCTGGCGCTGGTCCGGTCCACCGCAGACAAACGGCGCGCGGCATCAGAGTTGGGGCTTTATCGGAACCTCGGCTGCAAGTTCCTTGATATCCAATTGGAAAACCCGACGGTTGTCGCCCGGCAGGTGCTGACTGCGCTGAAGAAAGGGCAGTTGGTGGTCGCGATTGCCGATCGTTTGCGCACAACGCCGCCAGCGGACGACCCTGTAGATATCTCGAATGACGTGGTGCGGGTCACGTCGTTTGGCGCACCCGTAGGCATTGCAAGCTGGCCTGCGCGTTTTGCGGAGAAAGCAGGCGTGCCGATTGTCGCGGCCACCGTGGTGCAGAGCAGTTCAACAATTACGCTTGAGATGGGGCCGGCGGTCGACGCGACCCCCGATCTTCTGGGCACAACGCAGGCCTGGGTCGATGCACTGGAGCAGCTGAACATTGCGCATCCTGACGAATGGACCTTTGCGCTGGATCGGCATTGGTCAAAAGCCCTGCGTGGAACGGACCAAGGCACGTAAGGGAAGGGGCCGCGGCGCTCTGAATTTGGGTGACAAGCGTCTCCCGCCGTTCTATGATGAGACAAGTGTCGAGGCCAGTTTGAGAGCCACACCAAAAGACACGCGCGGGTCGAGCAGGACCTAAACAGAATTGAGTCGTTTTTCCCGCCCTGGTTGGGTGCGGGCCGAGCCGTGTTTTGTGGTGTGTTTCACATTTCTCACCAGATTTGGCGGTTTAGGCGAAATCTCGCGTGTTGCTTGCCAAGTTTGCGCCATATTTGGTAGGAAATCGGTGATTTATAGGTGACGTGGCGGGACAGTACCGTTAATGTTGCATAAATATTTGACGATAATGCGCTCATGGGACGTGGGCTTAACAACAGGCGGACAGCACATGACACTCAATCTTTCGATGCCCGGTCAGGAAGACCTCAAGCCACGGATCACCGTTTTCGGTGTGGGTGGTGCCGGTGGTAATGCGGTCAACAATATGATCGAAAAACAACTGGATGGCGTCGAGTTTGTCGTGGCGAACACGGATGCGCAGGCACTCCAGCAGGCCAAGTCGGAAAACCGCGTCCAGCTGGGTATCAAGGTAACCGAAGGTCTTGGCGCGGGTGCGCGGGCTTCCGTGGGTGCCGCCGCTGCTGAAGAATCAATCGAACAGATTGTCGATCATCTGGCTGGTGCGCATATGTGCTTTATCACTGCCGGCATGGGCGGCGGCACCGGGACAGGGGCCGCGCCAATCATCGCGCAAGCCGCCCGCGAGCTGGGTGTTTTGACCGTTGGTGTTGTGACCAAGCCCTTCCAGTTTGAAGGTGCCAAGCGCATGCGTCAGGCCGAGGACGGCGTTGAATCGCTGCAAAAGGTTGTCGATACGCTGATTATCATTCCGAACCAGAACCTGTTCCGTCTGGCAAACGAAAAGACAACTTTCACCGAAGCATTCTCCATGGCGGATGACGTGCTTTATCAAGGTGTCAAAGGCGTGACCGACCTGATGGTCCGTCCGGGCCTGATCAACCTCGACTTTGCTGATGTCCGCGCCGTGATGGACGAGATGGGCAAGGCGATGATGGGGACAGGCGAGGCCGAGGGCGAAGATCGCGCCATTCAGGCCGCCGAGAAGGCCATTGCGAACCCGCTGCTGGACGAAATCAGCCTGCGTGGCGCGAAGGGTGTTCTGATCAACATCACTGGCGGTGCCGATCTGACGCTGTTCGAACTGGACGAAGCGGCCAACCGCATCCGCGAGGAAGTGGACCCGGAGGCCAACATCATCGTTGGTTCGACACTGGACGAAGGTCTTGGTGGTCTCATGCGCGTCAGCGTTGTGGCCACAGGCATCGATGCGATGGATGTGAACACCGAAATGCCGGTACCGCGTCGCTCCATGAGCCAGCCTTTGCCGCAGCAGTCGTTTGAAGCACCTGCAGCAGCCGCCGCAGTATCTGCAACAGCCGCAACAGCGGCACCGCAGCAAGAAGAGACAAACGCGCCAACCTTGTTCGAAGATATGGATGTGCAGCGCACCGCCGCACAGGAACAGGCCGAGGATATCTTTGCGGAGGAAGAAACCGCAGATGCCGCCGATGATCTGCCGCCACCGGCATACCAGCCCGAGGTCGCAGCGTTCGAGCCACGCCGTGAGGAAGACCTTGAAGCGCAGCCCGAAGCCTATGTCGCGCCACGTGCGCCGGCACCAGGCACGCCATCGCCAGAGGCGTTGGCCCGTTTGCGTGCCGCTGCGCAGAAAACCAGCCCGACACAGGCCCAGCCCGCGCAGCAGCGCCAGCCTGCGGCTGAAGGTGGTCAGGCCGGTGGCGACAAGCCTCGTTTCGGGATCAACTCCCTGATCAACCGTATGACAGGCCATGCAGAAGGCGAGGCCCAAGCTCAGCCACAGCAGCGCCCGGCGCGCCAGCAACCACCGGTTCAGCAGCAGCCCGCAGCTGCGCCGCAGCCCCGTGTTGCTGCTGCACCGCAGCAAAAGCCAGAGCAGGATGCCGACCAGGATCGCATCGAAATTCCGGCATTCCTGCGCCGTCAGGCAAATTAATCAGTCACATTTGTGACAAAAGAGGTCGCCTTCGGGCGGCCTTTTTTCGTTTTGGCACATACCCTTAGGGCCGGGCAGGCATGATCGCGCCGTTTTGTTACAGCCATGTTTCAGTCGGTTGCAAAGATTGAGTTGAGTGTCACCACCCCGCGTCCTAGATCACACTCAATCTAGACAGCGATCTATGAACCCGAGGTTAACAAAGTGCAGACTACGATCAAAACACCGATCAGTTTCGACGGCAAAGGCCTGCATTCCGGCTTGCCAGCAACGGTAACCGTGCGCCCGGCAGGCGTGCACCATGGCATTTGGTTCAAACGCACGGACGTTATGGTAGGCGATCGTATGATCCCTGCGCGATGGGATGCGGTGAACCGCTCGCCTTTGTGCACAAAGCTTGAAAACGCGGCGGGCCTATCGGTGTCTACGGTAGAGCATCTGATGGCGGCCCTTGCAGGGTGTGGCATCCATAATGCGCTGATCGAACTTGATGGTCCCGAAGTGCCAATCCTTGACGGATCCGCCGTGCCATTCGTGCGCGGCTTCATGCAGCGCGGCATCCGCGTGCTGCCCGCGCCTGTCATGGCATTCGAAGTGCTGGAAACGGTTACAGTATCGGAAGGCGACGCATCAGCGACGCTGGCACCTTCTGACACGTTGCGGATTGATTTCGAAATTGATTTCGTGGACGAAGCCATTGGCCGTCAGAGCAAATCTTTGGTGATGAACAACGGCTCCTTCGCGCGCGAACTCTCAGACAGCCGCACTTTCTGCCGCAAGGCGGACGTGGACGCGATGCAGGCCAATGGTCTGGCCTTGGGCGGCAATTCCGGCGAAAACGCCGTGGTCTTTGACGGTGACAAAGTCGTCAGCCCCGGTGGTCTGCGCTATGCAGATGAGCCTGTGCGCCACAAGATGCTGGATGCATTGGGTGATCTGGCATTGGCCGGTGCGCCGCTTCTGGGGCATTACACGGGCGTGCGTGCGGGTCATTCATTGACTAACACGCTGCTGCGCAAGCTTTTTGCCACGCCCGGTGCGGTGCGCATGGTGGAATGTGACCGCGACATGGCGCAGCGTTTGCCGGGATACGGTCTCGTCTGGGATGAAATTCCCGAAGTTGCCTGAGGGCCCGTTTTGCGGCGCTCTGATGATACGCTTCGGGCCCCATTGATCCTCTCTCCCCGCCGTAGTAATTTCTTGTCAAAGCATTCAGGCACTGACCTGCATCCGCATTTTCGCTACCCTGCGAAATTCGGGGCAATCGGCGTTTTGCATTGCAGAATAATGTGCTAGCAAGAGCACAACAAAGGGTCGCCAAGACCAAAGGTGTATAGATGCAAGAGGTTCAGGGATGAGCGACAGGGGTTCAGCCGTACGGATGATCTGTACCGTGCTTGTATTGTCCGGCCTTGCGGCCTGTGGTGGCAACAGAAACGCAGGTCTTGTGGGGGGGAGCTTCTTTAACCCTCAGGACATCCCGCTTGAGACATATTCCGCCGAACAGATATTCGAGCGGGGCGAATACGAACTGTCCCGTGATCAGCCGGGCGAAGGGGCGTTTTTCTTTGCCGAGATTGAACGTCTGTATCCCTATTCCGACTGGGCGCGCCGGGCGTTGATCATGCAGGCCTTTGCCTATCACCGCGATCAGGACTATGAAAATAGCCGCTCTTCAGCGCAGCGGTTCATTGATTTCTATCCCGAAGATGACGATGCCGCTTATGCGCAATATCTTCTGGCGTTAAGCTATTATGACCAGATCGACGAAGTGGGCCGCGATCAGGGGCTGACCTTTCAGGCGTTGCAATCGCTGCGCACCGTGATCGAGACCTATCCCGACAGCGAATATGCGAAGTCCTCCATTCTGAAGTTCGATCTCGCCTTCGATCATCTGGCGGGCAAGGAGATGGAAATCGGGCGCTACTACTTGCGGCGGGACCACTATACCGCCGCGATCAACCGCTTTCGTGTGGTGGTCGAGGATTTCCAGACTACGACCCATACCGCAGAGGCGCTGCACCGTCTGGTGGAAAGCTATCTGTCACTGGGCCTTACACGCGAGGCGCAGACCGCCGGGGCCATTCTGGGGCACAACTTCCAATCCACCGAATGGTACGAAGACAGCTATAAGCTGTTGACCGGGCAGGGGCTGGAGCCTGCGTTCTTCAAGGACAATTGGCTGGCCGCTCTTTACCGCCAGACGATCAAGGGCGAGTGGATTTAACAGGTGGGGTAATGCCCCACCCGACAGGCTGATCTGATGCTGCGCGGGCTCGATATCTCTGACATGCTGATCATTGACCGGTTGGAACTCGGGTTCCAGCCGGGTCTGAACGTGCTGACTGGTGAAACCGGGGCGGGCAAATCTATCCTTCTGGATTCGCTGGGGTTTGTGCTGGGCTGGCGTGGTCGGGCCGATCTGGTGCGGCAGGGTGCGGCACAGGGCGAGGTCACGGCGTGGTTCGATTTGACCCTCGATCATCCGGCACGGCAAGTGCTGGAAGAGGCCGGTCTGCCCGTCGAGGACGAGTTGATCCTGCGCCGGGTGAACAGCGCCGACGGTCGCAAGACTGCATGGGTTAATAACCGCCGATGTTCGGGCGAAGTGTTGCGCGCGCTATCGGATACGCTGGTGGAATTGCACGGCCAGCATGATGATCGCGGCTTGCTGAATCCCAAGGGGCATCGCGCAATTCTGGACGAATTCGCCGGGAATGCAGCAGCGCAGGCCAAAGTGCGCAGCGCATGGTCGGCGCTGGGTGCCGCCCGCAAGGCGGCGGCAGCAGCAGCGGCCGAGCGGGAGGCGATCAAGGCCGAAGAAGACTTTTTGCGCCACGCGGTCGCCGAGTTGGACAAGCTTGATCCGAAGGAGGGCGAGGAAGCCAGCCTTGATACCAAGCGCCGGATGATGCAATCGGCGGAGAAAATACGCGGCGATGTGGTTAACGCTTACGAGATGATGGGCCAGAACGGCGCAGAGCGTCATATGAGTGATGCATTGCGCTGGCTGGACGGGGCCGCAGGCGCGGCCGAAGGCGCGTTGGAAGCACCGATGGCCGCTCTTGGCCGCGCGATGGTGGAGTTGGACGATGCCCTGTCTGGTGTGGCGGATGCCATTGACCAAATGTCATTTAATCCGCTGGAATTGGAAGAGGCGGAAGAAAGGCTCTTTGCGATCCGCGCCTTGGCCCGCAAACACGATGTAGCCCCCGATGATCTGGCCGGTTTTGCAAGCGTGTTGCGCGGCAAGCTGGAAGCGCTGGATGCGGGCGAGGCTGCACAGGCCGGGCTCGAAAAAGCGGTGCGCGATGCGCAGGCCGACTACGATATGGCCGCAGAAGCTTTGACGGCAGCACGGCAAAAGGCGGCGGGCAAGCTGGACCAGGCTGTCTCTGCAGAGCTTGCTCCGCTCAAGATGGATCGCGCGGTATTCCAGACCCAGATCACCCCCGAAACACCCGGCCCGGATGGCCGGGATGCGGTCAGCTTTACAGTGGCGACAAACCCCGGTGCGCCCGCAGGTCCACTGGGCAAGATCGCGTCTGGCGGGGAGCTCAGCCGCTTCTTGCTGGCGCTCAAGGTCTGTCTGACCAAAGGCCAAACCGGACTGACAATGATATTCGATGAAATCGACCGGGGCGTAGGCGGGGCCACTGCCGATGCGGTGGGCCGCAGGCTACAGGCATTGGCCACAGATGGTCAGGTATTGGTGGTGACCCATTCCCCGCAGGTCGCAGCCCTTGGTGGCCATCACTGGCGGGTGCAGAAATCAGTGAGCAAGGGCATGACGACCTCAACCGTCGTGCCTCTTGATGCTGGCGAACGGGTAGACGAGGTTGCGCGGATGCTGGCGGGGGATCAGGTGACAGACGCCGCCCGCGCTGCCGCCGAGGCGCTACTGGCGGGATGATCGCGCCGCGGGAGGGCATAAGATGAACGATCCGCACCCCTCTTTCGTGAACCAGCAAATGACCCTTGCGCTGACCTCGTGCAAGACCGGTTGGCAGGTGCTGCGCCACAAGGGACCGGGCAAGGTTACCTTTTGGTTTATAGCGCTTTTGATTGGTATTTCGGCAGGCTTCGCGGCCCTGTTTTTTCGCAAAGGCATCAACTGGTTACAATCCACGCTGTACGGCACCGAAGACGTCAACACGCTGCATAGTTTCCTGTCGGGGTTGGAGTGGTACTGGATCGTTTTGATCCCGACATTGGGCGGGCTGACCGTTGGTTTGATCCTGAACCATTTCACGCCGGATGCGCGTGCGCGGTCGGTGGCGGATGTCATCACAGGTGCGGCGCTGCACGATGGTCGGGTGGAAACCAAAGCCGGTCTCGCTTCGACACTGGCTTCCATGATCACCCTCAGCACGGGGGGGTCTTCGGGACGTGAAGGACCGGTGGTCCATCTGGCGGGAGTGATCTCGACCTGGGTTTGCGAGCGGATTAATGCGGATGGCATTACCGGGCGTGACCTCTTGGGCTGCGCAGTGGCGGCGGGCGTTTCGGCCAGCTTTAACGCCCCCATCGCCGGTGCGCTTTTCGCGCTTGAAGTGGTGCTGCGCCATTTTGCCGTCCATGCTTTTGCCCCCATTGTCATCGCCAGCGTTGCGGGGACCGTGATCAACCGCATCGAGTTTGGCGGCGTCACCGAATTTACCTTGCCGACCTACGGAGATTTGCAATTTTACGTCGAATTGCCTGCATTTTTGCTGCTGGGACTGACCTGTGGTCTGGTGGCCGTAGCCCTGATGCGCAGCATTTTCTGGGCAGAGGATTTCGGTAATTATCTGCAAAACCGCACGGGCTGGCCGCGCTGGTTGCGCCCTGCGGTTGCAGGCGCTTTGCTGGGCGTCATCGCGCTGCAATTCCCGCATATCATCGGCGTTGGTTACGAGACCGTTTCGCTGGCCCTCACCGGGGAACTGGTCCTGCACGAGGCCGTGATCTTTGCAGTGCTCAAGGTCGCTGCGGTGGCGATCACGCTGGGTGGGCGCATGGGGGGCGGTGTGTTTTCGCCCTCGCTGATGATCGGCGCTTTGACGGGGCTCGGGTTCGGCTTGATCGCCACGGGTTTCTTGCCGGATGTCTCGGGTTCCTCCTCGCTTTATGCACTGGCGGGCATGGGGGCCGTGGCCGCAGCCGTACTGGGCGCGCCGATTTCGACCACTTTGATTGTGTTCGAACTGACAGGCGACTGGCAAACGGGATTGGCAGTAATGGTGGCGGTTTCGATGTCCACCGCTTTGTCCAGCCGGATCGTCGATCGCAGCTTTTTCCTTACCCAGATCGAACGGCGGGGCATCCACTTGGCTGCGGGTCCGCAGGCCTATCTGTTGGGGATGTTCACCGTGGCGCGGATCATGCGCGCGTCGGATGACCCGAGGGCCGCTGACGCTGATACCTGTTGGGAATTGATCAACGCCGGCACCTACATCGACAGCGCTGCCACACTTGAACAAGCGATGCCGATTTTCGACAGCAGCGGTGCGCGGTATATCCCCGTGGTGACCTTAGTGGCTGATGCGCCACCCGAGCTTCTGGGTGCACTTTTTCATGTGGATGCGCTCAAAGCGTATAATCGCGCTCTGGCTGCAACGGCGGCCGAAGAACACTCGTAGTAGTGGGATGTGTTGCCACCGGCTGTGCAATCCACCCGGCCGCCATAGTACTGTTTCGCATAGCGCACCAATGGTGATGAAATCGGCCCGAGAAACTGTGGCATTTCAAAGGCAAGGGGATATGCTGGAAACAGTAAATTTCAAAAAGGAGCCGTGCTGCCATGCTCGCCTATGTACTTTTGCCCTTGCTGGGCCTCGGATTGATCGCTGCCATATTTGACGACGATGACAATGACGATGACAACCAGCCGGTAACCGAGACACCACCTGAGGATTTTGAGGGAACAGATGGTGCGGATAATTTGATCGGCACGGGCGGCGGCGATTTGATGAGCGGGCTGGAAGGCAACGACGAACTGCGCGGCTATGGCGGCGACGATACGATCCTTGGCGGACCGGGCGATGACTTTGCCGTCGGCGGGGATGGTGACGATTCCATGCAGGGCAACAATGGCGACGACACGCTTTGGGGCCGCAACGGCGACGACCGTATGAATGGCGGCAACGGCGACGACACGATGCGCGGCGACAACGGCGACGACGTGCTGCGCGGTGGCAACGGGGATGACGCGCTCTTGGGCGGGCCGGGCGATGACGCTTTGCTGGGCAACTCCGGTAATGATCTGATTGAAACGGGCAATGGCGCAGACACTGTCTTTGGTGGCAATGGCGATGACCGCATCACTGGATACCGTCTTCCGGTGGCCGACGGCATCCTGGCGGGCGAAGATGATCTGCTTGCCGATGAACTGAACGGCGGGACGGGTGATGACACGATCACCGGAAATCTGGGCGACATCATCACCGGTGGGGAAGGCGCGGACCTGATCCGCACCATCGGCTTTGACCAAGAAAACGGTGGCGGTGTTGTGGTCACTGATTTTGACCCAGCCGAAGACGTGCTGCTGATGGCCTCCAGCGTCGGACCTGATGCCACTGTTGAGGCGGATGACCCGCGCATCAGTATCGTGCAGGATGCAAATGGAGCCGATACGAACGTCTTTTTCGAAGAGACCCTGATCGCCGTATTGCAGAATACCAGCGCGGCGGACTTGCTGGCTGACACATCATGGTTCGGAAACATCGAGGGCGAGCCACCAGTTACCGAGATTGATGGCACAGCGGGCGATGATACGCTTGCCGGCACAGGTGGCGCTGATGCGATCACAGGTGGCGACGGCAACGACGAAATTCGCGGCTTTGGTGCGAACGACAAGGTAAGCGGCGGCACGGGTGATGACTTCCTGATCGGTGGTGCGGATGATGATGCTCTGCTCGGCGAGGAAGGTGCTGATACGCTTTGGGGCCTCAGCGGTGATGACGCGCTTGAAGGTGGTGACGGCAATGATGTCATGCGCGGCGATCCGGGCAATGACGTGCTGAACGGTGGACGCGGCATCGACGCTCTTTTGGGCGGTGACGGCGATGACACGCTGAACGGCGGCGACGATAATGATGTCTTGCAGACCGGCGACGGCGCTGATGTCGCCAATGGCGAGGACGGGCGCGATGTCATCACAGGCTATGACGACAGCCTCAACAACGTGCCGCTTGGCTCAACCGATAGCGCCGCCGATACGCTGGATGGCGGGATCAACAACGACACAATCACCGGCAATGATGGCGACGTGATCACCGGTGGCGCAGGCGATGACAGCATCAGCGTGGTTGGCCTTGGGCTGGCGGGGCAGGACGCGGTCACCGTGACTGACTTTGATCCAGCCGACGACGTGCTGTTGCTGCGTGACGGCGCAGGTGAAGTTGCTTCATTGAACCTGGATAATCTGGTGATCCGTGCCGGCGACAACGCAAACGAAACCGAAGTCGTCTATGACGGTCAGGTGATGGCGATCCTGCAAAACACCGATACCGCAGCATTGTCGGCCGACCGGGCATGGCTGGGCAACCCGATCTTCGCCGAGGCAGTGCCGCTTCCGGTAGAGCCGGTTGTGGAGCCTGTCATTCCGGTTGCTGAGCCAGAGATCGCCGTGGATCCGGTAGTGGCTGCTTCCGAGGCTGTGGATCCGGTGGATGCGCGCGGCGAAATCGCCTGAGGCACCCTGCGGATCCGTCAGCAGGTGACGATAACGAAAAAACCGGGGCCAGTTGGCTCCGGTTTTTGCTTTTTAGTGACTGCGATGTAGTGACAGCCGCCAAGGCTTACCTGCCTAAATTTGTTCGACGGTGATCTCTTCCATCGCATAGAACGCAAGGTGATCCTTGATCTCGGCCACGTCGTCTTTCGGGTCTTCATAAGACCACACCGCATTCGTAAGTGTCCGGCTCTTGGTGACCACAGAAAAATATCGCGCATCGCCTTTGTGCGGACAATGACTGGTCTCGTCACTGTCATCAAGAAACGCCATCGCAATATCGCCGCGCGGGAAATAGATGACCGGCGGGTAATCCCCTTCGGTCAATTCCAGCGCATTGCTGCTTTCGCCCAATACGGCCCCGCCTGCGCGAACGGTCCATGTGCCCGGCGCTTTCGCCACCTTGATATGACTAGCCATCTGTCTGCTCTCCCTCGAATACGCTGTTCCGAACCTACAGTGGTTCAGTTGCCGCATCCAACCACAGTTTTGTGGCGGGCGATACCCGTGGGCCGATCTTCCGTGCCACCT
This sequence comes from Sulfitobacter noctilucae, assembly GCF_000622365.1. Taxonomy (GTDB): domain Bacteria; phylum Pseudomonadota; class Alphaproteobacteria; order Rhodobacterales; family Rhodobacteraceae; genus Sulfitobacter; species Sulfitobacter noctilucae. Next base: position 1,482,759 of record NZ_JASC01000014.1, on the reverse strand, counting down.
CGGCGTGATAAGTATTGAGCCAGTCGCGTGCAGCGGGGTCCAGCAAGGCGGGATCAATCAGACGTTTGTCGATGGGAGCAAAGCTGAGGGTTTCCCAGTGCAGCATGGCGCGGTGATCGTCGCCGCCGGGCAGCGCAGGCGCGTCGCGCACCACAAGCAGGTTCTCGATGCGGATGCCGAAAGCTCCTTCGCGGTAATAGCCCGGTTCGTTGCTCAGGATCATGCCGGGGCGCAGGGGCACCGTGCTGATCCTGCTTAACCGTTGCGGCCCTTCGTGCACACTCAGATAGGCACCAACCCCGTGGCCCAGCCCGTGGTCAAAGTCCTGTCCTGCAAGCCATAGCGGCATCCGGCCCACTGCTTCGATATGACTTCCCGCGAGCCCGGCAGGCCAGCGTAGGCGGCTCATGGCGATCATGCCCGCAAGCACGCGGGTAAAGGCAGCACAGGCCTCTGCGGGCGGGGCACCGATGGCCACGGTGCGGGTGATATCGGTGGTGCCGTCAAGGTATTGCCCACCGGAATCGAGCACCAAGAGCTGGCCGTCCTCCAAGACGCTGTCGGTCTCGGTCGTAACCCGGTAATGCATGATCGCACCATTCGGGCCGCTGCCTGCGATGGTATCGAAACTGATGTCCTGCAGCGCGTTACTGGTGCGCCGGAAGCCTTCGAGTTTGCTGACCACCTGGGTTTCCGTCACTGTGTCCGGTGCCTGCGCGTCCAGCCAGGCGAGCAGTTCACACAAGGCGGCCCCGTCGCGCAGATGCGCCTCAACGGAGCCTGCAATCTCGGCCTCGTTCTTGCAAGCCTTGGGCAGGGAGCAGGGATCCTCGCCCCAGCTCGCGCGGTCCCCTAGCGTGTCGGCTACGATCACGGGAACGCTTTGCTTGTCCAGCCGGACCGGACCTTCGAGCCCCTCGAGAAAGCTGAGGAACTGGTCAGGTTCATAGGTGGAAACTTCGGGTCCTAGATGCTCGGCAACAGGGGCGAGTTTCGGGCGCGACATGAACAGATCAACCGCACCTGTGTCGTGCAGCACGGCAAACCCGTGTACCACAGGATTGCGCGGAATATCGGCACCCCGAATGTTCAATAGCCAGTTGTGGCTGTCGGGCAGGGTGATTACTGCGGCTTTCTCGCCTGCATCTTTCAATCCTTGGGCCAGACGCCCGCGTTTCGCGGCGTGGCTTTCGCCGGCAAATTCCAGCGGATGGATCTTGACAGGTTCCATCGGCGCGGGCGGTTGATCGGTCCAGATGCGGTCCACAAGATTGGCGCAGCGTTTCAGCACCACGCCGCTACCTGCCAATGCGGCTTCGGTCTGGGCAATCTGGCCGGGTGTGTGCAACCACGGGTCAAACCCCACGGTGCCGTCCTGCGGCAATTGCTCTGACAGCCAAGTGGCGAGCGAGATTTCGGGCCACGGCACCGGCGTAAATTCGGCCGCCACTTGCGCTTTGACTTGCGTGCGGTATCGCCCGTCGATGAACACGCCCGATACATCCCGCAAAGCACAGCAAAATCCGGCCGAACCGGTAAAGCCTGTAAGCCACGCCAACCGATCGTCATGGGGTGCCACATATTCACCTTGATAGGCATCTGCACGGGGGATCAGAAAACCGTCTAATCCTTCTGCGGCCAATTCAGTACGCAGCGCTTGCAGGCGGGGCGGCCCCTGTTCCGGCCTCGCGGTTACCTCGAAACTCTGGAACATCGCCAACACCTTCACCCTTTTTCAAATACCCGACACCGTCCCGTCAGCCTGCGCGACGCATGCCCATGACGCGCGCCCGTGCCCGTGGGTCGCTGTCGAATAGCGCTGCAAGCTGTTCGGTCATCGCCCCGGCCAGTTGATCCACATCAGTGATCGTCACGGCACGATCGTAATAGCGTGTCACATCGTGCCCGATACCGATGGCCAGCAGTTCCACCGCGCGGCGCTTTTCGACCATCGCGATCACGTCACGCAGGTGCTTTTCCAAGTAGTTGGCAGGGTTCACCGACAGGGTGGAATCGTCCACCGGCGCACCATCGCTGATCACCATCAGGATCTTGCGCGCTTCGTGCCGGGCCATCATGCGGCGGTGCGCCCATTCCAGCGCCTCACCGTCGATGTTTTCTTTCAGCAGACCCTCTTTCATCATCAGACCCAGATTATCACGGGTCCGCCGCCAAGGCGCGTCGGCGGATTTATAGATGATGTGGCGCAGATCGTTCAGGCGACCGGGCTGCACCGGGCGGCCTTCGTTCAGCCAGGCCTCGCGGGCCTGTCCGCCTTTCCAGGCGCGGGTGGTAAAGCCAAGAATCTCGACCTTGACGTTGCACCGTTCCAGCGTGCGGGCCAGTACGTCGGCACAGATCGCGGCAATGGAGATGGGGCGCCCGCGCATGGAACCGGAGTTATCCAGCAAAAGCGTCACACAGGTGTCGCGGAACTCGGTGTCTTTTTCCTGTTTGAACGACAGCGGCGTGGTGGGGTTGGCAACAACCCGCGCCAGACGGCCCGCATCCAGCGTGCCTTCTTCCAGATCGAATTCCCAGGAGCGGTTCTGCTGTGCCTGCAAACGGCGCTGCAACTTGTTCGCAAGACGGCTGACCGCGCCCTTCAAAGGCTCCAACTGCTGATCGAGATAGGCGCGCAAGCGTTCTAATTCGACCGCATCGGCGAGGTCTTCGGCACCGATAACCTCGTCATGTGTGTCCTGATAGACCAAGTAATTGGGGTCGGCGTCCGAGACAGGCTGCGGGGCAGGTGGCTCCATCGGGGCGTCGCCTTCGGGCATTTCTGCCTCGTCGCCCAGTTCCTGCTCCGCCATGTCGTCCATGCTGACCTGCGCCTCGGCGCTGTCCTGCTGGTCTTCTTGGGACTGCTCGGCAGAGCCTTCGGCATCATCCTCGTCCTGATCATCCTCGCCGGTGCTATCGGGGTCTTGCTCCTCCTCAGCGCCTTCTTCGGCATCGTCCTCCATATCCTCATCCAGCGCATCGGGGTCATCGCCCAACTGATCGCCATAGCCCAGATCGGTGATCATTTGCCGCGCAAAACGGGCAAAGGCCGATTGATCGTCAAGGATCTCGTTCATGTCGTCCAGCGTGCCTCCGGCCTGATCTTCGATAAAGCCGCGCCACAACTCCATCGCGTTTTCGGCACCCGCAGGCAGATCGCGGCCCGTGGCAAGATGGCGCACCAGATAGCCAGCTGCAGTTGCCAGCGGCACATCGCTGGCCTGTTTGGCCTGATCATAGCCCTTGCGCAGGGCTTCGTGCTTGATCTTGACGTCAATATTCGTGGCGGTACCCGGCATGTCTCGCGCGCCAACCGCCTCGCAGCGGGCGGTTTCCATCGCCTCATAAAGATCGCGGGCCATCTCGCCCTGCGGCTGATAGCGGGCGTGGGTCTGGCCGTTGTGATAGCGCCGGTTCAGAGCCAATGCATCGGCTGTGCCGCGTGCCATCAGCACCTCTTCGCGGGTCATGCGGCGCGACACCTGCGGCAGCCGCATGCTGTCGCCGGACAGTCCCGAAGGATCGACGGAATAGCTGACGTTCAATTCGGGATCGTTGGCCATGACCTTGGAGGCCTCGGCCAAGGCTTTCTTGAACGCATCTGCGGGATTGTCGGATGGTTTGCTCAACTCAGTCTTCCCCCGGTGCTGGTTCAAAACCTTTCAAAGGTTTTGCCAAATTTCTCTGTCAGAAATTTGCGCCCTTAGCCCATGCTTACACTTGCCGCTGACTCAGGCAGTTCCTCGTCAAACAGACGCTGATAGAATTCGGCAACCGTTTGGCGCTCCAATTCATCGCACTTGTTCAGGAACGACAGGCGGAAGGCGTAGCCGACGTTGCGGAAAATCTCGGCGTTTTGGGCCCATGCAATCACGGTGCGGGGGCTCATCACGGTCGACAATTCGCCATTCATGAAGGCTGTGCGCGTCAGGTCCGCGACCGTCACCATCTGCTTGACCGTCTTGCGGCCCTTCTCGGTGTTGTAATGCGGGTTCTTGGACAGAACGATCGAGGTTTCGGCATCAATGCTGAGATAGTTCAGCGTGGCCACCAGCGACCAGCGGTCCATCTGGCCCTGGTTGATCTGCTGGGTGCCGTGATAAAGCCCCGTCGTGTCGCCCAGACCCACGGTGTTGGCGGTGGCGAAAATGCGGAAGTGGGGGTGCGGTTCGATCACCTGGTTCTGATCGAGAAGCGTCAGCTTGCCGTCCACTTCCAGCACACGCTGGATGACAAACATCACATCGGCGCGGCCCGCATCATATTCGTCGAACACGATTGCCGTGGGGTTGCGCAGCGCCCAGGGCAGGATGCCCTCCTGGAATTCCGTGACCTGCACACCGTCTTTCAGCTTGATCGCGTCCTTCCCAATCAGGTCGATCCGGCTGATGTGGCTGTCGAGGTTGACGCGCACACAGGGCCAGTTCAACAGCGATGCCACCTGTTCGATGTGGGTCGATTTACCCGTACCGTGATAGCCCTGGATCATAACGCGTCGGTTGTGGCTAAATCCCGCAAGGATCGCCAGTGTGGTGTCGGGATCAAACTTGTAGGTGCTGTCCATCTCCGGCACACGATCTGTGCGCTGCTCGAAGCCTTTGACGACCATATCCGTGTCGATGCCAAAGACCTCGCGCACGCTGATTTCTTTCGTCGGGTGTGTGTCAATATCCAGCGCGCCGTCGGCCATAGGGTCGTCCTTTCATTCATGCTCCGGTGAGGAGACTAAAGTCCGCCCAGTGGTGCTACAATTCGTCCGGCCCTGCAAGGGCGGGCCCGTGGGTTTATTCCCCGTTACGCCCAGTTATATGGCGCGGCCCGATTTCATGGCAACCTGTGCGCAGCCACAGGCCGCTTTTATGGGGCGGTCGGCGCGGGCCTCTGCCAGATCAAGGCGCAGCTTGATATGAGGGGCATCAGTTGTTTTGCCCTGCGCGATCAGACAGTCATAAAGGCCGCGCAACGCCCAAACGTTATCAGGGTGTTGGCAGGCGCGGGGTAAACCCGGCTCAAGACCCAAGTCCTGCCGGAACACTTTCTCGGCCTCAAAGTGATGGCCTTGTTCAAAAAGCAGCGCGCCAAGCGCATGGCGCGTCGGCTGCATCCAGCCCCAGGGTTCATCATAGGGCAGGGCATCATCCAGTGCGACAGCATCACGCAGGCGGGCAAAGGCCGTGCCATAGTCGCCCTTGCGGTAAGCCAGTTCGCCATCCAGCATCGCGGTTGCAATCTCCAGCAAATCGACAACGCGGACATTATGCAACAGGCGGCTGTCGGGCACGCGTGCTTTGGCATCAGCGAAGACAGCATATTGTGCCTCCGCCTCCGGCACGCGACCCAATGCGGAGAGGGCCAGCGCCTTGGCGTATTCGATCATGGCGACTTTGGTGCAGCGGATTTCGATGTTCTCGGGCAGTGGCATCTCGAGGATCTCTTCCCACATGCCGAAACGGATCAGCACATGCGGCTCCATGCTGAGATAGGCCTCGAAAAAATCAGCCATCGGGGGGGATTTGATTTCGAGCATGGCATCAGGCGTGGTCGCATCCATGCCGCGCACCGCACGGATGGCAGGTTCAAACTGGCCCAGAAACAACGCGCCGTAGATCACGAAGTGGTAATTGTGCTGGCGGTAGCCGGTGTAGATGTTGAAGGCGCCCTCGGCCTCATAGTACTTCAAGTCCGCCGTGATGGCGCGTTCGTTCCAGCGCACGACATTTTCGTAGTGCCCGCAAAGGACGTCAATATGGCTGGGCATATGCACCAGATGGCCCGCATCCGGCACGAGTGTTCGTAGAACGTCGCCCGCCTTGAGGGCTTTTTCCGGAAACGGCGACATCTCCATCAGATGGACGTAGAGATGCAGCAAACCGGGGTGACTCATGCCGCCGGGCAGGTCCATGTGCCGTTCCAGCGTTGCGCGGGCTTCCTGGGTGGCGGCTCCGCTGGCGACCTGGCCCGAGGGCAAATCCCACATCGCCCAAGGTGTGAGGTTCATCAGCGCATCGACAAATAGGGTGGCGATGTCGGCGTCATCGGGGTGGGCGGTTGTGAGGTCGCGCATGGCATCTGCAAAAGCGTGATCCCACGGGGCCATATCTTCAACCGGAACGCGCTGGGGATAGCGGACGGTAAGCGCTGTGATCAGCGCGGCTTCCGGCGCTGACGTCTTGTCTATCAGCGCAAGGGCCGCTTGGGTGGCATCATAGGCCTCGGACAAGGCCTCGCCGAGGCCTTTGGAATCGTAGAGTACCCAAGGCATGTTGTAGTTTGGACCTGCCGCATAGGCATGGCCCCAATGGGCCATAGCGCAAGCAGGATCGGCAGCGGCGGCGCGTTTGAAACAGGCAATGGCTTCCTTGTGGTTGAATCCGTAAAGCCAGTTCAGCCCGCGATCAAACCACATCTGCGCCTCAGCGTTCCCGCTGGTCACTTTTCGCGAAAATGCCCCAAGATCATAGGGATAGTCCATCGTGCCCACCTTGCCCTGGCGTTTTCATCCAGCGCATCAATCCTTGAAGCTGCGGCTGCCCTTGATCTGGTCCCAGGCCCACATGACGAGGTTCAACTGGTCTTCCTGACTGCGGTCGCCGCCATTCATATCGGGGTGCAGCACCTTGATCAGCGACTTGTAAGCCTTGCGGATCTCGGGCTTGGTCATGTTATCCTTGACCTCCAGAATTTCGACCGCGCGGCGCTCGGTGGGGGGCAGGCGCTTGCCCGCTTGCGGCCCCTTGCCGGGGTTCTGGGTGGCGTTTTTGCCAAGCACCTGATGCGGGTCTTCGATCCCCAGCCGTGCCCAGGCCCGCGCTTCAGGATCACCCAGCGGCTTGGTCTTGCGCTCCCACACTTTATCCTCGGACAACTGCGCATTCATCTCGGCTTCGGTAGTGCCGTCAAAGAAATTCCACTTGAGGTTATATTCACGCACATGCTGCTGGCAGAACCAGAAATAATCGTCGAGTACATCGGGTGCCTTGGGCGCGCGGTACTTGCCTGCCTCTTCACAGCCGTCATGGTCACAGACCCGTGTTGATGTCTCGGACGCGCCGGACATGCCGCGACGACCACGGGGGTTTTTCTTTTTCGAAGACGATACGGACATATCGAAACCGAAGGGATCAGATTTGCTCATGGGTTAGACCTTTCCGACTCAGGCAGGTGAGTTTAGACGCTGTGGGGCGAGATAGAAGGGGGCGGGGCGAAAAAATATGTCGAAAGCAGAAGAGATTGAGGCGCGGCTGCGGGCAGCGCTGGCTCCGAGAGAGATCGAGGTGGTGGATGACAGCGAAAGCCACCGGGGTCATGCGGGATTTCAGGAAGGTGGCGAAAGCCATTTCAATGTGCGACTGCGTGCGGAGGCTTTCAAGGGCATGAACCGATTGGCGCGACACCGCGCGGTGCATGGCGCGATCGGACCAGAGCTGATGGGACGTATTCACGCCTTGGCTCTTGATCTAGACGTTTAAGGTCACGCCTTAATCAGTTGTTTTGTCTGTCTTTCTGGTCGCCGCCAGTTTTTCAAGTGTCGATCCGATACCCTCGACATCGTCAGTATCCTCTACGCCGTTGTCAAAGTCTGTAGCGTTGATTTTCTCTGCCGCTGCGGGTTCGGCATCGCCGTCCGCATCATCGATATCTTCCTGTGTATTGATCTTCGTTTCGGCTGTTTCGGACCCCGCAGTGCCGGGTTCATCACCAACGGCCTCGGGCGGCGGCAGCAGTTCGGGCGCAAAGATTTCTGCGTCATGTTCACGCAGGCGGCGAAAAACCAGCACATTGCGCCATTCGGTTGTTGTAGAGGTCAGACCGGAGCGTTCCAAAGAGGGCAGGGTTTCTGCGCGCTGGTATTCCCAGCCATAGCCCGCCAGCCCGTTCATCAGTTCCTGCAAAGCATGCGCAAACCGCGCCTCAGCCCCTTTGACACCTTTTCCTTTAAGGCCCTTTTGCGGGGCAGGGACGACTTTATATTCGTAACGGGGCATGTGGATGTTCCGGCTTCTGGGTCGAGGGCGTTCTAGCGCATGACTTTGCGAAAGGGAACGGGGTGATAGGTCCGAGCAGGGTGAATTGTCGCATACTGTCGACCGGATCTGCACCGCGTGTGCAGGCGCAAACCAGCTAAATGCGGATGGCTGTGCGTCAGCGCTTCAACCCGACCCTACGCCCGATATTCGCGGCATCCGGCATCTCGATCTGCGCCGATTTGTAGGCTCCCAGCGCGTCTTGAATATTCTGTGGCATGGGTGCGACTTTCGGCCCGGACTGGTCGACATGCAGGGTCAGGCCTTCTGCTGTCGCGGCAAGCCAGCCGTCTTTGTGATACAATTCCGAATAGCTGTGAAAGCGTTTCTCGTCAAAACCTACCAGATAGAACAGCGCGTAGACCTCGTTGCCCTCGTGCAGTTCGCGCAGGTAGCGGATGTGCCATTCAGCGACATATGTGGTGCAGCCTGTTGCCGCGATATAGGCCTCGCCAAAGCCGATATGCGGGTAGAGTTCGTCCACCGAGGAATCGAAGAGCACGTTGTAGTAAGCCATGTTGAGGTGGCCGTTGATGTCGATCCATTCCGGTTTCACGGTCATGAGGCTGGAGCGGAAGGGCATTTGCATGTCGGTAGGGCCTTTAGGCTAGTGGCGCGTGGCGCGCTTGTTCTGAGAGGGGCGCGAGGGCGCATCCTGCGGATACGCTGCCTCGCCATGATCAAAGCAAAATAGCGGACGCTTACGCGCCGAGCTTCTTTGCAACAATCTGGTTCACCGCTTTGGGGTTGGCCTTGCCGCCCGTCGCTTTCATCACCTGACCGACAAACCAGCCTGCCAGCTTGGGGTTGGCCTGCGCCTTGGCAACCTGATCGGGGTTGGCGGCGATAATCTCGTCCACCGCAGCTTCGATGGCACCGGTGTCGGTCACCTGTTTCATGCCTTCGGTCTCGACGATCTCGGCCGGGTCGCGGCCTGTGGTGTAGCTGATCTCGAAGACGTCCTTGGCAATTTTGCCAGAGATCGCATCAGAGGCGATCAGGTCCACGATGGCACCAAGGTGCTCGGGGCTGACGGGACTTTCGGAAATGTCCTTTTCGTCCTTCTTCAGACGGCCGAACAATTCGTTGATCACCCAGTTGGCAGAGGCTTTGCCATCGCGGCCTTTGGCGGCGGCTTCAAAATATCCGGCACTGTCCAGATCGGCTGTGAGCACCGAGGCATCATAGTCCGACAGGCCAAAATCCGCGATAAATCGCGCTTTCTTGGCGTCCGGCAGTTCGGGCAGATTAGCGGCGATTTCGTCAACCCAAGCCTGTTCTATCTCCAACGGCAGCAGGTCGGGGTCGGGGAAATACCGATAATCATGCGCTTCTTCCTTGGAGCGCATGGAGCGGGTTTCCTGTTTGTCGGGGTCGAACAGGCGGGTTTCCTGCACGACCTCGCCGCCGCCCTCAACGATGGCGATCTGGCGTTTCGCCTCGACCTCGATCGCTTGCTGGATGAAGCGCATGGAGTTCATGTTCTTGATCTCGCACCGCGTGCCGAGGTGAGCGAAATCCTGAGTCTCGACGTATTTCTCGTACTGACCGACACGGCAGATCGACACGTTCACATCGGCGCGCATGGCACCGGACTGCATGTCGCCATTGCAGGTGCCGAGATAGCGCAGGATCTGGCGTAGTTTTGCAAGATAGGCGGCGGCCTCTTCGGGGCCACGAATGTCAGGGCGGCTGACAATCTCCATCAGGCAGACACCGGTGCGGTTCAGGTCGACGAAGGACATATTGGGGTCCATGTCGTGAATGCTTTTGCCTGCGTCCTGTTCCATGTGGATGCGTTCTATGCGGACCAGGCGTGCGGTGCCGTCGCCCATTTCCACCAGCACTTCGCCTTCGCCCACGATGGGGTGATAAAGCTGGCTGATCTGATAGCCCTGCGGCAGGTCGGGGTAGAAGTAGTTCTTACGGTCAAAGGCGGATTTAAGGTTGATCTCGGCCTTCAGGCCAAGCCCCGTGCGCACCGCTTGTTCGACGCAGTATTCGTTGATGACGGGCAGCATGCCGGGCATGGCGGCGTCCACAAAGGCGACATTGCTGTTGGGTTCCGCGCCGAATTGGGTGGAAGCGCCTGAAAAGAGCTTGGCATTCGAGGAGACCTGCGCATGGACCTCCATGCCGATGACCAGCTCCCAATCGTGCTGAGCGCCAGCAATCACGCGGGGTTTCGGTGTCTCATAAGTCAGATCAAGCATGGGGCGGCTCCTGCGCGGGTGTCTTGGGCCGAGGTTTAGGACAGGGGGCGGTGTGCTGCAAGAGCGTGAAGCCGCCGATCGTATCGTGCTGCGTGGGAAAACCGCCAATTGTTCACGCACGCGTCAGATGGAACCGCTTAACATCGCTTGCAAAACAGCCTACCGTTGTCCTTGCCGGTATGACAGCGACAGCATCCGGCGAGTCCCAGCCAATGTGGAGCGCGTAGAGATGCAGACCGGAACCCGATGGACAGGACGATTGACTGCGGCCTTGGGCCTGTGGGCCACCCTCAGCCTAGGAGCGATGGCCGCCGACATCAGCGATTTTGTGGGGAAATACACCGGATCTGCCGAAATCATCGGCAATGAAGGCACGCCTGTGATGCGGGATATGTCTGTGCAAATCACCGAAGGAAAGAAGGGCTTTACCGTAGCTTGGACCACCGCAACCCGTCGCGCTGACGGCACCTCGAATGTCAAAAGCTATTCCATTGATTTCGCCCCTTCCGAGCGCGATCAGGTGTTCAGCGCCGAAATGCAGCGCAATGTCTTTGGCAAAGAAGTACCGCTGGATCCGATGAAGGGCGAACCATACGTATGGGCACGGATTTTGGGCGATACCATGACGGTCTATTCGCTGTTTGTGACCGCCGAAGGGGGATACGAAATCCAGCAGTTTGACCGGACATTGTCGGAAGGTGGGCTGAAGCTTGATTATCAAAGCGTTGGCAACGGCGAAATCGGGCGGCAGGTGTCTACGTTTTTGACGGCAGAATAACGGCCTGACAACGACAGAGGGTGGTAAAGGTCTAACAGCCCTCGAAAACCGCAATCATCGCGTCACGCAACCGCTGCACGTCGTGTTCAACGGGGGCGTTTGGGTCGCAGTGAAACGGGGCAAGCACTTCGATCCGGATCGTGCCACTTTTCGGCATAAACCTGTCCCGTGGCAGCAATCGGTCGCTGTCGTGAATGACGATGGGCAGGATGTGCCGCCCGGTTTCGCGGGCGACCACGACTGCGCCCGCTTTGAACGCGCCAAGGCTTTCGGTCTTGGTGCGCGTGCCTTCAGGAAACAGCACAACCGACCGGCGATCGGGCATGTCGCGGACGGCTTGCGTCAGGGTGGCCATAGCGTCCTTGCCCGAGGCGCGGTTGATCGGCACCAGCCCCGCGCCGGTAAACCCGGTGCTGAGCAAGCGCGCATCGCAAAGTTCTTTCTTGGCCGCAAAGGTGAACCACTTTTCATCCGGCACGACATGCATCAGTGCAAAGCCGTCCAGATGGCTGCGATGATTGATCACGATGATGCTGCCAGTATCTGCGGCAAGGCTGGCCTTATCGGCGTCCGACATCTCGGCCCGCACGCTCAGCAGCCACAACAGCCGCGAGCAGGCGCGCTTGACCAGCCGCCAGTACCATCCGCGAAAGCCGGGACGGCGGGCACAGAGGAGGGGAACAAAACCTACAAGCAGGAAATAGATCGGCCCAAGCAGAACGAGCAGGATGCGCTTGCACCATTGTACCGGGTGCGGATCAATGGCTCTGGTTGCGGGGCTTCCGTTTTCCATGGGGTCCTATCAGATTGCCCTTTTCAGGCGGGCACCATGAAAAGCGTAGGGGGTAAAGCAGCGCAACACGACTGCTGCCGGCCACGCTCCTCTATCACGCATGCACACGCTATGTTCAACGCCTATGTTGACGCCGGGGCAGGGCGATCTGAAGCAGACTCAGGCCTGAGCGACCGGGCCTGCATCGGTAAAGACAATGCGCTTGCCTGCGGCGATTTCGCTGCTGAACATCGAGGTGATGATCCGCATGGCATCGTCGCGCCCGGATGCCGCAAAGCGGCTTGGCGAATGGATGCGCAGATTGTTGTCGAACCCGCGCGCTGCATGGGCCCAGATCATTGGGTGCAATTCCGTCAGATGCTCACGCACGATCCACTGGGCGCAGTTGGCGATCTGGCTGCGGACCTGATCGGCCTGATCATTGCCGGAAAAGCTTTGACCGATGGAATTGGAGCAATAGGCGGCCAGCAGGTTTGCCGTATAGGCATCGGGACGGCGGTTCAGAATATCCCGCAGACCTTCAACAAAGAAGCCCAGATCAAGCCGGGCGCAGGCTTCGTCATCACATGAGATTGCATCGAATTGCACCCAGGTATAGCCGCCTGCACCCCAAATGGGCTGGGTACGGGACGCGGTGCGCCGCGCTTCAAGCTCGAGCGCTTCGTAAGAGCCGTACCAGCGCGGCAGCAGATGGTTGCCCATCGCCCGCATTGGGCGGGGATTAGCAGGGTTCAGGTCGATCAATGCTTCATAGCGGTCGGCAATTTTCTTTTTGCTGTCAGCAGCACCGCCAAGTAGGGCGCAACCGGTCGCGGCCAAAAGGGCGGAGCCTATGTCATTGCTTTGGAACGGGGCCAGAATCTCGACAGCGCGGTCGAAATGGGCGGTGAAGGCTTCACGATTCGGGCCCGGGATTTCAATGTCCCATCCGGTACCGCGCCAGGCCCATGCGATATCCATATGTGCCTGTGCAACGACACAGGCCACCACATAAGAGGTAGGATACTCGACCAGAACATGTTCCAGCGCTTCGATCCCGGCGAGGATCGGTGCGCCTTTGGCCGGGCGGCCATCCATCAGCGCATGTTCGGCGGCGTAGATTACATCGGCACGTGCGCCGAATGACATCAGCTCGGCAATTGGCATGGTGCCGGGCGTCATGTGGTGCTTGGCATCTGCGACCTCGATGGCCGAGATCAATTCGTCCCACCGCTCTTGCCGGACCAGATGCTGCGCCGCATTCAAATATTTGTCGCGCATCGCTTCTTCGGCAGTGGGATCGGGGCAGGCGATGTGCAGAACGTCCTGCGGCAGGTTTTGCATCACCGTGCGCGGCGCACGGCGGCGGATCAGCGGTTCAGGGGGCGGCATTGTATCTTGTTCGGCGCTGACAGGGGCGCCTTGACCCGTGGCAAAGGGCAGAATGTGCTTTTGAATGAAGGCGCCTAGCAATGTCATGCAATTTGATCCCAGCTCGATTTCCAGGCTCAGATATGTCTGCGCAATTGGGCCGAAGCGTGGCAGCGCCAAGAAGATATCGCGTTCAAAATACAACTAGTGGGCGTGATTGCCGCAATGGTTAACGATAAAGGGGATACTGTTATAGATGCGAGAACGGATGGGGGCGCGTGTCACCATTGTTTCTTGGATTGGCGGAAGAAAGCCGAAACACTTGCAAAACGGGTCTACTCGTTTGCATAATCTGTCGATGAAAATTCTGGCTCTTTTTTGTGGTCTGTCAGTGGTTTGGGCTGGCTCTGGGCTGCATGCAGAGGAACCTCTGCGGCCGCAGCCCCGTGCTGTTTCCCTCGACACGGTGCAAGCTGGTGGCACGTCGGAAGCCCCCGCAGCGCTGGGCACCGGAGAAGCGCGGATCAATGCAGCGCAAGCTGTCTTCACCACAGCCCTCCGCCCACCGGCACGACGTGGCAATTTGCCCCGCACAAGATGGCAGCACATGAGCGGCCATGCGCTCTGGACCCGTGCGGCCCTCGCAGCGCTCAAGGACCATGGCCAGCCCTTGGTCAATCTGGTGCCCGCGGATGTGACCGATTGGTGCCCGAAATACCCGCAAGCCGATGATGCCGAAAGACGGGCCTTCTGGGTTGGCTTTCTGTCCGCTCTGGCAAAGCATGAAAGCACCTACAAACCCTGGGCCGTGGGCGGCGGTGGCAAATGGTATGGGCTGCTGCAAATTCTGCCGAGCACGGCGCGGGGGTACAAGTGCAACGTGGGCACGGGCGAGGCGCTTAAAAACGGGGCCGCGAACCTCAGCTGCGCGGTGCGCATCATGGCGCATACGGTGCCCCGCGATGGGGTGATTCACGGCTACAAGGGCCGCAGGGGACAGGGCGTCACGGCGGACTGGGGGCCGATGCATTCCAGCGCAAAACGGCGCGATATGGCAAGGTGGCTCAAGCGGCAGACCTACTGCAAGCCCATCAACGCGACACGGCCCAAAGGGCGACCTTAAGTCCCTAAATTAAATGACTATTGCATCAGTTGAAAATGCGTGCGGCGGGTTTTCAGGCCGCGGGCATTCAGGGTATCTTCAAATTGCTGATGTGGCGGGGTGCATTCAAAGGGCAGGCGGATTTTGGCACCGGTATGCAGCACCAGCGTCGCCTTGACCGAGAAGTCGAGCCGCGTGTCCAGGTGCACGGTATCGATCTCGTCCAGTGAAACGGCAGCGCGGCGTTTGCCACTGTGCCAAGTGAGAGTGTCGGGGGTGAGGGTCAGGCCGCTCACCGGATTGTGCAGAAAGTCCGAGCAGGCGGGCAGGGTGAAGAGCCCCAGAAAGAGGACGATCAGCGGATGTGCCTCAAGTCCCAGCCAAATGCCCAGCAGCGCGAGCCAAATGCCCAGCACCGTCAGCCCCGTGCCCCATTTGCGCCCCTCTGCGTGATAGCTGAAGCTATCGCTCATCTGCCGCCAGTGACGTTAAGGGTCGATCCGGTGATATAAGAAGCCTCGTCTGACATGAGCCACAGCACCGCCTTGGCGACTTCATCCGCTGATCCGGTACGCCCCATCGGCACCATATGCGCCAGTCGTGCAGCGCGGTCGGGATCGCCGCCTTTGGCGTGGATGTCCGTATCGATCAGCCCCGGTGCCACCCCCATGACGCGGATGCCTTTGCCGGCCACTTCGTCGGACAGCCCTTTGGTAAAGGTGTCAATGGCCGCTTTGGAGGCGGCGTAATCGACGTATTGACCCGCAGACCCGAGGCGGGCGGCAGCAGAGGAAATGTTGATGATGACGCCTTTGCCTGCGGTCTCCATCCGGCTGACAGCGCCCTGTGCCACCTGAATGGCCCCGATGACGTTCACGTCGAACATGCGGGCCAGACGGGCGTGGGACATCTGCGTGACGCGGGCGGCCTGATCGACGATACCCGCGTTGTTAATGAGCGCGTCAAGGCGGCCAAAATGGCTGTCGGTTTCGGCAAACATTGCCTCGATCGCGGCGGGATCGGCCACATCGCATTGAATGATATGGGTTTTCGCGCCGGCCTCATCCGCGGCTCGCGCCACGTCTTCGGCCCCTTTGGGATCGGAATTATAGGTCAGCGCCAGATCATAACCGCGCTGGGCGGCAAGGCGGGCGCAGGCGGCACCGATGCCCGCCGAGGCACCGGTGATCAGGCAGACATGTTTCATTTTACTGCTACCCCATTTTGATCAAGTATTTCTAGTGCTTGGTCTTTGATGTACCAAACACCGAACAAAAATAAGGAAATAGAGATAACTAGGCTAAGAACAGCTAAGATATGGAACAGGATGCCAAACCACTTCCAAAAAGTTGACTTGCGATTGTCGGTAAAAAATGGATGCTCCCATTTTCGTTCTTTAAAGTGTCCATTGCACATATAGCCGTATTCGGTCAGATAAGCAAAGCTGGCACATAATACAGCAAATACTAGGCCTACCGAAAAATAGAGGAGGCTTTCAAAAGAAGTGTGAGCGAGCTTTGAAGAACTAGTTAACGATGCAGAAGCGAAAGCAAGTACTGCAGCACTTGCACCACCGTTCAAGAGAAAAACTGACTTGATCGCCGCAGAAGATTTTTCATCTACTGTGGCAGCTTTTTCTGAGATAAACCTATCAAGCCGCTCATGGTTTGATTTAGCTAACTCCAACTTGAGCCTTTTTACTTCTTCCTCTTCCATGGCTCAGGCCCCTCTAATGCGGGTCAGCATCTCTGTCGTGTCGCGGCTGAGGTTCGGGGTGGCAAGGATGCGGTCCACCTGCGCCAGGATCATGCGCTGGCGGTGGGCGTCATAGCGTTTCCATGTCTGGAAGGCGCTGCACATCCGCGCCGTGGTTTGCGGGTTGAGCGGATCAAGGGTGATCAGCCAATCGGCCAATAGCGTGTAGGCGGCACCGCTGGCGTGATGGAAGCCTGCATGATGCATGACCAGCGCGCCAAAGACCGCGCGGAAACGGTTGGGGTTTTTGTGGTTGAAGTCAGGATGCCGGGTGAGGGCTTCCGCGGTGGCGGCGGCATCCTCAGGAGCGGCCTCCATCACTTGCAGGCCGAACCATTTGTCCATCACCAACCGGTCGTCTTTCCACTGGTCGTAGAAGGCTGTCAGCGAAGCCGTGCCTTTGCCCGCCCGGATGAGGTTGGCCAAGGCGCTGAGCTGTTGGGTCATGTTGTCAGCTGCATCATATTGCGCCTGTGCGGCAGCCCCGCCATCGCGACGGGTGATGAGCGAGAGCATGGCGTTCGACAGGCTGCGCTTGCCCGCCTGTTCCGCCCCCGGATCGTAGGGCGCGGTGACGGTGTTGGCAGCATAAAGACCCGCTGCATCGGATGAGAATGTATCGGCCAAGGCTTCGCGCATAGTCTCGGATGCGGCGTAGATCGCGGCAGGGTCCGGTGTCTCGCCTGCATCATGGAGCGTTGTGGCAAGGTCAGACTGGCTGGGCAGGCCTAGCATCAGCGCGCGGGTCGCCGGGTCAAGGGAGGTGTCGGTCACGACAGCGTGTATGCCCGCCAGATATTTCGCATCGGGAGCGGCCCCTGTACGGATCATCGACAACAGGGACCCCCGCGCCAATGTGCGGCCCTGTTCCCAGCGGTTGAAAGTGTCGGTGTCGTTGGCCAGAAGGTGCGCGCGGTCGGTATCAGACAGGTTCTGAGTTAGCACAACGGGGGCCGAGAAGCCTCGTAGGACGGATGCCACGGGTTCATCCTCCAACCCGGTGAAGCGGAAGCTTTGCTCGGCTTTGGTCATCTCCAGCACGCGGGTTTCCAGCGCCTCGGTTCCGTCAGGATAGATCAGGCCCACGGCGATGGGGATCACCTGCGGCTGTGGGTCAGGTGTGGCAGCGCTGGGCGGTGTGTGCTGGGTGAAAGTCAGCGTCAGTGTGTCCAGCTCAAAGTTTTCCTCGAGCGTCACACGCGGTGTGCCTGCCTGCGCATACCAGCGTTTGAACTGTGTCAGATTGCGGCCCGTGGTGTCCTCGAACACTTTCAACCAATCCTCGATGGTGGCCGCATCGCCGTCGTGACGTTCAAAATAAAGGTCGAGCGCCTGATAATAAGCCTCATCCCCCACCAGCGTCTTGAGCATGCCGATGACCTCGGCCCCTTTTTCGTAGACGGTCGCCGTGTAGAAGTTGTTGATCTCCTGAAAGCTTTCAGGCCTTACGGGATGCGCCAACGGGCCTTGATCTTCGGCAAACTGGCGTCCGCGCAGGTCGATCACGTCGCTAATGCGTTTCACGGGGGCCGAGCGCATGTCGGAGGTGAACTGGCTGTCGCGGTAGACGGTCAAGCCTTCCTTGAGACACAGCTGGAACCAGTCGCGGCAGGTGATGCGATTGCCGGTCCAGTTGTGGAAATACTCGTGCGCGATGATCGCCTCGATCCGCTCGAAGTTCATATCCGTTGAGGTCTCGGGCGAGGCCAGCACGGCGGAGGAGTTGAAGATGTTCAAGCCCTTGTTCTCCATCGCGCCCATGTTGAAATCGTCCACAGCGACGATGTTGAACAGGTCCAGATCGTATTCACGTCCGTAAACCTCTTCGTCCCATTTCATCGAGGCCTTTAGCGCCTGCATGCCAAAGGCGCATTTGCCCTCGTCACCGGGCCGGACGTAAAGGTTCAGGTCGACGTGGCGGCCGGACATGGTGGTGAATGTATCTGAATGGGCGACCAGATCGCCCGCGACCAGTGCAAAGAGATACGCAGGTTTGGGCCAGGGATCGTGCCATTTAGCGAGGTGGTTTTGCGTCAGCACCGGGTTGCCGTTGGACAGAAGCACAGGATGCGGACCTTCGACGGTCACGGTAAAGACGCTCATCACATCGGGACGGTCGGGGTAGAACGTGATCTTGCGGAAGCCTTCAGCCTCGCATTGGGTGCAATACATGCCATTCGACATATAAAGCCCTTCAAGCGCCGTGTTGTTCGCGGGGTCGATTTCGACCTCCGCCTCAAAGGTGAAAGCCCCCGAGGGAACGGCGACCTGCAGGCCCTCATCGCTCAAATCTGGTGTGACGGGCGCACCGTCAATCGCCGCCGAGATCAGCTTGAGCTTTTCACCATGCAGGAACATCGCGTCTTCGGCACTGGCATTGGGGTTGGGCGCAAAGCGGATCACACTACGCACACGGGTTGCATTCGGAGCAAGTGTGAAGTGCAGATCCACGCTTTCGACGGTCCAGGGATAAGGTGTGTAATCAGCAAGATAGATCGTCTTGGGAGCGGCATCGCGCATGGAAGCACCTCTTGTTGGGAACAAATGAAGTTGTCCCACGTTATCTCTCCAACGAAAGACCCTCAACGGGGTGACAACACTATTTCAGGAGAACCACATGTCCGCGCCAGACACAAATGTTGAACGACAGGAAGCCAAGCACAAGCCATCTTTGTTCGGGATCAAAGGTGCCGTGTTGTTCGGTGCCGCGATGATAATCCTTATGGTCATCTTTACCGTGATGCGTGGGGAAACGCCTACCGAGGACACCGTCATCGGGAACGAAGAGCAAACGGACGGCGCGATGAACAATGGTGCAGCAGGGGTGACCCTCGATCCGGTAGAACCGGGCACAAACGAAAGCAACTGACACCAATACACCTATACCTAGCCGAATGCGGCGGTGAACTTTTCGCCGCCGCTTTTTTATGTGAAGGCAAACATGGCGAAGATGCGCAAGAAAACCGATCTGCCCCAAAAGACATGCGTGACCTGTGGGCGGCCGTTTATCTGGCGCAAGAAATGGGCCAGAGTTTGGGAAGAAGTGAAATATTGCTCTACTCGATGCAGTAGAGAAAAGGCCGGCTGATTTGGTAATATAACCTGACCAAAGCTGCTTGTGACTGATCTCTTTAGGCTCTAAGTGTTTCCGAAAGGAAACATTAGCGGAGCGTCTCATGACCCAGAAAATCGACAAAGCCGGATTGCAGGTTGCCCCCCAACTCGTAGATTTCATTGAGAAAGAAGCTCTTCCGGGGACCGAGGTTTCACCCGAGGCATTCTGGGACGGTTTTTCGGCACTGGTGCATGACATGGGCCCTAAAAACCGCCAGTTGCTTCACGAGCGCGCGACATTGCAGGGAATGATCGACGATTGGCACAAGGCACGCGCTGGCCAGTCCCATGATTCTGCGGCCTATACCGAATTTCTGAAGGAGATTGGGTATCTAGTGCCCGAAGGTGCGCCTTTCAAGATCGAAACAGGCGCTGTCGATCCAGAGATTGCCGAAATGCCCGGCCCGCAGCTTGTTGTGCCAATTACCAACGCCCGGTTTGCGCTGAACGCGGCAAATGCGCGGTGGGGCAGCCTTTATGATGCCTATTATGGCACCGATGCGCTGGGCGATCTGCCGGCGGGCGGCGGGTATGACAAGGCCCGTGGTGCGCGTGTCGTGGCCGCGGCCAAGGCGTTCCTGGATGAAGCTGTGCCCCTTGTTTCCGGTAGCCATACGCAACTTGTCGGGTACCGGATCGTGGACGGAGCCCTCGAAGGGGTTTTGCTGAACAGCAATGACCACCGCGACACACCCCCAACGACAACAGCCCCCAAAGGGGTCACGCCGGAAGTGCTGAACGGGATCGGACTGGACGACCCATCACAGTTTGCCGGTTTTCAGGGGACATCCGAAGCCCCCACTGCGGTTGTTTTCAAGAACAACGGTCTGCACATCATCGTCCAGATCGATGCCGGCCATTCGATTGGCAAGGACGACCCGGCGCATGTTTCTGACGTCATTCTCGAATCCGCGTTGTCCACCATCATGGATTGCGAGGACAGCGTTGCGGCGGTGGATGCTGAAGACAAAGTCGGGGCCTATGCCAACTGGCTGGGCTTGATGAAGGGTGATCTGTCCGAAACCTTTGAGAAGGGTGGCGTAGAGATCACACGGGCCATGAACCCTGACAAGGTGTTCATGGGCGCGGACGGCAAAGAGCTTCGGCTGAAGGGGCGGTCGCTCATGTTGATCCGCAACGTTGGTCACCTGATGACCAACCCTGCCGTGCTGGATCGCGACGGTTTGGAAGTGGGCGAGGGGCTGATGGACGCAATGATTACCACGCTGATCGCCAAGCACGATCTTACCCGCGAGGGCGGGAATTCCGTAAAAGGATCTGTCTATATCGTGAAGCCCAAGATGCACGGGCCGGAAGAGGTGGCCTTTACCGATGAGATTTTTACACATGTCGAAAAGGTCCTGGGGCTGGCCCCTAACACCGTCAAGATCGGAATCATGGACGAGGAGCGCCGGACGTCTGTCAATCTGATGGAATGTATCCGCGCAGCGAAGTCGCGGGTCGCCTTTATCAACACCGGTTTTCTGGACCGCACGGGGGACGAGATACATACCTCCATGGAAGCGGGGCCGATGGTGCCGAAAGGTGATATGAAGAATGCCGCATGGATTGCAGCCTATGAAGATCGCAATGTCGATATCGGTCTGGCCTGTGGTCTGAAAGGCCGTGCGCAGATCGGTAAGGGCATGTGGGCGATGCCGGACCGGATGGAAGAGATGCTGACCACCAAAATCGGCCATCCACAGGCCGGTGCAACCTGCGCCTGGGTGCCATCCCCCACGGCAGCGACATTGCACGCGATGCATTACCACAAGGTAGATGTATTGGCGCGACAGGATGAGCTCAAGGCAGGGGGCGCGCGCGGCACCTTGGAAGATTTGCTGACGATCCCCGTGCTGGATGGCCGCAATCTGTCAGACGAAGAAATCACTCGCGAGATTGAGAACAACGCGCAAGGCATCCTTGGCTATGTAGTGCGCTGGGTGGATCAGGGTGTGGGATGTTCCAAAGTGCCGGACATCAATGATGTGGGCCTGATGGAAGACCGCGCCACCTGTCGTATCTCTGCGCAGGGGTTGGCAAACTGGCTGCACCACGGGGTGGTGAACGCCGATCAGGTACGCGCCGCGATGCAAAAAATGGCCGCAGTGGTGGACCGTCAGAATGCTGGCGACCCCCTCTATACACCGATGGCACCGGGATTTGACGGCATCGCCTTTCAAGCGGCTTGTGATTTGGTGTTTGAGGGGCGTGAGCAGCCTTCAGGCTATACAGAGCCGGTGTTGCACCGGCGGCGGCTGGAGTTGAAAGCGGCTGGCTGAGGGGCAGGAACGAACGCATCCCTTGGCCCAGGCGGCCGAGGGTGCACTACGGTATATAAGGCCAAAAAGAGAAAAGAGGGACCGATGACAATATCATTGCGCAAAGCACGGACAATTATCCGTAAGGCATTGGAAAAAGGAAGAGAATTGGGGTTCAAACCGCTATCGGCTGTCGTGCTGGACGCGGGTGGACATGTGCAGGCCTTCGAGCGGGATGACGGTGCAGCGCCGGGGCGTTTTGCGATTGCACATGGCAAGGCCTACGGCTCGGTGATGTTGGGCATGGCGGGCACGGCGCAGATGAAACGCGCAGAAGATCAGGCCTATTTCATGGCGGCGGTGAACGGCGTTTACGGCGGTCAGGTGATCCCTGTGCCGGGCGGTCTTTTGCTGCGTGACAAAAAAGGTGCCGTGATCGGTGCCGTGGGCGTCACCGGCGATACTTCTGATAATGATGTGATCGCCGCGATGGCTGGCATCGAGGCGGCCGGTTTGACAGGGGAAGCCTAACGGCCTTGTCAGACCTGTCTTAAATTTTGGGCGGTGCCGGTCTTCTGGGACCGGCGCGGCCCCTGATACCGGGTGTGGTGCTTGAGGCCTTGGGCATGCTGCCTTATAAGAGGGCAACTTCAGGCAAGTGCAGGTGCGTTATGGCCCGTCCGGTCGTCGGTATTATCGGCAATTCCTATTTGATCAACGAACAATATGCCGTCCACGCCGGAGGTCAAATGAACTCCGAGGCGGTGGCGTCGGTTTCGGGCTGTTTGCCGATGATCATTCCAACCGATCCGGGCCTTGTCAGTGTGTCAGAGCTGCTGGACATCTGTGACGGCTTTTTGCTGACCGGGGGGCGGCCCAATGTCCATCCCGAGGAATACGGCGAGGTTGAAACGGCTGCGCATGGGGCCTTTGACCGCGGTCGCGACGCTGTGGCACTCGGGCTGGTGCGCGCCTGTGTGGAGCGGGGGCAACCTTTCCTTGGTATCTGTCGGGGCTTCCAAGAGGTCAACGTGGCCATGGGCGGTACGCTTTATCCCGAAATTCGCGAGTTGCCGGGGCGTATGAACCATCGGATGCCGCCCGACGGCACGATGGAAGAGAAATTCGAGTTGCGCCATGACGTTACCTTTACCGAAGGTGGCGTTTTCCATGGGGTTATGGGCCAGCAATCGGTGCGGACCAATACGCTGCATGGGCAAGGCATCAAAGAGGCCGGTTCGAGGATTGTCATCGACGGACACGCCGAAGACGGCACGCCGGAAGCGATCTATGTGCAAGGTGCGCCCGGTTACACTCTTGCAGTGCAATGGCATCCCGAATGGAACGCTGCAGCCGATCCTGTGTCCCGCCCCTTGTTCAGCAGCTTTGGCGATGCGGTTCGGGATTGGGCGGCACAGCGCAGGCAGCCCGCACTGAAAGCGGTTTGACCCTAAGATAGGACCGCGTCTGCAGGCGAAAACGCATAGGGCGTCTTTGGTTCAGACGTCTGGTGATCCGCCGCTGGCGCAAACATCGGCGGTTTCATTTGGCCAAGCTGCCGATCCCTGTGGAGAGAACTGTGGGGCCAGTCCTGAGGCTGCGCGCAAAGGCCTGACTGCACAGGACTAAGGTAGATCAGATTACGGTGCCGTTCGAAATCTGCCCGGTTACTGATAGGGTGCACCCAACAGTATCGTTGCCAGATGCCCTTATCGGCGCGTTTGACCTTTGCCAGATTGCGCCCCATAGGTGCCGGCTGCATCCGTGAAAAGCGGGACTTCAGCAAAGCAACGCGGCAGTCACAGCGCGGATCACCTTCCGGCATGGTCCAGAGCGCGTGGATCGTATTGGGCAGGATTGCAATCGCGTCGATGCGGAATGGGTGCTTTGCCAAGGTGGCTCGCATAGCCTGGCGCAATTGATCGATCCTGCGCACAAGTAGATCGCTCTGCCGGTCGGCCAGTCTGATCGTCAGAAAGTGGGTTGTGCCGGTCGCTTTGGGGCAAATGCTGTGTGACATGCCTTTCTGTCTGGCAAATCGAGGTTAATGCCGGGTTAAACCTCGCATTTAATTCGTACCTGATGCGTGATCTTGTCTTTCAGCGTGGGAATATGCAATCTAGGGTAGTGATATCGGAACGCACATGACTGAGGAAATGCAGATGAACACTTGGCGTGGCACGGATCGCATGACAGTTCGCCAGATGATTGATGTCCCTCCGCTCTGGCTGGCGCTATTCCTGATGCTCGTCTGGGCGCAGGCGCGGTATCTGCCACTGCTGACCTTTGATTTCGATCTGGCACGGACAACGGGTGCTGTGATCATCTGTCTGGGGATCCTGTTGATGCTGTGGACGATTGCCGTGTTCAGATTGCACCAAACGCCGGTGATGCCGCACCAGACGCCGCAGCACATCATTACGACCGGTCCGTTTACCCAAAGCCGCAACCCGATCTATCTGGGCGATGTGTTGGTGCTGTTGGGGGCTGTGGTCTGGTTTGGTGCGGTGCCATCGTTTGCACTGATTCCCTTGTTCGTCATAATTCTGAAGCGACGCTTTATTGCGCCTGAAGAAGCATGCATGAAAGAAAATTTCGGCCCCGATTTCACAGCCTTTGCACAAAAAACGCCACGTTGGATCTGAAATAAACGGCGAAAAAGGCCTTTTTGTATGGGCTTGCAGTCTTTTACACTGAGCTGCGCTTGTAGATAATGTGCCACCGCGCTACTTCGGGCGAACGCAAAGAAACGTGATCCAATACGGGTGGCGTTTGTCGGGTGACAACACAGGGGGGATGACCGAGTGAAGATCGGAACGCCAAAAGAGATTTTTGAGGGGGAGAACCGCGTCGCGCTGACGCCGGAGTCTGCCACGCAGCTTCAGAAGCTGGGGCATGAGTGCTTGATCGAGACCGGGGCAGGTGTGCCTGCCGGCTTCTCCGATGCAGATTATACCGCTGCCGGTGTGGAAGTGGTCAAAACCGCAGCTGCCCTGTGGAAAGCGGCCGATATCGTTGCCAAGGTGCGTGCGCCCGATGCAAACGAGATGAAAAGGCTGCGGGCAGAGCAGACCTTGATCTCGTTCTTCAGCCCTGTTGCCGATGAAGCCAAGATGAAAGCCGCGGCGACCAAAGGTGCCACGGTCATTGCGATGGAAATGATCCCGCGCATCTCGCGCGCGCAAAAGATGGATGCGCTGTCGTCGATGGCCAATATCGCGGGCTATCGCGCGGTCATCGAGGCGGGCAACAACTTTGGCCGGTTCTTTACAGGCCAGATCACAGCAGCGGGCAAGGTGCCCCCGGCCAAGGTTCTGGTCGTCGGTGCTGGCGTTGCCGGTCTGGCCGCGATCGGTACATCGACAAGTCTTGGCGCGATCACGCTGGCCTTTGATGTACGCCCCGAAGTGGCCGAGCAGGTCGAAAGCATGGGGGCCGAGTTTGTCTACCTCGATTTCGAGGAAGAGCAGCAGGACGGTGCCGCCACAGGAGGCTATGCCTCTGTTTCCTCACCCGAATTCCGCGAAGCACAGCTGGCGAAGTTCCGTGAATTGGCCCCCGAGGTTGATATCGTCATCACCACCGCGCTGATCCCGAACCGCGAAGCGCCCGAGTTGTGGACCGAAGACATGGTTGCGGCGATGAAGCCAGGCTCTGTCATCGTCGATCTTGCAGCGGAAAAGGGCGGCAACTGCAAACTGACCGTGATGGATCAGAAGATTGTCACCGATAACGGTGTCACAATCATTGGCTACACCGACTTCCCCAGCCGGATGGCGGCGCAGGCCTCGACGCTTTATGCAACCAACATCCGCCACCTGATGACCGACCTCACGCCGGAAAAGGACGGTGTGGTCAATCACAACATGGAAGACGACGTCATTCGCGGGGCCACGATTGCCCACGCCAATGAGGTCACCTTCCCGCCGCCACCCCCCAAGGTGAACGCGATAGCGCAGCAGAAAAACAAGCCTGCCGCGCCGAAAGAATTGACGCCGGAAGAAAAGCGGGCCGCAGAAGTGGCCGCGTTCAAGGCACAAACCAAGAGCCAGATGACATTGCTGGCTGCCGGGGGTGCGCTGGTGCTGGGCGTGGGCCTTATCCCAGGCATGCCCGCGAGCTTTATGCAACATTTCATCGTCTTCGTACTGAGTGTGTTCATCGGTTTCCAGGTCATCTGGAACGTGGCGCACAGCCTGCACACGCCGCTGATGGCGGTGACGAACGCGATTTCAAGCATCATCATTCTGGGGGCGCTCATTCAGGTGGGATCCTCCAGCGCGTTGATCACGATCCTTGCGGGTCTGGGTATTTTCATGGCCTCCGTCAATATTTTCGGTGGTTTCCTCGTGACACGGCGCATGCTCGCCATGTTCCAGAAATCTTAAGGAGCGGGACACATGGAAAACGCATTCACCATCGCGGCCTATGTGGTCGCAGCCATTCTTTTCATCCTGTCGCTGGGCGGTCTTTCGGGGCAGGAAAGCGCCAAGCGGGCTGTTTGGTACGGTATCGTCGGCATGGCCATTGCCGTCTTGGCCACGCTGTTCGGGCCGGGTTCCGGTCTGTGGCTGGCCTCGCTTGTCCTGATCGCGGGCGGCGCTGCTGTCGGTTATCAACTGGCCACCAAGGTCGAGATGACGCAGATGCCCGAGCTCGTGGCCATCATGCACAGCCTCGTTGGTCTGGCGGCGGTCTTTGTCGGGTTCAACGCCGATATCATGATCAATTACATCAGCGACATCTACGCGACCGAAGGGCAGGTCCTGGGTGTGGTCGGCGACGACGGTGTTGTCATCGGCCTGTCAAAGGAGATTTACGAGGGTCTGTCTTCCTTTGGTAAGCTGATTGCCAAGAAGTCGAGCGTCGAAATTGGTATTCTACGGGTTGAACTGGTGCTGGGCATCTGGATCGGTGCAGTCACCTTTACGGGTTCGGTCATCGCCTATGCTAAACTGGCAGGCTCTTCCTCGATGCTGCCTTTCGCGGTCGACACAGGCGCGAAAAAGTTGCCGGGTGGTCATTTGTTGAACGCGGGTGCTGCGGCGCTGTCGGTACTGCTGTTGATCGTCTACCTCTCGGGTGGCGGATCCTGGGCGCTGGTCTTGCTGGCGATTGCAGGCCTGTTCATCGGCTATCACCTGATCATGGGGATCGGCGGGGCGGATATGCCCGTCGTCGTGTCCATGCTGAACAGCTATTCCGGCTGGGCGGCGGCTGCGATCGGCTTCAGCCTTGGCAACGATCTGTTGATTGTGGTCGGCGCGCTGGTCGGTTCCTCGGGTGCGATCCTGTCCTACATCATGTGTAAGGCGATGAACCGCTCCTTTGTATCCGTGATCCTTGGCGGCTTTGGCGGCCCTGCAGGCGAGCAGATGGCCGTAGAAGGCGAGCAGATCGCGATTGATGCGGACGGTGTTGCCACGGCGCTGAACGAGGCTGATTCAGTTATCATCATCCCGGGTTATGGTATGGCGGTTGCACAGGCGCAGGGCGCTGTGTCCGAGTTGGTCAAGAAGCTGCGCGCCAAGGGCAAGAACGTGCGTTTCGCCATTCACCCCGTTGCGGGGCGTTTGCCGGGGCACATGAACGTGCTGTTGGCCGAAGCCAAGGTGCCCTATGACATCGTGATGGAGATGGACGAGATCAACGATGATTTCCCGTCCACGGATGTGGCGATTGTCATCGGTTCGAACGACATTGTGAACCCTGCCGCACAGGATGATCCCAACAGCCCCATCGCCGGCATGCCGGTGCTGGAATGCTGGAAGGCCAAGCAGGTGTTCGTCTCCAAACGCGGGCAGGGCACAGGCTACTCCGGTATCGAGAACCCGCTGTTCTTCAAGGACAACACGCGGATGTTCTATGGCGATGCCAAAGCGTCACTGGACAAACTGCTGCCAATGATCGACTGATCCGGCGCTTTGAGGCGCAGAGGCTTGCGCCTCACGTCTCAGCCCAAAAGATCAAACGCCCTGCCGGCAACGGTGGGGCGTTTCGCGTTCGAGAGGGTGTCATTTGTAATTGATCAGCGGCAGAGCAGTGCATATCGCCCATACAAACCAATGATTTACATAAGCGCGCGACCAAGGACGAAACGACCCGTCTGACCTTCTGGAAGCAACCCCTTCAACTCGCTGGTAATGCCCATGGCGTGCCGATGTCGATGACCCTTGCCTTTACGCAGATTTGTGCCCACCTGAGAGGTGGTTGCGCTCATCATACGCCAAATACGAAGTCGAGCTTCCCGTTCTTCCAAAGGGACTGCGGCCGTCTGCGGCTCATTTCGCGATACTGGCTCTACCGATGTGTCAGACCACGCCTCAAGGCAGGTAGTGGACAGCCGAACAGGTGCATATCCCAACTCGATCTTGATGCAACTCAGACCGCTTTCCCGAAAGACTTGAGCGGCGTAGTGAGCGCTGCAATATCAGTCTTCAGAAGCCCGGTCCCCCTTGCAGAGACGAGCGCCGCCCAGCCCGCAATCACATTGGCCGCAACAGCGGCGGCGACGATACCGGGAAAGCCCAGTGTCAGTGCGCCCAGCCATGCCAAGGGCAGGTACAGCGCAAAGATCCGACCAAGGCTCAGTCCCATCGACCAGATCGCCTTGTCCCGCGCATTCATGGCCGCGTTGGCGGTGACTACCAAGCCATAGCCAAAAAGCGACAGGCCGACGTAGCGCAAATAGGTGGCAGCAAAGGCGGCATCTTCCTCGCCCGACGCAAAAATTGCCGCCAGCGGCTCTGCGAAAAAGCCGAGCACCAAAGCCAGCAGTGTGCCATAGCCCACGCAGAACCAGAAACCGGCGGCTGTTGCCCCCTGCGCCCGGTCGCGCTTGTCCGCACCCCAGTTCTGCCCGATCACCGGGCCGATGCCAGCCGAAAGGGCGAGTAGGGGCACCAGTGCCATCGACTGGATGCGCGTCGCCGCCCCGAAGCCCGCCACGGCAGCTTCGCCCACGGTGGCCACAGCGGCGGTAACCAGAGCCATGCCTGCAGGGTTGATGGCATTGGAGAAAGCGGCAGGCAGGCCGACGTTCAGGATCTTGCGGGTGGATGTCCATAGCCCGTCAAAAAGGCTGCCACCCCAACCCAAAAGCCCCCGGTGCCACGCGAGATAAAGCGCCAGCGCGACAGCGACCACCCTGCCGATCAGCGTGGCCAATGCGGCACCTGTCATGCCAAGTTCGGGCAATCCCCAAAGGCCAAAGATCAACAGCGGATCGAGACCTACGTTAATGACGGCGGCCAGCACCATGATGGCGGCTGTGGTCAAGCTGTCCCCGTGCGCGCGAAACACGGCGTTGGTGATCATCATGACCACCAGAAACGGAAAGCTGAGCGCCCAGACGGGGATGTAAGCGGCAATGTTATCGGCGACGCTACCTGTCGCACCAAGCGCGGCAAAGACCAGAGGGTAGGTGGCCCAGACAAGCAGCGCCACGATGATCGACAGGCCAAGGCCCAGGCCGATGGCATGCAGGCCCAGCCGGCGCGTTGCATCCGCTCCATCGCCACGCCCGACCCCTTGGCTGAGGGCCGCGTTGGCCCCCGCACTTAGCCCGATTGAGAGCGAGGTGATGGCGGTCGTGACCGGATAGATAAATCCCACCGCAGCCAGTGCCGCGCCTCCGATCTGGCCCAGAAAATAGGCATCCGCCAGCCCGACGCTGAGCACCGCAAAGATACCAAAGCTCATCGGCGCGGACATACTGGCCAGCGCCCGCCAAATCGGCCCTTGCGTCAGATCGCGGTTGGATTTGTTGTCGCTGTCGGAGTGGGCTTGATCTGGCAAGGTGTGACCTTTGGCTGAATGAAGTGCTGGCGTGAGGTAGCCCCCGGAATGCAATTTACCAGTGACAGCGGCGGTTTGGACCAGCGCGGTATACCAAGGTACACACTCAACTATTTGATAAGTATATATTTTCTCTGTTTTGATTGGCGCAGAACCGCTATGTATAGGAGCATGACCAAGGCAAGGCAGAACCAAAGATGGCTCCAATCAAAGACTATCCGCAACGCTACGCGCTGACAGGCGAGCTGCACGCGCGGCCGTTCCCGTCACTCAAAGCGCCCTCGACAGCCGTATTTCTGGCGATCAAACAACCTGATGATGCGGCCAATCGCGACAAGTCTGCTGATCTGGCCCATTTGAGTGCGCTACTGGATCACTACGGGGGCCCACGGCCCGATCCCAGTGCCACGCACTACTACGGCGAGATGGGGAAATACTGGCTTAAGTGGGAACAGCATACGGAGCTGGTAACCTACACCGTGTTCCGCGACGACCTAAGCGAACGCGCCTTTGATCCGTCAGAGTTCGACGTCTTTCCGGACTATTGGCTGGAGGATGCGCCAGGTGGGCGGATCACCTCGGCGCTACTCCGGCTCATACCGCGTCCGCAGGATGATGCCGTGATCGAAGCGAAGCTGTCGGATTGGTTTGTACCCGAAAGCCTCGCAGTGGCCTCCGTACTGGACGACGCGGCGGTTATTGCGTCCGACTTCCGGATCGATTCAGCGGGCCATTTGCGAATCGCGATTTTCAAGGATTCCAAGACAGGCGACCGGCGCACAGGCCGGATCGTGCAACGTCTGTGCGAGATCGAAACCTATAAATGTGCTTCCATGCTGGGGTTCTCGATGGTGCGCTGGATGGCACCACAATTGAATGATCTGGATGCCAAGCTTGAAGAGCTGATGGTGCAGATGCGCGGGTCTGCGGCCAAAGCCGAAGATACGCTGCATGCTCTCTTGGACATCTCGGTGGAACTGGAAACACTTGCGGTAAAAACCGCCTTCCGGTTCGGGGCAACGGGGGCGTATCGCGCCATCGTCAACCAGCGGATCGAGGCGCTGCGCGAGGAGCGGTTTATCAGCCGTCAGGGTTTTGCCGAATTTATGATGCGCCGATACGAGCCTGCGATGCGCACGGTCGAATCCAGCGGCACCCGCCTACAAACCTTGTCGGCACGGGCGATCCGGGCGTCGGAGTTGCTGCGTACGAGGGTAGACGTAGAACGCTCGGCCCAAAATCAGGATATACTTGCCAGCATGGACAAACGCGCTGATCTTCAGCTGCGTCTGCAGAAAACGGTGGAAGGACTGTCGGTTGTCGCGATCAGCTATTACGCGGTCTCGCTCGCGGGATATCTGCTCTATCCGGTGGCAGAGGCCTTTGCGGTGAACAAAGGCACTATGCTGGCTTTGGTTACTCTGCCGGTAGTGGGTGGCGTGTGGGCGATGGGGCGGAGTCTGAAGAAGCACCTTGGCTAAGCAGCGCATGGGTCACCTTGGCCCCCACGGCGATCATCACAATGGCCAGCAAGGCTGCAACCGAGAGGGTCGGCACGCCCGACAGGCCTGCGCCCAAGGTACAACCGCCTGCCAGTACACCGCCCACTCCCATCAGAACCGCGCCGGAAGCGTAACGGCCCATTTCGCGCGGGGAAGAGAAGCTTTGCCATGTGAAGCCGCCAAAGATCAGGCTGGCCGCCAGCGCGCCCACAATCACTCCGCCCAACAGACCGCTGCCGAAGCCGGGCGAGATCGAGGTGCTGGCAATGCTCCAGAACAAAGTGTCCGCAGCCGGAGAGGTAAACGACAGGCTTTCCATCGCAACAGGATCAAAGTCGTCGTAAAGGATATAGCCGGTGCCGACCCATGCCAGCGGCGCCAGCAGTCCAATCGCAGCGGCAAGACCCAACATCCAGATGCTGTTGCCAGACCGATAGGCGATGGCCAAAGCGGCAAGGGCGATGACAGCGGTACAAAGCAGCGCGCCGCCGGGCAGGGCCGCCAGTGAGATGTTCTCGCCCAGATCAACGGTGACAGACCCCAGTGCAGTACGAACGGGGGCCAGCAGACCCTTTAAGGTCATATGCGCCACCACTGCAAAGATCAGGACGACGACAGCCGCCCGCAAATTGCCCGATCCGGTCAGGACAGTCAGACGAGAAATACAGCCACGGGTCAGCACCATGCCGGCACCAAACAGAAGACCACCGACCGCGATGGCGAGTACAGGCAGGTCAGAGATCATAAAGCGGTGATCTGCAAATGTGATCAGCTCTGCAGCAACAGCAGCCTGTGTGCCGACCACGGCCACGGCCAACGCGGTGAACCAGACACCGGCAGCCGCACGGCGATCTTCGCCAACAAGAGCGCGTCGGAAACAGAATTTGGTGACCTGCGCCAGC
Source organism: Sulfitobacter noctilucae (assembly GCF_000622365.1). Taxonomy (GTDB): domain Bacteria; phylum Pseudomonadota; class Alphaproteobacteria; order Rhodobacterales; family Rhodobacteraceae; genus Sulfitobacter; species Sulfitobacter noctilucae. The sequence continues at coordinate 1,451,162 of NZ_JASC01000014.1, read as the reverse complement.
ACGCCAAAAACGACACCGATGGCCAATGCGAAATAGACAGCGGCTTGTGGTGCGGTCAGATTTTCAAAACCGAAGGTCTCGTACATAATCCGTCTCCTTGCAGAACGTATTTCTCATCTGGAGCGGTGTAGGGGGCTGATCAAGGGGCAAACGCAGGTGTCGACCGGTTGCAAGCGGGATATCGTTCTTTCCAGGCGAGTTTTTCCGGACAAGTGTTCCAATGCCTTCCCGCCAGTGAAACACACGACCTTCTCCGCCCTGAAGAACGAGGCGTCGATCCTTATTTGCCCTAGGGTAAGCCATCTGCCTACCCCTAGAGCCTTATCTGCCGCGAATGCGCGGATCGAGCGCGTCGCGCAAACCGTCGCCAAGGTAATTCACGCTCAACACGGTGAGCGAGATGGCGATGCCGGGAAGGAGCACACGTTCGGGGTAATCCTGCATCCGCTGCACCGCATCGGCCAGCAGTTTACCCCATGTCGGATAGTCAGACGGGAACCCCACACCAAGGAAACTGAGCGCGCTTTCGGTGATGATGGCTGTCGCCAAACCAAGCGTGGCCGACACCATGATGGGGGAGATGACGTTGGGCAGCAGGTGACGCCGGATGATCTTGCCCGACTTTGTCCCGATGGAGCGGGCCGCAAGGATGAACTCACGCTCTTTGAGCGCCAGAATATCACCTCGCACAATCCGGGCGGTTTGCATCCACGAGGTCAGGCCGATGATGCCGACAATCAGGATAAACATGCCGCCTTCGGGGCCAAAGCGCGAGTTGAGCGGCTGGCGGAACAGGGTCACAGCCAGAAGTGTCAGCGGCAAAATTGGCAACGACAGCACCAGATCCGTAAAGCGCATCAACAGAAAGTCGAGCCGCTTGAAATAGCCCGAGAGCACGCCGATGGCGGTGCCGATCAGCAGCGCCAGACCCATGGCAAGCCAGCCTACGGCCATGGACACACGGCCGCCCGCTATCATTTGGGCCAGAATATCACGGCCCAACTGGTCGGTGCCGAACGGATGCAGCCAGCCTGCTTTGGCGGTATCATCCCATAGCAGCGTATAGACCGGTCGCCAGTTCTTGTTCCGGATGTCGAGGGTCTTTGGATCAATGTCCCAAAGCCATGGCCCAAAAATGACGCCCAGTGTGATGAAAATCAGGAAACCACCACCGAACACAGCACCCTTGTGCTTGCGGAACTGGTCCCAAACGTCCTTCCACTGGCTGCGCGGCGGCTTTTGCGGTTCCTTGTCGGTAAGCGCACCGAAGACTTCGATGTCGGCCTCGACGGGGGACGCGGGAATGGCTTGTTCAGTCATAGCGGATCCTTGGGTCAAGCAGCCCGTAGAGGACATCGGCAATCAGGTTGAAGAGCACGATGAGAATGGCAAAGATGAATGTCAGCGTCATCACCATCGGCAGGTCATTTGCAAAGAGGGCGGTCAACAGCAGTTGGCCAATACCGTTCACCTTGAAGACATTCTCGGTGATGATCGCCCCGCCAAAGATCGCAGGCATCCCAAGCGCGATCACTGTGACCACCGGGATCATGGAGTTGCGCAGGACATGGACCAGGACGACCACGCCCTCGCGCAAGCCCTTGGCGCGGGCGGTGCGCACATAGTCCTGGTTGAGGTTATCCAGCATGGCACCGCGCATATAGCGGCTGATCTGTGCGGTGGTCTGCAAGGCCAGCACCATGACGGGCATGATCATCTGGAAGAACTGCACTTTGAAGCTTTCCCAATCTGTTACCACATGGGTGGTGTCATAGATCGAGGGCAACCAGCCCAGATAGACCGAGAAGATGACGATGAGGAGGGGGCCGGTAAAGAATGGCGGGATCGAGAAGCCGATCATCGTGACGAAGGTACCCGCCTGATCAAAGACCGAATAATGCCGGTAGGCCGAATAAATTCCGATGGGAATGGCGATCACGATGCCGACGACATAGCTGAGACCGACAACCCAAAGCGTCTGTGGCATGCGCTGCATCACGATGTCCATTACCGGCGAACGGGTCTGCCAGGATAGAACACGCAATTCTCCGTTATAGAGCGATGTGTCGGGGAGCCAGCCCAGCAGGAAGCTGGTGTTGGTCAGGTAATCAATGAAGATTTTGGGTTCGATCCAGAAGAACTGGATCAGCCATTTGTAGTATTGCACATACCAGGGTGCCCCGAGGCCAAGCGCCTCGCGCATCTTTTGTTTCACTTCGGGCGGTACTGTCAGGGGCACCTGCGCCATCGGATCGCCGGGGGCCAGTTGCAACAGGCCGAAGATGATGAAACTGATGAACAAAAGCGTCGGAATTGACAGGATCAAGCGGCGGAACGTGAAGGTCAGCATAGGTGGCCATCGCCTTTGTTAAGCAGTCTGAATCGGTAAAGAATGTAGGGCGCAGTTTCCCCGCCCTACAGGACGGATCGGGCGGAGGTAAACCCCGCCCGAAGCCGGTTATTCTTTCATACGGTACCAGTCGGCCACGTTCCAAAGCTCGGAGTCCCAGGTGTTCAAAATGACACCACCCAGAGTGTTGGACGCTGCCGAGACGCGACCACGGTCAACCAGTGGCACGATGGTCATCGTGTCCTTGGTGATGATCTCGTTCAGACGCTTGGCGATTTCGCCGCGCTTGTCGAGCTCACCTGTGCGGGACAACTCGTCCAGCAAGCTGTCGTACTCTTCGTCGCAGAAACGGTTGATGTTTTCACCCTGCCACTGGCTTTCGGGCCGTGGCTGGTTGCCGCAACGGTAGGCCGACAGATAGGCCTGTGGGTCTGTGCCGTCGAAGTTGTTCGCGTACATTTCAACGTCCGCATAGAACTTCTGGAAGGTGTCGGGGGAGCCCGGGTCACCACCAAAGAACACAGACGCATCGAGGTTGCGCAGCTCGGTTTCAACACCGATCTGGCTCCACCAATCCTTGATCAGGGCCTGGAAGTCCTGACGCACGGCGTTTGTGGATGTCTGGTACAACAAGGACAGTTTCTTGCCGTCCTTGTCGCGCACGCCGTCACCATCGGTATCGGTCCAGCCCGCTTCTTCAAGCAGAGCCTTGGCACCGTCGATGTCCTGCGTCAGGCATTCTGTGTTGTCGGATGCATAGAGGGCAGGCGCAGGGACCAGATTACAGGTTGCGCGACCGGCCTGACCATAACCCACTTCGACCAGCAGTTCGCGGTCGATCGCCATAGAAAGCGCCTTGCGCACTTTGAAGTCCGATAGGATCGGGTGTGGATGCGCCACGGTGGACCGCTCGCCTTCGGGCAGGTCTGGGGATGGATCGGTCATGTTCATCTCGATCCGCTCGACCAGGGTACCAAAGGCAGAAATCGGTTTGCCTTTGCCTGCTTCGGCCATTTTGGCCAGAACGTCAGGTGCAAGCTGCATGTTCCAGGCGTAGTCGTATTCGCCTGTTTCCATAACCGCACGACCCGCTGCAACCGCGTCACCGCCGCCTTTGAAGGTCAGCGTGGCAAAAGCAGGTTTGCTTGGGTCACGGAAGTTGTCATTCGCAGCCATCGTGATCACGTCGTTTGGACGGAATTCAGTGACAGTGAACGGGCCCGTTCCGATGGGATTGAAGTTGGCTTCGGTACACTCGGGGGCCTTGGCACCGAGGCACTCGGCGAACTGCGCCTTTTGCAGGATCGGTGACTGCGCGCCCATGAAAGGACCGTAGGGGTTTGGCTTCGCTTCGGAGAAGGTCACCTTGACGGTCATGTCGTCGACCGCTTCGACATTCGACACGCCATCAAACTTGGACGCCTGTGCACAGCCCCCTTCGGGGTGCATGCAATACTCAGCTGTAAAGACAAGGTCGGCAGAGGTTAGGGGCGAGCCGTCAGACCACTGCATGCCGTCTGCGATCTTCCATGTGATGGAGGTCAGATCTTCGGATACGCCACCGTTTTCGACCGTGGGGATCTCGGCTGCGAGGTAGGGCACCAATGCGCCGGTCTCGTCATAGCGGCCCATCGGTTCCAGAACGAGGGACGCGGCTTCGAGATCTTTCGTACCACCGGACAGATAGGGATTCATGATCGAAGGCGCTTGCCAATAGATGATCTTGACCTCGCCATCGCGACCGCGCTCGCCGGAATGGCCGTCAGCCATAGCCAACGGGGCAAAAGCCGTCGTCGCAATCGCACCCATCAAAAGGGTTCTCAGTTTCATTGTACTCTCCTTGTTGGCATCCTTTGGGGATGCTGTGTTTTGGGGCAGTCTCAGCCCATCGGGTATGATCGATCTGGAGGTGCTTTAAGAACGAATCGTAACCTGCCGTAAACGTTAGGTATAAATGCTTCGTTCGTCGCGCACCCCCAGAGCGCATGGGCGTAATACCATCAGTTTTTGCAGGAATTGCAAGCATAGAGATGGCACTTGCACAAAAACCATGCAGATTGTCGGGTGGTGTTTGACCTGTTCCGGCAATCCCCGTAGCTTTGTGCGATCACCGCTGAAAAAAGCGACTGCCGAGATACTGGGGACAAAATGCTGGATCAGACAAGCGCGGCACCAATTGCGCAAATTCAAGGGCTTCGGGTCGAATTCCAGACCAAGGATGGCCCCGTCGTAGGAGTCGAGGATGTCAGTTTTGACATCAATCCAGGCGAAACGGTCTGTGTGGTCGGCGAATCCGGGTCTGGTAAATCAGTGTCGTCTCTGTCGCTGATGCGCCTGGTGGAATACGGCGGTGGTGAAATTGCGGGCGGGCGGATGCTTTTTGACCGCTCTAACGGCGATCAGATTGATCTGGCCCAGACCGGTGCGGCTGACATGCGCCGGATCCGGGGCAACGAGATCGGGATGATCTTTCAGGAGCCGATGACGGCGCTGAACCCTGTCTTCACCGTGGGCAAGCAGCTGACCGAAGGCCTGCGCCTGCACAAAGGCATGAGCAAACGCGCCGCTGAAGAGCGGGCGTTGGAGTTGATGACGCAGGTGCGCATCCCCGAGCCGGAACGGCGGCTAAAGCAGTATCCCCACGAACTGTCGGGCGGCATGCGCCAGCGTGTGGTGATTGCGATGGCGCTGGCTTGCGAGCCGCGTCTGCTGATCGCGGACGAGCCGACAACGGCACTGGATGTGACCATTCAGGCAGAAATTCTGGCGCTGATGGACCGGTTGAAGCGCGAGACCGGCACGGCTGTGATGTTCATCACCCATGACATGGCTGTGGTCGCACAAATGGCCGACCGCGTTGTGGTGATGTACCGCGGCAACAAGGTCGAAGAGGGCACGGTCGAGGAGATTTTCGAGAATCCCCAGCACGCCTATACCAAGGCGCTTTTGGCGGCGGTGCCCAAGCTGGGCGAAATGACCGGAAAGGAATGCCCCGAAAAGATGAAGATTTTCGGGATGAAGGATCAGGAAATCAAACCGATCCGCTGCGCGGAGGAAGTCCTGCTAAGCGTGCGCAACCTGACCACGCGGTTTGCGGTCAAGGGCGGCTTTTTCCGCCGCACTGTGGCGAATGTTCATGCAGTCGAAGACATCTCCTTTGACATCCGCAAAGGCGAAACGCTGAGTCTTGTGGGCGAGAGCGGCTGTGGCAAATCCACCGCCGGCCGGTCGATCCTGCGGCTGGTGGAGCCGTTGCGCGGCGAGATAGCCCTGGGCGGCAAGGACATCATGGCGCTGAACCAGCGCGATCTGCGCACCGCGCGGCTCGATATGCAGATGATCTTCCAGGATCCCTTTGCCTCGCTCAACCCGCAGATGCAGCTGGCCGATCAGGTGGCCGAACCGATCCATAATTTCGGCACGCTCAAGGGCAAGGCGGTGACCGAGCGCGTCGAGATGCTGTTTGACCGTGTGGAATTGCCGCGCAGTTTCATGCGCCGCTTCCCGCATGAGCTGTCGGGCGGTCAACGCCAGCGTGTCGCGATTGCCCGGGCGCTTGCGCTGAACCCCAAGCTGATCATCGCGGACGAGGCGGTCAGCGCTTTGGATGTATCGGTACAGGCGCAGGTGTTGAACCTGATGATGGAATTGCAGGAGGAAATGGGCCTGAGCTATCTGTTCATCAGCCACGATATGGCGGTGGTCGAACGGGTTAGCCACCGGGTCGGTGTGATGTATCTGGGCCGGATCGTCGAGATTGGCAGCCGCCAGCAGGTGTTCGAGAATCCTCTGCACAGTTACACGCAGGCGCTCATGAAGGCGGTGCCCATCGCCGACCCACGCAAGCGCAAGGACGAGAAGGATCTCAATTTCAAACCGATCCCCTCCCCAATTCACCCTGCAAGGTACACCGCCGAGCCTTCCGAATACGTCGAAGTGCACCCCGGCCATCATTTGTTGATCACCGACAGCGGGTATTGAGCGCATGACCGATGGCCGCAAAGTGGCGTTGGTAACAGGCGGTGCGCGCGGCATCGGTCGCGTCATTGCGGCGGATCTGGCGCGGGATTATGATCTGGCGATCACCTACAACCGGACCGCGCCGCAGGCCTTGCCCGAGGGCGCATTGGCCGTTGCGGCCGAACTGTCAGAGCCTGAGGCCCCCGCGCGCGTTGTCGAGGCGGTAATCGAGCGTTTCGGACGGCTGGACGTCATCGTGAACAACGCGGGCGTCATCGGGATGTCCGCCGCCGAGGACTACGCGCAGGAAATTCTGCGTACCATGCTGGATGTGAACGTATTGGCACCGCACGGGATTTTGGCGGCTGCACTGCCGTATCTGGGTGAGGGGGCCGCAATCGTGAACATCTCTTCTGTGAATGCGATCCTGCCGCCCAAAGGTGCCGCGATCTATGGCGCGAGCAAGGCCGCACTTGATCTGTGGACCCGTGCGATGGCCAAGGAGCTGGGACCGCGCGGCATACGCGTCAATGCGGTTGCCCCCGGTGCCGTCAACATCGCCGAAGAGCCCCGTGACGCGGAACTGACACAGATATTTGTGGAAATGACGGCGCTCGGGCGTCTTGCCACCGCGCAGGATATTGCAGAGGCGGTCCGCTTTCTGGCAGGACAGGCGGCAGGCAGCATCACCGGAGAAGTGCTGACCGTATCTGGAGGATACCGGCTATGACGACCAGACTGACCCCCTTCGAGTTGATGGAAAAGCTGATTAGTTTCCCCACCGTCTCGCGCGATACGAACATTCCGCTGATCGACTGGGTGGCCGACTATCTGGACAGCCACGGCATCGAGAGCCATCGCTATGTCGATCCCGATCAGCCGAAACATGCGCTGTTCGCCCATGTCGGCCCTTGGGAAGAAGGGGCCATCGTGCTGTCGGGGCATACGGATGTGGTGCCGGTAGATGGCCAGCCCTGGGATACCGATCCCTTCAGCGTGGTCGAGAAAGACGGCAAATACTACGGGCGTGGCACCTGTGACATGAAGGGGTTCGACGGTCTGGCGCTTTGGGCGCTGGTCGAGGCGAAATACGCAGGCGTGAAGCGCCCTTTGCAAATCGCGCTCAGCTTTGACGAAGAGATTGGCTGCACCGGCGCACCACCCATGATCAAGGCCATGCAGCCTGTTCTGCCCAAAGGGGCGGCCGCGATCATTGGCGAGCCATCAACGATGCAGGCGGTGACCGGTCATAAGGGCGGTACCGGGTTCAACACACATGTCGTGGGCTTCGAGGTCCATTCCTCGCTGCTGCATACCGGCGTCAACGCCATTATGGCAGGTGCCAAGCTTATTGAATGGGCCAACGAGATGAACACCGAAAACATGGCGGCCAAGCCGACAGAGCTGGCCGCGATGTTCGATCCGCCCTTCACTACCTGTCATGTGGGCATGATCGAAGGCGGCACTGCGCATAATATCACCGCCAAGGACTGCAAATTCGCAATGGATTTCCGCGTGGTACCGGGAGAGGACAAGGACAAGTGGGCGCTGGACTATATGGAAAAGGTCCGCGCGGTCGAGGCGCAGATGCAGGCGGTGGTGCCAGAAACCCGCATCGACGTGACACCACGGTTTGACGTCCCCGCCTTGCAGCCCGAGGAAGGGGGCGAGGCCGAGACATTGGTGCGCCAGATTACCGGCGATAACGCCAGCCACAAGGTCAGCTATGGCACCGAGGCCGGTCAATTTCAGGAAGCGGGCTACTCGGCTGTGATCTGCGGCCCCGGAGATATCGCCCAGGCGCATCAGCCCAATGAGTACATCGAGATTTCGCAGTTCGAGGCGGGGCATGACTTTATGCGCAAGCTGGTCGACCGTCTTAGCCTTTGAACGCCAGTGCATAGGATGTTCCCATTGCACGCGCCGCAGGGCAACTAGATGCAGGGCTTTCCTATCACTGACAATTCGCCGGTGAGCTTTACGGCACATTTGCCCACCGAGGCAGATGTTGTGGTGATCGGCGGCGGGGTTATCGGGGTCTGCACCGCACACTGTCTGGCCGAGGCCGGGCATTCGGTCGTTCTCCTGGAAAAGGGTCGCATTGCAGGAGAGCAATCCTCGCGCAACTGGGGATGGATCCGCCAACAGGGGCGCGACCTGGCCGAATTGCCGATCATGATGGAGGCGATCGGCCGCTGGCAGGAACTGGCGGCCCAGACAGACGTGGATATTGGCCTGCGGCAGACAGGCGTCAGCTATCTGGCCGCCTCCCACAAACAGCTGGCGCGCTATGCTGCCTGGCTGGACGAGGCGGCGGCTTTTGGTGTCGACACCACATTGTTGAGCGCCCGCGATACAGCGCGGATGTTCCCCGGCGTGACCGGAAAACAGGAAGGGGCGTTGGTCACACCCTCGGACATGCGGGCAGAGCCCTGGCTGGCCGTGCCCGCGCTTGCAGGAATCGCAAAAAACGCAGGTGTGCAAATCATCGAAAACTGTGCGGTGCGACAGCTCGATCTGGCGACAGGCCGAGTGGCAGGGGTCATCACCGAGCGGGGTCTTATAAAAACTTCCAGCGTGGTTTTGGCGGGGGGTGCATGGTCATCACTGTTCTTGCGCAACCACGGTATCAGCATCCCACAGCTTTCCGTACGCGAAAACGTGCTGGCGACGGGGCCGCTCCCCGAGGTTCATGCGGGCGCCGCGGTCACCGCACGGCTGGCCTTCCGGCGGCGCATGGATGGCGGCTATACTTTGGCCCCATCAGGGGTGGCAGAGCTCTTTATCGGGCCGGATGCCTTTCGCGCCTTGCCTAAATATCTGCCGCAGCTGCGGGCCGATCCCTTTGGCCAGACCTATTTGCCGGCAGCGCCTGCGGGCTTCCCGGACAGTTGGCGCACGCCGCGCCAGTGGACCGGCGACAGCGAAACACCGTTCGAGCGGATGCGGGTCTTGAACCCTGAACCCAATCATCGCCAGCTTGCCCGCCTGCTGCGCGACTTTGCAGCACTCTATCCCGATGTGCCGCGCCCAAAAATCAAAACCGCATGGGCCGGAATGATCGACACGATGCCCGATGTTGTCCCGATCGTGGATCACTGCGCGGCGATCCCCGGTCTGGTGGTGGGCACGGGCATGTCCGGTCATGGCTTTGGCATCGGCCCGGCACTGGGCCGTATGCTGGCCGCACTGGTCACGGGCGCGCCGGTGGGTCATGATCTGACAGCTTTCCGGATGGAGCGATTTGCCGATGGCAGCGCACGCCGCCGGGGCACCGCGCTTTAACCCAAGGACCGCCAACATGCCGATCAAGAACCGCTTTGCCGAGACCCACGCCGAGATCACCGCATGGCGGCGGCACCTGCATGAGCACCCCGAGCTTCAATTCGACGTGCATGAGACCGCGAAATTTGTCGAAGACAAGCTGCGCAGCTTTGGCATTACCGACATCACCACCGGCATTGGCCAGACCGGCGTTGTCGCGGTGATCGAAGGGCGCAGCAATACCTCGGGTCGCGCCATCGGTCTGCGGGCCGATATGGATGCGCTGCCGATTATGGAAGCGACGGGACTGCCTTATGCCAGCAAAACACCCGGTAAAATGCACGCCTGCGGCCACGACGGCCATACCGCCATGCTGCTGGGGGCTGCGCAATATCTGGCCGAGACGCGTAATTTTGACGGGCGCTGCGTGCTCATTTTCCAACCCGCCGAAGAGGGCGGCGGCGGCGGCAACGAGATGGTCAAAGACGGGCTCATGGACCGCTGGAGCATCGAAGAGGTCTACGGCATGCACAACATGCCCTTCTACCCGGTGGGCCAGTTCGCGACCTGCAAGGGGGCCTTGCTGGCTGCTGCCGATCAGTTCGATATTATCATCGAAGGCAAAGGCGGTCACGCCGCCGCCCCGCACGAGGCGATTGATACCAATCTGGGGGCCGCCCATGTGCTGATCGCATTGCAAAGCATCGCTAGCCGGAATGTGGACCCCGTAAAACAGGCGGTCGTTTCGGTTTGTACCGTGCGGTCGGACACCGATAGCCACAACGTATTACCACAAACCGTCAAGCTGCGCGGCACGGTCCGCACGCTGGATGAGAACGTGCGCGATCTGGCCGAAGCCCGCCTGCACGAGATCGTGACCCATACCGCAGCAGCGCATCATTGCACCGCCGAGATCGACTACGAGCGCGGCTATCCCGTGACCGTAAACCACAACGCCCAAACCGATTTCGCCGCCGATATGGCCGAGAAAGTCAGCCCCGGGGTCTGGCGCGATACACCGCCCATCATGGCGGGTGAGGACTTCTCCTATATGCTGAACGCGCGGCCTGGCAATTACATGATGATCGGCAACGGAGAGGAGGGCGCAACGGTTCACCACCCGATGTATGATTTCAACGACGATGCCATCCCTGCGGGGTGCTCGTGGTTTGCTGAGCTGGTGGATAACAGATTGGCGGCGGAATGAGTTTTTGCGCCGGCCACAGACGCGGCGAAAACGCGCTTAGGCCACGTCGGTGGGGGGTGATCCGTGCTGACGGGGAAGCCGACATTGACACCCCGCCATGCGAATTCTATCAAAAGTAGACATCAACAGACCGGTACATCCGACAGTGAGTTTCAAGCTTTCTAAAGAACAGATGGGTTTACCGGTTGCGGCGCAGCAAGACAGGTTGATCGCGGACATCGAAGCGCATCTGGCGTCAGAGCAGCCACTGGTGCTTCGGGCTTATCCACGGGGTCATCTATGCTCGCTGATAGACCACAGCCTGCATATCGCCCGAAGCCGGTTCGGGCTGTCCGATTTGGGCCACCTGAAGCTCTTTGTTGATCTGCGATGGCGCATTTCCTCGGGGTATTTCACGCATCCGGACATTGCCGCCGTACTCAGCAGCAAATCCATGACCGACCGGCAAAAGTTCGACCGCTTGGCCACGCCCGCGTTTGACGACATCTGGGATGCCGCCGAGGCGCTTGACGGCTCCGCCTATTGGCTGGCCGAGGCAGGGACGCAGGTAACGGATGGCTGAGGAGTTTAACGACGTGCTCTCGGAATCGCTTGAGCAGAACATGTGGCAACGCGCCACTGCCGAGTTGAGTCCGCTGGATTATGCGACCTTCTCGGCGGATGTCGCGGGCATCTTTGATCCAACCCCGATTTCGGACACCATCGGCGCGGGGCTTTCGCTGGCTCAAGGGGATTTTGTCGGGGCCGGTCTGTCTATTCTGGGGTATATTCCTTACGTAGGTGATCTGGGCAAAATAGCCAAAGTATCGCGCTATGCGCCTGAAACCGCGCGGATGATGCGGGCACTTTTGACGCGGGCGGATGAATTTGCGGCAATGCGCAGGGCCGATCTGGAAAGCCTGTTCAGTCTTGATCAGGTGGCAGCAGCGCGGCGGCGCGCGGCGGAGCGGGTGCGCGAAGCGATGTTGCGCTGTCGGCAGAACCCCAACAGCCGCATCTGCCGCAAGATTGGCCAATTGCAGATGGCACGCAGCAACGGGACCTGGAACACGCCGGACGGACTGCCCCCCGCCGACGGCAATGCGACTTTCACTTTTGACAACCCGCGGACCTATACGGACGCAAACGGGCAGCAGGTCACGGTTACATCCGTAGATTATGAGGACGGGTTCCCGAATTTCAGGGGCAATACCTATAACGGTACGCATGATTTGTGGGATGTCTCGGGTTCGGCCAGCACCGATGCCACCCGCTTGCACCAGCAAAACCCCGATCTGGCGCGGCCCGATCCTGCGGATTGGGTCCTGCACCATTTCGAGGACGGTCAGGTCGGCTATGTGCCACGCACCATTCATGACCGGGGCCAGCAGGGCGCGTCGCATTCCGGCGGCCAGTCGATCATCAACAACGACGTATTCTAAACGAGAGGCGAGCCATGTTCGAGATCACCGACGAGATGCGCGAGGGATGGGCGGTCTATCCCAAACCCAAGGCCACGCCGGAAGACGTTGATAAACTGCGGGCCTATATCGCTGAAACGCTGCCCGATCTTCAGACGGCGCTTTCGGAACCCTACATTGAATTTATTACCAACCACGGTTTTGTCAGTTTCCTGCCGCCCGCTCAGAGCGTGTTCTGGTATTCCGTGGACAGTGCCGCGGGAACAGAGCGGCACCGCGGGGATGTGGCGTATGTCATGGATGTGGACCGTGCGATCACCGTGCACCGCAATATGACCGGCGAAGCGGGTCCGTCCTTTTGGCCCGTCTTCCTGTTGCCGATCGCTGGCAGCGCGGGAGAGGATTATATTTTGCTGGAGCTTGGCGGACAGAACGACCGAATTTTCTTCTGGAAAGAGGCGTATGACCCTTTCGGAGAAGGAGACAACACGCGTTTGGGGCAGGTCGCGCCGAACATGTATGATTTCATCAACGGGCTAGAGCCCGCGCCGGAGGACTGAGCGCCTTGTTTCTGGAATACCGTGAATGGCCGCCGGCGCTGCGGGCGCTGGGGGTCTCGGAGCTTTTGGGCCGCGTCGATCTGGACTATGAGCTGACCGACGAAGGCCTGGCGATTGCGTTTGATCCTGCGGCTATTCCGGTGCTTGATCCGCCGATTTTCGCCAAGCTGGGACCGAAGGCCCTGCCACGCGGCTTGCTGCGCGATATGGGGCATTTGCCAGGTTTGATCGAGACATTGACCCCAAATGCACGGGCCGTTGTGGGGCTGGTTGCAGAACAAGGCGCACTGCTGGCGCTTTACCTGTTCCGCTGGACAGATTTCTCGCAGGTATCGGAGTTCAAACTGTCGATCACACCTGACCGCGTGCAGCTGGATGCCTATGTCTGGCGGGGGGCGCGGAGCGAGCCATTGACCGATGGGTTGCGCCAGTCGCTTGAGGCGTTCGGGGCCGGCATGAGAGAGCATGTTTCTGCCGGGCGTTTCAGGGCGGATGTGGCGCTTATGCCAAATGACGATCTTCGGCTGATCGAATTGAACCCGGCCAAAAGCGCGTTGTTGCGCGGACCCAAGGACCTTGCCATCACCTGCACGTTGCCCTGAGCTCTGGCCTCGCGCAACTTCGCGGCACCTCCCGTGCGATCTGAATTGACGATCCCGATTTGCGGTGGTCTTAAGAGACCCATGTAACAGACGAATGCCGCTGTTTCCCTGTGTCGCCTTGGGCGTCCAGAAGGCAACGCGCCCTGACGCTGCGGACTTCACGGTCCTGCGCGCCGATGCTAACGACAACTAAAATCATCTTCGCTAAAAGGATTAGCCCCATGCCGGTCAAAAACCGTTTCGCTGAACTTCATGATGACATCACCGCGTGGCGTCGGGATCTACATCAGCACCCCGAAATCCTTTTCGAGACACACCGCACCGCAGCCACGGTGGCCGAAAAGCTGCGCGCTTTCGGCTGTGACGAGGTGGTCGAAGGGATCGGGCGCACGGGCGTTGTTGGCGTGATCAAGGGCAAGACGCAGGCCTCGGGCAAAGTCATCGGCTTGCGGGCCGATATGGATGCCTTGCCGATCCCCGAACAGACGGGGCTGCCCTATGCCTCTACAGTGCCTGACGCAATGCATGCCTGCGGGCATGACGGGCATACGGCGATGCTTCTGGGGGCCGCGCAATATCTGGCTGAGACACGCAATTTCGATGGTACCTGCGTGGTCATCTTCCAGCCCGCCGAAGAAGGCGGCGGTGGCGGCAAGGAAATGTGCGACGATGGCATGATGGAGCGGTGGGGCATCCAGGAAGTCTACGGCATGCACAACTGGCCCGGCATGCCGACGGGATCTTTTGGCATCCGTACTGGCCCGTTCTTTGCCGCGACGGATTTGCTTAAGATCGAGGTTGAAGGCTTGGGCGGTCATGCCGCCAAACCGCAGGAGACCATTGATACCATGGTTGTCACCGCGCACATCATCACGGCGCTGCAAACAATCGTGAGCCGCAATGCGGACCCGATTGGCAATATTGTCGTCTCGATCACCTCAATCGAAAGCTCGTCCAAGGCGTTCAACGTAATCCCGCAGCGGGTGAACCTGATGGGAACAGTGCGGACCCTGTCCAATGAACTGCGCGATTTGGCGGAAAAGCGTGTGACCGAGATTTGCGAAGGCATCGCCGCGACCTTCGGGGCGAAGGCCACGGTGGATTACACCCGCAACTATCCGGTGATGATCAATCATGATGAACAGACCGAATTCGCTGCCGAGGTTGCGCGTGGCATTTCGGGGCAGTGTGACGAGGCACCGCTGGTGATGGGTGGCGAGGATTTCGCCTTTATGCTCGAAGAACGTCCCGGTGCCTACATTCTGGTCGGCAACGGGGACGGCGCTGCGGTGCATCACCCGATGTATAACTTCAACGATGAAGCCATCCCGGCGGGCTGTTCATGGTGGGCCGGGATCGTGGAGCAGAGGATGCCTGCGGCTTAGTTGGCAAGCAAGCGGCGGTAGAGCGCGACGAGTGAGGTTGCTTCGCGCTCTATCGAGAAATGCGCAAGAATATGGGGGCGGCTGTTGGCGGACCATGTGTTCAGCCTGTCGGGGGTCGTGACGGCCGCCATGACAGCCTCTGACAGCAACGGAATATCATCCGGATCAACCAGCGTGCCTGTCTTGTCTTCCACCACCAACGCCTCGAATGCGCCAACGCGGGTGGCGACCACAGGCACACCGCAGGCCATCGCCTCGATCGGCGTAAGGCCAAAACCTTCCCAGCGCTGCGGCGCGACATAAAGATCCAGCACACGGTACCAGTCGGCCATATCCTCCACCGGGACTTCGGGCAGGAACAGGACGCGGTCGCTCAGCCCTTCGGCGGCGGCGCGGTCCTTGAGGTTTTGTTCATAGGCGCGGTGCGGGTCGGTGGCGCGGCCCATGACCAGCCCATAGGCTTGCGGCGTGGCATGCAGCACGGGGATCAGCGCCTCGACAAAGGCGTCGGTGCCTTTTTGCGCGCGGATGCGGCCATAGCAACCGATCAGCAGACCTTCGGGCAAACCCAGTTGGCTGCGCAGGGCGGCACGGTCGGAGGCGGGGGCATAGCTTTCGGTGTCGATGCCATGCATGATCACCTGCGCGGGGTTTTCAAGATAGGCGTTGGTGCGTTCCGATGTGGCAACCACCGCGTCCATGCGGCGGATAAGCCAGCGCGTGAGGCCCGATTGCTTGCGCTGGGAGGCTGAGGTGAAGACCAGTTTCAGCCGCTTGCCCAGCAGATATTTCAGGGCCAAGCCGCCAATCATCTCGACGTTGCGGCGGGCGTGCCAGACGCGAGGACCATCGGGGCCGTTGCGCGGCATGGTGATCAGAGAGCCGAGCGGGATCTGGGGCACATGGGGCGGGATCACCGGACCAGTGGCGGCGATGGTGATCTCGCGGGACTGCACAGGCACCAGACGCATCACCGTCGCGGTCACGCCCGACAGACGGCGTTTGAAGTTAGGCGCGATGACCTGCACCTTGCGGATATCAACGCGGCTCATGGCTTTAGCTCCAATGCGGCGACCAGGCGGTCGGCGATGCTGCCCAGCCGGTCGCTTTGGTCTTGGGAGAAGCGGCGGGCGGCAGCCTGAGCCTTGTCGCGGGTATTCTTATCGGACAAAAGCGCGTCGACCTTTTCGGCAAGGTCTTCGGCGTCGGCGACCAGACGAGCAGCCCCAGCGGCCTCCATTTCGGCGTAGGTTTCGGCGAAGTTGGTCACATGGGTGCCTGAGAGCACAGCCGCACCCGATTGCGCAACCTCGAACGGGTTGTGCCCGCCGATAGGCCGCAGGGAGCCGCCCAGAAAGACAACATCGGTGAGCGCGTACCATGTGCCCAACTCGCCCATCGTATCGGCCAGAAACACCTCCGCGCCCGGCACATCGCCGCGCGTGCGCCGTGTCAGGCTCAGGCTGGCACCGGCAATCAGATTCATCACCTCTTGCCCGCGTTCAGGGTGGCGGGGGGCAAGGATCAGGTGCAGATCGGGGTGCGATGTCAGTAGGATCTTATGCGCGTCCAGCACCGTCTTTTCTTCGCCCTCATGGGTCGAAGACGCGACCCAGACGGGGCGGTGACCCAGCGATGCGCGGGCCTCGAACAGGGTGTCTTCGTCCACCGGCAGGGGGGCGGACATGGATTTGAGGTTAATGCCACGGGCCACGCGGTCTGGCGGGGCGTGCATGGCAATCATGGATTTGGCCATCGCATCGTTCTGTGTCAGGATCAAAGAGAAGACCTCGAGCACATGCCGCGATAGCGCAGGCCGCTTGGCCCATCCTGCTTGCGAGCGCTCGGAAAGGCGGGCATTAACCAGCGCCAGCTTGGCCCCGCTGGCATGGGTCCGGCGCAGCATCTGCGGCCAAAGCTCGCTTTCGACAAAGATCGCTGCATCGGGGTGCCAGTGTTTCAAAAACCGCTTGAGCGGGCCCGGCGCGTCCAGCGGGGCAAACTGGTGCACCGTGCGCGGCGGCAGGCGCCGGGCCAGCAGGTTGGCAGAGGTCGCCGTGCCGGAGGTGATCAGGAACTGCGCGTCGGGCAGCACTTCGCCCATGCGGGTGATCAGCGCTAGCACCGACAGG
Organism: Sulfitobacter noctilucae; assembly: GCF_000622365.1. Classification (GTDB taxonomy): domain Bacteria; phylum Pseudomonadota; class Alphaproteobacteria; order Rhodobacterales; family Rhodobacteraceae; genus Sulfitobacter; species Sulfitobacter noctilucae. The sequence continues at coordinate 1,434,302 of NZ_JASC01000014.1, read as the reverse complement.
CTTTCGCCGACCGAGGCGCCGTGAAACCAGACCAGCGGCGCGTTTGGTTTGCGTGGCTCTGTCGCATGGCCAAGCTTTTCATGCGCCCTGACCACGGTAAAGCCCGCCCGGCGCAATTTGCGGACTTCGCTGCGGGCGAAAAACGGCACCAGCAGCATGCTGGTACCGACCCAGGCGCGGTAAAGAAGGGGGGCAGCCATGCGGGGCCGCTCAGCCGCCGGTGTGGCTCATGTGGCGGGGCATCTGGCCGTCCAGCCGCTGGCGGGAATAGTCGAAATCATGGCCTTTGGGCTTAAGGTTGATGGCGGCGCGAATGGCCTCTTCCAATGGTCCGTTGTCATCGGAGGCCCGCAGTGGGGCCCGCAGATCGGCCATGTCCTCTTGGCCGAGACAAAGATACAGTTCTCCGGTGCAGGTCAGCCGCACGCGGTTACAGCTTTCGCAGAAGTTATGGGACAGAGGCGTGATAAAGCCGATCTTCTGGCCTGTTTCCTCAAGCCGCACATAGCGGGCAGGGCCGCCCGTCCGCTCGGCCAGATCGGTGACGGTATAGTGATCAGCATAGCGGGCGCGCACGTCTTTCAGCGACCAGTACTGGCCCAGCCGGTCCTCGTTGCCCAGATCGCCCATCGGCATTACTTCGATCCAGGTCAGGTCCATGTCCCGTTCTGCACACCACGCGGTGATCGTCGGAAGCTCTTCCTCGTTGAACCCCTTGAGCGCCACGGCATTGATCTTGACCCGCAGGCCCGCCTTTTGCGCTGCATCCACACCGCGCAGCACCTGTGCCAGACGGCCCCAGCGGGTGATTTCGGCGAATTTGCCCTCATCAAGCGTATCAAGCGAGATATTCACGCGGCGCACGCCTGCGGCATACAGTTGATCGGCAAAGCGTTCCAACTGGCTGCCATTGGTGGTCAGGGTGAGCTCTTTGAGCGCACCGCTCTCCAGATGCCGGGTCATACCGTTGAAGAATGTCATGATGTCCCGCCGCACAAGCGGCTCTCCGCCGGTGATGCGCAGCTTTTGAACGCCGAGGCCTACAAAGGTCGAACACATGCGGTCCAGTTCTTCCAGCGTCAGCAGTTCCTTTTTCGGCAAAAAGGTCATGTTTTCGGACATGCAATAGACACAGCGGAAGTCACAACGGTCCGTGACAGAGACGCGCAGATAGGTAATGGCGCGGGCGAAAGGATCGATCAAAGGTGCATTCATGCAAGTATAGGTAATGGTCCGCCCAGATGCAGGCAAGCAGCATTTGGGTGATTGATGCAAGGCCCGCCACCGAATAGGGTTGTCCCATTGGAAAAGGAGAGATTTGATGAAACCGTTTTTGATTGCAGGTGTTTTGTTGGCGGCATTGGTCGGGTGTACCGAACCCGAACCGCCTGCCGAGGTGCCGGAGGATACAGGGCCGGAGATCGTGCCGCTGAGCGTGCCATTGGCTACATAGCGCCGGAGTGAAGCAGCGGTCGCGCTGATCAGTCAGGCCAAACCAAACGGAGTAATGAGTGTGAGTATAAAACGGGTCTTGGTGGTGTGCGTCCTGGCGGGGACGGTGTCTGGCTGTGCGGGCATGGATCGGTTCGTGCCGGATGGTTTCAAGCGCGAGCAATCGGCAGAGGTAGCCCAACCGCAGACAACTGTCCCTGCGGAAGCGCCCGTTCATACCGCTGTGCTGGCCCCGGCCACTGCGGCACCACCGCCGGTACCCGCTGCGCGGACGGTCGAGGCGCTGGATACGACAACGCCTGAACAACGCGCCGCTGCGGCAGCCCCGGCCGCACCCGAGGCCCGTAGCAACGCGCTGGGCAGTACGGTAGTGTCATTGGGCAGCCCGACAGAGCCGGGATTGTGGTTGAAGACACCGCTGGTCAAGGCCGAAGGGCAGGGCCGTGTGACCAACCCCGCGAACGGCAAGTCATCGCTGGTCACCTTGATTCCGCTGGACGGGCCCGCCACCGCAGGTAGCCGCATGTCGCTGGCGGCTTTGCGTTTGATTGGGGCGTCCCTGACCGATTTGACGCCGGTTGAAGTGACGTCAGAGGGCTGAGGCTCATGGTCTAGGTCTTCTTGCGCAGATAACGCAGCGCCTCTTTCGCGGCAAAAGGGCGCATGTCCTCTCCGTGTGTCTCCACAAAATCTCGCACAGGCTGCGCATCGTGTTTCGATAACTCACGCAGCCACCATCCGATGGCTTTTTGAATGAACCATTGATGATCCGGCACCATCGTCTCGATCCAACCGAGTATGCGGGCGCGGGCCTCGAGTTCTGCAGGTTTGGGGTGGTTTTGTTTGGTCCATGGCAGAGTACTGACCAAGGCGGCGCGGCGGGTCCAGAGGTGGTCGGAAGCGACCCATGTCTCGACCTCGTCCAGCCGCGATGGGTCAGCCACCAATCGCTTTTGCCCCGCCATACAAGCGTGATCGGCAATCGCCCAACTGTCAAAATCGCGCGTCCATGACGCGATAAGCGCCCAGGCGGCGCTGTCATCGGGCCGGATACGGGCTTGGGTCAGCAGTTTGGCGGCAGCGAGACGTCCCTCGTATATATTGGTCCGCCAAAGCGCGTCCGAGAGAGCGACGCGGGCGGGGGTATCCAACTCTTTGCGCCACTCTTTCGTCAGCGCGTCGATTTGTGGATTGGCAAGGCCGAGATAGACGCGGTCCACCTTGTGGTACTTGCGCATCCCGACGGCGCGGGCCGGGTCCGCGCAATCGGACAATTGGGCCAGATAGGCCTCATGCATCGGGATCGCCCAGGATATGCGTTGGCAACCCGTCGATGGTGGTCTGATTACGCTCTTTCCAATAAGTGGTGATCCCCTCCGCTCCCTTATCCTCTGCCCATTTCTCAAGCACGTCACGCGGGCCTTGATGGTCATAGAAAGGCACCGCGTATCCACATGAGGTCTGCAGCATTTCTACCGTCATATCATAGATTTGGCGGGCACCATCGCTTGAGGGGAAATCCGCGTTCAGCGCTTCAAAGTCTGCATCGCGGGGATGGAGCGTGCGGGCGGTGCCATAGGCGCGCATGATCATAGGCTGTCTTTCAAACCCGCACCACATCAGCGTCATGCGGTTGATGCGCGCCAGATGGGCTGCGGTTTCATTGCCCGAGCCTGTCAGGTTGCGCCAGATGATCCGGTTTGGCCCTATGACACGCAGACTGTCCATGCCCTTGGGCGAGACATTTACGGTGCCCGTATCCGCAGCGGTGCCAACAAAAAACATATGCTGTGCTTCGATAAAGCGGCGGTGAGTGTCGTTGATCTGCTCAAACTGCTTGGCCATTCGGGGTCCTTCGCGGGCGTATCACTCTACCGTAACAGATTTCGCAAGATTGCGCGGCTGATCCACATCGGTGCCTTTGGCGACGGCGGTATGATAGGCGAGCAATTGTGCCGGGATGGCATAGAGGATCGGACCTAACGCATCGGCAATCTTTGGCATCTGGATGGTGGCCCAAGTGCCGTGGCTTGCTTCCGCCACACCTTCGGTGTCCGAGATCAAAATGACCTTGCCCTTGCGCGCCATGACCTCTTGCATATTGCTGACAGTCTTGTCGAACAACGCATCGCGGGGGGCAAAGACCACCACAGGCACTTCATCGTCTACCAGTGCAATGGGGCCGTGTTTCAGTTCGCCTGATGCATAAGCTTCAGCGTGTATGTAGCTGATTTCTTTTAGTTTCAGCGCACCTTCAAGGGCGAGGGGGAACATGTGGCCGCGCCCAAGAAACAGAACATCGCGTGCAGTAGAAAGCTTGTAAGCGGCGTCCCGCATGGCGCTGTTGGCTTCAAGTGCCGTGTTGATGACCGAAGGCAACCCGCGCAGGGCGCTGATGTGGTCCGCGATCGCCTCCTCGTCCAACACGCCGCGATCGCGTGCGGCTTTCAGCACCAGCAGGAACAAGACCGTCAGCTGGCAGGTGAATGCCTTGGTGGAGGCCACGCCAACTTCGACACCGGCGTAGATCGGCAAGGCCAGATCACTTTCGCGGGCGATGGAGGATTCAGGCACGTTTACCACTGAAAGGATCGACTGCGCCTTGCCATCGCAATAGCGCAGCGCGGCCAGCGTATCGGCAGTCTCGCCCGATTGGCTGACGAACAGGGCCAAGGTGCGGGCCGGGATTGGCGGTTCGCGATAGCGGAATTCGGAAGCCACATCGACCTCGACGGGCAGGCGGGCGATCTGTTCGAACCAGTATTTCGCAGTCAGACAGGCATAGGACGCGGTGCCGCAGGCGACCATTGTGATCCGGTCAATGGTGCTGAAATCCATGCCGCCATCGGGCAGGATGATCTCGCCCTTATCGCTCAGGTAATGCGACAATGCCTGACCGATCACACCGGGCTGTTCGGCGATTTCCTTGGCCATGAAATGCTTGTGCCCGCCCTTGTCGATGCGGGTCGCATCCACCTGAATTTGACGAATGGCGCGGTTGGCGATGCTGCCATTGGCGTCCGTCACCTCGACGGAGGTGCGGGTGATGACGGCGATGTCGCCTTCTTCCAGATAGCTGATACGGTCTGTCATTGGCGACAGCGCAATGGCGTCACTGCCCACAAACATCTCGCCGGTGCCATAGCCGATGGCCAGCGGCGATCCCTTGCGGGCGGCAATCATCAGATCGTCGTGTCCGTCAAACAGGAAGGCGAGCGCAAAAGCGCCCTCGAGCCGCGAGAGCGTTTCTCTGGCCGCCGCAACTGGGTCCATGCCATCATTCATGTAGTGATGAGTCAGCAGGGCGACGGTTTCCGTGTCGGTCTCCGTGACAAACTCCACGCCCGCCGTTGCCAGTTCGGCCCGCAGTTCGCGGAAGTTTTCGATGATGCCGTTGTGCACAACCGCCACCTTGCCCGCCTGATGCGGGTGGGCGTTGGTCACAGTCGGCGCACCATGGGTCGCCCAGCGGGTGTGGCCGATGCCGGATTTGCCCGCCAGTGGTTCATGGACCAGCAGATCGGAGAGGTTCACCAGCTTGCCCACCGCGCGGCGGCGTGCTAGTTGGCCGTCATTGACTGTGGCGATCCCGGCGCTGTCATAGCCACGGTATTCCAGCCGTTTCAGGGCTTCTACAAGGATAGGGGCGACTTCGTGATCGCCCAAGACACCAACAATACCACACATTTTCAGCTGCCTCGCTGCTGTTTGGCCTTTTTGGCCTTTAACATTTCGAACATTTTGCGCGCCATACCCGGTTTCTCGACCTGTGGTGCGCGGGCCAGCGCCAGCGCCTCTGGCTCCACATCGGAAGTGATCACAGAACCGCTGCCGGTCATCGCGCCTGCGCCCACGGACACCGGGGCCACCAGCATGGTGTTGGACCCGATGAAGGCACCAGCACCGATCTGGGTCTGGTGCTTCATCACGCCGTCATAGTTACAGGTGATCGTGCCCGCGCCGATGTTGGCCGCAGCACCGATGGTGGCATCGCCGATATAGCTCAGGTGATTGACCTTGGCCCCTTCGGCGATTTGGGCGTTCTTGACCTCGACAAAATTGCCGATGCGCACATGCTCTGCCAGTTCGGCACCGGGGCGCAGACGGGCATAGGGGCCGATAACGCTGCCGCGTGAAACATGACAGCCCTCAAGATGGGAAAAGGCCCGGATCGTCGCACCGCTTTCCACCGTCACGCCGGGGCCAAAGACCACGTTGGGTTCCACCAGCGTATCGCGGCCAATCACCGTATCGCGGGCCAGAAACACGGTTTCAGGCGAAGTCAGGGTCACGCCGTCTTCCAACAGGGCGGCGCGGGCGCGGCTCTGGAATTCGGCCTCGGCGCGGGCCAGCTCGCTGCGTGAATTGATCCCCATCGTCTCCCACTCGTCGCAGGTGACAGCGGTGGCCGAAAGACCGCGCGCGCGGGCAAGGCCCACAATATCGGTCAGATAGTATTCTTCGGAAGCGTTGTTGTTGTCCACCGCATCGATCAGATCGAACAGCAGGTCGGAGTTGCAGGCGACAACGCCGGAATTGCACAGCGTGATTGTGCGCTCGTCGTCTGACGCGTCTTTGTATTCAACGATGCGGTCCAACTGCTGACCGTCCATCACCAACCGACCATAGCGGGCGGGATCTGCGGACTCGAACCCCAGAACAACCACATCATTGGCCGAAAGCGCCGTTTGCATTGCCTCAAGCGTTTCGGGCCGGATAAAGGGCGTGTCGCCGTAGAGGACCAGCGCCGTGCCGTCAAAACCACTCAGGGCGTCGCGGGCTTGGGCGACGGCGTGGGCGGTGCCGAGTTGTTCGCTTTGCTCCACCACTTTGATGGCCATGTCATAGGCCAGCGTGGCATCCCGCACCATATCGGCACCATGGCCCGCCACCACGACAGAGCGTTCGGGCTCAAGCAATGCGCCCGCTTCCAGCGCGTGGATCAACATCGGCTCGCCTGCGATGGGGTGAAGAACCTTGGGCAGGTCCGAATTCATCCGTGTGCCTTTGCCCGCGGCAAGGATGATCAGGGCGGTTTTCATATGATGCTCGTACTACCGTTTGTTGGCCCCTCTTTACGCGGTTAACACAAAGGCGCAAGACTGGGCCGGATCAAACTAGGTTGCGTGTTGCAACATCAGCGGGCGGTGTTCCGCGCATAAGGGCAGGGGAGACCGGGCTTTGAAGACAGTGGTATTCGATCTGGACGGGACATTGGCCGACACCAGTGGTGATCTGATAGCGGCGGCCAATGCCTGTTTCCGCGAGATGGGCGCAGGGGATCAACTGTCGGCGGCCACCGACGCGGCAACTGCCTTGCGCGGGGGGCGTGCGATGTTGCGGCTGGGGATGGAGCGGCTGAACCGTGCGCAGGATGTGGCGACGATTGATGCCTATTATCCCAAGCTGCTGGAGGCTTATGCCCGTGATATCGACACGCATACGGTGCTTTATGATGGTGCGATGGCGGCGGTGGAGCGGTTGAAAGCCGACGGCTATTTCGTCGCGATCTGCACCAACAAGCCCGAAGGGCTGGCGGAAACGTTGTTGACACGGCTCGGTGTGCGGCATGCGTTTGATGCGATGCTGGGTGCCGATACGCTGGCGATCCGCAAACCCGACCCCGAACATCTGTTCGAGACCGCGCGCCGGGCGGGTGGTGATCCGGCGCAATGCCTGCTGGTGGGGGATACGGATACCGACCGCAGGACTGCCCGCGCCGCAGGTGTACCTTGTGTGTTGGTCACCTTCGGTCCGGCCGGCGGCGATATGGCTGCTCTGGCTCCGGAAGGCTTGTTGAACCACTACAATGATCTTGACGGTCTTGTGGCGCAGCTGATCGGGAAGGCAGCATGACAGAGGTCTTCACCGGCAGTTTCACCCAGCAAGAGCCGATCCCCGAAGAGGGTATCGAGGCTGCGGTGGCGGTGATGCGCTCGGGCCGGTTGCACCGTTACAATACCGCGCCCGGAGAGATCGCCGAAACCGTACTGTTGGAGCAGGAGTTCGCCGCGCAGGTCGGTGCCAGATACTGCCTTGCAGTGGCCTCAGGCGGCTACGCGATGGCGACGGCCCTGCGGGCGATTGGGGTAAAGCCCGGCGACAAGGTTTTGACCAATGCATTTACGCTGGCCCCGGTGCCGGGGGCCATTGCGGCAGTCGGCGCTGAACCGATTTTTGTGGGCGTGACCGACCAACTGGTGATTGATCTGGATGACCTCAAGGCCAAGGCAAACCAGGCGGATGTTCTATTGCTCAGCCATATGCGGGGGCATCTGGTAGATATGGAAGCATTGATGGCGCTGTGTGATAGCGCAGGCATTACCGTGATCGAGGATTGCGCCCATACCATGGGGGCCGCTTGGAAGGATGTGCCCTCTGGCACGCAGGGGAAAGTCGGCTGCTATTCCTGCCAGACCTACAAACATGTGAACGCAGGCGAGGGCGGCCTTCTTGTGACGGATGATGCAGAGGTGGCGGCACGGGCCGTCATGCTGTCCGGCTCTTATATGATGTATGAAAAGCATCTGGCCGGACCGCCGAAAGAGGCATTCGAAGCAATCCGATTTGTAACCCCGAATATCTCGGGCCGTATGGACAATCTGCGGGCCGCCATCCTTCGGCCGCAGCTGCGAAATCTTGACGCACAGCGGGAGCGCTGGAATGGGCGGTATCGTGCGGTTGAGGCGGGGCTGCGCGATACGCCGGGGCTAACTGTGATTGAACGCCCTGCCGAGGAGACCATCGTCGGCTCTTCTATCCAGTTTTTGCTGAAAGGTTGGACCGCATCGTCCGTCCAGGATGTGTTGGCCCGGTGCCTGAAACGCGGGGTAGAATTGAAATGGTTCGGCGCAGCTGAGCCCGTGGGCTTTACCAGTCGCTACGATTCTTGGCGGTATGTTGATGCCCCGCCCATGCCTGCAAGTGATGCAGTGCTGGCAGGGATCATGGATATGCGTGTGCCACTGACCCTCAGCCTTGATGAATGTGCGCTGATTGCGCGGATTATCAAAGCAGAGGTCGGTGCGATCTTTCAAAGCGCGTAAAAGGAAGGCCCGTGAATTCATCGGAGGCCTTCTTTGAACTGTTCAGAACCTAAGCACTGCATGATCGCCCATATCGGGCTTGCTGCCTGTCAGATTGGCTTTGGCAATCTCGTAGATGAACTTAAGACTGCCACCTGTGATCCAAACCTCGGCCTCGCTTGGGTCAAAGCGGAGCAATTGAACGTCGGGATCGCGTTGGTCGCCCTCAAACCAAGCCGAAGCGACCTTGTTCCAGATTTCATCGAGCTTGGCTTTGTCCTGCGAGACGCTCAGTGTGCCATTCACGCGGGCGTAAAGAGACTCGTTATTGCTGCTGGCGATGAACGTGCCCTCGGCACCCGTCGCAGCAACTTGTGACAGATCGGTCTGTTTGGCGGTGATGAACCACAAGGTCGCCTTGGGATCATCATCGTCGAAATAATGGCTCATCGGGACTGCGCGTGCATTTCCGGCGGACAACATGCCGACGCGGGTGTCTTCAAGACGGTCGAGAAATTCTTTTTTGATGTGATCGGTCATGATGGTCTACCTTGTGTGTAAGATGTGTTGCCAGCTTAACGCTGGCCCGTATCATGCGGTTCCAAGTTGGCTTTGCACGGGGTCGCCTTCACGGGCGACAGGGCCGTGCCTGTTGACGGGTGAGTTGGGCAAAGGTAAGAATATGAACAAGCGTTCATTAAATCGGTTCTGGGGAGAAACTGGATGTTCACAGCAAGCATGAAATTCGATCTGGGCGAAGACGTTGAAGCCATGCGCGAGATGGTCCACCGCTGGGCGCAAGAGCGCGTCAAGCCGATGGCCGCCGAGATCGACAGCAAGAACGACTTTCCATCCGAACTCTGGACCGAGATGGGCGAATTGGGCCTGTTGGGCATGACAGTGGACGAAGAATTCGGCGGCTCTGGCATGGGCTATGTCGCGCACACCGTCGCGGTTGAGGAGATCGCACGGGCATCGGCCTCCGTCTCGCTCTCCTATGGCGCGCATTCCAACCTTTGCGTGAACCAGATCAGCCTGAACGGCACGGAGGAGCAGCGAAAACAGTTCTTGCCGAAACTCTGTTCCGGTGAACACATCGGTGCGCTGGCCATGTCCGAACCGTCTGCTGGCAGCGACGTGGTGTCGATGAAGCTGCGGGCGGAAAAGCGCAACGATCACTACCGTTTGAGCGGCAACAAATACTGGATCACCAACGGGCCGGATGCGCAGACCCTCGTTGTCTATGCCAAGACTGACCCGGATGCGGGCAGCAAAGGGATCACGGCCTTTCTCATCGACAAGGATATGAAGGGGTTCTCGACCTCGCCGCATTTCGACAAGCTGGGGATGCGCGGCTCAAACACAGCCGAGCTGATTTTTGATGACGTCGAGGTGCCTTTCGAGAATGTCCTGGGCGAGGAAGGGCGCGGCGTGGCAGTCCTCATGTCGGGGCTGGACTACGAACGTGTAGTGCTTGCGGGCATCGGGTTGGGCATCATGGCCAACTGTCTGGACGAAATCATGCCTTATATGGCCGAGCGCAAGCAATTCGGGCAGCCGGTGGGGAACTTCCAGCTGATGCAGGGCAAGATGGCCGATATGTATACGGCGATGAACTCTGCTCGTGCCTATGTCTACAACGTGGCGCAGGCTTGCGATCGCGGCGATGTGACCCGCGCAGATGCGGCGGCCTGCTGTCTTTATGCTTCTGAAGAGGCGATGAAACAGGCGCATCAGGCGGTGCAGGCAATGGGCGGCGCAGGATACCTAAGCGACAACCCCGTGGGCCGTATTTTCCGCGATGCCAAGCTGATGGAGATCGGCGCGGGCACCTCGGAGATCAGGCGCATGTTGGTCGGGCGCGAAATGATGGCCGTGATGGCGTAAACGATGCCGCGCTGGCTCTGGTGGATGCCCCTTGTGGTGCTGACGGTGGTGGCCGGATTGTTGGCATACCGTCAGGGCTATGTGGCAGCGCAGATCACAGAGACAGATGTGATCAACCATTATGCGGCGATTTACGTCGCCGAAGGACCGGAAGGCGCGCGGGTGACCGACTGCGCGGCGGTGCCGGGGCAGGAGGAGGGCGTCTGGCTGGTGGTGAACTGCGGCGGGGCGGCGCATATCGTGCAATATCGTGTGGACCGCTTTGGACGCTTGATCGAAGGCGACGCACTGGAAGGACCACAGACATGACTTTGCCGGGGCTGACAGATCAGGGCGCATGGGACGTGCCGGAACGGTTGAACATGGCGGCGCAATGTTTGGCGCATCCCGCAGAGCATATAGCGCTCATTGATCTGACCGGGACCGCACGGCGGGATGTCAGCTTTGGCGCACTGGCGCAGCGGGTCGATGCGATTGCCCGCACGTTGCAGGCGCGGATGAAGGTCGGAGCGCGGGTCGGTGTTTTGCTCAGTCAGTCGGTCGACTGTGCGGCAGCACATCTGGCGATCTGGAAAGCCGGCGCGATTTCAGTGCCTTTGTTCAAACTCTTTAAGCGCGACGCGCTATCATCGCGGATCGGCGACGCGGGCTGCGAGATCGTGCTGACGGATGCCGAAGGCGCAGCACTTCTGGGCGATCTGGCAGAGGCTTGGCTGGTCGAAGACCTCACGGCGGACGGCTCGCCTGTGGCATTTGCAGACACCGGACCCGAAGACCCTGCGGTACTCATCTATACTTCCGGCACCACCGGCAGCCCCAAGGGTGCGTTGCACGGCCACCGCGTTTTGACGGGTCATTTACCCGGCGTGGCGATGAGCCATGACATGTTGGGCCAGCCCGGTGATTGCTTGTGGACGCCCGCGGATTGGGCCTGGATTGGTGGCTTGTTCGACGTGCTGATGCCGGGTCTGGCGCTGGGCATTCCGGTGGTGGCGGCGCGGATGACGAAATTCACACCAGAGGGATGCGCGGATGTGATCGAACGCGGCGGCGTGCGCAACGTCTTCTTCCCGCCCACGGCATTGCGAATGCTCAAGGCGGCGGATGTGTCGCTACCCGGTTTGCGCTCTGTCGCCAGTGGGGGCGAACCGCTGGGTGCCGAGATGCTGGCTTGGGGGCAGCAGGCATTTGGGTTGCAGATCAACGAGTTCTACGGCCAGACGGAATGCAACATGGTGGCCTCGTCCTGCGGCGCGGTGATTGAGGTGCAGCCCGGTTGCATCGGCAAAGCCGTGCCCGGCCATGATGTGGCTGTAATTGATGCGGCAGGCACCCCGACACAGGAAGAAGGTGATGTGGCCGTGCGCCGGGGGTCGGCGTCGATGATGTTGGGGTATTGGCAGCGCCCTGAGGCCACGGCAGAGAAGTTTCGTGGCGATTGGCTGGTGACCGGAGATCGCGGCATCTGGGAAGGCGATTACCTGCGCTTTGTCGGGCGCGAGGATGATGTGATCACTTCGGCCGGCTACCGGATCGGGCCGGCCGAGATTGAGGATTGCCTGCTGACCCATCCTGCCGTCGCCACCTGTGGGGTGGTGGGCAAGCCTGATGCGTTGCGCACAGAGGTGGTCAAAGCCTACGTTGTACGTAAATCGGGAACAGATGTAACGGCGGACATGCTTCAAGTGTGGGTTAAAGAGCGGCTGGCAAGCTATTCATACCCGAGGGAAATCGAGTTTCTGGAAGCTTTGCCGATGACAGTCACAGGCAAGGTGATCCGGCGGGAATTGAAGGCGCGTGCAACGCGGGAAGTTGAGGGACAGATATGAAACTAGCATCGCAGGCATTACCATCATCCGAGGCTTACAAAGCGAATGAAGCGGCCCATTTGGAGGCTTTGGGTCTTGTTCAGCAAGCGGCCGAAGCAGCAGCATTGGGCGGCGGCGAGAAATCCCGCGCCCGACATGAAAGCCGGGGCAAGATGCTGCCGCGTGAACGCGTGGCGAACCTTTTGGATCCGGGCAGCCCCTTTCTCGAGATAGGGGCCACTGCGGCGTATGGGCTCTATGACGATGCCGCGCCTTGTGCCGGCGTGATTGCGGGGATCGGGCATGTGCAAGGTCAGGAGGTCATGGTCGTGTGCAACGACGCCACTGTGAAAGGCGGGACGTATTTCCCGATGACCGTCAAGAAACACCTGCGCGCGCAGGAGATTGCAGAGGCAAACCACCTGCCTTGCGTATACCTTGTCGACAGCGGCGGCGCGAACCTGCCGCAGCAGGATGAGGTCTTTCCCGACCGCGATCATTTCGGCGCGATTTTCTATAATCAGGCGCGGATGAGCGCTAAAGGTATTCCGCAGATTGCCGTGGTGATGGGGTCTTGCACAGCGGGCGGGGCTTATGTGCCCGCGATGTCGGATGTGACGATAATCGTCAAAGAACAGGGGACGATCTTTCTGGCGGGGCCGCCTTTGGTCAAGGCGGCAACGGGCGAGGTGGTCACGGCGGAAGATCTGGGCGGCGGCGATGTGCACACGCGCCTATCGGGAGTGGCGGATTATCTGGCCGAGGATGATGCCCATGCGCTGGCATTGGCTCGGCGGGCTGTGGCGCAGCTGAACCGGGCCAAGCCCGTGACAGTTCAGTGGGAAAGCCCAGAGGAACCGGCCTATGATCCATCCGAGCTCTTGGGGGTGGTGCCTGCGGACCTGCGCACGCCCTATGACATTCGCGAGGTCATTGCGCGGCTGGTGGATGGCTCGCGGTTTGACGAATTCAAGGCGCGGTTTGGCGAGACACTGGTGACGGGCTTTGCCCATGTGAAAGGCTGCCCTGTCGGGATCATCGGCAACAACGGTGTGCTGTTTTCGGAAGCGGCGCAGAAGGGTGCGCACTTTGTGGAGCTGTGCTCGCAACGGAATATCCCCTTGGTTTTCTTGCAAAACATCACCGGCTTTATGGTCGGGCGTAAGTACGAGAACGAAGGGATTGCGCGGCACGGGGCCAAGATGGTGACGGCGGTGGCCTCTACGAATGTGCCGAAGATCACCATGCTGGTGGGCGGATCCTTCGGGGCGGGTAACTACGGGATGGCGGGGCGGGCTTACCGGCCACGCTTCCTGTGGACGTGGCCGAATAGCCGGATTTCCGTGATGGGGGGGCCGCAGGCCGCAGGCGTTCTGGCGACAGTGAAGCGTGATGCGATTGAACGGGCGGGCGAAACGTGGTCGGCTGAGGATGAAGCCAGGTTCAAACAGCCGACGATTGATATGTTCGAGGAGCAGTCGCATCCGCTTTATGCCAGCGCAAGGCTTTGGGATGACGGGATCATTGATCCGCGCAAGAGCCGCGATGTGCTTAGCTTGAGCCTGTCTGCCGCGCTGAATGCGCCGATTGAGGAGACGAAGTTTGGTGTGTTCCGGATGTGATCCGAAACGGCGTGCGGCGGGGCGGAGACAAGGAAACGGAGGGCAAATGATGATCACCGAGACAGAAGCCCTGGCGCGGTATCCGGGGGCCGTCAGCTTTAAATACGGCGATTCTGCCAAACTGAACGCCGAGATACTGAAATTGGTGCTTATAGGTAAAAAGACGGTGACTTGTGATGCCGTTGCGGCGTTCGAGGCGCGCGGAGAGGCGAAGCCTGTTCTGGGCCGTGTGGATGTGGCGCTGGATTGGACGGGCAGGCCAGTGGCGGCGGTGCGAACCCTTGCGGTAGACATTGTGCCGTTTGACGAGATGTCAGAGCCGCTCATCGTCCCGCAGGGTGAATTCAGCGATCTGACAGACTGGCGCAGAGGGTATGAAGCCTATCTGACGCGGGCAGGGCTCTTCGCTCGTGATGTGGCGATGTTGGTAGAGACCTTCGAGGTCGTGGAGCGGTTTTGACGGCGGGATATTTCGGGGCTCTGCCCCGGACCCCGCGGGATATAAGGCCAAAAAGAGAAAACGATGATGCAGCGGAGTGGAAACCATGTTTGACACGATTTTGATTGCCAACCGGGGAGAAATTGCCTGCCGTGTGATGGAGACCGCGCAGGCGATGGGTGTGCGTTGTGTGGCGGTATACTCGGATGTGGATGCGACGTCCAAACATGTCGCGATGGCGGATCGGGCGGTGCATATTGGCGGATCTGCGCCCGCAGAAAGCTATTTGCGCGGTGATGTCATCATTCAGGCGGCATTGGACACCGGTGCGCAAGCGGTGCATCCGGGCTATGGATTTCTGTCCGAGAACCCCGATTTTGTTGAGGCGGTCGAGGCGGCGGGTTTGGTCTTTATCGGGCCGTCCGCGTCGGCCATTCGGGCGATGGGTCTGAAGGATGCGGCCAAGGCACTGATGATCGAGGCGGGCGTGCCGGTGGTGCCGGGCTATCATGGCAGCGATCAGGATGATGGGTTGCTGGCCGGGGAGGCGGGCAAGATCGGCTATCCGGTGTTGATCAAAGCAGTCGCGGGCGGTGGCGGTAAGGGCATGCGCTTGGTCGAGGAGGCGGGCGCGTTTCAGGCCGCTTTGGAGAGTGCGCGGTCCGAAGCGAAAACGGCCTTTGGCAATGCGGATGTATTGGTTGAGAAGTTTGTATCCAAACCAAGGCATATCGAGGTGCAGATCTTTGGGGATGGCACCCGTGCTGTGCATTTGTTCGAGCGGGATTGTTCGTTGCAGCGGCGGCACCAGAAGGTGATCGAGGAGGCACCGGCACCGGGGATGACACCCCAGATGCGTCAGGCGATGGGCGATGCGGCGGTCAAGGCGGCCGAGGCGATTGGCTATGCAGGTGCCGGGACGGTGGAATTTATCGTCGATGGCTCGGACGGTCTGTCGCCAGACGGGTTTTTCTTTATGGAGATGAACACGCGTTTGCAGGTGGAGCATCCGGTCACGGAGGCGATCACCGGTGTTGATCTGGTTGAATGGCAGCTGCGCGTGGCGGCCGGAGAGGCTTTGCCGAAGCAGCAAGAGGAACTGTCGATCTCGGGTCATGCGTTCGAGGCGCGGCTTTATGCGGAGGATGTGCCATCGGGGTTTCTGCCTGCCACTGGCAAGTTGACGGACCTGGCATTTACGCCGCAAACGCGGGCTGATTCAGGGGTCAGGGCGGGCGATGTGATTTCACCATTCTACGATCCGATGATTGCAAAGGTGATCGTTCACGGAGCGACGCGGGATGTGGCTCTGGCCAAGTTGCGCGCGGCGCTGGCAGGCTGTCATGTCGGCGGCACGGTGACCAATCTGGCGTTTCTGGGTGCGCTCGCGGCGCATGAAGGGTTTGGCAAAGGTGATGTGGATACCGGTCTGATCGCCCGGGATATTGAGGCGCTGACCGCTGTTCCAGAGGTGGAAGCGCGGCATGTCGCGCTGGCCGGGATGGCCGCGCTTGATCTGCTGGAGCCGCGTGGTCAGACCGGCTTTGCGCTGTGGGATCCGCTGGTAAGGTCGGTATTGTTGCGCTTTGATGGTGAGGAACATCTGGTCAAAGTGCGGGTGATGGATGCAGCGCGGCAGGTCTGGGTCGTTGGCGGTACGGAGGTCGAGGCGCTGCGGCGTGGCGCGCATTGGATCATCGGTGGCAAACGCGCAGCGGCGGTGGCCGCTGTGGACGGTGTTGTGACCGTGTTCGAAAACTACGGCATGGTCTTTGAGGTGATTGATCCGCTGGAGCGGGCCGCAGGTGCGCAGGGCGATGGTAATCTGATCGAGGCACCGATGCCGGGGCTGGTGCGTGTCATGGAGGCTGAAGTGGGGCAGATGGTGCAGAAGGGTGACCGGTTGGCGGTATTGGAAGCGATGAAGATGGAACATGCTCTGTTAGCGGCGCGTGACGGGGTTGTGGCCGAAGTCCTCGCATCCACCGGGGATCAGGTTGAGGCGGGGGCGGCCCTTGTGCGGCTTGAAGCGGACGATGCGGAGGTGGCCGCATGATCACGCTTCATCATTGTCCGCAAACCCGCTCCATGCGCACGCTTTGGTTGTTGAACGAGTTGGATGTAGAATTTCAGGTCAGGGTGCATGCCTTTGACCGGTCGTTGCGCGATCCTGAATATTTGACCCTGTCGCCTGCGGGGCGGGTGCCTGCGCTGGAGATCGACGGGGAGCGGATGTTCGAGACAGGGGCGATCACGGAATATCTCTGCGAGCGGTTCTCGCCTGACCGTATGGGACGCTCGGTCGGCAGTCCGGACAGGATGGCCTGGCTGGTTTGGGTGCATTTTGCTGAGACCCTCAGCCAGCACACGGCGGCGTTGACGCAGCAGCATGTTGCGCTGCGGGAGGATTCGATGCGATCCCCCATTGTGATGAAGCTGGAGGCGGCGCGAGTGGCCAAATGTTACGATGCTCTTGAGGCGCGGCTAAGCACACCGGTCGAAAACCGGGACTATTTGCTGACAAGCGGCTTTTCGGCAGCGGATATTTCGTGCGGGCAGGCGGTTTATATGTCACGCTACTTTGTAACGCTTGACCAGCATCCGGCGGTGGCGGACTGGTACGAGCGAATATCCGAACGAGAGGGGTTCCGGAGGGCTTTGCCGCAGGAGGACGGGATTTTTACAAAGGACTTCTATCCACCCTCGCCAGTCGAGTGACGCTGGCGGTGTGTCGGGTATTTTAAAAGGGTGAATCGAGGGGGATATGCGATGACTTTGGGACCATGTGAGATTTTTGAGGTAGGCCCGCGCGACGGTTTGCAGAACGAGGCGGGCGAGATCTCGGTGGCGCAGAAGGTGGCGCTGATCGACCAGTTGAGCGCGGCAGGGTTTCGGCGGATCGAATGCGCGAGTTTCGTGAGCCCAAAATGGGTGCCCCAGATGGCCGGATCGGGCGAAGTGATGGCAGCGATCAAGCGAGTCGACGGCGTGCGATATGCGGCTTTGACGCCGAATATGCGCGGCTATGAGGATGCCTTGGCGGCCGGTGTTGACGAGATCGCTGTCTTCGGTTCGGCTTCCGAAGGATTCAGCCAAAAGAACATCAACGTCAGCATTGCCGAGAGTATTGAGCGCTTTGCGCCGATATTGGAGGAAGCGCGGCACCGCGATATTCCGGTGCGCGGCTATGTGTCCTGCGTTGTGGAATGCCCTTATGATGGCGCTGTGGCCCCGGCTGCGGTGGCTTTGGTGGCGGACAAGCTCTTTGCCATGGGGTGTTACGAGATATCTTTGGGTGACACCATTGGGGCTGGCACGCCTGACAGTGTGGCGCGGATGCTTTTGGCGGTGCGCGATGTGGTCCCGGTGGGGCGGTTGGCAGGGCATTTTCACGACACAGGCGGGCGGGCGATGGCGAATATTGATGCCTCGCTCAGCCTTGGTGTGCGGGTGTTTGATGCAGCTATCGGCGGCTTGGGCGGTTGTCCCTATGCGCCGGGCGCGCCGGGCAATGTCGCGACAGAGGCGGTGCATGCCCACCTGACACACTTGGGGTATGAGACGGGCCTCGATGCCGCGGTGCTGGAAGAGGCCGCCGAGATGGCGCGGGGCATGCGCGGGTGAGTGCGGGTCGGCAGGTATTAGGGAAGGTGGCCCATGTTTGAGACCATCAAAATGGCGGTAGACAGTCGCGGTGTTGCGACGCTGACACTGGCGCGGGAAGACAAGCACAACGCCATGTCGGCGCTGATGCTGGCGGAGTTGACGCAGGCTGCCGCTGATCTGGGCAACGATGAAGCCGTGCGCGTTGTGGTGCTGACAGGCGCAGGCAAGAGCTTTTGCGCGGGTGGTGATCTGGGCTGGATGCGCGATCAGCGCGATATGGATGCCGAGACGAGGGCCGTTGAGGCGGGCAAACTGGCGACCATGTTGGGCGCACTGAATACTTTGCCCAAGCCGCTGATTGGCCGGGTACAGGGCAATGCCTTTGGCGGTGGCGTTGGCATGGCGGCGGTCTGCGATGTGGCGATTGGTATCGACAGCCTTAAGATGGGACTGACAGAGACACGGCTGGGCATCATCCCTGCGACCATCGGCCCTTATGTGGTCGCCCGCATGGGTGAGGGACGTGCGCGGCGGGTCTTCATGTCGGGACGGTTGTTTGATGCGTCCGAGGCGGTGGACCTGGGCCTGCTGGCCCATGCCGTATCTGCGGAGGACCTTGATGCAGCGGTCGAGCGCGAAGTGGTTCCCTATCTCAGTTGCGCGCCGGGTGCTGTTGCGGCCGCCAAAAAGCTCGCGCTGGATCTGGGTGGAATTGCGACCGATGAAGCGGTGGCCATGTCGATTGATGCGCTGAGTGCGCGCTGGGAGTCGGAAGAGGCTGCCGAAGGGATCGGCGCATTCTTCGCCAAACGCAAAGCGCGGTGGATGCCTTGACAGTCGGGCCTCTGGCCGGATGAGCCTGCTGTTCAGAATCTTCCATCCGCGTGATGTGCCGCGCACCGGTGATGACACGGCGGCGTCCAGCGTCTGGGGGTTTGTCTGGCGGATGACAGGGTGGCATCAGGTGGTGGCCTGCCTGATCGCTGTGGGTGTGGCCGTGTTGAACCTTGCGCCCATCGAATTGCAACGTCGCATCGTGAACGAGGTGGTCGAGACGCAGAATGTGGCGCTCTTGCTGCAGTTCGGGATGGCCTATTTAACAGTGGTCGTGCTGCACCAGCTGTCGAAGTTCGGGCTGCGCATGTATCAGGGCTGGCTGATCGAAAGCACCAATAATTATACCCGCCGTCATCTGCTGCGCCTTTACGGAGCCAATGTGGGGGGAGAGGACGACACGGAGAGTGGCGCCGGCAAGGTGGTGTCTATTGTTGGATCCGAGGTGGAAAAACTGGCAGGCTTTGTTGGCGAGGCGCTTTCACAGGCCTGTGCCAATGTGGCCATACTGCTGGGGGTGATCACTTATATGTTCGTGGTCGAACCCGCGATTGCGCTTTTTGCCCTGGCTTTCATGGTGCCGCAGATCGTGCTGACGCCTTTCATGCAGCGCAGATTGAACGAGCTGGTGGAAAAGCGGGTGTCATATCTTCGTTCGCTTGGGGACCATATCTCTGAAATGGACACGCCAATGCAGGAGGGCGGTCCGCCCATTCTGGCCAAGATCCTGTCCAACCGGATGAAGTTCAACCTGTTGAAGTTCACGCTGAAGGCGGCGCTGAACCTGATGAACGCACTGGGGCCGCTTTCGGTGCTGATCTATGGCGGTTACCTTGTGATGCAGGGCGAGACGCAGGTCGGCGTGATCGTGGCCTTTATTTCGGGGTTCGAGCGGATCAGTGGACCGGTGCGCGAACTGGTCGGGTTCTACCGCGTGGCCGAGCAGGCGCGGGTGCAGCATGACATGATTGCCAAATGGATGGCCAAGGTTGTGCCCTCGTGAATTCAGGTACCGTGAGGGCGGGTGCCTTTAAGGCTGTTATTGCATGAACCGGGGAGGAATTAGGCAGCCGCTTTACACCATGCTGCATTCGAACCCCTGCGACCAATTCCCCACCCTCATCCCGTTGACCCTCCTGTGCGATGGGTTTAGACGAGTTCCAAGACATATGCGTCGGGTTGCGCCAATTTGTGTGTGCCCAAAATAAGAGGAGCCTCCCTTGGACGACATGTTGCGGGAATATCTGCCGATCCTTGTTTTTCTGGCCGTTGCCATTGGTTTGGGGCTTGTCCTGATCCTTGCTGCCGTGGTCGTCGCTGTGCGTAATCCGGACCCTGAAAAGGTGTCGGCCTACGAATGTGGTTTCAACGCTTTCGACGATGCGCGGATGAAATTCGATGTGCGATTCTACCTGGTTTCAATTCTCTTCATTATTTTCGATCTGGAAATCGCTTTCCTTTTCCCTTGGGCCGTGGCGTTCAAGGACATATCTATGGTCGGCTTCTGGTCGATGATGGTGTTCCTCGGGGTGCTGACGGCCGGTTTCGCCTATGAATGGAAGAAAGGGGCACTGGAATGGCAGTAACAGACGCAGGGGCGATCGGAGGCTACAAGGCCGGACCGGACCGCGAAGTTGCCACTCAGGAGCTGAACGCAGCTTTGCAGGACAAAGGCTTTTTGGTGACATCCTCGGCGGATGTGATCAACTGGGCGCGTACAGGATCGCTTCACTGGATGACCTTTGGTCTGGCCTGTTGCGCGGTCGAGATGATGCATACTTCGATGCCGCGCTATGATCTGGAGCGGTTCGGTACCGCACCACGCGCCAGTCCGCGCCAGTCCGATCTGATGATCGTGGCAGGGACGCTGACCAACAAGATGGCACCGGCGCTGCGCAAGGTTTATGACCAGATGCCGGAACCACGCTATGTGATCTCGATGGGGTCATGTGCGAACGGTGGCGGGTACTATCACTATTCGTACAGCGTTGTGCGCGGATGTGACCGGATCGTGCCGGTCGATATCTATGTGCCGGGCTGCCCGCCGACGGCGGAAGCGCTGCTTTACGGAATCCTGCAGTTGCAGAAAAAGATGCGTCGGACGGGGACTATTGTACGATGACTGATGCGCTTCAAGAACTTGGTGCCTATATCGAGGCCAAACGGCCCGATTGTGTGCTTGCATGGGATGTCAGCCGGGACGAGTTGAACCTGGATGTGACGCTGGCCAACATCGCGGGGCTGGTTGATTTCCTCAAGGGGGATGCGACCTGCCAGTTTTCCACATTGGTGGATATTACGGCCGTTGATTACACAGGCCGGGCCAAGCGGTTCGACGTGGTGTATCACCTGCTCTCCATGTACCAAAACCACCGTATCCGGCTTCGGGTAGCTGTGCGTGAGAAAGACATGGTGCCTTCGCTGGTTGATGTGCACCCAAGCGCCAACTGGTTCGAGCGGGAAGTGTTCGATATGTTCGGCATCCTCTTCTCGGGGCATCCCGATCTGCGCCGTATTCTGACGGATTACGGCTTTCGGGGCTATCCGCTGCGCAAAGATTTCCCGACCACGGGTTATACCGAAGTCCGCTATGACGAAGCGCAAAAGCGTGTGGTCTATGAACCCGTTTCGCTGGTTCAGGAATACCGCCAGTTTGATTTCATGTCCCCCTGGGAGGGAGCGGAATACATCCTGCCGGGCGATGACAAGGCTGCCGACGACAAGGCGGGAGCGAAGTAATGGGTGGGTTCTGGTGGCTGGTTCTTTCTGCGCTGACCGCGATCCCCATGCTGAAACTGCTGCCGTTCTTCGGCATCAACAAATACTGGGCTGCGGCCTGTCTGGTCCCCTTTGGCACAATTGCCTTACTGTGGTGGATGGGGATGCGCCTGCAAGAATTGGAGAAGCTATGATTGCCTATCTAGAAGAACTTATGGCCAAGATATTCGGTGTGCGCGACGAAATTGCGATCCCCGTCCGTGTGGATGAAGACGACAGGCGGCCCGGTGAGCGGCAGTTGAAAGGGCGCAAATGATGGATGGCGACATTCGCGTGAACACCTATGACGACGGCTCGACCGATTTCGAGACTGGCGAACAGAAGATCCGCAATTTCAACATCAACTTTGGCCCGCAGCACCCTGCGGCGCACGGTGTTTTGCGTTTGGTGCTTGAGCTTGATGGCGAGGTTGTGGAGCGGTGCGACCCTCATATCGGTCTGCTGCACCGTGGTACTGAAAAGCTGATGGAAAGCCGGACGTACCTGCAGAACCTGCCGTATTTCGACCGTCTTGACTATGTTTCGCCGATGAACCAGGAGCACGCCTGGTGTCTGGCGATTGAAAAGCTGACCAAAACTCCGGTGCCGCGACGTGCTTCGCTGATCCGCGTGTTGTATTGCGAGATCGGTCGTATTCTGAACCATCTGCTGAACGTGACCACACAGGCTTTGGACGTTGGTGCATTGACCCCGCCACTCTGGGGCTTTGAAGAGCGTGAACAGTTGATGGTTTTCTATGAACGGGCATGCGGCGCACGCCTGCACGCGGCCTATTTCCGGCCGGGTGGCGTGCATCAGGATCTGCCCGATGCACTGCTCGACGATATCGAGGCTTGGGCGGACCAGTTCATGTCCAAATTCATGGTCGATATCGACGCGCTGCTGACCGAGAACCGCATCTTCAAGCAGCGCAATGTCGACATCGGTATCGTGACCGAAGAAGACATCCTGAACTTCGGCTTCTCCGGCGTGATGGTGCGCGGCTCTGGCATGGCGTGGGATTTGCGTCGTTCGCAGCCCTATGAATGCTACGACGAATTCGAATTCCAGGTGCCCGTCGGCAAGAACGGCGATTGCTTTGACCGCTACCTGTGCCGCATGGAAGAAATGCGCCAGTCGGTCCACATCATCCGGCAGGCGATTGAAAAACTGCGTGCGCCCGAGGGCAAAGGCGACATTCTGGCGCGCGGTAAGATCACCCCGCCAAGCCGGACTGCGATGAAGCAGGACATGGAAAGCCTGATCCATCACTTCAAGCTCTATACCGAAGGCTTCCACGTGCCTGAGGGTGAGGTCTATTGTGCTGTGGAAGCGCCGAAAGGTGAATTCGGTGTGTACCTTGTGGCGGATGGTAGCAATAAACCCTATCGCGCAAAGTTGCGCGCACCGGGGTTCTTGCACTTGCAAGCAATGGATCACATGAGCAAGGGACACCAATTGGCGGATGTTGCCGCCATCATTGGCACGATGGACGTGGTGTTCGGAGAGATTGACCGGTGAGACTGGCGGTCAGCCTGATCCCTCTGGCGATGACCGGGGGCCAAGCTGCGGCACATGCTGCACACGGTCACCAGCACGCGTTGGTCGAGATCATGCAGAACAACGATTGCCAAATGACCAACGCCATCGCGGGGCGGGAATTGCCGAAACACAAGATTTCTCCAGATGCCGCCCGCATGGCTTTGGCTGATATGATCGCGGAAGGCGTTGTGGCTTTCGCGGATGACGATAAAACGCTGATGCTCTTGCCTCCGGCTTGTAAGGCATAGAGCGCTAGGAACCAGATTATGTTGCGCAGACTACACCCCGACCAACCCGAGAATTTTGCTTTCACCCCTGCCAATCAGGCCTGGGCCGAAGGCCAGATGACGAAGTACCCCGAGGGGCGGCAGGCCTCTGCGATCATCCCGCTGTTGTGGCGTGCTCAAGAACAGGAGGGATGGCTGACCCGTCCGGCAATCGAACATGTCTCCGAGATGTTGGGGCTGGCCTATATTCGCGGGCTTGAAGTCGCGACATTCTACTTCATGTTCCAGTTGCAACCTGTTGGTTCTGTGGCACATATCCAGATTTGCGGCACGACGACCTGCATGATCTGCGGGGCCGAGGATCTGGTTTCCGTTTGTCAGGAAAAGATCGCCAAGAACGCTCATGAGCTGAGCGCGGACGGCAAATTTTCCTGGGAAGAGGTCGAATGTCTGGGTGCCTGCGCCAATGCGCCGATGGCCCAGATCGGCAAGGATTACTACGAAGACCTGACCGCTGAAACGCTGGTGCAACTGCTGGATGATCTGGCAGCGGGCAAGGTGCCGACACCGGGGCCGCAAAACGGTCGCTTCGCCTCTGAACCTTTGAGCGGTCTGACCAGTTTGAAAGACCACGAAAGCGGCAAACCCGCGTACAACGCCTCCGCCCAGCTGGCGGTTGATATCCGCGACACGGTCAAGCGGATCGACGGAACCGAGGTGCCGCTGTTGATGCCGTGGCAGGACAAAGGTGCCAACACCGACGAGAAACCTCCCGAGGCCAAGCGTGACGACATGATGCCGCCGGAAGGGCCGGACGGCAAACAGGGTGGTCGCAGCAAGACCGAAGACGCCGCACCGCGTAATGTCGGGGCGAGTTCGGATGGCCGCAGCGAAGCACCGGGGGAAGAAGGGGATGCCGAAGCCATCGCCAAACCCGAGACCGGCAGCGCCGCGCCAGCGTCTTCTGGCAAACCGGCCAAACCCACGACCACACCCGCCGAAGCGCTGGCAGATAACGGGCCGATCTCCGTGGGCGAAAAACCCGAGAGCCTATCGGCACCGCGCGATTCCGGGGCGGACGATCTGAAAATGATCAAGGGTGTAGGCCCGAAGCTGGAAAACATGCTAAACGGAATGGGCATTTTCCATTTTGACCAAATCGCCAAATGGGGCGAGGCGGAAATCGCTTGGGCGGATCTCAACCTCAAAGGGTTCAAAGGCCGTGTCAGCCGCGACAACTGGGTGGATCAGGCGTCTAAACTGGCGGCGGGCGAAGAGACAGCCTTTTCCGCGAAGGCCCGCACAGACGGGCGCTATGGCGGCGATACCTGAGGGCGCTGCCACCAGGAGGGAAGTAAACGACGATGACACAAGAACAAAATGGTTTGGGATGCACCGGAAAGTGCTGGTTGATTGCGGGGGCTGTCGGTTTTGTGACGATGGCCTTGCTCTATTTCTTTAGCGGCTTCGGCGGCATTCAAGCGTTCTCTACGGGCGTGATTGTTGCCCTTGTGCTCGGCTTTGTGCTGAACTTGTTTGTCTGTCGCGGTCAAGCTGCGGCGGTGGAAGAAATGCCGGCACAGCGCTCTGCGCGCGAAGCGGAAGTGAATACGGCCGGGCGCAGCAGTGCAGCGACAACTGCGGCATCTTCTCCGGCTGCGGCTACCGCTGCACCCGTGGCGGCGGCAGCGGATGCCACTCCTGCGGCACATGCAAGCACTGCGCCTGCGGCATCTGCCGCACCGGAAGTCGCAGTTGCTGCACCAGTGCAGAAAAGTCATGCGATCAAGCCCTCCAAACCCTTGGCCGGTCAGGCAGAGCTCGCCAGCCGCAAAGGTGATTGGAAGTACGAGAACCCAACCAAGGACACGGCGAAACCAGCAGCTGAAAAGGCTCCGGCCAAGAAAGCCGCCGCACCTGTTGCTGCAGATAAGAAGTCCGAAGCGATCCCTGCGGGAGAAACGGCCGCTCCGGCAGCCAAGCCAGAGAAAAAGGCAGTGGTTGCCTCTTCAGGCACTGTTATCGAAGAAGCCCCGCAGCTATTCGACGCCGCGCCTGCAGAGGGTGCAGATGATCTGAAGCTCATCAGCGGGGTCGGGCCGAAGCTTGAGCAAACGCTGAACGATCTGGGCATCTACCGCTTTGATCAGGTCGCCACATGGGGTGAAAGCGAGATCGCATGGGTCGATGCCCGACTTCGGTTCAAGGGCAGGATCATCCGCGATGACTGGATGAGCCAGGCCAAAACACTGGCCGAGGGTGGCGAGACCGCATCCTCGCGCAAGAAGAAATAAGAAAAGCGGCCCCGGGAATGAGTGAGCACAGCGACAAAGCCCTTGCGAAGAAGGGCCAGACTGTTGGTCTGGTGATCGCGATTACGATGGTTTTGTGGCTGATTGCGAACCTTGCGGGGCCGCAGCTTGGCTTACCGGGGCGCTATGCGCTGTTGTTCGATTTCGCGGCGTTGGCTGCGTTGATTTGGGCCATGGTGGTGATCTGGCAAATGTGGCAGGTCAGACAAGACCAGAAGAAAGATTAATCAGTCCCACGATCGGGCTGGGATGATAAAAGAGTAGGGTGCAGCGATGCTTGCAGATCAGGACCGGATTTTTACCAACATTTACGGCATGCATGACCGTACACTCAAAGGAGCGCAGGCGCGTGGCCATTGGGACGGCACGGCAGATATCCTGAAAAAAGGTGCGCCGTGGATTGTGGACCAGATGAAGGCATCCGGTTTGCGCGGGCGTGGCGGGGCTGGTTTCCCGACGGGTCTGAAATGGTCTTTCATGCCCAAAGAGAGCGATGGCCGTCCCAGCTATCTGGTAATTAACGCCGACGAATCCGAGCCGGGGACGTGCAAGGATCGCGAGATCATGCGCCACGACCCGCATACGCTGATTGAAGGCTGTCTGATCGCGTCTTTCGCAATGAACGCACATGCCTGCTACATCTATATTCGCGGCGAGTACATTCGCGAGAAAGAGGCGCTGCAGGCCGCGATTGACGAGGCTTATGACGCAGGCTTGGTGGGCAAGAACGCCTGCAGGTCCGGTTGGGATTTCGACATCTATCTCGCGCATGGTGCCGGTGCCTATATCTGCGGTGAGGAAACGGCTCTGCTGGAAAGCCTTGAAGGCAAGAAGGGCATGCCGCGCATGAAGCCGCCGTTCCCTGCGGGCGCGGGTCTTTACGGGTGCCCGACGACTGTGAACAACGTGGAATCGATTGCCGTGGTGCCAACGATCCTGCGGCGTGGTCCAGAGTGGTTCGCGGGCTTTGGCCGTGCAAACAATGCAGGCACCAAGCTTTTTGCGATTTCGGGACATGTGAACAACCCCTGTGTTGTTGAAGAGGCGATGAGCATCACCTTTGAAGAACTGATCGAGACACATTGCGGCGGTATCCGTGGCGGTTGGGATAACCTCAAGGCTGTGATCCCTGGCGGATCTTCTGTTCCGATGATCCCCGGCGCACAGATGAAAGACGCGATCATGGATTTCGATTACCTGCGCGAGCAGCGGTCGGGTCTAGGCACGGCGGCGGTCATCGTCATGGACAATTCGACAGATGTAATCAAAGCGATCTGGCGTCTGGCGAAGTTCTACAAGCACGAGTCCTGCGGCCAGTGTACGCCGTGTCGCGAAGGCACGGGCTGGATGATGCGGGTCATGGACCGTCTGGTGACCGGCGATGCGGAACCGGAAGAGATCGACATGCTGCTGGATGTCACCAAGCAGGTCGAAGGCCACACAATCTGCGCGCTGGGTGATGCGGCGGCCTGGCCGATCCAGGGTCTGATCCGGCATTTCCGGGACGAGATCGAGGACCGGATCAAGCATAAGCGGACAGGTCGTGTGAGCGCTGTCGCGGCGGAATAAGCCAACACGACTTTCTCTCAAATTGGGGCCGCAGTTTCTGCGGCCCTTTTTTGTTGCCGCGTCCGTGGTAGGCATGCATACAATTCAGACAGGGCCATTTGGCCAATTCAAAAGGAATGATTTCATGGAAGAATTTGCCGCCTACAGCCACGCGATTACCTCATTGGCGCTGTGGTCATTGATCAGCCTTGTCTTGGGGATGCTTTCGACAATCGGGCGCACGCCCGAGAACCGCTGTGCCTGCGGCCATCCGAAAAGAGATTATTCAAATATCGTTTACCGTCGAAGCCGCGCCTTTGCCAATGCGATCGAGATGTCCGGTCCCTTCATCGGCGCGACCGTCGCGGCGATCCTGATTGGCGTCGCGCCGTTCTGGGTCAACGTGCTGGCGTCTGTCTTTATCGTATCGCGCATCGTCATGGCAGCGATACACATCGGTACGGAAATCCAGCCCGCGCGGTCGGTCGCCTGGATGATCGGCTGGATTTGCGTCATTGCGCTTGCGATCATGACAATCAGTGCCGCGATATTCTAGGCGGATGCAGCAAGAAGGGTATCACCTTGCGGAATTGAACCTTGGCATCCTGAAGTACGACTGGGAAGACCCAAGGGTGCAGGACTTTGTAAACGGGCTTGATCTGGTGAATGCGGCGGCGATGCGCAGTCCTGGTTTCGTCTGGATGATGGCATCCGACGAGATGGAGTTCGAACAGACCAGCGATACAGGTAACATGGGGGCCAACCCGCGGATGGCTTCGACCTTGAGCGTTTGGGAAAGCATGGCGCAGCTCGAACATCTAGAGCGCCATGGCGACAGCGATCATGCCTTTGGGTAGCAGTACCTTAAGCAGGCAACAATGCATCAAACCCATCGATGTCGCGACACAGAGCTTGCCTGAACTGCAATAATCGCAAATATGGGGGCCATAAGGGGATAACCCCAACCGCAGCAGGAGCAGGCCCTTGAAAAAATTTCGCTTTCCCGAAGATGGCGATGTGGCTGCAGATATCCGCGACCGCTATGGTTTTGATGGTGATCTGCTTGATATCTACGCGGGCAACGAGGGCGTGAAGGTGCACAAGTGGCATCATTACCTGCCACTTTATGATCGCTATTTCGGCCAGTATCGCGACACGCCGGTCAAGTTTCTGGAGATCGGGGTGAATAACGGCGGCTCTTTGCAGATGTGGCGGCGGTATCTGGGGAAGGACGCGATGTTGTGCGGGATCGATATCAACCCCGACTGCGCGCAATACGACGGGCAGTCGGGCATGGTGCGGATCGGATCGCAAGACGATCCTGAATTTCTGGCTGAGGTCGTCAAGGAAATGGGCGGTGTCGATGTTGTGCTGGATGATGGCAGCCACCGGATGCCCCATATCGAGAAATCCCTGCGCGTGCTTTTTCCTATGCTGACCGAGGGCGGCACCTATATGATCGAGGATCTGCACACCGCTTATTACCCGCGTTTCGGCGGGGGGTTTAAGGAGCGCGCGAATTTCTTTAATACGGTGCGACATATGATTGATGACATGCACAGTTGGTATCACGGCAAAAAAGGGCTGGCCTTGCCGGAACTTGCACAAGAATTCAGCGGCGTGCATGTGCACGATTCTATTGTGGTGATTGACAAGGCGGCGGTGCAAAGACCGACGCATTCGAGGGTACAAAAATGATAAAATATGCAGTTGCAGGTCTGATGGCCCTCGGCATTCTGGCGGGCTGCACCAATAGGGCGGACAGGTTGACGTTTGATGGTCACTACTATCGGACCAAGGTCAGCAAGGTCGACCGCCAGCGCGACGTCTTTACCGTGCGCATCCGTGACGTGGCCCAGTCTCTTGACGGCGCGCGCGAGGCCGGCCGGCACGCCGGCAACAGCTATTGTGTCAAAACCTACGGCAGCTCTGACATCGCCTGGGCAGTGGGGCCCGATACGCCGCCTGAACAGCTGCGGATCGTTGATAATACATTGGTGTTTCAGGGGGTTTGCCCTCAGCTTTGAAATGCGCAATAAGACGCCGAAGCCAGTCAGGCTGGTCGCCTGATATTGCATATCAAAGGGACTGATACTCATGTTGCGCAGGGGCAAAAACCGCCTGAGCAGATGAGGACTTAGAGACATGAAGACATTGGTTGCAGCAGTTTTGGGGGCCGCGATATTGGCCACTCCGGTGATGGCTAAAACGCCGCTGCGCGAGGTCGCGGCGATTGACGACGCGCTCTTTGATCTTGGCATCGCCGACATCGTACGCAAGAACTGTCCAACCATCGCGCCGCGTATGTTCAAAGCCATCGGGTATGTACGCAATCTGGAACGTCAGGCCCGCGATCTGGGCTATACTGAGGCCGAGATCGAAGCCTATACCGACAGCGACGCCGAAAAGAATCGCCTGCGCCGCAAAGCCGCAACATTTTTCCAGGCGAGAGGGGTCGATACTTCCGACCCGCAAAGCTATTGTGTGCTTGGGATGGAAGAAATTCAAAAATCGAGCCGGATCGGTTCGTTACTGAGAGCGAAGTGAGCATATGAGCGACATCCGCAAGATCATTATCGACGGCAAGGAAATCGAGACTGAAGGGGCGATGACGCTGATTCAGGCCTGTGAAGAGGCGGGGGTCGAAATCCCGCGTTTTTGCTACCATGAACGGCTGTCGATTGCCGGGAATTGCCGGATGTGTCTGGTCGAGGTTGTGGGCGGCCCGCCCAAGCCGGCGGCCTCTTGCGCGATGCAGGTCAAAGATCTGCGTCCCGGTCCCGAGGGCCAGCCGCCTGTCGTGAAAACCAATTCGCCGATGGTCAAAAAGGCCCGCGAAGGCGTGATGGAATTTCTGTTGATCAACCACCCGCTGGATTGCCCGATCTGCGATCAGGGCGGCGAATGTGATTTGCAGGATCAGGCGATGGCCTATGGCGTCGATTTCAGCCGCTACCGCGAGCCGAAACGGGCGACCGAAGATCTTGATCTGGGGCCATTGGTCGAAACACATATGACGCGATGCATTTCATGTACGCGCTGTGTCCGGTTCACCACCGAAGTCGCGGGCATTCACAAGATGGGCCAGACGGGCCGCGGCGAAGATGCCGAAATTACGTCCTATCTGGGTGAGACACTCGATTCGAACCTGCAGGGCAATATCATTGATCTTTGCCCGGTCGGGGCGCTGGTGTCGAAACCCTATGCCTTCACGGCGCGGCCTTGGGAATTGTCCAAGACCGAAAGCATCGACGTTATGGATGCGCTGGGATCGAACATCCGCGTCGATACAAAGGGCCGTGAAGTGATGCGGTTTCTGCCGCGGAACCATGATGGCGTGAACGAGGAATGGATTTCCGACAAGACACGCTTTGTCTGGGATGGTTTACGCCGTCAGCGTCTCGACACGCCTTATATCCGCGAGAACGGCAAGCTGCGCAAAGCGGAGTGGCCCGAAGCACTCGCCGCTGCAGCAGCGGCGATTAAGGGCAAGAAGGTCGGCGGCCTGATCGGTGATCTGGTTCCGGTCGAAGCAGCCTATGCGCTGAAGACCCTGATCGAAGGGCAGGGCGGTTCTGTTGAATGTCGCACAGACGGTGCCAAGCTGCCTGCGGGCAACCGTTCCGGCTATGTGGGTACCGCCACGGTCGAGGACATTGATCTGGCCGATAAGATCTTGCTGGTCGGGACAAACCCGGCGGTTGAAGCGCCCGTACTGAACGCACGCATCCGCAAGGCCTGGTCACGGGGCGCTGATGTGACATTGGTCGGTGAGGCGGGCAACCTGACCTATGACTATGAACATATGGGCACGGACCGCGCAGCACTTGCCCATGTGCTTGATCTCGATATGTCGTCGATGGCCGAGCAGAACGCGATCGTGATCGTCGGGCAGGCCGCTTTGGCTGCCGAAGATGGCGCAGCGGTTCTGGCTACCGTTCAGGCGATCTGTGAAAAGTCGGGCGGCAAGCTTTTGGTGCTGCACACTGCTGCAGGCCGTGTTGGCGCGATGGATATCGGTGCCACGTCCGAGAACGGGATCACCGATGTGCTGGGCGCTGATGTGATTTATAATCTTGGCGCTGATGAGGGCGACATTCCTGCCGGTCCTTTCGTGATCTATCAGGGCAGCCATGGCGATCGGGGCGCACACCGCGCCGATATCATCTTGCCGGGTGCCGCCTATACCGAAGAGGGCGGGCTGTTCGTCAATACCGAAGGGCGGCCGCAACTGGCGCTGCGTGCCAGCTTTGCCCCTGGACAGGCCAAAGAAAACTGGGCGATCTTGCGCGCCTTGTCGGCCGAGTTGGAGGCAACCTTGCCCTACGACTCACTCGCCGCGTTGCGCCGGGCCTTGGTCAAAGAGGTGCCGCATCTGGGTGATGTGGATGTCGTTGCACAGAATGAGTGGCAGGCAGTACCGCAAGCCGAGATGGGCACAGCGGCCTTTGGCACCGCGATTGCGGATTTCTATCTGAGCAATCCGATTGCACGGGCCAGCCAGCTGATGGCTGAGCTTTCGGCGAATGCGGCGGCACGGGCTGCGCAACCGATGGCGGCTGAGTGAGAATCGTGGCGGCCCTTGCTCTCATGGCATTGGGCGCATGCGAACCACAGGTGCCTCTGGCATCGGATTTTATCCCTGATTACAAAGGGGTAGAAACCGCACTGCTGGACGGTGATCTGGTGCAGTTCAAGGTGACCATGACCAAAGCGCAAAGCGGTCAGGACGTGGCCGACTATGCCGAATGTGCGGCTGCGCAATATACGCTCATTCGCGGTTACGGATTCGCAAGACATGTGCGCACAAATGTGGCCCAAGAGGCTGGCCTTTGGCGGGGCGATGCTGTTTATACGATCTCGCCGAGCCTGCCGCGGGGCATAAAGACAATCGATGCCGAAGTCACAGTAGCCAACTGCGTCGAAAAAGGCATTCCGAGGGTATGAGGGACAATGGCTGAATTCTTTACGCAAACCGGCCTGGGTATGGGGCTGTTGTTGGTGGGGCAGGTCCTGCTCTTGGTGGTGCCTTTGCTATTGGCGCTGGCCTTTTTAATGTACGCAGACCGCAAGATCTGGGCCGCCGTGATGATGCGGCGCGGGCCCAATGTGGTTGGTGTGTTCGGTCTGCTGCAATCTTTTGCGGATTTCCTGAAATATATCGTCAAAGAAGTCGTGGTGCCCGCCGGCGCGGATCGCGCCGTGTTCTTCCTGGCCCCGATGATCTCCTTTGTCATGGCGATGATTGCCTGGGCGGTGATCCCGTTCAATGATGGTTGGATCCTGGCCGACATCAACGTCGCCATCCTCTATGTCTTCGCAATCTCTTCGCTTGAGGTCTACGGCGTGATCATGGGCGGTTGGGCGTCAAACTCCAAATATCCCTTCCTCGGCTCGCTGCGCTCTGCAGCCCAGATGATCTCCTATGAGGTCTCGATCGGTTTGATCATCATCGGTGTGATCATCTCGACCGGTTCGATGAACTTCGGATCCATCGTGGCCGCACAAGAGGGCGGCGGCGGCATCCTGCACTGGTATTTCCTGCCACACTTCCCGATGTTGATCCTGTTTTTTATCTCGGCCTTGGCAGAAACCAACCGGCCCCCGTTTGACCTGCCGGAAGCGGAATCAGAACTGGTGGCGGGCTATCAGGTTGAATATTCGTCCACACCCTTCCTGCTCTTCATGATTGGCGAGCTGGTGGCCGTGGTGCTGATGTGTGCGCTGGTATCACTGCTGTTCCTTGGCGGATGGCTGTCGCCTGTGGCTTTCCTGCCGGATGGCTTCTTCTGGATGTTCATTAAGATGCTCGGCGTCTTCTTCATGTTCTCCATGGTGAAGGCGATCACGCCGCGCTACCGCTACGACCAATTGATGCGTCTGGGCTGGAAAGTCTTCCTGCCGTTCTCGCTCTTCTGGGTGGTATTCGTGGCCTTCGCGGCAAAATTCGAATGGTTCTGGGGCATCTATGCCCGCTGGCCGATGTGAGGATGATATGAGCCAAACAGATTTCTCCCGCAAAGCCGGATATTTCCTGCTGACCGACTACGTGAAGGCGTTCATGCTAGGCATGCGCTATTTCTTTGCGCCTAAGGCTACTTTGAACTACCCGCACGAAAAGGGGCCATTGTCGCCTCGTTTCCGTGGAGAGCACGCCTTGCGCCGCTATCCCAACGGGGAAGAACGCTGCATTGCGTGCAAACTGTGCGAAGCGGTCTGCCCTGCGCAGGCGATCACCATTGATGCGGAGCCGCGCGCCGACGGTTCGCGCCGCACGACGCGCTATGACATCGACATGACCAAATGCATCTACTGCGGTTTCTGTCAGGAAGCCTGCCCTGTGGATGCGATTGTCGAAGGGCCGAATTTCGAGTTTTCGACCGAGACGCGCGAAGAGCTGTACTACGACAAGGAAAAGCTGCTCGACAACGGCGAGCGTTGGGAAGCCGAGATTGCCCGCAACCTCGAGATGGATGCGCCCTACCGATGAGTGACCCCGTAAACCCCTTTGAAGCGATGATGAAGCAGGCGCAGGAGATGGCGAAGGCCATGCCTTCGATGGATGCGTTTTCGCCCAAGGTGTTCGAGGCGATGATGGGCACCATGCCCAAAGACATGATGGAAATGATGTTCGGCAATTCCATCAATGAAAACGGTCTGGATGCGCGGACGCGGTTGTTGTTGACGCTTGCGGGTCTGACGATGCAGGGGGCGCAGAACGATACAGTCATGCGCCAAACGGTGCGCCACGCGATTACTGCAGGTGCGACCGAGCAGCATATCAAAGAAACAATTGCGCAGATGTCGGTCTTTGCTGGCCTGCCTGCCATGACCCGCGCGATGGAACTCGCACAGCAGGTCTTTGACGAAAAAGAGGGCGACGCATGAGTGTCTTTGCATTCTATCTGTTTGCGATCTGCGTGATCGCAGGCGGTCTGTTCACAGTGATCAGCCGCAATCCGGTGCACTCTGTGCTTTGGCTTATCCTCGCCTTTCTCTCTTCGGCAGGGCTTTTCGTGCTCTTGGGGGCCGAGTTTGTCGCGATGCTGTTGATCATCGTCTATGTGGGCGCTGTTGCGGTCCTGTTCCTGTTCGTGGTGATGATGCTCGACGTTGATTTTGCAGAGCTGAAGGCGGAGATGGCGAAATACATGCCATTGGCGTTGTTGATCGGCCTGATCATCCTGATGCAGTTTGTGATGGCCTTTGGCGCTTGGGAAAGCAACGCGGCGGCGGAAGGGCTGCGCGCGCAGGTGACAAGCCCCGATGTGCAGAACACAGCGGCGCTGGGGCTGATCCTTTATGACGACTACTTTTTGCTGTTCCAGCTTGCAGGTCTGATCCTGCTGGTGGCGATGATTGGTGCCATTGTGCTGACCCTGCGCCACCGCGTGGATGTAAAGCGGCAGGATGTCGTAGCACAGATGATGCGTGACCCGACCAAGACGATGGAACTGAAAGATGTGAAACCGGGGCAGGGGCTCTAGCCCCGAAAGACAGATGGCTGCTGGCCGCTTTTGGACGGCAGGAAACAAGGACGACAACATGTCGAGAAATACAATCGTGGTGTTGGTGGTGGTGCTGATCATCGTTTTGGGCGGCTACGGATTTACCCGCTGAACCACCGCATGTCCCGTTGGCAAGCGGGACGCAAAGATACTAAAAGCCCCGATAACGGGCAAAAGAACCGAGGGACGACATGATCGGACTTGAACATTACCTGACAGTAGCGGCGACGCTGTTTGTCATTGGCATCTTCGGGCTATTCCTGAACCGCAAGAACGTGATCATCATCCTGATGAGCATCGAATTGATGCTTTTGGCGGTGAATATCAATTTCGTCGCCTTCTCCAGTTTTCTGGGCGATCTGGTCGGACAGGTTTACACGCTTTTCGTTCTGACAGTCGCTGCAGCCGAGGCGGCGATCGGTCTGGCTATTCTGGTTTGTTTCTTCCGCAACCGTGGCACGATCGCGGTTGAAGACGTCAACGTAATGAAGGGCTAGAGGCACATGGAAACCATCATCCTTTTCGCCCCACTCGTCGGCGCCCTCGTCGGCGGCTTTGGCTGGAAAATCATTGGCGAGGCTGCGGCCCAGTGGATCACCACGGGCCTGCTGTTTCTGGCGGCGGCCCTGTCCTGGGTTGTTTTCCTGACGCTGGACGGTCCAACCGAGCATATCCAGATACTGCGCTTTATTGAATCGGGCAGCTTGAGCACGGATTGGTCGATCCGAATGGACCGGCTGACTGCGATCATGTTGATCGTCGTGACAAGCGTCTCGGCGCTCGTGCATCTCTATTCGTTTGGCTACATGGCCCATGACGACAATTTCGCGGGTGAGCACGAGAACTATCGCGCACGTTTCTTTGCCTATCTGTCGTTCTTCACCTTCGCGATGCTGATGCTGGTGACCTCAGACAACCTGATCCAGATGTTCTTCGGCTGGGAAGGCGTGGGTGTCGCGTCTTACTTGCTGATTGGCTTTTACTACAAAAAGCCAAGCGCAAATGCCGCTGCGATCAAGGCTTTCGTGGTGAACAGGGTCGGGGACTTCGGATTTGCGCTTGGGATATTCGCGCTTTTCCTGATGACGGACAGCATCCGCTTTGATGATATCTTTGCCGTTGCACCTGATCTGGCAGAGCAGACCATTTCGTTCCTTTGGACCGACTGGAATGCGGCCAATCTGATTGCCTTCCTGCTGTTTGTGGGTGCGATGGGCAAATCGGCACAATTGTTCCTGCACACATGGTTGCCCGACGCGATGGAAGGCCCGACACCCGTGTCAGCGCTGATCCATGCGGCGACAATGGTGACGGCGGGTGTCTTCCTTGTCTGCCGCATGTCGCCGGTGATGGAATTTGCCCCGGAAGCGATGATGTTCGTCACCGTGATCGGTGCCACGACCGCTTTTTTTGCCGCGACCGTGGGCCTGGTCCAAACCGACATCAAGCGCGTGATCGCCTATTCAACCTGTTCGCAGCTGGGATATATGTTCGTGGCTGCTGGCGTCGGGATGTATTCGGCGGCGATGTTCCACTTGTTCACCCACGCCTTTTTTAAGGCGATGCTGTTTCTTGGTGCCGGGTCGGTCATCCACGCGATGCACCACGAGCAGGACATGAATAATTACGGCGGCTTGCGGAAAAAGATCCCCTATACCTTTGCCGCGATGATGGTCGGCACATTGGCCATCACCGGTGTCGGCATCCCGCTGACGCACTTCGGTTTTGCCGGCTTCCTGTCGAAGGACGCGATCATTGAAAGCGCTTGGGCAGGCGGGTCGATGTATGGCTTCTGGCTGCTGGTTGTCGCTGCCGCGATGACAAGCTTTTACAGCTGGCGTTTGATCTTCCTCACTTTCTTTGGTGCGCCGCGTGGCAACAAGCATACGCATGAACATGCACATGAATCGCCCACAGTGATGCTGGTGCCGCTGGGCGTTCTGGCATTGGGCGCGATCTTTGCCGGTATGATCTGGTACAAGCCGTTCTTTGGCGATCACAAATACGTTGCTGAGTTCTACAATATCCCATTGGCCGAAATGGCCGAAGGATCGGATGCGCAGGCTGATGGTGCCGAAGACAACCACGGTACGTCCGAAGACGGACACGGCTCGGATGAGGCGCATCATGCTGCCTTTGGCGGTGCGCCGGGCGAGGGGGCGTTGTACTTTGCGCCCGAAAACCATGTTCTGGAAGACGCACATGGTGCGCCAATCTGGGTCAAGGTATCGCCCTTCATCGCCATGCTGCTGGGTCTTGTGATGGCGCTGTGGTTCTACATCTGGAACCCGACATTGCCCGGTCGTCTGGCCGCAAACCAGCAACCGCTCTACCAGTTCCTTCTGAACAAGTGGTACTTTGACGAAATCTACAATGTGGTCTTTGTCAAACCAGCCAAAGCGATTGGTCGCTTCCTCTGGAAGCGTGGTGACGGCAGCGTCATCGACGGGGCCCTGAACGGGATCGCAATGGGGATCATACCCTTCTTCACGCGGCTCGCCGGTAAGGCGCAGTCCGGTTATATCTTTACCTATGCCTTCGCGATGGTGATCGGCATTGCCGTGCTCGTCACCTGGATGACGATGACCGGAGGAGCGAACTAATGGATACGCACCTGCTCTCCATCATTACATTTCTGCCTGCCTTTGCTGCAGTTATCCTGGCGGTGTTCCTGCGTGGCGACGATAAAGCCGCGCACCGCAATGCCAAGTGGCTGGCGCTGATCACCACAACAGCGACCTTTGTGATTTCGCTGTTCGTGCTGTTCCAGTTCGATCCACATGACACGGGCTTCCAGTTTGTAACGGAATCCGATTGGCTGTTGGGGCTGAAGTACCGAATGGGCGTGGATGGCATTTCGATCCTTTTCGTCATGCTGACTACTTTTATGATGCCACTGGTCATCGCTGCCTCGTGGGATGTGAACACCCGCGTCAAGGAGTACATGATCGCCTTCCTGCTGTTGGAAACGCTGATGCTCGGCGTCTTCATGGCGTTGGATCTGATCTTGTTCTATCTGTTCTTCGAAGCGGGCCTGATCCCGATGTTCCTGATCATCGGCATCTGGGGCGGGGCGAACCGCATCTACGCCAGCTTCAAGTTCTTTCTTTATACTTTCCTCGGCTCGGTCCTGATGCTTGTGGCAATGGTCGCAATGTTCTCGGATGCAGGCACGACCTGTATCGGGGCCTGTGATGTCAGCTTGCTGAACCACACCTTCGGCTCCGAAACCTTCTCTGTTCTTGGGGTGCAAGTCATCGGTGGGATGCAGACGCTGATGTTCCTGGCGTTCTTTGCCAGCTTTGCAGTGAAAATGCCGATGTGGCCGGTGCACACCTGGTTGCCGGATGCGCATGTTCAGGCCCCGACGGCCGGCTCAGTGGTGCTGGCGGCAATCCTGCTTAAAATGGGGGGCTACGGCTTCCTGCGGTTCTCCTTGCCGATGTTCCCGGTGGGATCTGATGTGATGGCACCGGTTGTGTTGTGGATGTCTGCCATCGCCATCGTCTATGCCAGCCTTGTGGCGCTGGTGCAGGACGATATGAAAAAGCTGATTGCCTATTCATCCGTTGCGCATATGGGCTTTGTCACCATGGGTATCTTTGCAGCGAACCAGCAAGGGGTAGACGGTGCGATCTTCCAGATGATCAGCCACGGCTTCATCTCGGGCGCATTGTTCCTGTGTGTTGGCGTGGTCTATGACCGCATGCACACCCGTGAGATCGACGCCTACGGCGGGCTGGTCAACCGGATGCCGGTGTACGCGATGATCTTCATGCTCTTCACGATGGCAAATGTAGGCCTACCGGGCACTTCCGGGTTTGTCGGTGAATTCCTCACGCTCATGGCCACTTTCCAGGTCAATACCTGGGTGGCGGCGGTTGCGACCACCGGCGTGATCCTGTCTGCTGCCTATGCCCTGTGGCTCTATCGCCGTGTGGTGATGGGCGAGTTGATCAAGGAAAGCCTGAAGGCGATCAAAGACATGAACGCCCGCGAGAAGTGGATCTTTGCTCCACTCGTGGTGATGACACTGCTTCTGGGCATCTACCCGGCGCTGGTGCTGGACATGATCGGGCCGTCCGTAACGGCGCTGGTTGAAAATTACGCAAGCGCGGTAGAGGCAGGCCAAACGGCCGTCCAGACCGCCGAAGCTTTGAACTAAAGGACACGCGCGATGATTTCCGCTGATCTGAACGTCATTCTGCCCGAAATTCTGCTGGCGGCCTTTGCGCTGGTGGGGCTTCTGGCGGCCGTCTACACCACCAAAGACAGAATGGGCAGCTTGCTGGTCTGGGCCACGGCGGTGGTTTTCGTGGCGCTGGCCGCGTGGATTGGTCTGACGGGTGAGGGCACTGAGGTCGCCTTTAACGGCATGTTCATCGAGGACAGCTTTGCACGGTTTGCGAAGGTCACGATCCTGCTGTCTGCCGCTGCCGTCCTGATCATGTCCGAAGGGTATATGCAGGCACGTGGGCTGTTGCGGTTTGAATATCCGATGTTGGTTGCACTGGCCGCTGTGGGCATGATGATGATGGTCTCAGCAGGCGATCTGATGGCGCTTTATATGGGGTTGGAGCTGCAATCGCTGGCACTTTATGTGGTGGCCTCCTTGCGCCGTGATTCCGTGCGCTCAACCGAAGCGGGTCTGAAGTATTTTGTACTCGGCGCGCTGTCTTCGGGCATTCTGCTCTACGGTGCCTCGCTGGTGTATGGCTACACCGGGACGACCTTGTTCTCCGGGATCATCACGACCGCACAGGCGGGTGAGACATCCTTGGGGCTGCTCTTTGGTATTGTGTTCCTGATTTCTGGTTTGGCATTCAAAGTGTCGGCTGTGCCGTTCCACATGTGGACGCCAGACGTTTATGAAGGCTCGCCCACACCGGTTACAGCTTTCTTTGCCACTGCCCCCAAAGTCGCCGCAATGGCACTGTTTGCACGGGTGTTGCACGATGCCTTCGGCCAAGCGGTCGGGGACTGGCAGCAGATCGTGGCGCTTTTGTCGGTCCTGTCGATGTTCCTTGGCGGTGTAGCGGCCATTGGCCAGACCAACATCAAACGTCTGATGGCATTCTCATCCATCGCCCACATGGGCTATGCGCTGATGGGGCTTGCTGCGGGTACAGCCTTTGGCGTTCAGGCGATGCTGGTCTATATGGCGATCTATGTGACCATGAATGTGGGCACCTTCGCCTTTATTCTGATGATGGAGAAAGACGGCGCGCCGGTTTCG
Organism: Sulfitobacter noctilucae; assembly: GCF_000622365.1. Lineage (GTDB taxonomy): Bacteria > Pseudomonadota > Alphaproteobacteria > Rhodobacterales > Rhodobacteraceae > Sulfitobacter > Sulfitobacter noctilucae. The sequence goes on along the minus strand of NZ_JASC01000014.1, from coordinate 1,394,499 downwards.
GACATCTCTGCGCTGAACATGTACGCAAAGAACAATCCCGGGCGCGCCTTGGCGATGCTGGTTTTGCTGTTCTCACTGGCAGGTGTGCCGCCGATGCTCGGGTTCTTTGGCAAATTCTACGTACTGCGTGCCGCCTATGATGCGGGTCTGGCCTGGTTGGCAATTGCGGGTGTTGTGGCATCGGTGATCGGTGCCTACTACTATCTGCGGATCGTTTTCTTCATGTATTTTGGCGAAGACGGCAGCGACCGCTTGGACCAGGGCAGGGGGCGTGTGTTGCCGATCTTCCTGACGGCCTCGGCCTTGATCATGGTGTTGGGTATCATCAACATGTTCGGCGTGGAAGCTGCGGCACAGGCGGCGGCGGGTGCGCTGGTCAATTGATCGCGTGTCTGTGTCAGCGGGCAGTGTCGGGTATTTTTAAAAGGGTGAAACCATGACGGGCTGGCCCCAGGGCTATGGCCGCCATGTGTTGGAGACCGTAGATTCAACCCTGTCCGAAGCGCAGCGAATGCTGCCGACGCTTTCGGGGCCGACCTGGATTTTCGCTTCAGAGCAGACAGCGGCACGCGGGAGGCGCGGGCGAGCATGGGCCACGCCAAGGTGTAATTTCGCAGGTACGTTGATCATGCGGCGCGCTGAGGAACCCGGCGTGGCAGCGCTGCGCAGCTTTCTGGCGGCTTTGGCGCTCTACCGCGCTTTTGATGCTGTGACCGGCAGGCCGGACGTCTTTGCCCTGAAGTGGCCGAATGATGTATTGCTCCGTGGGGGCAAGGTGGCGGGCATTCTGTTAGAGAGTGTGGGCGACCACCTGATCATCGGCATAGGCGTCAACCTCGTGCATGCCCCCTCTGCCGCAGAGGTGGAGGAACGCGCATTGCGTCCGGTGAGCTTGAAGAGTGAACTGGGGCTCACAGTGCCGCCCGAAGTTTTCCTTGATACATTGGCGACAGAATATGCGGCGCTTGAGGCGCAATTCCTCGATCAGGGCTTTGCGCCTATTCGGCGGGCCTGGCTGGCCCATGCGGCAAAGCTGGGTGAGGTGATTACCGCCCGCACCATGCGTGATGAGACCGTCGGCACGTTTGAAGATGTCGATGAAAGCGGCAACCTGATCCTGGGCACGGCGGCGGGCCCTGTGGCGATCACGGCTGCGGATGTGTTTTTCTAGGGGGACAGACCCATGCTTCTTGCGATTGATTGCGGCAATACCAACACGGTGTTTTCGATTTGGGACGGCGAAAGCTTTATCGCGACCTGGCGCACGGCGACCGAATGGCAGCGCACCGCGGATCAGTACTATGTCTGGCTGAGCACGCTGATGAAATTTCAAAAGATCGAGGCAGAGATCACTGACGTTATCATCTCGTCCACGGTGCCGCGCGTTGTCTTCAACCTGCGGGTCTTTGCCGATCGGTATTTCGACACGCGGCCCATGGTTGTCGGTAAACCTGATTGTGCGCTGCCGGTCGAGGTGCGGGTGGACGAAGGGACAGCAGTAGGCCCGGACCGGTTGGTGAATACCGTGGCGGGCTACGATCTTTTCGGGCCGGACCTGATCATCGTGGATTTCGGGACGGCGACGACTTTTGACGTGGTCGCGGCGGATGGCGCCTATGTCGGTGGCGTGATCGCGCCAGGTGTGAACCTGAGCCTTGAGGCGTTGCACAGTGCCGCCGCCGCCTTGCCGCATGTCGATATCACCCAGCCCCAGCAGGTCGTTGGGACCAATACGGTCGCCTGTATGCAATCGGGAATTTTCTGGGGTTACGTTGGTCTCGTTCGTGAGATATGTGCGCGGATAAAGGCGGAACGCGAGCGCGAGATGCGCGTCATTTCCACCGGGGGTCTGGCCCCGCTGTTTCAGCAGGCCGCCGACCTTTTTGATGAATACCAAGATGATCTGACAATGCACGGCCTGACCGTGATTTATAAGTATAACAAGGAATTAGCTGACAGATGAGCAGTGAGAGATTGATCTACCTTCCCCTCGGCGGGGCGGGTGAAATTGGCATGAATGCCTATGTATATGGCTACGGCAAGCCTGGAAAAGAACGGCTAATCGTAGTCGACCTTGGCGTGGCTTTCCCGGATATGGATGGCAGCCCCGGCGTTGATTTGATCATCGCCGACATCACATGGCTGAAGGAACGCCGCGACCGGATTGAAGCGGTGTTTATCACCCATGCGCATGAGGATCATGTGGGTGCCGTAGCGCACACCTATGCAGACCTTAAAGCCCCGATTTATGCGCGCAAGTTCACCGGCAACATCGCCCGGCGGAAACTGGATGAATACAACATCCCGGACAGCGCCTTGACGATCGTCGGTGCCTGGCCCGAGCAGGTGGAGGCAGGACCGTTCAAAGTTGGATTTCTGCCGATTTCCCATTCGATCCCCGAAAGCTCTGCCTTGGTAATTGACAGCCCAGAGGGGCGCGTGGTGCATTCCGGGGACTTCAAAATCGACGTGACACCGGGTGTGGGCGAGGCTTATGACCCCGAGCTCTGGGCCGACGTGTGCAAGGACGGGGTTAAGGCTCTGGTTTGTGACAGCACGAATGTCTTTTCCCCCAAGGCCGGCCGGTCAGAGGCGACTGTCGGTCCGGCAATTGAGGAATTGGTGAGCGGGGCGGCAGGTATGGTCGTGGCGACCACCTTTGCCTCCAACGTGGCGCGTGTCAAAACGCTGGCTGTGGCGGGCGACAAGGCGGGACGCTCAATCGTGCTGCTGGGCCGTGCGATGAACCGCATGGTTGAAGCGGCGCTTGAAACCGGCGTGATGAAGGATTTCCCGAAGACTGTCAGCGCCGAGGAAGCGCGAGGCATCCCGCGTGAAAACCTCATGCTTCTGGTCACCGGATCCCAAGGCGAACGCCGCGCGGCGAGCGCGCAGTTGGCACGGGGCAAATATCAGGGCATCGAGATGAAGCAGGGCGATTTGTTCCTGTTCTCGTCCAAGACGATCCCCGGCAATGAAAAGGGCGTGATCCGTATCATGAACCAGTTCTCTGAACTGGGCGTTGATGTGGTGGATGACAGCAACGGCCATTACCATGTGTCTGGTCACGCCAACCGCCCCGATCTTGAGACGCTGCATGATGTGGTGAAACCGCAAATCCTGATCCCGATGCATGGCGAACATCGCCACCTGCGCGAGCATGTGAAAATCGCGGAAGGCAAAGGCTTTACTGGCGTGCTGGCTGTGAACGGGATGATGATTGATCTGTCGGGCAACAAGCCAAAGGTCGCGGAATACATCGAAAGCGGGCGGACGTATCTGGACGGCTCTGTTCAGATTGGTGCGCTGGACGGCGTTGTGCGCGACCGGATCCGCATGGCGTTGAACGGTCATGTCACCGTGACCGTGATCATGGATGACAATGACGAGCCTCTCGGTGATCCTTGGGTGGATTGCATGGGCCTGCCCGAGACGGGCAAGTCGGGCACGGCGCTGGTTGACGTGATGGAAGAAGACTTGAGCCAGTTTCTGGGCCGGTCCAAAGCCGCCACATTGCGCGATGACAACAAACTGAACGAAGGCCTGAAGCGGGTGGTGCGCCAGTCCGGTCAGGAAGAGATTGGCAAGAAGCCCGAAGTGACAGTCGTAGTCAGCCGCTTGAGCTGAGCTGTTTCTCAGGCAGATGCAAAAAAGGCCCCGCAGCGATCTGCGGGGCCTTTTTTGTGGACTAACGATCTAAGGGTTAGTTGCTTGGACGGTCCTCGAAGCTCAACTCGATGAACTCTGGCGTGTGATCGCCAAGCCCGACAACCTGATTGCCTCCGCGGTCATTCCCGCCCCGGCCGCCGCGATTGTCATTGCGGCTGCGGTTGTTATCCCGCTTCTCGTTCTGTTGCTTGTGGTCGTCACGCTGCTTGTTGTCATCGCGGCTGCGCGATCTGCTGCGGCTGTCGGATTTTGGTTTGTCGTCCGGCTGCTTGGCTTCGACGGAGGCCTCGGCCTTTGGTGCTTCGGCCTGCGCGTCTGCTTTGGTCTCGGCCGGTTTGGGCGCATCGTCGGATTTCCGACTGCGCGACCGGGTGCGCTTGGGCTTTTCGGTCTTTTCCGCCGCATCGGCAGGCTTTGCCGCCACCTCTTCGGAAGGTTTGCTACCACCCAGCGGATTGTCCAACCGCGGGATTTCATGCTGCACGAGGCCTTCAACGTCAGCGAGGTTCTTTTCGTCCCGAGGGGAACAGATCATGATCGCCGCCCCGTCACGTCCGGCACGGCCAGTGCGACCTATGCGGTGCACATAATCTTCGGCATGGCTGGGCACATCGAAGTTGAACACATGGCTGACCGCCGGCACATCAAGGCCACGGGCGGCAACGTCAGAGGCGACAAGAAAACGCAGATCGCCGGCGCGGAAGCCATCGAGCGTCTTGGTGCGCTGGCTTTGATCCAGGTCCCCGTGGATCGGCGCGGCATCATAGCCGTACTTTTTCAAAGACTTGGCAACCGTATCCACGTCCATCTTGCGGTTGCAAAAGATGATCGCGTTGGTGCATTTGTCGCCTTCGGCGTCGATCAGCGCGCGCAACACTTTACGCTTTTCCGTCGCTTCACGATCTTTCCGCGAGGCTTTGAACATCAGCACGCCTTGGGTGATGTTCTTGTTTGTCGTCGCCTGACGTGCAACCTCGATCCGCTCGGGATTGCTGAGGAAGGTATTGGTGATCCGCTCGATCTCGGGTGCCATCGTGGCCGAGAAGAACAGCGTCTGGCGGGTGAACGGCGTCAGGCCAAAGATGCGTTCGATGTCGGGAATGAACCCCATGTCGAGCATCCGGTCGGCTTCATCCACCACCATGATTTTCACGTCATTCAGAATGAGTTTGCCACGCTCGAAATGGTCGAGCAGGCGACCCGGCGTGGCAATCAGCACATCCACGCCTTTGTCTATGGCGGTGTCCTGTTCCTTGAAGCTGACGCCGCCGATAAGCAACGCTTTGGTCAGCTTGACGTGTTTGGCATAGGTGTCGAAATTTTCGGCAACCTGTGCAGCCAACTCACGCGTCGGGCAGAGTACAAGGCTGCGCGGCATCCGTGCGCGGGCGCGGCCACGGGCCAGCATGGTGATCATTGGCAGCGTAAAGCTGGCGGTTTTTCCGGTACCTGTCTGGGCGATGCCTAGAACGTCGCGGCCTTCGAGGGCAGGGGGAATAGCACCCGCCTGAATGGGGGTCGGGCTTTCGTAGCCAGCCTCGTCGATGGCTTTAAGCACTTTGGGGCTGAGCTTGAGATCAGAGAATTTTGTCATATGTGTCCGATGTTTGCGGACACTGACTTGGCCCGCTGCGTGGTTCATACCGGCCCGATTGGCCCATTGGGCGGCAACTGCCGCGATATGTTGTGTCCGCATAGCAACTCGGGCGCGTGGCGTCAAACAGAACGCCTGTTAGGCTGTGTGGTCGGGAAAATGTCGCGCCATTGTGATATTTAGATCAAGTTTCGCCCGCCGCAGCAGACCGTGTTGCGCCAAACGGTCGCGCAATAGCGGCGTATCGGCACAGACTTCGTCGAAGAAGGCACGCAGGCCCGCTTCGCCACTCTCGGCTTCGATCATCGAGAATACTTCGTGCATCGAGAGCCCACCCCTGTCGCGGGGGCGGTTGGGGGCGAGGTCGGGGCGGTAGGATCCTTTTTCCAACCGGTAGCGATAGGCAGAGAGCCAGTCGTCCCAAGACTTGGCATGGCAATGAGCAAGCTCGATCCCGTCGGTGTCTTCGGGACCAGGCAGCATTGTGTCGTGTTGGAACGCATTGTGGATCTGGATACGCACATCGTCCAAACCGCTGCGCACAAACAGCTTTCCGGCCAGATGGCTTAAGAAACCACCTTTGATATAGGCCCCATAGGTCGGATAAAGGGCATCGACGATGCGGGTGCGATCGGGACCGTTGGGCACGAAAGCTTTGAAGGCACTGCCGTCGCCGGCGAGCTGTTCCATCGGGCGGATGCGGGCGATGGGTTGGTCCGCGGGCAGGGCCGCCAAAATGTCCGCGACGGGCCGCTCTGTGATCAGAAACTCGTCCACATCCATGTGGATCAGCCAATCTGGGGTGTCGCGGCGGTGGTAGGCATGCGTCGCATTGCGGCTTTGCCTGACCTGATGCTTTTTAGGCGGTTTGCCGTTCCACCAATCGCTGTCACACAGAACAGGTCGTACCTTGGGGTGGGGTTTCAGCGCGTCAAACGCATTGCGGTTGTCATCGTCGAGATAGATATAAAGCCGCTGCGCTCCGGCCTCCAGATGGTAGGCGACAAAGCGCAGAATCTCGGGCGTGGGGGCCTTGATCGTTGCACTCAGACCCCAGCTTGTCACACCATCATTTCTTTCGTGGCCGTCAATCGCACATCCGGATAATCGCGCTCCACCCGGTCAATATCCCACTGCAGGCGGGTCAGATAAACAATGTCTCCATCATGGTCGTGGGCGATGTGTTGCTTGTTGGTTTCGGTAAATTTATCAACGGCTTGCTTGTCTCCGTTCACCCAACGAGCAGAGGTGAACTGCGAGGGTTCAAAGCGTACCGGCAGGCCGTATTCAAGCTCGATCCGGCTGGCCAGCACTTCGAACTGCAACTGGCCAACAACGCCCACAACAAAGCCGGAGCCGATGGAAGGCTTGAAAACCTTAGCGGCCCCTTCCTCTGCGAATTGCATCAGAGCTTTTTCGAGATGTTTTGACTTTAGAGGGTCACCCGCACGGACGCCCTGCAACAGCTCCGGCGCAAAGGAGGGGATGCCGGTCACCCGGAGAGCCTCACCTTCGGTCAATGTGTCGCCAATGCGCAGCTGGCCGTGGTTAGGGATGCCGATGATATCGCCGGCCCAGCCCTCTTCGGCCAATTCGCGGTCGGAGGCGAGGAACATCACAGGGTTGGAAATGGTCATAGGCTTCTTGGTGCGCACATGGGTCATTTTCATGCCGCGCAGGAAATGCCCCGAGGCAAGGCGCACAAAGGCCACGCGGTCGCGGTGCTTGGGATCCATGTTCGCCTGAACTTTGAAGACAAAGCCCGAAACCTTTGGTTCTTCAGGGAGAATCTGCCTTGGTGTGGCGTTCTGGATCTGCGGCTCCGGTCCGAATTTGGCAATGCCTTCCATCAATTCCTTCACCCCGAAAGAGTTGATGGCCGAGCCGAACCAGATGGGAGTCAACGAGCCTTCGGCCATCAAATCGGCGTCAAGCGGTGGCATCAACTCGCGCACCATCTCAAGATCTTCGCGCAGTTTTTCCAGCAATGCGGCGGGGACGTGTTCGGCCAGCGCCGGATCGTCCAAGCCGTTGATTTCAATGCTCTCCGCCACCTTGTTGCGGTCGGCGCGGTCCATCAGTTCCAGACGGTCGCGCAGAATATCGTAGCAGCCGATAAAGTCGCGGCCGACGCCGATGGGCCAGCTTGCAGGTGTTACATCGATGGCGAGGTTCTGTTGTATTTCGTCAATGATCTCAAAGACATCGCGGCTTTCGCGGTCCATCTTGTTACAGAAGGTCAAGATCGGCAGGTCTCGCATGCGGCAGACCTCGAACAGTTTCTGCGTTTGGGATTCAACGCCCTTGGCACCGTCGATGACCATCACCGCGGCGTCAACGGCTGTCAGCGTGCGGTAGGTGTCCTCAGAGAAATCCGAGTGCCCCGGTGTATCCACAAGATTGAAACGGAAGTTCTTGTTCCGGCTGGCAAAATCAAAGGACATTGCGGAGGCAGAGACAGAAATGCCACGGTCCTTTTCCATAGCCATAAAATCAGAGCGCGTGCGTCGTGCTTCGCCCTTGGCGCGGACTTGCCCTGCCATCTGGATCGCGCCGCCGAACAGCAGAAATTTCTCGGTCAGCGTGGTTTTGCCGGCATCCGGGTGGCTGATGATCGCAAATGTCCGGCGCCGTGCGATTTCGGGTGGCAGCTCGGGGCGATTTGGGTTGCTATCCAGCATCTTGCACGGCGTTCCTGATGTGAGTGTACCCGAAAGGGCAGTTCAAAGATGTACAAAGCGTAAATAGTCACCCAACGCACACCGAGCGTACACATACCTTACATACGGGCGAGGGCAAGGGTTTGACATATATCTAAGGCCGGTCTGCGGTGAGGCGGCAGTATTTGCGCGTTTAATCTATGTCGTAAACTTGGCCTAGTGCTACCGGCTCGACGCTTTGCGCAGCAACTCTGCTGCATCGGGTCGCCTCAGCAGCGCTTCGTTAACGTCCAGACCAGCGTGAGGCAGGTCGGAGTGGCCGGGGATCACGTCGCCCATGGCGGCGGAGAGGTCGGCGGGGAGGACAGATTTTGTGCGGGTGTCGATCAGCATCGTCTCGGCGGCGATGCCTTCGGCATAGATGATCTGGTGGCTGTCGAACAAAAGCTGGAAGTAGTCGACAAAACCGCCGTCCATAACTGTAACGGTATAGCCGTTGACCAGATGGCGGGCTTTCACCAGGATTTCGGATTGGCCTGCGCCCAGTTCGTCACTGCGTTGGTAGATGAACAGGCGGTGGTCGGGGCTGACGATCAGGTCGTTTTCGTTGTGCAGCGTGCCTGCGTGGATTTTGATCGGGGCGAATTCGCCCACTGCGCGCACGGTAGATTGCCCGATCCAGCGGATTTTCTGCACGCCGTCGTCACGGGTCAGAACGCGGTCGCCAACTTCGAGCTCTTCGATCAGGCGCTGTTCGCCGGAAGCCAGCGTGATGTGGGTGCCGCGGGTGAAGGAGACACAGGCGACCTGCGCGAACTTCTGGCGTGCCGTCGTGGTGTCGATGCCGACGAGCCGGTATTCGACGCTGCTTTTCAAAGCTGAAAGTGGCAGCAGATAGATATCGGCGATGGTACCGTCTTCGTCGACCTCGACTAGCAAAAGTGTTTCATGGGTCATGCCGTCGGGTGACATGAAGCTAAGCGCGCAGTCGATATGTAAAACGGCCTGCGGCGTGCCCACTGCGGTTTCGGATGACACGCGGAAAGGGCCGGTGCTGTCGGCAATAACCGACAGCCGCTGCAGGTCCTGCCCGAACGGCAGTTCATAGATGTCATCCAGCAGCAATTCAGACGCGATGGTCACCGGATCACCCATATTGGCCCCGTCCGTGCAGGTGAAATCCGCGGCACGGTAGACAGGCAGACTTTGCGCAGGCGCGGGACGGGAACGGGCCATGGGGCACCTTTCGGACTGAGGGCGTTGGCAGCGGCTTAGGCTAGGATTGTGACAGGCTTGGGTCAAGCGCGGGGTGTTTTGCTGGCAGTTGGGTCGGAAGCTGGTTAACTCTTGTGCAACAATTGGAGGAATCGGTCATGGATCTTGGGATCAAAGGTAAGACGGCGCTGGTTTGCGCATCATCAAAAGGGTTGGGACTGGGCTGTGCAGAGGCGTTGGCCGAAGCAGGCGTTGACCTCGTCATGAATGCACGGGGCGCGGAAGCATTGGAGGCATCGGCCGAACGGCTGCGTCAGGAGTACGGCGTTACGATCACGACAGTTGCTGCGGATGTGGCAACCGAAGAAGGTCAGGCGATGGTGATCGAAGCGGCGGGTGATGTGGATATTCTGGTCAACAATGCAGGTGGGCCGCCCCCCGGCATGTGGAGCGATTGGGACCGTGAGGATTTCATCAAGGCGTTGGACGCCAATATGCTGGCCCCGATCGCGCTGATCAAGGCACTGGTGCCGGGCATGATGGACCGTGGCTGGGGCCGGGTGGTCAACATCACCTCGCAATCCGTGCGCGCGCCCATTGGCGTTCTGGGGCTGAGCAATTCGGCCCGCACGGGTCTGACCGGCTATGTGGCGGGCACCAGCCGTCAGGTGGCGGGCAAAGGTGTGACGATCAACAACCTCCTGCCGGGGATCCACGCAACGGACCGCGCCGATGCGCTGGATGGCGGTGTGGTCAAGCAAAAGGGTATCACGCTGGACGAGGCACGCGCCGAACGCGCGGCGGGTATTCCGGCAGGGCGCTACGGCACGCGCGAGGAGTTCGGACAGGCCTGTGCATTCCTATGCTCGCAGCATGCCGGGTTTATCATCGGGCAGAACCTGTTGCTGGATGGCGGAGCCACAAACCTGACGATGTGATGGAAAACCGGTTTTCACTGAAAGACCATCTTTTTAACGCCGAAACTGTCGGGCAGCTGGCGGCAGAATATGCCGCTGGCATGCCGGGGTTCGACGCGGCGCGGTTCAAAGCCGACGCGCTGGCAGGGTTCGCAGAGCGGGAATTGCTGGCGCGGCTGGACTGGATGGCTGATTGTCTGGAGCGGCAGTTGGCACCGGACTTTGCAACGATGGCCGACCAGCTTGAAGCAGCCATGCCCGCGCCGCTGGACCCATCCCTTCGCGACGATGATTTTGGCCATTTCATCCACGCACTGCCGGGAATACTGGCCGTACGGCACGGGTTGGAAGATCATCGGGACCGGGCGCTTGAGTTGCTGTATCGCGCAACGCAGCGGTTTTCGATGGAATTCTACATTCGCCCTTTTTTGAACCGCTGGCCTGAGGAAACGCTGGCGCGGTTGGCAATCTGGGCCAAGGACGACAACTACCACGTTCGCAGGTTGGTCAGCGAAGGCACGCGACCGCGTTTGCCTTGGGCCAAGGCCGTGCAATTGGAAACAGCCCAGCGGGTGCCTTTGTTGCAAGAGCTGTATGCGGACAGAACGCGGTTCGTGACGCGCTCGGTTGCCAATCATCTGAATGACATTGCGAAGGCAGAGCCTGAGGTCGTGCTTGATCTGCTGCGGGACTGGTCCAAAACGGGCGCGCAGGAGGCAAAGGAGCTGGAGTGGATGACCCGCCATGCGCTGCGGGTGCTCGTCAAGCAAGGCCATACGGGGGCGCTGGCGCTTTTGGGCTACCGGCGTGATGTCCCGGTGACAGCGGACCTGTCGCTGGGCGCAGAGGTTGTGCGGATCGGGGAGCGGTTGGAGATTTTCTGCACCCTGCAGGCGGAAACCGACGTACCGGTGATGGTCGACTACCGGATAGTCTTTGCCCGGCCGGGAGGCAATCAAGCCGAGAAAGTTTTCAAGCTGAAGGCGGCTAGGATCACTGCCGGCACGCAGCTCGTTTTGTCAAAGCGGCATCTGTTGAAGGGAAATGCGACGACTTTCACGCTTCATCCCGGTGCACATGCGGTCGTGTTGCAGGTTAACGGGGTTGATGTGGCACGCGCCGGATTTGATCTGGTCCAATAACCCGGTCCTGATGGTCGCAGGCAGGGCCGGAGCGCTTGCAGCGCTGCGGCAGGGCTGATAGCTGAGCCTGAGTAAATCTATCGGGTATCAATGACTTCACTCGCCCCACGCCTCGAGATCAAAGACCTGCGCCGCAGCTATCAAGGCCGCGCGGTGGTGGATGGCGTCTCGCTCAAAATCATGCCGGGGCAGGTGACCTGTCTGCTGGGGCCATCGGGTTGCGGTAAATCCACGACCTTGCGGATGATCGCGGGGGTCGAGATGCAGGACAGCGGCACGATCCATGTGGATGGCAATCTGATCTGCGATACCGTGTTTCGCGTACCGCCGGAGCGCCGCGAGATTGGCCTGATGTTTCAGGACTTCGCGCTGTTTCCGCATCTTAGCGTGGCTGACAACGTGGCTTTCGGGCTGAAGGGGACCAAGGCTGAAAAGCGCGCCCGCGTCGAGGAACTGCTAAAGCGGGTGGATCTGCTGCGGTTCATCGACGGCTATCCGCACCAGCTGTCGGGCGGAGAGCAGCAGCGCGTGGCGCTGGCGCGGGCATTGGCCCCCAGGCCGCGCATCATGTTGATGGACGAGCCGTTTTCGGGCTTGGACAACCGTTTGCGGGACGGCATCCGTGACGAGACCCTGAGCATCCTCAAGGAGGAAGACACCGCCGTATTGCTTGTGACCCACGAGCCTGACGAGGCGATGCGGATGGCCGACGAGATTGCGCTCATGCGCGACGGCGTGATTGTGCAGCAAGGCGCGCCCTATAATGTCTATACGCGGCCCATCGACCGGGCGGCGGTGGCGTTTTTCAGTGATGCCAATGTTGTGGAGGCTACGGTGCAGGGGGCGCTGGCCCAGACTGCCTTTGGTCGGTTTCTGGCCCCCGGCGTTGCCGATGGCACACAGGTTCAGATCGTGTTCCGGCCCCAGCATGTGCGGATTGATTTTGACCGGGCGGGCAAGGGGCCGAACCCCACTGCCAAGGAAGGCACACCGGCGCGGGCAGTGGTCAGTCGGGCGCGCTTTATGGGGTCGGAGAGCCTTGTCGAGTTCGTGATGGACCATGACGGATCAAGTTTGCGGGCTACAGTACCCAATGTATTTTTGCCGCAACCGGGGGCCGTGATGTGGCTGACAATTCCGCGCGACCGGTGTTTTGTATTTCCTGAAAGGGAGACGTGATGGCTGAGACTTTGTTGGTGGAATTCGGGATGGGATCTTCTTTGCGACGCGGTGATTACACGCAGGCTGCCGAACGGGCCGTGCGCGATGCGTTGTGGCACAACTCGATCAATCTGGCAGAGCTTTTCGGGTTTGATAAGAAAGACATGCAGATCACACTTGATATCGGAGTTCAGGAGCCTGACCAGGTTGATGTAGAGGTTTTGAAGTCTGTTTTTCCCTATGGCCATGTGACCGTACGCGTGTCCAAAGGCGGCCTGGATGTGCCGCGCCCCATGGGGCAGGAAGGCGACGGTCATCCGACGATTATGGCGAATGTCGCCCTTTCGGTCGGGTTTGACATGGAGCGTGCCGATGGATGATGTGAGCGCGACGCACCGGGTGATCATTGAGATGGGCATGGGCAATGACCTGCACGGGATGGATTACACCAAGGCGGCCGGACGGGCAATTGAAGACGCCCTGCGCCACTCGTCGCTGCCGCTCTTCGCTGTCACGGAAGTGGCGCATGCGGAAATGCGTGTGCTTGTGACTGTTGGCGTTCAGGAACCCGGGAAAGTCGATCTGGAGGCTTTGACCGCGCAACTGCCGCGTGGCAAGGCGGAGGTGACGGCGGTGCCGGGCGGGCTGAATGTGCCGACGGGCGGCGATACGATCGTGATCGCGCAGGCCAGTGTCGAGGCATTTCTGTCGCCGCAGACCGGGTGGCGGCTGCGGAAGTAGCTCTTTGGTATTTCTAAAAGGGTGAAGCCGGGGGTGGGGTGCGCTGATCCGGGGCGTAGTCGGCCAGACGTTTGCCGGGTTCATCGGTGAAAAGCTCTGGCAGGGCTTCGGCGCTTTCCATCAGATCAAGGCGGAAGACGCGGAAGGCGTCGCGGGTTTCGCACCAAGCGGTCAGGGTCCAGATACGGCCGAGGTAGCCTAGATGCAAAGGGCGGATGATGCGACTGGTGACGGTGCCCTCTGTGCCGGTGTAGGTCAGCCGGACTTTTTGGCGGGCTTCGAGGGCAGAGCGTAGCAATGGCATATGGCGCAGATTGCGGGTGGGATCGGCAAAGGGGCTGAGGACGTCGGCCCATTGCGCCGCTTCGGCGATTGTTTTCGTAGGCAATGCCGTGTCCAGCTTTGCGGTCAGGCTGTCGGCGGCGCGGCGCAGTCTGTTGTCGGCGGCCTGCGCCACGATGGCGAGGCCGAGGTTCAGCGCTTCCAGTTCATCTTCAGACAAAGTGAGGGGAGGCAGGCTGATGCCGGGGACCAGTTGATAGCCGCTGCCGCGGGTACCGCGCAGGGGGAGACCGGAGGCCGCGAGCCTGTCCATATCGCGGTAAATGGTGCGGACTGAGACCCCAAAGCGCGCAGCCAGCGTTTCCGCGCGGTGGGTGTCCCCGTCACGCAAATGGTCGATCAGAGCAAAAAGGCGGTCCTTACGGGTCATGCTCCTGACATAAACCTGTCAGGAGGGTGCGGCAAGGTGAGATTCTATTGCTCTTCAAGTGGCGAGATCGGACTGCGCTGGCCTTTGGGGCTTTGCGCGCGCCGGGTGATTTCCTAAGAAGAAGCTGACGATATGCGGGCTTGCCTGCTTTGACCTATGGGAGACGTGAGATGTTGAATAATATTGGATTGCCGGGCCTGCTGCTGATTGCGGTCGTGGTTCTGGTGCTTTTTGGCCGTGGCAAGATTTCCAGCCTGATGGGTGAGGTCGGCAAGGGCATCACCAGCTTCAAGAAAGGCGTGAGCGAGGGCGACGAGGATGTGACGAAAGCCAGCGAGATCGAGAGCGCCGAGCTGCCATCGCACACCGACACAGGCACGCACCCCAAGACCGACCTGAAGTCCGACAAGACGCAGGTATAAGCCGTGTTCGATCTGGGTTGGACCGAATTACTGCTTATTGGGATCGTGGCCCTGATTGTCGTCGGGCCCAAAGACCTTCCGATGATGTTTCGCAAGGTCGGGCAGTTTGTGGGCAAGGCCAAGGGCATGGCCCGCGAGTTCTCGAGTGCAATGAACGACGCGGCTGACGAGAGCGGCATGCGCGAGATGTCTACCTCGATCAACAAATCGCTCAAGGTGGCGACCAACCCTGTCGGCAGCGCAATGGACAGCGTCAAATCCGCGACCAAATCACTGACCGATCTGGATCCGGAAAGCGAAACCGGCAAGCTGGCAGCGAAGAAGGCCGAGGACTTTAAAAAGGTTCAGGCAAGTTCGGCGCGGTCCGGGGCGGAACGGTTGAAACGCGAGGCGGCAGAGGCAGAGGCGCGGGCTGTGGCGGCAGAGGCGGCTTTGAAGCCGGATACGCCAGTCGCGCCAAAGAAAGCGGCACCGAAAAAGGCTGCAGCGGCAAAACCCGCAGGCAAGAAGGCCCCGGCGAAGGCAGCCCCGAAGAAAGCCCCAGCGGCCAAGAAAGCGCCAGCCAAGAAGGCAGCGGCGAAGAAAGAATAGAGCATGAGCGCTACGGACGATATTGACGACAGCGCAGCACCGCTGATTGAGCATTTGGCAGAGTTGCGCACGCGGCTGATCCATTCGGTGATCGCTTTTATTATCGGGATGGTGATCTGTTTTACGGTCTGGAACCCCATTTTCAACTTTTTGACCAATCCATTGTGTTCTGCCATGGCCGAGCGGGGGCAGGAAGATTGCGGGCTGATCCTGATCAAGCTGCAGGAAGGTTTCTTTGTCGCCATCTCGATCTCTTTGCTGGGCGGGTTGGTGCTGGGCTTTCCCTACATCAGCTACCAGCTGTGGCGGTTTGTGGCACCGGGGCTTTACAAGAACGAGAAGGGTGCCTTTCTACCCTTTTTGATTTCTTCGCCCCTCATGTTCTTTATCGGTGCGGCTTTTGCCTTCTATGTGGTGACCCCGCTGGCGTTCGACTTCTTTCTGGGCTTCCAGCAAGGATCGTTGACAGGATCGAACGCCACGGTCGTGGACAACGGTGTGGCGGCGATTGCCTTTCAGGGATCGGCGCAGGAATACCTGAGCCTGACAATCAAGTTTATCGTGGCTTTCGGTCTGTGTTTCCAGCTGCCGGTTTTGCTGACCTTGATGGGCAAGGCCGGGCTGGTCAGCGCTGAGGGTCTGGGCAACGTGCGCAAATACGCGATGGTCGCCATTCTGGTGCTGGCCGCGCTGGTGACACCGCCAGATGTGATCACGCAGGTGATCCTGTTTGTGGTGGTGTACGGGCTTTATGAGATCTCGATTCAGCTGGTCAAACGTGTGGAGCGCAAGCGCGAAGAAAAGCTGCGGGCCGAAGGTTATTACGATGACGAAGACGCGCTTTTGGCGGAATTCGACGAAGACGAGGATGATCTGAAGTAATGCCGATGATCGACGATCCGATGGACCGCATTGCAGCGGCACTTGAGCGTATGTCGCCGGTGCCTTTGGCGGCACCCGACTTTGATGCCGCGACAGCCTTTGTCTGGCATACGGAGCCGGACCGGCTGGAGCCGGTGGCCGAAGTGTCGCGCGTGGCTTTGGATTTGCTTGTGGGGGTTGAGCGTGCCCGCGATACCTTGGTGCAGAACACGCGCCAGTTTGCTGCAGGATTGCCCGCGAATAATGCACTTTTGTGGGGCGCGCGGGGTATGGGAAAATCCAGCCTTGTCAAGGCGATCCATGCGGATGTTTGCGCAACGCATGAAGCTTTGCGGATCGTTGAACTTCAGCGAGAGGATCTGCCTTCGGTGGGGCGGTTGCTGAACCTTTTGCGCGGCGCGTCACAACGGTTTATCCTGTTCTGCGATGATCTGAGCTTTGGCCATGATGATGCGCATTACAAGTCACTCAAGGCGGTGCTGGACGGCGGCATCGAAGGGCGGCCAGAGAATGTGGTACTTTATGCCACATCGAACCGGCGACATCTGATGCCCCGTGATATGATCGAGAACGAGCGCGGTTCGGCCATCAACCCGGCCGAAGCGGTGGAAGAAAAAGTCTCTCTTTCGGACCGCTTCGGGCTGTGGCTGGGATTTCACGCCTGCGATCAGGACCAGTATCTGGCGATGATCCGGGGCTATTGCGATGCGCATGGCGTGCAGATTGACGATGAAACCCTGCGGGCCGAGGCCATCGAATGGCAGGCCACGCGCGGCTCGCGGTCGGGCCGGGTGGCGTGGCAGTACTTCACTGATTTGGCAGGGCGCAAAGGCGTGGCATTGCGCTGAAGAAGGCATCTCATTTGTAGGGACTGCGCCATGCGACGGCTGGAGGGGGCCGTCGCATGTGTTCGCCGTCGTGCCTGCAACGACATGAGGTATGCAGGCCGGGCAGGGTACCGCTGAGATCGGTGCCCTTTTTTACGCTGCTCCCGAGAGAGCTTGATCAATGGAACCTAAACGCTTGCATTGTTTCTAATCCCGAAACATGGCGAAGATGTGGCGGCATTAGATTGAATAAGGCGCAAACTGGATAATTTCTGGGTTATTTTATCGCGAATTGAACCTGCGCGTGTATCTTTGTTCATACGGATGCCGCATTATTCAATAAAGGGTGCGGGGTCGACGCTGTCAAAGCCCTGGCGTACCTCGAAATGCACATAGGCATCATCGCCGCTGCGAAGTTTGGCAATTTGCTGGCCCCGGCCGACACTGTCGCCCTTGGCCACGCTCACATCGGTGACATTTGCATAGACTGTCAGCAAGTTGCCCGCATGGCGGACCACGACGATGGGCACGCCCTCTGCGCTTTTGGTGATTGCGGCCACTGTACCGCTGTCCGCAGCTTTCACGGGCGCACCGGCGGCGGCTTTGATGTTGATGCCTTCGTTGCGGCCCTTGGCGTAGCTGCGGATGATGCTGCCTTGAACGGGAATGACCATCTTGGTCGCTTTTGCCGGCTTGGTGGTGCGGCCCACATCCGCAACCGGCGCGGCGGGGGCAGCCCCGGTGTCTGTCGGGAGTGGCTTGGCCGTATCGTCCTGTGGCAGCGGTTTGGCCGCGGAGGGAGGTGTCGGCGTAGGCGAGCCAGCGCCGGGCGCAGGTGTCGGCACCGCAGCGGTCTGGGCTGGTGCGGCGGCGCGGGCAGGCGGGTTTTGCTGTGGCACGGGGATAAGCAGGAACTGCCCCTCGCGGATTGCGAAATTCGCGCCAAGGCCGTTCCATTCGGCCAGTGCCGCGACAGGAACATTGTAAAGACGCGCAATGGTATAGGCGGTTTCGCCGCGTTCGACCTTGTGACGGATCGGTTCCTTGCCGCTTTGCGCCTGTGTCGGTGCCGTTGCGCCGGTGACGGGCGGCAGGGCTGCGGTTTGTACGCCCGGCGTTTCCGGTGCACGGTCGATGGCATTGCCGGCAAGGCTGGTGATGTCCACGGGCTGGATCGGGCCGGTGCTGGCGGCACCGGTGGCGGGCGAAGGTTCGGCGACGCGGGTGGGCAGGGCGATAATTTCATCCTTGCGCAGGGGCACATCTGCATCAATGCCGTTGAACCGTACCAGGCTTGCCACATCCACTCCGACACGGGTTGCCACGTCATTAAGCGTATCGCCGCGTCGGGCCACGGCGACCTGATAATTCGGATAGGAGATGACGCCGCGGTTGTCCGGGTTCGGGCGCTCGGCAAGCGGGCCGGTTGCGGCTTCAGCGGTGCTGAACCCACCGCCCAACCCGCGCAAATCGAAATCAAGCGGTTGTCCGCCACATGCGACGAGCACCATCGCGCTGGTTCCTGCCGCAAGGCTCAAACGGGCGCGGGTTTTGATTGTGGAAAAATTCATCTGCTTGACCTCATCACACTGCCGTTTCCGTGTATCCCGGAATTTGGCCGGAATGATACCCCATCAGGTGTCTTTGCCCAAGCCCTCGAGCAGCGGAACAAAGCGCACGGCGCGCATTTCGTCATATTCCAGCCCATCCGATGTTTTCCGGACACGGATTAGATGTTGAACGGCATCAGATTGGCCGACCGGCAGGACCATAATGCCGCCTTCCTTGAGCTGCGCGAGGAGCGGACCGGGGGGGTCTTCGGCCGCAGCGGTCACAATGATGCGGTCAAAGGGGGCCTGTTCTTCAAGGCCATAGCTACCGTCGCCCGTAATGGCGGTGATGTTGTTCAGATCAAGGTCCGCAAAGATCTGCCGCGCTTCCTGTACCAGACGGCGATGACGGTCGATCGTATAGACGCGGCGGGCCAGTTTGCTGAGGATTGCGGCCTGATAGCCTGATCCGGTGCCGATTTCGAGCACCTTGTCGCGCGGTGAGATTTCGAGAGCCTGGGTCATCAGGCCCACCACCGAGGGCTGGCTGATGGTTTGCCCGCAGGCAATCGGCAGCGGCATGTCTTCATAGGCGCGTTCAGCAAAAAGGCCGGTGATGAAGGGACCGCGATCAACGCTTTCCATCGCGCCCAATACGCGATTGTCGGTCACCCCTTTGGAACGCAGGGCATAGAGGAACTGCATCTTGCGTTCCGCGCCTGCGTCGGCCTCTTCGGTCATGTGGCAATTCCCGCAAGGCTGTCCATCATCTCATGCGCTGTGAGATCGGCCCTCATCGGCGTGACCGAGATGTAGCCTTCGAGATTGACGGCGGCGTCGGAGCCAGGGGCTGTCATCACCTGCTGATCGCCGCCCTTGATCCAGGAGAACCGTCGGCCCGAGGGCGCTGTATGGGGCTCGGTCCCGAAGACCACGCCGGGGCGGCGGCCCTGTGGGGCGAGTTTAATGCCCTGCACATCAGAGGCGGCCACGGGAGGGAAGTTGACATTGTAGAACAGGCGGTAGTCTGCGGTCTCGGATGGGGTGGCAGCCAGGATGCGGCGGATCACATCGCCGCCATGGGTCGCGGCTGCTTCGAAGGAATCCTCCAGATCACGGTTCCCGGGGCCGTAGTATTGGGACAGGGCGATGGCCGGCAGACCCTGAAGGGCCGCTTCCATTGCGCCACCGATGGTGCCGGAATAAAGCGTGTTTTCAGCAGAGTTGTTGCCGCGATTGACGCCCGAGAGTACCAGATCGGGCAGACCGTCGCGCATCAGATCATGTAGAGCCACGAGCACGCAGTCAGCCGGAGAGCCTTCGGCGGCAAAGCGCCGGGGACTGATTTCGCTGATCATCGTAGGATGGACATAGTTGATGCAATGGCCCACGCCAGATTGCTCGAACGCCGGGGCCACGACCCAGACCTCGCCTTTAGGTCCGGCAAGATCTCTGGCGATCTGTTCAAGCACGGCCAGCCCCGGTGCGGTGATGCCGTCGTCGTTGGTGATCAATATGCGCATGTTTGGCCCCTTTGCGCCTTGATAGGTGAGGGGCCTTGCCGCAGCAAGCGTGGGGTCGGGTATTTTTAAAAGGGTGAAGGGTTAGAGTTGCGCCAAAACCGCAGCGGCCTGTGCGTGGGGATCGGCCAGCGGGGTGCGATCTTCGCCCGGAAAGAAGCGCGCGCGGGTTGCTGTGGGCATAGGATCGGGCGTCATAATATGGACCTTGGGGCCGATTGATGCGGTCTCAGTAGCCCAGCTTTGCGCGAGGGCAATTTGCGCGGCCTTGGTTGCGGCGTAGCTTCCGAAAAACTTCTGTCCGGCGCGGGGATCGTCAAAGAACACAGCCGACCCGCTTTGGCCCAGCAAAGGGGCTATGTAGGTGATCAGTGTGGCCGTGGCTGTAACGTTGCAGGCGACGGACTTGGCCATATCCTTGGCGTCGATGTGATCGGTCGGGGCCAATGGGGCTGCATGTACGGCCGTGTGGAGCCATAGATCGAGCGTGCCCCAGCGGTCAAAGATGCCGCGACACAGGGTTGCCATGGCATCTGCATTGGTGACGTCCATCGGGGCGAGGGTGGCGGCACCGCCTTTGGCCTGAATGCGGTCATCGAGCTCTTCTAGCGCGCCGGTGGTGCGGGCCACTGCGATGATGTGGTGGGTCGGCGCCAGCGCTTCGGCCAGTGCGGCACCCAGACCGCGCGAGGCGCCGGTGATCAATGCTGTTTTTGTCATGGGGGGGATGTGCCTGTTGCCGGCACAAGGGTCAAGAGGCGCTAGCTTTGCGGCAACAGGAGAGTTTCCGTGCGGCTGCCTTTGGAAAGGATGACGCGGTCGGTGCCGATGGCGGCAACGGTTCGTTTTTCGACGGTATCACCGGGGGTGACACGGTGAATGTCACCGCGCGTGTCACGGATCAGGGCGGCGGGTGCTGTTTCGCTCCCGAAGATCCCGATCAGGGCGCGTTTCGGTAGCGATATCGTTTCAGTGGCCAGATCGGCCACATTTTCGGGCGTTGGTTCTTGGATGTCGGTGCTGCTCATGGCGGGTGCTTTCGGGGTTTAGCAGGGCGTTGCGCGGTGGCTAGCAAGCTCTGATCTAGGCCGAAAGAGGGGTGCTTTTGCTCAGCGGCGTTTGGCCGACGGATCGGCGGAAAGATGATAGGTAAAGGTCATCTGCGCCAGATGCGCCACGGCCTGCTCCGGCAGGGGGGCTGTCAGATCAAAGGTGATGCAGCGCCGCCCGTCATTGCCTGCTACATCGGGATAGAGCGTCGACATGCGGCTGGCTAGGTCGGTTTTGCAATCGACAAAGAGCGATAGTGTATCGGGAGTGTCTGGTGCCCAGACCATGCGCAGGGTCGATCCAGTGCGGGGGCGCTCTGGCCGCCACGACAATTGTCCCCATTTGAGTGATTCGTCTTTTGTGCCGATGCCGTTCTGCGTTGCGATCTGCGCAAAGAGGGCTCGGCAAGTTTGCGCAGCCTTCTGCGCGGGCGCGGACCAGTCGGCGATGTGATTGGCGAAGAGCGTCGGATCATTTGTCATGCGCTACAGTAGCATAGAATACTGACCTTAGACGTTGAAAACGACTTTATTCCGCTGCGGGTTTCATTTCGAATCCCTGCTCGAGCTGGTCGGCGGGGGTGACGGGATATTCACCGGAAAAACAGGCATCGCAGTATTGCGGGCATTTGGCATTGCGGCCCTCCGTCTCGCCCACGGCGCGGTAAAGCCCTTCGAGGGAAATGAACTTGAGGCTGTCCACATTCAGATGATCGCGCATTTCTTCTTCGGTCATGGTCGCGGCCAGCAATTTTTCGCGCTGGGGTGTGTCGACGCCATAAAAGCAGGGCCAGGCGGTGGGCGGCGACGCGATGCGGAAATGGACTTCCTTCGCACCGGCATCGAGGATCATTTCCTTGATTTTGCGACTGGTCGTGCCACGCACCACGCTGTCATCGACCAAAATCACCCGCTTGCCTTTGATCAGCGCGCGGTTGACGTTCAGCTTGAGGCGCACACCCATGTTGCGGATCTGCTCTGTCGGTTCGATAAAGGTGCGGCCCATGTACTGGTTGCGGATGATGCCCATCGCATAGGGAATACCGGATTCGAGCGAGAAACCGATGGCAGCGGGCGTGCCGGAATCAGGTACGGGACAGACAAGATCAGCTTCGACTGGGCTTTCCTTGGCCAGCTCACGGCCAATCGCTTCGCGGGTTTCATAGACCGAACGTCCGCCAAGGATGCTGTCGGGCCGCGAGAAATAAACATGTTCGAAAATGCAGAAACGCGATTTCTGGCGGCGGAAGGGGAAGTGCGATTCGACGCCCTTATCGTTGATGACAACCATCTCTCCGGGTTCAATCTCGCGCACGAACTCGGCACCGATGATATCCAGCGCACAGGTTTCGGAACTGAGGGCCCAGCCATCGCCAACACGGCCCAACACCAGCGGCCGCACGCCCAAGGGATCGCGGACGCCGATCAGCTTGGTGCGGGTCATGGCGACAACGGAAAACGCACCTTCGACACGGCGCAGCGCGTCTTCCATCCGCTCGGGGATGTTGCGCTGTAGCGACCGGGCCATCAAATGGATGATACATTCGCTGTCTGACGAGGACTGAAAGATCGAGCCACGCTCGATCAGCTCGCGGCGCAAGGCATTGGCGTTGGTGATGTTGCCGTTGTGCGCAATTGCGGCACCACCCATGGCAAATTCACCGAAGAACGGCTGCACATCGCGGATCGCGGTCTGGCCTTTCGATCCGGCGGTAGAGTAACGCACATGGCCAATGGCCAGTTCGCCGGGCAGGTGCTTCATCACTGTCTCTGACGTGAAGTTGTCGCGCACATAGCCAAACTTGCGGGCAGACTGAAATCCGACCTCGGTGTCATGGCTGACGATGCCGCCGGCCTCTTGGCCGCGATGTTGCAAGGCGTGCAGCCCGAGGGCCACGAAGTTCGACGCATCAGAGACGCCGATGACGCCGAATATGCCGCATTCCTCTTTCAGTTTATCCTCGTCCCCATCATCGCGCAGATAGGACGTGTCAAAAGGATGAGCAGGCGGCATGATCTTGGATGTGAGGTCGGACAAGGGGAGCAGCTCCGAATCCATTGCGGGTCGCACCAGTACTTAGGGCGAATGGCAGCGGGTGTCACCCCGCAGCGCTTCATGGAGCGAGGAATTCCGCAAAGGTGCGGGAACTTCGTGCGCGTGCACTGCTTTTACTGGGTCACTGTTCATGTCATGAACGACCCGGTGTCAGAGCATTGCTATCAGACGCGGTTTTCCGTTCCGCGCAGGGGAACAACGGGGATCTTCGGCGTGAAAGCCTCAGCCTGGTGCAAAGAAGCGTTGCTGTCGACATAGGAGCCGGGCAAAGAAAAGCGGATCATTGCGCCGCTACCATCGGGTAGATTGAGTGCGGCCAACGTACCGCCGCGGGCGGAGATCAGACGTTTGATCCCAAATAGACCATAGCCCGACTCGGCGCGTATCTCTGATCTGTTCATGACCTTAAGCGCGTCTTTCTCGAACCCTTGGCCGTTGTCGGTGATCGTCACATCCAGCATCCCGGCCATGCCGATCTTGACATCGACCTGAATATGCAGATGGGGGATGCCGCCATGTTTCATGGCGTTTTCCAGTAGATTCCGCAACACGATCTGAAGTGCGGTGCGGTCGGTTTCCACTGTTGCAGGCGTGCTGACGACGACATGCTGATGATGCGGGTCAAGGGTGCTGACGATGTCGTGGCACATGGCGGGAAAGCTGAAAACAGTCTTCGATGCTTGTACCGCCACCGTTTCAACATGGCTCAGCACCTCTGTGATCAGGCTCATCGTCTTGAGGGCGATGCTTTCCAGAGTATCCATCAATTCGAGTTTGCCGTCCCCATGATCGACAAACTCATCCCGGAGCATATCTGCGATCAAGGCGATATTGCGCATGGGGCCGCGCAAATCATGGGCGGCGAGGGCCACGAACTGCTCCATCTCGGAGGACATCGTATCAAGCTGCACCTTGGCTTCGAGTGCGTGTTTTTCGATCGTCATGTCGGTTGAAGTGCCAATAAGGCGCAGGACCTTGCCTGCCTCATCCGTTTCGGGGCGCAGCGTGGTTCGGATTGTGCGTGCAATCCCGAAGACAGGCAGATCAAGCTGATATGTCATCGTCGCAGCACGGTCGCGTGCCGCGCAGTGGTGTGCATAGGCGGTCCGGCCAAAGACACCCGGATAAATCTCGAGTGCGGTCCGCCCGACGTAATCCGTCAGCGGTCGACCGGACACAGAGCGCGCGAATTCATTGAAGGCCACATAAACAGGCGCGCCTTGATCGTCGATTTCCAACACAAACACCGGTGCCGAGATCAGATCAAACGCCGCATAAATATCGGTTTGGCTCACACTAAGTCCCTTTTCTGGGCCCAGTGCTATAATCCAAAGATTAATGTGCCTTTAATCAGGACACCAATCAGGTGAATTCTACCGCTTTACTCGCCGCAGGCTCCGACAAGCGTTTCATAGCGGGTGGTAATCCAACCCAGCGCCGCTTCGGGGTTTTGTTCTTCGATCTGTCCGGTGAAACGCGAAAATACAACCGCAGACCGGCTTTCATCCACAATGGTGAATTGCTGTCCGGTCATCACGGTCTTGTACACAAAAAATGCGATAGCTACCAACAACACGCCGCGTGCGACGCCAAAGATGAAGCCCAACCCCTGGTCAAGCCCGCCCAGTACAGAGCGCTGAACCAAAGACGAGAACAACGGGGTAAACAGGGAGACCACGATCAGAGCGATGGCAAAGACGATTGCAAAAGCGCCGATCATGGAGAGTTCGCAGCTATCCGCGAGGAATTCGCCGACAACGGGCAATTCGCGGACCAGCGGCTCGACTTGCGGGGCGAAAAGAAAGGCCAGTACCGCAGCGGCGATCCAGCCGACAATCGCCATGGCTTCTCGCACAAGGCCCCGTCCATAGGCCAGTAGCGCGGAGAGGATGATGACAAGCGCTACAACGCCGTCGATAATCGTGAATCCATCCATCTGCGTCTGCCTTCATGCCTCAATAGCGCATTACCCTGCGCCGAAAATTTCACCAACAAAACCGGTCAGATCGCTCATGGTGTTGAGCGTGATGCCGGTGGCCGCTGCGGCTTTGCCTCCCGCAGGAGCGATAGCGCTGGTAAAACCAAGTTTTTGCGCCTCTTTCAACCTATTTTCGGTCTGAGACGCCGGACGTAGTGCGCCCGAAAGGCTGATTTCCCCGAAAACAACGGTCTCGGCGGGCAGGGCTGTGTCTTCTCGGGCACTCAGCAAGGCGGCGGCGACAGCCAGATCTGCGGCAGGCTCCGAGATTTTCATGCCACCGGCGACGTTCAGATAGACGTCAAGCCCCGCAAAGGGGATGCCGCATCGCGCTTCGAGCACCGCCAGGATCATCGCAAGGCGTCCGCCGTCCCAACCCACGACCGTGCGGCGGGCCTGCGAATGGGGCGAGGGGGCCACGAGGGCTTGCAGCTCGACAAGGACGGGGCGCGTGCCTTCAATGCCCGCAAAGACAACCGAGCCTGCGGCGGGTTGGCCACGCTCGGACAGGAACAGGGCAGAGGGGTTGGTGACTTCGGCCAATCCACGGCCTGTCATCTCGAATACACCGATTTCATCTGCGGGGCCAAAGCGGTTCTTGACGCTGCGCAGGATGCGGAATTGGTGACCGCGCTCGCCCTCGAAATAAAGCACGGTATCGACCATATGTTCGACCACGCGCGGGCCTGCGATGGCCCCTTCCTTGGTGACATGACCCACGAGGATCACGGAGGTGCCGGTGCGTTTGGCGAAAGCGGTGAGCTCGTGGCTGGCAGCGCGGACCTGGCTAACGGAACCGGGGGCAGATTCGACATTATCGGCCCACATGGTCTGGATCGAGTCGATGATCGCCAGTTGTGGACGCTCCTTGTCCAAGGTGGTCAGAATATCGCGCAGATTGGTTTCGGCGGCGAGTTTGACCGGCGCATCCGAGAGGCCGAGACGTTGGGCGCGCATGCGGACCTGTGCGGAGGCTTCTTCGCCGCTTACATAGATGGTGGAGAGCCCCGCCTTGGCAAAATGGGCGGCAGCCTGAAGCAATAGGGTGGATTTGCCGATGCCCGGATCGCCGCCAACGAGGATCGCGGAGGCGGGGACCAGACCACCGCCGAGGACGCGGTCCAGCTCTGCAATGCCGGACTGGCTGCGCGGGGGGGGCGCTTCTTGCGTGGACAGATCGGACAGCTGCATGGCACTGCCCCGTCTTGCACCCAATGACTTGCTGGGCGGCCCCGCGGAAATGCCTTTGTCCTCCTGAATGGTGTTCCATTCGCCACAGCCATCGCAGCGCCCGGACCACTTGTTGAAGCTGGCCCCGCAGGCGGTGCAGGAAAAGGTTTTGACGGGTTTTGCCATGAGCCTGCTTGTGGCCGAGTGCAGAGAGGGCGTCAAAGAGAAAATGCCATGGGCGGACGTCGTTTTCTCGCAAAGAAAACGGCCCGGAAACTTTGAAAGTTTTCGGTGGCGCTACTCGGCAGCCTTGGGTTGCAGATCGACAATCGTGTTATCCACGGCGGTTTGTTCTTGCTCGATGCGGCGTTCCAGCCCCAGTTCGGGCAGAATCTCCTGCATTTCGGCGCGCAGGCGCTCAAGTTGCGCGACCGCGACGCTTTCTTCCAGTTCGACTTCGCGCACCCAATGGCGCAGATCGTTCGAGATGCTTTTTGCCTGATCCAATCGCGCGTCGAACAGGGCAATCTCCTGCTGTCGTTCCTTCAGGAAATTACGAGCACGGCTGATTTTTTTGTCGGAATAGACTTCAGCCAATTCGCGGCTGATGTGGCTCATCTGAGCGGCAACTTCCAGTAGGGAGGGCTCCAGCGTGCTGAGGTCAGGATGGTCGCGCAGATAGGCCAGACGCTCGCGCACCGCATCAAATTCGGAAGAAAGCCGGAAAGTCCGTTCGCGGTCAGCAGCATGAACGGCGGCATAGGCGCGGGCCACATCATCCATCCCAATGGAGAACCTGCGGTGCGAGGTTTCAAGCTGCATAATGCGACGATTGGAGGGAAGAAAAAAGCACAACCCGACCGCAAGAAGCGTCAAGCCGATCTGAACATAAATGCCTGCGTTCTCAACAGGCTGCCCGCCATAACTGATATTGATTTCGATCCAGCCCCATTGCCCGACGGCTGCCATGACAGCTGCCACGCACAAGGCCAGTGCGCCTAGGATGAAGGCGGCAAATGCAAGACGTTGCATCAAATACTGGATAAGCTGCGCAACTGCGCGAACGGTCGACAAAGGACATCCCCCCGGAGTCTCATACTCAGCAAGTTTATGCCGATTGCCGCGATTCTCTATTGTAAAATTTAAATTGCGAGGTTTATTCGAACATCTTGTTTGAAATACAACACTTCTGACGGGCATTGTTGCGGCTAGGTTAACAATCCCTGATTGTGCGCCGGGATTGTCCGGTCTGCCAGTTGATCCAAAGCGATGCCAATATGCAGGCTGTGAACAGATAGAGACCCCAGGCGACTTCGATGCGGCCGATGCCGATGCCCTTGGCCAATGTTACGTAAAGCGCAATCAGGAAAATGTCCGCCATGGCCAGTTTGCCCAGCAGATGCAGGGCAGGCAAAGCAGCAGGTTTGAGCAGGCCGAAATGCAAAAGCGCGAACCCGATTGTTTTGAGGTAGGGGGCAAAGAGTGCAAAGACGGTAACCACAAGTGCAAGAAAGATGTCTGTAGACCAAAGCGATTGCAGACCGGTCAGCACTGAAATCTCGTTAAGGGAAAACAGCGGCAACAGACCGGCACGCAGCATGGGCGCCCACCAAGACAGAGGATAGAGCAATAACAGCGCCAGATTCAGGAGCGCTGGCAACAGCGGCCTTGGCATCATGTCAGATAGACCCGATCATAGCGCGCGCCGAGCGATGTGAGGATTTCGTATCCGATCGTGCCCGCAAAGCCTGCGACGGTATCGACAGACTGGTGCTGTCCGATCAGTTGGAGATGTTCAGGCACCTGCGAAATAGTGCTGACGTCCACCGTGATCAGGTCCATCGAGACACGTCCGATCACCGGCAGTTTTCGCCCTTCATGGGTCAGCGTAGCTCCTCCACCCATGGCTCGGATTAACCCATCTGCGTAGCCTGCAGATACGGTTGCCACACGGGTGGCGGATTTGGCGACAAAGGCATTGCCATAGCCCACGCTTTCACCCGGTGCCACATCGCGCACCTGAACCACAGGTACGTCCAGCGCGATCACAGGTGTAGCGTCTACAAATGGCAGTCCGCCGTATAGTCCGACGCCAGGACGCGTGAGATCCATATGATAGTCAGGTCCCAATAGAATACCCCCCGTTGCGGCCAAAGACCTTGGGATATCAAGCCCTTCCGTCATCTCGTTAAAGCTGTTGAGTTGAAGTTGGTTCATCAGGTGATCGGGTTCATCTGCGCAGGCCAGATGTGAGATGATCAGCTCTGGCCGTTGGGCGATGGCGATATCGCGCACGGCTGCCCATTCGGCAGGCTCCATCCCCAGACGATTCATACCGGTATCAAGTTGCAGACCAAAGGGATGGCCCGGCAGGCTTTCGACATGCATCAGCAATTGATCGACAGAATTGATCATCGGAGTCAGGTTGGCGGACCGGATCATATCCGCATCACCCGCCATATGCCCTGAGAAAACACAGATCGCCGGCCCTGCACCAAGGGCGCGGCGCAGCGCGATACCTTCCTCCGCTACGGCGACAAAGAATAGCCTTGCACCTGCCTTGGCCAAGGCCTGGCCGACTTTGGCAACGCCCAGACCATAGGCGTCGGCCTTGACCACGGCCGCTGTCTCGCATTCGGTCATCCGGTCCAGTGCCGCCCAATTGGCAGTAATGGCGTTCAGGTCGATGGTCAGGGTGGCGGTGCTCATCGGGGTGTCCCTTGAAATGTAGGCGGTTTGGCCACGAGGCTTTGTGAGGCGAGAACGGTCTGCGCTCTTTGGAGGTCTATCCAAACCAAAGCAGGGGAACAAGCAGACGGCGCTGTCCCGTCTTCAGGCCAAAGATGAAGGTTTCGTAACGTCAGTAAATGCTTTCTTGCTCTCGGGTAGACAGTGCCTAGTCTGTGCGCATCAGAGGAGGAGAAACCCATGAAGACTGCCCTTACATCCCTGCCATTGGCTTTGACCATCGGCTTTGCCGGAGGTGCTGCGATGGCCGAGAACCGCATCGACACCCAATTGCCGAATGCACCCGAACTGGCCGCTTACGGGGATTTGCCCGTGGGCGTGCGCCAGTTGGAGTTGGTCAACCCCGGCCAGATCGACATCCTGGCAATTGATCCGTCTGCGCCCAAACCAGAAACGCTGCCGACATACGACCGACCGTTGACGGTCGAGATGTGGTATCCGGCCGAAGCCAGTGCCGAAGGCGACACCACATTCAAGGCATATTTGCGCGATGGCACCACCGAGGTCACGATTGCGGGGCAGGCGGTACGTGATGCTGCTCATGCGGTGCCTGATGCGGCTTATCCGCTTGTGCTCATCAGCCACGGTTATCCCGGAAACCGGTTCTTGCTGTCGCATCTGGCGGAGAACCTGGCTTCCAAAGGCTATGTGGTGGCCTCGATTGACCACACGGACAGCACCTACCGCACGCAGGCGGCTTTTGGCTCCACGCTGGTGAACCGCTCGCTGGACCAGCTTTTTGTGCTGGAAGAACTGGCGAACATGAGCGCGGCAGGTGGCACGTTCGAAGGGCTTTTTGATGCAGATAACACGGGCGTCATGGGCTATTCGATGGGCGGCTACGGCGCAATCATCACCGCCGGCGGCGGGGTGACACAGGCTTCGGTCGATTATGCCTGGGGCGGGCCGCATGGGACGCTGGGCATCCACCTTGCAGGCAGCGAAACCCACAATGATCTGCCTGACGCCCGGATTAAAACCGCTGTGGCGATCGGTCCTTGGGGGATGAACACCGGCTTCTGGGACGCAGAAGGTCTTTCGGGCATCGGCATTCCGATGTTGTTCATTGCAGGCTCGCAGGACGATACATCGCTCTACGAACGCGGGGTGCGGGCGATCTGGGAAAATGCCTCAGATCTGCCGCACGCTTTGCTGACCTTCGAGAACGCCGGCCACAATGCCGCGGCCCCGATGCCAGCTCCTGTTGAAAGCTATTATTTCAATGAGGAGAAGGGCTTTAACATCTCGGATCACTATACCGATGCGGTCTGGGACACTTCTAGGATGAACAACATCGCGCAGCATTTCGTGACAGCTTGGATGGATGTGCACCTCAAAGGCGATGAAGCGAAAGGCGAATTTCTTGATCTGGTTGAGACATCCAATGACGGTGTCTGGTCGATGAATGAGGATGGCACGCCCAAGGATGACCACAGCTATTGGAGCGGCTTTGCGGAAGGCACTGCGAAGGGTCTACGTTATGAGGTTAAGTCGGGGGAGTAATTCCCGGCGCAATGGCGGGTTCATCTTCTGGTAAGATGAACCACGCCGGCTATTCGCTTGTAACGGGAATGTTTTTCAATTTCCAAGGTCCGCTCTTTCGGGGGCGGGCCTTTTCTTTCGACTGTGGATAAGACAGGTGCGGGATCAGAATTCCTGATCGTTGTCGCCGCCCTGCTGCCATGGCTTCACCAGGTTGCCGAAGCGGGTGAAGCGCCCTTCAAAGCTGAGATCGACAGTACCGATGGGGCCGTGGCGTTGTTTGCCGATAACGACTTCCGCCTTACCGTGCAGGCGCTCCATCTCTTCCTGCCAACGGGCCATGGCTTCAAGATCGTGATCGCCGGGCTTTTCGCGCTCTTTGTAGTATTCTTCGCGGAACACGAACATCACCACATCGGCGTCTTGTTCAATGGAGCCGGATTCGCGCAGATCGCTAAGCTGCGGACGCTTGTCCTCGCGGTTTTCGACCTGACGCGACAGCTGGGACAGGGCGATGACGGGGATGTCGAGTTCCTTGGCGATGGCCTTGAGACCCATGGTGATTTCCGAGATTTCGTTCACCCGGTTTTCATTTTTGCCGGTCCCGCGCACCAGTTGCAGGTAGTCAATGATCAACACATCCAACCCGTGGGTCCGCTTGAGCCGTCGGGCGCGGGCGGCCAGCTGGCTGATCGGCAGGGCGGGCGTGTCGTCGATGTAGAGGGGGCAAGCTTCAAGCGCCTTGGCAGCATCGACGAAGCGGCGGAATTCGGTTTCGGTCATGTCACCGGAGCGAATTTGCTGGGAGGGGATCTCGGCCGCCTCGGAGAGGATCCGTGCCGCGAGTTGTTCGGCGCTCATCTCGAGACTGTAGAAGCCCACAACGCCGCCATCGACCGCGCCTTCGGTGCCATCAGGACGCATGCCGCGTTTGTAAGCCTTTGCCACGTTAAAGGCGATGTTCGTTGCCAAAGAGGTCTTGCCCATCGACGGACGACCCGCCAAGATCAAGAGGTCAGAGCGGTGCAAGCCACCTAACTTGGCGTCCATGTCGATGAGGCCGGTTGACACTCCGGAGAGGCCACCATCGCGCTGATAGGCGGCATTGGCGACATTCACCGCGTCGGTTACCGCCTTGAGAAAGCTTTGAAATCCGCTTTCAGCTTGGCCTTGCTCAGCCAGTTTGTAGAGTTCCTGCTCCGCCTCGACGATCTGCTCGCGCGGCTCGGACGCGACATCAACCTGCGCGGCCTTGGACGAGATATCGCGGCCCAGTTGGATAAGATCGCGGCGCACAGCGAGATCGTAGATCATCTGCGCGTAGTCCCGCACAGCAAAGGCAGAAATCGCGGCACCGGCCAGACGCACCAGATAGGCAGGACCGCCCAGTTCCTGAAGGCCTTCGTCGTCTTCCATAAACGCCTTGAGTGTCACCGGCGACGCGAGGTTGTTCTTGGCGATCCGCTGTGCTGCGATGTCGAAAATGCGGGCGTGCACAGGATCGTAGAAATGCTTGGGTCCGATGATAGAGGCGACGCGGTCGTAGATATCGTTGTTGGTCAGGATGGCGCCCAGAAGCTGTTGTTCAGCCTCAATAGAATGGGGCATCGTTTCCGGTGCCTGCACAGCAATATCGTTCGCGTTCAGTGACGTGATCTCGTTCATTTTCTCACCCGATTTACCCTGGTGGTGTCATAGAGGGCGCAAGGGTGCGGCGCAAATTGTATGTTTTGTGGATAAGCGAAGGAACGCGCCCCGTCCCACTGCATTTTGCAATAAGCGCAAAGCTGTCGTCAACATCTGGTGTTTGACCGCGTTTACCGAGATTTAATTTTTATGGGCTTCCTGCCATTCCGTAGGGGCATTGAGAAAGGATTCGACCTCTTTCAACGTGGCCTCATTGAAGGCTTGCTGCGCCTTTGCTTCGGCCAAAACATCCCACCAGGTACACAGCGAATGAAGTGCAATGCCGTGATCTCCCAATGTCTTTTCGGTCTGCGGAAAAATGCCGTAGTAAAAGATCACCGCCGTATGAGCGCAGGTGGCACCGGTCTCGCGAATGGCGTCGACAAAGCTGAGTTTCGATCCGCCATCCGTCGTGAGGTCTTCGACCAGCAACACGCGCTGGCCCTCGCTCATGTCACCTTCGATACGCGCATTCCTGCCGTAGCCTTTGGGCTTTTTGCGCACATAGGTCATCGGCAGCGCCATGCGTTCAGCGACCAGCGCGGCAAAGGGAATGCCTGCGGTTTCGCCGCCTGCGATGTTATCGAAAGCCTCAAAACCTGCGTTGCGCATCACGGTAACTGTCAGAAAATCCATCAGAGTGGCGCGGATGCGAGGGTAGGAGATGAGCTTGCGACAATCAATGTAGGTGGGGCTGGGCAGGCCCGAGGCGAGCGTAAAGGGCTCGTCCGCGTTGAAGTGTACCGCTTTGATTTCCAACAACATACGCGCCGTGAGGCGGGCCATTTCGGAGGCATCGGGGTAGCTGCTTGGTATCATGGGGGCGGTCCTTGTGGCGGGCGGTGTGTCGGATATTTGTGAAAAGGGTGAAGATCAGGAAACGCGCCAATTCAGCGGCGTGGCGGGATCGAAGACGGTGACCGGGCCTTCGGGTGTGTCGATATGGTCCGGATAGTCGGGGGCCTCGCGGGTGAGGGTGAGGGTGCTCTCGTTCACCGGCAGGCCGTAGTAGTTGGGGCCATTCAGCGAGGTGAAGGCTTCGAGGTGGTCGAGGGCATTTTCCTGCTCGAAAACTTCCGCGAGGATCGACATTGTGTTGGGCGCGGTAAAACAGCCGGCGCAGCCGCAGGGCAGGAGTTTGTTGGCGTCCGTGTGCGGCGCGGAATCCGTGCCAAGGAAGAACCGTGCATCGCCCGAAGTCGCAGCGGCCCTTAAAGCGAGGCGGTGTTTTTCGCGTTTTGCGACGGGCAGGCAGTAGTAGTGCGGTTTGATGCCGCCCGCGAGGATGTGGTTGCGGTTGATTACCAGATGGTGCGTGGTGATCGTTGCGGCGAGGTTTTGATCGGCGGATTTGACGTAGTCGACCGCATCACCGGTGGTGATATGTTCCATGATCACGCGCAAGGCAGGATGGCTTTTGCGGATCGGGTCGAGCACGCGGTCGATAAAGACAGCTTCGCGATCAAAGATATCCACCGATGGGTCAGTGACTTCGCCATGCGTGCAGAGTGGAAGACCGATTTCAGCCATCTTTTCAAGGACGGGGGCGACCTTGTCGAAATTTGCCACACCGCTGGCGGAGTTTGTCGTTGCCCCAGCAGGGTAGAGTTTGACGGCGGTGATCAGGCCCGAAGCATGTGCAGCAGCCATGTCTGCGGGATCGGTATCTTCGGTAAGATACAGTGTCATCAATGGTGTGAAGTCAGACCCCTCGGGCAGGGCCGCCATGATCCGGTCGCGATAGGCCTGTGCCTGTGCGCCTGTGACCACCGGCGGCACCAAATTGGGCATGATGATGGCGCGGGCGAAATCGCGGGCAGTGTGGGGCAGGACGGCGCGCAGCATGTCGCCGTCGCGCAGGTGCAGATGCCAGTCGTCAGGACGGCGGATCGTAAGGCTTTGTGTCATGGCAGCGGCGGTAGCATAGCGGGCCGCTGGGGGCTAGTCCTCTTCGGTCTCGCGGGTCTGTCTGATCTCGCGCAGGCGAACGGCAAAGCGGGGGGCACGCATGCGTGAAGAGACCGAACTGCAAAGCCCCTCGATCAGAGTTTCGCGACCTTCGGCTTCGAATATATCCAACAGGTTGCGCAGATAGGGGCGGTAATTGCGGCGCGCCCGGTAAAGCCTCGCAAATTCTTCCATGGTCAGGCGGTCTTCGGCAGCGGCTTTTAGAATGTCGCCCCAGATGCCCATTTCCAGCATGTCCGTTTGAAGTGCATCCCCCATCGCCCGCATTCGCAGTTTGGTGACATTGGCGCGGGTGAACAGCGCGGCGTGCATGGCATCAAGCTGTTCGCGTGGGTCGTAAAAGACATGCGCGTGCTCAGCGGCGTCCAGCATTTCGGGCGCGTATCCGAACCGCGTGGTAAAATCGCGGATGCGCATATCGGTGAAACGGTCGTCCCATTCAGTAACGCGGGGATCCAGGGTTGCTTGCGGTTGGATGGCAACGACCCGCGCACCGGGGGCGGCCACGGAGTATGCAGCGGCGGCATAGCCACAGGGGCCTGCGCCATAAAAGACGACGTTCTCGAATTCGTCAAAGAAGCCATCGTCGATCAGCCGGTCAAAATAGCCATAGACGGCCTGATCGCGGAACCATGTGTCCCCGTTGCTGGCAATACACAAGTGCGACCATCCGTGATCCTTCAGCATGTCCCAGCCCAGAGGCTGGCCCAGATCGGAGAGCGCTTGAATGCCCTGAAATGTCTCGAAGGTGACTAAAAGGGTGGTACCTTCTTCGATGAATATTGCATTGTGGCGGCGACCAAGTGCTTCGACATAGCCGTCTTCATCCGCGATCTTTTCGACAGCCTTCAGCCAAGCCTGCCGGGGCAGGTCTGCCAGAGATGTATCAAGCGTTGGCGCTTCGTCTGTCATTGCTGCGTCCTCAAAAGCCGTACCGCATTATCAGATGTGCGATTTGGGACGAGAATTAACAGGGTAATGCGGCAAAATTTAGGAAAATGGGCGTGGAAATGTGGCGGGGATTGGCGGGTTTAGTGCCTCTTCTGTGCGTGCGAGATCAGGAATTGCGCGGCGTCGCGGGTCACGGGGCGGCTTGGTTCTGTCATGAGCAAGCGGCCAAAAAGGGCACGGTAGGGCTCCTTTTGTAGCAGTTCGGCAAAGCGCGATTTGCGCCAGGCCACGGCGTGTTCATGCAGTTGACCAAGAACCGGATCGGATTTAAGCGACGCCAGTTCTGCCGCACGCTGGGGGGCCAGCGCGTTGATGGACGTATCAGTGTCGATGTTGAAGTTCCGTTCAACAAAATAGTCGAGGCCGAGCATATCATCCGAATGTACGGCGCGGCCCCGGTCCGATTTGAGAACAAAGGATTCGAGCGCGCCGAGTGGATAGTGATTCAACTGGACCAGCGCATAATTGTCCTGTCCGTAGTTGGAAAAGATGCGTTTGGTGGCGAATGCGTCAGGCAGGGCGCGGCCGGCACCGTCGAACCACCGCGCTTGGGACAGTTTGGCCTCAACCGGATCGCGGGGTCGGTGCACGCCGGGTTTGCGGTAGGTGCCATCGTTGCGGTACAGTGTCTTGAACATTGCAGCACGCCAGGGCCAATACATGACCCTAGGTGCGCAGCGGGTGAATGTCTCAAGAATTGGGGTATCTTGGTACCTGATTTGACCTGAATAGCCGAAGAGTCGCCATGTCAGGGTGATCGCTGTCGCCTCCGGCAGGGCGGCATGGAGGGCGGTAAGCGTATGATCGCCGGTATGGATATTCACAAATTCATCGACGTCCAGGGGCAGGATCCAGTCGGCCTCACGGACCTGTTTTAGCTTTGCAGCCATTTTGAGCGCGGTAAACTGAATGCCGCCCTTGTCGTAGGGGCCGTCGTTTCGGATATGCGTGATCAGGCCCATCTCGGCCAGACGGTCCAGCATTGCATCGGTGCCGTCGGTGCAATCGTTCGAGAACACCAGAAAATCGTCGAAACCTACGGCGCGGTGATGGGCCAGCCATTCCAACAGAAAGGCCGCCTCGTTGCGGACGCACAGGATGGCGAGGTGGGTCATTTACCAGCTTTTGCGAAAGGCAAGCACTTTGCCGTGGCTGCCGCGATGGTAATAGGCGAGGCCCGCATCCATGAAGGCGCGGAACACCTTGTTGATGCCTTCAGGGCCGATCCATTGGGGATGGGTTTCGATGATGGCGGCGCGCAGGTCGGTCAGATCGATGGAAGGGATCAGATCGACCTCAGCCCCTTCGATGTCGCAGATCAGGACAGTGGCACCGATGTCGTCAAAGGTGGTTTTGGCGTTCAGCACGTCGACCTTGGTGGCGGGGGGATCAATTTCGCCCTCAAGTACTTCCAAAGAGGAGCCGAGCATCGGCTCGCGCACATAAAAGTCGGCAGTGCCCTTGCGCGGGCCAAGAATGGCGTTGGTGACATGAGCATTCGTCACCCCGTTGGCCGCATGGACCGAGTGGATATAGGGGATCAGGTTCGGGTTCGCCTCGAACACATGGACCGATTTGATGGCGCGTTTGGTGGCGACCAGCGTGGACATATAGCCGATGCCGCCACCCAGTTCGACCACCACATCATTTTCGCGCACCGTGCGTAGGGCGGCTTCGGTCTCTTTGGCCTCATAGGCATTGTCACGCAGCAAACGGCGGACTTTCCCCTGCATGATTTCGGGGTGTTTCGGGAAGCGCATGCCGCGCGAGCGGATGAAGCCGGTGGGTTCGGGTGAGGTCTGGCCGTCCATGATCAGCTCTCCATATCCAAAGACAGCGCATAGGCGACGCGCTCTGTCTCGTTCAGTTTCACGCCCAAAGCCTGTTGATAAAGGTCGCGGAATTCAGGCATTTTGTGCAGCTCTTCGGCTTTGGCCTTGTGCCACGCCAGCCCGTCTTGATGCGCTTTTTTGAGCTGTGGGTCCGCCATCAGACGGTCATATTCGGCGCGCAGGCGCGGGATGTTGCGTTTGATGGTGATGTCGCGGAAGTCGGACCAGTCCATGCGGATCCAGTAGTTTATCCCGATGGAGCGGTCCACGTGCAGGGCACGACCGCGCTGGCGTTTGATCAGAAAGGACTCAGCCGAGCGCAGCGCGTAGTGGTTGAGTTGCAACAGGTCATAGCCCACGTTGTTCTTGGACGACCGCCAGCCGTTCCTGACGACATCACGGGTCATGTCGCGCCCCGATCCATTGACCCATTTTACCTGTTTTTCAAAGGCTTCGTCCAGCTTGTTCGGGCGATGACAGCTGATTTTTGCATAGGCCCCAATGTTGCGGAACATGGTCTTGAAGCCCCAGACGGTATGTGGCTTGGGACAGTATTTCGGGGCGCAGGCATCAAACTGGTCAATGACAAAATCATCATTCAGTTCGGTCACACCGTTATGGCCGAAAAGCCGCCACGTCATTGCGATGTTGGTGGCATCAGGGACGGCGGCAAAGAGATCGTCCAGCGTGCCGTTGCCGGTACGCACGTTCATGAATTCGTCCACGTCGATATGGGCGATCCATTCGGCGTTTTGTATCAGCGGTTCTTTGAGCGATCTGTTCAGCGCGTGCTGCTGGGGGGAGTTGCCCTTCCAATTGTCATTGTTGCGATGTTCGACGATGCCCATTTCCATCAGGCGGGCCAGCATCTTGTCGGTGCCATCGCTGCAATCATTGGAGTAGATCAGAAAATTATCGACTCCGATGGCGCGATGGTAGGCGATCCATTCAACGATATAGGGGGCCTCGTTCTTCATGCAGCCGACGATCACATTGCCGGTGCTGCCAGGCTTCAGAACACGTGGCGGCAGCGGGGTATAGGCGGCGGCAAGTTCTTCTTCGTTTACCGCACCGAGATTGTTGTGAGGTTTGAACTGGGTCGACAGCACCATCTGGTGATTGACTTTGACGCGGTCAAGAAGGCGCTTCTTCGCGGCGGCTTCCTCGGTGTCAGCGGTGCCTTCGATCAGCAATTCCTCAAACTTTTCAGATGCTTCTTCGGCAGCGGTGGCTTCGGCACGCTTTTCGGCCACGGGGGTGGAATGTTTTTGCAGCGCATGGGCAAAGGCCGCGAGGTATTGCGTCGCGCGAAACCCGCGCGTGGGGTCGGCCTCTTCCCAAGGCTCTGCCGGATTATCGGGTTTAAGAGCGGTCTTAAGATCGGGGAAGCGTGTGATCAGGGTTTTGTTCGCGGATGTGAAATGACCCGAGACCGCGGCCAGACTGCCCGCTGCAATTGGGTCCCCGGGCACGCGGACGGTGCGATGCACCTGGCTCCACATCTCGCGGGGGATGATGATATCGCGGGCTTGGGACAAGCGGATCATCACATCGTTCATATGCCGCATGCGGGTCAGCGAGGCGCTGGCCTCTGGGGAAAATATGGGGTCTATTTCGGATTTACCAAAGTTGTTTTCAATGCCGAGGCTGGTGCAGAGTTCTGCCATACCATCGGGGCTATTCAATTTCGGCAAGTTGAGCGGGCGGAAGGTGACATTCCCTTTGCCGAAAGGTTTTTCCCACGCCGCCAACAGTGCTGCGTAATCCAGCCAGAAGGGCGGAGCTTGCACATCGTTAAAAATGCCAGCGAAGGTATCGTTTGCGCCGCGCTGCGCCAATGCCCCTTGCCACCAGTCTTTTTCTTTCGCTAGATCAATCTCTTGGCGCAGGCTATGGCGGCGGCCCTCAAGTATGGCATAGGTGTAGTGATGGATCAGCAGACGGGCCTGTTCGTCCAGATGGGCGACGATCTGGATGTCATCGAAATAGGGCGACAGCAGAGTATGCAGCCGCTCAAGCTCCTCAGGCGCAGAAAGCAGATTGCCCAGTTGGGCCGAGGCGAGCACCACATGATCGGCCTTGATTTCGGCCAGCTCGGTCTGAAACAGGGTATGGAATTCCGACGTCAGTGTCTTTTGCACCAGTGGGTTGTCCAAGCCCCGTTTGAACCGCAGCACGCTGACCTCTTCGGGTTGTGCGCAAGCCGCATAAAGGCGCACATGGTTCCAGTCGGGCACTGCGATGCCGGCTTTTTCAAGCTTGGCGGCATGTTGCTTGAACAGCCCGCGAAACCGCATCGCGGCTTTTTCGGTCGGTCCGATCATCAGGGTCAATCTCATTGCGCTGCTGCCCCTGGTTTGCCGACGTTGCTTTGGCCCCACCAGGGCAGATCAATGTTCAGATAGGCGCTGATCTTGGCCTGCGCGTCAGGGTCTTCGATGTCGTAGGACATAAACCTGTCAGACCCTTTGAAAATCTGGTGGCAAAAGGCGTAATGCCCTTCCATCCACCGCGCGATATCGGCCTCGGATCCTCCAAAGCCGCGCGGCAGACCGGGGATGTCGGCTTTGGGCAGGCGTTGTTTGCCCAGATTGTTCCAGCGCATCATCGAATCCGCAGTCTTTACCGGATCGCGCATGGTCAGGATGAATTTCACGCCCGGATGATGTGTTGCGATGGCGCTGAGGAGGCCCCAATCCGTCTGTGGCCAAAGAGAGCGGTCATCGCGCACGGCAGACATTTCATTGATCACATCGAATTCGCCCAGCCGCGCAAAGGGATCACCGGTGGCGAAATAATCTTCATAGATGATCTTGCCCAGATGCATGCGCGGAATATCGGTCCGAGTGGATTGGCCGGGGCGGACGCGCCAGTCCGCCACGGTCAGGCCCGCATGGCGCAGTGCGTCCGTCAGCGTGGTGGTCCCGGTCTTGGGCAGAGCAATGTTCACAACGCGCATCCGGGTCATGGGGTCTGTCCAATTTCAAAACCGATCTCGGCGCGGATAGCGGTTTCAGCGGCCGAGTAGGGCGAGGCATCGCGCAGCTGCTGCTGCATCGCGCGGTAGCTATCTTGCGCCAGCAATTCATCGCGTTTGGCGATATGCAGTGCTACGGCTTCATCATGCAGCGCAGCAACGCCGTCCAGCGCTTTAAGGCGGTCCATCTCGGCCTGCAGTGGCTCAGCATAGCGCTGGATACTGTCATCGAGATAGCTCGCGTCATTGCGTTCGGACCAATAGCTATCGGCAAAAACGCGACGTTCGCGATTCACATCGCCGCGGTCGTTCTTGACCAGATAGCTGTCAAGCGAGCGCAGGGCGTAGTGGTTCAACGTAGCAAACTGGCGCGCACCGTGGGCGGGAAATGCGCGGATGCGCCGTCTGCCTGCAGCCTTGCGGAAGGGCCGCGGGACCTGGCGGCCAGAGCCATCTGTCCATTTGGGTTTTGACCTGCCATCATTGTGAAACGGACGGTGCGCGCCGAAATACTCGGTCGGGAAATCCTTCCTGACAAGAGTTTTGACTTCAATCGCAATTTCCGCCCCCCAAATGTCGTGGCTATGGCTTCTTACGAACTGGCTGATGACCGGCTCATCGACAAATTCTTCTACCCCGCCGTTGGCCATGAACTGGAAGGTGACTGATATCGCCTGCGGGTCGCCGCAAGCCTTGATCAGCGCGGGCAGGCTGTGATCGCCCACATGGATGTTAATGAATTCGTCCACATCCGCGATCCAGACCCAATCGGCCTGTTTGACCAAACGGTGCTGCTTGGCAGCTTTCAGCGCCTGCATCTGGTAGTTGCGGGTGGTGGCGGGGTTGGGCAGGTGTTCGACTATCCCATGATCTTGCAATGCATCCAGAAAACGGTCCGTCGCATCGGTACAATCGTTTGAATAAAATAGAAAATCCGTTACACCGATGACGCGGTGAAACGCAATCCATTCCAACAGGAAGGGGCCCTCGTTCTTGACGCAGGTAACCGCAGTAATGCGCATTTCAGCGGTTCCGCAGGCTGCGGCGGGTGGGGTATCCGGGTTTCATATCCGCCTCCGGGTTTCGGGTGCATCATGCCCCGAAACCTCTCATTCTTTGTGAAGATTATGACAGTTGCCCCGAATCGCGTCAATCTTGCAGGTGCGGGCGCGCAGCCGCGTGACAAATCGGCCAAGATGCGCCCTTGACCCTGCCCATCGCAAATGCACGAATGCACCATCGGGGAGAGTTGTATGAGCGATATTTCAAGCATTGATGGCGTACAGGCGATGCTGGCTGAACAAGGCTATGTTTGTGGCCGTGATCTGGGCACGGTGGTGTTTTTAAGCCTGCGGTTGGGCCGTCCGCTGTTTCTGGAAGGCGAAGCAGGTGTCGGCAAAACCGAGATCGCCAAGGCGCTGGCCGCAGGTTTGGACCGCAAATTGATCCGGCTACAGTGCTACGAAGGTTTGGATGCATCCTCGGCGGTTTATGAGTGGAATTTTCCGGCGCAAATGGTGGCGATCCGTGCCGCGGAAGCCTCGGGCGAAACTGACAAAAAGGCGCTTACAACCGAACTCTTCAGCGATGATTTCCTGATCGAGCGTCCGCTTCTGGAGGCCATGCGCCCGGACCCACGCGGTGCCCCAATCCTGTTGATTGATGAACTTGACCGCACCGATGCCCCGTTCGAGGCCTTCTTGCTGGAAGCGCTCAGCGATTTTCAGGTCACAATCCCCGAGATGGGCACGATCAAGGCACCAGAGCCGCCCATCGTGATCCTGACCTCGAACCGCACCCGCGAGGTCCATGACGCGCTGAAACGGCGCTGCCTCTATCATTGGGTCGACTACCCCAATTTCGAGCGCGAAATGGAGATATTGACCGCCCAAGCCCCTGAAGCCGCTGAAAGCCTCAGCCGAGAGGTGGTGGCCTTTGTGCAGCAGCTTCGCACTGAAGATTTGTTCAAGAAACCCGGCGTGGCCGAGACGATCGACTGGGCGAAATGTCTGCTCGCACTGGATGTGCTGATGCTCTCGCCCGAAGTCATCGCCGATACGCTTGGCGCGGTGCTGAAGTATCAAGATGACATCGCCAAACTGCACGGGTCAGAGGCGAAACGCATCCTCGATCAAGCCCGCGCAAGCCTTGAACCGGCCTAAGATGCCCGTCTTTCTCTTTTTGGCCTTATATCCCGCGGAGGTCTGGAGGCAGAGCCTCCAGTCAACCCACTATGGTTGAACTCCCCGGCCTCGAATTGCCCGAAAACCCGAAACTTGCGAGCAACATCACCCATTTCGCCCGTGCTTTGCGTCGGGCAGGCCTGCCCATCGGTCCGGGCCGGGTGATCGACGCCATTCGCGCGGTCGAGGCAGCAGGCTTTACCGAGAAACGTGATTTTTACTGGACACTACATGCCTGTTTCGTGAACCGGCCTGAACACCGCAGGGTCTTTGCGCAGCTTT
The DNA here is from genome assembly GCF_000622365.1 of Sulfitobacter noctilucae. Classification (GTDB taxonomy): domain Bacteria; phylum Pseudomonadota; class Alphaproteobacteria; order Rhodobacterales; family Rhodobacteraceae; genus Sulfitobacter; species Sulfitobacter noctilucae. The sequence continues at coordinate 1,352,534 of NZ_JASC01000014.1, read as the reverse complement.
TCCGGCTTTATTGGCGTGATCCGCGATACCTGGAGCATATGATGGCGGCCATGCTGCCGGCGATCCGCGGCGTGCAGGAGGACCGCCCCGCACAGGCGGCGGAGAAACGCGCGGCAGAGGCGCTGCTTGACGGTGCAGAGGCTCCGCCAAAGGACGATGAGGGGGAGACCCCCGAAGAGGATGCGCTGATCGAGGTTGATGCCAGCCTGACCATGTCGGCGGCAGAGCGGCTCAGGACGCTGGATTTCGAGCAGATGTCACTGGCCGAGATGGCAGAGGCCAAGCGCATGCTGGCGCGGCTGGCGCTGCCCGTGAAACCCTTGCCCTCGCGACGCGGGATGGCGGCACCCTTGGGCCGGATTGATGCTGCCCGGTCGATGCGCGCGGCCCTCAGGCGCGGCGGAGAGATGGGTGTGCTGGCCTACAAGGTGCCGCGCCCGCGCTATCCTAATCTTGTGGTGCTTTGCGATATTTCCGGCTCCATGAGCCAGTATTCACGCGTCATCCTTCATTTTCTGCATGCGGTCAGCAATGCAAAGGGTGCCGGATGGGCGCGGGTTCATGCGTTCACTTTTGGCACACGGTTGACCAACATCACCCGCCATCTGGCCACCCGTGATGTGGATGCGGCGCTCGCGGCAGCGGGGGCCGAAGCACAGGATTGGGAAGGGGGAACGCGGATCGGTGCGTGTATCGAGGCGTTCAATCGTGACTGGTCGCGCCGCGTGATGGGGCAGGGCGCAGTGGTGCTGCTGATCACCGATGGTCTGGACCGCGACGCGCCCGAAGATCTGGCGCGGCATATGCAGCGGCTGCACCTGACCGCGCGGCGGGTGATCTGGCTGAACCCCCTGTTGCGCTGGGACGGCTTTGCCCCAAAGGCCGCCGGCATCCGTGCGATGTTGCCGCATGTCGATAGTTTCCGCGCTGGTCATTCCATCGCATCGCTAGAGGAACTGGCCGCTGCCATCTCTAACCCTAATGATGAGGGCGAAAAGGCGCGGCTGATGGCGCAGACCTAGGGCCTTTCACCCAAAATGCCCTGTTTCGAGCAAAGTAAGGTCCGGTTTTCATGATGGGTTGGCTCAAACCTGTCAGAATGGAAGCCTATGACATTCAACCAAGCCGTCTATAGCGCAATCTGGCGCAAGCCTTTCTCGTTTGCGGGCCGTATGCGGCGGCGCGACTACTGGTATTTCACACTGTTTTGCGCGCTTTACCTTTTGTCTGTTCAGGCGCTCTTCGGGGCCTGGGAGATGCCCTCTTTGCTGGGTTTCCTTGCGTTCCCACAGCACGAATTTTATGCCCTGCGCGTTTTGGGCGGCATTCTTGTGCTGTTGCCGATCATACCGCATATCTGTGCTACGATCCGCCGCCTTCACGACAGCGGGCTATCGGGCTGGGTCTACCTGGGCATCATCGTGACGTGTTCGATTGTGTCTGTGATGTTGGACTTCGGCGGGTAGCTCAGCAGCATAATTGCCTATGGGGCGCTTACGCTTGTGTTGGTGCGGCGCGGCACGTTGGGCGAGAACCGGTTTGGACCTGATCCGGAAAGCGCCGCACAACGGGCAGCAGAACTGGCTGCCGGGCGTCTGTTTCATCCTGATGATACCTGGTTTGCCGTTCCAAAAGGCCTTGCAAAGGCAGGGATTGTGGTTCTGTGCGGTGCGGTGGCGATTGATGTGCTTGTAGCGCGGTCTGCCTCAGCTGAGCGGGCGCGGTTGGCAGAGATTCCCGTGGGCGGTCAGAACGTATTGTTGGGCGTGCCAGACAGCAAGGGGCGCTGGAGCGACCGGGCCGCAGGCGTATGGGCCTTGAATTTCTCGGACGAGATGAACGTATCTCCTGTAGCGCAGGTGACCGCCGGTGGCGGGGCAGGCGGAGTGATGCTGGTGCACCGTGATGGCGTCTTGCACATCGAACAGGTTGGCGTAGCGCCGAAATCCCGGCGCAAGGAGCCGCAGTTGCCCGCAGGTATGGCACCGGATCTGAAGATACTTGTCGCACTGCCCGGTTTCGACCCGTTAGCCGGCGTATTCGCGGATCATCGGTCAGATGCACTCGAGATCACTGTTCCGGTGACACCCATGCAGTTCGAGCACGAGAATGACTTTGGCAAGCCTATGTCGTTCCTGCGCCGGTTCGAGCGAGCCGTGAACTATGAATGTGTTGCGGATCATGAGGTTGGCGACGGCATCACGGCATTGCGGGAGCCTACACCGCAGGAAGCCACTGATCTGGTGGCCCATCACAAGCAGCAACAGACGGTCGGGTTTGGTGCGCGTCAGGGCTGCATCGGCAAGGCGGCGACGTCCGGGACGGCCTATGCCGTACGGGACGAAAAGGGCATGCCGCTTGGGTTCGGAAAGTGCAGTACCCTAGGGGTGGTAACCGCGGACAAGACCTGTGAGTTCACCTTTTGGCTGCCGCAAGAGCACGCGATCACCTACCGTTTTGCAGAGCGTCATCTTAGCGCCCTACGCGAGATCGACTTTTACGCGCGCACGCTGCTACGGGATGCAACCGTAGCACAAAACAGCCGCAATATCAGCGTATTAAGGCGCTTGTATTAAGCGGACGCGCCGTGCTGATGGCAGACTTTAGGCGAAGGTTGCGCCAAAAGACGTGCGGTAGACGGCAGACAGTTTCTCAAGCGGGGACGACACGCCGCCAAAGGTTACATCGCTGCCGCCAAACTTGCCCACGGATGTCAAAGTCAGCCCCGCCTGTCCGGCAGCGATCATCAGCGCTTCTGCTTGGTCAAACGAACAGGCGATCAGATAACGCGCCTGATCTTCGCCAAAGAGCGTTGGCGTATCGGCGGCGTCAAGTATCACTCCAACGCCAGCTTTCTCGGCCAATTCAAAGGCCGCAAGCGCAAGGCCACCATCGCTCAGATCGGTGCAGGCCTTGATCATCTCGCGGTTGGCGCGGATGAAATCGCCATGTGCTTTCTCGGTTGCCAGATCAACCGCCGGCGCGTCGCCTTCGATCCGCCCAAAGACTGTCGCGAGCAGGGCCGATTGTCCAAGGTGACCTGCAGTATCGCCCAAGACCAATGCCACATGACCGTCGCGCACATCGCAGCCGATGATATGGTCGGGGTGATCAATCAGGCCCACCGCACCGATGGTCGGTGTTGGCAGGATGCCGGTGCCGTCGGTTTCATTATAAAGCGAGACGTTGCCGGACACGATGGGCATATCGAGCGCAGAGACTGCTTCGCCAATGCCTTTGATCGCGCCGACAAACTGGCCCATGATCACGGGCTTTTCTGGATTGCCGAAATTCATGTTGTCGGTTGTTGCAAGGGGTTTGGCCCCCACTGCGGTCAGGTTCCGGTAGGCTTCGGCAACGGCCTGTTTGCCACCTTCGACCGGGTTTGCCATCACATAGCGCGGGGTCACATCTGAGGTAAAAGCGATGCTTTTGTCGGTGCCATGTACGCGAATGATGCCCGCACCAAGACCCGGCGTGCGGGCGCTGTCGGCCATGACCATGGTGTCATATTGTTCAAACACCCAATTTTTCGCCGCGTAGTTCGGATCAGAGATCAGCGCCGTAAGACCGTCGATGGGGTCGACACCGGGAACATCCGCCAGCGGCTCGGCTGCGGGTGTTTCGACCCAAGGGCGGTCGTATTCGGGGGCGGTAGAGGCGAGTTTGCTCAGCGGCAGATCGGCTTTAAGCTCACCATCCAGCATGATGAGGAAGCGGTCTTCGGCCAAAGTCTCGCCCACGATGGCGAAATCGAGGTCCCATTTGTCAAAGACGGCTTTCGCTTCCGCTTCCAGTTCAGGCTTTAGCACCATCAACATGCGCTCTTGGGATTCCGAGAGCATCATCTCGTAGGCGGTCATGTTCAATTCGCGGGTGGGGACTTTTTCAAGGTCAAGCCGGACGCCAAGCCCGCCCTTGTCGCCCATTTCTACCGCAGAGCAGGTCAGGCCCGCGGCACCCATGTCCTGGATAGAGATCACGGCACCTGTGGCCATCAGTTCAAGCGTGGCTTCCATCAGACGCTTTTCGGTGAAGGGGTCGCCGACCTGCACCGTGGGGCGTTTCTCTTCGATGGTATCGTCGAACTCGGCAGACGCCATCGTGGCACCGCCAACGCCATCGCGGCCGGTTTTCGCACCAAGGTAGACCACAGGCATGCCGACGCCCGAGGCCGCAGAATAAAAGATCTTGTCCGCATTCGCGAGACCTGCGGCAAATGCATTGACCAGACAGTTGCCGTCATAGGCTTTGTCAAAGCGGACTTCGCCACCGACTGTCGGCACACCAAAGCAGTTGCCGTAGCCACCCACGCCTGCGACCACCCCATGCACAAGCTGGCGTGTCTTGGGGTGTTCCGGGCGACCGAAGCTGAGGCTGTTCATCGCCGCGATGGGGCGTGCACCCATGGTAAACACATCCCGCAGAATGCCGCCCACGCCTGTCGCGGCCCCTTGGTAGGGTTCGATGTAGCTGGGGTGATTGTGCGATTCCATCTTGAAGACCAGCGCCTGACCATCGCCGATATCGACCACGCCTGCGTTCTCGCCCGGGCCGCAGATGACCTGAGGGCCTTCGGTGGGCAGGGTACGCAGCCATTTTTTGGAGGACTTGTAAGAGCAGTGTTCATTCCACATGGCCGAAAAGATGCCCATCTCGGTATAGTTGGGGGCGCGGCCAAGTATGTTGTTCACTTCTTGCCATTCGTCATCGGAAAAACCGTGAGCGGCAATTACATCGGCGGTGATGGCTGGATCAGTCATAGCGTCCCCTTGGGCAGTGGTTGCCTGCTTTTAGGCGAGGGCCGTGCCGAGGGAAAGGCTGTTTCAAGCCATGCGTCCCGGATAGATCGCAGAACGCAACCTCGTGCTTGTTAAACGCGAAGCTGACTGCGGCTTGAGAAGGTAATTGGGGCCGGGCAAAAAAAAGGCCGAGCACGAAGCTCGGCCAAGTCCAACAGGGAGGTGTAAATCGGGTTTCCCTCAGGAGCCGCTTTACATGATGCTGAATTAGGCGGCACATTGCCTCCGATCAAGTCAAAGCTGCGCTTTTCCCTCTCATAGCCGATATGCAGTGAGCGCATGGCTCATTCCATGCGGCCCTTGCCGTCTTTCAGAAGCTTGCGATAGGTGATGATCTCGTCCTGTACGAAGTCCTTGAAAGCTGCGACCCTTTTCGATTGCCGCAGCTCTTCGGGATAGGCGAGAAAGACCGGAACATCGGCGGATGCCACTTCTGGCAGCACCTGTACCAGTTCGGGAAAATCCTGTGTCAGATAATCGGGCAGCACGCCTATGCCGATGTTATGCAGCACACCTTGAAGCACACCGAAGTAGTTGTTCACCGTCAGGGTAGAACGCACATCGTTCATCATCAGCTCTCTGATAAGCTGTAGCCCGGCCCCGACCTGATCGCTGTCCGTGTTCTGGCAGATCAAGCGGTGACTGGCGATATCCTCAATCCGGGTAGGGGTGCCGTTGGCGGCCAGATAGCTGGGCGAGGCATAGAGGCTCATGTGGATCATCATCAGCTTTTTACGGATCAGATCGGCCTGTGATGGCTCTTTCATGCGGATGGCGACATCGGCCTCTCGCATTGGCAGGTCCAGCACGCGCTCTTCCAGCATCAGGTCGACCTTGAGGTCGGGGTATTTGTCGTAAAGTTTCGAGAGCCGGGGGGCGAGCCAAAGCGTGCCGAAGCCGGTGGTCGTGGTGACGCGCAATTCACCAAAAACCTCTTCTTCGCTGTCACGGATGCGCGCAGAGGCGGCGTCGAGACGTTTGGACATCGCTGCGGTCGCATCAAACAGAAGCTCGCCCTGTTCGGTAAGAATCAGTCCGCGGGCATGGCGGTGGAACAGGTTTGTGTTTAGTTGTTCCTCCAGCCCTCTGACCTGACGCGACACCGCCGATTGCGATAGGTTCAGCCGGTCGCCCGCATGGGTTAATGACCCCGCGTCCGCGACAGCGTGAAAGATGCGCAATTTATCCCAATCCATCGTACGAGCCTTCCGTTGGGTGATCCTAAGGTCAGCACCCGATTCGCTATGTCATAGCTTATAGGTGCTAACATTGCAGGGCGGAGGGGGAAATTCTGCGTGATACTGCCATAATAACCGCTATACAGGTCAGGCTTTATGACCTATTATGCGCCTAGAACTGTGCAAGACTGACGGAACTTAGGGAGGCCCGCCATGACGACGCAAAAGATTTCACTCAATGACCGTTTCGATCTGGAAAGAAGCCCTGTGCTGTTGAATGGCACGCAGGCGCTGGTACGGATGATGCTGATGCAGGCGGCGCGTGACAAGGCGGCGGGGTTGAACACCGCCGGTCTGGTAACGGGCTATCGCGGGTCGCCCTTGGGGGCGGTGGACATGCAGATGGCCAAGGCCGAGAAGTTCTTGCATGCTCATAACGTCACTTTTCAGGCCGGTTTGAACGAAGACCTTGCAGCGACCGCTCTTTGGGGATCGCAGCAGGCCGAGGTGCGCGGTGAGGGCAAGTATGATGGCGTCTTTGGCCTGTGGTATGGCAAGGGGCCGGGAGTGGACCGATCCGGCGATGTGATGCGCCATGCGAACATGGCGGGCACGTCGGCACATGGTGGTGTGTTGATGGCCATGGGAGACGACCATACCGGCGAATCCTCTACCGTTTTGCACCAATCCGAATTTGCCATGATCGACGCCTATATGCCTGTGGTCAGCCCCGCAGGCGTACAGGAGATTTTGGATTACGGCATCTATGGCTGGGCGCTCTCGCGCTATTCGGGACTCTGGGTGGGTCTGAAGACGATGAAAGACACGGTGGAGGTGACATCGGTGGTGGACGGGGATCCGCACCGAATGTCCTTCGTCACGCCGGAGTTCGACATGCCGCAGGATGGGTTGAACATCCGTCTGGTGGACGAACGCATCGCGCAGGAAGCACGTCTGATTGATCACAAGCGCTATGCGGCAGAGGCGTTTTCCCATGCCAACAAGATGGACAAGCGGGTTTGGGGCAAAAAGGGTGCCAAGATCGGCTTTGTCGCGGCGGGCAAGAACTGGCTTGATCTGCTCCACGCGCTCAGCTTGCTGAATATCGACGAGAACGAAGCCGAACGGCTGGGCATCACAACCTATAAGGTGGGCCAGACCTGGCCGCTGAACATGCGCGGTTTCCATGACTGGGCAGAAGACCTCGACCTGATCGTGGTCGTCGAGGAAAAGCGCAAGTTGATCGAAGTGCAGATCAAGGAAGCGCTTTTTGACGATGACATGCGCCACCGCGTTTATGGGGGGCGGAAGAACGGCAAGGAATTCTTTACCGCGCGCTGGGCGCTGGACCCTGTGGATATTGCGCAGAAGCTGGGTGAGGTTCTTTGCGAAGAAGGCCGGGATACCGATGGCATCAAGGCCGGGCTGGCCCGCCTGGACGAAGCACGCCGCAGCGACAACGCCGAAGAAATCGCGGCGCGCTTGCCGTACTTCTGTTCGGGTTGCCCGCATAATTCATCGACCAAGGTCCCCGAAGGCAGCCGCGCCTATGCCGGCATCGGCTGTCACTTCATGGCGCAATGGATGGACCGCGAGACTTTGGGGTTCACCCATATGGGCGGTGAGGGGGCAAACTGGATCGGTGAGGCACCGTTTTCCACCCGTGCCCATGTCTTCCAAAACCTTGGTGATGGCACCTATAACCATTCGGGCGTTCAGGCGATCCGTGCGGCCATCGCCGCAAAGACCAACATCACCTACAAGATTCTGTACAACGATGCGGTCGCCATGACGGGCGGCCAGCATAATGAAGGCGATCTGGATGCGCCGCGCATCGTGGCCGAATTGAAGGCGATGGGGGTTAAGAACCTGGCTGTGGTCTATGACGAGAAAGAAGACGTGGATCCTGCGGCTTTCAAAGGTGTGCCGATGCATGAACGCGCCATGCTGGACACGGTGCAAAAGGACTTTGCGACCAAGGAGGGTGTGAGCGCCATTGTCTATGTGCAGACCTGCGCCGCCGAGAAACGCCGCCGCCGCAAGCGTGGGCTGTTTCCGGACCCCGACAAGCGGTTGTTTATCAATACGGATGTCTGCGAAGGCTGCGGTGATTGCGGTGTGCAATCGAATTGCGTGTCGCTGGTGCCTGCCGAGACCGAGCTGGGCCGAAAGCGGGCGATTGATCAATCGTCCTGTAATAAGGATTTCTCTTGCATCAAAGGGTTCTGCCCGTCGTTCCTGACGCTCGAAGGGGCAAAGCTGCGCAAAGATCCGACAACGGAAATTGCGATCCCCGATCTGCCGATGCCGGAAATTCCCGCGATCGATGGCACCCACAACGTCGTGATCACCGGTGTCGGTGGCACGGGTGTCGTGACCATCGGTGCTGTCTTGGCGCAGGCCGCCCAGTTGGATGGCAAGGGCGCTGGCATGATGGAGATGGCGGGGCTGGCCCAAAAGGGCGGCGCGGTGCATATCCACTGCCGTTTGGCCAACGATCCGGCCGATATTTCAGCCATTCGCGTGGCAACCGGAGAGGCCCACGCGCTGATCGGCGGTGATCTGGTCGTTTCTGCCGGGGCCAAGACGCTGGGGCTGACACAAGCGGGGCGCACAGGGGCGGTGGTCAATTCGCACCAGATCATCACCGGCGATTTCACCCGCGATACGGAGTTCCAGATGCCCTACGACCGGCTGACGCTCTCGCTTGAGGCGCGGCTGAAAGAGGATGTCACGCTCTTTGATGCCTCTGATCTGGCGAAAGCTGCGCTGGGCGATTCAATCTTTTCCAATATGATGATCTTTGGCGGTGCCTTTCAAAAAGGGCTGATCCCGCTGACGCTGGATAGCATCCTCGAGGCGATCCGCCTGAATGGCGCGGCGGTGGAACGGAACCTCCGGGCGTTTGAGCTGGGGCGCTGGGCGGTGCTTTACCCCGCCGAAGCGGACCGTGTGGCCGAACCGAAAGTCGTGCAGCTGCCGAAAACACTGGACGAAAAGATCACCTTCCGCATGGATCATCTGACGGCCTATCAGGGGAAGCGGCTGGCCAAACGCTATGCCAAGATGGTGCAATCCATCGCCGATCCGGCTGTCAAGGCGGCGGTGGCCGAAGGCTATCACAAGCTGGTGTCTTATAAGGACGAATACGAAGTGGCGCGGCTGCTTTTGAGCAGTCGTGAGAAGGCAAAGGCAGAGTTTGAGGGAGACTTCAAAATGTCCTTCAACCTCGCCCCGCCGATGCTGTCGAAAACCGGTCCCGACGGGCGGCCCATGAAGCGCGAATTTGGTCCTTGGCTGGAAAAGCCGTTACGGCTGATGGCCAAGCTGAAAGCTTTGCGCGGCACGCCGTTGGATATTTTCGGCTATACGGCAGAGCGCAAGATGGAACGGGCGCTGATCAAGCAGTACGAGACCGACATGGCCGAAGTCTTGCCCATGCTGAACGACCAGACCCGCGACGCCATCGTTGCCCTTGCGGAGCTTCCCAAACAGATCAGAGGGTTCGGACCCGTCAAACAGGCATCTGAGGCGAAAGCGGCCAAACGGCGCGAGGAGTTGCTGGGCGTGATCCGGTCGGGCGGGCCGCAGATGGCAAAAGCTGCGGAGTGATCTGTCACAGCTTTGTTGCATAGGGGCGGTAAGAGGCGGTCAAAGTCGCCCGAGGTGCCGCCCATGCCTGCCACAACCCGCGAGATCAGCTATGCCGCAACGGCGACGTCGCCCGCCAGCCGTGCGCTGATCCGGTTGTTGGAAAACAGCACCGGGCGATTGGGGCTGATCAGGCGCGCTGCAGGCTATGAAGCCGAGGTGCAAGCGGGGGCCTGCTTTTTCGAGGTTATGGCGGCACGCTATGGGTTAAGCCTTGAAGTGATGCGCGGATCACTTGACCTTATCCCCCGCGAGGGGCCGGTGATTTTCATTGCCAACCATCCCTATGGCATTCTCGACGGTTTGATGCTGGGACAAATGATGAGCCGCACGCGGAAGGATTTCCGCATCATGGCCCATTCAGTGTTTGACCGCGCTCCTGATTTGCAACGCTATCTCCTGCCGATCAGTTTCGGTGATCAAAAATCCGATCTCGCGCTGAACCTTGCGACGCGGCGCCGGGCGCTGGCGCATCTGGGGCAGGGCGGCACGGTGGGCTTGTTCCCAGGTGGCACGGTTAGCACCGGGGCGCGTCCGTTCTCGAAACCGATGGATCCGGGCTGGCGCAATTTCACGGCGCGCATGATCGCCAAGTCAGAGGCACAAGTGGTGCCGGTCTATTTCGAAGGCCACACCAGCCGGATGTTCCAGATCGCCAGCCATCTTCATGCAAGTTTGCGCCTCGGGCTGTTGATCAAGGAGTTCCGGGCCCGCGTGGACACACCGGTGCGCGTGGCCATCGGTGCGCCGCTGGGGCGTGATGTTTTGGACCCGCTGGCAGGAGATGCAAAAGCCATGATGGATTTCCTGCGCAAAGCCACTTATGAGTTGTCAAAAGAGCCAGTCTCGTCGTTTGAGCATGGCTTTGAATTCGAGCAACATCATCGCGCCTGAAAGGGCTTCATTGGCATGGCAGTAGGGATATTTGACAGCGGATTAGGCGGTTTGACCGTTCTGAGCGCGATACAGGAACGTCTGCCGGAGCTTGATCTGGTCTATCTAGCCGACAGCGCCCATGCGCCTTATGGCGTGCGCACGGCTGATGACATCTTTGATCTGACCACTGCAGCTGTGCAGCGGCTGTTTGATGCGGGCTGTGATCTGGTGATTCTGGCGTGTAACACGGCCTCGGCGGCGGCTTTGCGCCGGATGCAGGAAGCCTGGGTGCCGAATGACAAGCGGGTGCTTGGCGTCTTTGTGCCGCTGATCGAGGCGATGACAGAGCGGCAGTGGGGCGACAACTCGCCCCCGCGTGAGGTCGAAGTCAAGCATGTCGCGCTGTTTGCGACACCCGCCACCGTGGCGAGCCGAGCCTTCCAGCGCGAGCTGGCGTTCCGCGCGATTGGCGTGGACGTCGAAGCGCAGGCCTGCGGCGGCGTGGTCGATGCCATCGAAGACGGTGATTTCATTCTTGCCGAGGCTTTGGTGCGTAGTCATGTGGACGCGCTGAAACGCAAGATGCCCGAGCCGAATGCCGCCATCCTTGGCTGCACGCATTATCCCCTGATGCAGGAGACGTTTCAGGATGCGTTGGGCGAAGGCGTAAGTGTGTACAGTCAGGCCAATCTGGTGGCCGCCAGTCTTGCCGATTATCTGGAGCGGCACCCTGATAAACTGGGCAGTGGGTCGCCTGCTTTCCTGACGACCGGTGACCCGGCGAAGGTCAGCAGCCGCGCGACACAGTTTTTGCGACGATCGATCCAGTTTACCGCTGCTTGATTTTCTCCTAAACGCATCCCCAGCAAGGGAATACCACCATGTATAATATCGCCATTCTTGGAGCCTCCGGCTATACCGGAGCAGAGCTTATCCGGCTGATCGCGGGCCATCCTTCCATGCAAATCAAAGCCTTGGGCGCGCATTCCAAGGCGGGTCAGACGATGGCTGAGGCGTTTTCGCATCTGCGCCATCTGGACCTGCCAACGCTTGTCACCATCGACCAGATCGATTTTTCCGAGATTGACCTGTGTTTCTGTGCGCTGCCGCATAAAACGTCGCAAGAGGTGATTGCAAAACTGCCCGGCGACTTGAAAATCGTGGACCTGTCCGCAGATTTCAGGCTGCGCGATCCTGCGGCCTATGAGAAATGGTACGGCAATCCCCATGCGGCCTTGGATCAGCAGGCCGAGGCCGTCTACGGGCTGACAGAATTTTATCGCGATGAGATCAAAGCGGCGCGGTTGGTCGCGGGCACAGGCTGCAATGCGGCCACGGGACAATTTGCGCTGCGGCCCCTAATTGCGGGCGGGCTAATTGATCTGGATGACATCATTCTGGATATGAAATGCGCCGTATCGGGGGCGGGGCGGTCGCTTAAGGAAAATCTCCTTCACGCAGAATTGTCCGAAGGCTATCATGCCTATGCGATCGGCGGAACGCACCGGCATCTGGGTGAGTTTGATCAGGAATTCTCGGTGCTTGCCGGGCGGCCTGTGCAGGTGCAATTCACCCCGCACCTGGTGCCTGCAAACCGCGGTATTCTGGCGACCTGCTACGTTAAGGGCGACGCGCAAGCCATTCATGATGCGATGGTTTCCGCCTATGCGAGCGAGCCATTCATCGAAGTCATCCCTTTTGGTCAGACCCCTAGCACGCGGCATATCCGTGGCTCGAACTTCTGCCATATCGGTGTAACGGGTGATCGTATTGCAGGGCGGACAATCATCACGGCCGCTTTGGACAACCTGACAAAAGGCAGCAGCGGGCAAGCGTTGCAGAATGCCAACCTGATGCTTAATATCGAGGAAACCCAAGGGCTGATGATGGCCCCGCTCTTTCCGTGAGGGACGATGAAAAGCCTTAAGAAACAACGCCGAATTCAGGTTATCGCCGTTGCTGTCATCGCTCTGATCGGCTCTACGGCGCTAATCGGCTATGCAATGCGCGACGGGATCAACTTCTTTCGCGCGCCATCACAGATCATGGCAGAGCCGCCTGCGGCAAATGAAGTGTTCCGCATCGGCGGTTTGGTTGAAGAAGGCAGTTTGGTGCGCGGCGAAAGCGAGACCGTCAGCTTTAGCGTGACAGACGGCGGCGCATCGGTGCCGGTGACCTATACCGGCGTGTTGCCTGACCTTTTCGAAGAAAATCAGGGCATGGTGGGCACGGGCCGCTACATCAATGGCGTCTTTGAAGCCACTGAAATACTTGCGAAACACGATGAAACCTATATGCCCACCGAGGTTGTGGACGCGCTCAAGGCGCAGGGCGTCTATGTTGAGCCCGATACCTGACACCGTACGCTGATGCCATGATGGGTTAACCGTCTCATGTCCTTCTAATCGCCAATTAAAGCGGTCAGGAGAGCAGCATGCAAACGGTCAGAGACATCGCGACAGGCATCGTGGCCCGCGAGGGCGGCTTTGTGAATGATCCCGATGATCCGGGCGGGGCGACGAATTTTGGCGTGACGATCCACACCATGCGCCGTCTGGGCCTTGATCTCACGCGGGATGGCGCGGTGGATGTTGCAGATGTGCGGGCGCTGAGTCGACCACTGGCCACCGACATTTTCATCCAGCATTACTTTGAAAAGCCGCGCATCGGGGAGCTGCCGGTGCCATTGCAGCCCTCGGTCTTTGATATGTACGTCAACGCGGGCGCTAATGCGGTGCGTATTTTACAACAACTGCTGCGCGAGATTGGGATCAATGTGACTGTGGATGGGGTTCTTGGCCCGCAAACGCTTGAAGCAGCGGCGCAGGCCATGGCGGCGGCACCCGATCACCTTGTCGATGCCTACGGGATTGCCCGGCGAAATTACTACTTTCGTCTGGCGGACAAGCGTGTCGCAAGCCGGAAGTACGCGCGGACCAAAGCGGGCGGCAAGGGGGGCTGGATCAAACGGGCAGAGGAGTTCATCTCGGCTCGATACCACCTTAGTCCAGAGGAATTTCAGCAAAGGATCGCATCATGGGGATGATTGAGCGGGTGTTGACGCTGGTGTTTGGCGGGCAAAGCAATGTGGTGCGCGAGACCGTCGAGGTGTTTCGCGAAAACGCTGAGGCGGGTGCGCAGCGCGGGGCGCTGGTGCAGGAACAGGCAATGAAGGAATTCGGACAGGAGTTTCTGATCCCGCGCAAGGGGTGGTTTGATCGCTGCATAGACGGACTGAACCGATTGCCACGCCCGGCGCTGGCTTTGGGCACGTTGGGGCTTTTTGTCTCGGCTATGGTCAGCCCCTTGTGGTTTTCTGAACGGATGCAAGGGATTGCGCTGGTGCCAGAGCCGCTGTGGTGGCTGCTGGGCGTTATCGTGTCGTTCTATTTCGGGGCGCGGCATCAGGTCAAAGCGCAAGACTTCCAGCGGGAGATTGTCGGGAGCGTCGCGCGGGTGCCGCAGGTCCTGCAGAATATCGAAGACATCCGCGGGATGCGCGATCTGACGCCCGAGACGCCAACTGTTGCAGACACCGGCCCGGATGCAGTGCTCGTATCGGCTGCCACCGCACCGGATGCAAATGCCGCGCTTGAGGCATGGCGGCGCAGCCGCCGCTGACTGCGACGCTTTGCGCGAAACACGGGCGCAGATTAGCGTGGCAAGTGCCGCGATCTGCGCCTATGTTTCGAGCATGATTACAGAACTCGGACATTTTGCGCTTATCCTCGCTTTTCTCGTCGCGATTGTGCAGACCGTGATCCCGCTGATCGGGGCGCAAAAGCGCTGGCCCTCCTGGATGGCCGTGGCAGAGCCCGCAGCGGGGGCGCAGTTTGCCCTGACTGCGGTTGCTTTCGGCGCTCTGATGTACGGGTTTATCGTATCGGATTTCTCGCTCCAGCTGGTCTGGGCCAACAGCCATTCGGCCAAACCCATGCTGTACAAGATCAGCGGAACATGGGGCAATCACGAAGGTTCGATGTTGCTTTGGGTGCTGATTGTTGCGCTCTTCGGCGCGATGGCCGCGTGGTTCGGCAATGGGTTGCCGCCAACCCTGCGGGCACGTGTTTTGTCGGTACAGGGGGCCATTGCGGTGGCCTTTTCCGCTTTTATCATCTTCACGTCGAACCCGTTCTTGCGGTTGGATACGCCGCCCTTTGACGGCCAAGACCTGAACCCGCTGCTGCAGGACCCTGGCTTGGCCTTTCATCCGCCGTTCCTTTATCTTGGCTACGTTGGTCTTAGCATGACTTTCAGCTTTGCTGTGGCAGCGCTGATCGAAGGACGCGTGGACGCCGCCTGGGGCCGTTGGGTAAGGCCTTGGACGCTGGCGGCATGGGTGTTCTTGACGATCGGCATCGCACTGGGGTCCTGGTGGGCCTATTACGAGCTGGGTTGGGGCGGGTTCTGGTTCTGGGATCCTGTGGAAAACGCGAGCTTTATGCCTTGGCTGCTCGCGGCCGCACTCCTGCATTCTGCCATCGTTGTGGAAAAGCGCGAGGCGCTGAAAAGCTGGACGATCCTGCTGGCGATCCTCGCCTTCGGATTTTCCCTGATCGGTACTTTCATCGTCCGCTCCGGCCTGCTGACATCGGTACACGCTTTTGCCAACGACCCCGAGCGGGGCATCTGGATCTTGCTGATCATGGGTTTTTTCATGGGCGGCGCATTGGTGCTGTTCACGCTGCGTGCCGGCGCGATGGAGGCGAAGGGCGTCTTTGGTTTGGCCAGCCGTGAATCCGCGCTCGTGGTGAACAACCTGTTGCTGGCGGTGTCCTGTTTCGTGGTCTTCGTCGGCACCATGTGGCCGCTTGTGGCCGAGATGTTTTTCGACCGCAAACTCAGCGTTGGACCGCCATTCTTTAACGCAGCCTTCACGCCCTTCATGGTGGCATTGGGTTTGATCCTGCCTGTTGGTTCGGTGCTGCCATGGAAACGGGCGAATATTTTGCGGGCGATGAAACCGCTGCGCTATGTGTTCTTGCTGGCCATTGCCGTGGGTGGTCTGGCCTATGCGATGCAGTCGGGGCGCAGCTTGATCGGTCCGGTGGGCATGTTCTTGGGAGCATGGCTTGTCATGGGGGTTGTGGTCGAGCTGTTTCAGCGCACGGGACGTGGCAGCAACCGGATGGGCCGCCTGGCACGCTTGCCGCGTGCGGACTGGGGCAAGGCCGTCGCGCATGCGGGTCTTGGTATCACGATGGCCGGGATCGCCGGGCTGACCGCCTGGACCGTCGATGACATTCGTGTGGCACAGTTTGATCAGCCCTGGACCATCGGTAATTACGAGCTGACGCTGCTCGATGTGCAGGAAGACCGGGGGCCGAACTATCTTTATACACGCGGTATCCTGACGCTTGCACAGGATGGGGAGGTGATCGCCGAAATGCGGCCCGAGAAGCGTTTCTATCCGGTGGCGCAGATGCCCACGACTGAGGCCGCGATCGACTATGACCTGATCCGCGATGTCTATGTCGTGATTGGCGACGAACAGAACAACGGCGGTTGGACCATTCGGACCTATATCAAGCCGATGACCAACTGGATTTGGATCGGCGCTGCGCTGATGGCGCTTGGTGGTCTGTTGAGCCTGTCAGATCGCCGCTTCCGCGTGGCTGCGGGGGCAGGGCGGCGGCGTGAGAAAGAAGACGCTGTGGTGGCTGCAGAATGAAGCGGCTGGCGTTGATCTTGGTGTTGATGGCCACCCCGCTTTTGGCCGTGCAACCCGATGAAATCCTTGACGATCCGGTGTTGGAAGAGCGGGCGCGGGAATTGTCAAAAGGCCTGCGCTGTCTGGTCTGCCAAAATGAAAGCATTGACGAAAGCAACGCCAGCCTTGCGCGTGATCTGCGACTGCTGGTGCGCGAGCGGCTGGTTGCGGGCGATAGCGATGAGGAAGCGGTAGACTTTATCGTTGCGCGCTATGGCGAATTTGTTTTGCTGAACCCGACGACGAAAGGGGCCAATTGGCTGCTTTGGGCGGCCGGACCGCTGATGCTATTGCTCGCGGGGGGCGTGGGCATGGTCTATCTGCGCGGACGGTCTCGAGCGGGTGAGGCGGGCGAGACGCCGCTTAGTGCTGACGAACAAACCCGGTTGAACGATATTCTGGGGCGGTAGCCTGTAACTTGGCTGGTGACGTGCGGTTTTGCTGGTTCTGTGGCGCCGGTTTGATAACAAGGTTCAAACGCAGCTGATAAGGACGCCCAAGCATGGACTACCAAACACTCACATATGCCCTTGAAAACGACGTGGCGGTGATCACACTGGCGCGCCCCGATAAGATGAATGCGCTGACCACACAGATGCGGGCTGAAATCGCGCATGCGGCCACTCAGGGCGGCAAAGAGGCGCGGGTGCTGGTGTTGACCGGGGAAGGCCGTGCATTCTGCTCTGGCCAAGACCTTGGGGATCGCGCCTCAGGCGGGGCCGCGGATACGGAACGGACCCTGCGCGACGAATATGCGCCGATGCTGCGGGCCATCGTGAATTGCCCGATCCCGACAATTTCCGCTGTGAACGGGCCCGCCGCAGGGGCGGGTGCCAATCTGGCACTGGCCGCCGATGTGGTGATTGCGACTGAGTCCGCCTATTTCCTTCAGGCCTTTACCCGCATCGGCCTGATCCCGGACGCAGGTGGTACCTATACGCTGCCGCGTTCCATGGGTACGGCCAAAGCGATGGGAGCAGCATTGTTTGCTGACAAGATCAGCGCCCGCCAAGCCGATGATTGGGGTATGATCTGGGAAGCGGTCGCGGATGCAGAGTTCGACGCCGTGTGGCGGAGCCGTGCGGCGCATCTGGCTGCCGGTCCGACCGTGGCCTACGCACAGGCAAAGCGAGCGATCCGCGGGTCATGGGACAATTCGTTCGAAGACCAGTTAACACTGGAAGGACAGGCGCAGGGCGTTTGCGGCAAATCCCGCGACTTTCAGGAGGGCGTGCTTGCCTTTATGGAAAAGCGCGACGCGACCTTCGAAGGACGCTGAGAGCAACAGCGGGGCAGGGACATTGGCCTCTGCCCGCTTTCCTGCATGACACTTATTGTAGAATAGCAGGGCGTCGCGCTGCAGAACTTGAGGTCCCTCAGTCTGCACTCGCGATCTGATCAGGCGAGATTTCGCCTTGTCAGACTGCCCGTTCGACCAAGAGCACATCGTCTGGTGACAAAGCCCGCCCCGCAGCGCTGGCAATCACCGCGACGGCTACACCATCAGCCAAGACCGTCTGGACGGAACCGGATACGTCGCGGATCGTGATTTCGGGCGGCGTGTCGCCCTTGTTGTACACCACCGCAACCTGATCACAGTCTTTGAGGTTGTCCGGCACCAAAGCACCTTGCGGCGCGGAATCCTGGCCGACAGTCTCCGACGGCATACCCGTGGCACGATCCCAGCAGAGATGTCCCATATTGCGGTCGGAATTCATGCCGGAAGCCTCTGTTTCAGGCGCATCATGCGTCCTTCGTGAACTTTGGCTTGTTTCAGGTCCGCAAGGAACCGGATTGCGAACACGCAGAGCAAGATTACACTCAGGACAGCAGTTATTTGAACAAACATAGCACACCTTTCAGACACCGTTGAAATCAAGGTAGCTGTTGCCCGCTCAACGGGTCAAGCATTCGGCGGTATTGTTGGGGTGCGCGAAACAATGTCTTAATTGCGCCTCATTTCTGCCTTGGGTGTTTCGAAACACGCACATTCCGCAGAAACAGTTTTGCGTATTTCTGCCTATTTTTGTGACGCTGGCGGGTATTCAGTTCCTGCGCACCGAATCGGAATGTGTCGTAACTATGTCCGAAAATGCTTTTGCAGCAGTGGGGCGTTGCTAAGTTTGAAACAGTGCGAAACGCAAAACGCCCCGGCGATACCGGGGCGTCTGATGCCGATAAACCAGTATCTCTACGCTAATGCGTTACCGGTTTTCGATGTCCACATAGTCGCGGGACGTGTCGCCCAGATACAGCTGGCGCGGGCGGCCAATCTTGTTCTGCGGATCTGCGATCATCTCTTTCCACTGCGAAATCCAGCCTACGGTCCGGCTCAATGCAAAAATGGGCGTGAACATGGATGTGGGGAAGCCCATCGCTTCGAGAATGATGCCGGAATAGAAGTCCACGTTCGGGAACAGCTTTTTCTCTGCAAAATACGGATCGCTCAGGGCGGCGGCTTCAAGCTCTTTGGCGACTTGCAGGATGGGGTTGTTTTCCACACCCAGCAGTTCCAGCACCTCGTCTGCGCTTTCCTTCATCACCGTGGCACGGGGATCGAAGTTTTTGTAAACGCGGTGGCCAAAGCCCATCAGGCGGAAGGGATCGTCCTTGTCCTTGGCGCGGGCGATAAATTCGGGGATGCGGTCCGGTGTGCCGATTTCCTTGAGCATCTCAAGACAGGCCTGGTTTGCACCACCATGTGCCGGACCCCAAAGGCAAGCAATACCAGCGGCGATACAGGCAAAGGGGTTCGCGCCCGATGAGGACGCCAGCCGCACTGTGGAGGTCGAGGCGTTCTGTTCGTGGTCAGCGTGGAGTGTGAAGATACGGTCCATTGCGCGGCTGAGGATCGGATTGACGACATAATCCTCGGCAGGGACGGCAAAGCACATGCGCAGGAAGTTCGACGCATAATCCAGATCGTTGCGTGGGTACACAAAGGGCTGGCCGATGGTGTACTTATAGGCCATCGCGGCAATCGTCGGCATCTTGGCGATCAGACGGATCGAAGCGACCTCGCGCTGCCACGGATCAGCGATATCGGTACTGTCGTGATAGAAGGCAGACATCGCGCCAACCACACCCACCATAACGGCCATCGGATGCGCATCGCGGCGGAAACCGCGGAAGAAGTTCATCATCTGCTCATGCAGCATGGTGTGATTAGTCACACGGCTTTCAAAGTCTTCCAGCTCTGCCGGGGAGGGCAGGTTGCCGTAAAGCAGCAGGTAGCAGACTTCGAGGTAGTGGGATTTGCCCGCCAGCTGGTCGATCGGATAGCCACGATGCAGCAAAACGCCCGCATCGCCATCAATATATGTGATTGTGCTATCGCAGGCGGCGGTGGAGGTAAAACCGGGGTCGTATGTGAAGACATTCGCCTGGGCGTATAGCTTGCGGATATCAATCACGTCGGGGCCGGAAGTGGGTGAAAACATCGGCAGATCGTAGTCTTTACCGTCGATGGTTAGTTTGGCTGATTTTGTGCTTTCGGTCATGCGGTCCCTCTCATTCGGTTGGCAGCCGGGCGTCCTGCCCGCTGTCCGACAACGCAGCCCGAAGCGGATACGTTGCCCAGTGTTATCGTTGGCGCAGTTGAGAAGGTGTTAACGTCTCACTCCGCCAGGTCCGTCAGGCGGGCGAGGGTTTCATCGCGCCCCAACACAAGCATCATGTCATAAACAGATGGGGTTACTGCGCGCCCTGCAAGTGCCGCCCGAAGGGGCCCCGCGAGTTTGCCGAATTTGGTATCATGCGCGGCAGCAAAACCGTTCATCACCTCTTCCAGCGTTTCTCTATCCCAGCTACCATTCTGCAAATGCGGCGTCAATTCGTTCAGCATACCACGGGATACTGAATCGAGATTTTTTTGCGCCTTTTCATCTGGTGCGATGGGCCGGGATGTCAGCACAAAATGTGCCTTTTCAATAAGTTCCGGTAATGTCTTGGCGCGTTCTTTTAGGCAATACATCGCGCGCTCCAATCCATCGGACTGGGTTTCCGTGAGGGCAGGTAACCCGGCAGCGCTCAAATAACTCTCACATTCCTGCCGCAACGCAGCATCATCAGCCTGTGCGATATGCTGCCCGCAGATGCTTTCGAGCTTTTTGAGGTCGAACTGCGCGGGGCTTTTGCGAATGCCATCCAGATCGAACCACTCCATCGCCTGTGCATCGGTGAAGAACTCGTCGTCCCCATGGCTCCACCCCAGTCGCGCGAGATAATTGCGCATACCTGCGGCTGGAAAGCCCATCACCTGATATTCCTGCGCCCCCAAGGCCCCATGACGTTTGCTCAGCTTTTTGCCATCAGCGCCGTGGATCAGCGGGATATGCGCCCAGACCGGCACATCCCAGCCCATCGCCTGATAGATCATCATTTGCCGCGCGGCATTGTTCAGGTGATCGTCGCCCCGGACCACATGCGTCACGCCCATATCATGATCGTCCACCACAACCGCCAACATATAGACGGGTGTGCCATCGGAACGTAACAGAACCATGTCATCCAGCGTGTTGTTCTGGATGGTCACATCCCCCTGCACGGCGTCTTGGATCACGGTCGTCCCGTCCTGTGGGGCTTTGATGCGGACCACATACGGCGCGTCAGGATGGCTTGCAGGATCCGCATCGCGCCAGGGCGAATGGTATAGCGTGCTCTTCCCTTCGGCTTTGGCGGCTTCGCGGAAGGCTGCGATTTCCTCTTGCGTGGCAAAGCACTTGTAGGCCTTGCCCTGGGCAAGCAGGTCAAGCGCCACTTCGGCATGGCGTGGCGCATTTTCGAACTGGCTGACAATGTCACCGTCATGATCCAGACCAAGCCAGGCCATACCCTGCAGGATGGCTTCGGTCGCGGCAGGGGTCGAGCGTGCGCGATCCGTGTCTTCGATCCGCAGCAGGAATTTGCCGCCACGCCCGCGGGCATAAAGCCAGTTGAACAGCGCCGTCCGCGCCCCGCCGATATGCAGGAATCCGGTGGGGGACGGGGCGAAGCGGGTGACGACGGGTGCGGACATGGCGGGCTTTCTGATCTGACGTAACTGAATGGGGCCGGGCAGAGGGCGCATTTACCTTTTGCTAACCAACCTGACCCTAAGCTTTGTTGCCTGTCTATCCAGTGCGGTGAACGGGGGCAAGCGGTGGGCGGAAGGCCATGTGGTGATGATTATATGGGGGCATATGCAGGCTGTTTTGCTCCGCCAGCGCGGCGGAATGCTCGGCTGGGTGCCGGTGTGTCTTGCCATTGGGATCGGCGCATATTTCTCTCTCAAATCGGAACCCGGCATCCTGACTTTCGCAGCCTGCGTCATGGCGGCAATCGCTTTGGTACCCGTGGCACGCTTCGTGACCGAGGCACTTGCCCCTTTCCCCATTGCCATAGCCCTGTGTCTGGTCGGCTTTACGCTCGCAGGACTGCGGGCGCATTCGGTAGCGGAACCGGTGCTGGGCTGGCGCTATTACGGGGCAGTCGAGGGCCGTGTCATCGCAATGGACCGCAGCCAGTCGGACGCGTTACGCTTGACGCTGGATCAAGTGCGACTGGACCGCGTGCCGCACGTCCGCACACCCGAACGTGTACGCATTTCATTGCATGGCAAAGGCGCGGCTGGGATCGCGCCGGAACCGGGGTTGCGGGTGATGACAACGGCGCATCTGTCGCCGCCCTCCGGCCCTGTTGAGCCGGGGGGCTTTGATTTCCAGCGCCATGCGTTTTTTGCGAAATTGGGTGCCGTGGGCTATACCCGCGTGCCACTGATGGGGGCCGCAGAAGCCCGCGAAGGACATGCCGGTTTGCTGGTGTTCCGTCTGCGCATGGCTGCCTCTGCACACATTCAGAACCGCCTGCCGGGGGACACGGGCGGCTTTGCCGCTGCGATCACCACGGGCGACCGGAGTGCCATCAGCCAGCAGGCGCTGGACGCGTTGCGGGCCAGCAATCTGGCGCATTTGCTGGCTATCTCGGGCCTTCATATGGGGCTTTTAACGGCTGTTGTCTTCGGTGCCCTGCGGCTGATCCTTGCGGCCCATCCTTACACATCGGTCCGCTGGCCGACCAAAGCCATTGCCGCCGTCGGTGCGCTGATCGCGGCAGCAGGCTATCTGGCGTTGTCCGGCGGGAATGTAGCAACCCAGCGGGCCTTTATCATGGTCGCAGTGGCGCTCGCGGCGTTGTTGATCGGGCGAAGGGCCTTGTCTTTGCGCGCTGTCGCAGTGGCCGCCATTATCGTGCTGGTGCTGCGACCAGAGGCGCTGATGGGGCCGGGGTTTCAGATGTCATTCGCGGCGACCACGGCTTTGGTTGCGGTATTTGGCTGGATCCGGGACATGGAGCAGAACCTTGTCCCACGATGGGCCAAACCGTTTGTCGCCACCTTTATCTCCTCTGCTGTTGCGGGGATCGCCACTGCGCCGATTGCTGCGGCACATTTCAATGCCATCGCCCATTATGGGCTGATCGCGAACCTCTTGTCGGTCCCCCTGATGGGCGTGCTGGTCATTCCGGCGGCAGTTCTTGCGTTGGTGCTGGCTCCGCTGGGGCTGGACTGGATTGCGCTTTGGGCGATGGGGCTGGGGCTCGACTGGATTCTGGGGGTGGCCCATTTCGTGGCGGGGCTTGAGAACGCCCGCCGGTATGTGCCGGGACCGGGGCCGTGGGTGCTGCCCTTGCTCGGGCTTGGGTTTTTGACCTTGATCCTGTGGCAAGGGCGCTTGCGATGGATCGGTGTTGCCGCGATGGGCCTTAGCATGGCTCTATGGCAGGGAGCCACGCGGCCTGATGTGCTGATCTCGGACACCGGCACATTGGTCGGCGTGATGACATCGCAGGGCCGCGCGTTGAGCAAGGAGAAAGGGGCGGGTTTCGTCGCCCGCAACTGGCTTGAAAACGATGGCAGCGGAGATACGCAGGCTTGGGCGGCCAAACGCTGGCAGATGGGTGAAATTGTGCACTTGTCCGGGAAGCGCGCTGTGTCAAAGTTCGCAGGATGTAATGCGGATCAAATCGTCGTTGCCTCTGCGCCGGCAGAGGCATTGCGGGCGCAAGGTTGTCTGTTGTTTGACCCCCGAATTCTCAAACAGACCGGATCGGTTGCTTTGGATAAGACCCCCGAAGGGTGGCGCATCACCACGGCAAGGGACCAAGCGGGAGAGCGGCTTTGGACCGCATGGCCCAAAGCGACTGCCGCCCCGGATCAATATGTGCGGATCAAACCAACCAAACGGCCCTGAACCTTGACCTGATCGGCGGGCAAGACGCGGGTATCGTAAGCGGGGTTTGCCGCCTCAAGCGCAATGGAAGCCCCCTTACGACGGAAGGTTTTCAATGTCGCCTCAAGATCACCGACAAGTGCGACAACAATGTCCCCGTCATCCGCCACAGATGTTTCGCGGATCACCACAACATCACCGTCGTTGATGCCAGCGTCGATCATCGAATCGCCTTTGACCTCAAGCGCATAATGATCACCGGACCCTGCGATCATGCCACCGGGCACGGTCACCGAATGGGTCATCTGGTTGATCGCCTCGATCGGAACACCAGCCGCGATCCTGCCCATGACAGGCACCGAGTGCGCATCACTGTTGCCGACGGGCATCGCAGCAGCGGGGGGCGGGGTATCTGGACGGTCGCCATCAATCACGCGCGGGGTAAAGCCCGCGTTCGGGGCACCGCCCAGGCTCTCGGGCAGTTTGACAACTTCAATCGCGCGGGCGCGGTGCGCCAGACGGCGAATAAAGCCGCGTTCTTCCAATGCAGTGATCAAGCGGTGGATGCCGGACTTCGACCGCAGGTCCAGCGCAAGCTTCATCTCATCAAAGCTGGGCGGCACGCCATCGCGCTGCACTCTCTTGTGAATGAACGCCAAAAGATCGAGCTGTTTCTTGGTCAACACCGCATAGCCTCCTCAATTGATTTGGGTTTGTTCTATGGATGTTCTTGTTTTGTGTCAATAGTGATCAGAGTGCGATGTAGGATACCAATTCACCCTCACCGCGTGCAGGATCGTCTACGGGACGGACCAAAAGTGCATCGGCACCGGCAAGCACCGACAGAAGTGCGCTGTCTTGTTGGGCGTCAGGACGTACCGTTCCCTCCACCAGTTTGGCGCGCATGTAATGCGCACGTGGTCCATTGGCGGGCAGGTCGCAGCCCAGCGGCGCTTGCCTGTGCAGCTGTTCGTCCGTGCCAAGGCCCAGCATCTTGCGTAGGACCGGCAGTACAAAGACCGTACCGCAGACCATCGCAGAAACCGGATTGCCCGGAAGCCCGATCATCGCGGCATTTTTCAAACGGCCTGCCATCAGCGGTTTGCCGGGACGCATCGCCACTTTGTAAAAGCTTTGCTCCAACCCGATTTGCGCGGCGACAGGGCCCACCAGATCATGATCGCCCACCGAGGCACCGCCGATGGTCACGATCAGATCGCTGCCTTCAGCCAAGGCAAAGGCTTGTTTCAAAGCGCTTTCTGTATCCCTTGCGATGGGGAGCATGCGCACTTCAGCGCCAGCCTGTTCCAGCATTGCCGCCAGTCCGTAACTGTTGGAGGCGACGATTTGGTCGGGGCCGGGAGCCTCGCCCGGTTGGACCAATTCATCACCTGTGGCAAGGATTGCAACGCGCGGTTTGCGGGTGACCGGCACAGCAGCGATGTTCATCGCGGCCAGCAACGCAACATCGGCAGGGCGCAGCACAAGCGGTGCCGCAACACGTGCCCCTTCACTGAAATCTCCGCCGGCGGGGCGGATGTTGTCTTTATCGCCAGTCTTATGGCCCAGCGTGATCAGGTTACCGGTTCGGCTGGTGTCTTCTTGAATGACAACGAAATCCGCGCCCTCCGGAACGGGCGCGCCGGTGAAAATGCGGACAGCCTGACCGGGGCGCAGGATGCCTTCAAACCGATGGCCCGCAGCCGCTTCGCCGATGACTTTGAACATTGCGTTCGGTTCGACTTCGGCGCGGCGCAGGGCATAACCGTCCATAGACGAGGCCGCGAAGGGCGGTTGGGTGCGTGTGGCAAAGACATCCTGCGCTAGGGCGCGACCGGCCGCATGGCGCAGCGGCACATGCTCGACCTCAAGCGGCCTGACAAGATCGAGCAGGGCGGCGCGCGCCTCTGCGACCGAAATCATGTGGCCTCATAGCGGCCGGATTTACCGCCGTCTTTCAGAACGACCCGCAAGCCGTTGATCTCCATCGCTTTGTCGACGGCTTTGGTCATGTCATAAACTGTCAGCGCGGCGACGGAGGCGGCGGTGAGTGCTTCCATCTCGACACCGGTCTGGCCAGTGGTTTTCACTGTGGCCGTGATGCGGATGCCGGGCAAGCTGGCGTCCGGCTCCAACTCAACCGCGACCGATGTAATCGGCAGAGGATGGCACAGCGGAATAAGGTCGGCGGTCCGCTTGGCTGCCATAATCCCGGCAAGCCGTGCAACGCCCAAAACATCGCCCTTCTTGGCGCGACCTTCGGTAATGATATCAAAGGTTTCACGGCGCATAGTGATGTGGTTTTCCGCCACAGCGACGCGGGATGTGACATCCTTGTCCGACACATCGACCATATGGGCGTCACCCTTGGTATCAAAATGCGTCAGCGCCATCACATGCCCCCTGCGGTCAGCGGGTTGGCGAGCAGCTTGGTGGTGGCCTGCGCCACATCGTCCTGCCGCATCAGGCTTTCGCCGATCAGGAAACACCGCGCCCCGTAGCGGGCCATATCGGCCAGATCGTCGGGCGTCGACAGACCGGATTCGCAGACCATTATGCGGTCGGCGGGCACCTGTTTTGACAATTGACGTGTCACATCAAGTGAGGTCTCGAAGGTATTGAGATTGCGGTTGTTTATGCCGATCAGCTTGCTTTCCATCCGGGCCGCACGCTCAAGCTCGGCGGCGTCATGCACTTCGATCAGCGCATCCATGCCCCACTCGGCGGCGGCTGCCTCCAGCTCTGCCGCTTGCGCATCAGAGACAGAGGCCATGATGATCAGGATACAATCGGCCCCCAAAGCCCGGGCCTCGGCGACCTGATAGGTGTCGTACATGAAATCCTTGCGCAAGGCGGGCAGATCGCAGGCGGCGCGGGCTTCGGTAAGAAAGCTCTTGGCCCCTTGAAAGCTGGGCGTGTCGGTCAGGACCGACAGGCAGGCGGCACCTCCGTCGGCGTAGGCTTGCGCAAGGCTGGCGGGGTCGAAATCCGCGCGGATCAGCCCTTTGGACGGGCTCGCTTTCTTGATCTCGGCGATCAACCCGTAGCCTTCAAGAGAAGCACTGTGGAGGGCCTCTGCAAAAGGGCGCACGGGCGGTGCAGCTTGCGCATCGGCTTCGACGTCAGCCAGTGGTTTAGCAGCCTTGTCGGCGGCAACTTCGTCAAGCTTATAGGCTTTGATCTTGTCTAAAATGGTCTCGGTCATGGTCCCTCCGGGTCGCCCCAGTTTATGGCGTCCAAGCCCTGCGCCTGCAACCATGCATTCGTTTGGCTGAACGGGCGGGAGCCGAAAAAGCCGCGATAGGCCGAAAGCGGCGAGGGGTGGGCGCTTTCGATTTTCAGATTTGGGGGGCTGTTGACTCGAGCGGCGCGTTTTTGCACCGGTCCACCCCATAGAATGTAGGCGCGGGGTCGGTCCGCAAGATGCAAGAGCACTTCTTTCACCAGCAGGCTCCAGCCAAGTTTGTCGTGGCCTTTTGCAGCACCTTGAGGAACGCTGAGCGCAGTATTGAGCAGCATGACCCCCTGATCTGCCCAGTCCGACAGATCGGTGCGGCTGCGGTTCTGTCCCAGATCGGTTTTGATCTCTTTGAAGATGTTACCCAGACTATCAAGCCGCCCGCCGAACCCTTGAGGAATTGAAAACGCCAGCCCATCGGCTTTGCCGGGCGTATGATAGGGGTCCTGACCCAGAATAATCACCTTTGTGGCGTCAGGCTGACAGCGTTCCAATGCGGCAAAGGTATCACTGGCCGGAGGAAAGACGGGGCGGGTTTCCAGTGCGAGTGCATTCTCGATCTCGTGCAAGGTTGTATTGAAGAACGGCAGATCGCCCCACGCGCCCAGCCGCGACAGATCAAAGCGGCTCATTTCTCGTGGGAAAGCGCGGCGACGCGCGTGATTTTGTCCTTCGCGGCCCCTGAGTCGATGCTTTGCGCCGCCATCTCGACGCCCGCTTTTAAATCCGGCACCGCATCGGCCACCAACAGGGCGGCAGCGGCGTTCAACAGCACCGCATCGCGGTATGCAGATACCTCGCCGTTCAGTAGTGCTTTGAAGTCGAGTGCGTTTTCTTCAGGTGTGCCACCCACGATGTCCTCGAACGGATGCACGGGCAGGCCGGCATCTTCGGGATGGATTTCAAAATCCGTGACGGCGTCATCAGCCAGCCCGGATACCCAGCTGACGCCCGTAATTGTCAGCTCGTCCGTGCCGTCAGAGCCGTGCACCAACCATGCTTTCTCCGATCCCAGCGCCTGCAAAGTCTCCGCCATCGGGCGGATCAGGTCGCGGCGGTAGGCGCCGGTCAGCTGGCGTTTGACACTTGCGGGGTTGGTGAGGGGCCCCAGAATGTTAAAGATCGTCCGCGTGCCAAGTTCAGAGCGCGTTGGCATCACATGGGCAATCGCGGGATGATGCATGGGGGCCATCATAAAGCCGATGCCTGCCCCTTCGAGCTCGCGCTCCACCACTTTGGGGCCGACCATCACGTTCAGACCCATCTGTGTAAGTGCATCAGCTGCACCTGACTTCGAGGATAAGTTGCGGTTGCCATGTTTTGCCACCACAACGCCTGCACCCGCCACGACAAAGGCAGTCGCGGTCGAGATGTTGAGCGTGCCTTTGCCGTCGCCACCTGTGCCCACAATGTCCATCGCGCCTTCGGGCGCTTTGACTGCGTGGCATCTGGCGCGCATGACCGATGCCGCGGCCGCGTATTCATCGACTGTCTCGCCCCGCGTGCGCAGGGCCATCAGGAAGCCGCCCATCTGGCTCGGGGTTGCTTCACCGTCGAACAGGATCTCGAACGCCTCGGCGGCCTGCGCGCGGGTCAGCGGGCCATTTGCAGCGGCATCAATCAGTGGTTTCAACGCCTCACTCATGCCGGCACCTTCATCTCGTCAAGGAAGTTCTGCAACATCGCATGCCCATGTTCAGAGCGGATGGATTCGGGGTGAAACTGCACGCCATGGAGTGGTAATTCGCGGTGTTGCAGGCCCATGATCGTCCCGTCTTCCAGGGCTGCGGTCACCGTCAGGCAATCGGGCAGGCTGTCGCGGTCAACGACAAGCGAATGATAGCGGGTCGCGGCGAACGGTGAGGGCAAACCTGCGAAAACGCCGGTACCTTCATGATGCATCTGGCCCATCTTTCCGTGCACGATATCGGCCGCACGCACCACTTTGCCGCCAAAGGCCTGTCCCAAAGTTTGATGCCCCAGACAGACGCCCAAGAGCGGGATGCGCGCCTCAGCGGCAGCAAGGGTGAGATCCAGGCAGATACCCGCCTGATCCGGATCACAGGGGCCGGGCGACAACAGGATGCCCGCAGGCCGCATCGCGAGGGCGTCGGCAACGCTCAGCTTGTCGTTGCGGTGCACCTCAACTTCCGCGCCCAAAGTGCCCAGATAGTGAACAAGATTATAGGTAAAGCTGTCGTAGTTATCGATAAGCAGCAACAATGGTCAATTCTTTGCATCTGGTGTGGGCCTTAAGGCTGGCGATCCGCCAATGCCTTGGGATATACTTACCCCTAGATGTTCAGGCTTGTCCCGCGCCGTCAAGAGCGCGTTCAGGTCGATCGAGACAGGGGTGCCCGTGATCCGCGCACCGCAAAGCAGGAGAGAGCGAGATGGCACGCGGATTTCTGAGCGGGGCAGTCTGGGGCGGCATCGTCAGCCTTGGCGTCGGCGGCGTGGCGTCGGTTATGGCTCCTCTACCTGAAGCACCGCCTTCGTCCGAGGCTCCGCAAGTCAGCGATTTCACACCGCCGGATGTCAGTTCTCCCGATGCGACGCTGCCTTCAACCCCGCAAGAGGGCGGGATTGCGGTCACAGAACCCGATACGCCACCGCAGCAAGGTCAGACAGCGCAGCAGACTGCGCCGGGGGACGCCGATACGTTGGGAACGCTGACTGAGCCGCAACTGCGCCTGTCGCCGGTCACGCAACCAGATGTGCTGGGGGCGCTTGATGCTCCTGACGGAATGCCGAACAGTGGTGCGCTCGCCCTTGCAGATGAAGAGCCGGTTTTCCCCAATCCACAGGCCTTGGCCCCGATGATCCCGCAGCCCGCAGACGGAGTGAGCATCGACACGGAACCGGCAGAAACGCCGCAAGCGGGTACGCCGGACCCTGTTGAAGCACAATCGGACCCTGCCGAAGCACCGTCGGACTCTGTTGAAGCGCCTTCGGACGCAGCCGAACCATCAGCGCCAGATACCGCTGTTGCCGACGACACCGTTCCTCCCGCGGAGGATGCTCCTGACCAAACTCCCGAACCAGCACCGCTTGATCCGCCTCAGGTGGCACAGGGGGCATCAGATCCGGTCGACCCTCCGGCGGCGGTTTCCCCGCCCCCGGCAGAGCAGGAAGATGCGCCGCCACAGGTGGCAATGCTGGCACCGAGTGCACGTCCGCAAATCGGCACGCCTGCGGTTTCTTTGACGGACCGTTCCAGTGGGGTCATCATCAACCGCCCGACAGATGAGGAAGAGGCCGCGCAGACACCGGGCGTCACCGTGATCACAGACAGCGGTGCCGTGGCAGAAGCAGCGGCGCAAGGCGATGTGGCACCTTTGGTGCGTAACGCAGAGCCATTTGCAAACCCTGACAACAAGCCGCTGATGTCGGTGGTCCTGATCGACGATGGCTCTACACCCACCAATGGAACTGCGGGCATCGCCGCGCTGCGCAGCTTTCCCTATACGCTCAGCATCGCTGTGGACAGCGCCCTGCCGGATGCGGCCGAACGGATGGCGCTTTACCGCACGGCGGGCTTTGAAGTGCTGGCGATGATTGATCTGCCCGCTGGTGCGCAGCCCCTCGATGTAGAGACGACCTTTGGCGCGACCCTGTCGCAGATGCGCGAGGTTGTCGGTGTGCTAGAGGGGCCGTCAGGTGGATTGCAGCCGTCCCGCGACGTGTCGGATCAGGTGATTGCAGTGCTGGCGCAGTCCGGTCACGGTATGGTGACGCAAGATAAGGGTTTGAACACTATGCCAAACCTTGCCCGCAAACAGGGCGTGCTTGCCGACCCGATCTTTCGCGACTTCGACAGCAAAGGCCAGACAGCGCAGGTGATCCGCCGTTTTCTGGATCAAGCGGCCTTTAAGGCAGGCCAGGAAGGCGCGGTGATCATGCTGGGGCGGATGCGGCCTGACACGATCTCGGCATTGTTGCTCTGGGGGTTGCAGGATCGGGCAGGGCAGGTGGCACTTGCACCTATCTCGGCGTTGCTGACACGGGACGGGGGCTAGCGCGATCGCGGCACCATAGCGGCCTTACGAGGTGCAGGCAGCCGTTGGTACCCGCGCAGTCGCGGTATCGCCGAAGACGCCGCGCATCTGCTGGCCTGCCATCGTGATACGCACCTCTGCACCGGACATCTCCGATCCGCTCACGACGGTCTGACGGTGCGTGCCCGTGTCATCGACATCAATTGTGAATGCGACGCTTTCCCCAACATCCAGCCCTGTTAACGGCAGTTCGATCACGCTGTCACCATCGCGTACAACAGGGGCACTGCCGAGAAGGGCCGCGCCCTGTACCAGATCGAAAGGTTGAAACACCTGCACACCAGCACCGGTGCCTGTCACATCAAAAATCAGACCGGCAGGGGCCATACCAATATCCAGCGTAACCGTCACAGCGGGCAGCGTGCAGGCCCCGGCATTGGTGAGTGTGAAACGATCCTTGGGTGCCCCTTCATCGAACTGAACGGTGATATCGGCCAAGAGCTGTGTGGCGGTCAGGGCGAGCATGAGAGAAGCGAGCTTGAGCATGGGAAATCTCCTGTGAGGATGCACAGATAGCCCACCTCACCAGCGCGGCAATATTCAGATGATCTCGTCCTCATCGAACAGCGGGTCCGCGATGAGTTGCTCGACCAGTTCCTCGACCGTATCGGTGACCGCGCGGGGTAACAGCTTGGCCAGATGAAATACTGCATCGCCCTCGTTGACCACGGGCAGGATGGCGCGTCCGATCAATATGCCCGGGTTCGGCGCCACGATATCTTCCTCCACCTCGCCGAACGGGTCCGAGACGGTGGCGAGGATATCGCCTTTCTCGACTGTTTCGCCTTCGGCCCGGAAGGTGCGCAGCAACCCGCCCACGGGCGCGCGCAACCATGAGGAAGAGGAACAGACATTGGGCAACCGTCTGGCGGGGGCGATGCCCTTGCGCGGCAACATATCTTGCGCATGCATGACCCGCAGAATACCAGCAAGACCCGCGCGCACGGCCATCTCGTCAAAGCGCAGACCTTCTCCTGCCTCATAGAGCAATACCGGCGTGCCTGCCTCTGCCGCCACAGCCCGCAATGATCCGTCGCGCAAAGGTGATGTCAGCACCACGGGTGCGCCAAAGACCATCGCCATGCCGCGTGTTACCGGGTCGGAGGGCGAAATGCGTACCTGTGGCAGGTTGGTGCGGTGGATCGCGGCTGAATGCAGGTCGATCCCCGACTGGCAGCGCAGCACGACCTCGGTCATGAAGATATGGGCCAGCCGTGCCGCCAGCGATCCGCTGGGCGAGCCGGGAAAACAGCGGTTCAGATCGCGCCGGTCGGGCAGGTAGCGCGAGCGGTTGAGAAACCCGAAGGAATTGACCACCGGCACCACCAAAAGCGTGCCGCGCAGGGATTTCAGCTGCGGGGCGCGCAGTAGGCGGCGCACGATTTCCACGCCGATGACTTCGTCACCGTGGACCGCCGCCGAGACAAAGAACGTGGGCCCCGCCCGTTTGCCGTGGAAAACCTCGACTGACAGATGCACCGGCGTGTGATCGGGCAGGGTCGAGACCGGCAAGTCGACGCGGGCCGAGGTGCCGGGGGCGACGCTATGGCCTGCGATTTCGAAGGGGGCGCGGGCCACGGAGCGCGTCAGTTCCGGCCAGAGCCGTCAAAGCGGGCTGCATCCGCCGCCGCCCGCCGGATCGCGCCGGATTTATGTACGGTTTCCATATATTCCGCTTCGGCGTCGCTGTCATAGACCACGCCGCCACCTGCTTGAATATAAAGAGTTTCATCCTTGATCACGGCCGTGCGCAGGGCGATGCACATGTCCATATCCCCGCCCGCGCTGAAATACCCGACGCCGCCGCCATAGACGCCGCGCTTTTCTGGTTCCAGCTCATCAATGATCTGCATGGCGCGGACCTTGGGGGCACCTGATACGGTGCCTGCGGGCATCCCAGCAAAGAAGGCGTCGAGCGCATCCGCGCCTTCTTTTAACTCGCCCACCACGTTTGAGACGATATGCATGACGTGGGAATATTTCTCGACGATAAACTCTTCGGTCGGACGCACTGTGCCGATCTTGGCCACACGGCCCACATCGTTGCGGCCCAGATCAAGCAGCATCAGATGTTCGGCCAGTTCCTTTTCATCAAGCAGCAAGTCCGTCTCGAGCGCGCGATCCTCTTCAGGCGTGGCCCCGCGGGGGCGGGTGCCGGCGATGGGTCTGATCGTGACCTCGTTGCCAAAGACCCGCACGAGGATTTCGGGGCTGGCACCGACAACATGAAAGCCGCCGAAGTTGAAATAGAACATGAAAGGCGAGGGGTTCGTGCGTCGCAAACTGCGATAGAGCGCAAAGGGCGCCTGCGGAAAGGACTGCGCCCAGCGTTGGCTGGGGACCACCTGGAAAATGTCGCCCGCCACGATATATTCGCGGGCTTTCTCCACAGCGGATTTATATCCGTCGCGGGTAAAATTGCTGACCGGTTCCGGGGCTTCTGACGCGTCGCCCAGATCACGGCTGGCACCGGGCATGGCACGTTCCAGATCGCGCACCGCATCCATCACACGTTCTGCCGCCTGGGCATAGGCGGCACGGGCAGATTGACCATCCGATACCCACGCGGGCGAGACGATGGTGACTTCACCTTTGACGCCATCGAGCACGGCAATGACCGAGGGGCGCAGCATCACCGCATCGGGCAGGCCCAATGGGTCGGGATTCACGTCGGGCAGGTGCTCCACCAAGCGGATCATATCGTAGCCCAGATAGCCAAACAGCCCGGCGGCGGCCTGTGGCAGATCATCAGGCAGATCAATCTTGGATTCAGCGATTAGCTCGCGCAACACGTCCAGAGGGTTGCCTTGGGCATCTTCGAAGGCTTCCGCGTCATAGCGGGCAGCGCGGTTTATGGCAGAGCTTTCACCCCGGCAGCGCCAGATCAGGTCTGGCTTCATCCCGATAATGGAATAGCGCCCGCGCACCTCGCCGCCCGTGACCGATTCTAGCACAAAAGCGTTTTCAGCGGTGCCGGTCAGTTTGATCATCAGCGATACGGGCGTATCAAGGTCAGCCGCCAGCCGCGTGTAGACGACCTGGTTGCGGCCTTCGGCATGACCTTTGGCGAAGGTATCGAAAGAGGGGGTCAGGGACATGGCGAGCGATCAGGGGAAGTTGACATGCACGGCCTGCACCGCGCGGGTGTCGACCTCTGGCCCGGCACGCCGGACCACATCGTCGGCAAACAGGGTGAACAGATCGGCCGCCAAGGCCTCGTCCAGTTGTGTCCCGAGCTGGCTCAACAGGGCCGCGCTTTGCGGATCATCGCCTGCGGCATCAATCGCATCCAGACGCACGATCACGACACTGTCCTGGCCCGGCAGGACGGTGACATCACCCACCTCCATGTCAAAGACCTGCTCCATGAAATTCGGCGGTGTGCCGTCGATAAAGGCGTTGCGGGTCTGGTTCTCTTCTTCAATGGCGGTCAGGCCTTCGGCAGCGAATGATCCATCCGCGCCCAATGTCGCGACCAGCGCGGTTGCGCGGGCGGTCAGGGCTGCGACCAGCTGCTCGGAAGCCCAAGCCGCGCGCACGTCTTCAAGGGCGTCCTCAAAGGGGTTGGGTCGCTCAGGCAGTTCCTCGTCCAGCCGCATGGCAAAGATGCTGCCGTCGTCCAGTTGTTCAACCTTGGGGAAATCGCCGGTCGAGAGGGCGCTGGCCGCTTCGCGGAAGTCGCTATAGGCGGCAATGCCCTCGGAGGTTTCGGGTGTCCATGCGATGGTGCCGAGCGTCATCTCGGTCTCGTCAGCGAGTTGTTCCAGCGTCGCCCCACCGGCAAGCTGGTCGTCGATATCCCGGGCGCGGGTTTCGACCGCGCGAACCGCACGGCTGACGGCAAGCTCTTCTTGCAGATTGGCGCGGGCCTGTTCAAACGTGGTCGTCAATGCGGGCAAGACGCCATTCACGCGAAAGAGGGCCGGACCAAGCGGACTGGGCAGGGGGCCGACGATGTCGCCCACTTCGGCGGCAAAGACCGCTTCGCCGGCGGCGTCCAGCTCAAGCCGACCCACATCCCCCAGATCAACATCGGCCAGGGCCAGACCGCGTTCCTCGACCAGGTTCCGGAAATTGGTGCTGCCGACTTCAAGCGCGGCGGCGGCCTGGTTGCCGGCTTCCTCGTCAGGGAACACCAGCCGCTCGACCAGACGGCGCTCCGGCTGGTTAAAGGTGTTCTGGCGTTCGTCATAGGCGGCACGCAGCTCTTCTTCGGGCACTTCGACTTCGTCGATTAAAGCATCGGGCGAGAGGATCGCGTAGGTGATCATCTTGGTGTCGGGCAGAACAAAGAGATCGGCATTGGCGTTATAATAGTTGCGCAGGTCTTCTGTAGAAGGCTCGGCGACGGGCTGTTCCAGTGCGGCTTCCTCCAGCAGGCTCCAGGTAAAGCTGCGCTGCTCGCCTACATAGTTGACCAGCGTTTGGGCATAGGTCTCGGGCATGCGGACACCGCCCAGGATCGCGCCTTGCAGAAGGGTACGAGCGGCTTCTTCGCGCAGGGATGTTTCAAATTCGGCTTCGGAAACGCCCCCCTGTTCAAGGGCGAACCGGTATCCTTCGCGGTCGAATGTGCCATCAACGCCCTGAAATGCCGTGATGGCAAGGATGTCTTCGCGTAGGGATTCGTCGCCGATGGAGATGCCCAACTCCGAGGTCTCGTGATCAAGAGCACGGTTGCGCACCAGACGTTGCAGCACGGCACGGTCCAGTCCGATGGCCTGCGCCTGTGCAAAGGGCAACTGCTGACCGGTTTGCTGTTCGATGGCGCGGATCTCGTTTTGCAACTGGCGGGCGTAAACTTCCACCGGAATGGACTTGCTGCCGACGGTCCCCAGACTGCGAAGATTGCCGCTGAGATTCACCGCGCCGAAACCGGCCAGGCCGAGGATCAGAAAACCCATCAGAATCCACATCGCGATTTTGCCGATGCCACCGCTTTTTGCCATGTTCACTGCCCTTTGCCTGTGTTGCATGCGTGTCTAAGCGGTGCCGGGCAGAGGGGCAAGAGGTGTCAGGCGGCAGGCAGGTCCGCAAGGCGGTCAAAAAGCGTGGCAATGCCAGCCGCATCAAGGTTGGCAAAGGCAATCCGCAGCTCGCGCGCGCCCGCGGGATCATCCGAGGGGTAGAACATCGTGCCGGGCAGGCAGAGGACCGAAGCATCACGCACCAGCCTTGGGGCCAGATCAGCAGAGCTTTCGGCATAGGGGTGCTGAAGGTAGGCAAAGTAGCCGCCCAGCCCCAAGAGCTTCCATCCCAGAGCTTCGAGTTTGGGCAGGTTCTGCGTAATGGCAGCGCGGCGGGTCAGGATTTCGTCGCGTTCTCCCGCCAGCCATTGGCCAAGGTTCTGCATGCCCCAGAGGGCCGCGTGCTGGCCCAGTTGGGCAGGACAGATGGCGACGGTGTCGAGAAACTTTTCGACCTCGGCCAACCGCTCTTCACTTGCGATCATCGCACCGACGCGGTGTCCCGTTAGACGGTAGGCTTTGGAAAAGGAATAGAGGTGGATCAACGTGTCGTCCCATGCGGCGTCCTGGAACAGCGGATGAGGCGCGCCACTTTGACTGTGAAAATCACGGTAGGTTTCGTCGACGATCAGGGCGATGCCATGGGCGCGGGCCAGATTAAAGAAGCTTTGCAACAGCGCATCCGGGTATTCCTGCCCGGTGGGATTGTTCGGGCTGACCAGTGCGATGGCGCGGGTGCGCGGGGTGATAAGCGCGGCAGCGGCCTCCACATCGGGCAGCATATCGGTGCCGGTCTCAAGCGCGACGCTGCGGACGCCAGACATATCCAGCCACATTTTGTGATTGAAATACCAAGGGGTTGGGAGGATAACCTCATCCCCTTCGGCGCAAAGCGTCGCGATGGCGGCCGCAAAAGCCTGATTACAGCCTGAGGTGATGCAGGTTTGTTCTGGCGTGACGGTGCCGTCGTACAGCGCTGCAGTCTGAGCGGCCAGTTCATCGCGCAGTTCGTCCATGCCCAGGACGGGGCCGTAAAGGTGCGCATCATCGCGCGTAAGAGCGGCATCGGCCATCGCCTGTCGCAGTCCTTGGGGCGGCGGATCGACCGGTGCCGCTTGGCTGACGTTGATTAGGGGGCGCGTGTCTGGGTGGGTCACGCCGTCGAGCCAGCGGCGGGCCTCCATGACCGGAGGCGGGAAGGTGGCGGCGGTGCGCGTGATCGTCATGCGGGCGGCTCCGAGTTGAGAGTGCGGACGGTATATCGTCCCTCTTCTTTTTCCGAAAGTCGAGGGGTGCAAAGCGCGTTCGACCATCAAGAGAGGCAGCGTTTTGCGCCACGTTGGCAAAAGCAAAGGGACAAGGCCAAAAAGAGAAAGGAGGGTTAGTCCTTGCCCCGGTAGGGCTCGACATACTGCAGGGCCATGTCCCAAGGGAAAAAGATCCAGGTGTCCTGGCTGACGCCTGTAATGAACGTATCGACCTGAGGTTCGCCTTCGGGCTTGGCATAGACGGTGGCGAAATGCGCCTGCGGATAAAGCTCGCGGACCAGTTCGAGCGTTTTGCCGCTGTCGACCAAGTCATCGACGATCAGGATGCCCGTGCCGTCGCCCATGATTTCGCTGTCGGGCGATTTGATGACCTTAGCTTCGCGCCGCTGGTCGGCTTTGCCGCCGCCGGAATGATAGGACACGACCGAGATCGTATCGACTGTGCGGATGTCCAGCTCACGCGCCACGATCATCGCAGGGGCCATGCCGCCACGGGTGATGGCAACAACGGCGCGCCAGTTGCCGTCATCAGGGCCTTTACCGTCAAGCCGCCACGCCAAGGCGCGGCTGTCGCGGTGGATCTGGTCCCATGAGATGTGGAAGCCCTTTTCGTGGGGCAGGCGCCCTGCGGGGTTGGTGGCGTCGGACATGGGTTATTTCTCCAGTATGAGGCGCAGGCCAAGTGCGCCCAGAAGCGTGGAGGCGATGCGGTCAAGCACGGGTTTGAGGCGGATATAGCTGCGGCGGGCGGGGCCGGTGCCCAAGAGCAGGGCAAAGAGCGCATAGAAGGCGATCTCAAGCACCAGATGGTTGGCGACGATCACGGCGATGTCGATGGCACCGATGCCCTGCGGGAAGACCACCACGATGACGGCGGCGGCAAAGAGCATGGACTTGGGGTTGCCGAAGTTCAGCAGGAGGCCCGAGAGGATCGCGGTACCGTGGGGTGTGGGTGCGTCCCCCAGCGGATCACGGGCGTGGCGCCATGTCTGGATTGCGATCCAGATCAGATAGGCGGCACCGCCGAGTTTCAGCGCGGTGAAGGTCCATGGAAAGAGGGTAAAGACGATCTCAAGCCCCAGAAGGGCGGCGAGCGTCCAGAGGGCCGCAGCCGTGCCCAGACCGATGCCGGTGGCCATGCCAGCAGTGCGGCCCGAGGCGACGGTGGTCTTGATGAAATACAAGAGCGCCGCGCCGGGGGCTGCAATCGCGGCGATCAGCACCACGTTGAAGGCAATGAGATCGGCGAGGGTCAGCGTCATTCCTTGGCCATGTCAGGCGCATCGACCGCCTTCATGCCGACCACGTGGTAGCCTGCGTCCACATGCAGGTTCTCACCCGTGGTGCCGGAGCCGAGATCGCTGAGCAGGAAGAGGGCGGCTTTGCCCACATCCTCGATGGTCACGTTGCGGCGCAAGGGAGAATTGTATTCGTTCCATTTCATGATGTAGCGGAAATCGCCGATGCCGGAGGCGGCAAGCGTCTTGATCGGCCCGGCAGAGATCGCGTTGACGCGGATGCCGTCCTTGCCAAGGTCTTCTGCCAGATATTTTACGGAGGCTTCAAGCGCGGCTTTGGCCACGCCCATCACGTTATAATGCGGCATGACCTTTTCGGCACCGTAATACGTCAGGGTCAGAGCACTTGCCCCCGGCGTCATCATCTTTTCCGCGCGCTGCATCACTGCGGTAAAGGAATAGACCGAGATATCCATCGACATGGCGAAATTGCCGCGGCTGGTATCCACATAGCGGCCTCGCAGCTCGCCTTTGTCGGAAAAACCAATGGCATGAACGATAAAATCAATGCTGCCCCAACGCTCTTTCAAGCCGTCAAAGAGCGCATCTATAGATGCCTCGTCGCCCACATCGCAGGGCAGGACAATATCGCTGCCCAAAGAAGCGGCCAGCGGGTCGACGCGTTTTTTCAGCGCATCCCCCTGATAAGAGAAGGCAAGTTCCGCACCGGCGTCGGCCAGGCTGCGCGCGACGCCCCAAGCGATGGATTTGTCATTGGCCAGCCCCATGACCAGCCCACGTTTACCCTGCATCAAGTCGTTAGCCATGCTCTGCCCACTCTAATTGCCTTCTGTCCAATTCGTTTAGGCTATTGCGCTGAAGCCATCAAGACTGCACCGCGAGGACAAACGCCTGTCGATTACGCAATGGGCGCGCATGGACCGGCACCAAAAGCGCGCCCAGCAGCTTTAGGTTGTCTCAAGTTGTCACTTGTTTTATCACATAGCCTATATCAACGTGCCGGGATGTGGCGTGTTTAGTGGGGGCCGGGGTGTTAATTCGATGATGGGGTTATGATGTCCGGGCGCTCAGGAAAATTCGCGGGCGAGGATCCTTTCACACTGGCACGCAGTTGGATGGCCGAAGCCGAGCAAAGCGAGCTTAACGATCCCAATGCCATTGCGCTTTCAACAGTGGATGCCGACGGTTTGCCGAATGTCCGTATGGTTTTGCTCAAAGACATCGAGCCTGCAGCCTTTGTATTCTACACTAACTATGAAAGCCAAAAGGCCCAGGAGTTGGACAGCGCGGGCAAAGCCGCGTTTGTAGTGCATTGGAAATCACTGCGCCGCCAAATTCGCGTGCGGGGGCTGGTCACCCGTGAAGACGGGCCATTGGCCGATGAATATTATGCCTCGCGTTCGCTGCAAAGCCGGCTTGGCGCCTGGGCCTCGCGCCAGTCCCAACCGCTGAAAAGCCGGGCGGCACTGATGGCCGAAGTGGCCAAGGTAACGGCAACAAAAGGGATCAACCCGGCGCGGCCCCCGTATTGGGGCGGATATCGTATTACGCCTTTAGAGATTGAATTCTGGGCCGATGGCGAGCATCGTTTGCACGATCGCTTTCAATGGCGGCGCAAATCAGTAGGGAGTGAGTGGGACGTTCAACGACTGAACCCATGACTCAAAAGTTATAGAAGTGGTCTGCGCAATGCCGGTGCTTTTTAGCCGGACAGCGACACAGACATGATCGACGGATCGAAGGTGACACGTGGCAGAAGACAAGAGCATTGAGGGATTCGCAGGCTCAGACCCTGTCCACGCGCGGTCAGAGGTGGCCGGCGTTGTTAAGTGGTTCGATCCGATCAAAGGATTCGGCTTTGTCGTAACAGAAGCGGGCGGCCCGGATATTCTGTTGCACGTCAATGTGTTGCGGAACTTTGGCCAAAGCTCGGTCGCGGATGGTGCCGGTATTTGTTTGCTGGTGCAGGAAACCGACCGCGGTGTGCAGGCGGTGGAGGTGACAGCGATTCACCCGCCCGAAGGGGGCAGCCCAGCGCGGTTGCCGGATGTGAACGGTCTGGACAGTGATACGCTTCACGCTGTGCCGTTGGAGCCTGCCCGCGTTAAATGGTTCGACAAGGCCAAGGGATTCGGGTTCGCCAATGTCTTTGGCAAGCCGGAGGATGTTTTCGTTCATATCGAGATCCTGCGCCAGTCGGGTCTGTCTGATCTGCAACCGGGCGAAGCGCTTGCTTTGCGCGTTATCGACGGGAGCAGAGGTAAAATGGCAGGTGAGGTACAGGCGTGGGAAACCGTTTTAAGCAAGTCGTCGGACACACAGCACGACTGATTGCTGCTGCATTTGTTTTCAGCGCGATTCCGAGTGTTACGTTGGCAGAGGCCTGCCGCGAGGATACCGTCCTGCTGCGCGGCGATTGGGGCAAGGCCCGGTTTCAGGTCGAATTGGCCGATGACCCCGCCGAACAGGCGCAGGGCCTGATGCACCGTACCGAACTGCCGCTCTCGGCCGGTATGTATTTCGTGAACGCCGCGCCGCGCCGGACCAGCTTTTGGATGCGCAACACGTTGATCCCGCTGGATATGCTCTTCATTGATGCCGCCGGTGTGGTGCAGCGGATTCATAGTAATGCCGTGCCTTTGGATGAAACCCCGAT
Organism: Sulfitobacter noctilucae; assembly: GCF_000622365.1. Classification (GTDB taxonomy): domain Bacteria; phylum Pseudomonadota; class Alphaproteobacteria; order Rhodobacterales; family Rhodobacteraceae; genus Sulfitobacter; species Sulfitobacter noctilucae. Next base: position 1,311,663 of record NZ_JASC01000014.1, on the reverse strand, counting down.
TGAAGGGGGCGATGCGATTCTGACGGTGCTTGAAATCAACGGGGGGCTGGCCCAGCGCCTTGGCATTGATGCGGGAACGCAAGTGCGCCATCCGGCCCATGCAGATTATGCGCCCGCATGGCCCTGTTAAGGCTGTTGTTTTGGGCGCGTTGCAGCTTCGCGCAGGATTCACCAATCTAGGGCTTTTCATTCCGATAAACTGTGGCTAAAGAGGCCGCAGTCGGAGCGTGGCGCAGCCTGGTAGCGCACCTGTTTTGGGTACAGGGGGTCGGAGGTTCGAATCCTCTCGCTCCGACCACTTTTCAATCATCGAGAATATGATGCGTCGTGTTGCGCGATCTTGCCTGCGCCTTGGTTGCATCTGCGTGCGCACCACTGTGCCACTATATCTGGTGGCTTTGGTCCTGTGCCGCACTTCGGGTGGTGGGAAATGCCTAAATTCTATGCGCCGATTCTCTAGTTTGTCCGGAGATATGTTGCAGATTTATGCAAAACGGAGCCCGTGCTCAAAATTTTTGCCCGTCTTGTTTTACGTCGGCTTATGCACCGGTTCCCTGTGGATAAGTTCATCTATCGGGTGAGCCACTGCAGGTAAACCTGCCGAAATGTTTGGTTTATTCCGGGGGTGCCAATACGCCCGGACAGATATCCACCATGTGGATATTAACCAGTTGAATCGGGCGAGGTGTCGCCACGCCAAAAACCAATGCTGCGTCAACCAAAAGAATGCCGAAATTTGTTAAAAAAACCTTTGACCGGATAGGTCCAAATACGTCAGGTTGTGCAAGTCCGGGGATGACGCCACAACATGTAGTGGTCAACGCTGCGAAGGCGCGTCCCGGCGCACAGGCAGGTTTAAGGCGTATCTACAAGTCGAAACTGCATAAAACGGCACCCGCTGGCGAAAGGGTGGTGTCATATCGTTTGTGCGCCGATGGGTAAAAAAGGGTGAGGGCCGTGTGTGTAAACGGACCTTTGGTTTAGGCACTTGAAATGCAAGAGGCAGCATAATGAAGATCGAACGTAAGTTTACCACCGCGGGCAAAGACGCATACGCAGAGCTGGATTTCATCACCACTGTTTCAGAGATCCGCAATCCTGATGGGTCCGTGGTCTTCAAGCTGGACGATGTCGAAGTGCCCTCCAGCTGGAGCCAGGTGGCAAGCGACGTGATCGCACAGAAGTATTTCCGCAAAGCCGGCGTTCCCTCTGCGCTGAAAAAGGTGAAGGAAAAGGGTGTGCCCGAGTTCCTGTGGCGTTCGGTCCCGGCTGAAGGTGCCACTATGGGCGGCGAGACCTCTTCCAAGCAGGTGTTTGATCGCTTAGCCGGCGCCTGGACTTATTGGGGCTGGAAGGGCGGCTATTTCACCACCGAAGCCGACGCTCAGGCCTATTACGATGAAATGCGCCACATCCTTGCCTCCCAACGCGGCGCACCCAATTCGCCACAGTGGTTCAATACCGGCCTGCACTGGGCCTACGGTATCGACGGTCCTGCACAAGGCCACCACTATGTGGATTATAAGACCGGCAAGTTGACTCGCTCCAAATCCTCTTACGAGCATCCCCAGCCCCACGCCTGCTTTATCCAGTCGGTCAAAGACGATCTGGTTGGCGACGGCGGTATCATGGACCTTTGGGTGCGTGAGGCGCGTCTGTTCAAATACGGCTCCGGGACAGGCACCAACTTCTCCAGCTTGCGCGGTGAAGGTGAAAAGCTGTCAGGTGGCGGTAAATCCTCGGGCCTGATGGGTTTCCTGAAAATCGGCGACCGTGCAGCGGGTGCCATCAAGTCCGGCGGCACCACGCGCCGTGCGGCCAAGATGGTGATTGTTGATGCGGACCACCCCGATATCGAAGACTTCATCAACTGGAAGGTGCTGGAAGAGCAGAAAGTGGCGTCCATCGTCGCAGGCTCCAAGATGCACGAGCAAAAGCTGAACGCGATTTTTGCGGCCATCAAGGCATGGGACGGTGCCGAGGCCGACGCATATGATCCCGCCGTGAACCCCGGTTTGAAAACCGCAGTCCGCGACGCCAAAAAGGTCGCCATCCCGGAGACATACGTCAAGCGCGTGCTGGACTACGCCAAGCAGGGCCACACCAGCATCGAATTCCCGACATACGATACAGACTGGGATAGCGAGGCTTACAATTCGGTCTCTGGCCAGAACTCCAACAACTCTATCCGAGTGACCAACGCATTCCTGACAGCTGTCGAGAAGGACGCCGATTGGGAGTTGATCGACCGCGTCACCGGAAAAGCCTCCAAAGTGATTCGCGCCCGCGACTTGTGGGAGCAGGTGGGCCACGCCGCATGGGCCTGTGCCGATCCGGGCATCCAGTACCACGACACCGTCAACGAATGGCACACATGCCCCGAAGACGGCGCAATCCGCGGCTCAAACCCCTGTTCCGAATATATGTTCCTGGATGATACGGCCTGCAACCTTGCGTCCATGAACCTGCTGACCTTCCTCGAAGACGGTGTGTTCAACGTCGAAGACTATATGCACGCCTCGCGCCTCTGGACCGTGACGCTGGAAATCTCCGTCATGATGGCGCAGTTCCCGTCCAAGGAAATCGCACAGCGGTCCTATGACTTCCGCACGCTTGGCCTGGGCTATGCAAACATCGGCGGCTTGCTGATGAACATGGGCTACTCCTATGACAGCGATGAAGGCCGCTCGCTTTGCGGAGCGCTGACCGCAATCATGACCGGTGTCGCCTATGCCACGTCAGCCGAGATGGCAGGTGAATTGGGGGCCTTCCCCGGTCACGCCAAGAATGCCGACCATATGCTGCGCGTCATGCGCAACCACCGCAACGCGGCTTACGGTCATGCCACGGGCTACGAAAAGCTGGCAATCAAGCCCGTCCCGCTGGATCATGAGAATTGCCCACAGCCGGGTCTGGTCGATGTGGCCATGTCCTGCTGGGACGAGGTGATCAAGCTGGGTGAGGTACATGGGTACCGCAACGCGCAAACATCTGTCATCGCGCCGACGGGCACCATCGGTCTGGTGATGGATTGTGACACCACAGGGATTGAGCCTGACTTCGCGCTGGTAAAGTTCAAGAAACTCGCGGGCGGTGGTTACTTCAAGATCATCAACCAAAGTGTTCCAGCAGCTCTGGAAAAGCTTGGCTACGGCTCCGCGCAGATTGAAGAGATCGTCGGCTACGCTGTGGGCCACGGCACCATCGGCAATGCGCCCGGTATCAACCACACCACGCTGATGGGTCATGGTTTTGGCCCCAACGAGTTGGCAAAGGTCGACGCGGCATTGGCGCAAGCCTTCGATATCCGTTTCGTGTTCAACCAGTGGACGCTGGGCGAAGAGTTCTGCACGCAAGTGCTGGGCATCCCTGCGGCCAAGCTGAACGATCCGACCTTTGATCTGCTGAAGTCACTCGGGTTCTCCAAGGCGGACATCGACGCAGCCAATGACCACGTTTGCGGCACCATGACCCTCGAAGGGGCACCGCACCTAAAAGAAGAGCACTACAGCATTTTCGACTGTGCCAACCCCTGTGGTAAGAAGGGCAAGCGTTACCTGTCCGTCAACAGCCACATCTACATGATGGCCGCGGCGCAAAGCTTCATCTCCGGGGCGATCTCGAAAACGATCAACATGCCGAACGATGCAACGATTGAAGACTGCCAGAAAGCCTATGAGCTCAGCTGGTCCTTGGGCATCAAGGCGAATGCACTCTACCGGGATGGCTCCAAACTCAGCCAGCCTTTGGCTGCATCTTTGGTCGAGGACGACGATGAAGCAGCAGAAGTGCTCGAATCCGGCTCAACGCAGGAAAAAGCAGCTGTGCTGGCCGAAAAGATCGTCGAAAAGATCGTCGTCAAAGAAGTGATCAACCGCAGTCGCGAAAAGATGCCACAGCGCCGAAAAGGCTATACGCAAAAGGCAAACGTTGGCGGTCACAAGGTCTATCTGCGCACCGGCGAATACGAAGACGGCAAGCTGGGCGAAATCTTCATCGACATGCACAAGGAAGGGGCGGGTTTCCGCGCCATGATGAATAACTTCGCTATCGCGGTGTCTGTTGGTCTTCAGTACGGCGTGCCGCTCGAAGAATTCGTCGATGCCTTCACCTTCACCAAGTTCGAGCCTGCGGGCATGGTCCAAGGCAACGACAGCATCAAGAACGCGACCTCGATCCTCGACTATATCTTCCGCGAGCTGGCTGTTTCCTACCTCGACCGTACCGATCTGGCGCATGTGAAACCCGAAGGGGCCACATTCGACGATCTGGGCAAGGGCGAAGAAGTCGAGAACGTCGGCAATGTGGCTGAACTCTCTGAAACTGCAGCGACCCGGTCACTTGAAGTGCTCAAGCAGATCAGCTCAAGCGGCTACCTGCGCAATCGCCCGCCGCAGGAACTGGTCCTGTTGCAAGGCGGCATGGACAGCGTAGCGGTCGCGCCGGGGATGGAGACAGGCAACATGTCAGTTGCAGTATCCTCAACCACCGCGGTTGCTTCGGGTTCCGTGTCAATCGACGCCCGCACAAAGGCCAAGATGCAAGGCTATGAGGGCGAGGCCTGTGGCGAATGCGGCAACTACACGTTGGTGCGCAACGGGACGTGCATGAAGTGCAACACCTGTGGCGGGACGTCCGGGTGTAGCTAAAGGATTGAGGGTTGGGGGCGACGTTGCAGCGCCACCCCCTAGCGCCCTTCCCGCATAGCCTAGTACGCTGCGGGAAAAGCGAGTTCGGCCTTCATAGGTCGATGAGAAAACGGAGACCATGGACGAGATCGCGGATCAATAGCGTACTGAGAAACACCCACAACAAATGTGCTACCTGGGGGTAGAATGTGGGTAACTAGGAGGACAACTAATGTCCAAATCGAAAAACGTGTGGACCTCGCCAAGGTCTGATGGGCAATGGGCTGTGCAGACCGAAGGTTCCGAGCGAGCCGCTAGCTTGCACGCTACGCAAGCGGAGGCTTGGGACAGCGCCCGTGGACTCGCGCGCAGCCGGGGCTCCGAAGCGTTTCTTCAAGGCCGCAATGGTCAAATTCGGGAACGTAACACTTACGGAAAGGACCCATATCCGCCGAAGGGCTGACACAGGTGCGTCTTTTCTGGCGGAGATAGGCAGGGCGCTTGGCGCACTGCCCGGACCAATAAGGCACTTTGGATGCCTTTACTGAGAAGGGGTGGCTCTCATCGTTCGCAAGCGAACGACTGCCGCCACTCCGCAGCCCCGGCCAAGCCGGGGCACGAGACACGGAGCGGATGCGTTCGCTCTGTACGACGTTCAGGCCGCAGGCAAAACAAGTACCGAGCGGTTAACAAATGGAGCTTGAACGGCGAAACTAGGGAGAGCTCCGGCTCTCCCTTTCTTCTTTTGTCAGGAGCAAAGGCCACAGACGTTGCCTTTGCAAATGAAACCGGGACCGTTTGCAAACCGCCCTAAGTGAAAGCAATGTCAGCGAAATACTGCGATAAGGTCCGCTTCCGCAGGCCCGTTGTGCGCTGTTAATCGCATCTGCGCCAGTCCGTACCACAATCCCATCCCCTTTCTCTTTTTGGCCTTATATCCCGCGGAGGTCTGGAGGCAGAGCCTCCAGTCAACAGACGCTTCAGGCGCTGACCTACAGTAATTCCGCGACAGACCCCTCAAGCGCCATTTCTTCACGTAGCCGCGCCCGCGCACGGCCCAACCGCGACATCACGGTGCCGCGCGGCACGCCCAACCGATCGGCAAGCACGCGCGGGCTGGTCTCTCCCGCCATCACAAGCCGCATGATTGCCGCTTGCTCTTCAGGCAGTCTTTTGATCGCGGTCAGCAATTCGGTGCAGGCAATGCGCGATGGGGCCAGCGGCACCGTTTGTGCCATATCATCGGTCAGTTCTTCGGTGGGGCGGCGGCCACGCCAGCGGGCGCGGGCAAGGTTATGCAGCAAGACCATTGCATAATGCTCGGGCCGCAGGACTTCTTCAGGACCAGCCATCACCTGCCACAGACGTAATATCGTTTCTTGTGCCATGTCTTCAGCTTCATCCGCACTGGGGGCAAGCCTGCGCGCGCGGCGCAGAAGTTTGGGGCGCAATTGCGCGACATCAGCAATAGCAGTCATCGAAACCTCCCTCGGTTGACGGAGACAACATGACAGGTCCGGCACTTTCAATCAGCGCGAGAATTTCCGCCGATGGGCCTCATCCACTCTTTTTGGGCGGGCACTGGCTCACGCCCGCCGCCCGGATCGGCAAGCCTCCGCGTGTCTGGGGTAGAGCAGGGATGCAATCCCGGTTTCGCGCATCTGACAGGGGGAAGGCAGCAAAGCCTTTGAGCAAAACCTCGAAAGGGAGTATCCAAATGACCAAGACTTTCAAAATGACCGCAGTCGCCATCACAACCCTCTGCCTGCCTGCCTATGCCATGGGCGCGGGTGCCGCAGAAGTGGACGCCAACGGCGATGGCATTCTCAGCGTTGCTGAAGTTCAGGCCGTCTATCCTGATATGACTACGGACCAGTTCTCGGCGATGGATCTTAATGCCGACGGATCGCTGGACGATGGCGAAGTGCAGGCCGCGCAAGAGGCAGGGTTAATGCCCGCTGCAAACAAAGGTTAAGCGGCAAAGGGTCTTGCCCGGACCCTATGCAGCACCAAGGCCCGGCAGTTCTCTCTGTCGGGCCTTCTTGTGCCGCAAAATACGTTATGCCGGTAAGTGAATGTTGAAACGCGCGCGCAGCGCCTGGTCCAGCTTTGGGTCAAAGCGGGCGCGCGCGTGATCCGACAGGATTGCCTCTTTGCGTGCCGTGGCGTTCGCGATGAGGTCGGGCTTGCCGATCTCCTCCCATTCCTTGGGTGAGGACCGATTTGCCAGATCGGGATAGACATGGTCGCTCTCCATCCGGCTCAGCGTTTGTTCAGTGCCGAGATAATGCCCCGGTCCACCCATGCAGACGTGCCGGATCTGATCAACGGCCAGCGTTTCCTCGTTCACCTCAATCCCCCGCACACAGCGCATGGCCTGTCCGATCAGATCGTTCCCCAGAATGAGCGACTCGTGGCAAAAGCCCAAAAGGGAGGCATGCATCCCCGCCGCTTCGTAGATCATGTTGCAGCCTGACAGTCCGGCCATGACGTTCGAGCACATCTGCTCCCATCCGGCCTGCATATCGGGCATCTTGGCATCGGCAATGCCGCCCGCCGCACCTCCAGGCAGGTCGTAGAACCGATGCATCTGTGCACAGCCCGAAGACAGCAGCGCCTGTTCGCCGGAACCGCCGGTCATCGCGCCTGTGCGCAGGTCCAGACCAAAGGGCCATGTGCCAAAAATTACCGGATGGCCGGGTTTGACCGCTTGCACATATACCAGACCCGCCAGACATTCAGCCACGGCCTGCACGATGGCACCTGCGACAGTCGATGGAGCCGTTGCCCCGGCCATCCCAGCCGACAGCAGCAAAACAGGGATGCCGCCCTCGATGCAGGCCTCCATCACCTGACAGGATTCTGTGGCGAATTTCATTGGCGGCACGACAAAGCAATTGGAGTTCGAAATGAAAGGCCGTTCGCGCCATTTTTCTTCACCACCTGCGATCATGTGCAGCATCTCCAGCGCGTCCTTGACGTAAGATGGATCGGTGAAAGACAGGCCGATGTGTTTCATCGTGCCGGTACAGCAGGCATAGATCGAATTGAGGTCCATCTCGCGGTTGTCAGGGATGTCGCGGCAGACCATGGGCCGTTGCAGGAAATGGATGTTGTCCAGCCGGTCTGCAATCCGGGCCGCATCGTGCAGATCCTGCACGCCACATTCGCGGTAGCTGTTGTCTGCGACGTCTACCAGATGCACAGCCGCGCCAGCAGTGCCGTAATGCACCCGGCTGCCGGACAGGTCCAGGTCATATGCAGGGTCGCGGGCGCACAGCGTGACGGAGCGGTTGGCACGCGCAATCGTGTCTTCCACCAGCGCGCTGGGAAAGCGGATGCGGCCGTCCGTGCCTTGAACGGCCCCTGCGCCTGTCAGATACGCCACACCAGAAGGTGGCGCATCAGCCAAGCCGATGGTTTCCAGCGCTTCAAGGGCGGCAGTATGGATCGCCTGCACATCTATATCGCTCAGAGGATTGAAGCGACCGCCGGTCATGCCTGGGCGGATAGGCCGCATATGATCGGCAAGGGGGGCGGCACGGGCCGCGCGCCGGGCGGCACGGCCACCGCTGCGGATTGGGGTTTGATCTGTCATGGGTCGGATCCGGTTCAAAATTGAAAATAGAAAAAGTGCGGTTTCAAAGCCGTTCCGGTCTGCCCCGTGCCGCAAGACCTCGGTCCGCGCCAATCGTGCGGCTGACCCTTCGAATGATGCAGATGTCTGGCGTCATCAAGTGTTCCTTTGGTTCCATAGTGTCGGGCAGATAGGGTCCGTTCTGTTCCATTTACGCCACGGTCGTCTGTTTGCGACGGATGCAAGTGCAGCAAAACAAGGGCTTTTCGCGCTTTGATGTCGGCTGGTTCCTGCCGATTAAATGATGGCTTCGCAAAAATTGGCCCATCGAAAACTCGATCCCTTTGCATTCGGAACCTAATACCTATCTCTCGCATTACTTCGCTATGAGGGCCGCACATCGCAGTGCTGCCCGACAGTCAAATGGTAAAAACAGGAGCAGACCTTATGACACATTACAAAACACTCACCGCCCTTGGCGTGATTGCAACAACATCCTTTGGCGGTGCCGTATATGCGGGCAGCCTGGCTGATCCAGTTGTAGAAACACCGGTCATTGAGCCTGCCCCGATGGTGGTAAGCGGTGATTGGACCGGCTTCTACACTGGTCTGCAGTTGGGCTATGCTGACGTAGACGGTCCCGATGATCTGGACGGTGACAACGGCAGCTACGGTTTCCACGCCGGTTATGACTATGATTTCGGTGATTGGGTCGTCGGCGGTGAAGTCGACTATGACAAAACAGACGTCGAATTGAATGACGGTCTGGCAGAGCTTGAATCTGTTGCTCGCTTGAAACTGAAAGGCGGCTACGACCTCGGCAACACACTGGTCTACGCAACAGCAGGCTATGCAGCAGCAGAAGTCTCCGGTGACAGCGAAGACGGTGCATTTGCAGGTGTCGGCGTCTCTTACAAGATCTCTGACCGCTACATGGTCGGTGCCGAAGTACTGCACCACCAGTTCAACGACATCGGTGACGTGTCGGGTGCAGATGTGGATGCGACAACATTCAACGTGCGCGGTTCACTCCGCTTCTGATCTCCGCTTCGTTGAGATTAGACAACAAGGCCGTTGCGCAACAGCGCAGCGGCCTTTTTCTTTGGGTTCAGGCTTTCGTCTGAAGACCAGCGGCGAAGTCGCAAAGCGTCTTCACCGCCGCTTCGAACGCGGCATCATCGACCGTCATAGCAACGCGCAGATGACCCGCGGCGGCCTGTCCAAAGCTTTCGCCCGGCATTACGGCAATGTGGTGCGCATCAAGTAGGGCAAGCGCAAATTCCTCGCCGCTCATGCCGGTGCTGCGAATATCCAGCATCAGATACATGGCACCCTGCGCAGGCACAGCGCTCACAGCGTTCTGACCGGCCAACACTTTGTAAGCAAGGGCAAGGCGGCGGCGGAACGGCTCTGCAATTTCGGCTTCGAAGGCGTCGCCTTGGCGCAGTGCAAAGAGAGCAGCGTCCTGAATAAAGCCTGGCACGCCGTAGGTCGTATGGGTCGCGAGGTTGATCAGATCATCGATCATCGGCTCGGGGCCCACGATCCAGCCGATGCGCGAACCGGTCATAGCGTGGGATTTCGACATGGAACCGACAACCAGCGTCCGTTCGGCCATGTCAGGCAAGGCGCGGGGCGACAGGTGTTCGCCCTCCCAAACCTGGGTGTCGTAAACCTCGTCCGAGATCAGCCAAAGGTCGTGGTCTTTGCAGACCTCTGCGATGCCATCTAGTGTGGCGCGGGAATAGACAATCCCGGTCGGATTATTGGGCGTATTGATTAGCAGGCTTTTGGCACCTTCTGCTGCAGCAGCGATGTCGGCACTGCGCGGTTGAAAGGCATCTGCTGCATGGGCCTGCACACAGACCGGTTCGGCACCGGCACCCCGGATGGTACCGGGGTAGGTGGCATAGAACGGATCAATATAGAGCGCCCGGTCGCCAGGGTCGCAGGCTGCGATATGGCTGGCGAAAAGCGCGGATTGACCGCCCGGTGTGATCATCACGTTCTCCGGCTTTGTCTCAATACCAGTCCGCGCCTGTATCCGGGCCGCGACGGCCTCGCGCAGCGCCTGCACCCCCGGAATGGCGGCATAGCCAGTGTGCCCTGCCAGCGCTGCACGGTGCATGTCCTGAAGGATCGGGGCTGCGGTTCGGATGTCATGCTCCCCGATGGTCAGTTCGGTCACCGGCGTGCCAACAGCCATCATGGCACGGGCTTTGTTGAATACGTCCCATCCATCTGACCCACCGCCCAGAATGTTCCCAATCCGCTGTGATGCTTGCATGACCTTGCTCCTTACCAAATTGGGCGCAGGGGCGCAGAGCGACCTGCAATTGTCAATCAACTGTTGACCGCTCAGCCTTGGGCAGGCTACCAAAACGCCATGACCCAGATGATGTGTACGAATATTTGTCCCATTTCCGGCTGAGAATTATCTCGCGGGTCGTCCTTCATGTCGTTTTCATCCTGATAGATATGTGGCAAGCCCGCGCCAGCTTTGCGCAAGGAAGACGCCATGACGCCGATCAGACTGACCAACACAAAGACCCGCCGGAAAGAGGGTTTCACTCCGATTTCCAAGGATGATGTGCGGATGTATGTCTGTGGTCCGACAGTCTATGACCGGGCGCATCTGGGCAATGCGCGGCCTGTGATTGTGTTTGACGTGCTTTACCGTCTGTTGCGGCATGTCTATGGGCCGGATCACGTTACTTACGTGCGCAATTTCACCGATGTAGACGACCGCATCAACGAGACCGCGCAAAAGCGCAAGGCGGCCGGGGCGGAAGGCACGCTTGAACAGTTGATCTCAGAGCGCGCGGACGAGACGATCGCCTGGTATCACGAGGATATGGACGCCGTAGGGGCGCTGCGCCCCACGCAGGAACCCCGCGCCACGCAGTACATTGCCCAGATGATCGCCATGATCGAGCAGTTGATCGCATCGGGCCATGCCTATGCCGCTGAGGGTCACGCGCTTTTTGCTGTGGACAGCTACAAGGACTACGGCGCTTTGTCGGGCCGCACTGTTGACGACATGATCGCAGGTGCGCGGGTCGAGGTGGCCCCCTACAAGCGCAACCCTATGGATTTTGTCCTGTGGAAACCTTCGCCCGATGACTTGCCCGGCTGGGACAGCCCGTGGGGCAGAGGCCGCCCCGGTTGGCACATCGAATGCTCCGCCATGGCGCATGAGTTGCTTGGCACGGCCTTCGACATTCACGGCGGTGGCAACGATCTGACCTTTCCGCACCACGAGAATGAAATAGCGCAATCGACCTGCGCGGGGCACAGCTTTGCCAACGTCTGGTTGCACAACGAGATGTTGCAGGTCGAGGGCAAGAAGATGTCCAAATCACTCGGCAACTTTTTTACCGTGCGCGACCTGCTGGATCAGGGCGTGCCGGGCGAGGTGATGCGCTTTGTCATGCTCAGCACGCATTACCGCAAACCGATGGACTGGACCGAAAAGAAGCGCGAGGAGGCGGAAAAGACCCTGCGCAAATGGTATACGCAGGTGGCAGGTCTAGAGACCGGAACCCCGCCTGAAAGCGTTCTGACGCTTTTGGGCGATGATCTGAACACGCATGGGGTGTTGACGGAATGTCACCGCCTGAGTGCCGAGAATGACATCGCTGGCCTGCGCGGTTCACTGGCCTTGCTGGGGCTGCTGGACAGCAAGATTCCCGATTGGGCGGTGGAGCAGGCTTTCGATCTGACAGACGTTGAGGCCTTCCTGAGCGATGCGCGGGTGACAGCCATGGAGACCAAGGATTTCTCCGAAGTGGACCGGATCAAGACCGCGCTTATCGCGCTGGGCATTGAGGTGCAGATGAGCAAGGATGGCGTGAAGCTGACCGCGCCAGCTGGATTTGACCGCGCAGCGCTGGAGGGTGTGCTGTGAACGGGCCGCAACAAGTTCAGTCCTACCCCGCCGCCGGGAGGGATGTATGAGCAAAGAGCGCCTTTACCTCTATGACACAACTCTGCGTGACGGGCAGCAAACGCAAGGCGTGCAATTCTCGACCGAGGAAAAGCAGCAGATCGCGGTGGCGCTTGACCAACTCGGCGTGGACTACATTGAAGGCGGTTGGCCGGGGGCGAACCCTACCGATAATGCCTTTTTTGATGCGGCACCCGCAACCCGCGCCAAGCTGACCGCCTTTGGCATGACGAAACGCCCCGGCATTTCGGCGCAGAACGACGATGTGCTGGCTGCTGTGTTGAATGCGGGCACGGCGTCGGTCTGTATCGTGGGCAAGACCCATGAATTCCACGTCACCACTGCGCTGGGTATTACGCTGGAGGAAAACCTCACCCTGTTGCGCGAAAGCGTGGCGCATTTGGTGGCAAGCGGGCGCGAGGCGCTGTTTGATGCGGAGCATTTCTTTGACGGCTACAAGGCCAATCCTGAGTATACTCTGTCCTGCCTGAAAACTGTGTACGAGGCGGGCGCGCGCTGGATCGTGCTTTGCGACACCAACGGCGGGACGCTGCCTGCAGAGGTAGGCGCGATTACGGCTGAGGTGATTGCCGCAGGTATTCCCGGCGATCATCTGGGCATCCACACCCACGACGACACCGAAAATGCGGTCGCCTGCACGCTGGCGGCCATCGACGCAGGAGCGCGGCAGCTTCAAGGAACGCTGAACGGCTTGGGCGAACGCTGTGGCAATGCCAATCTGACAGCGCTGATCCCGATCCTGCTGCTGAAAGAACCCTATGCCAGCCGCTATGAAACCGGCATTACGCAAGACGCTCTGAAAGGGCTGACACGCACCAGCCGGATGCTGGATGAAATCCTCAATCGCGTGCCGCAGAAACAGGCGGGGTTCGTGGGCGCATCGGCTTTTGCGCATAAAGCCGGTCTGCATGCCAGCGCCATTGCCAAAGATCCCACAACCTATGAACACATCGACCCCGCCTTGGTCGGCAATGCCCGCATCATCCCGATGTCCAATCAGGCCGGACAGTCTAATCTGCGCAAACGCCTGACCGAAGCGGGGCTGGCAGTGGCCAAGGACGATCCGGCGCTGGGCGAGATTTTGCAGCGGGTCAAGGAACGCGAAGCGGAGGGCTATGCCTATGACACCGCGCAGGCGAGCTTTGAACTGCTGGCCCGCGAGGTGCTGGGGCAGTTAACCCAGTATTTCGAGGTCAAACGATACCGCGTCACCGTGGAGCGCCGCAAAAACAAATACGACCAGATGGTCAGTCTGTCCGAGGCGGTGGTCGTGGTCAAAGTCGATGGTGAAAAGCGCCAGTCCGTCAGCGAAAGCATGGACGAAGCAGGCAGTGACCGTGGCCCGGTGAACGCGCTGGCCAAGGCACTGGCCAAGGATCTTGGTCAGTATTCCGCGCTGATCGAGGACATGCGGCTGGTCGACTTCAAAGTGCGCATCACCCAAGGCGGCACCGAGGCCGTGACCCGCGTCATCATCGACAGCGAGGACGGGCAGGGGCAGCGCTGGTCCACCGTGGGCGTCAGTGCAAACATAGTCGACGCGAGCTTTGAGGCGCTGCTGGACGCAATCCGCTGGAAACTGATCCGCGACTTGAAGGGGCGTGAGCTGTGATCGGTAAAGTGCTCATATTCGTCGGGACTTCGATACTCGTCACGCTGCTTATTGCCGTGGGCCTGATCCTGTCGCAACGCCCCACCGATCTGCCGCCTGGCGACGGGCTTAATTTCACCGGCACGCTGGACACTGATCGCCCCGAACCCCAAGCGTTGAGCAGCGTTCGCATGCGTGATGGCTACGAGGTACAGGTGCGGTTCTACCCATCATTGCAAGACGATGCGCCGCTACTGGTCTTGGTGCATGGCTCCGGCTGGCACGGGATGCAATTTGACGGTCTGGCACGGCAACTCAGTGCGACTGCAGATGTGGTGGTGCCCGATCTGCGCGGTCATGGCACGCAGCCGGGACGGCGCGGCGACATCGACTATATCGACCAGTTCGAGGATGATCTGGCCGATCTGATCACGGCGCAAGCGAAACCGGGCCAAAAGGTTATCCTGGGAGGCCATTCATCAGGCGGCGGTCTGGTCGTTCGGTTTGCAGGCGGTGTGCATCGCGACCTGATTGACGGTGCGGTGCTGTTGGCACCGTTCCTCAAGCACAACGCGCCCACCATGCGGCCCGATGCGGGTGGCTGGTCCAACCCGCTGCTGCGCCGGATCATCGGACTTAGCATGCTGAACACCGTCAAGATCACGGCCCTGAACCACCTGACAATCATGCAGTTTCGGATGCCACAGGTGGTGCTGGACGGCCCCTTGGGCGATACGGCGACCACCCGCTATTCCTACCGCCTGAACACCGGCTTTGCCCCGCGCGGGGATTACCTCGGTGATGTAGCCAAACTGCCACCGTTCGTGCTGATTGCCGGTACTGCGGATGAAGCATTCGTTGCCACCGCATACGAGGCGAGCCTTTCCGGTGCCACCGACAAGGGCCAGTATGTGCTGGTCGACGGGGTCGGCCATCTCGATATCGTAAACGCGCCTGAAACAGCGGCGGTCATCGAAGGTTTTCTCAATGAGTTCTGATCCAATGGCCGCCTTTTTTACCTTACACAGCGATCTGCCCCGTGAGGGGCCGGGCGAGGCGGCGGATGTGGCTTGGGCGGCAAAGGTTGCGAACCTGTCACCCACCGCCCAGATCGCCGATGTGGCCTGTGGTCCGGGTGGCGATATTGCGGCACTGCTACAGGCGGCCCCGAAGGGCCATGTATCCGCATTGGATAAAACCGCATCCTTCGTGACAGCGGCGCGGCGCGACTGGCGCGAGGACGACCGCGTCACGCTGCTGCAAGCAGACATGGCGCGGATCATGAACAGCTACGATATGATCTGGTGCGCCGGCGCGGTCTATTTCATGGGCGTAGAACAGGCACTGCGCGCATGGCGGAAATCTCTGAAGCCGGGGGGCGTTGTTGCCTTTTCCGAAGTCTGCTGGTTCACCGATGCCCCCTCTGAACGACCAAAGGCGCTTTGGGAGGCGCAATACCCCGGCATGACCGATGCGGCAGGCATTGCAGCGCAGATCACTGCAGCAGGGTACGAGACAGTGGAAACGCGAATTCTGTCCGACGCAGCGTGGGAGGCGTATTTTCGGCCCATCGACGCGAGAATCGCGGCATTACGGCCGGGTGCCGATGCGGATCTGACTGCTGTACTGGATGAGGCCGAGGAAGAAGCGGCTTGCTGGCGGGCGCACCGCGATGAGTTCGGCTATTTGCTTAGCGTCGTGCGGCCAAGGTGAGCTTTGACGACAACATGAACGCCTGCGCAACCTTGGTCGAGCGGGCCGACCCGCTGCGCTTTCGCGCGGCAATGGCGGCACCTGTGGCCGCGCGGCGCGTGCTCTTTCCGCTTTATGCGTTCAATGTCGAAGTGGCCCGTGCGCCGTGGGTTACCCAAGAGCCGATGATCGCCGAGATGCGCCTGCAATGGTGGCGCGATGCCTGCGAGGAAATTACGCAAGGCGATCCGGTGCGCAAGCATGAGGTCACGGTGCCGCTGGCGTCGGTGATCGGCGCGGGCGATGCTATCTTGCTAGATGAACTTATCGCTGCAAGGCGTTGGGATATCTACAAAGATGCCTTTGAAGACGAGGGCCACTTTGCCCGCTATCTGAACCAGACCGCAGGGCACCTGACGTGGGTTGCGGCCCGCAATCTAGGCGAGGCGGATGAAGCCACGGTGCGCGCGGCGGCCTTTGCCAGCGGCGTGGCGGCATGGTTGCTGGCGATCCCCGAGCTTGAAGCGCGGGGCCGTGTGCCCTTGCTGGATGGGACACCGGCTGGCGTGGCCTCACTGGCGCTTGAAGGGCTGGCGCGGCTCACGCAGGCGCGGGCACAGCGCGGTTCTGTGTCACGCGCGGCAGGTGCGGCGCTGCTGCATGTGGGCGCGGCTCTGCCGGTTTTGAAACAAGCAGTGGCAGACCCTTCGGCTGTGGCAGAAGGACGGCTGATGGATCCGGTGGCGGCAGACCGTGTGCGGCTTGGATTTCGGGCGCTGACCGGGCGCTGGTAGGATCAGGACGTAGCCGTTCTGGGCCGCATCACAAGCCAGATCAGCGATCCACCCGCCAGCATCAGAAACGGGATCATCGCGATGTTCACCGCCGCCCAACCCGTTGCCGCATCCCCGCCTGCGCAGTTCATCAGCCCGCCTGAGGCAAGCGAGGCAAATGTGACGCCGCCAAAGACCAACAGATCGTTCAATCCCTGCATGCGGCCCCGTTCTTCGGGCGCATGGGCGCCGGCAAGCATGCTGGTCGCTCCGATAAAGCCAAAGTTCCAGCCGAGCCCGAGCAGTACCAAGGCGACATAGAAGTTCATCAAATCAACGTCTTGCAGCGCGACCAGTCCGGCCACAGCCAGAATGGCAATGCCCAGCCCCATGATCCGCTCAACCCCGAAGCGGGCGATGAGGTGGCCGGTGAAGAACGACGGCACATACATTGCCAGAACATGGCTGGTCACAATGTTGGAAGCATCGGCGACGGAAAACCCGCAGCCCACCACGGCTAAAGGCGTGGAGGTCATCACAAGGTTCATCAGCGCATAGGACACCATGGCGCAAATCACCGCGACTGCGATGCGCGGTGTGGTCAAAAGCTCCCACCGCGAGCGGCCCTTGGGGGCGTCTACCGCGGGGATCGGCGGCTTCGGGATATCGAGCAGGAAGAACAGCGCCATACCCACAAGGTTCAGCACCGCCGCCGCGACATAGACGGGGAAAAAGCGCATCACGGTGGCGTCTCCTCCCCCTGACAGCAAGGACACCATCTGCGGCCCGATCACAGCCGAGATCAATCCGCCCGCCATCACATAGGAAATCGCCTTGGGCCGGTAGGCATCCGACGCGGTATCAGAAGCCGCGAACCGGAAAAAACCCTGCGAAGACATATAGATGCCTGTCAGATAGCTGCCTAGCAGAAAGACCCAGAAGTTGGCGATGCTCAGGGCGTAGGCACAGATGATCGCCCCTGCAAGACCGCCTGCGGCCCCCATCAGAAAGCCTGCACGCCGCCCGTGGTTCTGCATCAGGGTCGAAAGCCAGGGCGCGGTCGTCATGGAGCCGAAGACGATCATCGAGATCGGCAGCGTGGCCAGACAGACATTGGGCGACAGCTGTTGCCCCGCCAGCCCGCCAATCACAAAATTCATGGGAAGTTGGCTGCCAAGAAACGCTTGGGCGGCGACCAGAACGGCTACGTTGCGCTTGGCGCGGCTGTCATCAATCATCGGGGTATCCTTCTTGGCGTCAGGGGTAGCGCCCCGTTTCGAAAGGAGCAAGCCCCCGATGCGCATGCGGGGTTGTGGTCGGGGAAAGGGTGCCTAAAGTCGGGTGGATGACGCAGCAGGCAGATGTTCTTTTGTTGGCAGGCAGTGCAGAGGCACGCCAGATTGCGCAGGCCCTGCAGGGTCTGGGTCACCGCGTTCACGCGCTGCTGTCAGAGCCGCCGCGCGGGGCCAACCCGATGCCGGTCCCCTTCGAGGTTTGCGCGGAAGTAACGGAGGACAGAGTGGCACAGGCAATGGCGGGGGTAAGCGCCGTGATCGATGCGAGCCACGGCTTTGATGCGGCGTTGACGCATGCGGGCTATGCCGCCGCGATACGGCTGGTTCGGCCTTTTATAAGCCTGTCACGCCCCACCTGGGATTTGGGCGAAAACCCGAACTGGGTTTCGGCTGCAACTGTGCGGGCGGCCATGACTTTGATCGCGCCCGGGGCGCGGGTGTTCTCTGCTACGGGCTGGGCCAGTCTGCCGGAATGTGCTGCGTTTCCCGGCGCTTGTCTGATGCTGCGCCAGACCGTGCCGCATGACCGCCCCGCGCCCTATGACTTTGTCGAACTGGTGTTCGGAGACCCGCCCTTTACCGTTGAGACAGAAGTCGCGCTCTTTAAAGCGCGGAAGGTGGATACGCTCATCGCGCGGAATCTGGGCGGTAAACCAAGCCGGCCCAAGCTTGACGCCGCGGCTGCACTTGGTCTGCGGGTGATTTTGATCGACCGACCGCCGTTGCCGCCAGGATTGAAGGTCGTCTCGTCCGTTCAGGACGCTTTGGACTGGGTGGCACAGCTTTGAGCGACGCGTCTCATCTGATCCGCACGCAGGACGATTTGGCCGAAGGTGCTGCATGGTTGGCGCGGACGGAGCCGCGTTTTGCCCCCGTGCTCGCACAGACAGGCCCGCTGCCGCTGCGTCTGAAACCGGGGGGCTTTGCGGGGTTGCTGGACATCATCATCAGCCAGCAGGTCAGTGTGGCGTCGGCAGATGCGATCAGGGCGCGTCTGGCGCAGCAAGGATTGCGCGATGAGGATGCCGTGCGCGCGGCAGGGGACGATGGACTGCGTGCGGCTGGGCTAAGTCGGCACAAGGCACGCTATGCGTTGCTGTTGGCCAATGCCGAAGTTGAATACGAAGCACTGCAAGGGCTTGAGAATACCGAGGTATATGACCGGTTAACGGCGCTCACGGGGATCGGCCCGTGGACAGCGCAAATCTATATCATGTTCTGTTTGGGGCGGGCGGATATGTTCCCGCCCGGTGATCTGGCGTTGCAGGTGGCGGCTCAATCGCTGCTCGGGCTAAAGCAACGGCCCAAGCCTGATGAACTGGCAAAGCTGGCCGCCGACTGGACGCCGTGGCGGTCGGTTGCGGCCCGTGCACTCTTTGCCTACTACCGTATTTTGAAAAACAGGGAAGGTTTGGGATGACACGGGTACTGAATGCAGATCGCCGCGCGGCGAAATCGGGCGAAACGCACTCTATCGTGGTCTTTTTGCATGGCTACGGGGCGAATGGTGCCGATCTGCTTGGTTTGGCCGATCCTCTGGCCGAACATTTGCCCGATACGATGTTCGTGGCCCCCGATGCGCCCGAAAACGTGCCGGGCATGCCCAACGGCTATCAGTGGTTTCCGATCCCCTGGATTGACGGGTCTTCGGAGGAGGAATCCATGCGTGGCATGGATCAGGCGGTGGCCGATCTGAACGCCTTTCTCGATGCATTGATGGTGGATGAAGATGTGTTGCCCGAACAGGTCGTGTTGTTCGGCTTTTCCCAAGGCACGATGATGGCGCTGCATGTGGCCCCACGCCGCGAAGATTCGGTGGCCGGAATCGTCGCCTTTTCGGGACGGCTGTTGTCACCCGAAACGCTGGCCGAAGAAGCCGTGGTGCGTCCGCCCGTCCTGTTGGTGCATGGAGATCAGGATGATGTGGTGCCGCCACAATCCCTGCCCGAAGCCGCAGAAGCCCTGCAAGAAGCCGGCTGGCAGGATGTCTTTGCCCATATCATGAAAGGCACGGCGCATGGCATCGCCCCCGACGGGTTAAGCGTGGCGCTGGCCTTTATGCGCGACAAGCTCAGCCTGTAACAGCGCTGTCATATTAAGCGCCTATTCTTGGCCGCGACATCTTGTGGCACGCAAAGACTTGCCAGAGCAAAACCACGAGATATAGTCGCATTGAACGGGCAGGGGTGCGCAGTATATGGACGGCGATTTCAGAACCGAATTTACCCGACAGCCGGGGGCGCTGAAGCATCGGCCGGCCTTGGTGCTCAATGCCGATTACCGGCCGCTGAGTTACTACCCTCTGTCGCTTTGGCCCTGGCAGGATGCGATCAAGGCGAAGTGGCTGGACCGGGTCGATATCGTGGCGGAATACGATGACTATGTGCATAGTCCGACCGTGGCGCTTAAAATCCCTTCGGTCGTTGTCCTCAAAGATTATGTCAAACCTCAAAAGCGCGTGGCCTTCACGCGCTTTAATTTATTTCTGAGGGACGAATTCCGCTGCCAGTATTGCGGGGCGAAAGGGGATCTGACCTTTGATCATGTGGTGCCTCGGGCGAATGGCGGTGTGACGTCCTGGCAGAATGTGGTGGCGGCCTGTTCACCCTGTAACTTGCGCAAAGGATCAAAGGCGCTGCACCAGACGGGGCTGCATCTGCGCAAATCCCCGCGCCAACCCGGTGCGGAAGAACTGCGCAATATGGGGCGCAAATTCCCGCCGAACCACCTGCACGAAAGCTGGATGGACTTCCTGTACTGGGACGCAGAACTCGAAGCATAGATCCGGGTCGGTAGGGACCAGGGCGTTCCGCTAAGGGCACGCGTTCCGACTCCATACTGAGTATCGCTTGACCTATTGTCGGCAGGTCTGCTCGCTTAAAAGTCGAGCTCGACCCAGACCGGAACGTGATCCGAAGGTTTCTCGCCGCCCCGCACGTCCTTGTCGATCTGACAGTCGCGCAAGAAGTCAGCGCATGTGGGACTGAGCAGGAAATGATCAATGCGGATGCCATTGTTGCGATTCCAGGCGCCGGCCTGATAATCCCAGAAGCTGTAATGACCGGGCCCCTGGGTGCGGGCGCGGAAGGCTTCGGTCAGGCCGATGTTCAGCAGTTTGCGCCAGGCCGCGCGCGCCTCGGGGCGGAACAGCGCGTCTTCGCGCCAAGCATCCGGTGTTGCGGCATCTTCGGCCTGGGGGATGATGTTGTAATCGCCCGCCATGAGAAATGGCGTTTCTTCGGCAAGCAGCGCCGTGGCGCGGGCGTGCAGACGCTCCATCCACGCGAGTTTGTAGTCGAATTTTGGTCCGGGGGCCGGGTTGCCATTGGGCAGGTAAAGGCCGCAGATGCGCAGCGCATTCTGCTTGCCCATCACGGTAGCCTCGATCCAGCGGGCCTGTTCGTCATCTGCGTCGCCGGGCAGGCCACGGCTGACATCTTCCAGCGGGTGTTTGGACAGGATCGCCACACCATTGAAGGATTTCTGACCGTGGGTTTCAACATTATAGCCGCGGTCCTCGAAAACCTCGCGCGGGAAGGCTTCATCAACCGACTTGATTTCCTGAAGCAAAACCACATCCGGCTGCGCGGTGTCGAGCCAGTTTGGAAGGGCTTCGATCCTGGCTTTGATGCCGTTGATGTTGAAGGTCGCAATCTTCATTTTTCGGGCCCTTTTATGCTTTGTCACGCTATGGCGGATATGCGGCGGAGGGGCAAGAAGGCGCTGCCGCATAGGGCGATTCGATTCGAAAAATTCAACTAAAGGGTGGTATTTGGCGGGTCATTGACCGTTCTAACCGTAAAAATCCGCATGTGGGTAAGAAAAATTTCCGCCTGTGGACAGCTTCGGTTCAAGTGAAAAGTCACCCGCTTGTTACGGCCTTCTTATGTGCACAAATCGCGCTCAAATTCGGCTTCTGAAATTAGGGAGTTTTCAATTCATTTTTAGCGGGCAATCGTGATGGTCATGCAACTTTTGATTGCATTCAGACTTGTTTGAAAAGGAAACTGACAATGATCGCACTTGCACTGACACCTGCTTCCGAAGTCTCTCTCACAACCAGCATCGAGAATGGTGCCGGCCTTGAAATGTTCAGCTCAGGCTCCATCGCGGCGGGCACTGACATGATGGCCGGAGACGCCATCGAGATGTTCAGTTCCGGCTCTGCGCCGACTGCATGTGACATGGCTGCGGGTGATGCCGTGGAGATGTTCACAACATCTGTGCTGAGCACGACATCAGAAGTCGCAGCAGGCGACCGGACCGAGTTGTTCACAACATCCGTGTGATCCACCGCGAAGGTCCGGTACACCGCCGGACCTTCGACTTTGCCGCTCCATCGCGAGGTTCTTTAATGTCCAATGTGATCTCTTTCCCCCAGCCGTCCGCGCTGCAAGACCCCGCCGGAAGCGTTAGCCTGCTGATCGACGCTGTGGCAAACCGGCGGCACGCCCCGGATGATGTGTTCTGGCTGAAAGAGAACGCCGAGCTTTTGGGCGTTCTGGCTGCGACCGGCCAAATCCTTAATCCGGAAACGCTGGCTGTCTATGCCGACTTCTACGCCCAGATCGAAGAAAAGCTGCGGTTTTTCCCACAGTATTACAGGTTTTTCCTGTCGATCTGTCTGGATCTCGAAGACCTTGGTATGGGCGCGAACAAAGGTGCTGCCTTGTGCCGTTGGGTCGCGCAGGCAGGTTTGCCGGAGGCTGAGCTTTCGGATTTGCAGCGGGCAGAAGCGCAATATTTGCTGTCCCGCAGGGGGGCTGTTTTGCCCTTGGGCCAGAGTGCGTTAGACACCAGATTGCGGGCCTTTACCGAGCGCGCTGAAACCTTTGCGCTGCCCAATAAAAAGGCCGCCTATGAGCTTACTCATATCGTATTCTACCTGTCAGGGTATGGGCGTTATGATCCCCAGTTAAGCGATGCGGCGCTGAACAGTCTCGAGTTTGCCGGGGTCCTGGCCTATCTGGATCAGAATATTGATTTGCTGGCCGAGATTTGCACAGCCCTGACCTTTGCAGGCAAGACACCCAGTGCGGTTTGGACCGACGCGGTCGCGCGGGTGCATCACGCAATCACCCTGACCGGACAGGCAGATGCGGCCCGCGCGGTGGATGGATACCACCTTTTTCTGGTATCTGGCTGGGCGCAATTGGTGCGGGGCACCAAGGTATTTGACCAAAATGTACCGGAAAACTACATGCTGCATTTCGCGATGCCGCAAGTCTTGGCTGGCGCTCTGCGGCCTTTGTCGACGTGTCTTTTCGACCTTGGCAAACAACGATCTGCCGATTGGGGCGGGATGCGGGGCCGGGTGATTGCTCAGATGCCCCAACACAGCCGCGAAGTTTTACAGGCGGCAGAGCAATCTACCGACAAATTCGACGCATTTTTCGAAGGGTTCGCCCGCGCGGGCATGACGCGTGGTGTGCAGTCAGGCTGACGCCCGGCCTACATGGAGAAAGACGTACCGCAGCCGCAGGCAGAAGTCGCGTTGGGGTTTTCGATCACGAACCGCGCGCCGATCAGCTCTTCGGAAAAGTCGATCACCGCGTTGGTCAGGAACGGCAGGGATATGGCATCGACCACAACCCGCTGCCCCGCGCCTTCCAGCACCAGATCGTCGTCCTTGGGTGTATCGAGGTCAATCTCGTACTGAAATCCCGAACATCCGCCCCCTTCAACCGCGACGCGCAGGGCCTTGCCCTGATCGGCGGCACCGATTTCGGCAAGGCGCTCAAACGCACGGGGGGTGACTTGGGGGGGCAGGTTCATGGCAGTGCTCCGAAGGGTCTGTTTTCATCGCGGCGTGACTACAATATAGAAGTCCCAAGGACAGGCCACAAGGACCAGCCGCAATGCGCGCTTCATATGCCTCTGATCCTGCCCGTGCCCGGGGACGGCGCGTGTGGGAAGAGGAAAGTACCTTTCGCTCCTGCTATCAGCGGGACCGGGACAGGATTATCCATGCCAGCGCCTTTCGGCGGCTGAAACATAAGACGCAGGTCTTTGTGGAACACGAGGGCGATTATTACCGCACGCGGCTCACCCATTCGATTGAGGTTGCGCAGGTGGCGCGCACAATCGCCGGGGCTTTGGGCCTGAACGGAGAGCTGACAGAAGCCGTCGCTTTGGCGCATGATCTGGGCCACACGCCTTTTGGTCATACTGGAGAGGATGCGCTGCATGCCATGATGCAGCCCTACGGCGGGTTCGATCACAACGCACAGGCGCTGCGGATCGTGACCTCGCTTGAGCGGCATTATGCGGCTTTTGACGGGTTGAACCTGACCTGGGACACGCTGGAAGGCATCGCCAAACACAACGGCCCGGTGACGGGCGACTTGCCCTATGCGCTAGAGGAATATGACGCAGCGCATGATCTCGAACTGCACACCCATGCGAGTGCAGAAGCGCAAGTGGCGGCATTGTCCGATGACATTGCCTATAACAATCACGATCTGCACGATGGGCTGCGGGCGGGGCTGTTTACCGATGCCGACATCATGGATCTGCCTTTGGTGGGTGCGGCCTATATGCAGGTGGATACGCTCTATCCCGATACTGACAGCTACCGCCGCCGGCATGAGGCTTTGCGGCGGGTCTTTGGTGTGATGGTCGCGGATGTGATCGACACCTC
Organism: Sulfitobacter noctilucae; assembly: GCF_000622365.1. GTDB lineage: Bacteria > Pseudomonadota > Alphaproteobacteria > Rhodobacterales > Rhodobacteraceae > Sulfitobacter > Sulfitobacter noctilucae. The sequence continues at coordinate 1,287,500 of NZ_JASC01000014.1, read as the reverse complement.
GCGGGCATTGCTTGAGGGTTCAGGGGCGGCATCAGCCGAGGACATCCGCCATCTGGGGCGGCCTGTGATCGCCTTTTCCGACCAGATGTGGCGAGATATCCGCGAGATCAGGGCGTTTTTGTTCAAACACATGTATCGCGCCCCGTCGGTCATGGAAAAGCGGGCCGAGGTGACACAGATTGTCGAAGACCTGTTTCCGCTGTTCTTGGAAAACCCGGATATGCTGCCCCGCCATTGGGCGCGCGAGATCGAGCAGGCGGCACAAGACAGGACCACACTGGCGCGGATGGTCTGTGACTATATCGCCGGAATGACGGACCGTTTTGCCTATGCAGAGCATGCACGGCTGATCGGCTAGACTGGTCCGCGCCTTCAGGTCTGCATGCAATTGACTGCCCCCGCCCAAATGATACACGGGCCGGAACGAAGGAACCCTGCCATGAACATTTTTGCCCAAATTCGCAGCCTGATTATCGATACGCTTGACAGCATGGTCCGCGATGGCGACCTGCCTGCGGGGCTGAATTTTGACCCGATCACCGCAGAGCCGCCACGCGATGCGGCCCACGGAGATATGGCAACCAATGCTGCAATGGTGCTGGCCAAACCTGCCAAGATGAAACCGCGTGACATCGCCGATGCGCTGGCGGCAAAACTGCTGGCGGATGCACGGATCACCGCTGCCGATGTGGCGGGGCCGGGGTTTTTGAACCTGCGGCTGGCCCCGTCGGTCTGGCAGGCGGTCGCAGGAAAGGTGCTGGACGAAGGCACCGATTTCGGGCGCGGCTCTTTGGGACAGGGCCAAAAAGTCAATGTTGAATATGTCTCGGCCAATCCAACCGGCCCTTTGCATGTGGGCCACACGCGCGGCGCGGTCTTTGGCGATGCTTTGGCGTCGCTGCTGGATTTCGCAGGCTATGACGTGACGCGGGAATATTACATCAACGATGGCGGCGCGCAGGTGGACGTGCTCGCACGCTCCGTCTATCTGCGGTATTGCGAGGCGCATGGCCAGGAGGTCGCCTTTCCTGACGGCACATACCCCGGTGACTATCTGGTCGCGGTGGGTGAGGCGCTGAAAGACAAGGTCGGTGACGCCTATCTCGACAAGGGTGAGCAGTTCTGGATGGAAGACATCCGCGACTTTGCGACCGAGCAGATGATGGTGCTGATACGCAGCGATCTCAAAGCCTTGGGCGTCGAGATGGATGTGTTTTACTCCGAAAAGTCGCTCTATGGCACGGGCCGGATCGAGGCCGCACTGGAAGACCTCAAGAACAAGGGTCTGATCTATGAGGGCGTGCTGGAGCCGCCCAAAGGCAAGAAGCCTGAAGATTGGGAGCCGCGTGAGCAGACGCTGTTCAAATCCACCGAACACGGCGATGATGTGGACCGTCCGGTGATGAAATCCGATGGCGGATGGACCTATTTCGCGCCCGACATTGCTTATCACTATGACAAGGTGCAGCGCGGCTTTGATCAGTTGATCGACGTCTTCGGCGCGGACCACGGCGGCTATGTCAAACGGATGAAGGCGGCGGTCTCGGCGCTGTCCGATGGCAAGGTGCCACTGGATGTCAAGCTGACGCAGCTGGTGAAGCTGTTTAAGAACGGTGAGCCGTTCAAAATGTCTAAACGGGCAGGGACGTTTGTCACCCTGCGCGATGTGGTCGATCAGGTCGGCCCGGACGTCACGCGTTTTCACATGCTGACGCGCAAGAACGATGCGATGCTCGACTTTGATTTCGACAAAGTGCTGGAGCAGAGCCGCGAGAACCCCGTGTTTTATGTGCAATACGCTCATGCGCGGGTGGCATCGGTGCTGCGCAAAGCGGCCGAAGCGGGGATCACGGCGGATGATGCAACACTGGCCGCCGCAGACCTGAGCCTTCTGGATCATGACAGCGAATTGGGTCTCTTGCGCAAGCTCGCCGAATGGCCGCGGCTGGTAGAAACGGCAGCCCGCACAAACGAGCCGCACCGCGTGGCCTTTTACCTCTATGAACTGGCCGCAGACCTGCACGGGCTGTGGAACAAGGGCAACGAGGTGACCTCCCTGCGCTTCATTCAAGACGATGCGGCGATCTCTCAGGCAAAAATCGCCTTGGCACGGGCCACGGCGATTGTAATTGCTGCCGGTCTTGGTATTCTTGGGGTCAATCCGGCGGAAGAGATGCGATAACGCGCCACCCCGCCGATCGACAGGCAACCCCAAGACCAGACCCGCCGGGCAATGTATCCGCTGGGCAATGAGGCAAAGATGGCAGAATATACGTCTTCCCCGATGGCGGGGAGTTCATTTGACGAATCCGGCTTTGAGTTTGGATTAGGTGAACCTCGTAATCAATTGACAACATTGACCAACATCGCCGGCGCGGTGGTGTCTTTGGCGTTGATCGTGGGGATTGGTGTTTGGGGTTATAAACTGTTGCTGCGGGACGTGAGCGGCATTCCCGTGGTCCGCGCCGCCAGTGGCGAGATGCGCATCAGACCCGAAGAGCCGGGCGGCTCGCAGGCCAATCATCAGGGGCTTTCGGTTAATGCTGTGGCTGCGGTGGGCAGTGCTGCGGCACCTGCGGACCGGTTGATCCTGGCCCCGCGTCCGATTGATTTGACTGAAGAAGATAGCGTGATGCCCGCCGCGATGGTGACATCCAAGCCACAGGTTTCCGGGGCAGACAGCTCCAGCGACGTGTCCGAGGCGGCAATGCCGGTATTGAACGCTGACGAGGTGACCGCAGCGCTTGAGAGTGGCAATGTCGACGCCTTGGTGGCGGAACTGACCAACGGCGTGGCCCCGATGTCTGATCTGAGCGAGGCCAAAGAGAACGAGGTGGTTGCAGCCATCACCGAAACAGCCGTTGCCGAAGTGACCGAAGTCGAGCGCCAGATCGCCGCGCTGCGCACCGAACCTGGCGTCCGGCAATCGGCTCGCCCCAAGAAACGGCCTTCGAACCTTGCAACGGCAACGCCTGTAGCCTTCACGTCCGGAACAAATGTTGCGGCCACGTCTTCTGAAGAAATCGACGCCAACAGCTTGCCGTCAGGCACCCGCCTCGCGCAGTTGGGGGCTTTCGAGAGCGCAGCGGTTGCCCGCGAGCAATGGGACCAGTTGCACACACGTTTTGATGCCTATCTGACCGGCAAAAAGCGGATCGTGCAGAAAGCGACAAGTGGCGGGCGGGTGTTCTACCGTCTGCGGGCAATGGGGTTTGAAGATATCGCAGACGCGCGGCGGTTCTGCTCGGCCCTGGTGGCGGCAAACGCCGATTGCATCCCGGTCGTAACGCGCTGATGGCATTCGGTGCCACGATCATCGACGCGGATGGCTTACGGCTGAGGGCGGATGAAAAAGCGCTGTTTCGCGAAGTCGATCCTTTCGGGTTCATCCTGTTTGCGCGCAACATCGACACGCCGGAACAGGTTCATGCCCTGTGTTCCGAAATGCGAGAGGCTGTCGGGCGCGAAGCAATCATTACCATTGATCAGGAAGGAGGACGGGTGCAGCGCATGCGGGCACCGACCTGGCGTGAATGGGCACCACCGCTCGATTTCGTCGCGATTGCAGGTGCTCAGGCACCGCGCGCCATGTATCTGATGTACCGCATTATCGCAGCCGAACTGCGCGATGCGGGTGTGGACAGCAACTGTGCGCCCATGGTTGATGTGGCGGGGGCCCAAACCCACGAATTCTTGCGCAACCGGTGTTACAGCAGTGATCCGATGCGGGTGGCGGAACTGGGCCGTGCTGCGGCGCAGGGAATGCTGGCGGGCGGTGTGCTGCCGATCGTCAAGCACATTCCCGGACATGGTCGCGCCACGATGGACAGTCATTTTGATTTGCCCCGTGTAGGCGCGGCGCTGGAGGATCTGCGCGCTGTCGATTTCGCGCCCTTCAAGGCGCTGTCAGACCTGCCAATGGGCATGACTGCACATCTGGTCTATGACGCGCTCGACGATGCGCCCGCGACCCTGTCGCCGAAGGTGATGCAGGTGATCCGTGAGGATATCGGCTTTGACAACCTGATCATGACCGATGACATCTCGATGAAGGCGCTGTCGGGGTCGATGGTCGAGAACGCCACCGGATCGCTGGCTGCCGGATGCGACGTTGTGCTTCTGTGCAACGCTACACTGGAAGACCGCCGTGCGGTGGCCGAGGCCGCAGGCACCATGACAGATGCCGCGCAAATCCGTGCTGAACGGGCGCTTGGGATGCGCAAAACCCCCGATGACGTTGACATTCCGGCCCTTGAGCGCGAACTTGAAGCGCTTTTGGGCGGGGCGGTGCATGGCTGAGACCACATTCGAGGAAGATAGCGTTTCCGTCGCCGAACGGGTTGCCGCCGAGGCGCTGATCATCGACGTTGACGGCTTTGAAGGGCCGCTGGACCTGTTGCTGACACTCAGCCGCACGCAGAAGGTAGACCTGCGCAAAATATCTGTTCTACAGCTGGCGCGGCAATATCTGGCTTTTGTGGAAAAAGCCAAGGCGCTGCGGTTGGAACTGGCCGCCGACTATCTGGTGATGGCGGCGTGGCTTGCCTTCCTGAAATCCCGCCTGCTGCTGCCGCCCGATCCGACCGAAGAGGGGCCATCCGGCGAGGAACTGGCTGCGCATCTCGCCTTCCAGCTGGAGCGTTTGCAGGCAATGCGCGATGCCGCCGCGCGGTTGATGGCCCGCGACCAATTGGGCCGCGATTTCTTTGCTCGTGGTCAAACCCATGAAGTCGAACGCGTGCGCAAGGTGACCTATACCGCAACCCTGCTGGATCTGATGCAAGGCTATGCGCGGATCAGAACCAAGGACGAATTTCGCCCGTTCGTGATGGACCGCGATGCAGTCTTTACCATGGAACAGGCGCTGGATCGCATGCGCGGGCTGATTGGCTATGCCGGCGATTGGGGCGATCTGATGAGCTTTCTGCCCGAAGGCTGGGAGGCCGATCCAGTGCGGCGCCGCTCTGCCACGGCAGCAACCTTTGCGGCGTCATTGGAACTGGTTAAAGAGGGGCATCTGGAAATCCGGCAGTCGGAGACTTTTGCCCCGATCCAGCTTCGAAAAAGGGATGAGCCGCGTGGCGGATGATATTGAAGACACGGAAGAAAGCCTCTTTGAAGCCCCGCCACTGGCCGAACAAGAGCGCATGATCGAAGCGGTACTGTTCGCCACGTCAGAGCCGATCACGTTGAAGGAACTGGAAGCGCGGATGCCCCATGGCTGCGATGCTGCCGAGGCAATGGTTTATCTGCGCAAACGCTACGAAGGGCGCGGCGTGCAGGTTGCGCGGATCGGTGACGGCTATGCCATGCGGACCGCGGCCGACCTGGGGTTCCTGATGCAGAAAGAGACCGTCGAGGTGCGCAAACTCAGCCGTGCCGCGATCGAGACACTCGCGATCATTGCCTATCACCAGCCGGTCACCCGTGCCGAGATCGAGGAAATCAGGGGCGTTTCCGTGTCGCGCGGCACGGTGGACCAATTGCTGGAAATGGAATGGATCCGCTTTGGGCGCCGCAAGATGACGCCGGGGCGGCCTGTGACCTTCGTGGTTACGCAGACTTTCCTTGATCATTTCGGGCTGGAAAATGCCCGCGATCTGCCGGGGTTGAAGGAATTGCGCTCCGCGGGCTTGCTGGAAAACCGTCCACCGCCGGGCCTTGGGCCACAGGTGGGCGACGGCGAGGACGAGGAAGAAGCCACAGAAGGCCAGTCGGAATTATTCGAAGATTAAGTGAGCAATCGCTGCGGGGGCCTGAAAAACGCCTCATTCCATGCTATATAGAGGTTTGAGGCAGAAGAGGATCAGTCAATGAACCAGATCATCAATATGATCATCCGTCAGGTGATGAACCAGGTAATCCGCCGCGGCATAAGCGCCGGTTTTGACCGAATGGGCAATGGGTCCCGCAAGGGGAACAATCAGCCGGCGGATGCGCTGGATGACAACGGCAATCCGGTGCAACCGCAGATGACCCAGGCCGAGCGGCAACAGAAGCGACAGGCGCAACAGACCGCTGGACGCGGCAAGCAATCGTTGAAAGCGATGCGTAAGATCAGTCGCTTCTGAGGCGAACTTCATCTAGGACTTGAAGTGCTTGGACAGTTTAAGCCCCTGTCCTTGGTAATTCGATGCAAGGTCGGCACCGTAAAGCTGTGTCGGGGCGTCGATCATACGTTCATAGACCAACCGTCCGACAACCTGCCCATGCTCCAGCACAAAGGGCGCTTCGTGGCAGCGGACTTCCAACACACCGCGTGATCCGGCGCCGCCCGCCTTCGCATAGCCGAAACCGGGATCGAAAAAGCCCGCGTAATGCACTCTGAACTCACCCACCATCGCAAGATAGGGAGCCATCTCGGCGGCATAGGCGGGCGGGATCGTGACCGCTTCGCGGCTGACAAGGATATAAAAGGCACCGGGGTCGAGGATGATCTGACCGTTGGTCGTATGCACCTCTTCCCAAAACTCGCGGGGGTCATAGTGCCCAATGTTATCAAGGTCGATGACACCGGTATGCGGTTTCGCGCGGTAACCGACCAGCGTGGTGCCGGGAAGGCGCAAATCAACGGAGAAGCCGAGACCATCGTCGATCACCGCATCGCCATCGACCAGCGGGGTTTCAGCGTGCAGCTCATGCAGTGCAGCGTCGTCCAGTACTGCATCGCCTTGCCCAAACCGAATCTGGTTGAGCCGCATCCCCGGACGCACCAGAACGGAAAAAGAGCGCGGGCAAATTTCAGCATAAAGTGGTCCTGAATACCCCGCGCCGATGCGGTCAAATTCGGTGCCGCCATCGGTAATCGTACGGGTCAGCAGATCAAGCCGCCCGGTCGAGCTTTTGGCATTGGCGACGGCTGAAACATCGGCGGGCAGGGCCAGTGATTCCATCAGCGGGACCACATATACACAGCCTTTTTCCAGCACTGCGCCGCCGGTCAGATCGACCTCGTGCATCTGAAACTCGTCCAGGCGGTCGGCGACCGTCGCGGATTTGCCGGTCAGAAAGGACGCGCGGACGCGAAAGGCACGCGTACCGAGCCGCAAATCAAGGCTGGCAGGCTGAATTTGCGCATCGGTCACGGCGGGGCTGGCGGCAATCTCGCCTTTTGTGATCATCTCCGAGATCAACTGGTTGGGGATCACGCCCTGCATCTGTGCTGCCTTTCAAAAACCAAACGCCCGCTGGCCCAGAGGGCAGCGGGCGTTGGATATATGTCGGTTGGTCGGGCTAGCAGGACTCGAACCTGCGACCTTCCGTCCCCCAGACGGACGCGCTACCAGGCTGCGCCATAGCCCGACATGGGGGCGTTCATACCTGATCTTGGCAGGCGTGCAAGAGATAAGTCGATGCAATAACACGGGATCAGGCGTTTGGCCCGCCGCCTTTGCGCCGCGCAGCCATCGAATCGCGCAAGATCACCAGTTTGTCGAGCAGCGGGGCGATTTTGCGGGCCTGTTCGTGGTTCAGGTGGCGGGTGGCGTGCACCGTGCTGAGGATCGAAGGCGCAGCGGCGATCTGGTCATGTGGCGTGAGGGGAGGCACGTCGATGACACGCGGCACAGGGGCAGGGGGAGGTGCAGGTTCTGTCGGTTCAACTTGCGTCGATTCGCTTTCTGTCTCGGTCTCTGCCTCGGCAGCAGGCGGAGTGTTGTCCTCAGGCACAGGTTGGTCCGGCATGAGGCGTCGCAGGAAGGCGGGTAAGGACGCGCCGTCGCTTTCATCTGGCTCTTCCGGCTCGGCCTTCTCGCCCTGTTCGGCAGGCTCTGTTGGTTCGGGCGATGGCTCAGCTCTTGCCTGTTGCAAGTCTGGCTCCAGCGGGGCCGTCTCCGTTGTCTCTTGCGTTAATTCTACTTCTTCATCCGTTGCGGCAGCCACCGGTGGTTCAAGCGCTTCTTCTGCACTCTTGTCTTCTGCGATCATTTCCCGAGGGGCGGTCTCGGCTGGTTCAACAGACTCTGCGGCTTCTGGTTCATCCTGTTCAGGCTCGGCTGCGGTAATTTCCGGCTCTGACGGCACCTCATCCACAGGCGGTTGCGGGGCCGGTTCTGCGATCTGAATATTCTCGGCTTCAGGGACAGTTGTTTTGTCGCCCCCATCGGAAACCGGTTCAGCTTCGGGCGTGGCAGTCTCGATGGGCGCAGATATTGGTTCATCCGGCTGCGCTGCAGCAGGTGCTTCGGTCTTAACAGGCTCCACCACGTCCTCTACCACAACCTCAGCCGGAGCTTCGGGCGCTGACGCGGCTTCGGTTTTCTGCGGCGGGCTTTCAAAGCTCAGGACGACGCCGGTTTCTTCGGCGGGTTCTTCGGGAACGTCGATAAAGGTTGCCTCGGGTACGTCTTCCATTTGGGACTGGGTCAGTTCATCCAGGGGTTGCGACAAGGCAGAAACATGGCTCATGCCTTCCTCGCGCAGAATTTTCTGAACGCCTTTGATGGTCAGACCATCTTCGTGCAGCAATTGCTTGATGCCGCCCAGCAGCAGCATATCGCCGGGCCGGTAATATCGGCGCCCGCCGGCACGTTTGACGGGTCGGACTTGGGTGAATTTGCTCTCCCAAAAGCGCAGGACATGGGCCTGGATGCCCAGCCAATCAGCAACTTCGGAGATCGTGCGAAAGGCGTCTGGCGACTTGCCCATCAGATCAGGACTTGTTGCCGTCGGCGACCCGGTCCTTCATCAGGTGAGAGGGCCGAAACGTCAGGACGCGGCGTGGGTTGATCGGAACCTCTTCACCGGTCTTGGGGTTGCGGCCAACACGAGCCGTTTTATCGCGCACGGAAAAGGTACCGAAAGAGGAGATTTTGACCTGCTCACCGCTCACAAGTGCGTCCGACATGTGGTCCAGCACGGATTCGACAAGCTGTGCGCTTTCGTTGCGCGACAGTCCGACTTCGCGGAAGACGGCCTCGCTCAGGTCCATCCGCGTGAGTGTTTTATTCGACATAACGTCCCCCAAGTATTTGAGACACCATAGACGTGCAAAAAATTCAGAGTCAATGTTAACGGCTTGCGACGGCGTCTTTATGCTTCGCTTGAAGGGGTTAGGCCCTGTAGCTGATCACCAGCGCAGCACCACCGCGCCCCAGGCAAGCCCGCCGCCGATGGCTTCGGTCACGATCAGGTCACCGGGTTTGATCTGGCCGCGGTCGCGTCCCACGGACAGCGCCAGCGGGATCGAGGCGGCAGAGGTGTTGCCGTGGTCCTGCACAGTCACCACAACCTTGTCCATTGGCAGATCAAGCTTCTTGGCCGTGCCCTGAATGATGCGGATGTTTGCCTGATGCGGCACGATCCAATCGACGTCCGCGGCTGTGACACCTGCACGTTCCATCGCGGTGCTCGCCGTTGCGGCCAGTTTGGCGACCGCGTGGCGGAACACCTGATTGCCCTGCATGCGCAGATAGCCCGTGGTGCCCGTGCTGACGCCGCCATCGACATAGAGCAGTTCGCGGTGGCGCCCGTCTGAATTCAGGTCGGTAGCCAGAATTCCGCGATCTGCGGGCGTGCCGGTGCTGTCCTGCGCCTCAAGCACAAGCGCGCCTGCGCCGTCCCCGAACAGGACGGAAGTCGAACGATCGGACCAGTCCATAATCTTGCTGAACGTCTCGGACCCGATCACCAGAACGCGGGTCGCCTGACCCGAAGCGATGAGCGCGTTGGCATTGCTGAGCGCAAAGACAAACCCTGCACAAACGGCTTGCACATCAAAGGCATAGCCCCGTGTCATGCCCAATTGGTCCTGCACCATCGTCGCGGCAGAGGGGAAGGTAAAGTCAGCAGTCGACGTCGCTAGAATGATGGCGTCGATGTCATCGGCTTCCAATCCCGCATCGTTCAGTGCAGCGGTTGCGGCGGCTGTGGCCATGGTCGATGTCGTCTCGCCGTCAGAGGCGAAATGACGCCGCTCGATGCCGGACCGGCTTCTGATCCATTCGTCATTGGTGTCGAGCGTTGCCTCGAACTCGACATTCTCGACAACACGCTGGGGCAGGTAATGACCGCTGCCAACAACAACGGCGCGGGGAGGGAAGGTGGCTGTCATTCAGGTGTCTCTTCGGCAGGCAGGGTCGCGGCGACGCGGGCAGCGAGCTTGTCATTGAATTGGTTCTCCGACAATTGCGCGGCCAGTTTGATCGCCGCTGAAATGCCGGTAGCATCCGCTGCACCATGGGATTTAACCACTGTACCATTCAACCCCAAAAAAACGCCGCCATTCACGCGGCGCGGGTCGATCTTCTGGCGCAGCCGCACAAGCGATGTATAGGCCAGCAGCGAGGCCAGTTGAGACAGGAATGAGTATTTGAAGGCTTCGCGCAGGCGTTGGCCGATCAGGCTGGCAGTGCCTTCGCCGGTTTTGATCGCGACATTACCTGTAAAGCCATCGGTCACGATGACATCCGCACTGTCACCCGAGATGTCACCTCCTTCGACAAAGCCGACGAACTCATAGCCCGCATCTGCCTCGTGCGAACGAATCAGATCATGGGCTTCTTTCAGCTCGGTCCGGCCTTTGTGTTCTTCGGTGCCGACATTCAAAAGACCAACACGCGGGCTGGCGATGTCCATCCCGTTGCGGGCATAGGACACGCCCATCAACGCAAAGCGCAGCAAATCATCGGCATCGGCGCGGATATCGGCACCGACGTCCAGCATGACATTAAAGCCCTGTTTGTTGGCGGACGGATATAGCACCGCGATCGCAGGGCGGTTCACCCCCGGCAGCTTGCGCAGACGAATCATGGAGATCGCCATCAACGCGCCCGTATTGCCGCAAGACACCGCGACAGCGGCCTCTCCGGCACGAACGGATTCGATGGCGGACCACATGGAGGTTTCCTTGCCACTGCGCACTACGGCGCTCGGCTTGTCATCCATCGTGACAACACCACTGGCGTGACGCACTTCGCAGCGGCCAGCAAGCTCACGGCTTTTAGCGACAAGGGGTTCAAGCGAGGCTTGATCCCCGTGCAGCACAAAAGCGATATCGGCATTGATGCGGGCAGACAAAGCACAACCGGCAACCACGGCTGCCGGTCCTTCGTCGCCACCCATGGCGTCGACAGAAATCAAAGTGCGCCCGTTGGATCGGGCAGGGGCGTTCGCGGATCGATGATCGGTCTGGGCCGTCATGGGTGCGAATGCCTCTTATGATCTGCGAAAGACGTGTGCGTCAGCTTACGCCGCGTCGTCTTCCAGGTCGATTTCTTCTGTCAGTGCGACGATTTCTTTTTCGTCATAGTGACCGCAAGACGCACAGATGTGGTGTGGACGCTTCAGTTCACCGCAGTTGGAACATTCGTTCGGGTTCGCAGCGGTAAGCGAATCGTGCGCACGGCGGTTGTTGCGGCGCGACTTGGAGACTTTATTCTGCTGGACAGCCATGACTGGTGCCTTTGTTATTCGGGGGGCGCAGGCGCAATAGGCAACAGGCCCCGTGTTTCGATGTACCCCGGGTCGGGTGTGTCGCCGCTTTAGGCAAAGCAGCGGACGATGTCCAACCTTAATTGGGATGAGAAGCGCAAAATACTGCGAAACAGAGCGAAGGCAAGCCGATAGTGGGCCCTTTCACCGTGTATCACGCCTTATCCGGATCAAGGCTGTCTTTTAGTGCGGCGAGGCCTGCAAAGGGACGGGCGTCTTCATCCGTCATCGGCTTTTCGCCCGGCTTGGTATAAACGAGCTGGCCCAGCTCGGCATCGTCCTTGCGCGGATAGTCCGGCACGGCCAGCGCCAGTGCTTCCAGCATGACAACGGCAGGATCAATCCAGGTGCGCAACGGCTCGACGGTATCATCCTCGGGCATTTCGACTTCGGGATCATCCGGATCGCTCCAGTCACTGACAAACTGGCGGGTCACATTAACGTCAATGCGGGTCGTGACCGGCTCAAGCGTCACAACGCAGGGCTGTGTCACCGTAGCACCCAGTTGGGCTTCCAAGGTCCAATCGGTAGCCCCCAAAGGCCGGATACTGCCTTGAAAGCTCAGTTTACGCAGACCCAGCAGGTCCAACTCATCCGCAATCATCTTCATCTGACCGGCTTCAGGACGCAGGGCAAAGCCGTTCTCATCTGTCTGAGAAAGCTCCGAGACGCGCAGGGCGGTATCACTTGGGGGCAGTTGTGCCATATCTGGTCTACTTTCGTTTCTTGAACACAAGGTGCAGCATGGTGTATGCGAGATAAAAGCCGTGAGTTCCAAGGGCAAGAGGGCAGACCAAATGAAGATCATCCAAAGCTCTCTTAGCAGGACTGCGCTTGCTGGTACATTGGCTGTCGGCATGATGCTGTCGGGCTGTGCGCCGCAGTACAGCAATCACGGGTATATCCCACCCGAAGATCAGTTGGAGCAACTCGTTGTCGGACGCGATACGCGCGAAACGGTTGCGGAAAAAGTCGGCGTGCCAGCGTCATCGGGCGTTCTGAATTCCGGTGGCTATTACTACGTCAGCACCCGAAAGCGCACCATCGGGCCGCTGGCCCCGCAAGAGATCGAGCGCGAAGTGCTGGCGATCAGCTTTAGCGAAAGCGGTGTGGTGCAAAATATAGAACGCTTCGGGTTGGAACGGGGCCGGGTGGTTCCGCTATCGCGTCGGGTGACCGATTCTGCGGTGGTCGACAAATCCTTCCTGCGCCAACTTCTGGGCAACCTGGGCCGCTTCAATCCAGCGGGTCTTGGGGGCTGATCGGGTGGGCCGACGGCACCTTGTAGGCTGAGGCACGATGAGCGTTGCCGCACTAGGCCGCTATTCTGTGCGGCAGGCTGAAACGGCCGAGGAAATCGCCCAAGCTCAAGCACTACGCGCACGCTGCTTTGGACTGCCGCAGCCCCGTGACCAGGATACCTTTGACGCCCGCAGCACGCATATGCTGGTTCATGACCGGACCGACGGGGCCTTGGTCTGTTGCTATCGTGTGCAGGCGCTGGAGGGCCGCAGCCTTGCCCAAAGTTATGCCGCCCAATTTTATGAACTGAGCGCATTGGCGCGCTTTGAGGGCAAAATGTTGGAGCTGGGCCGTTTTTGCGTCGCTCCCGAGCGGTGCGACCCCGATATTGTGCGGGCCGCATGGGCTGCACTGACCGATTATGTGGACCGGCGCGATATAAAGCTGCTATTTGGCTGTTCGTCCTTTGCGGGCACCGAAACGGAAAGCTATCTAGACGCCTTTGCGATGCTGCGCGCCCGCCATCTGGCACCAAGCCGCTGGTTGCCGCGAGTCAAGGCACCCGATGTCTTTCGCTATGCCGCACGGCTGCGGCGCAAACCTGATCTGCGCAGGGCGATGCTCAAGATGCCGCCTCTGTTGCGCACCTACTTGCTGATGGGCGGGTGGGTCAGCGACCATGCGGTGGTGGACCGGCAAATGAACACACTGCATGTTTTTACCGGGCTCGAGATTGCCGCGATCCCCGAAAACCGCAAACGACTGCTGCGCGCTTTGGTCTAGCTGGGCCGAAGGGTGATTGACCCGGACCAGCGAGGCAGGTAGCAGCCGCACATGGCACGCGCACCTCTTTTACAACTCAACGAAATTTCCCTGACATTCGGGGGCGATCCCGTTTTTGACGGTCTGTCTTTGGTGATCCAGCCGGGTGACCGGGTGGCGCTGGTGGGCCGCAACGGATCGGGCAAATCGACACTGATGAAGGTGATGGCCGGTCTGGTCGAACCCGACAGCGGTGACGTCATTGCAGGGCCGGGTGTTTCGGTCGGCTACATGGAACAGGACCCCGATTTAAGCGGCTATGAGACATTGGGCGAGTTTGCGTCCGCCACGCTCGAGCCGTCAGAGATGTATAAGGTGGAGCGCGCGGGCGAAGGGCTGAAGTTTGACCCCGATCGCCCCGTAGACACCGCCAGCGGTGGCGAACGGCGGCGTGCCGCCTTGGCCCGGCTGATGGCGGAAGAGCCTGAACTGATGCTGCTGGACGAGCCCACAAACCACTTGGACATCGAAGCGATCCGCTGGCTGGAAGACGAGTTGAAGGGCACCCGCACGGCCTTTGTGATCATCAGCCACGACCGCGCCTTTTTGCGTGAGCTTACCCGCGCAACCCTTTGGATCGACAGGGGAATAGTCAAGCGGCAGGAAAAGGGATTTGGCGCTTTTGAGGCCTGGCGCGATCAGGTCTGGGAAGAGGAAGACACCCAGCGGCACAAGCTGAACCGCAAGATCAAGGCCGAGGCGCGGTGGGCGGTCGAGGGTATCTCGGCGCGGCGTAAGCGCAATCAGGGCCGGGTGCGCGCGTTGCAGGATTTACGCGCGGAACGGGCTAGCCAGATTAACCGACAGGGTGCCGCCGCGATGGCGCTGGACGCAGGCCCGAAATCGGGCCGCAAGGTGATGGAAGCCGTCGGCATCAGCAAGCGGTTCGACGACAAGGTGATCCTGCGCGACTTCTCCCTCAAGGTGCAGCGCGGCGACCGGATCGCATTGGTGGGACCGAATGGCGTTGGTAAAACCACGCTGCTCAACATGCTGATTGGCAAGGAAGAGCCCGACACGGGAACCGTAAGCCTTGGCACCAATCTGGCGCTGGCGCTGTTCGATCAGGCGCGCGCGCAGTTGGATGGCGACATGACACTTTGGGAATCGCTGACGGGCGACCCGGAAATGCGGGTGTCGGGCAAGGCGGACCAGATCCTTGTGCGCGGTCAGCCCAAACACGTGGTTGGCTACCTCAAGGAATTTCTGTTCGACGAAGGACAGGCGCGCGCACCTGTGCGGTCCCTTTCAGGCGGCGAAAAGGCTCGGCTGTTGCTGGCCAAGATCATGGCACGCGAGAGCAACCTGCTGGTGCTGGACGAACCGACCAACGATCTTGACGTAGAAACCCTTGATTTGCTTCAGGAACTTCTGGGCCAATATGACGGCACCGTAATCCTTGTCAGCCACGACCGGGATTTCCTGGACCGGGTCGCGGCCACCACCATCGCGATGGAGGGTGACGGGCGGGCCACGGTCTATGCGGGCGGGTGGTCCGATTACCTGTCACAGCGCGGACAGGACGATTTCGCGGAAAGTGTGACAGAGACCAAAAAGGCTGCCGTGGCCAAAGCGGAGCCGAAGAAGGCCGAGAAGAAGGGCCTGAGCTTTACCGAAAAACACCGTTTGGAAGCCTTGCCCGCTGAGATGGAACGGTTGACGGCAGAGATTGGCAAGCTCGAAGAGCTTTTGGCCGATCCTGAACTATTCACGGCCTCTCCGGTCAAGTTCAACAAAGCCACGCAAGCCCTTGTAGAGCGTCAGGAAAAGCTGGCCGCTTCGGAAGAAGAGTGGCTTTTGCTGGAAGAAAAAGCCGAAAGCTAACGCCGGGCAAAGGGTGCCCAGTAAAGATGGGTGCCGCCGGTGTTCCGGCGCAGGCCACCGCTGCGCAGCTTGAAACGGTCAAGTCCGGGTGTGCGGTTGTCCAAGACCCCCAGATGCAATTCCCTATACCCTTCATGCGCAAGGTACTGGCCTGCTCGCCACAAAAGAAGGTTGTGAGCACAGAATCTGCGGCCTTGAGTCGTGATGTGACCCAGATGATATGTCGCCGCCGTGCCATGAGTGAAAAACACCATATGAGCAATTGAGCGACCCGCATGGCTTGCCCGAAACACATGCGTTTGCGCCGGGGCAGCTGCGGCAAAGGCGGCGGTGAGCGGTGGAGGCCAATTGGCGTAGCCGCGCTGCTTTGCCTGATTGCTCTCGAGCGCCAGAACCTCGCCATCCGGATTGGCCTCTAAAGGCGTGCGCGTCACGGTAAGGTCAAAGGTTTCGGCGCGTCTTAACTGGTTACGCCATTTGGGGTGCATCCGTGCCCGGCTGCCCGCTTTGCTGCCCGTCAGACTAAGCACGCAGACTTCACGGGGCTGCAGCACCGGCAAGCTGCGCGGCAGGGCGCAGGGGGTGTCGGGGGACAAGATCACCGGACAGCGCTGCAGGCTAATCGCGGCAAGCTGGTTAGGCAGATCAGGCGGCGGAATGGCGCGGGGCAGCATCAGTACCCTCACACCCGCAATGCGCCTTTGCAGCAACATTAAACCGCAGGGCAGGTGCAGCGGCTCTTGTCCGCACAACTGCAATGCCCGCGCAAACGCGGGATCCTGCATCAGCGCCCGATCGGGCAGGCGGGCTACATCGAACATAGGTCCGATGAAGCCTGACGTTGGTTAAGGTGACGTTAAGGTCGGCTTAGCCGAGTTGAACCAATGCATGGCGCTTCTTGCCCGCGCTCAGTTTGATCGGGCTGGAAAGCGTAGCGGCGTCGATCATCCGCCCCGCGTCCGTCAGCGGCGCATCGTCCAGCTTGGCACCATTTTCAGAAATCAAACGCTTTGCCTCTTTGCCCGACCCGGCAAGCCCGGTTTTGACCAGAAGCTGCACGATCGAGATGCCATCGCCGACCTCTTCCGTACTCAGCGTTAGGGTTGGCAGATCATCACCTACGCCGCCCTTTTCGAACACCTCCCGCGCCGTGGCTTCGGCCGCCTGCGCCGCTTGAGCGCCGTGCAACAGGGTGGTGACCTCATTAGCGAGAATAATCTTGGCGGCATTGATTTCAGAGCCTTCCAAAGCACCCAGCCGTTTGCATTCGTCTACCGGAAGTTCCGTGAACAATTTCAGGAACTTGCCCGTATCGGCATCAGTGGTGTTGCGCCAGAACTGCCAGAATTCATAAGGGCTCAGCATATCGCCATTGAGCCAGATCGCGCCGCCTTGGGATTTGCCCATCTTGCGCCCGTCAGAGGTGGTCAAGAGCGGCGTCGTCAGCCCGAATATCTGATTATCGAGCACCCGGCGTGTCAAATCGATGCCGTTGACGATATTGCCCCATTGGTCCGATCCGCCCATTTGCAGCAAGCAACCGTAACGGCGGTTCAATTCCAGAAAATCATAGGCCTGCAGGATCATGTAGTTGAACTCAAGAAACGAGAGCGACTGTTCGCGGTCCAACCGGGATTTCACGCTTTCAAAGCTGAGCATCCGGTTCACGCTGAAATGTCGCCCAATGTCGCGCAAGAAATCGAGGTAGTTAAGTGTATCAAGCCATTCGGCATTGTTCAGCATCAACGCATCGGTCTTTGCATCGCCGTATTGCAAATATTTTTCAAAAACCTGCTGCATGCCCTGAATGTTCGCGTCAATCTGCTCTGGCCCGAGCAAGGGACGCTCGTCACTGCGGAAAGAGGGGTCGCCGACCTTTGTTGTGCCGCCGCCCATCAGGGTAATGGGTTTGTGCCCGCATTTTTGCAGCCAACGCAGCACCATGATATTCATCAGGTGACCCACATGCAGTGATTTTGCCGTAGCATCATAGCCTATGTAGGCGGGTACAACCCCGGCAGCAAAGGCGTCATCCAGCCCTTGATAATCGGTGCAATCGGCCAGAAAGCCGCGCTCCGTCATCACCGCGATGAACTCCGATTTGGGGTGGTACGTCATATCACTTGCCTCAGGCTTGGTTTGCGGGGCATCTATAGGCCCAAAGAGGGGCCAAGGGAAAGGCCCGCAAGCAAGGCAGGCAGTAAATGGGCAGTGCGATTGGTAAAGAGGGACCGGTGCGGGCTTTGGGCGCGATGTCGGGCACCTCGCTCGACGGCGTGGATGCGGCCGTGCTGGTCACGGATGGTCGCGGTATTGTCAGCTTTGGGGAAACTGATTACCGGCCTTATACGGTGCAGGAACGCGCCACGATTGCTGCGGGATTCGGCAAATGGCATGGGCCAGAGGTAGAGGCGGCGGCAAAGGTGGTTGAGGAGGCGCATATCGCCTTGCTGGATCCGATGCCGCGCCCTGAACTTATCGGGTTTCATGGCCAGACACTGGCCCATGCGCCGCGGATGCAAGGCACATTGCAGGTGGGCGACGGCGCGTTGTTGGCCGAAACGCTGGGCTGCCCGGTGGTCTGGGATTTCCGGAGCGCTGATGTGGAGCTGGGCGGCGAGGGCGCTCCGCTGGCCCCGTTCTTTCACCACGCCTGCGCGAGATACGCGCGGCTGACGGCACCGGTCGGGTTTCTGAACCTTGGCGGTGTGGGCAACTTGACCTGGGTCGACCCGACCAAAGCCGCGCCAGAACAGGAAGGCGCTTTGCTGGCTTTTGATACAGGGCCCGCGAATGCGCCGCTGAACGATCTGATGCAGAGCCGCCTTGGTCTGCCTTACGACGACGGCGGCCAATTGGCAGCACGCGGCGATGTAGAGCAGGGCGCGTTGGAGTTGTTTCTGGCCGAGCCATATTTCGCGCGAATCCCGCCAAAGTCACTGGACCGCAACGATTTTGCCGAGATGGTGGCGCTTGTGGGTGAGTTGTCCGACGCCGATGCCGCCGCGACCCTGACTGCGATGTGTGCCGCAGGCGTGGCCGAAGCGATGCAGCACTGCCCCCAACTGCCGTCCCGTGTCTTTGTGACAGGGGGCGGGCGCAACAATCCGGTGCTGATGCAGATGCTGAGTGTCAGCCTTGATTGCCCGGTGGTGCCTATTGAAGAGATCGGGCTGGATGGCGACATGCTTGAGGCGCAGGCCTTTGCCTATCTTGCGGTACGGGTGGCGCGCGGGTTGCCCACGTCCTGTCCCGGCACGACGGGCGTACGTGCAGCTGTGGGGGGCGGCACGGTCAGCCTGCCTTCACCGTGATAGAGATTTGACGTAGTCGCCGGAAAACTCTGCGTACCCGTTGCTCACAGACTTCAGATGCGGCTGCATACTTTCGTGCAACTTCGGTAAAGCGTGAAACGGCACCATCGGCATGGCGTGGTGTTCCGCGTGAAAGGGCATGTTCCACGCCAGAAAACGCACCAGACGGTTGGTCATGGTGGTGCGGGTATTCTCCAACATGTTGGCGACGGGTGGGCAGTGGCCGTGTTCGGCTAGAAGATAGAGCCGCAGAAGCGGCTGTCCGATCAGCGCGGGGACAATTAGCAGCCAAAGCACAAGCGGGCTGAACAGCAAGGATAGGCCCAGCAGGGCGTAGCACGCCAGCAGTACCCGCGCCTCGCGCCGCATTGCACCATGTTTGCGAGGTGGCAGGTAGGGCGCATCAATGGTGCTGAAGGCGTTGCGCCATGTGATACGGGCATTCGCGCTCCAATACCCCCAGCCGCTGAGATAGGTCAGATAGCTGCGCCAGGTTTCAGGCCGGCCACCGCCCGCGATTTCGGGATCACGGTCCGGATCATTGGTCCATTTGTGGTGCGCAAGGTGGAAGTACCGAAACCAGGTGAAGGGCAATAGCAGCGGGAGCGATACCAGATGCCCCACCCAATCGTTCAACGGCCGATATGCAAAAGGTGTGGCATGGGTGCATTCATGGCTCAGCGTGAACAGGAACACCATGGCGATGCCGTAGGGCAGCAGCATCAGCCCCCAAAAGGGCAGTGCGAATACGATCCAGAGCGCCATAATGACAATCGCGCCAAGGTGCCCCGCCAGATGCCACAACCCTTTCAGGTTTGACCGCGCGTGCAGCGCCTCTTTCTCGTCGGGACTAAGCTTGGCGATGAACGCGGTGTGATCCATGTCCGTTACAACGCGCGCGCATAGAACAAAAGCTCGGGCAGAACTTCGGAGGGGATGGGCTGATACGGACCGCAGGCCGTAAAACCGAGACGGGTATAAAGCCGTTGCGCCGCATGCAGGGACTTGGACGTGTCGAGCACGACCCGCTTATACCCATCAGTCTTGGCCTGCGCGATCAGGGCCGTACAAATATCGGCCGCCACGCCTCTGCCACGTGCCGCATCGGACACGAAAACGCGCTTGATCTCAGAGGTTTGCGCATCAAGCGCATGTGTCATGCCGCAACCCAAGGGGGTGCCCTCTGCGCCTCGGGCGAGGAGGATAATCCCCGTGGGCCGTGCGTGAAGGCGAGGCAGGTCGTCCATCAACGCGGTGTAGGTATCCACCGGATAAAAGGTCTCGGTAATCTCCCGATCTATTGCTGAATTGCCCAGCAGAAAGTCGCGATAGGCCCAGCATAGGGTGCGGACAGCCGCGAGATCGGCGGCGGCTGTCACCTGATGCAGGGTCGCTTTGATCATGCTAGGGGCGATGCCTCACTTCAAAATACTACGGCCCGCGAACTGTGCCGTCTCGCCCAGCATTTCTTCGATGCGAATCAACTGGTTGTATTTCGCCAGCCGGTCAGAGCGGGCCAAGGAGCCTGTTTTGATCTGGCCGCAATTGGTGGCCACGGCGAGGTCTGCAATCGTGGCATCTTCGGTTTCGCCCGAGCGGTGTGACATCACGTTGGTGAAGCCCGCGCGGTGCGCCATATCGACGGCTTGCAAGGTTTCGGTCAGCGTGCCGATCTGGTTGACCTTAACCAACATAGAGTTGGCCGAGCCGCGTTTGATGCCTTCGGCCAGACGGGCAGGGTTGGTTACAAAGAGATCGTCGCCCACCAGTTGCACTTTGTCGCCCAGCTTGTCGGTCAGGGCTTTCCAGCCGTCCCAATCGTCTTCGGACATGCCGTCTTCGATGGAGATGATCGGGTAGTCGTTCACCAAAGCCGCTAGGTAGTCGACATTCTCGGCGCTGCTGAGGGATTTGCCTTCGCCTGAAAGTTCGTACTTGCCGCCTTTGTAGTATTCTGTCGCGGCGCAATCGAGGGCGAGATAGATATCCTCGCCCGGCTTGAAGCCTGCTTTTTCAATGGACTTCAAAATGAAATCAAGGGCGTCGCGGGTGGAGCTGATGTTGGGGGCAAAGCCGCCTTCGTCACCGATGCCCGTGGACAGGCCCGCTGCGGTCAGCTCTTTCTTCAGCGTGTGGAATACCTCGGCGCCCATGCGCACGGCCTCGCGGATGTTGTCGGCGGCCACCGGCATGATCATGAATTCCTGAATGTCGATGGGGTTGTCTGCATGTTCGCCACCGTTGATGATGTTCATCATCGGCACGGGCAGCACGCGGGCCGAGGTGCCGCCCACATAGCGGAACAAGGGCTGTGCGCAGGCGTCCGCTGCGGCATGAGCCGCCGCCAGCGACACGCCTAAAATTGCATTCGCACCCAGACGGGATTTGTTATCGGTGCCGTCCAGTTCGATCATGATCTCGTCGATTTCGACCTGCTCTGTCGCGTCGATGCCCACCAGCGCCTCGGCAATCTCTCCGTTCACGGCGGCGCAGGCTTCCAGCACGCCCTTGCCCATATAGCGCGCCTTGTCGCCATCGCGCCGCTCGACGGCCTCATAGGCACCGGTAGAGGCACCCGAAGGCACGGCGGCGCGGCCCATTGTGCCGTCCTCAAGCGTCACGTCGACCTCGACCGTGGGATTGCCCCGACTGTCGAGGATTTCGCGGGCGTGGATGTCGATGATCGTGCTCATGGGCTCTGGTCCTTCTGGCGCTGCGTTGCAGGCCTTCTAGCGCGGGCAGGCGGAGTTGAAAAGCCGTTCGAGGGATCCCGTTAGAGGATCACCTTGACCCTGCGTTCACGCCAGACCGTGTAGATGCCTGATGCCACGATGATTGCCGCGCCCAATAATGTCATCGCGTCCGGCGTTTCGCCAAAGACGCTCACGCCGATCACCAGCGCGAAAAGCAGGCGCGCATAGCGAAAGGGCGTGACAAAGCTGACATCACCCACGCGCATCGCCGCCACGATCGCATAATAGGCAAACAGCCCGATCGACAGGGCGGAGACAAAATACAGCCAGTTGCCCGCTGGCATGTTGTGCACCGGCGTGCCCGTGAACCATATCATGAACAGCCCTGATGGGATGATCACCACAAATCCAAGAAAGCTCAGTTGCATAGAAGAGATCGTCTCGGGCACCCGCCGTGTGGCCAGATCGCGCAGGGCGAGGCAAAAGACAGCGCCCAAGGCCAGAAGCGACAGCAATTCAAAGCTTTCCATGCCAGGGCGGATGATCAGGATCACGCCCATCAGACCGACGATAATCGCGCTCCACCGCCGCCAACCAACGGGTTCAGCCAGAAACAGTGCCGCGCCCAGCGTGACGACCAGCGGCGTTGCCTGCAGGATGGCCGAGGCACTGGACAGAGGGGTCAGCACGATGGCTGAAATGAAGAACAACGTGCCAATCATTTCGCCCAGAGCACGCAAGAGTATGGGCAAAGTCAGCATGTCGCGCGAAAATAAAGCGCGGCCCTGCGCCAGAACCACGACAGCAAAGACACAAGCGCCGCCAATCCCCAGCATCAAAAGGATCTGGCCCACACCAATCGTGTCGGCCAACAGCTTGATGAACATGTCCTCAAGGGCAAAGCCCAGCATGGCCAGCACCATCAAGCCGGCCCCGCGCATATTGTCCATCTGATTTCCTTACCGGCCTGTTCACCGCAGGGATGGAGGGTTTGCGCGGCAATGACAAGAGAGCCGCTATCAGCTCTTCTTCACCGGCACTCCGTAAAGTTCCATCCGGTGCCCGCGCAACTCGTATCCAAGCTTGGCCGCGATCCGCTCCTGCAAAGCTTCAATCTCGGGATCGACAAATTCGATCACTTCGCCCGAATTCATATCGATCAGGTGATCGTGGTGGTCGCGCTCTGCGTCTTCATAACGGGCGCGGCCATCGCCGAATTCCAGCTTGTCGAGGATTCCGGCTTCTTCAAACAGCTTCACTGTCCGGTAAACCGTCGCAATAGAAATGCCGCTATCGCGCCCTGACGCGCGGGCATACAGCTCTTCGACATCGGGGTGGTCTTCGCTGCCTTCGATCACCTGCGCGATGATACGGCGCTGACCGGTCATACGCAGACCCATGTCCTCGCAGCGTTTGATGATAGATCTGTTCACGCGGCACCCCCGGATCTTGTCGTGGGGCGGATGTAGCGAGATTTGCCCAAAGGTGCCACAGGTTTTCCCACAGGCGGTTGACTTCTGCACCCCGGTGCCCCATCTGGAGGTCAAGCGATGCCTTCTGCCGCGTGAGCAGTGCCAGACCCCGCAAGAGTGGTCAGGCTGACAAGGCCCGCCGATGTTCCCAAAATCACGCGTGGGGCGCAGCGCGACGGACAGGCATTGGGCATTTGGCCCCTGCCTGCGATCCGATTTCGCGTGACCCTGACGGTGCGCGCCGCGTGCCGATGCGATGGCATGTGGAGCTTCCGCATGCGGAAAGAAGATATATGAGCGATTTTGACATGATGGGCCTGCCGGCCAAACTGGTGGCACGGCTGCATGAAATGGGTCTGAAAGACCCGACACCGATCCAGAAACAGGCGATTCCCCATGCGCTGAATGGGCGTGATGTGATGGGTCTGGCCCAGACCGGCACGGGCAAGACAGCGGCCTTTGGTGTGCCACTGGTGGCGCAGATGCTGGAAGACCCCCAGCGCCCCGCGCCGAAACATGTACGTGCGCTGGTGTTGGCACCGACGCGCGAATTGGCGCAACAGATCATGCAGAACCTCAAGGGTTTCTGCGAAGGCACTGCACTTAAAGCACAAATGGTGGTTGGTGGTCAGTCGATCAATCCGCAGATCAACCGTTTGTCGAAGGGCGTCGATATGTTGGTGGCGACACCGGGTCGTTTGCTGGATCTGCTTGACCGCAAGGCTGTGCGCCTAGATGCGACAACCTTTCTGGTGCTCGACGAGGCGGACCAGATGCTCGACATGGGCTTCATCCATGACCTGCGCAAAATCTCGGCCATGATCCCGAAAAACCGCCAGACGATGCTGTTCTCGGCCACCATGCCCAAGCTGATGAACGAGATTGCGAATAGCTACCTCAACAGCCCGATCCGCATCGAAGTTTCGCCTCCGGGCAAGGCGGCAGACAAGGTGACCCAAGAGGTGCACTTCATCGCGAAAGCGGAGAAGACATCGCTGTTGCAGGAGCTGTTGGCCAAGCATAAGGGCGAGCGGGCGCTGGTCTTTGGCCGCACCAAGCATGGTTCTGAAAAGCTGATGAAAACACTCGTGAAAGCGGGTTTTGATGCCGCGTCGATCCACGGCAACAAGTCGCAGGGCCAGCGCGACCGCGCCATTGCGGGCTTCAAATCGGGTGAGATCACCGTGCTGGTGGCCACGGATGTGGCTGCACGGGGTCTGGATATCCCGGACGTAAAGCACGTTTATAACTTTGATCTGCCCAACGTGCCGGACAATTATGTGCACCGGATCGGCCGTACTGCGCGTGCGGGAAAAGACGGCGCTGCAGTAGCGTTCTGCGCACCTGACGAGATGGGCGAGTTGATCGCCATTCAGAAGGTGATGAAGATCCGTATCCCCGTGGCCTCGGGCCGTCCCTGGGAAGGCGCGGAGATTGAAGAAAAGCCCAAGCAACAGCGTGGCCGGGGTCGGGGTGGCAAGCCCGGTGGCGGCGGTGGCCGTCCGCAAGGCGGCGGCGGGCAGGGTGCTGGCAAGCCCGGCGCTGGACGCAGACGGCGTCGCGGCGGCGGGGGCGGCAAGCCCGGCGGTCAACAAGCGGCCTGAGTTATTAGCTAACCATATGAATAAGAAACGCCCCGAAGTTCATTCGGGGCGTGTTGCATTTCAGGGCTGTTTCAGCGCTCAGGTGTAAAGCGAGGGCACACCCATCTGCGCGTGAATGTCGTTGACCTCGGCTGGTTTCATGCCAAAGCCCTGTGCAAGCTTGTGCAGATACTGCGCCTCCTGCTGTGTATCCAGATCAATGCCCAAGAGCGACATGGCATAAACCTGCCCGCCCATGCCTTCTGGCGTTTCCTTCACCAGTGCGTCCACATCGACAGGAGCCTGCAATTGCGCCTGAACAAATGCGGCTTCTTCCGCATCGACGTCGCCAAGATGCTGCAGCAGCTTTTCTTTTTCGGCCTCATCAAAAGTGCCGTCCGATTTGGCAGCCTGAATCATCGCGGCCAGCATCAGACCCGCAGCGGCTTCTTGCTCCTGCGAAGGTTCGATCGCCGGCTCAGGCGTAGAATCGAATTGCGAGTTCAGCACTGCGCCAAAGTCGTGGTCATTGGTCGCCGGGCGCTTGTTCACTGCCGCTGACGCTCCGCCCAAAAGACCACCGGCTCCCGCAGCTCCTGCCAGACCGCCCAAAAGGCCACCCAATCCACCGCTCGATGCGCCGCTGCTACCACCCAGTTGGTTCAGCAGACCACCCAGACCACCGGACATGCCGCCGCCAGCCGAACTGCCACCTGACCCACCAAGCAAACCGCCCAGCATGCCTTCAAGACCGCCGCCTTTGGACGCTCCGCTGCCGCCGCCAGTCAGACCGCCCAGCAAGCCACCCAAACCACCGCCCGCACCAGCGCTGGAGGTGTTGTCGGATTTGCGCATCATGGCGCTGGCCCCTTTGGCCACGGCCACACCCACGGCCACTTTGGCCAATGTTTTCATCAAACTCATGTCGTATCCTTTCGGTGAATCGTTAGATTCAATGTGACAGGTTTCCCCGCAAGAACGAGGGGAATTTCCAGCGCGCCGAACCATGAGCGGTTAAATTCGCATTGACAGGACCGGATGCCTGCGCGTTTGTGAGGCGTGGAACGCAAGGATCATATGGACCTCTTCGGCGCTCTGGCGCTGATCGCCTTTGCGTTGCATCTGGCGTTCAATCAGGTGGTGATCAAGGTTGCCTCGGGCGGGTTCGCCCCGGTGTTTCAAGCTGGGTTGCGCTCTGCCGGGGCGGTCATTGTGCTGTTGATCTGGATGCGCCTGCGCGGGGTCAGCTTTCAGGTGCCGCGCAATGCATGGGTCGGTGGAATACTGGCGGGCCTGTTCTTCAGCCTTGAATTCATGTGCCTATTTATCGCGCTCGACATTACGACAGTCAGCCGCGCCTCGGTCATTTTCTACACGATGCCTGTTTGGCTGTCACTCATCGCCCATCAGTTTTTCCCGGGAGAGCGCTTGACCCGGCGCAAGGTTGTCGGGTTGGTGCTTGCGGTGACAGGTGTGGCCATTGCACTGGCAGATCGAAGCAGCGGACAGGCCAGCTGGACGGGAGACTTGCTCGCGCTGACATCGGCCCTGTGCTGGGCGGGGATTGTGGTTTGCGTCCGGCTCACACCATTGTCCGATGTCCCCCCGGCGCAGCAATTGATGTTTCAGGTGCTGGTATCCGCGCCCATATTATTGGTGCTGGCCCCTTTCATGGGGCCGCTTTTCCGCGAGGTCGAGCCGATCCATATCGCGGCGCTGCTGTTCCAGATTGTTGCCATCGCCAGCCTTGGCTTTCTTGTCTGGTTCTGGCTGATGTCGATCTACCCGTCTTCTTCGGTGGCTTCGTTCAGCTTTCTGTCCCCGGTGTTCTCGGTCATCTTTGGCTGGGTGCTGCTGTCCGAAGACGTCGCCCCCTCGGTCTGGGGCGCGCTGGTTCTGGTGGCAAGCGGGATCTACCTGATCAACCGCAAACCGCCCGTGCGCGTGATCGCCTGAAGCCTAGGTGCCGCAGAAGGTTGCTGGCACAATTTCCTGATGGGTGGGCGGTCGGGTCAAGTCAGAGCCCGTGTCTTCAAAAGGATTGGCCAGCGCCGTGTTCAACCGCTCAAAAAGTGCCATGTCACCCGAGACTGCGGCTTCGATCATCTGTTCAATCCGGTGGTTGCGCGGAATAACGGCAGGGTTTGCAGTTTGCATAACGGCTTCGGGATTCGCTTCTTGGCTCACACGGTTTTTCCAGCTTTCATCCCAAGCATCATAGGCTTCCCGATTTGCAAACTGATCTCGCGCTGATCCTTTGCAAAGTGCTCGAAACGTATTTGCAAAGTCAGCCCCATCCGTTTGCATAAGCGCGAGCAGCTCTTCGATCAACGCAGTGTCGTCCTTAGATGGATCAGCAATGCCAATCTTGGCCGCGAAGCGCTTTAGCCAACCGTCTTCCAGCATTTGCGGCATGGCGTGTACGATTTCGGTCGCTTCCTCGGCCGCTGCGTCACGATCTTCCAGCTGCTGAATGAGGCTGGTGGCAAGCTGTGCCATATTCCAAACGGCGATTCCCGGCTGCGCCCCGAAAGCATAGCGGCCCTGTTGATCTATCGAACTGAACACCTGATTCTGGTTGAAGGCATCCATAAATGCGCAGGGTCCATAGTCGATGGTCTCGCCAGAGATCGCACAATTGTCTGTGTTCATCACGCCATGGATGAACCCGACGGCCATCCAGCGCGTCACCAGATCGGCTTGCGCGGCGCAGACTTTGCGCAGCAGGTCCATCGGGCCTTCAGCATCCGGATAATGGCGTTCAATGGCGTATTTGGTGAGTGTTTTGAGGTTCTCGGTTTCGCCGCGGTGGGCAAAGACTTGAAAAGTACCCACGCGCAAATGGCTTTGTGCGACGCGGGTCAGGATCGCGCCCGGTAATGCACCTTGTTCGCGCCAGATCGGCTCGCCCGTTGAAACGGCAGCCAGCGCCCGGGTGGTCGGGATGCCAAGCGCATGCATGGCCTCGGACACCACATATTCGCGCAGCACCGGACCCAGCCACGCACGGCCATCGCCCATACGGGAATAGGGCGTCGGGCCGGAACCTTTCAGCTGGATATCACGTCGGATACCATCGCGGCCAACGACCTCACCAAGCAGAAGTGCACGGCCATCGCCCAATTGCGGGTTATAGTTCCCGAACTGGTGGCCGGCATAGAGTTGGGCGATGGGCTCGGCAGATTGGGGTATTTTGTTACCCCCAAATACTTGCACGGCTTCAGTCAAATCACCTGCTTCAATCCCTAACAACTCTGCCAGATCCTCGTTGTATGCCAAGAGCTTGGGGTCTTTAACGGAGGTGGGCTCCAGCCGGGTGTAGAAGCTGTCGGGCAAAGCGGCGTATGTGTTATCGAAGGGGATATGCATCTGGGTCAAAGCCTGCGTGACATAAAGATATTGTTTTCGCGCGCGGCAAATCCGGCGCGGGAATAGAGCTTGCGAGCAGCGGTATTCTCGCGGTCTACTTCAAGGTGGACAGCCCGTAATCCACCCTCGGCTAAAGCGCGCGGCAAGGCGATCAACGCTTCAGTTGCAATGCCACGTCCGCGTACACCCGGACGGACGTAGAGTTCATCAATGATGGCATCAAGACCACCAAATTCGACGGACCAGCCAAAGCAGATCGCCATATATCCGATGGGTGCCCGGGGCGGTCCGATCAGGTAGATGGCCCCGTAGGGCGAGCCTTCGAGCAGGGGCGCGATCCCGGCGTAGCGGGCCTCATCGGTCGAGGTGATGCCGGCTTCTGCATGAAAAGCCTCGCAAAGGCTACAGACGCGGTCCAGATGCTCGGGTTTGCCGAGGGTTAGAGCAGCGCTCATAACCGAACCAACCGTTCGGTAAGCAAGTCAAAGAATCCGTCCGCGTCGATGTCACCCATGAAAGTCGCGTTGGGTTCGCGCCCTGATACGCGCCACCAGTCGGCAACGGTCATTCCCATGGTCAGTTCAGATTGGGTTTCAATCTCCACGTTGATGTGGCGGCCCGTGAACAGATCGGGATTTATCAGATAGGCAGTGACGCAAGGATCATGCAGCGGCGCACCTTCGGAGCCATATTTTTCTTTGTCAAAGCGTTCGAAGAAATCGGTCATCTGTGCAACGGCGATTCCAACGGGCGTACCAAGATCCCGAAAGGCGTCGTTGCGGGATTTGGTCACCAGCGCCTTGTGCGTAACATCCAGCGGCATGACCACAATAGGAGCGCCTGATCTGAATACAATATCAGCAGCTTGTGGGTCGACATAAATGTTGAATTCGGCAGCGGGCGTGATGTTGCCACCTTCGAAATAGCCGCCTCCCATCAGCACGATCTTTGCAACACGCGGCACAATATCGGGGGCTTTCTCGAACGCCGTCGCGATGTTTGTAAGCGGTCCGAGCGGGCAAAGGGTGACCGTGCCGGGAGCATATTCGCGCAGCTGTTCGATAATGAAATCAACGGCATGGCCATCCTGCAGGGACATCGTAGGTTCGGGCAGGTCGGGGCCATCGAGGCCGGTTTTGCCGTGCACATGCTCTGCAGTAACCAGATCACGACCCAAAGGGCGGTCGCAGCCGGCATAGATCTTTACATCAGTTTCGCCCGCTAACTCGCAGACAATGCGGGCATTTCGCGTTGTCAGATCCAGCGGGACGTTGCCCGCGACGCAGGTTATTCCCAGCAGATCAATCTCTGCAGGGCTGGCCAACGCCAGCAGGATCGCCACCGCGTCGTCCTGTCCGGGGTCCGTGTCGATGATGATCTTTTTGGGCTGCATGGGTTTTCCTCTTTGCCTGTCAGATAGGCCATGATGGGGGCGAACAAAAGGGTGCGCTCAGTTTGCGTCGGCAGGGCCACGCTCATCCGCTTTGACTGCATCCCACAGGGCGTCCATCTCGGCCAGATCGCTGTCGGTTGGTGTTTTGCCCATAGCTGCGAGGCGGGTTTCGACCCCGCTGAACCGCCGGATGAACTTGGCGTTGGCGCGGCGCAGTGCCGCTTCGGGGTCAAGGCCAAGGTGACGGCCCAGATTGGCCATCACGAACATCAGGTCGCCGAATTCCTCTTCGACCTCCGTTTGGGTGAGCGTGTCGCGGGCTTCGACCAGTTCGGCGGCTTCTTCGGTGATTTTGGCGATCACATCCCCGGTGTCGGGCCAGTCAAACCCTACACGGGCCGCGCGTTTTTGCAGCTTATAAGCACGCAGGAGTGCGGGGAGGCCCACCGCAACACCTTCTAGCGTGCCTTGTTGGGCCTTGCCTGCACGTTCTTGCGCCTTGATCGCCTCCCAGTCGGCGGTCTGCTGTTCGGCAGATTTGTCGCGGCTCTCGTCGCCAAAGACATGGGGGTGGCGTGCAACCATCTTGTTGGAAATGTTCCGTACCACGGACTGAAAATCAAAGTGCCCGACCTCTTGCCCCATGGCGGCGTGATAGACAGTCTGGAGCAGTAAATCACCCAGCTCGCCTTCCAACTCGGGCCAGTCCTGCCGTTCAATGGCATCGGCGACTTCGTAAGCTTCTTCAATGGTATAGGGCGCGATGCTGGCAAAATCCTGTTCGATATCCCAAGGGCATCCCGTGTCCGGATCACGCAAGCGGCGCATGATTTCAAGCAGGCGCTTAATGCCCGCGTCTTGGTCGTGTATCAGCGTGTCAGCCATTGCAGCCCGGTCCTGTCTGGTGTCAGATGCACCCTGATTTAGCCCGCAACAGGAGTCCACCCCATGCCCGTCGTCAACCGCATTGCCGATTTCAGCGCTGATATGACAGCGTGGCGGCAGCATCTGCACACGATCCCTGAATTGGGGTTGGAATGTCACCAGACGGCAGCATTTGTCGCCGAACGCTTGCGCGAATTCGGTGTGGATGAATTGCACGAGGGGATCGCCAAGACGGGCATCGTGGCGATCATCAACGGACAAGGTGCGGGGCCCACGATGGGGTTGCGGGCGGATATGGATGCACTGCCGATCACCGAGGAAACGGGTGTGGCCTATGCCAGCACGCATCCGGGCAAGATGCACGCTTGCGGCCATGACGGACATACCGCGATGCTGCTGGGTGCTGCGAAATATCTGGCCGAGACACGGAATTTCAAAGGCCGTGTGGCGCTGCTGTTCCAACCTGCCGAGGAAGCTGGCGGCGGCGGTGAGGTGATGGTGCAGGAAGGCGTAATGGAGCGGTTCGACATCGATCAGGTCTATGCCATCCACAATGCGCCCGGCCTTGATTTCGGGCGGTTTCATACGACGCCGGGGCCGATTATGGCTGCGGCAGATACCTTCACGATCAACCTGACGGGCAAGGGCGGGCACGGCGCACGCCCTCATGAATGCGTTGATCCGGTGGTGGCGGCCTGCGCGATTGTGCAATCCTTGCAAACGATTGTCAGCCGCAACACCGATCCTGCCGCGCAGCTTGTGATCTCGACCACGCAAATCCATACAGGCACGACCGACAACGTCATCCCGGAAGAGGTCTATATCAACGGGACCGTGCGTACCTTTGACAAGGAGGTGCAGGCCATGGTCGTGCGCCGGATGCAAGCCATCGTCGATGGCCATGCGGCGAGCTATGATCTTCAGGCGGACCTTGATTTCGAGTTTGGCTATCCGCCAACGGTGAACGATGCCGCAAAGACGGATTTCGCGGCCGAGGTGGCGGGCGAAGTCGCGGGGGAGGCGGGGGTGGAGACGGCTTTCGCGCCTGTGATGGGGGCCGAGGATTTTTCTTATATGCTGGAGGCGCGGCCCGGAGCCTATCTAATGTTGGGGCAGGGTGACGGCGCAGGCGTGCACCATCCGCTTTATAACTTCAACGACGAGATTGCCCCGATTGGTGCGTCGTTCTTTGCGCGGCTTGTCGAGCGGGCGCAGCCTGTGACGGGGGCATGATCCCATGGCGCTAGAGGATGCAGCAAGCCAGGTGGATCAGGCCTTTACGCGTGATGATCTGAAAGGGCAGAGTTTCGAGAATGCCTTTGGCGGCGCGACGTCGTTTTTGCGGCGGAAGTATACCAAAGACCTGACCGGCGTGGACATCGCCGTGACCGGTGTACCCTTTGACCAAGCCGTGACCAATCGCACCGGCACACGGCTGGGGCCGCGGGCGATCCGCGAGGCAAGCACTTTGCAACCCTATGATCCGCCCTATGGCTGGGACTTTGATGTGCTGAGCGAATTTGCCATCGCTGACTATGGCGATCTGGCCTTTGATTATGGGCATGTGGCCAAATTTCCGGCCGCGCTGACGGCGCATATCAAGGGGATACTGGACGCGGGTGCGGCATCGGTCGTGCTGGGCGGCGATCATTACATCAGCTTTCCGATCCTGAAGGCCTATGCCGAAAAATACGGTCCGATCAGTCTGTTACAGTTCGATGCTCATTCCGATACATGGCCCGATGATGATATGGAGCGGATCGATCATGGGACGATGTTCTACAAGGCTGTGAAATCGGGCATCGTTGATCCGGCCACCTCGGTACAGGTGGGGATCAGGACAACGAACCCCGATACCCTAGGCGTGACAACGATTGATGCGCGTGAGGTGCATGAGGCCGGACCACAGGCGGCGGTGGCCAAGATCAAACAGGTGTTGGGCGACCGGCCTTGCTATCTGACCTGGGACATTGATGCGCTTGATCCTGCCTTTGCTCCCGGCACGGGCACGCCGGTCTGGGGTGGTCTGACCTCCGCACAGGCCGCGATCATGCTGCGTGATCTGGCGGGGATCAACATCGTCGGCGGTGATGTGGTCGAGGTTTCGCCGCCGTTTGACACCAGTGGTGCCACTGCGATTGCCGGCGCGCATATCGCGACGGAAATCCTATGCCTGTTGGGCCACCGGATGAGGACTACATGAATACCAAGAACCAACCGATCAGTGGCAATGATCTGGCCCGTTTCTCCGGGCCGAACACCTTCATGCGGCTGCCTTCGGTCAATGACCTGAAGGGGCTCGACGTAGCGGTGCTGGGCATCCCGCTGGACATCGGGACAAGCTGGCGGTCCGGCACACGGTTCGGCCCAAAGGAAGTGCGGGCGGAGTCAGCCATGCTGCGGCCCTATAACCTTGGCACAGGGGCGGCACCTTTTGACAGTCTGCAGGTCGCGGACATCGGCGATCTGGCGATCAATACGTTCTCTCTCAGCGATAGTTTGCGCATTATAGCAGAGAGTTACGACATGATCCTCACGTCGGATGCGATGCCGCTGGCGATTGGCGGGGATCATTCGATCACCTTGCCGATCCTGCGGGCGATGGCCAAACGGCACGGCCCGATGGCGCTTGTTCATGTGGATGCCCATGCGGATGTGAACGACGAGATGTTCGGCGAACGCGAGGCGCATGGCACCGTGTTCCGCCGCGCCTATGAGGAAGAACTGATCCAGCCGGCCAAGACCTATCAGATCGGGCTGCGCGGTACCGGCTATTCGTCAGAGGACTTCAGTGAAGCGGCGGGCTGGGGCTTTCAGCAGTTTTTGGCGCAGGAGCTTTGGGGGCGCAGCCTGTCGACGCTGGGCGCCGAAATCCGCCGCGATATCGGGGATGCGCCTGTATATATCACCTTCGATATCGATAGCCTTGACCCGGCCTATGCGCCCGGCACCGGCACGCCGGAAATTGGCGGGCTGACCACCCCACAGGCGCTTGAGCTGATCCGTGCATTCAAAGGCCTCAACATCGTAGGCGGTGATCTGGTCGAGGTTTCCCCACCCTATGACACCAGTGGCAATACTGCGCTGACGGGGGCGAATATCCTGTATGAGATGTTGTGCGTCCTGCCGGGTGTGGCATATCGCTGAGGTCAAAGTGCCTGAGATATGAAATGAGGGAGCATGTTGCGGATGTTGTTGTGGCTGATTGTGATCGTGGTGGTGGCAGGTATGGCCTATGTCCGCCTTGCCCCAAGTGACCCGGCGCAATGGAACACGCGTGCAGAGCCGGTGGGCACCGGCACGCGGACACGGCCCAACGGCTATATCTGGCGGGATGAAATTGAGGGCGATGCCACCGCCAAGTTGCAAGCCCTGGCCGATGTAGCAGAGGCCGCACCGCGCACTTCTCTTTTGGCAGGATCGGTACAGGAGCAACAACTGACCTTTGTAACGCGCTCTGCGTTCTTCGGATTTCCCGACTACACGACAATGGGCATCTATCAGACAGCCGAGGGCGAAACCTACCTTGAGGTCTATGGCCGCGCGCGGTTTGGCTCTTCAGATCTTGGGGTAAACACCCAGCGGATCAAGCGTTGGCTGGGGAGCGTCGAGGGAGGATGACAGGCAGCCCTTCTGGACCTCGCGCCACATTGGCACGTTCAGCGACATCTGGCATTGCGCCATAAACATCCGCCCGTCCACGTTCAGGCATATCGTCTCGCCCAACTCGATCCGGTTGTGATTACGGTCGGTGCAATAGCAGTCAACCGTCTTGCCGCCCGGATAGGTTTGATCGGCGGCGGCGGGCAGGGCCAACAGGCTGGCCAGTAAAACAGCGTGTTTCATGACGACACCATAGCATGCAGCGGCCCTTGACCAAAGCCTTTCTATCGGCGACAGGGTGGGCATGATACCAATGGACCGCCTTGAGCAGATTTCGCAGCGATTTCAGTTTCTGGAAGCGTCGATGTCTGCTGGTTCGGATGGGGCTGACTTTGCGGCCCTGGCCAAGGAATACGCAGACCTCAAGCCTGTCGTGGATCAGATCACACTTTATAAACAATTGGTCTCTGGTGTGGCCGAGGCCGAAGCCATGCTAACCGATCCCGAGATGGCCGAACTGGCCCGCGAGGAACTGCCAACGCTCAAAGCGGAGCTGCCCAAGGTCGAGGCCGCTTTGCAGATCTCCCTTTTGCCGCGTGATGCGGCGGATGCCAAACCCGCCATGCTGGAAATTCGCCCCGGCACCGGCGGAGATGAGGCAGCACTTTTTGCCGCCGATCTTTTGCGCATGTACCAACGCTACGCCGAGGCGCGGGGCTGGGGCTTTGACCTGATCGAAGAGCAGATGACCGAATTGGGCGGCGTCAAGGAAGTCGTGGCGCATATCACTGGCCAGAATGTCTTTGCCCGGTTGAAGTACGAAAGCGGTGTGCACCGGGTGCAGCGCGTGCCCAGTACGGAATCGGGAGGGCGCATTCACACCTCCGCCGCGACGGTGGCTGTGCTGCCAGAGGCCGAGAATGTGGACATCGAGATCAACCAGAATGATCTGCGCATCGACACGATGCGGTCCTCGGGGGCAGGTGGTCAGCATGTCAACACCACTGATTCTGCTGTGCGCATCACGCATTTACCCACCGGCATCGTGGTGACAAGCTCCGAGAAATCCCAGCACCGCAACCGCGACAAGGCCATGCAGGTGCTTAAGGCGCGGCTTTATGACATGGAACGCTCGCGCATTGATGGCGAACGCTCTGCCGATCGGGCATCGCAGGTGGGGTCGGGCGACCGGTCGGAGCGGATTCGCACCTATAACTTCCCGCAGGGGCGTATGACGGATCACCGGATCAACCTGGCGCTCTATCGTCTTGATGCGATCATGCAGGGCGATCTGGACGAGATCGTAGATGCGCTGACTGCCGATGCGCAGGCGCAGCAGATGGCGGCGATGAACCTGTGAGCACGGCAGCGCAAGCCATGGCCGCTGCCGCATCACGTCTGAGGGCTGCGGGTGTGCCGGACCCGGCACGCGATGCGCGGCTCTTGCTGGCCCATGCGGCGTCGGTCGATGCCGCGCGGGTCACGCTGATCGCGCCCGAAGAAATTGCACCCGAGATTGCCGAGCGTTTTGATCATCTTGTCGCACTCAGGGCCGTGCGGGTCCCGGTCTCGCATCTCGTGGGTAGCCGCGCTTTCTATGGCCGTGATTTCAAGATCAGCCGCGAGGTGCTGGACCCGCGTCCTGAAACCGAAACGCTGATCGATCTGGCTTTGAGCGCGCCTTTCGACAGGGTGCTGGATCTTGGTGTCGGTTCGGGCTGCATCCTTGTGACCTTGCTGGCCGAGCGCGAAGCGGCGCTCGGTGTGGGCGTTGATCTGTCCGAAGGGGCGTGTTTGCAGGCCAGCGCCAATGCCGTGTTGCATGGTGTGGCAGGGCGGGCCGAAATCCACCAGTCCGACTGGTTCAACCGGGTCGAGGGGCGCTTTGATCTGATCGTCGCGAACCCGCCCTATCTGGCCGCCACAGAGATGGCTGATGTCGCACCTGAACTGCGCGACCATGAACCCAAGATGGCCCTGACCGACGGGCTGGACGGGTTGTCGGCCTACCGCATCATCGCGTCGCAGGCGCAGGGGTATCTGAGCGCTGAAGGTCGTGTGTTGGTCGAAATCGGCTGGCAACAGGGCGAGGCCGTGTGCGATATCTTCCGCGCCGCAGGCTGGGCTGGAATCGACCTTGCACAAGACCTTGACGGACGTGCGCGTGTGGTTTGCGCCGCGCAACCTGCGTAATTTGGCCAGTTTCCAACAATTATTGCGGTTTTAGACTTGCTCAACCGGCTTGCCCGTGCTTATTCAGGGGTGTTGCAGCGGTGGATGTCTTTGACGGTCCCGCGCGGCGTTATGCCCAACAATTGATAAACGATTGATTAACCGATGCTGCCCGCGCTTTGCGCATATCGGTTCCAACATGCAAAACAGCACCAAAGGCTGATATCCCCTCATGAAATCTACGAGATCCCGGTCCCGGTCGAAGAATAATCGTAACCGCAACCAACAAAACAGCGGTGGTAATGTCGTCAACCGCGTGTTCGACAGCTCCGGCCCCGAGGGCAAGGTGCGTGGGACGCCGAGTCAGGTGATCGAAAAGTACAACCAACTTGCCCGGGATGCACAACTGAGCAATGACCGCGTTGCGGCGGAAAACTTTCAGCAGCATGCAGAGCATTATCTGCGGATGTTGTCAGAAGCGCAGCGCGAACAGGACCAGCGCCGCGAGGAACAAGAGCGCGTGAACCGTGAACGTCAGGCCGAGCGCGATCGCGAACGGGCCGAGCGTCAGGAACGCGAAGGCAACAACCAAGGCGGCAACCAGCAAAACAACAACGATCAGAACGATGGCAACCAAAAGCGGTCCAACCAGAGCGGCAACGCCGATGGGGGGCAGCAGCCTGCGTCTGATCCCGCAGAAACCACGCTGCCCGACTTTATCGCAGAGCCTGCGCAGCAAGAGGCGGACAGCGGGTTGGTTGAGACACCGGAAAGCAAACCGAAGCCCAAGCGTGCGCCCCGCCGCAAGCCAAAGCCCAAGCCCGAGGCGGAGAGCAGCGACGCGGCTGGTAAAAACAATGGGGATCAGCCGGAAGCGGCTGAATAAACCAGCGTAAGCACCTGTTATTTAGAGAGAATTGGCGTCACTCGATCGGGAGTGGCACCAGCGACCCCGCCGTACGCTGTACATATCTGATCCGGCCAGTCTCTTTCAGCACCTGTTTTCGCGGCACCCAAACATAGCGGGGGTCATCAGGTACTTTTGACCAGAACAACCTGCCGCCATCACGCCAGGGATCCACAACAATACCAGCCTGCATCGGCGCGCCTTTGGGCGTGATCACAGTAGTACTGTGTTCGATAAAGAAACGTCTGTCAGAGTTTGCAATAGCCCGCGCGGTTTGCAACGTCGCAAAACCCTCCGCATCCAGCAAAGCCTGTAGGTCTTCGGCCCAGTGGTAACACAGCCCGCGTGGCCGTGTGCCGGCGTTCACTTTTGCATTATGCACCAGCGGCGGGTCGGTGATGCCATAGGCCCGTGAAAGGTCGAAACTGGCGCGATAGGCGACCTGAGCCGCACGGGCGGCCTCTGCGGGGTCGATGTTGGGTGAAAGGCCTCGTATTTCGGCGGCCAGGGCTGCTACATCCCGCGGGTCGCCGGGCGGCGGCGGGCGAACGCCACAGGCGGTCAATGCCAACAGACCAAGCAGTAGAACGGCCGTCCGTATCATCCCTTCGCGACTTCCCGTGCCAAGGCACAGAACCCTTCAAGTGGCACTTGCTCTGCGCGGTCAGTGGGTTTGATCCCGGCAGCGATCAGGCGGTCTTCGATATTCGGGGCAACGCCCTTCAGCGAGGCCCGCAGCATCTTGCGCCGCTGGTTGAAGCCCGCGGCGACCACGCGGTTCAACACGGCAGCATCCGCCGGAAAGCGCGGTTCGGGCAGGGCGGTCAGATGGACAACAGCAGAGGAAACCTTGGGCGGCGGGGTGAAAGCCTCGGGCGGCAGATGCAAGACGATCCGTGCATCAGCCCGCCACTGCGCCAACAGCGCCAACCGCCCATAAGCCTTGGAACCCGGTTGCGCCACGATGCGCTCAGCCACCTCGCGCTGGAACATCAGCGTCAGGCTTTCCCAAAAAGGCGGCCAATCCCGCGGCGTCAGCCAGCGCACCAGCAATTCGGTGCCGACATTGTACGGCAGGTTTGCGGCCACACGGATGGGAGGCGTGAGATGCGCCAGCGGATCAACCTCAAGCGCGTCGCCTTCGACCACTGTCAACTGGCCGGGATAGGCCACCGCAATTTCGGCCAACGCAGGCAAGCAGCGGGGGTCTTTTTCAATCGCCAACACATGCCGCGCCCCTTCGGACAGCAATCCGCGCGTCAGCCCGCCGGGGCCGGGGCCGATCTCAAGCACATCGCAGCCGCTCAGATCACCGGCTTGGCGGGCAATCTTGGCTGTCAGGTTCAAGTCCAGCAGAAAGTTCTGGCCCAATGATTTGCGCGCGGACAGTTCATGAGACGCAATGACGTCACGCAGGGGCGGCAGGCTGTCGATGGCGCTCACGCGGCGCTGGCCATCTGATGGGCCATGCGGATCGCGCAGATCATGCTGGTGGGATTGGCGAGACCCTTGCCGGCGATGTCAAAGGCAGTGCCGTGATCGGGCGAGGTGCGGATGAAAGGCAAGCCCAGCGTGACGTTCACGCCCTGATCGAAATCCAGCGTCTTGATCGGGATCAGCGCCTGATCGTGGTACATCGCCACCGCCGCGTCATAGCGGGTGCGGGCGGCGGCGTGGAACATCGTATCGGCGGGCAGGGGGCCGGTCAGGTCATATCCCTCCTCGCGCATGCTCTCAATCAACGGGGTCATCCAAGCGAGTTCCTGCAGACCCATCGTACCGCCTTCGCCCGCGTGAGGGTTCAGGCCCGCAATAGCCAGACGGGGCGCGGCGATGCCAAAGCGGTCGCGCAGGCCCGCATGGGTGATCTCGATCACCCGGCGCAGGCTGTCAGGCGTCAGTTGCAGCGGCACTTGGTCCAGCGCGATATGGATCGTGGCAGGCACCACGCGCAGCTGGTCAGAGGCAAGCATCATCACCACATCATCCACGCCGCCCAAGGCGGCAAGGTACTCTGTATGTCCGGGATAGGCGAAATCGGCACCCTCTTTCAGCGCTTTCTTGTGGATGGGTGCCGTGCAGAGCGCAGATGCCGCACCGTCGCGCACAAGTGACACCCCAAGGGCGATCATATCGATCACATGCGCGGCATGGGCAGGGTCGGGGACGCCTGCAACGGCGGTAGAGCCAAAATCGCGCGCAATGACCGGCAGGACATCCGGGCTCAGATCTGCGGCCTCTTGCGGTTTTGAAATCACCTGATGCGCGAAGCCTTCCGGCAGGTGGTGCGGATCACCCAGCCAGACCATCGGCACTTCGCCCGCAAGGGCGGCCCAAGCGCGGGCTGCGACTTCGGGGCCGATCCCGGCAGGTTCACCGCAGGATATAACGACCGGAACGGTTGGTGGCTTCATGGCCGCGAGATACGGGCGTTCGCACGCAACTCGGCCATCAGCACATCGGCATAGCCTTGCAGTTTGCGCTGGCGCAGGGCGGTGATGACCTGCTCGCGGCTCGCAGTTGCATTGGCCTCGGCGGTGCGTTTGCACAGCATCAGGAACACCAGCGTTTGACCGTCCGCACGGGTCAGTGCGGTCGACACCTCACCCGGATCTAGCTTGGCCAGTTCGATGGCAAAGTCCTGGCTGATTTCGCCGGGCGCTTGGGTGGCACGGTCCAGCACCTCTTCGGGCTGGCCTTTCGCCACGCCGTATAGGTCGTCACAGGTATCGACTTGGGTGCGCAGCTTGGCCGCTTGGGCCAGTGTTTCGGGGCTGCGGCCTCCCGCCATGTAATAGGCGGCATATTCGATCCTGGAATAGACCTGCGCAGGAACGCCGGTTTCTTCGATCCCGCGCAGTTGGAACAGGGCAACCGCATTGGTGATGGGCAATGGCGCTGTCACGTCACCGGGGCCAAGCGCCAGCAGAATGGGCTTCAAGGCGGGCGGCAGCTTTTCCAGCGGTGTCCAAGGCATGCGCCCGCCGCGACCGCGCGACGCGGTGGCGGAGTACTGGCTGGCAAAGCGCGAAAACTCTGCCTCGGTCTGGGACTGGGCGATGCGTTCGGCAAGTGCTGCCACACGGGCGGCGTTTTGCGGCGGCGCGGGGATGATGATCTCGGACAGAAGGACACGGATGCCGTCGCCGTTCGAGCGTGTGTTGCCAAGCGCGCGATCAATCTCGTCTTCTGAGATGTCCACACGGCTGAGGTAACGCGCACGGATCAGTTCGCGCCAGCTGAGCGAGTTTGATACAAAGTCGTTCAGCGTTTCCTCATCGACGCCGGCACGCCCCAGAGCGGTGATGAATTCCTCGCGGCTCAGGTTGGCGCGGGCGGCGAATTCGGTCACCCCTTCAGCCAGTCCTTCAGGGGTCAGCACAAGGCCCGCAGCGGCGACAACCCGTGCGCGCAGGCGGTCGTCTATCAGGCTTTGCAGCGCGCTGTCGCGGTCGGTGCCCGGTGCGTTCAAGAGCTGCAAAAAGCGTTGGCGCTGCTGTACTTCGAATTCGGTGACAACCGCATTATCGACCCTTGCTGCCGGGGCAAAAAGATTCTGAGCCAGCGTCGCAGTGCCGCCAAAGGCAAGCACACCGGCCAGCGCGAGACCGCGAAACTGAGTAAAAAACGTCATCTGGATCACCTTTTGCAAGAGCGGATGAATTGTTGGTCGCCCGATGAGGCGGCAAAGCCTCTGAGACCGATGTTAAAGCCGAAATTGGTCGTAGGCTCAACCGCTGTAGAGGAAGAATAGCTTCGCGCAACGCGCATATCCACGTCGACACATTCATTGGTGTAGTTCAGGCCGATACCAGCCGTCGCTGCACGGTCATCGGCCAAGTTGAAACGCCAATCTGCATTCACCCGCCAATGGGTGTTGATGTCGTAGTTGCCCGCCAGAAAAATTTCGGAGACCGCCGCATCGCGTTCTTCGGCTTCATCTGCGTCAAGCCAGACATAAGAGCCGCCGATGCCCCCCTTGGCAAAACCCCAGTTTCCGCGCAGCTCGGCTTTGGCAAGCTCGAATTGTTTGTCAAACAGGGTGCGTCCGCTAAGCGTCAGCCCGTTCGTGGTCTTGATCTGGGCCGCAACCAGATAGTTGGAGGATTTGCCCGTCAGCCCGGAGGATAGTGAGAAATCGGGGTCAGCTTCGTCCCGAAAAACCTGACCAAATGTCAGTTGCGTGTCGAACCCAGTCGGATTGGTGCGCGCCCAGTTCACCCCGATCGCCGCGATGACACCCCGCTCGCGTCTGTCGGGCCGCGGAAAGCGGGACAGCGCCAGCAGATTGCCCTCGTCAAACTCAACCCGCGTGCTTTCGTCGTTCGGGATATCAAGCCTGCTGCCACGCACCCAGCCGATCTGCGCCACAGGCTCAAGCACCTGGGTCACACCATCCGCGTCGCGCCGCACCATCGGATAGCGCAAGGCGACAGCAGCTTGGGGTGCGATATCGGCGTGGTTCTGGTCGAAGCTGGCGTCTTGCGTGATATCAAAGAAGTTGAAGCTGACGCCTGCCTGCACATCCGCAACCAGACCGTTGCCATAGGTAAAACGACGCAGCCAATCTGCCCGGCCATTCAGACGGGCTACATCGCGCCCGTCGGTCACCAGATCATCATCGGGTCCGTCGATATCGCTGTCCGAATTGCGCCGGTGGCTGTGCGCCTCAAGCCGCAAGCGCAGTTCACCGCCCAGTGCGGAAGGGAAGAACCGGCGCTCGTATTCGCCGTCCAGCACCACGGTGGGCAGGTTGTCGTTGATGTCGTCCGCGCGCAGGCTTTCAAAGTTGTAGAACGTGCCGCGCACAAACTGATCACGCTGGGCGCGGCTGACGCTGATGTTGCTTTCCAGTCGGTCCTTGTCGGAATAGTCGTACTCAGTGAGATAGCCGCGATCTGTTGTCGCCTCGATGTCAAATGTCAGGCGGTAACCGCGGTTCAGTTCGAAAGCCCCATTGGCAAAAAGGTATCCCCGGGTCTTGTCGGGGCGCTGGTCATCGCGGGTGACGGCGGTGTCTACGGTGATGCGCCCGCGCTGGAATGCCTGCCGGTAACGCAGTTCCAGCGTGCGGGTTACACCCGACAGATAGGGGGTGACGGTAAGGTCGCGGTGATCGCCCAGTTTGATGAAGTAAGGAATTTTGACGCCCGTGCCCAGCTGCGATGTGGTGCGGATTTTCGGCACCAGAAAGCCGCTGGAGCGGGCCAGGCCGGGCCCGGGCAGGCGCAGCCGCGGCAGATAGAATACCGGCACGTCCAGAATACGAAACTGCGCCTCGTCAAAATAAAGCTGCTGGTCTACCCGATCATGGATCACGCGCCGGGCGCGGATCTGCCAAAGGGGCGCACGCCCGTCTTCACAGACTTTGCACGAGGTGACAGAGGCTTTGGACAGTTGGTCATAGCGACCTTCGACACGGTCCACCTGTGCCGCCGCGATCTGCAATTGGCGGTTCAGGATCAGCCGCGCACCCGTCAGGATGCCATTGCGCAGGTCCGCGTCCAGTTCCCCTGCATCGGCAAAGATCAGCGTCTGGTCGCCTTGTGTCAGCGTGATCGGTCCTTCGATGATCAAGCGGCCATCATCCTGCCGGTAGCGCACGGCGCTGGCCTGTAGACGGGCCCCGTTTTGGAATGCCTCGACGTTGCCCTCGGCAACCAGCTCGCGCTCTGCGGTGATAAAGACTTCATCCGCGATCAGCATCGCGGCACCGGATGCGTCAATTTGCTGAGCATACAACAGGCCGGGCAGGGTAAAGACGAATGTGAGAACAAGGATCAGACGTCGCATCAGCCGTCCTCCATATGCAGCAACAGGCCTATGGCAAGCAAAATGGCTGCCACCGGCGGGGCCCAGGCCGCCAGAAGAACGGGGATCTGGCCGTTCTCGCCGAGGATCTGCGCAAAGCTGCGGATGAAATAGAGACCAAAGCCCAGCAGCACAGCACTGAGAACAGCCACGCCGGTGCCGCCCCCCCGCGCATGGCGCATGGTAAAGGCGCTGGCGACAAGGACCATTGCGATGAGGAACAGGGGCCGCGCGAATTCGGTTTGCAGCCAGACCGAATGACGCCGCGTGCTGAATCCGGCCTGCTCCAGCTGGCGGATGAAGGTGGGCAATTCATAGATCGACACCGCTGCCGGTTTGCCGATGCTTTCGCGTATGCGCTCCAGCGTCAGGGTCGACGGGATTTCAAGCGTTTCAAACATCTCAGCGTTGGCTTCGGCGTTTAGACCCGCGCGCAAGGGCCAGGCTTTGGCGTTGCGCAGTGACCATGCACCGTCCTGAAGCGCGGCACTGCCTGCCTCGATCCGGCGCACGGGGCCGTTCTGGCTGTCATACGAGATGAAAGTCACGTCATACAGCACAGAAGCATCGGCATTCGAGCGCCAGGCGCGGATCACCGTTTGCCCCTCAGCGGTGCCTTGGCGCAGCCAGAGGCCCTCATCACTCACTGACAGCGCCGATGCACCGCCGGCGCGGTAGCTTTCGGACAGTTGCAAATAACGGTTGCCAGTGGCCGCCACGATCGGGTTCAGCATGCTGACCGCCAGCACACCGATTACCAAAGCTACAAAAACCGGCGCGATTAGCGCCCGGATGGCAGAGCGCCCCGCCGCCCGGGTCACCACAAGCTCGGATGACCGTGACAGCGAAATGAACAAAGTGATCGTTGCCAGAATAACAATCAGCGGCAGGATCAGATTGATGGTCTGCGGGGCGCTAAGCAGGGTCAGACCCAGTATCTCTTGCCAGCCGATGCCCAGACCGCCGAACTTGCGGGCCTGTTCCACGGCGTCAATCAAGACGACCAAGGCGAACAGCACCGCCGTAATCCCCACAAATGCCATGGCAAAGCGGCGTGCAAAATAGACATGCAAGATCATGCGACTGCCCTCTTGCGTTTCAGCCGGGCCAGCCAGCCCGGGTGCGCCGCATGGGCCAGCATCAGTGTTACCAGCACAGCCCCGACGAGCGAGGGCAGGTATAGCAGAGGCCAGAGGCCAGCGTCGCTGCGCACACTTTCAACCAGCGTGCCGCGAAAGCCGTCGATGGCGATCAGCAGTGCAAAAGCGATGGCGATCTCGCGCCAGACCCCGAACCGCGAGAACCCGGCCGTCAAAAGTGTGGAAAAGCCGACCAAAGCAGCGATGATACAGAAAAGCGACTGTGCGAAGCGCGAATTTAGCTCCTCTGCGATCACGCCCGCTGCGACTTCGCCGCGCTTGGTCAATGCTTGCCAACCCGTAATCAACTGCGGTGTGGTCAGATCAGGTATCGCGGTGCTGCCGGGCGCATCACTGCTGACGAGGGTCGAAATATCAAATGAAAAGTCGCGAAACTTGGCGGTAGCCAACCGTTTGTCCGTCTGGTTCAGCCTTTGCGCCAAACCGTCCACCATGATCAGCGTCGTGCCGGTGCCGTTGCGTACCAGATAGGCTTCGGCTGCGGTATAGATAACACCTTCGGCGGCGTTGCGCCGGTCCGACAGGAAGACATCGCGCAGAACACCGTCCGCATCAATGACGCGGGTGTAGAAGGTGACTTTCTCTGTCGGGTGCAGGAACCGGCCTTCGCGTAGCAAGCCTGCGGTCACGTTCTGCGAGATTTCGCTTTCGCGCTGGGTCAGCTGCGATTGCGCCATCGGCACCAGAAAATGGCTCAGCAAGCTCATCATCAATGCCACGCACAGACCGTAGACCAGCACGGGTCGCGCCAGCCGCCAGGGGCTGGAGCCAGTGGATTGCAGGACCGTCATTTCTGATTCCTGCGACATGCGGTTGGTGACATAGACGGCCCCCGCAAAGGTCGCGATGGGCAAGACCGTGGTGATCAGGCGGGGCAGGCCAAGGGCTGTGAACTCAAGGAAAACAAGGGCGGATTGCCCGTCTCCGATCAGCCGGTCAAACAGCACCACAGCCCGATTGATCCAGAACAACGCCACCAGGACCAAAGCGAAGAAGCCGAAAAGCAACAAAAGCTGCGACAGCATATAGCGGTCTAATCTGGCCACTCGCGTTCCTCGAAGATGCCCGGTTGAGCTGTTTTAAGGATGTCTAAAGCATTATCCGGTTCAGGAAAACTGCTAACTGGTCACCGGCACCTAGCCGCGCTAGGTCTGGTAGGAAATCAGATGCAGGGGCCCAAGCCATGACAACAGTGACACCCATTTCCTTTGAAGAGACCGATATCGACCGTATTGCAGAGCATGCGGGGCGCGTCGCGATTTTTGTCGACCCTGAGGGGCGACTGGATAC
The DNA here is from genome assembly GCF_000622365.1 of Sulfitobacter noctilucae. GTDB lineage: Bacteria > Pseudomonadota > Alphaproteobacteria > Rhodobacterales > Rhodobacteraceae > Sulfitobacter > Sulfitobacter noctilucae. Next base: position 1,242,530 of record NZ_JASC01000014.1, on the reverse strand, counting down.
CGGTGCGCGGCGGGTCAACAAGCTGACCCGCGGGGCGGTTGCACGCCTGACGGAGAGCGAAAGCTTTGGCAAATTGAAACCCGGTGACCGGAGCGTTTTGGCCTATCCTGTTGGCATGGCGGCAGAGGCCGTCGATGTCATTTGCCTGCCGCGCACAGCCTCGGTGCATGAGGCCCGCAAGGCGGGGGCCGCATTAGCCAAAGTGCGTGCGCGCGATGACCTGCTGGTGCTGGCGGGGTCCACGCGGCATGTGGCCGAGGTCGCCTTTGGCATTGCCATGCGCGATTACGGGTTCGAGGATCACAAAAGCAAACCGGCAGAACGGGCAGGCAGTGTCACCGTCATGTCCAACAAACCCGAAGAAGCGCAGGCCGCCGCCGCGCCCCTGATGGCCGTGGCCGAAGGGGCCTTTATGACGCGCGATCTGACCAATGCGCCTGCCAATGTGCTGACGACGACAGAATTCGCGGATCAGTTGGCCGCGATGGAAAAGCTGGGGCTCAAGGTTGAAGTGCTGGATGAGAAGGAGCTTTCAAGCCTCGGCATGCGCACACTTTTGTGTGTCGGACAAGGCTCTGACAGCCCGTCCAAAGTAGTGGTCATGCGTTGGGAGGGCGGCGACAAGGACGACGCACCGCTGGCACTGGTCGGTAAGGGCGTGGTCTTTGACACCGGCGGCATCAGTCTGAAACCCGGCGCCGGTATGGAAGATATGACAATGGACATGGGCGGTGCCGGCGTGGTCGCGGGCGTGATGCGCGCGCTTGCGCTGCGCAAGGCGCAGGCCAACGTCGTGGGACTGGTTGGTCTGGTTGAAAATATGCCATCGGGCAATGCGGTGCGCCCCGGTGATGTGATCACCTCGATGAAGGGCGACACGGTTGAGGTGATCAACACCGATGCCGAAGGACGCTTGGTGCTGTGCGATGTGATGTGGTACGCGCAGGACCGGTTCCAGCCCGCCGCGATGATTGATCTGGCGACATTGACGGGCGCGATCATCGTAGGGCTCGGACATGAAAACGCAGGTGTGTTTTCAAATGACGATACGCTCTGCAACGCTTTCTTGAAGGCCGCCGGTGCAGAGGGTGAAGGCGCGTGGCGGATGCCGCTGGGTGACGCCTATGACAAACTGCTCAAAAGCCGGATTGCGGATATGAAGAACATCGGTGGCCGCGCTGCCGGGTCGATTACCGCCGCGCAGTTCCTGCAGCGGTTTGTAAAGGACGGTACACCCTGGATCCACCTCGATATCGCCGGCGTGGCCTCGGTTAAGTCCGAAACCGCGCTGGCACCGGTGGGTGCCACGGGATGGGGTGTGGCTTCGCTGAACCGCTTGGTGGCCGATATGTTTGAAAAGGACTAAGACCCCATGGGCGCTGCCTATTTCTACCACCTGACGCAACGCTCACAGGCGGATACCCTGCGGATGCTCTTGGGCAAATCACTGGAGAACGGCTGGCGCGTTGCGGTGCGCGGCACGGAGGGTGCCGCGCTTGAGGCTCTCGACCGTGCGCTGTGGCTGGGGCCGGAGGACGGGTTCTTGCCTCATGGTATCGCGGGTGGACCTGCGGATGCGGAGCAGCCTGTCCTTCTTACCCTGGACACGGCGGCGGCGAACGACCCGCATTGCGTGATGTCTGTGGACGGCGCGCAGGTCTCGTCAGAGGAAGTCGGGCGTTTGGAACGTGTTTGTGTGCTGTTCGATGGAAACGACCCAATGGCACTCGATACAGCGCGGAGCCAATGGAAGGCGTTGAAAAACGCAAGTGCAAAGGCGCAGTACTGGTCCGAGGAATCAGGCCGGTGGGAAAAGAAAGCGGAGACCTGACGGAGCCGTAGGCAACCCGTCTCTATCGCGTCAGGATCAGTTCACCACCCGCAATCTCGATCCGGCCCCAGCGTTGCAGATAGCCCATGCCCAGAAGGCTTTGCCGCATTTCGCCTTCGTTGACAACGGCGGGTACATTGCGGTCCGTCACATTGCCCAGTTGCACCGCGTCAAGACGGACGAAAGCGGTGCGGACCTCGCCATTGGCGGTATTCGCACGGCCCAGATAGGACAGGTTTTCAGTGTCGACACCGGCGCGCGCGGCGTCGGCGGTGGTCAGTACCATATCGGTCGCACCCGTATCGACGACAAAGCGCAAAGGCACGTCATTGATGCGCAGATCAAGATAGTAATGCCCATCCCGTGCGCGGGGGACGATCACCTGGTCGCTCCCGTTCACGCTGATCTGAGGGCTGCGGGCGTCGCGGCTGATGTCTTGCCACAGGCCCACGGCAGCGGCACCACCGACAAAGATCATGCCCCAAACGGCGGCATATTGCAGGGTTTTGTTCAGCCCATCACGGCTTTGCATGAGAAACCAACCGCCGACCATGGCCAGCAGCACAATAAGGTAAATCAGGTTTCCGGTGTCGAGATTGGCCATTGGCGCTCCTATCGGCTGTCCCTGTTATATAGGAACACGATAGGCGTCTGTCAGCCTGTGCCGGGCCCGAAACCATAGGCAGATAGACCATCGAGTACGAATTGCACTGAAAGGGCGGCCAGCAACATGCCGAGGATGCGGGTGATTACATCAATCCCGGTTTTGCCGATCATCTGGTCCAGACGCGGGCTGAGGATCAGCACCACCAGCATCAATACAAGGGTTAAAGCGGTGATGCCCAGAATGGTGATCAGACCTTCGCCGCCCGGCTTTTCGCCGATCAGCAGGATGATCGAAGCGATGGCACCGGGGCCGGCGATCAGCGGAATGGCCAGCGGAAAGACAGAAGGGTCGTGGTCGTCATCCTCATGATGGGCACGGTCCTCGCGGCGCTTGGTGCGGCGATCAAACAGCATGTCGAGCGCGGTTAGAAACAGCAGCACGCCGCCTGCAATGCGGAAAGCGGGCATGGAGATGCCGATAAACCCCAGCACCGCCTCCCCAAAAAAGGCAAAAATCGCGAGCACAAAGGCCGCTGTCAGCGTGGCACGGACCGCGATGCGGCGGCGCTGTTCGGGCCGCATACCTTGTGTGAGCGCAAGAAAGAGCGGCGCAATCGCGACAGGGTCGATCACGACCAGCATGGTGGCGAAAGCGGTGATCGTATAGGCGGTATCAATATCAATCATATTTATGTCTTCGCGTGCCGTGCACTTTTAATAATCCATAGACAAGTTGTCTGGTGCCACGCGGGCCTTGTCTGAAGGGAGACGTCAATAAGCCGACTGTTCCCCTTACTATACAGAACTGACAGCGCTTAACCATCAGGCGCTGGCTTTTTCCAGTTTCTCTTCGGCCTGCATCCACAGGGCTTCAGCGCGTTCGAGGGCGTTCATCACCTCGGCGTATTTCTTGTTCCATACTTCCAACTCACCGACCTTGCCGTCTTCATAAAGTGCCGGATCGGCCAGTTTCTTGGCCAGTTTGTCGCGCATCTCGTTGATTTTGCTCAGGCGGGCTTCGGATTTGCGCACCTCAGAGCGGAGCGCGAGGATCTCGTCGCGGCTGGCCCGTTTGGGTTTCGGCGCTTCCTTGGGCTTCTGGTTCTTGCTGACCGGTTTGGTCGGCGTCAGCAGCATTTTTCGGTAGGATTCCAGATCATCCTCATAGGGCGTTACTGTCCCGTCCGACACCAACCAAAGGCGGTCAGCGACCATCGACAGCAGGTGCATGTCGTGGCTGACGAGGATCACGGCACCGGAATACTGCGTCAACGCTTCTACAAGCGCCTCACGGCTTTCGATATCAAGGTGGTTTGTCGGCTCGTCGAGGATCAACAGATGCGGCGCGTCCAGTGTGGCCAGCAGCAGCGACAGGCGGGCCTTCTGACCGCCAGAAAGGCGGCCGACTTCGGTCTCGGCCTGATCGGGGCCAAGGCCAAAGCCCGCAAGTTGGGCGCGCAGTTTCGACTGCATCACACCAGGGCGGGCCGTGATCATGTGCTGGAGCGGGGTTTCTTTGACGACAAGTTCATCCACCTGATGCTGCGCGAAAAAGCCGATGCGCAGTTTGTTGGCTTTGACCGCTTTGCCGCCCATCAGGATCAGCCTGTCCGACAGTAGTTTCGACAGGGTGGATTTGCCCTGACCGTTCTTACCCAAAAGCGCGATGCGGTCGTCCTGATCAATGCGTAGGTTGAGGCGCGACAGGACCGGCACATCCTCGGTATAACCCACCGCACCGCCTTCGATCTGGATGATCGGCGGGGAAAGCTCTTCGGGTTCGGGGAAGGTAAAGACGCGTTTCGCCGCCTGTTCGGGCGATGAAATCATGTCCATCTTCTCGATCATCTTGAGGCGCGATTGCGCTTGCTTGGCTTTGGATGCCTTGGCCTTGAAGCGGTCAACGAAGGCCTGCATGTGATCGCGGCGCGCCTGCTGCTTCTTGGCCATCGCCGCCTGCACGGCGCGTTGTTCAGCACGCTGACGGGCGAACTGGTCATAGGGGCCTTGGTAGAAGGTCAGCTTGCGCTCTTCGAGATGGAGGATTCCATTGACGGCGCGGTTCAGCAGGCCACGGTCGTGGCTGATGATGATCACCGTATGGGGATATTTGGCGAGGTATTGTTCCAGCCAGATCGACCCTTCGAGGTCGAGATAGTTGGTCGGTTCGTCCAACAGCAGCAAATCGGGTTGGGCAAAGAGCACACCCGCCAGCGCTACACGCATGCGCCATCCGCCAGAGAAGGCGGAGCAGGGCATCAATTGTTCTTCGGCCTCAAACCCTAGACCTTTGAGGATCGAAGCAGCGCGGCCTTCGGCGGACCATGCGTCAATATCCGCTAATCGCGCCTGAATGTCCGCGATGCGGGCCGGATCGGTTGCACTCTCGGATTCGAGCATCAAGGCCGCGCGTTCGGTATCAGCCTGCAATACCGTGTCTATCAGCGACGTGTCAGAGGAGGGCACTTCCTGTGCGACGCCGCCGATCCTGGCGCGTGAGGGGAGCGAAATGTCGCCCGCGTCCAGACCAAGTTCGCCGCGTATGATCTTGAAAAGCGTAGTCTTTCCCGCGCCGTTGCGGCCCACAAGCCCCACTTTGTGGCCTTCTGGGATGACAGCAGAGGCTTCCTCGAACAGAGGACGGCCTTCGATGGAGTAATTGATTTCTGAGATGCGTAACATGGACGGGGTTTGGACCAAGCGGCGGATGGGGTCAATGTATGGTTTGAACCGCTGCGGTAGATCGGTCGCAAACGCTCATTTGCCTCGATCCGGGTCGGGGCCAACGGCCTGTTCAAGATCGAGAAAAGGGAAAAAAGCTTTCACTCTATCAAAGAAAGCGCCGTTGTCTTGCAACCTCTCCAGCGCCTCTTTCTTCGAGATGCTGTCCTGCATCGTGGAGATTCCGCGCAGAAGGGCGATGCCGCTCAGCGCTGCGGCTTCATCGTCGCTTAATGTGAAGCTGCTGTGCCACCCCATGATCCGCATCGGTTTGAAGTCGATCAATTGTGCAACCTCCAGCATATCAAACAGGTAGTGCGGAGGATCGTCTGCATCTGTGATGACGTGGTATATCCATTCTTTGAACTCGCCAAAGTGAATGGCTGAACTTTTCAGGCAATGGAGGGCAAACCCTATATCAGCGCTGTCGTTTTTGGTCAGCCGAAAGTGCATGAAGGTGCCTCGCTTAGATCTCAGGTCGAAGCCGGATCGGTAGCACCCGACCGCAGGCTAGTCATATCGGAGATATTCATTGAGTGGATAGAGGTTTGCAAACATTCCAACCTTTCCAACCCCAAACCCTCATGTTAAAGCCCGCGCAAATCAACACCCCATAGGAGCAAGCCACATGGCCCTTGAGCGTACATTTTCGATCATCAAGCCCGATGCAACCAAGCGTAACCTGACCGGTGCGATTGCCAAGAAATTTGAGGATGCCGGTCTGCGCATCGTTGCGTCAAAGCGCATTCACCTGACCAAAGCGCAGGCAGGCGAGTTTTACAAAGTGCACGCTGAGCGTCCGTTCTATGACGAATTGTGCGAATTCATGGCGTCCGCGCCAATCGTGGCTCAGGTTCTGGAAGGCGAAGACGCCATTGCCAAGAACCGCGAAGTAATGGGTGCTACAAACCCTGCGGATGCCGCTGCGGGCACAATCCGCGCCGAATTTGCCGAAAGTGTCGGCGAAAACTCTGTTCACGGCTCAGACGCGCCAGAGACTGCGAAAGAAGAGATTGCATATTTCTTCTCCGGTCTCGAACTCGTCGGCTAAACCCGACCGATCAAGCTTTTGGGAAGGGCCGCAGCGATGCGGCCTTTTTCGTGTCTGGTGCCTGCCGTTGCAGATGCGCTTCAAGCAAGTCGACATTGCGTGTCTTGGATCGCCAGCCGATGTCAAACAAGTCACCCACCAGCGGCACCGCACCAATCACGAGGTCAACAGCCGCGTTTGCGCCCATGCGAAATAGCGTAGGCCCCGGTGTTCCCATGCGGCGCGCTTCGCTGATGATGTAAACGGAAGGGGCCAACGCCAGAGCGTCGCCGATACCCGGCACAAGGCCAAGGATCGCATCCCAGCCAATTCTGACGCCGACGATCGGCAGGCGATATGCATTGTCCATTCGGGTCGCCAGTTTGCGCAGGCGGGCGAGATCGACTTGATGCGGATGGGCGGTTTGGTCGGGTGTGTGTTGAGCGTTCATGAAAAGAGAACACCAGTGCCGCGTAGAGGTTCCCGGATGTTCGGATATTAGCACAGAGGTCACGTCGGACATACGGTTGGTTTTTAGAGCGACGGTCATTCAGACTATCGGCTCTCGTTTGTAGCTAAAGGCTCGCGTAGTCCGTAAAAACCGGTGCCTGCGGCGCGGGTTTTGGCGCTTGCGCCTCGGCGGGCGGCTTTTGCGGGGGCTGTGGTGCGGGACGGGCCATCGGGCTGCTCCTGTTCAGGGGTGGCCGTGGCAATCGCGCGGCCATCCCGGAATGCTGCGCGGCAACGGCGGCGCGGAAGCGGCGGGAATAAGGCAACATTAAGGCGCCATGTAATTGTTGCAGAACTGTGACGGCTGCTGAGGTGCAATCTATTTCCGACTAAATTTGTCAGGTTGACTATCCCGACTCATTCGCTCAGGTTTAGCGCACGTCGAGCCACCCGAGTCTAGGTAGGGAAGCCGGACACCAGACAAAGCGAGGATTGACCCATGCAGCCTGTTGAAAACGCCCTGATCCAGATCGAAGACCCACAGGCGCGCAGGCTGTCTTTGCGCCTCCAGCAGATCGAGCGGCTGGATCTTCTCGAGGCGGCTTCCGAGGCGGATACCGTTTGTCCGGTTTGGGTGTCCGAGCGCTTTGGTGAAAGAGAAGGGGTGCCAGCATGAACTTTCATTCAGCGCCGCCCAAGCAATCTCCGGCACCTGCTTTGCCCTCTTATGCGGCCCGCGATCTGACGGCCGGCGGCGATCTGGCGCAGATCGTGCTGGATGATCAAACCTACACCCTGCGGATCACGCGGGCTGGCAAGTTGATCTTGACCAAATGAGCCTTCAATCACGCAACCGCGGCGGCGCACCCGTGGGCTTCATCACCGAACTCGACAGCATCGAAGCTGCGTCGGTTATCTATCTGCGTCTCTGGTGCGATGGGCCGGCCGCGCAGGCACAGATGTGGAATGATTTTGCGAGCAGCCTTGGTGCCAAGCATGGTCGCGCGGCCATGAAATCCTTCGAGGATTTGTGTGCGATGTGCATGCAGCATGGCCGCAGGCCGCTGATGCGCCACGCGGTTGCCTGCAAATGTCTGGGGGCGGACGAATCCTGCTTTGCCAACTTTATCGCAGCTGCCGCCACCGGAGAACGGGAAGATGCGGTGCTGATGGCCACGCTTCTGGTGCGGCCCGATATGGCTCCCCTGATTGCTTCTCTAGCGGCTGATGTGGGGCTGGCGTTCATGCGGATGCGTCTTCAGGCCCCCAGAGATCTCGCCGAAGCTTCACCTGCTCAGAAACACAGAACACTCCACTAAAGGGACACCCCATGAAACGCTATCTTCTTTCCACCGCTGTCGCCCTTGGCCTTGCCGCACCCGCTTTGGCGGTCGAGACGACAGATGTGCTGGACACCTATGCCGATATCGCCGCTGCGAACTATGGCGACAGCCTGATCACTGCGCAGCGCCTGCAGACATCCATCACCGCCTTGGTGACGAACCCCTCTGCCGAAACCTTGACCGCCGCCCGTGCGGCGTGGCTGGCGGCCCGCGTGCCATACCAGCAGACCGAGGTCTTTCGTTTCGGCAATGCAATCGTCGATGACTGGGAAGGCAAGGTGAATGCCTGGCCGCTGGATGAAGGGCTGATCGACTATGTGGATGCGTCCTATGGCGGGCCGTCCGACGAAAACGAATTTGCGGCGCTCAACGTAATTGCAAACCCGACCTTCACCCTGTCCGGCACCGAGATCGACGCCACGACCATCACCCCGGCGTTGTTGGAAGAAACCCTGCAAGAGGCAGACGGGGTCGAGGCCAATGTGGCGACAGGTTATCACGCCATCGAGTTTCTCCTTTGGGGGCAGGATCTGAACGGTCATGGCACGGGTGCGGGGGACCGGCCTTGGACAGACTACGCCACCGAAGAGGCCTGCACGAACGGCAATTGTGACCGGCGCGGGCAATACCTGACTGCCGCCACCGAACTGCTCATTTCAGACCTGAAATACATGGCTGAGGCCTGGGCCGATGACGGTGCCGCACGCACCGCGTTGATGGAGGATTCGGATGCCGGCATCTCGGCCATTCTGACAGGCATGGGCTCGCTGTCTTATGGTGAAACCGCAGGTGAGCGGATGCGCCTTGGCGTGATGCTGAACGACCCGGAAGAAGAACATTCCTGCTTTGCCGATAACACCCATAACGATCACTACTACAACGGCGTTGGCATCCAGAACGTCTATCTCGGTGCCTATGTCCGCACTGATGGCACTCTTGTTTCGGGCGCATCTTTGTCTGATCTGGTTGCGGAACAGGACACAGCCCTGGATACCGAGATGCAAAGCAAGCTGAGCGCTGCCGTCATGGCTTTGAGCCGGATCAAACATGCCGCCGAAGCAGGCTTTGCTTATGACCAGATGCTGGAGCGTGGGAACGCTGCGGGTGAGGCGCTGATCATGGACGGCGTGAACGGTCTGATCGACCAGACGCGCTCCATCGAGCGGGTCATTACCGTCTTGGGCGTAGACGGAAGCGCGATCGAAGGTTCTGACAGCCTCGACGATCCTGATGCCGTTTTCCAATAAACAAATGCGCGTGCCGGTATGGGCACCATCACAGAAAGAGCAGTAACAATGAAGAAGACGATACTTTTGGCGACGGTCTGGTCCGTTGCAAGCGCCTATGCGGTACAGGCTCAGGATGCCGGTTTCACCTATGAAGGCGAGGTGGAAATCGGGGTCGACAGTACGATCAGCGCCGACGATCCGGCGGCAGAGATCACAGACGGGTTTGTCTCGGCGGAACTGTCCTTCGAGGCGACAATCACGCAGAACCTGACGTTCTTTGGCGGATTGGTTCTGGAATCTGTTCTGGACGCTGAAGACGATAGAGCCTTTGACGATCTGGGCCTGTATTTCAGCGAACTCGGGTTGCGCTATAGCCTTGGCAAAACTGCCGTCTCCTTTGGTAAGATCAGCCCGGTCTTTGCTAAGGCCTGGGATGAGGCACCGGGGTTCTATGGCTCCGCTCTTGCAGAGGATTACGAGCTGAGCGAGATGATCGGGGCGTCCGTGGAAACCCCCGTTGGCCCCGGTACCCTGTCCATCGCGGCCTTCTACGTGGACGATACGGCCCTGAGTGACAGTATCGGGACTAAGCGGGGTCGGGTATCGGTCGCCGGTGGCGGTGCGGGCAACACCGGAAAGCTGAACAACGTCGCGCTGCAGTACGATCAGGCCTTCGGCGATACGACTGCATGGGTCGGGGCGCGGTTCTTGTCTGCGGGGCAGGGCGATCCGTCGGATGAAACGGGCATCGTGCTTGGCGCGGCCCATGATTTCGGTGGCGGCATGGCCATGATCGGCGAGGTTGCGCACTTTGACGGGGCAGGCGGCACAGACGAGGATGCGACCTATCTCACGCTCGGCGGATCTTACGTTATCGATGCTTGGACATTCTCTGCCACGGGCACGGTCATCGACAATGACGCGGCAGCCACCGACAGCCTGGTCTCGCTTGGCATCGACCGGAACATTTCGGAAAATCTCGACATGAGCTTCGGGGTCGCACGGTTCGACGTTGGTGGGGAAAAGTCCACAGCCGTCGGGTTGTCTGGCATCTATGCGTTTTAAAGCGGCACCCTCAGCCTGATCGTCACGAAGGCGATCCGGTTGCAGAAGTTGGGGCGCGATATTCCATGTATCGCGTCCCGCAGACTTAGTGCTGTCGCCGGTAGCATTTTACTGATGAATACCTCTGAGCCAAGGCTGAGAGGTGAAATAGGTCGTATCGACTTTCCTGCACCCCAACTGGACGATGACAAACTTGGTAAAGAAACATATGCGCTGCTTGATGAGTCGAAAATGGACAAAGCCGGGTTTTATGTTGATCGTCATGCTGGCGGCGGGATCCATTGCCATCGCCGAAACACAGGACCAAACCGCATCGACGTACCCAGACTTTTACTTCGGTCTGGACGATCCGCATTTGAATGTTGTGCCCCGCACCAACGCGGAAGCAGTGCGCATTGCCAAGGTCACCGCCCCGACCACAGATTTCACCGCAGCGCAGAAGTTCGAGGAACGCTCTGCTGGTGCGGCAACCGTGCGTGCTCGGGGTGATGCGGACGCATTTTCGCAGCCCTCAGCCAACATCTCGTTTGAAGACGAGCTTGAGTTCAAACTCGGCAACGGGCTGTTCCGCAAGCTTTGGGTGTCGTCCCCCTCGTCGACATTGGCCTCGGACGGGTTGGGGCCGCTTTTCAACGCACGATCCTGCCAGCGGTGCCACATCAAGGATGGGCGCGGGCACCCGCCGGAAGGTCCGGAGGACAACGCGATCTCTATGCTGATGCGGGTGTCTGTCATGGATCCCGACGGCATGCCGGATGACGTAAGGATTGCCGAAATTGCCGACTACATCGCAACCGTGCCCGAGCCGACCTACGGATCGCAGTTGCAGGATTTTGCCGTGCAGGGCCATGCATCGGAATTCAGCCTTGGTCTGAGCTATGTCGAGGAAACCGTGACCTTGGCTGACGGCTTGGAAGTGTCGCTGCGCGCGCCAACCTATACTGCTGAAAACCTCAGCTACGGCCCCTTGGCAGAGGGTGCCATGTTGTCCCCCCGCGTGGCCCCCCAGATGATCGGTCTTGGGCTGCTCGAAGCCATTCCCGCCGCTGATATTCTCGCAGGTGCCGATCCGGACGACCGCGACAATGATGGCATATCCGGTCGCCCGAACATCGTCTGGTCTGTTGAATATGACAAGCCCATGTTGGGCCGCTTTGGCCTTAAAGCAGGCAATCCGACAATCATGGAGCAATCGGCGAGCGCATTCGTCGGCGACATTGGCATATCGAACCCCCTGTTCACTGCGGGCAGTGGCGAATGCACGGACCTTCAGGCCGATTGCCTGGCCGCCATCCACGGCGACAAGGACGCCCGCCTCACAGAGATAGATGCGGAGGGCATGGAGCTTGTCGCTTTTTACAGTCGCAACCTTGGTGTTCCGGCGCGCCGCGATGTGAATGATCCTCGGGTCTTGCGTGGCAAGGAGGTGTTTTATGCGACCGGCTGCAACTCTTGTCATACACCCAGCTTTGTCACCCACCGCCTTGAAAACCAGCCTGAGCAGAGCTTTCAGCTGATTTGGCCCTATACCGATATGCTGTTGCACGACATGGGGCCGGGTCTTGCGGATAACCGGCCCGAAGCGCGGGCCACGGGACAGGAATGGCGCACACCGCCGCTTTGGGGGATCGGCCTGACCGAGCAGGTCAGTGGCCACAGCTATTTTCTACACGACGGGCGTGCACGGTCGCTTCTTGAGGCGGTCTTGTGGCATGGTGGCGAAGCAGAAGCCCAACGGGATGCGGTCAAGGCGATGCCCACCGAAGACCGCGATGCGCTGATCAGATATTTGGAAAGCCTATGAAACGTTATCTCTTTGCCGCCGCCTTGATCTGTGCGCCCGTGGCAGCTGCTGCAGATCCATCTGTGTCAGATATCATTGACGGGCACATCCTGCCCCGGTTCGACGCCCTGGCGTCCACATCCCAAGATTTGGCACAGACGGCCCAGCAGGACTGCGATCCGACCTCGACGGACCTTCGCGCTGCATACGGTGCTGCTTTCGACGCCTGGATTTCGGCCAGTCATCTGCGGTTCGGGCCGACTGAAGTCGACGACCGCGCTTTTGCATTGGCCTTTTGGCCAGACAGCCGCGGGGCCACGCCGCGCAGTTTGGCAACCCTGATCGCGGATCAAGATCCGATAGCCGCCAACGTCGAAACTTACAGCGATGTGTCCATCGCGGCGCGCGGCTTTTATGCTCTCGAGTTCCTGCTCTATGACGCAACCCTGATGCAAGAAGGCACTTCGGACTACCATTGCACTTTGGTACGAACAGTCGCTGGTGACATCGCCGCGACTGCCACTGCAATCTACGACGATTGGACAGGCGGACATGCCGATGTTTTGCTGTCTCCGGGGCCAACTGCCACCTACCGCAGCGAAGAAGAAGTGCTGCAAGAGATGCTGAGAGCGCTGACAGCAGGCTTGCAATTCACCAGCGACAGCCGTCTCGGGCGGCCCCTTGGCACCTTTGATCGGCCCCGACCAAAGCGGGCAGAGGCCTGGCGATCGGGGCGATCGGCGTCGGACGTCAAACTGAGCCTCGAATCCTTACAAGATCTGGCGTCCAGACTGGCTGTGACCGATCCTCAAGTGGCAGAGCAGTTGACCCGCGAATTTAACGATGCGCTGGACAAGCTTGAGGCTGTTAATGATCCGGTATTTGCCAGCGTGGCAAAGCCACAATCCCGTTTGAAAATCGAGGTGGTGCAACAGGCCGTCGATACGATTCGCACAACGGTCCAAACCGAACTCGGGCCGACATTGGGTGTTGCGGCGGGATTCAATTCCTTGGACGGGGACTGAAATGCAAGCTGGCCGTCGCCAATTTATCGCGGGTTTGCTGGCAACCGGGCTGGTCCCCAAGCCCTCATGGGCTGATGCGGGATCGCCGTCTTTTCTATCTGCTGCAGCACTGGTGGATGGCACTTATGTACTGTGCGGGATCGATGCCGCGCTTAAGGTCACGTTTCAGCTTTCGCTGCCGGCGCGAGGACATGCAGCTGCCGCCCATCCATCTCGGCCGGAAGCCGTTGCTTTTGCAAGACGCCCGGGCACATACGCTGTCGTCATCGACTGCGTAACAGGATCGCAAACAGCTCTGCTGCAGGTGCCCGGCGGGCGGCATTTCTACGGTCATGGCGCGTTTTCCTCTGACGGCCATCTGCTTTTCACAACGGAAAACGATTTTGAGGCCGGCCGTGGCCGTATCGGCGTTTGGGATACCCGCGCGGGATACCGCCGCATCGACGAATGGGACAGCGGCGGCGTTGGTCCTCACGATATAAAGCGTTTGCCGAACACCGAGACACTGGTTGTCGCCAATGGTGGCATTGACACGCATCCGGATTCCGGCCGCACGACGCTGAACATCCCGACGATGCGACCAAACCTGACTTATATCGAGGCCGGCGCAATCGTCGAAGTGGCTGAACCAACGCCGCCGATGCACAAAAACTCGATCCGACATCTTGCGGTCAATGCGGAGGGGCAGGTGGCCTTTGGCATGCAATGGCAAGGCGACGGCGCTGCCCCCATGCTGGTCGGAACCCATGTACGTGGCCAAGAGATGGTCCTGCTCGACACACCTCTTGATCACTTGCGTGATATGCGCGGATACGTTGGTAGTATCTGCTATGCCGACCATGATGACACCATCGCCGTGACCTCCCCGAGAGGCGGCATCATCCAGTTTTACGACGCCCGTTCAGGCCAGTTGAAAAAGAGCCGGCCTCTCCCGGACGTCTGCGGCGCTGCCGCATCGGCAGATGGCATTCTGCTGACATCTGGCACAGGTGCACTATCTTTCATGACCGGTGGCCAGCAGACCGTATCCAGGACCGAATCTGCCAGCTGGGACAATCATCTCATCCCGCTTTGAGGTGGTCTGCACTGGAGCAGGTTTCCGGCAAGTTGATTATGTTCTGACGAAACTACCGTGCATCATCGTTCTGAGTGAAGGTGGCTGATTGCCTACATTCGCCGTTCATGTTCAGTCATGCAAAAAACGCCAGCCGCCATTCAAGCTGCAAAAATGCCCTTCTCCAAGTGCTGCCCGTCATGAATGTCAGCAAAGCGCAGGCGGCAGAAAGTTGGTGTACGCCCCTGACCGGCGGGGCCACGCAGAATGCGAGATTGGCCGCCTGAAGAGCGAGCAGTGGATGCAAGCACGGTAGATTCCGAAACCGCAGAGAATGCGTTTCAGATGATAACCTTTGAGTATAAAACAGCGATCAGAGTGTTGGAAAACCACACTTAAATCACCTGCCGACGGACCGCTTCAGCCACGGCTTGCACCGATGTTCTTGCGCCCAACGTGGCGCACGCCCTGCTTAAACGTTTTTTCACGGTTGAGATGGCTATCTACTGCGATACTGAAATCTCTTCCAATGAGTACCCCTGCGACATGAGCCGCAAAATCTCGACCTCATTCGGCTTTGGCTGCTCACGTATGTATTGGCTGTTTGCAATATCGCTCAGCAGGTCAAGGCAGGCGGAAATTTCGGCATCGCTATAGGGGCTGTCATGTTGATTGTCACTGAGAACTGACCTGGTAGCCCCATAAATTGTCACTGAGAATTGACCCATGTGAACACACTTCCCCGACGGTTTTGGTTGGGGGGATTTGGAGTGATCGACATGGGATTTTTGAGTGTCATTCGACGCTGGGCATTACGTGGCAAAATGCCAATTAGGGAGATTGCCCGGCGTACGGGTTTGTCTCGGAACACGATCAAGAAGTATCTGCGTGAAGGTGCGGTGGAACCGCAGTTCAGGACGCCCAAGCGTTCAAGCAAGCTGGATCCTTACGCGGACGGTCATGTACCGTGCGATCAAACCTTTAGGCAGTTCATCTAACGCAAATACAAAGGCTTCAAGCATATCGTCGAATTCCGTGGTGAGCTTCGACAAGCATGTATGCGCAAAGAATTCGCTTTTCGTCACTAAAGACAGGAAAACGGGTGAAAGAATTTTTGATAAACCCGGAATGCGGCGTCTGAAGTAGAAGTTTTCACCCTTCTTAAACAGATATTTTGGATGGACCATGAGTCGTCCTTGGCTTGGGGACGATCATCGCTGGAAAACAAAGGGCAGAAGGCTTTGTGTAACTTCCCGTGTAACCCCGTGTGCAACTTTTGCACATATCAGCCGAATACCATCGGAGTTAAACAATTATCTTAAATAAATTCATGCACTTAAGGGTAAAATGGCTCCGACGGTAGGGATCGAACCTACGACCAATTGATTAACAGTCAACTGCT
The DNA here is from genome assembly GCF_000622365.1 of Sulfitobacter noctilucae. Lineage (GTDB taxonomy): Bacteria > Pseudomonadota > Alphaproteobacteria > Rhodobacterales > Rhodobacteraceae > Sulfitobacter > Sulfitobacter noctilucae. Next base: position 1,226,991 of record NZ_JASC01000014.1, on the reverse strand, counting down.
CTACCGCTGAGCTACGTCGGAACGGTTCGCACCCTATAGCAATGGCGTTTTGGCGCGTCCAGAGGGTTTGGGGCGAAAAATGAAGTTTTTCTGGGTCAGTCGGGTTCAAGCGCAAAGATGGCTTTGGCGTGGAGAGGGCCGTCTGCGCGCACGCGGGAATTTACTGTCAGATCAACCAGATGGGCGAGCACGTTTCGGGTGGCGGCACCCAGCAGGGCAGCGGGTGTTTCGGTGTAGATGCCGGCCGCGATTGTGCTGGCGGTAGCGGGGCCGTGGCGAAGCGCTGCGATGATGTCGGATTCGCGGCCTTTCCGGTGCTGGATCAACCAGTCGAGGCGTTGCGCGGGCGCGTCGATCGCACCGCCATGGCCGGGATAGAAGACCCGCCAATCGCGTTGGGCCAGTTTGGCACAGGAGGCCATGAAATCTGTCAGATCACCATCTGGCGGCGACACGAGGGAGGAGGCCCAGCCCATGACGTGGTCTGCAGTCAGACATGCGTCCCCCCAGGCAAGGCAAAGATGATTGCCGATGTGGCCCGGCGTATGCAAGGCTTCCAGCTGCCAGCCGTCACCATGGATCCATGCACCATCTGCGAGGGTTTGGTCCGGGGCAAAAGCCAGATCGATTCCTTCACCGCCGCCGATCTCTCCGTTCCGGCTTAATTCCTGCATCACAGCGGACCGTCCCGCCGTCGCATCGCCAAAGGCCAGTACAGGCGCGCCTGTGGCAGCGGCGAGGGGCCGGGAGAGGGGAGAATGGTCAACATGGCTGTGGGTCACAATGATATGCGAAATATGCTGGTCCGGGCCAACCGCGCCGAGGATAGCGTCGAGATGTGCGGCGCTTTCAGGACCGGGGTCTATGACGGCCAGACCTTTGGTGCCCAGCAGATAGGTGTTGGTCCCGCGATATGTCATCGGCGAGGGGTTCGGAGCCACGATCCGGCGCAGGCCAGGTTCCAGTTCTTGCGGCGTACCGATGGGGGGATCAAAGTCGTCTGGCGGCAGCATGGTTAGACCTTTCGCATGGGGCAGGGGCTGGCTAAGGTCTTACTCATGTCATTTCTCTGGCTCAAACACTATATGCCGCGCGGCATCTACGGGCGGGCCACGCTGATCCTGCTTCTGCCGGTGGTCTTTGTGCAACTGGTTGTCGTGGTGCTTTTTGCTCAGCGGCATTTCGAGGGGGTGACCCAGCAGATGACGGATGCGGCGGCGATGGAAATGGCGCTGGTGCAGGAGGTCGTTGCGGCCGCATCAAGCCGTGACGCTGTCCCGCGGGCTGTGGCGGATCAGCTGGGGGCGCTTGAATATACCGTCGTGCCGGTCACTCCATCGCAGGTGCCACGGACAAGCCGGATGGTCTGGTACGATTATTCAGGTCGCGTTGCGCGGGAACGGTTCATGCAACGGCTTGAGGGGTTCCGCGCCTTGGATCTGACGTCGGACATCGGGGTTCGGTTGTTTCTTGAAACGCAAAAAGGGCTATTCGAGCTTCGCTTTGACCGGGCGCGTATTTCGGCCAAGAATCCGCATCAGCTCTTTGTCTATACGATCTTTTTCGGGGTGGTCATGACGCTGATCGCTTCGATCTATTTGCGCAATCAGCTGCGCCCGATCACCCGTTTGGCGCGGGTGGCCGAAGCTTTCGGTCGGGGACGACATGAGCCCTATTCACCCGCAGGGGCCGCCGAGGTGCGCAGCGCGGGCAATGCTTTCATCGACATGCGCAACCGGATCGAGCGCCAGATCGAGCAGCGGACCTTGATGCTGTCCGGGGTCAGCCATGATCTGCGCACGCCGCTGACGCGCATGCGTCTGTCCTTGTCGATGCTAGACGAAGATGATGCAGAACCGCTGCGTCAGGACGTTGATGATATGCAGCGGATGCTGGATGAGTTTCTCGACTTTGCGAAAGGGGCGGCCGAGGGTGCGCCGGAGCCCGTCGATCCATTTGAAATGGTCTCCGATCTCGTGGAGCAGGCGCAGCGCGTCGGGCGCAACATAAAAATGCTGGACCGTGCTGGCGACGGTAGTGGCACGGTATTGCTGCGCATCACGGCCATCCGTCGGGCGGTAGACAATCTGATCTCGAACGCCGTGCGGTATGGTGCGCGGGCCGAGGTGGAGGTCATGCTCAGCGACAGAACGCTGCGCATTCGTGTGGAGGATGATGGTCCGGGCATTCCGGAGGATCGTCGTGTGGATGCGGCGCGGCCCTTTGTCCGGCTAGATCCGGCGCGAAACCAGGATATGGGCGGCGGGGTTGGACTGGGGCTGGCGATCGCCACAGACATAGCGCGCGCGCACGGCGGTGTTCTGCGTTTGGGCGAATCTACGCGGTTGGGGGGGCTGCGCGCTGACATTGTCATCGCGCGTTAGACCTTGTGCCCCTCCCTTTCCGTATCAGGCGGGTTGTACAACACCTGCCGGTTTCATCACGTTCTTGAGCAGACCGATACAATCCACCAACTGTTTTTTGATCTGTTCAAATTCGGTTGGTTTGCACAGGTACCCCGTTGCATTTTCGGCATAGGCCCGCGCGACATCATCCGGATGCTCGGAAGATGAATACATGAAGACCAGTGGCCAACTGGTCTCGCGGTTTTCCCGGACAGAACGCAAAACATGAAAACCGTTCTCTCCGGGCATGTTGATGTCCAGAAAAACAGCGTCAAAGTCGGTTTCGGAAAGGCATGTCAGTGCGGCCATCGCATCCGGTGCCTCTTCTAGTTCAACCTCGGTGATCTCGGCCTTGTCGAAGGCGCGACGCATGATCATGCGGTCAACGGTCGAATCATCTACGATCAAGATCTTTGAAGCGGCCATATCACGCCTCTCCATGTAGTGGTTTGAACGTGCAGTATGTGACGGCCAAGGGCCGCCTGTCGTGTTTTCGTACCCAATTCCTGTTTGTGATGTTCATATCTATCCCTTTAGCCACGCTATTCGCCCCGCGGCCAGCACTAGCCCTCAAAGATTAACAAGTTATGCAACAAAGAGAGAAAGGCGGGGGTATGGTAGGCCCGGCAGGACTTGAACCCGCAACCAAAGCGTTATGAGCGCTCTGCTCTAACCAGTTGAGCTACAGGCCCGCCACACAGGGTGATTATGGCGCTGGATCGCTGGCGTCAAGTGGCAGGCTATTTGAGGGATCTGTTCGTATTGGCGAGGGCGGGCCGTGTCTGAGGCGTCCCTTGGAAACCGGCGAGAGTTGAGGTACGGATGACCCTCGAACGACTGGTTGCGATCATAGTTCACCTGACCGCAATGCGCAGGGGCACATCGGTTTGCTGCCGTGGTCCGAACCGGTTCAAAGCACCGGTGCTTGCGAGGTCACGCTTGATCGGGTATCGCAGCGTCAAAGTCCAGCAATCGGAAAACACCATGACAAAAAACGGCATCACCTATGCGGACGCGGGCGTCGATATTGACGCGGGCAATGCGCTTGTAGAACGGATCAAGCCTGCGGCCAAGCGCACTGCACGGCCCGGAACCATGTCGGGGTTGGGCGGCTTTGGTGCGCTTTTTGATCTTAAGGCTGCTGGTTTTGTCGATCCGGTTCTGGTGGCGGCGACAGATGGCGTTGGCACCAAACTGCGGATCGCGATTGACACAGGCAACGTGGATGGCATCGGCATTGATCTGGTGGCGATGTGTGTGAACGACCTGATCTGCCAAGGGGCGGAGCCTTTGTTTTTCCTCGACTATTTTGCTACCGGCAAGCTGGAACTGGACCAGGCGACCCGTATCATAGAAGGCATCGCAGAAGGTTGTGCGCAATCGGGCTGCGCGTTGATCGGTGGTGAGACCGCCGAGATGCCGGGTATGTATGATGCAGGCGACTTTGACCTGGCCGGTTTTTCTGTGGGTGCCATGGAACGTGGCGCAACTTTGCCGCGTGACGTGGCACAGGGCGATGTGCTTTTGGGGATTGCCAGCAACGGTGTCCATTCCAACGGTTATTCGCTGGTGCGCAAGATTGTTGAGGTCAGCGGGTTGGGCTGGGATGCGGATTGCCCTTGGGACGAAGGCACCCTGGGCGCAGCTTTGCTGGCGCCCACGACGCTTTATGTCAAAGGCGCAGTGGCCGCCATTGCGGAGGAGGGTGCCGTGCATGCGCTGGCCCATATCACCGGTGGCGGACTGACAGAGAACCTGCCGCGCGTGCTGCCCGAAGGGTTGGGTGCCACCATAGATCTGCAAAGCTGGGAGCTGCCGCCGGTCTTTGGCTGGCTCGCGGCGCAAGGTGGTTTGGTCGAGGCCGAAATGCTCAAGACCTTCAACTGCGGCATCGGCATGGTTGCTGTGGTGCCTGCAGACAAGGCCGCAGTCGTCCGTGCATGCTTTGAAGGCGAAGGGCATGCCGTGGCAGAGATCGGCCGTATCACCGACGCGCCAGGTGTGCAGTATTCGGGCAGCCTGCTTTGACCAAACGAGTCGCGATTTTCCTGTCCGGGGGCGGCTCCAATATGCGCGCCTTGGTCGAGGACATGACGGGGGATCATCCTGCGCGACCTGTAGTGGTGCTGTCAAACAAGGCAGAGGCCGGGGGGATCGCATGGGCGCGGGAACAGGGCATTGCCACCGAAGTGGTGGATCACCGCCCGTTCAAGGGCGATCGACCTGCATTCGAGGCTGCTCTCTCGGACGCGCTGGCACCCCATGCGCCTGATATCATTTGCCTTGCAGGGTTCATGCGGCAGCTGACAGGCAGTTTTACCGACCAATGGGCCGGGCGCATGATCAATATCCACCCCTCATTACTGCCTAAGTACAAAGGCTTGCACACCCATGCGCGTGCATTGGACGAAGGGGATGCACTGCACGGCTGCACGGTTCATGAAGTGACCGCAGCGCTGGACGATGGCCCGATCCTCGGGCAGGCGCAGTTGACTGTCGACCCCGGTGACACGGCGGACACGCTTGCCGCACGCGTGCTCGAACTCGAACACCAGCTCTATCCCGCCTGTCTGCGTCGTTTCGCAGCCGGGGACCGCCGACCGCTGATGCTGCAAGGCTGACTGGTCAAAGGTCTTTGCCTGCTGTAGCTGTAATGTCCAAAGGGACCGCCCCGTCTGCACGAAGTGAGACCATGAAAACGATTACAACCACTGCCGACCTCGCCGAATTTTGCACCGAAGCCGCCAACCATCCTTATGTGACTGTAGACACAGAGTTTTTGCGCGAGCGGACTTATTATTCAAAGCTTTGCCTGGTGCAATTGGCCATGCCCGGCACCGATGACAGCAGTGGCGTTCTGGTTGATCCTCTGGCCGATGGTATCTCGCTGGAACCACTTTACGACCTCTTCCGCGATACGTCGGTGGTTAAGGTGTTCCATGCTGCACGTCAGGATCTCGAGATCTTCTTTGTCGATGCGCAGGTCTTTCCCGAGCCGCTGTTTGATACACAGGTCGCGGCGATGGTCTGCGGGTTTGGCGAACAGGTCGGCTATGAGACCCTGGTGCGCAAGATTTGCAATGCAGGTGTCGATAAATCCTCGCGGTTCACCGATTGGTCGCGCAGGCCGCTGTCGGATGCGCAGAAGAAATACGCGCTGGCCGATGTCACCTATCTGCGCCAGATTTACGAGTTTCTGGCCGAGAAATTGGAAGAAAGCGGGCGTGCGCGCTGGGTCAAGGAAGAGTTGACGATCCTGACGTCTCCCGACACTTATGTGACCCAGCCGCAGGATGCTTGGAAGCGGGTCAAGACGCGCACGAACTCGCCGAAGTTTCTGGGCATCGTGCGCGAGCTGGCAGCTTTCCGCGAGGCCTATGCCCAAGAGCGCAACGTACCGCGCAACCGTGTCTACAAAGATGATGCACTGGTTGAGCTTGCAAGCCTAAAGCCTTCGAATCACGAAGAATTGGGCCGTGCACGTTTGATCCTGCGCGAAGCGCGCAAAGGCGAGATTGCAGATGGGATTCTCAAGGCGATTGCAGCGGGGATTGCTTGCCCCTCCGCTGATTTGCCAAAACCCGACCGCAGCCGCGAAAAGCTTCAGGTCAATCCTGCGTTGGCCGATCTGCTGCGTGTGCTTCTGAAGGCCAAAACGGAAAAGGCCGGCGTCGCGGCCAAACTGATCGCGCCTGCCGCCGATCTTGATGGAATCGCCGCAGGCTTGCGCGATGTGCCTGCGCTGCAGGGCTGGCGGCACGAGGTCTTTGGTGTTGACGCGCTGCGGCTGTGCAAAGGTGAAATCGCCCTCACTGTCAAAGGCAATGATGTGATCGTAGTTGATGCCTGACCCTGTCAGAAACACGTACCAAATCGAACAAAAGGACCTTCCGATGACCGAGATCAAACGCCATCATACGAACCAGCGCATGAGCCAAATTGTGACCCACAACGGCACGATCTATCTGGCCGGGCAGGTGGGCACAGCAGGTGCCAGCGTGGCGCAGCAAACGCAGGATTGTCTGGACAAGATCAATGCACTTCTGGCCGAGGCCGGGTCAGACAAGACGTGTATTCTGCAAGCGGTGATCTGGCTGGCGGACATGGCCGATTTTGAAGAGATGAACGGTGTCTGGGATGCCTGGGTGGCTGAAGGCCATGCGCCCGCACGCGCCTGCGGTGAGGCTAAACTGGCCAGACCGGACCTGACTGTCGAGATTATTGTGACAGCAGCCGCTTAACGGCTCGCCCCTAACGCCGGGCCACCTGCGCGTTCAGCTGACCTTCGACACGGATCCGGCTGACCCCGCGCAATTGCTGGTCAGTGACCCGGCGCGCTGCAATGACTTCGCGGGTCGGGACCGTACCTACGGCTGTGGGGCCACTGGGCCGCACACCTTCCAACCGGTAGATCAGAACACCGTCTTCGGGCTCCTCCGCCTCATTGTTTGGCGTTAGCTGAACCTCGTAAATGCCCTGTCGCGCGGCAAGCCCCGTGGCGCGGATGATCGCGCCGCCGGGAATGCGCTCGATGGTCAGGTCGGTCACCTGCTCGAACGGGCGCCCGATATACACCGCTTCTTCCGCCCTGCGATTTGCAAAAAGCCCGCCACCCTGCGGGATCAGTGGATTGGTGGGCGCGGCCTGTGTCACCGGCACGGACCTGCTTTGCCCGAACCAGTTGAACGGGTTGACCCGGCTGTCGCGCACCGTGGCGCAGGCGCCGACCGCGAGGGTTGCCGCGAGAAGAAGGGGAAGTGTCTTGCGCATGGGGCCTGCCTTGGGAATTTCTGCTCGGGATTTGAGTAGCCTATTGTCGCGGACTTGGGAAGGGGCTGGACCTTTGGCAATGGCTCTCCTACCTCAGTGGCAACGCAGACAAAGGACCGCACCGCCATGGCCACGCCCGCATTTGAAGAGCTTGTTGAGGATTTCGAGTTTTTGGAGGACTGGGAGGACCGGTATCGCCATGTGATTGACCAAGGCAAGGCGATGGACGCGCTGGAAGAGGCGCTGCGCGTGCCTGCGACCAAGGTCGATGGCTGTGCGTCACAGGTCTGGCTGCATGCGCAGTTTGAGAAGGGTAAGCTGCATTTCGACGGGGCGAGTGATGCGATGATCGTCTCGGGCCTGATCGCGGTGTTGCGCACGCTTTACAACGGGTTGACCCCGGCCGAGGTGCTGGCCGTGGACGCCCGCGCCGAGATGGGGCGTCTGGGCTTGAATGATCACCTGTCGGCCCAACGCTCCAACGGATTGACCGCAATGATAGAGCGCGTGCGCGAAACCGCGGCGGCGGCGGTGGGGTGACGGGTCGCGTGACAGGTGAATGGCCGGTTTGAGCCCGAAGTCACCGTGTTTTCTGCATCGCGGCTAATGTCGCTATTATGTTTGTAGCAAAACCTTCAACAACACATCTGGTTTTGAAACGGGGTTTGTCGGGCATCCGGCGAAGTGTCATGCGGTCGTGCAAATATGATCTTTCTTGACGCGTTTGGTGAAACGCATTTTTTTATATATTGTCGCCGTTTCTTGTGTATTGTTAGAGCGTAATCATAAGGGATTGGTTTCTATGACTTTTTTAAAAAATGCATCAGTTGCATTATTTTTTGGTATTTCGACCCTGGCCTTCGCTCCAGTTGCGCAGGCGGATAAATCAAACAAAGTGAAGTTTAGAAAAAGTATTACGCTAAAAGTTGGTCAAGCCGCTATAGTGCATGGTGCCCGTGGAGAATGCGGTCAATTACCCAGCAAGGCTCATCTTGCGAAAAGTAAGAGAAATTTAGATCTAACATTAGAAACAGGCCATATCGCCTTTGGCAAACCAGGGGTGAGGAGAAGTAGTAGCTGCAAAGGTTGGACCCCAGTTTACGAGACAATATTTGTGGCAGATAGACCGGGGAAAGAAACCGTTAAAATTCACGGCGATTCTGTTCGTATTACAGTGAAATAAAAGCACTTTTTCCACATGTGCAGGCACCATGTCCATGTGAAAAACATTTTAATACGGCCGTTTGAAGAATGGTTCGCCAAACAGGCCATTGTCGCAGTCACAGTGAAGGTTTGGTAAGTCCGCGTTGCGGCCCTCCATTAAATTGCCAAAGCGCCCATCAAATAGACCCAAGAACAGTCCCTAAATCCCCGTACCCCGTAAACCGTCGCTCGAACGCCAATCCCAGCCGTGCGGCGCAAGCTTCGGCCTTAGCCGTCAGCGCTGGATCATCCGTCTGGGCCTGATAGATCAGCTTTTCATAGTTGCCGAAATACATATCACGTAGATCAGGATGGCGGTCTAATCCCATGGGTTTCCAGACGAATGCGTCGAACTGACGGACCAGAAAATCGGTGAGATAGAAGCTGGTGAACTCGTCCTCGGCTTTGGCGGCAAAGGCGGCGTTGCCTTCGAAGAAGCTGTAGCAATGCGGCCCGGCGATCATCTGGACGCCCATCTCGTCGCAGGCTGCCTGTAGCAATCCACCGGTGCCGCAGTCTGCATAGACGATGAAAATATCATCGTAGGCATCCTTGTCCTTGGCGACGGCGGCGCGGACTTCGGCGGTGATCTTTTCGGGGTAGAGATGCAGTTTGGCGGGCAGGCAGGTCAGGTCGAGATGCGTCCAGCGGTTCATCGCCTTGAGATCGAGGATCTCCCGCGCAAGTGCGCCGCAGGCGATCAGCAAAACCCGGCCCTTGCTTGCGGCCAGTGGCAGACCTTGTTCGGTCAAGGTGTTATCGCTGGGGATCACCGGCTTGAACGGTGCAAAACCACGGCGGCGATCAGCAGCGCGGGCAGGGCGAAGGCCATGAGGGTCGGGCCACCAAGAGAGATCAGCCAAACGGTTAGGCCACCGGCGAGGATCACAGCCAGAAGCAATGAGGCGAAGAAGGTTAGGGGCATGCGTTCTCCTTTCACCTCTAAGATAGGGGGCGGAGCGGATACAAAAAAGGCCCCGCCACATGGCAGAGCCTTCATGTCATGCAACACTGGGTATCTGCTCAGGCTGATTTAGCCGAGTTGTGCTTGCGGGACATCCATTCCTTCGCCGTCTCCACCGCCACAGCAGCATCGCGGCAATAGGCGTCGGCCCCGATGGCCTTGCCGAATTCCTCGTTCAACGGCGCACCGCCCACCAACACAATGAAATCATCGCGGATACCCTGTTCGACCATCGTGTCGATCACGACCTTCATATAGGGCATCGTGGTGGTCAGCAGGGCCGACATGCCAAGAATATCAGCTCCTTCAGCGTCCAGTGCCTCAAGGTATTTCTCAACCGGGTTGTTGATACCAAGGTCGACCACCTCAAAGCCTGCGCCTTCCATCATCATGCCGACAAGGTTCTTGCCGATGTCGTGGATGTCGCCCTTAACCGTGCCGATGACCATCTTGCCCACACGCGGTGCGCCGGTTTCTGCCAGAAGCGGCTTGAGGATGGCCATGCCGCCCTTCATCGCATTGGCGGCCAGCAGCACTTCGGGAACGAACAGGATACCGTCGCGGAAGTCAGCGCCAACGATTGTCATACCGCCCACAAGCGCCTTAGTCAGGATATCATAGGGTTCCCAGCCACGTTCCAGCAGGATATTAACACCCTCTTCGATCTCCTCTTTAAGGCCATCGTAGAGGTCGTCGAACATCTGTTGGACAAGCTCTTCGTCGTCGAGTTCGGACAGGATGATTTCGTCGTCATCGGACATGAGGTATTCCTTCTGCATGTGGCGCAGGTGTGTACGTTACATCTTTTTGTCACGAACCGCTTGGAATTGGTACGCAAATTGCGACATCGGCGGCCAATTGAGCGACGCATTTTTCTCTAGATGATTATGAATTACTTGCATGGACACGGGCTTCGTGCAGTTGGGGAATTGCGCTTGTTCGCTTTTTGTTCTATTTTTGTGTATGGACATCGAGAACCGGAATTACACCGTCAAGGGCCGTGCGGCTGGCAGCAACCATGCGGGCAGGTTCGAGCGACATGTGCGCGAGGCGGTCGATGACGGTTGGGCGCAGGAAACCGATCTACCGGTCTTGCGCACGGTCACGAGGCCAGAGGTGGCGCGCAGCCTGATCACCTATAACCGTTCGCCCGACATGCCCTTTGACCGTTCGATCAATCCTTACCGGGGGTGCGAACATGGCTGTGTCTATTGCTTTGCACGGCCCAGCCACGCCTATCTGGGTCTGTCACCGGGGCTGGATTTTGAGACGCAGTTGATCGCACGGCTCAATGCGCCCGAAGTGCTGCGCCGCGAGCTGGCGGCCAAGCGGTACCGCGTGGCCCCGATTGCCATTGGCACGAATACCGATCCCTATCAGCCTATTGAGCGGGATCACGAAATAATGCGGGCCTGTTTGCAGGTCTTGTCGGATGCGGGTCATCCGGTGGCAATTGTCACCAAAGGGACGCTGATTGAACGCGACATCGATATTCTGGGTCCGATGGCGCGGCGCGGATTGGTGCGGGTGGGTATCTCTGTCACGACATTGGATGCAAAGCTTAGTCGCTTGATGGAACCCCGTGCGCCTGCACCAAAGCGGCGGTTGCAGATGATCCGGCGTCTGGCCGAAGCGGGGATTCCGGTGCGCATCATGGCATCGCCTATGATCCCGGCGCTGACAGATCCCGAATTGGAAGCGATCCTGTCTTCTGGTCGCGATGCCGGTGCGCGGCACGCCAGCTGGATCATGCTGCGTCTGCCTGCCGAGGTGTCTCCGCTGGTGCAGGAGTGGCTGGCCGAGCATTATCCGGACCGTGCCGAACGCATCATGCAGCGTTTGCGCGAGATGCACGGAGGCAAGGAATATGACGCCACATGGCACCGCAGGATGCGCGGGGAGGGGCCTTACGCGGAGATGGTGGCAGGGCGGTTCAACCTGGCAATCAAGCGGTTGGGTCTGAAAACAAATGCGCCGCCCATGCGCTGTGATCTGTTTCGTCCGCCAGTCCTGCCGGGGGCGCAGATGTCTTTGTTTTAGAAGGTAGAAAGCAGCTTTCAGAGGGAGAGAAAGCAATGAATGCAGAATAAGCCGGCTTTCGGCGGCCACGCTTCTGCTCATGGGCAGGGTCGCTGCCAAGGTTGCCACTGGCCATTTAAAAACGAACAAATACCAGTGGAATGAGCCACAGCGCGCATCTGCTTGTTTTCATGGCGCTGTAATGTAATATTTTATCTAGTCTGTCCCTTACCGAAGCATCCTGAAAATGCCAATTGCCCCTTTGCATCCTAAGCAAGCAGAACGCCTGTCGGCCCTTTACGCTTATGAGATCCTCGAAACCGAGCGGGAGACTGAATTCGACGAAATCGTACAGCTGGCCGCTGCTGCCTGTGGCACCGCAATTTCCGTGATCAATTTCATTGATGCCGAACGACAGTGGTTCAAGGCTGAAACCGGCCTTGGCGTGCGCGAAACGCCTTTGGCGACTTCGCTTTGCTCGCATGTCATCCTCGAGGAGGAGTTTGTCGAAATACACGACACGCTGCTGGATACGAGAATGGCAGACAACCCTTTGTGTTGCGGCGATGAAGGACTGCGGTTTTACGCCGGTGCCCTTTTAAAGACTGCGGACGGGCTGCCTTTGGGAACGCTCTGCGTGCTTGATCATCAGCCGAAGACGTTGACACCCTTGCAACGCGACACGATCCGCGTGCTCGCCAGACAGGTTATGGCGCAGCTTGAGCTTCGAAAGACGTTGAAACACACCGAGATGTTGCGCAAGGAGGTGGATCACCGGGTGAAAAACTCGCTGCAGTCCTTGGGATCGCTTGTACGGCTTGCAGGGCGGAACGCAAAAGAGGAAGAAACCACCGAAGCGCTGGCGACGATCGGGTCGCGGATTGACGCCGTCGCCATGCTGCATCAGGAACTCTACCGGACCGATGCGGGGCGCATTATCGAGCTGGGCCGGTACGTCGAAAACCTGATGTCCTATTTCCGAAAGATCGCGCCGGAGAATGTGACCCTCAACTGCGAATTGATTGAAACGAAGGTGTCGTCGAATGAGGCCGTTGCTGTTGGCACGTTGATCAACGAATTTGTAGCGAACGCCATCAAACATGCTTTCCCCGATGATCGCACCGGGCAGATTGATGTGCTCGTGACCCGAAACGCGGATGACAATCGCATCCGCGTCAATTGCCGGGACAACGGCGTCGGATTGTCCGAGAATGCTACTCTGTCCACCGGGGGGCTGGGCATGCAGATCGCAGCGGTGATCTCGGCGGAGTTGAATGCCAAGCTTGATGTCGATACCAAATCGAACGGGTTGAACGTGACTTTCGAGTTCGAAAGCATGGCGTCAAAACCGGATGCATCATCCGCCTGACAATTCCGAAACGACTTGGGCACCTTTACGCTTGGCCAATGAGGTGCGTAGCGAACCTCCGCTGTGCGTTCATACCGCTTGTCTCCCTTCTGGGTGGAAGATGCCCCATTTCAGGTTTTGCTCTCGACCTGCGACCCTGAGCACTAAAAACGTCAGACCCAGCAGCATCACTTCGGCCAAGGGACCGGCTAACCAGATGCCAATCTCTCCCAACCAGACCGGCAATAGGAACGTCAGCGGGATCGCAAAGGCATATGGTTTTGTGAGCCCGAGGAGAGCCGCCTTCCCCGCAGCGCCGATTGCCTGAAAGTAGCTCGCCATCATCATCAGCGGCCCCATCATAAAGAAGACGCTTGTCATGATGGGAAGGATACGAGCGACCTCGTCGATGACTGCGATATCATCCACAAATGCACCGGCGATCCGGCTTGGCATGCTCAGCACGATCGCCTGTACCAAGGCGCAATAGACAAAGGCGATCCAAAGCGCGATGCGCAGGCTGGCGTCCGACCTGTTCCAAAGGGCTGCACCGTAGTTGTTGCCTGTGATCGTCTGCATGGCAAAGGACAGGCCCAGGAGCGGCAGAAAGGCAAATGTGATGACCCGCGTGATGATGCCGTATGCCGTGATGGTATCGGCATAGCCCGGTCGGCCAACCCACTGCAGCGCCGTGATGATCGCCGCTGATCCAAGGGCCAATCCGATAAAGTTCAGGCTTTGTGGTGCGCCCAGCGCGAGGATCCGTCCCCATTTGCTGCGCAGGGAATGGGACAGGAGGGTCGCGGGGTGCAGTGACGTTTCACCAAACAAGCGGAACGCAAGAATGATCCCGAAGGCAAGCGCCTGTGCTGCGGCTGTCCCATAGGCGGACCCGGCGACGCCCATGTCCAAGAGTGCAATGAGCAGGTAATTGAACCCGATGTTCGCAATCGACACCAGCAGGCTCATCGCGGCCATAAAGCCTACGCGCCCTTCGTTGCGCAGGGCGTCAGAATTGACTGACAATACGAACAACAGCGGTGAGAAAAATACCGTGATCCGTAGATAGATCAGTCCCATCTCGGCCAAAGCTTCGGACCCGCCAGCGGCAAGCAATGCAACGGGTTGGCCCAATAGAACGAACAAGACGATCAGGACCGCGCCCAATGCAACGGCTAGCCCGTGTGCACCTGCAAACGTCGCACGCGCGCTGTCCACGTCGCCCGCACCAAGGGACCGGGCCAGAAGGCTCGACATGCCGTTGGCTACAAGCGTGGAAAGCGCCACGATCAGCATGTAGATCGGGAACATGAGGGTGACCGCAGCTAGCGCATCAGGGCCAACGTAGATGCCCAGAAATAGCGCATCTGCAACGGATAGCAACCCGTTCATGCCCATCACGAAAATGATCGGCAGCGCGGTCTTGAGGTAGATGGTGCCAAGCGGCCCATCGGTGAATGTATTTGTGGGGGTATCAGTCATATCCCGTATCTCTCTTGCCTGATCGCGCAGTTCGAGATGGGGCCCGCGTTACCATCCGCGCGATATGCGGAAAGAGGTAGGTAGAGATATCTTCGTAGATCTTAACCAAGACAAATGTCAGCGGGAGGCGGGCGTCTACAGCCTTCGAACTGGCTAGTCCGAAAAGTTTATGCGGTCAAGTCGGCAATAGTCCCCGATCTTGTGGGTGCTGACCCTCATGTTGCCGCAAAAGCGCGGTAAAGCGATAAGCCGCGGTTTTCCTTCCGCTGATCCAGTAGGCGGCTTTCTTACCCGCGGCGGCGTCCGCGACGCGGGGCTCGAACGGGGCCTTCGCCATCTGTGCCATCGCTGGCAGACGAAAAATCGCCCAGCGCGGCTTTGATCTCGTCCAGCTCGGGCGGTGCACCTTTCGGCCGGCTGTCGAGTGCTTCGCGCATGGCTTCAAGATGGTTGGGCATTGTACCGCAACAACCTCCGATGATCGTGGCACCGCAATTGCGCGCCATCACCGCATACTCCGCCATCAGTTCGGGCGTCCCGTCATAGTGGATGTGGCCTTCGACGTATTTCGGGATGCCGGCATTGCCCTTGGCGATAATGGGGCGCGTGCTGCCTTTGCCCGCAAATCCCAGTACCGTGCGTAACAGGTCCGACGCGCCGGTGCCGCAGTTGGCCCCGTAGGCCAAGGGCGCATTGTCCAGCCCTTCGACCATATCGACCATCCCTTCAGATGTCAGACCCATCATCGTGCGGCCCGCAGTGTCGAAACTCATTGTGCCGCACCAGGGCAGACCGGCCAGTGCAAAGCCTTCGGCGGCGGCTTTGTATTCCTCGGGGGCGCTGATCGTCTCCAGCCAGCCGATATCGGCACCACCCGCTTTCAGCCCATCCGCAGTTTCGTGAAACATCTCGACGGCGGTGGCGTGGCTCAGGGTGCCAACAGGCTCCATAATCTCTCCGGTCGGGCCGACAGAGCCTGCGACGATCACGGGACGGCCCGCGGTATCGGCGACTTCGCGTGCAATCTCGGCGGCGACGCGGCTCAGTTCATTGGCGCGGTTGGCAGCATTGTGCAGCTTCAGGCGCGAGGCATTGGCCCCGAAACTGTTGGTCAGAAAAATGTCGCTGCCTGCGTTCACGGCCCCTTTGTACAGGGTGACGATCTTTTGCGGCTCATCCGTGTTCCAGAACTCCGGTGGCTCGCCTGACATCAGCCCCATGTTGAACAGATTGGTACCTGTCGCGCCATCGGCCAGAAGAAAGCCCTTTTCGGCCAGAAGATCGGTGAATGGATTGCTCATGAGATGCGCCTGTCGGTTAAGGTCGATTTTCTCCTTCCATGCTCAGGCGGGCAAAGCAATGTCATATTCTTCATCTTGTTTATGAACTCCGCGTGTGTGGCGAACAGGCCCGCTGATCGGCAGGCGTTTGGCAAGGGGCGGCGGATGGTGCACTTCACTTGCAATATCGGCGAGCGCAATGGCCAGTCCTAGGGGGGTGGGGGCAGCGGCATAGCGGGGCAGGAGGCCGGGCCCGAAGCTTGATTTGAACTGCCGCAAGCCGGGGTTGTGAAACGGGCGGCTGAGCCTGCCGAAGCGGCCGATCCAGTCTGGAAAGTACGGTAGGGCAGCGAGGCTGAGATGCGTCGCCCCCTCTGCCTGCGCCGCCATGATCGCGCTGTGGATCAGCAAATGCATGGTGCCATCAGGCAGATCCGGCAGGTGGCGTACCAGATCAAGACAGGGCCTGTTCGCATGCCGGTGAAGGCTGACATAGCCAACGAGCACATCTGCACGGTAAGCCAGATACACGTCTTGTGTGGCCAGATAGTCCGGGCAGAACCGACCCATGGTACCGCCCCGCGCTCTGCCGTGGGCAGCTTGCCAAGCGGCGTCGATGGCGGTCATTTCATCCAAAGGCAGGTATTGAGGGCGATGGACGGTTATACCCGCCTTTTCCGCTTTACGCAGTTTGCGCCGTAAGCCGGAAAACGCGGGCTGGGAAACATTATACGCCGACAGATCGACGATACAGTCCTGCGCGATCCGCATCACGGCCCAGCCTCGCATGCGGGCGGCCAGGGCTTGTCGTGCCCCGCACTTGTAAAGACAAGCCGTACGGACGCGGCTGTGGGCTTGCGCTTTAAGCTCGGTCAGGGCGGGCACTGCGCCACCTGTCACCGGATCAAACAGCAGCACCGAGGTTTGTCTTGTGTTCCACAGTGCAAAGTTGCCTGCCTCGTGAGTGTGCACATGCCCATTGTTTTGTGCCAGAATGCCCAGCTCGGCAGTCAGGGGAAAGTCCGGCGTGGGATCGTTGGTCGAAACAGGCTGCTGCGCGGGCTTGCGGGCGGTGAACGCCAGTGCGACAGCCAGCAGTGCCGGGACCGCGTAGTAGAGCGTGCGAAAGACCACGATGCCGGTGATCAGGTCGGCTGCGGGCACCTGTGGCAGCAAGCCGATCAACGTCAACTCAAACGGGCCAACACCGCCCGGCGCACCCGAGAGCATGGCGGCACCCAAGGCCAGTAAGAAGACCGGTAGGAACGACGCCAGATGGAGTTCGGGCGTCGGGATCAGCACAAAAAGCGCCAGTGCCGCTGCCATGACGTCCAGTGTCGTCCATCCAAGGATCGCGCAAACCGCGCGAAGGCTGGGGAGCGGAGCGCGGTTTCGCATCACGGTGCAGACCGGGGCAAAGCTGAGGATGAGAAAAGCCAATGGAAGGACAACGAGGAACACAAGCGCGGGCAGGGTGGTCCAGTCGGGGGCAGGCAGTATCAGGCAGGCAAGGGCGGTCAGAACTCCAAGGGCGGTGAGGAAGGTAAGCGAGACAAAGACCGACATGCGCATGGCACCTGCCAACCCCAAAGCGGGCACCATCCGCCAACGTACCGCCGCGCCGGTTACGATGCCGAACCCAACGGTCTGGGCAATCGCAATGGCTGCGAAACCGCTGGTGCGGGCCAGCTTGGAATTGGTGCCGGTTTGAAAGTGACGATGCGCCAACCCGTCATAGGCGGCGACGGCCCAAAGGCTGACTGCGCAAAACGCGGTGGCCAGCACCAAGAGCGGTACAGGCAAGGAGCGGATCGAGGCGGGGAGTGTTGCGACCACCCCGGCGTCCAGAACGCCACCCAGGACCCAAAGGCTAATGCCCATAATCAAGAAGGGCAGGCTCGCCCGTCCCCACGCTGTCCACGACAGCGCGTTCAATACCTGCTTCATGCCCGACCTTCCCCAATCTTGCGCCCCGGACACACAGGTGATGCAAGAACCACTGCAAATCGTTAACGCAGCTGCCTGCGAACGACAAATGCGCCTCTCTTCTGACAGAAAGGCGCATCAAATTTTACGGTGTTTGCAGGAAAGGGAGTTAGGCCGATTCTTCCATGATCTGCGCTTTGGCCTGTGCCATCAGCGCGACCATCTGGCTGCGGATCGTGGCCTCGTCCGCCTTGCCGCCCAGATCGCCCGCCACCTTGCGGTACACATCCTCGTCCCCGGCTTCTTCAAAATCGGACTTCACAACCTCTTTGGCATAGTCAGCGGCATCATCGCCCGTTTTGCCCATCAGATCAGCGGCCCATAGTCCCAAAAGCTTGTTGCGCCGCGCCTCGGCTTTGAATTGCATTTCCGCGTCATGGGCAAATTTGTTCTCGAATGCGTTCTCGCGGTCTTTCATCGTGCTCATGGCTTGTCCTTCTGGTTGTGATTACTGTGGTGTATTAAATGTATACACGCCCACGCCCAAACAAGATGTGGCGCCACGCTTGCAGCATGCATGACCATAGACTAAGAGACCGTCAACCGGCTTGCGGAGCCCGCCCGAGCCCTCATTCTGAAAGGAAGCCAATGGCACGGCGCAAGAAAATCTACGAAGGCAAGGCAAAGATCCTCTATGAAGGCCCCGAACCGGGCACGATAGTGCAATACTTCAAGGATGATGCAACCGCCTTTAACGCCGAGAAAAAGGACGTGATCGAAGGCAAAGGTGTGCTGAACAACCGTCTGTCCGAGTATTTTATGAGCGGGCTGAATCAGATCGGCGTACCGACGCATTTCATCAAACGTCTGAACATGCGCGAACAGCTGGTGCGCCAGGTCGAGATTGTCCCGTTGGAAGTGATCGTGCGCAATTATGCGGCGGGCACCATGTCCAAACGGCTCGGGATCGAGGAAGGCACACAGCTGCCGCGCCCGATTGTCGAATATTGCTACAAGGACGACAGCCTTGGTGACCCGCTGGTCACCGAAGAGCATATCGCCGCCTTTGGTTGGGCCAGCCAGCAGGACATGGATGATATCCTGAGCCTTGCACTGCGGGTGAATGATTTCTTGTCGGGCGTGATGATGGCCGTCGGAATTAAACTGGTCGACTTCAAGATCGAAGTGGGCCGTGTCTATGACGGAGATTTCATGCGCCTGATCATCGCGGACGAGATCAGCCCCGACAGCTGCCGTTTGTGGGACATCGAAACGGGCCAGAAGCTCGACAAGGATGTGTTCCGCCGCGATCTGGGCTCGCTGACGGACGCCTATACCGAAGTGGCCAAGCGGCTGGGCGTGATGCCCAAGACCTCGACGCCGATAACCAAACCGACCTTGATCAACTGACGCCTGCCACTTGGGCGGGGCACCAACACGGGGAAATCTACCATGAAAGCACGGGTTCACGTGATGCTCAAAAACGGAGTCCTCGACCCCCAGGGCGAGGCGGTGCGCCACGCGCTGGGCGCGCTTGGGTTTGAAGGCGTCAACGGCGTCCGGCAGGGCAAGGTGATCGAACTTGATCTGGCCGAGGACGCAACGGAAGACGATGTGACCGCCATGTGCGAAAAGCTGTTGGCGAACACGGTGATCGAATCCTATTCGGTGGAAATGGCCTGATGCGTGCAGCTGTCATCGTCTTTCCCGGGTCCAATTGTGACCGCGATCTTGCTGTCGCCTTCAAGGCGGCGGGCATGCAGGTCGATATGGTATGGCACAAGGACAGCGAATTGCCGCAAGGCGTTGATATCGTTGGGGTGCCGGGCGGGTTTTCCTATGGCGATTACCTGCGCTGCGGGGCCATCGCTGCACAATCGCCCATCGTTCAATCGGTCAAGGCCCATGCGGATCGGGGCGGCTATGTCCTGGGCATCTGCAACGGGTTTCAGGTACTGACCGAGACGGGCATCCTGCCCGGAGCGCTGCTGCGTAATGCGGGCCTGAAATACATCTGCAAGACTGTCGGCCTGCGGGTCGAGACATCGAACAGTGCTTTTACCGAAGGCTACAACGCGGGCGATGTGATTGATATTCCGATTGCGCACCATGACGGCAACTACTTTGCAGATGACGCGACGCTGGCCCGGTTGAAGGACGAGGATCGCATCGCCTTTACCTACACCGAGAACCCGAACGGGGCGCAGTATGACATTGCAGGCATCCTGTCTGACAACCGCCGTGTGTTGGGCATGATGCCGCATCCCGAACGCGCAGCGGATGCAGGGCATGGCGGCACGGACGGGGTGGCGCTCTTCCGCGCATTGGCGGCGGCGCTGACAACCGCGTGACTTGAGTGCGCTGCCCGCGACCGCTAGAGTCGCGCGTATGACACAGACCGGCGACCTTCCTTCGGGGCTGAACAACTCCTGGCGTCTGCGCCTTGCCGTGGGGGTGTTGATGCTGGTCGCCGTGGTGGTGATTTCGGTCACCAACAAGCTGCTGACGGACCGTTTCACAGAAAGCACCCGCAACCGCGCCGAACTGCGGATCGCGCTGTACAGCGGCAACCTGCTCTCCGAATTGCGCCAAAACGCCATTGTGCCGCAGCTCTTGGCCCGCGATCCAACGCTGATCTCGGCGCTGGGGTCGGCTGATTATACCCTTTCCACACAGCGGTTGATTTCTTTTGTCGAGGAAATCGGCGCGGCCTCGCTGATGTTGTTTGATACCGATGGGCGCACGGTTGCGGCCACCGACCGCAACAGGCTTGGGTCCTCCCACCGGTCGGCAGCCTATTTCGTCGATGCTATCCGCGCCAATGCCACGATTTTCAGTACGATCAAACTGGATGGCTCCGGCTATAAATTCACCTATTCGCGCCGCATCGTGAGCGGGGGTGATACGCTTGGTGTGATTGCCGTCGAAGTAGACCTGCAAAAGTTTGAACGGGCTTGGGCCGGTATTTCGGACGCGGTGATTGTCACGGACAGCACTGGTGAGATCATTCTGGCCACCTCGCCACGCTGGCGGGGTCTGACCGAAGTCGAAGCTCTGGCCAATGTCCCGCCGCAAAACGCCATTGAACGCGCGATCAAGGCGACAGCCGATTGGACCGCGCTGCCACCCGATGCCTATCTGCAAGGTGAGGCTGTCATGCGCTTGGAAAGTCGGATCCCTTTCCGGGGCTGGCGGATGACGAGTTTCACCACCTACGAATCCGTGCGCGAAAGGGTGAACGGGGTGCTGGCGCTGGAAGTGATGGGTTTTGCGATTCTGCTGGCCCTGACATTCTATTTTCTCAGCCGCCGCACAGCGGGCAGGCTGGCGATCTTCCAGCGGGAGTCGGCCAAACTTCGCGCATTGAACCAGGCTTTGCAGCGGGAAATCGCTGAACGCAAGCGCGTGCAAGAGACGCTGGCCGTGGCGGAACAGACGCTGGAGCAATCCAGCAAACTGGCCGCTTTGGGCGAGATGTCCGCGGCCGTCAGTCACGAGTTGAACCAACCTTTGGCAGCGATGAAAACCTATCTGGCCGGCGCGCGATTGCTCTTGCGTCGCAACCGCCCTGACGAGGCGCTCTCCTCCTTTGGCCGTATTGACGACCTGATTGAGCGGATGGGCGCGATCACACGCCAGCTCAAGTCCTATGCCCGCAAGGGGCAAGAGGCGTTTTCCCCTGTAGATATGGGCGCAGCCCTGGCCTCCAGCCTGTCGATGATGGAACCGCAGCTGCGCCAGCGGCAGGTCCAGATTGCACGGATCCTGCCGGATGAGCCTGTGATCGTTATGGGCGACCGGATGCGCATCGAACAAGTGATGGTCAATCTCTTGCGCAATGCCCTCGATGCCACCAAATCGACACGGAACCCAACGGTCGAGATCATTCTGACCGCCGGAGAGATTGCCTCGCTTACTGTGCGCGACAATGGCCCCGGCATCGAAGACCTCGATGCGCTGTTCGAGCCGTTCTACACCACCAAGCAGCCCGGTGACGGGGTGGGCTTGGGGCTTGCCATCTCTTCGGGGATCGTAAACGACCTTGGCGGACGGCTGACGGCCCGCAACGGACAGGCGGGTGGCGCGGTATTTGAAATGCAATTGCCTCTCTTGGGCGAACAGAACACGATTGAAGCAGCGGAGTAGACCTCAATGGCTCAGGCAATGAAGATCGCGATTGTCGACGACGAACAGGACATGCGTCAGTCGATCAGCCAATGGCTGGCCCTCTCGGGGTATGACACCGAAACATTCGGCTCGGCCGAGGACGCGTTGAAAACACTGGGGCCCGACTATCCGGGCATCGTGATTTCCGACATCAAGATGCCGGGCATGGACGGGATGCAATTCCTGAAAAAACTGATGGGCAATGACAGCGCCCTGCCAGTGATCATGATCACCGGTCACGGCGATGTGCCGATGGCGGTTGAGGCTATGCGCGTCGGTGCCTTTGATTTTCTGGAAAAGCCGTTCAACCCCGACCGGATGAGCGAGCTGGCGAAAAAGGCCACCAATGCCCGCCGTCTGGTGATGGACAACCGCGCCCTGCGTCGCGAGTTGAGCGATGGCGGCCAGCTGATGAAAAAGTTGATCGGGCAATCGCCGGTGATGGAGCGGTTGCGCGAGGATATCCTCGATCTGGGGCAGGCGGACGGTCATGTGCTGATCGACGGGGAAACCGGCACCGGCAAGACATTGGTCGCCCATGCGCTGCACGCCGTGGGCAGCCGTGCGGGCAAGAAATTTGTGTTGGTCTCCTGTGGGGCGTTCGAGGAAGACGCGCTGAGCAAGCGTTTGTTCGGCCCGATGCAGCCAGAAGATGCGCAGTTGCCCGCAATCGAAGAGGCCCGTGGCGGGACCTTGGTGCTGGAAGATGTCGAAGCGTTGTCAGAGACGCTGCAAGCACGTCTCTTGAGCGTGATTAACGAGCAGGGCACGCCGGCAGAAACGCGGATTGTCGCGATTTCGAACCTGCAGGAAGCGGGTCGCACGTCGGAGGATGCGCTGCGGTCCGATCTCTTCTACCGGTTGGCTGCGTTGCGCATTACCGTGCCGCCGCTGCGCCAGCGCGGTGAGGATATTCTGACGCTGTTCACGCGTTTGTCGGATCAATTCGCCGAAGAATACGGCTGCGAGGCACCGCAGGTCAGCGCACAGGAAGCCGCGCAATTGTTGCAGGCCCCGTGGCCCGGCAATGTGCGTCAGTTGATCAATGTCGCTGAACGCGCCGTGCTGCAATCGCGGCGCGGTTCGGGCACCATCGCGTCTTTGTTGATGTCTGATCACGAAGAGATGCAGCCAGTGATGACGACCGAAGGCAAGCCTTTGAAGGAATATGTCGAGGCATTCGAACGGATGCTGATCGACAACACCATGCGCCGTCACAAAGGCTCGATTGCCAGCGTCATGGACGAGCTATGCCTGCCGCGCCGGACGTTGAACGAAAAGATGGCGAAGTACGGGCTTCATCGGTCCGATTATCTTTAACGACTGTTGAGGGTGTAGTTGTTGCGAATGACCGCGCAAGAATGCCTCGTAACAAACCATTCTAGAAAGATCGGCGACGGGCACCTCCCGTCGCTGTAGACCGGAGACTAGCCGTTGCGGCGCTGCACGATCTCGGTCGCCTTGCCATTGGCATCAGTGACACAGGTCCAGCGGCTGGGTTTCGCCCCTGGCACATCGACGATAAACCGGTTCAGTTCGACCACTGGGATGGTGGTGTTGATCGCCACACCGCTGGCACCGGTTTCGCCCGCCACTGCTGCGATACAGCTTTTCTGACCGCGCAGATCGGCCAGAGCGACCGGATCATTGGCGAGGGCCAACTCGTCACAGGCGGCAAGGGCCAACACGGAAAAAGCAAGGGCGGCGCGCAGTGTGTGGTTCATATGTGGTCCTTTGGGTCTTGATCCGGGGCTGGTCGCGCCGGTGCATACGATACGTTTAATTTGCGCCAGATGAGCCTGAAGTGATCGATTTTGTCAAGTAAAGCAGCAGATGTAACGGTTTTGCGGCAGTCTACTCAGATTGACCATTGTCTTTGGCAGTCCAAAGCCCTTATCTAGGTTGTACGGATGATGCCGCGCTTTGGCGTAAAAGGCGCATCTGTTGACAGTTTCGCTGCCGGTGGCCGCCCCTTCGATGGGCACGCAGGCAGACCGATTGGGCCGGAAACGGCCAGAGAACCGCTGACACCTGACAGGGTAAGCCCCTGAAAAGGATGCAGTATATAATGGATGCGGCATGCCGATGGCATGGTCCGTGTCGGAGAAGAACCGCGATGACGCGCGCAGACGTATTGAGCAGAAAACGGCAGGCCCTTCCGGGCCACGATCTGCTACAAGCTGTTTTTGCGCCGTCACCCATCGCCCTGACAAGTCACACCGCAACGTCGCTCGCCCCACCGGGGCGCAGGCTGGCGCATGCGCTGTGCATAGTGGAATTATGCCTAAGAAAATGCTTATCGATGCCACCCACGCGGAAGAAACCCGCGTTGTGGTGGTTGACGGAAACAAGGTCGAGGAATTCGATTTTGAATCAGAGAACAAACGCCAGCTAGCTGGCAACATATACCTCGCCAAAGTGACGCGCGTAGAGCCGTCCTTGCAGGCGGCCTTTGTGGACTATGGCGGCAACCGCCACGGTTTCCTCGCTTTCTCGGAAATTCATCCTGATTATTACCAGATCCCCGTGGCCGACCGTCAGGCGCTGCTGGAAGAAGAACGCGCCTATGCCGAACAGCAGGCCAAGGACGATGAAGAGCCCAAGCCCAAGAAACGCTCGCGTTCGCGCAGCCGTGCCAAGCCCAAGGCAGAGGATGCCGTGTCGGATGACGCCAAGACCTCCACTGACATCGAAGGCATGGAAACCGTTGATCTGGGCGATGACGACGAAGTTGAAGTCCGCGATGACGAGGCATCCTCTCCGATGGAGCGGGTGCCGGAATCACCGGTCGAGACTCCCCAGTCCGGTGAAGACGATGACGGCGACGAGAACGATGACGACAGCGACAAGAAGGGGTCCGATGCGACCTCGAAAGACGAGAGCATCGAATCCGTAGCGGATGAGGACGACAGCGAAGACATCCGCCCGGTGCGCAAGCCCCGGCCCAAGCGGTACAAGATTCAAGAAGTCATCAAGGTCCGCCAGATCCTGCTGGTGCAGGTCGTCAAGGAAGAGCGCGGCAACAAGGGTGCCGCACTGACCACCTATCTGTCACTGGCCGGTCGCTACTGCGTCCTGATGCCCAACACGGCGCGTGGCGGTGGCATTAGCCGCAAGATCACCAATGCCGCCGATCGCAAGAAGCTCAAGGAAATCGCGAACGAGATCACCGTGCCCCGTGGGGCGGGCCTGATCGTACGCACCGCCGGGGCCAAGCGCACCCGTGCCGAGATCAAGCGCGACTATGAGTACCTTCAGCGCCTGTGGGAGCAGATTCGAGAGCTGACGTTGAAGTCGATCGCACCCGCGAAAATCTACGAAGAAGGCGATTTGATCAAACGCTCGATCCGCGACCTTTATAACCGCGAGATTGACGAAGTGTTTGTCGAAGGCGAGCGCGGCTACCGCATCGCCAAGGACTTCATGAAAATGATCATGCCGTCCCACGCCAAAAACGTGAAACGCTATGAAGAAGGCCTGCCGCTCTTTGCGCGCTATCAGGTCGAAGGTTATCTGGCGGGCATGTTTAATCCAACGGTGCAGCTGCCGTCGGGTGGCTACATCGTGATCGGTGTGACCGAAGCACTGGTCGCCATCGACGTGAACTCGGGCCGGGCGACCAAGGAAGGCAGCATCGAGCAGACGGCGACCAAGACCAACCTCGAGGCCGCCGCCGAAGTGGCACGCCAGTTGCGCCTGCGCGACCTTGCGGGTCTGATTGTGATTGACTTCATCGACATGGATGAGCGGCGCAACAACACCGCCGTCGAAAAGATGATGAAGGACAAGCTCAAGACCGACCGCGCGCGCATCCAGGTAGGCCGCATCTCGGGCTTTGGTTTGATGGAAATGTCACGCCAGCGTCTGCGTCCCGGCATGATCGAGGCGACAACGCAGCCCTGTCATGCTTGCCACGGTACGGGTCTTATCCGGTCCGATGACAGTCTTGCGCTGTCGATCATCCGCCAGATGGAAGAAGAAGGCACCCGCCGCCGTACCCGCGAGGTGTTGATCAAGGCACCTGTGGGCATCGCCAACTTCCTGATGAATTCCAAACGCGAGCACGTGGCCCAGATCGAGGCACGCTACGGCATGGCCGTGCGCATCGAAGGGGATCCGCATCTGGTTAGCCCGGATTTCTCGATGGAGAAGTTCAAGACGGCCACCCGCAACGTTCCTGTGGCAGGCGATCATGTGGTGTCGGTAGACACCTCGCTGATGGACAAGATCGACGAGGATGATGCCCAGGCCGCCGCCGCTGCCGAAGCTGCAGAGAATGCAGCAGAAGAGGCGGAGACTGCCAAAAACAATGACAACGGGCAGCGCGACAACAACCGGTCGGACAATCACGATGACGGGGATGGCGAGGGCAAGCCCAAGCGCCGCCGTCGTCGGCGTCGCAGCCGTGGGGGCCGTGGCCGCAACGGCAATGGCGATAACGGGGACGATAACCAGAACAACGAAAACCGGTCTTCGGAAGCTCAGAACGGTGATGACACTTCTGATGCAGAGAAAGAACCGGTAGACGCCAAGTCTGGTGAGGGCGCAAAGGACGAAGACGCGCCGAAGAAGCCGACAACCCGCAGCCGTAGCCGCTCGAGCACGTCGAAGTCGAAAGCAAAAGTCGAGGCGGAAACATCCGTTGATGCAGATGCCAAGACGGCAGAGCCTGTGACCGAAGCGGTTGAGGAGGAGGCACCCAAAGCCAAACCCAAGACTACGCGCTCACGCTCGACCAAGGCGAAAAAGGCAGAAGAGGCCAAAGCTGATGATGCGCCGGCGGATGCCGCGCCGCAGGCGGAGGAAGCCAAGGCCGAGAAGCCTAAAACCACCCGCAGTCGGGCCAAGCCAAAGCCGAAGGCGGAGACGGCTGAGGGTGAGGTTGCCGCAGAGGAAAAGCCGAAAGCGAAGCCCAAGCCCAAGACCACACGCAAGCCAAAAGCCGCGCCCAAGGCTGAGGCTGAAGCACCTGCACCTATTGCAGAGGCCCCGGCCGCTGAGGCAGCAACGCAGGTGCCCACACCGGCACCAGCCGCCGCATCAGAAGAGCCTGCACCGGTCAAAACCGAAGACGTGGTGAAGGAAGAAGTGGCCAAGAAGCCCAAGAAAAAGGGCTGGTGGTCTTTGGGCCGCTAAGGTTCAGGATCGGTCAGGTATCAAAGGCAGGCCCTTCGGGGTCTGCCTTTTGCGTTTGCAGCCCTAGCCGCCCTTGCGCACAAGATAGACCTGGGCATCGCCTTCATCCAACGTCTCGACCAGCGCGTGACCGGCCTCGGTACAAAAATGCGGCACATCGACTATTGCCGCCGGATCATCGGCCCGCAGGCGCATGCAATCACCGGTGTCGATCCCGGCCAACCGTTTACGCAGTTTCAGCACGGGCAGGGGGCACAGAAGCCCCGTGGCATCTAGATCGTGAATGGTCATAGGCGGCAAATAAGGCAGTTGTTACACCGCGTCCACAGGCTTGTGACTATTGGGCGCGTGACGCGGGACGCGAAGCGGATTAGGTATGCCGCATGTTTGGAATTGAACTCATCGACGCTGGCCTGATGCCTGCTATGTTGATCGCTCTGGTAGCAGGCGTTATCAGCTTTTTATCGCCCTGCGTGTTGCCCATCGTGCCACCCTATTTGGCCTATATGAGCGGTGTCACCCTGAATGATATGTCCTCCGTCGCTTCGGCGCGTCGCAAGGCAGTGATCGCAGCGCTGTTCTTTGTAATGGGGCTCAGCACGGTCTTCCTGATCCTCGGTTTCACTGCCTCCGCGTTCGGCGCGTTTTTCTTGCAAAATCAAGTGCTTTTCGCCCGTGTCTCAGGCGTTGTGATTGTTATTTTCGGCCTGCATTTTCTCGGCGTCTTCCGCATTCCCTTCCTTGACCAGGAAGCTCGGTTGGACGCGGGCGACAAGGGCGGGTCCAGCTTTGGGGCTTACGTCCTTGGCCTTGCCTTCGCTTTCGGGTGGACGCCCTGTATCGGGCCGCAGTTGGGGGCCATCCTGTCGATTGCCGCGTCAGAGGCATCGGTCGCGAAGGGGACGTTGCTGCTCGGCATTTACGCCGCCGGTCTGGGCATCCCGTTCCTGCTGGTCGCGATGTTCATCACCCGCGCCATGGGGGTGATGAACCGGATCAAGCCGCATATGAAGACGATCGAACGGGTCATGGGTGGCCTGCTGGTGCTTGTCGGCATTATGATGATCACCGGGGCATTCACTTCGCTGGCCTTCTGGCTGCTCGATACCTTCCCGGTGCTTTCCACCCTTGGCTGACGCCATAGTCTTGCCCGAAATCCTTGCTATACCTTCGCAAAATGCCGACAAGAGGGCAGCATGGGCAGTTCAGGATCAACGCAGGTGGCGAAACGCCGGGTATTTTATATCCCCGGCTATGACCCTATTCACCCGCGCCGCTACCGCGAGCTATATCGCAAGGAAGGTGCCGCGCAGGCCGAGATTTCGGGATATGAGATCGGTCTGAAACCCGCGCCAAAGGGGGCGAACTATGGCTGGTCCGTGGATGCGCACATGAATGGCGCGGAGGTACACGCGGAAGTCGAGGTGCTGGTCTGGTCGGATATTGTACGCGACAGCATGAGCACATCGATCCCCGCGACCTACCTGCAATTGGTGCGGACGGCCTGGGTCTATATCGCATCAGGGGCGTTGTGGCGGTTGATGAAGCTGCGCAAGGGGCCGGTGATCGCGGCGCTTTATCCGGTGGGAATGCTGCTCCTGCAACTCGGGATCGCCATCGGCCTTGGCATTGCGGTGTTTCGCATCTTGTTGACCGTTCTGGTTGTCTTGCTGGACCTGTCTTTGCCCTACGTGTTTTTGATGGCGATTTGTGCAGGTGGTGGCCTTGCAGCGGGCATCACACTGTTGCGCTGGTTCAAGAAAAAAGACGGCATGTTCTTTGCTTATTACCTCATGCATGACTATTCCTATTCCGCCTCCTCGCGCGGGGCCAATCCGCCCGAACTGGAGACGCGCATCGCGGTTTTCACTGATACAATCGCAGCGGCATTGCAAAGCGATGTGGATGAAGTGCTGGTCGTCGGTCATTCTTCGGGCGCACATCTGGGCGTGTCGATCATGGCCGATCTGATCCGTCAGGGCAGGGTGCCCGAGACCGGACCCGCGCTGTCCTTTCTCACCCTTGGGCAAGTCGTGCCGATGGTATCCTTCTTGTCAGAGGCCCATCGCCTCCGCGCCGATCTGCAATATCTCAGCACCCGCGACGCGCTGACCTGGGTGGATGTGACGGCCCCCGGAGACGGCTGCGCCTTTGCGCTGTGCGATCCGGTGTCGGTATCGGGCGTGGCCCCGGCGGGTAAGAAGTGGCCGCTGGTGTTCTCTGCGGCCTTCACCCAAACCCTGTCACCCGCGCGCTGGAAAGAACTGCGTTGGCGGTTCTTCCGCCTCCATTTTCAGTACCTCTGTGCTTTCGACCGGCCCAAGGATTATGATTATTTCCAGATCACCGCGGGGCCGCTGGCCCTGGGGGAGCGTTATGCCGGGCGTACCCCCAGCAGGTCGCGCATTGACCATGCGGTCAGCAAATACACCTCTGTCGCCGCATGACCCTGCCGCCCAAACCGGCCAGCCGCCCGAATAAGGTCTCGCTTTGGCGGTATGCCAAGCTGTTCCGGCAGGATATCCTCTCGGCCCAGCCCGCGCGCCTGTACCGGGCGTGGATGGCGGAATTCAAAACGCCGTTCTTCCGTAGCTTTATGATCAACCAGCCCAATCTGGTGAAAACGGTGCTGAAGGACCGACCCGACGATTTTCCAAAGTCCGGCCGCATCGGCGAGGGGCTGCGTCCGCTTTTGGGCAATTCGGTCTTTCTGACCAATGGAGAGACGTGGAAACGCCAGCGGCGTATCATTGATCCCGCATTCGAAGGGGGGCGCTTGCGCGATACGTTCCCCGCCATGTGGGACGCGGCCGAAGCAGCAGTGGCGCGACTGGACACGCAAGCAGGGAAGATGATCGAAATTGAGGCCGAGACCAGTCACGCCGCTGCCGATGTGATCTTTCGCACGTTGTTCTCTATCCCCATCGAGCACCATCTGGCCCGGGCGGTCTTTGACGAGTTTCGGGTCTATCAACGCTCTCAGCCTTTGCTGAACCTCGCGGCATTTCTACCGCTGCCGCGCTGGATACCACGATTTTTCCGCAAGGGTACCAAAGCGAGTGCTGCAAAAATTCGGGCGCTGATTACGGAACTGACCCGCGCACGGATGCAGTCGGTTGCACGTGGCGATGCGCCGGATGACCTGGCGACCAAGATCATCACGACACGCGATCCGGTGACGGGCAATGGTTTTGATGAGGCCGAGATGGTCGATCAGGTGGCGATCTTCTTTCTGGCGGGCCATGAAACCAGCGCGTCTGCCCTGGCCTGGGCGCTTTATTTGATGGCGACCCACCCTGAGTGGCAAGAGCGTCTGGCAGGGGAGGCGCAAGCATTGGACACCTGCGATTTTGCGGTGATGTCCAAGCTGCGCCTGAGCCGTGATGTGTTCCGCGAGACACTGCGCCTCTACCCACCCGTGCCGATGATGGTCCGCGAGGCAGCCTGTCCCGAACGGTTTCGCGACCGTGAGGTAAGGGCGGGGTCGCAAATTGTGATCAGCCCCTGGCATCTGCACCGGCAGGAACGGCTGTGGGACAACCCCGATGGCTTTGACCCGACCCGGTGGCAGACGGAAAACGGCCAGAAATGCCAACGCGAGGCATTTATTCCGTTCTCCGCTGGCACGCGTGTCTGTACAGGTGCGGGTTTTGCGATGATCGAAGGGCCTCTGATCCTCTCACGGATCCTGCGCGATTTCCGCGTGACCGCCGACCCTGCGCAGATGCCGGTACCAGTGGCGCATCTGACCGTGCGGTCCGCGCAGGGCATCTGGCTGCGGTTAGAACGACGGTAGGTTCTACCATCTTGGGCGGGCTTCATTTAGAAACAGACAAA
This sequence comes from Sulfitobacter noctilucae, assembly GCF_000622365.1. GTDB lineage: Bacteria > Pseudomonadota > Alphaproteobacteria > Rhodobacterales > Rhodobacteraceae > Sulfitobacter > Sulfitobacter noctilucae. The sequence continues at coordinate 1,196,454 of NZ_JASC01000014.1, read as the reverse complement.
CGGAATCATTCAACGCGAGGAAAACCAATGAACGCAGCACAAAAGGCGCAGATGCAAAGTGGCAAAGGCTTTATCGCGGCATTGGATCAATCCGGCGGATCGACCCCCAAAGCGCTGAGCCTCTATGGTGTTGAGCCGTCGGATTATGACGGTGAAGAAGCCATGTTTCAGGCCATGCATGACATGCGGGCGCGGATCATTCTGGCCGATGCTTTTACCTCTGACAAGGTGATCGGCGCGATCCTGTTTGAGCGGACGATGGATGGTCAGATCAATGGCAAGCTCGTAGCAGATGTGCTGTGGGAAGACCGGGGCGTGGTGCCTTTTCTCAAAATTGACAAAGGGTTGGAAGACGAAGCTCAGGGTGTGCAACTGCTGAAACCGATGCCGGATCTGGATGCGCTGCTGGCACGTGCCGCCAAGGCGGGCATATTCGGTACCAAGGAACGTTCGGTCATTCACAGTGCTGATGCGGACGGGATTGATGCTGTTGTGGCCCAGCAGATCGAGGTCGCCAAGACTGTTTGCGCCGCAGGTCTGGTGCCGATTATCGAACCCGAAGTGAACATCCACTCGGACAGCAAAGCAGCGGCCGAAGACCTGCTCGCGGCTTCTTTGCAGCGTCATCTGGACGGGTTGAATGCAGACCAACTTGTGATGCTGAAGGTGACCTTGCCTGAGCAGGTGGGGCTTTATGACACGGTGTCGGATCACCCGAATGTGCTGCGCGTTGTGGCTTTGTCGGGCGGATATTCGGTCGACGAAGCATCGGCGCGTTTGGCCCGTAATCACAAGATGATCGCCAGCTTTTCGCGTGCGCTGACTGAAGGGTTGAACGTGTCTATGTCGGATGCGGAATTCAACGCAGCGCTTGGGGCGAACATTGGCAAAATTTATGACGCATCGGTAGCTTAAAAAGATCGGGAACTTTCAAAGTTTCCGACCGTTTCCTTTGAAAGAAAACGATTATTAGAAGCGTTGGAGCGGTTCTTGATTGCAAAAGATCACGATCTGGCTGGCGTTCTCTACCGCGTGAAAGCCTCGGCGTTTCAACTCATGCTTGAATTAGTCCAGGCCTACATATCTTTCGATATCACGCTTCTTGCGCCGAATGACGCCGCCTGATGCGGCAGCTCGTGAACTGAACAGATCAATAAGCCACTCATGTGTCGTAAGAGGTGATGCAAGATGGGTCATCCCCAAAGACTACTCAGTCTTTGGTAAACGATCTTTTAACGTGCGCAGCACAAAAAGCCGGATGGCCGAGGCAAGCCCCATCTCCATCCCGCGCTCTGCGTCAATTTCAGCCACCAAGGCATTGATCGGCATGTCTTTTGCCGCTGCAATTGCGCGAAACTCGGCCCAGAATTCATCTTCAAGCGACACCGACGTGCGGTGCCCTTTAAGTGTGACGGAATGCTTGACCGGTCGCGCGTTCATGTCTCGCGTTTGTGCGCTTCCAGATTGCGGGCGATCTTTTCCGCACGGGCTTTGCGCGAGGCGCGGTTGCGCTCTTTTTTGACCTGGTTCAGGTTGATTGGGGCGCTCATGGCGTCATCCTATTTCGGGCCGATCATATCTTCGGGCCGCACCACGCGGTCGAAGGTTTCGGCATCCACAAATCCAAGCGCAATCGCTTCTTCTTTCAGCGTTGTGCCGTTCTTATGCGCGGTCTTGGCAACTTTGGTGGCGTTGTCATAGCCGATCGTTGGCGCAAGTGCTGTCACCAGCATCAGGCTTTCCTTCATCAGCTTGTCGATCCGTTCTACATTGGCTTGTGTGCCAACGACCATATTGTCGGTGAAACTGCCCGCTGCATCGCCCAAAAGCTGCATGGATTGCAGGACGTTGTAGCTCATCATGGGGTTGTAGACGTTCAACTCGAAGTGGCCCTGCGATCCGGCAAAGCCAACAGCGGCGTCATTGCCCATTACATGCGCGCAGACCATCGTCAACGCTTCTGCCTGCGTAGGGTTCACCTTGCCCGGCATGATCGATGATCCCGGCTCGTTTTCGGGCAGGATCAATTCGCCCAAACCCGAGCGGGGGCCGGAGCCGAGCAGGCGCATATCGTTGGCAATTTTGAACATCGAGGCGGCCACGGTTTTCAACGCGCCCGAGAACATGACCATCGCGTCATGGGCTGCCAGTGCTTCGAATTTGTTCGGTGCGGTGACAAAAGGCAGGTCGGTGATCGCTGCAATTTCGGCAGCGACTTTTTCGGCAAACCCTTTGCGGGTGTTCAGGCCTGTGCCGACCGCGGTGCCGCCCTGGGCCAATTCGTAGATGTCGGGCAGGCAGGACTCAACGCGTGCGATGCCTTTTGCCATCTGATGCGCATAGCCGCCAAATTCCTGACCGAGTGTCAGCGGAGTCGCATCCTGCGTATGGGTGCGGCCAATCTTGATGATATCCTTGAATTCTTCGGATTTTGCAGCAAGCGCTGCCTGCAATTTGCGCAGTCCGGGCAGCAGCGTGTCGCGGGCCATCATGCCGATGGCTACATGCATCGCTGTGGGGAAGGTATCGTTTGAAGATTGCCCCATGTTGCAGTGATCGTTGGGGTGGACGGGCGATTTGGATGCCATCTCGCCCCCCATGATCTCGATTGCGCGGTTGGAGATCACTTCGTTCGCGTTCATGTTCGACTGGGTGCCGGACCCGGTCTGCCAGACGACCAGCGGGAAGTTGTCGTCAAATTTGCCGTCGATCACTTCCTGCGCGGCCTGGCTGATCGCGGGGGCCAGTTCGGCATCCAGATCGCCAAAGCCAAGGTTTACTTCGGCGCAGGCTTTCTTGACCACCCCCAGCGCACGTATGATCGCGACCGGCTGGCGTTCCCATCCGATGGGAAAATTCATGATCGAGCGCTGTGTCTGGGCTCCCCAATACTTGTCTGCTGGTACTTCGAGGGGACCAAAGCTGTCGGTTTCTGTGCGTGTCTTGGCCATGATCCGGCTCCTCATGTGGTCTTGAATGGTGGGGGCGGTTTAGCCGCGCAAGGCCTGCGGCGCAATCACGGGACGCAAATTAAGCGGTCTATTTGCGAAAAGAATCGAGCGAAACGATTTGCGCGTCCTGCGGTTTGTCTTCGGTTTCAGCCGCGTCCAGATCAGGCTCTGGCGGGCTTGCCTTGGCCACTGGCACCACGGCGGATGTGGTGCTGGCACCATCATCGCTTTCTTGCTGTTCGAACCGCAGGCCAAATTCTACCGAAGGATCCACAAAGGTGCGGATCGCATCATAGGGGATATACAGCGGCTCGGGCGCATCGCCGAAATTCAACGTGATGGAAAAACCGTCTTCGGTCACGTCAAGCCCGTCGTACCAATGCTGCATCACCACCGTCATTTCGCCTGGATAGCGGTCGGACAGCCAATCGGCCAGCTCCGCATCGGGGTGCGAGGTATCAAACGTAATAAAGAAGTGGTGGTTGCCCGGCAGTCCGCGGTCCGCCACGTCCAGCAAAACCTTTCGGATCAGACCCCGCATGGCGTCATGCATCAGGTTGCCATAGTCGATCTCGCGGCCCATTAGGTCCCCCGGGTTTTCCGTTGCATCCTGTTACAATAGCCGATTCCAAAGGGAGCGAAAGGGGGGAAAGGCGATTGCGTCCGGTTGATCCGCCCCTAGTAGAAACCGATCTGTGCCACCGTGATGTCGGCATGAAACTCTCGACCGATTGCCAATACCCCGATGCGGCGCAGACGTGCCGGATCGAAAAGGACATCGGTGCGGTGTGGTGTGACGCTGGCAAATGGAATGCGCAGGGTTTGCCATTCCGGAGTGGCTTGAAAATCGGTTCTGAACGACTGCCAGGGCCGCTCCAGTTGATCGGTCCGCAGGCGCAGATCGTAAGGTTCATCGTTGCCACGGACAGTGATTTCAATTCCGGTAAAGGCTGAGGCATCCAGTGCCGCACCGTCTGGCCGCAGATCAAATGCCATCTGCACAAACCCGCCATCATTGTCGAGTGAAACATCACCCGTCAGACGCGTGGCAATCATCCCGTCCATCGCTATCGGTTCAATCTGGCCGGTCGAGACGCCACCCATCACGGTATCGGCGACATATTCCCAAACAGGGGACAGGTTCATGTGGTTCTCCTGAGCGGGGGCTGCTGATGTAGACAACAGGCAGACCAACGGAATTAACGCATATTTCATTAATCCGAAGGTAGCGCGTAAGCTTTGGATGCCAAGTCACTGAAAAGAGGGGAAGGTGCAGGTTTCTGTTGCCAGGTACCTGCGAACCCCGCCTAGGGCTGCAAAGCTCTAGGACTTAAGTTTTCAATAGTTCCGGTCGCTTACGCGGCCATCGCCATTGGAGCACGATTGTCATTTGCAATTGTACAAGTTTCGCCGATAACGGTGGCAGACAGCCGAAACAAAGCTAACCCCTTTAGGCGTTCGTCGATCCTATTTCGACCCCATGATCCCCAAATGAAGGATGTTTGGTGGAGTCGCCGGGTACCGCCCCCGGGTCCGATCCGTTTATTACGAGCGCGTTTATGTTCATAGTCCCGAAAGACAGATCTTAGATAGCGGGGGCCGGTGCTGATTTCAAGGGGCTACAGGTTAATCGAGAGAGCAATCACAGCGACCACGATCTCGCTGGCAAAGAAAATCCATTTCAGACGGGTCTGACCATCCAGCACCAGTGACGTGACTCGTCCTAGCGCACCGCCGCCCCAGATAAACCCGATCATCGCAAAGGCCGCGGGTGTCCAGAGGATCAGAGCGCCTACACCCGCCAACACAAAAAGCGCGCCTGAGGCCGCGCGCACTTCGGAGATGCCCATCGTGGATCCGGTGTCTTTGGTATCGAGTTTTTCCATCGTGTAACGGGGGGCGAGCCAACCGATCAGTCCGAAACCGATCGTAAGCAAGGCGAGAATGATGTTGAGAATGTCAGGAAGGGCCATGGGACTGCTTTCGTTTTAGAATTCCGGCGTCAACGCGCCAGCCTGCAAAAGGTTGCGTGTTAAGCCAATGCGGTAGGTTTTGACGGGATCTGTGCCTAACGGTCTTTACCTTCTGGTTTTGCATGTTTGCTGAGCCCTACATCGTCCGAGGCGCACTCTTAAGCGAGCCTGCACCGTGTGGAAGGTGGATGGCTCCAGTCCTGCATTCAGGACGCGGATATCTCGGTCCGCTGGGACGAATACATGCGCTTCATGCTTTTGGGGCCAGCTGCGCGATCCTTTGGGACTTCATTCATGAGGGTTCGCGGGCAGGGTGATGAACCTGACTTCAATAAGCCTCGTCACCCTCTTTTATGGTGGTAGAAAAACGTCAGCAAGTCAGGCAGGATGTCATAAACCAATGGGCTGCAGGCTCTTCCTTGGCGCTTGTTCGGTTGCTTGCTGGCTTTGGAATATCTCACCTAAGGGAGGATAAACGATGTTGAAAAAAGCCATGGGTTTAGAAGGTCGGGTCTGGGACACTGGCGGTGGGCCGGCTCATATCTCTTCGCAAGGCTTGAGAGGTGCTGCTGCATGATAGACTGCGGCTATGTTGTGATGATGTCCCGCTACAATGCTTGGCAAAACAGGCAGTTGATGGACATAACGAAAGCGATGGATGAAGCGGCCTTGCGGGCTGATCATGGCGCTTTCTTCGGTTCTATCATGAACACACTGAACCACATCCTCTGGGCCGATACCTTATGGATGAGCCGCTTTTGCGATGATGTTGCACCACCCGGCGTGCCGGGCAGCGAGAGTGTCAGTTTCACGGAAACGTGGGGCAGTTGGCAGGCCGAGCGGTTTCGCATGGACGGCCGCATCCGCATCTGGGCCGAAACGCTCAGCAACCTTGATCTTTTGGGCAATGAAAGCTGGTTTTCGGGCATCATGGATGCCGAGATCACGCAGCCCAAGGCACAGTGTGTTGCGCATATGTTCAATCATCAAACCCATCACCGGGGTCAGATCCATGCGATGCTGACCGCCACGGGACAGGGTGCTCCCACGACCGATCTGTGTTTCTTGCCGGATACGGCGTGATCTTCGCCCCGCACACGGTTTTAAACGATGCGTTGTTCCGCGTGGCCAAAGAGGGCGCGGCGCAACAGGTTCGCGCGATCACAATTGGCAGTGGCAGGTACGCGGGATGCGGTGGTGCAACGGAAATTTTGAGCGTAGGTTCGGGGTCAATCGTCCCGCATTTCGGAGGCTCTGCCTCCGGACCTCCGCGGGATATAAGGCCAAAAAGAGAAAGGGCTGCGGCCCAGAATAGATATGGAGACGATAATGTTTAACGCGCTGGTTGTGAACAAGAACGATGACGGCAAAACTTCGGCTGCGGTCGAGCAGCTTGGGCTGGACGATTTGCCAAATGGTGACGTGACCGTAGCGGTCGAATATTCGACGGTGAACTATAAGGACGGGCTGTGCATCGGGCCCGGCGGCGGGTTGGTGCGCAACTATCCGCACGTGCCGGGCATCGACTTTGCTGGCACGGTCGAGGCGTCAGACGACCCGCGCTACAAAGCGGGTGACAAGGTTGTGCTGACCGGTTGGCGCGTTGGCGAAGCGCATTGGGGCGGTTATTCCCAGAAGGCCCGCGTGAAGGCCGATTGGCTGGTGCCGCTGCCCGCTGGGTTGGACACACGGCAGGCAATGGCGGTGGGGACCGCCGGCTTCACCGCGATGCTCGCCGTCATGGCGCTTGAAGATCACGGGATCAAGGAGGGTCCGGTGCTGGTCACCGGTGCTGCGGGGGGTGTCGGCTCTGTCGCGACTGCGATCCTTGCCAATCTGGGCCACAAGGTCGCTGGCGTCACTGGGCGGCCCGAGACGGCGGAGTATCTTGAGGCGCTGGGCGCCAGCCAGATCGTGTCCCGTGAAGAGATCAACGAGACCGTGAAGCGCCCTCTTGAAGGCGAAACATGGGGTGGCTGTGTGGACGCTGTGGGTAGCGCGATGCTGGCGCGGGTGTTGGGACAGATGCAATATGGTGCAAGCGTTGCGGCGGTCGGTCTGGCCGGTGGCGCGGGTCTGCCAGCGACGGTTATTCCGTTTCTGTTGCGCGGTGTGAACCTGTTGGGGATCGACAGTGTGATGCAGCCTTATGACAACCGGTTGCGCGCCTGGGAGCGGATTGCAAAGGATCTGCCGATGGACAAGCTGGAGGCCATGGTGCGCCCTGCGACCCTGTCCGATCTGCCTGCATTGGGGGCCGACATCCTGAACGGTCAGGTGCAAGGCCGCATTGTCGTTGATGTAAACGCATGAAGGTGAAGCCCTGTCCCGTGCCGGTGGATGCATTGCTGCACGCCTATGTGACGCGCGACGGGGCCTATACCGATTGCTTTGAAATCACCCATGTGGCGGAGGTGGATTTACCTGCCTTTGTCACTGCGTTTTACACCACATGGCTGTTCCGTCTGGAACGGGCGGTGCTTAGCGTCGTTTTGCGCAAGCGTATCCGTGACAGCGATGTGCGGGCGCTGGCGCAGGGGCGCAGCGATGCTTTTGCGGCATGGACCGTGGAAGCGCGCGGCGATGGGGAAATCCTGCTCTGCGACATTGCAGGAGCGACGCGGTCTTGTCTTGCGGTTGAACCGCAGGAAGACGGTACGACGCGGCTGTTGTTTGGCTCGGCGGTGGTGGGGCGTGGCAGCGGCGAGGTGCCTTGGCTGATCCGTTTGACAACGCCTTTGCATCAACTCTATGCCAGAGCCTTGTTGCGACTGGCGGCAGGCAAGCTTGAGGTCGCGCCCGCAAGCGCCTAAAACACCAATCAACAAGGGAGCACCGCATGTCCGACACCTATGACGACCAGAATATCTTTGCCAAAATCCTGCGCGGGGAAATCCCCAGTTTCAAGGTCTACGAAGACGATGATACCTTGTGTTTCATGGACATCATGCCGCGTACCGAAGGGCATTGTCTGGTGATCCCCAAAACGCCCTGCCGCAACATCCTGGATGCGACGCCCGAACAGTTGGCGGCCTGCATGAAGACTGTGAACACCGTCGCGAATGCCGCCAAGCGGGCGTTTGATGCGGACGGTATCACCTTGTTCCAGTTCAACGAAGGCGCGGGCGGGCAGGAGGTTTTCCACCTGCATTTCCACATTCATCCGCGCCATGACGGGGTTGCGATCCGGCCGCCCGGTAAGATGGGCGACATGGATCAGATCAAGGCGAATGCCGCAAAGATCGTTGCCGAACTGCCCGCCTAGATACGTGTGTCGCGCGAAGTAACGGCGGGCTGATATGGCCGGTCCGACGTCGCGTTGCACCGACGACCCGACGAATATCGCCTTTTGATTTGCGTGCTGCCGTGTTCTTTTAAAGGGAAGTCGGGGAAAATCCCGTCTCAAGACGAATAATACAAAGGGACAATTATGACCGATGTAACACCTCAACAGGGCATCCCAGCGCCGGACGGCGCATCGGATGTCATCGATACGAGCTATGAGATCGGACAAGACAATGTGGACGGCAGTTTCGGGCCGCTTGGTTTCGATATCCACAATCCGGTTTTCGCCATATCTGCGGCGGCTATCGTAGCTTTCGTTTTCTATACACTTGCGCTGCCCGAACAGGCGTCTGGTGTTTTCTCCTCTATGTTCAGCTTTACCACCAAGAACTTCGACTGGTTCCTGATCGGCGCTGCTGATCTCGTGGTGATCTTTGCCCTGTTCCTGATCGTTAGCCCCTTTGGCTCGGTCCGGTTGGGCGGGGCTGATGCGACGCCTGACTATACCTATGTCGGGTGGTTTGCGATGCTGTTTGCGGCGGGCATGGGCATCGGGCTGATGTTCTACGGTGTGTCAGAGCCTTTGACCCATTTCTCGACCGCATTTGGTGACACGGCCGTGGGCGAGAACGGTTTGCGCACGGATTGGGCCCCCTTGGGTGCCGCGACCGGGGACGAGCCGGGGTCCATCCGGCTTGGGATGGCTGCAACGATCTATCACTGGGGGCTTCACCCCTGGGCGATCTATGCGATGGTTGCACTGGCGCTGGCGCTGTTCACCTACAACAAGGGTCTGCCGCTGACGATCCGCTCGGCTTTCTATCCGCTGCTGGGCGAGCGTATCTGGGGTTGGCCCGGTCACGTTATCGACATTATAGCGGTCTTTGCCACACTCTTTGGTCTGGCAACATCGCTTGGCTTTGGCGCGACGCAGGCGAATGCAGGCCTGAACGAATTGTTCGGTATCCCGATTGGCAACACCACAGAAGTTGTGCTGATCACCGTGATCACTGCAGTTGCACTTGTGTCGGTGGTGCGCGGCCTTGATGGCGGCGTCAAGATCCTGTCCGAGGTGAACATGGGACTGGCCGGGCTTCTGGCGATCTTTACCTTGATTGTGGGGCCAACAGCGTTTCTGTTCGCCTTCTTCTGGGACAGCCTGAAGGCCTATGTCGAATTCCTGCCCGCACTTGCCAATCCCTTTGGACGCGAGGACGTGAACTTTTCGCAGGGTTGGACAGCGTTTTACTGGGCATGGTGGATCAGCTGGTCACCTTTCGTGGGCATGTTTATCGCCCGCGTCAGCCGGGGCCGTTCGGTGCGTGAATTCATCATCTGCGTGTTGCTCATCCCCTCACTGGTCTGCGTCATGTGGATGTCGATCTTTGGCGGTACAGCGATCCATCAGGTGCTGAACGATGCCTATACCGGCGCACAGGATGCGGACCTGCCGTTGCAGCTCTTCAAAATGCTGGATCAATTGCCATTGGCGTCGATCACTTCCTTCATCGGGATCGTTCTGGTCATCGTGTTCTTCGTGACGTCGTCGGATTCAGGCAGTCTGGTGATCGATACGATCACCGCAGGCGGCAAGATCGACGCGCCGATGCCACAGCGTGTGTTCTGGTGCATCTTTGAAGGTGCGGTGGCCATTGCCTTGCTGCTTGGCGGCGGATTGGCGGCCTTGCAGTCTATGGTCATCTCGACCGGTTTGCTGTTCACCGTTGTGCTATTGATCATGTGCTACTGCATCCTGCGCGGGCTTCAGAGCGAACGATCTGAAACCAAGTAACCTCGTTTGCATAGACTCATCTACAAGGGCATCCCGGATCGGGGTGCCCTTTTTCATGTCTTGACCTTTGCGGCAGCGGGGGTACCGTCCGCGCATGACATTAGACACTGACTGGGTCCGCGCCCAATTCCCCGCCTTCGCCGAGCCGTCCCTGCAAGGGCAAGCTTTCTTTGAGAATGCAGGCGGGTCCTATACCTGCCAGCCCGTTATCGACCGGCTGTTTCGCTTCTACACCCAGCGCAAGGTCCAGCCCTATGCGCCCTATGCTGCCAGCACTTTGGGTGGCGCAGAGATGGACGAGGCGCGCAGCCGTATGGCAGCGATCCTTGGTGTCGCAGAGAATGAGCTGAGCTTTGGCCCGTCGACCACGCAGAATACCTATGTGTTGGCGCAGGCCTTTGGCGAGATGATGCAGCCGGGCGAAGCGATCGTGGTCACCAATCAGGACCACGAGGCCAATACAGGGCCTTGGCGCAGGCTTGCCGAGCGCGGCATTGAAGTGCGCGAATGGTGTGTCGATACGGAGACCGGAGCGCTGAACCCTGACGATCTGGAAGACCTGCTGGATGAAAATGTTCGGCTGGTGTGCTTTCCGCATTGCTCGAACGTGGTGGGCCAGATCAATCCGGTGGTCGAGATTACTGCGCTGGCCCATGCCGCCGGGGCATTTGTTTGCGTTGACGGGGTATCTTACGCGCCGCACGGTTTTGCGGATGTCGGTGCACTGGGGCCGGATATCTACCTGTTTTCGGCTTACAAAACCTATGGGCCCCATCAGGGCCTTGTGGTGATCCGCCGCGCCTTAGGTGAACTGCTGCCCAATCAGGGGCATGTGTTCAACGGGGGCAGCCTCTATAAACGCTTTACGCCCGCAGGCCCGGACCACGCGCAGGTCGCAGCCTGTGCAGGTATGGCGGATTATGTCGATGCCTTCTATGCCCATCACATCGGCGGTGATGCCGCGCCTGCGGGCCGAGCGGCGATTGTTCACGACCTGATGCGCGACCATGAAACCGCACTCCTGCAACCGCTGTTAGATGCGGTCAAAGACCGCAATTCTGTCAGGCTGATCGGACCGGCTGAGGCAAACGGACGCGCACCTACCGTTGCCCTGGCCCTGAACCGGCCGGGCGAAGAGGTCGCCGCCGATCTGGCGGGGCATGGGATCATGGCAGGCGGCGGCGATTTCTATGCGGGGCGGGCGCTGACCGCGATGGGAGTGGACATGGACAAGGGTGTTTTGCGCCTGAGTTTCACCCATTACACGCAAAAGGCTGAAATAGATCAGCTTTTAACAGCGCTTGATGCGGTTTTGTGAAACCTTCGCCTTGAATGCGTCGTGGCTGTCCTAATTCCTTTGGGAACTGACATGATTAAGGCGATGCCATGAGCGACACATCCCCGATCCTTATGTGGTTTCGCCGCGACCTGCGTTTGAGCGACCATGCCGCTTTGCTGGCCGCCTGTGACACCGGGCAACCGGTGATACCGGTGTTCATCCACGACAGCCTGAGCGACGGGTTGCGCGCTGCCCCGAAATGGCGGCTTGGCCTTGGCGTGGGGTATCTGGCAGACAGCCTTGCTGAAAAGGGATCGCGGCTCATTCTACGGCGGGGTGACGACGCGCTTGCAGTGCTGCAAGAGCTGATCGCGGAAACGGGGGCAGGGGCGGTACATTGGACCCGGCTTTATGATCCCGATGCAGTCGAACGCGACAGCAAGATCAAAGAGGCACTGAAGGATCAAGGGGTCGAGGCCCGTTCCTTTGGCGGCCACCTCATGTTTGAACCCTGGACCGTCGAGACCAAAACCGGCGGCTATTACAAGGTGTACACGCCATTCTGGAACTCCGTGAAAAACTCCGGCGTAGCGGAAGCCCGCTCGGCACCCGGTGAGATCCTGGCGCCAGACAGTTGGCCCGACAGCGACGCTCTGGACCACTGGCAGATGGGGGCCGCCATGAACCGTGGCGCGGATGTGGTCCGGCCATTTGTGCAACTGGGCGAGAAAGCCGCGCAGGCGCGCTTGGGTCACTTCATGGCGCATATCGTGGCGACATATAAAGAGACACGCGATTTGCCCGGCACCGACGGCACCTCAAACCTGTCGGAGAACCTGAGCCTTGGTGAGATCAGCCCGCATCAATGCTGGCACGCAGGGCGGCGCGCGTTGGAAGAAGGCAAACAGGGGGCAGAGACATTCTTGAAAGAACTGGTCTGGCGCGAGTTTGCCTATCATCTGATGCATCATACGCCGCGTATACTAAGCAAGAGCTGGCGCGAGGAATGGCAAGCCTTTCCTTGGAAAGAAGACGCACGCGCCGCAGAGGTCTTGGGGTGGAAGAAAGGCAAGACGGGCTTGCCCTTTGTCGATGCCGCCATGCGCGAGCTTTATGTCACAGGCCGCATGCACAATCGCGGCCGGATGATCGTGGCCAGCTACCTGACCAAGCATCTGATGACCCATTGGCGCATCGGACTTGAGTGGTTCGAGGAATGTCTGATAGACTGGGACCCGGCAAGCAATGCGATGGGTTGGCAGTGGTCAGCCGGATCGGGGCCGGATGCAACGCCGTTCTTCAGGGTTTTCAACCCGGAGACCCAGCTGGATAAGTTCGACAAGAACCGCGACTATGTGGGCCGCTGGATCGCAGAGCGTAAACAGAACCCGTCCAAAGATGCGCTCAGCTTTTTCGATGCGACACCGCGCCATTGGGCGCTGTCGCCGGATGACGATTATCCTGATCCGATTGTATCACCGGCCGAAGGGCGCAAGAGCGCGCTGGAAGCCTATGCAAATCGTAGCTTTTGACAATTGTGAACATCACGGCTGTCACGGTAAACTGCAGCCAGTAGCCCACGGGGAGTGGACATGATCTTGACCAGTACAGAGGGGCAAACCAATTTGCCTCGCTATTTTTCGCAGGTGTTCAGCATGGCGCAAGGGTTGCGCAATGGCCGGTGCGATTTTGTCTTGCCCGATGGTCGGATTTTTCGGGCCGAAGGGGCCAATCCGGGCCATGTGGCTGAACTGCATGTGCACAGCAACGATCTGTTTGCACGGTTGATCCGCGAGGGCGATCTGGGCTTTTGCGATGCTTATCTTGACGGCGACTGGTCTACGCCCGATCTTCAGGCCTTCATGGATCTTGTGCATCAGGGCAACGAAAACCTGTATGACGGCTTCCCCGGCATGGGACTGGTGCGCCGGTTCGAGCAGTTGCGATTCTGGTTGCAGCGCAATTCCCGGAACCAGGCCCGCAAGAACATCAGCTACCACTATGATCTGGGGAATGATTTCTACGGTCTATGGCTCGATGATACGATGACCTACTCCTCCGCCTTGTTCGAGGCGGGCGCGCAGCAGTCGACCGAAGCCGCACAAATTGCGAAATACAAGAGCATGGTGGACCAGATGGGCGTCGTCCCTGGCGATCATGTTCTTGAGATCGGCTGTGGTTGGGGCGGGTTCGCCGAATATGCCGCAAAGGAACGTGGACTGCGTGTGACGTGCCTGACCATCAGCGAAGAACAGATTAAATATGCCCGTGACCGCATTGAAAAGGCAGGACTTTCTGATCTTGTGGAGTTCAAGTTGCAAGACTACCGCGACGAACGTGGACATTACGACGGCATTGCAAGCATTGAAATGTTTGAAGCTGTAGGCGAGCAATACTGGCCCATCTACTTTGAAACGGTGCGCGAGCGCCTAAAACCCGGCAAGTCCGCGACCTTGCAGATCATCACCGTGGACCATGCCCGCTGGGCGGTCTACAAACGCGGCGTTGATTTCATACAAAAGTATATATTTCCCGGGGGTATGCTGCCTTCTCCTAAAGTGTTGCGTGAACAAGTCGAGAAGGCCGGTCTGGTCGTGGAGAAATCCATCGAGTTCGGCAAAAGCTACGATATCACGCTGCGCCGCTGGCACGAGACTTTTAACGCCAAGTGGGACCAGATCACGGCACTCGGCTTTGACGAACGCTTCCGCCGTATGTGGAATTTTTATCTCACTTCCTGTGCGGCGACATTTGACAGTGGAAATTGTGACGTAACGCAGATTACCATACGCAAACCGGGCTGACCGGAAAGCTGTAAGGATCGTCTGATGCCCACCGCCGCACGATTGATGGCCGCCATTTGTCTGGCGGTGACTGCATATGTCATATCCTTGATGGTCATGCCGCTGATGCCCGAAAGCACAGACTTCGGGTATTTCGTGCCGCTGAACATTGTTCTCGGTCTAGTGGTCGGTTGGGTCGTAATGGGGCCGCGGGCGGGTCGGGGCGCTACCGCCGCGGTCAACAACGGGTTGGCAGGCGTCTTTGTTCTGATGTTCTGGGGCGTGGGTATTCAATCCGCATACGAGATGTTCCGCCTTGCCATGCGCCACCGGTACGACGGTCCGTCCGAAGCGATCATTGCGATTTTTACCATCGGTGCCGAATATGTGACAATCATCGCCACGATCCCCATCGGCGTTGCCCTTTTAGTAGCGGCATTGATCAGCGGTGTTTTAACGGATGTCGCTGACCGCTACGGGCGTTAAGGCTATGAAAAATCTGTTCTTCTACGGCACGCTGCGGCATATCCCGTTGCTGGAACTGGTCATGGGCCGTTCTGCCGAACAGCTTGGTATCACTGCGGCCAGTCTGCTGGACTTCGTGGTGTCGGCGGTGGCCGAGGGGCCGTTCCCGATGATCGAGCATTCGGCGGGACAAGAGGCTGTCGGCATTCTGGTGTCCGGGTTGACGTCCGAAGATCTGGCAAGGCTAGATTTCTACGAAGGCAGTTTCGACTATGATTTGCAGCCCGTGACACTGATGGGCGGGCAGGCGGCAGAGGTCTATGTACCGCGCCCCGGCCGCTGGACCAATGCGGGCCCCTGGGATTTGGCACAATGGGCGCAGGACCATGGCGCGCTGAGCGTGACAGCGGCACAAGAGGTCATGAGCTATATGGGCAGCCGCAGCCGGGCGGAGGTCGATATCATGTTCGATATGATCCGGGCACGTGCGGCCTCGCACCTGCGCGCAGGTGAATCGCAGCACGGCCGCGACAGTTTTCGCGGCTCGGTTCAGGTGTTGGACCAAGAGCGCCGCTACTCCGAATTCTTCGCGCTGGACGAGATCACGCTGCGCCATGCACATTTCGACGGCTCCTTGTCGGAGCCTTTGGACCGTGCCGTCTTTGTCGCGGTGGATGCGGCTCTTGTGTTGCCTTATGACCCGGTGCGCGACCGTGTGTTGCTGGTGGAGCAGGTTCGCATGGGGCCCGTGGTGCGCGGTGACCGGACCATGTGGCAGCTTGAACCCATCGCGGGGCGCATTGATGCCGGTGAGTTGCCGCAGGACGCCGCCCGCCGCGAAGCCCGCGAGGAGGCGGGACTTGAGATCGGCGCATTGGAGACCATTGCCGAGGTTTATCCCAGCCCCGGTACCTCGACCGAATTCTACTACGTCTATTTAGGGCTGTGCGATTTGCCCGATAGTGCCGAAGGGATCGGGGGCTTGCCGAGCGAAGGCGAGAATATCCGCGCAAGGGTTCTGGCGTTTGACGATCTGATGGCCCGCGTTCAAAGCCTTGATGTGGCCAATGCCCCCCTGACAATGGCGGCCTATTACCTGTCGCACCACAGGGACCGCTTGAGGTCCGGTGGGGCGGTCGTTACACCAACGTAACACGCGTCTTTCTGGAGGCTCTCATGCACGTCGCATCCGATCTGGCCAAAGCCATTGGCAAAACCCCCCTTATCAAACTGCGCGGCCCGTCCGAGGCCACGGGATGTGACATTTACGGCAAGGCCGAATTCATGAACCCGGGCCAGTCGGTCAAGGACCGCGCGGCGCTTTACATTATTCAGGATGCGATTGCCAAAGGCACATTAAAGCCGGGTGGCACGATTGTCGAAGGCACGGCGGGCAATACCGGCATCGGGCTGGCGCTTGTTGGAGCCTCCATGGGGTTCAAAACGGTCATTGTGATCCCCGAAACCCAATCGGACGAGAAGAAAGACATGCTGCGGTTGGCCGGGGCGGAACTGGTACAGGTGCCGGCGGCCCCTTACCGCAACCCCAACAATTTCATCCGCTATTCCGAACGCTTGGCAAATGAGCTGGCGCGGAGCACGAACGAGGGTGTCATCTGGGCCAATCAGTTCGACAATGTGGCGAACCGGCAGGCCCATATCGAAACAACCGGCCCGGAGATTTGGGTACAGACTGATGGTAAGGTTGACGGCTTTTGCTGTGCCGTTGGTTCCGGCGGTACCTTGGCGGGGATCGCGATGGCGCTACAGCCCAAGGGCGTCAAAATTGCCTTGGCTGACCCGGATGGTGCCGCGCTGCACAGCTATTATACCACCGGCGAGTTGGCCTCTGAAGGGGGATCGATTGCCGAAGGCATCGGGCAGGTCCGCATCACCAAGAACCTTGAGGGTCTGAAACCCGACTTCAGCTATAACATCTCCGATCTTGAAGCCTTGCCGGTTGTTTTCGACTTGTTGCAGCATGAAGGCCTGTGTCTGGGTGCGTCATCCGGTGTGAACGTGGCGGGGGCCATGCGGCTGGCGCGGGATCTTGGGCCCGGGCATACCATCGTGACCATCCTTTGCGACTTTGGCACGCGCTATCAATCCAAGCTGTTCAATCCGGTGTTCCTGCGTGAAAAGAACCTGCCGGTGCCGGACTGGCTTGAGCGTGAAGGTGCGGCACTGCCCCAAGTCTTCGAAGACAGCTGATGCTGGCCCGCTGGCGCGCCTTTCTTTGCATCGGCGTTTTTCTCATTTGCTCGGCGCTTTCTGCTTTGGCGCAAGAGGAGCCGGACGCAAGTTTCAGCCGTTGGGAGAGTGTGGCCGATGGTGCCGATGCCGCCTTGGCCGAGGACAGTACCACAAATGCCGAGCTGAATGACCTGCGCCGGCAGGTTGTCGAATTTCGGTCCGAGTTTGATGATGCAGGCAATCTGAATGCGACGCGCATTGCAACGTTGCGCCAGCAGATTGCGGCGCTTGGCGATGAACCTGCGGATGATTCAGCCGCGCCCGAAGCCGCCGAAGCTGCAGCCACGCGCGCGGAGCTGAACGACCAGTTGGCAGCTCTTCTCGATCCCGTGCAGCGCGCTCAGGCCGAGTTTGTGCGGGCCGATGCACTCGTCGCCGAAATCGATTCCACCCTGCGGGAGCGGCAAACGGCACGGCTTTTGCAAACCAGCCCCATTCCGCTGAACCCGGTCTACTGGGAGCCGGCAATCATTGACCTGACGCAGGCGGTTCGCAATTTGTGGGCGGAGGCGCCCGGGGACCGCCCGCAGTTGAACGGTCTCTACCTCCGCGAATCCACGCCAATCACGATCACACTTGCGATCCTCGGCCTCGCCCTGATCTTTCGGGGGCGGTATTGGTCACGCATGGTCATCACCAGCCTGCAGGGCATCGGGGGAACCGGGTTCGGCATCTGGCGGTTTCTGGCCTCGCTCCTGCGGATTGCGCTGCCGTTCGGCGGCCTGCAGCTTCTGGCAGCCTCTGCCATCTCGACAGGCTATTTCGGGCCGGGTGTCGACAGCATGGTGCTGTCCTTTGCCTTTTTGGGCGGCATCATACTGGCTGTGCGATGGGTTTCCGAGCGCGTTTTCTCACGGGATGAAGATGAAGCCCTGATCCTGTTGCCTGCGCCGCAACGGCACGAGATCAGATTTCATGTCAGCGTGATTACCGTATTGATTATCATCGCCGAATTGATTGCGCAGGTTCTTGAAACGGGCGATGTGGCCGCGTCCTCCCGACCGGTTTTGATTTTCCCGATCACGGTGCTGGTCAGTCTGGCGCTCTACCGTATGGGACGAATCCTGCGCAGCTACAGTGATGTGGCCGAAGATGCCAAATCTGATACCGACACCCCCTTGCGCAGTTCTACGCTGGTGCGGGTGGTCAACGGGTTGGGCACCGGTGCCATCATCGTGGCCATCGTGGCACCCGTGCTTGCTGTTATGGGCTATTACCAAGCCGCCGATGCGCTCCTGCCACCCTATATCATCAGCCTTGCGGTGCTGGGGGCGGTCATGGCCTTCCAACGGTTTGCAGCAGATGTCTATGGGGCGATCACGGGGCAGGGGGACCATGCCCGCGATACGCTGATGCCGATCCTTTTCGGGTTGATCCTGTTGGCGGCGGCGACCCCGCTGCTGGCGCTGATCTGGGGCGCAAGGGTCACCGACCTTACCGAGATGTGGAACGGCTTCCTGCGCGGCTTTGCTGTCGGGGACACACGGATTTCGCCGACGGATTTTCTGACCTTTGCCATCATCTTTGCTATCGGCTACGGCCTCACGCGCTTGTTGAAAACCGCGCTGCGGAGCAACGTTCTGCCCAAGACACGCATCGACATCGGGGGTCAGAATGCCATCGTGTCCGGCGTTGGCTATGTCGGGATTTTTCTGGCGGCGCTTGCGGCGATCACCGGGGCAGGCATCGACTTGAGTTCGCTGGCAATTGTAGCCGGTGCGCTGTCGGTGGGCATCGGTTTTGGTCTGCAGAATATTGTCAGCAACTTTGTCTCCGGCATCATCCTGTTGATCGAACGCCCCATATCCGAGGGTGACTGGATCGAGGTCGGCGACCAGATGGGCCATGTCCGCGACATTTCTGTCCGCTCTACCCGGATCGAAACATTCGACAAGACCGATGTAATCGTGCCCAACGCCGATCTGGTCAGCGGCACGGTCACCAATTACACGCGCGGCAATACCACGGGCCGCGTCATCATTCCGGTTGGCGTGGCTTACGGGACCGACAGCAAACGGGTTGAGAAGATTCTGACCGAAATTGCACAGGCGCAGCCCATGGTACTGGCGAATCCAGCACCCACTATATTGTTCATGAATTTCGGGGCGGACGCCCTGGAATTCGAGATACGTTGCTATCTGCGGGACGTGCATTGGATGCTGTCGGTCAAAAGTGATATAAACCATGCTGTCGCTGCGCGTTTCGCCGAGGAGGGGATCGAAATACCCTTTGCCCAGCGCGACGTCTGGTTGCGTAATCCCGAAGTGTTGCAGCAGTCCTCCTCAAGTCAAGAAGACGCAACGGACCCGAAAGGTGAACCTGCATGACAAAGCTGCTATTCCGCGACGACAGCTATCTACGCGATGCACCGGCCGTGGTGCAGGCGATCACACCCGAAGGGGGCGTGGTGCTGGACCAGACCATCTTCTATCCCACCGGCGGAGGGCAGCCGGGCGATTCCGGATGGCTTGGCTGGGACGGGCGCCACCTGCCTATCGCGACTACGGTAAAGGGGGACGGGGATGCTGTTGTGCTGGTCCCCTCGGAAGCCGCCGCTCTGCCGCCTGTGGGGGCGCATCTGGTGCAGACGCTGGATTGGGACCGCAGACACAAACATATGCGCGTTCATACGGCGCTGCATCTTTTGTCCGTGGTGATCCCCTTTGCCGTGACCGGCGGCCAGATTGCGGCGCAATACGGGCGGCTGGATTTCAACATGCCGGATGCGCCGGAAAATCGTGACGAGATCGAAGCGGCGCTGAACGAATTTGTCGGGATGGACGCCCGCGTCAGCGAAGGCTGGATGACTGGCGCAGAGTTGGAGGCCAACCCCCATCTGGTCAAGACAATGGCCGTGAAGCCGCCCATGGGTGCAGGTGATGTGCGCCTGATCCGCATTGGCGAAGACGACGAGTGGATCGACCTGCAACCCTGCGGCGGCACCCATGTCGCGCGCACAGGCGAGATCGGTGCACTGCGGCTGGGCAAGATGGAAAAAAAGGGCCGGTTGAACCGCCGTGTCTACCTACATCTGGACAGCTGAGCGATGATGCATCTTTTCGCGCTTTTCGCTCTTGCAACTTGGGGGCGGCTCATACTAAACCCCGCGCAATGGATCGGTGGCCGAGTGGTCGAAGGCGCACGCCTGGAAAGTGTGTAGGCGGGAGACCGTCTCCAGGGTTCGAATCCCTGTCGATCCGCCATTACTCTCCCTTGGATGTGAATGCTGTCATTTTTAGTGCGGTGGTTCGTTTAACGTGCTGCCGATGCGCCGTCCTGTCTGCGATGACGGTCGGTGCTTTGGTAATCCATGCTGGGAATATGAATCTAACGAGGTCGTGAAAGTCGCTTAACCTGCTATAATTGCATAAATGCGAGGAACGATCCTGAGCAGCCGGCGATGCGTCCTACCGTTAAAAACCTGCGCTTAGCGACCGTCGATCCGGGGCAGGTTGAAACGCTGCGACACTGAAACGGGTCGCACCTTTCCCCTCGCCCTATTGCGAATTTGAGGCAAATCAGGTCCAATTTTACAGCTTCGCACCTGTTTTTCGGCAAACATTAATCGGATGCAAACCCATCTGATCCAGACCTTGGCCAGTTGAAACCTAGCAAGGACAAATCCATGTTTTCCATGAAACGAATTGCCGTGTTCGCCGCAGGCTGCCTGATGGCCTTTCCAGCAATTGCCGAACAGGGCGTTAATTCCACCTCTGTCCGCTTCGCACAGGTTGCCGCTCTTGAAGGGCCGGCGGCAGCACTGGGCAGCGGCATGCGCGTTGGCATGCTGGCCGCTTTCGCCGAGGCGAACCGCGCGGGTGGTGTACATGGGCGCATGATTGAGCTGGACAGTCTTGATGACGGCTATGAGCCGAGCCGCTCCATCGAGCAGGTTTCGAGCGTGATCGACGGCAATAACCACATCGGCCTGATCGGGTCAGTCGGGACGCCGACCACCAAAGCTGTCCAACCCCTTGCTACAAAATCGAATATTCCGATGATCGGACCGTTCACGGGGGCCGGGTTCCTGCGCGATCCTGCGTTGAAGAATGTCGTCAATCTGCGCGCAACATATGACGCCGAAACCGCAGCTTGGATTGACTACCTTGTTGATGAGAAAGGGCTCAGCAATATCGCAATCCTTTATCAGGATGACGGCTTTGGCCGCGTCGGATTATCCGGCGTCACAAAGGCGCTTGAGGCACGCGGTATGACCCTTTCTGCCGAAGGAACCTATACGCGCAATACTATTGCCGTGAAATCCGCGCTGCTGGAAATTCGCAAAGCGAAACCGGAGGCGATTGTGATGGTCGGTGCGTATAAGCCTTTGAGCGAATTCATTAAACTGTCCAAAAAGATGCGCCTGGATGCGACCTTTGTGACAATCTCTTTCGTCGGATCCAAAGCTCTTGCCGCTGAACTTGGGGAAGCAGGCGATGGCGTGATTGTGAGCCAGGTTGTTCCGCAGCCCTGGGACACATCCCTTCCGGTTGTCGCGGCCTATCAAGCCGCCCTGACCGCGCATGATGCGTCAGCAGAGCCGGATTTTGTATCTCTTGAGGGGTATCTGACCGGACGTTTGGCCATTGAGGCACTGGAGACCGCAGGTGCGGATCTGACGCGCGAAAGCTACCTTGCAGCATTGGGCAATCTGGGGACTATCGATTTTGGTGGATTCTCTGTCACCTATGGTGCCAGTGACAATCAAGGGTCTGACAGTGTTTTCATGACCCGGATCCGGGCGGATGGAACCTTTGAGGCGATTACGCCGTCAAGCTGACTAAAGCGGCGAGGCGGCCCATGTGCGCGGCCTCGCCCATCAATCCGACCTCTTCCCAAATTGAGATCAAAGGACCCCCTAAATGCCGCTTTTCTTTTCCAAAGTCTTACATTCCTTGATGTTGCGACTGGGGGTCGTCCTTGGCGCATTGGCGCTTATGATTGCCGCTGTTGTTGCGGTCAGTTGGATCATGTTCCAATCCATCGAGACCCAGATGGTCACATTGTCTGACACACATCTGCCAAAACTGCGTGCAAGTGCGGATGTCGTTTCGGCGACCGAACACACCCGCGAATTGCTGTCGGATATACTTGTCGCAGAGGGCTATGAGGCGATTGCCGAACGGGCTGCGGACAAGGAAGAGGTCGTATCGGAATTTAAAACGGCACTTGCGGGGCTGCCTGAGACACGCCGTGAAAAGGCAACGACAACACTCACGCAAGCCGATGCGGCGCTTTCTGCTCTGTTGCAAGCCCGCGAGGAAGAATTGCGTGCTGGTGACGCTGTTGATGCCTTTATCGAGGAAGCCTTTGCAAACGCCAGTGAAGTCAGCGGTTTGCTGGAGGAAGCCACGGATACGGCGTTGTTTGATATGAACCTGCGCGGCGAGGACGCCATAGAAGCCATTGATCAGACCCTGAGCAGATTGGTGGATGAGGATTTCAACCAATTCCAATCCGCACTTAGTTTGCGCGCGGAAGTCAATTTGTTGTCGGGGCTCGCCTTAGCCTTTCTCGAAAGCGAGAGAGGCGACCTGCGGTCCATCCAGACAGACCTCGCGACCTCAGCTTTGCAACGTCTGGAAATTCTGATTGACCAGATCAAGGGCCAAGGCGCACTCGGTCAGGTCCATACAATTGCGACGGAAACAATCGGTGTCTTCGACAGTGTCTTTGACGGGGGGCTTCGGTCAACAAGTTCGGCCGACATTCTGGCTGCGCGCCTCGCCATTGATCAAGTGCTTTCGCCTGCGATTGACGACGTTTATTTCAATCTGATCATCGGCAGCGACGAAGCCAAAGAGACCAACAGCGAAACGCTTACCACCTTGCTGGACGTTGAAGTTGCCGGAATGCGCGACAAGGCAAATCTCGATTCGGCGGTTAAGTTCTATTTTGCCTTCTTGCTCCGAACGGCGTTGAGCAAGAATGCGACTGAATTGTCCCTGAACCAGGATGAATTGACCGCAAAAGCGAACGCTGTCAGGTCATTGGCAGAGGGTTCTGCGGAAGCCGAGAAAGAAAAGCTTGAAACACTGCTTTCGTTCTCGTCGGCAGAGACCGGTATGGCGAGCAAAAGGTCGGCGGCTTTTGCAGCCCAGACCGCAAGAAATGACGCGGCGCAGAGGGCAGCCCAAGCTGTGGGTGCCATCGCCATAGAAGCCGCGACGCTCTCGTCTGACGCGCTAGGGCAGATTGAAGATTCGGCTATTGCGCTTAGCTCGGGGGTGCAGACCGCGGGCAACCAGATATCGCAGATCGCGATTGCAGCGGTGGTTCTCCTTGTTTTTACACCGTTTCTGATGTGGTTCTTGGTCAACCGGCCTTTGAACCGAGTGACTGCTGTCACCGAACGCCTCGCGGGGGGGGATCTGTCTGAAATTGATGGACTGTCAGTCAATTCAGGCGAACTTGGTCGTTTGGCAGGGGCCTTGTTTGTCTTCCGCGCACGCGCCCTCGAAACGATCAAACTTCAGGAAGAAGAAAAACAGCGAGAGCGCGAAGCTTTCGAGGCCGCGCAGGCAGCAGAACAAGCCAAGCAGGAAGAACAGGAGAGGATTGCAACTGAAAAGCGCAAACGCGAAGAGACCGAGCGCGAAGCAGTTGCCAAACTTGCGGCCAAGGAAGAAGAGCAAGAGCGCCTTGCCGAAGCTGAACGGCAAGACAGGATGAGGGAGCAGGACCTTATCGTTTCAACTTTGGCCGAGGGTCTGGCGCGGCTGTCCGCGGGTGATTTGACCTATTCAATCGAGCGGGAATTCCCTGCCGCCTACGAAGCGCTTCGGCATGACTTCAACACGGCAATCGCAACATTGTCGGAAGTGGTGTCAAACCTAAGCTCAAGCGTGACAAATATCGAAGGCAGCAGCGCCGAGATCTCCGGGTCCTCGATGGATCTTGCAAAACGGACCGAAGCGAACGCCGCCACTCTTGCGGATACGGTTAGGACCGTCGGAGACCTCACATCGACAGTGGCCGAAACAGCGAGCGGTGCAACATCGGCCAACGACACTGTAAGTGAGCTGACCAAAGCGTCCAGGAACAACAAGCTGGTGATGGAGAATGCCAACAAAGCCATGAAGCAAGTGCAGGAGTCATCGTCTAAAATCTCCTCCATCGTATCGGTTATCGAGGGGATCGCGTTCCAGACCAATCTTCTGGCGCTCAACGCGGGCGTCGAAGCGGCCCGCGCAGGTGAAGCAGGGCAAGGTTTCTCGGTTGTGGCATCCGAGGTCCGTATACTGGCACAGCGCTGCGCTGAATCCGCTGCAGAAATTAGCGGGGTCATCGGGGAAAGCGTAAAGATTGCCGTTGAGGGCGCGGCGCTGACGCAACAAGCGAATGAGGCGATGACGGTTATCGACAGCGGTGTCGGAGGTATATCTCAGATTATGGAGAACATCGCGGTTTCGGCCAAAGACCAGTCGCACAAATTGAATGATGTGAACGCCGCGATCCAAGAGATTGACAGGTCTACACAGCAAAATGCCGCCATGTTTGAAGAAACCACCGCAGCGAACACCGCGCTTTCAAACGAGGCGCAGGCCTTGTCCGAAATCGTTGCAACATTCAGGTTTCAGAATAGCCCGTCATTTGCTGACGACTATTCCGAAGCCAAGTTTGATCGGGCCTCCTGACCTTTGGCCCGATCTGTGCGCCAAAGTGCTGCGATCATCATCGTCGCCTTCTGAATGGTAGCCACGAGTTTGGTACTGAGTGAGCACATTTAGCTGTAGTCTTGAAAGCGATGGTTAGGCGGCAGCGGTGTGATTTTCTCAGGGGTCCCCACCAGCAACTTCATTTGGGTAAATAGCAAAGTGTCCATTAATTGCTGCCGGGGAACCGGGCGGCCTTTAGTAATCCACTAGGCCAGCGCTTCCGTAGCCGGCTAGTTTCCTATTAATCCGCCCCGCCAACATGCTTGTCACATTAGTAAACCTCTGGCAGGCTCCGCGCATGCTATTCGGCCAAGCTATGCTCGGTCATCGAACGCAGTACAAAAATAATTATTGTATGTTCTAAGTTTTTTTCCTACCGTCCACGACCATGCGACAGAGATCTGAAATAATAGACGATACAGACACCTGACATACAAAGATGCACGACGATGCACTGTATGTCATTTCGCTGAATATGCAGGCGGTCTCAAAAACAAAAATACGGTCTGCATAAATCCTACCCGAACAGAGAGGTTACCATGAAAACATCAACAGTCCTTTTCACCGTTGCGGCGCTGCTATCAACGTCGGCAATGGTCAATGCAGAGACGCTTCGCTGGGCCCGTGCCGGCGACGCGCTGACGCTGGATCCGCATTCCCAGAACGAAGGCCCCAGCCACACCATGCGTCACCAGATGTATGAACCGCTGATCATCCGTGACACGGACGGCAATTTTGTACCCACACTTGCCACCGATTGGGCCCCGAGCGCTGACAACCCGAATGTCTGGGTGTTCAACCTGCGCGAAGGTGTAAAATTCCATGACGGCGCCGACTTCACTGCAGAAGACGTTGTCTTCAGCTTTGAGCGTGCAAAGCAGCCCAATTCCGACATGAAAGAACTGATCGGCTCGATCACTGAAGTCCGCGCTGTCAGCGATTACGTGGTCGAGATCGAAACGGACGGCCCGAACCCGATCCTGCCTTCCAATCTGACAAACCTGTTCATGATGGACAAAGATTGGACAGAGGCGAACAACACCGTCAATGTTCAGGATTTTGAAGGCGGCGAGATTACCTTTGCCACGACAAACGTGAACGGTACCGGTGCTTACACGCTTGTAAGCCGCGAGCCGGACGTGAAAACGGTTATGGCCCGCAACGAAGACTATTGGGGCCGCAACGAATTCCCGATGGAAGTCAGCGAAATCGTCTATACGCCAATTCAGAACGCGGCGACCCGTGTGGCGGCGTTGCTGTCTGGCGAAGTCGACTTTCTGCAGGATATGCCGGTTCAGGATCTGGCCCGTGTCAGTGAAGCTGATGGCCTTGTCGTAAAGCAGGCCCCACAGAACCGCGTAATCTTTTTCGGTATGAACCAGGGTGCTGATGACATCGAGGCGGATAACGTTGAGGGCGCGAACCCACTGGCTGACGTCCGCGTGCGCAAGGCGATGTCCATGGCGATCAACCGCGATGCGATCCAGAAGGTCGTGATGCGGGGGCAGTCGCAGCCCGCAGGTATGATTGCCCCTCCGTTCGTCAACGGCTGGACCGCCGAGATGGATGGCGAAAGCGTCACTGATGTTGAAGGTGCCAAGGCGCTGATGGCTGATGCGGGCTATGAAGACGGGTTTTCGATCCGGCTGGATTGTCCGAATGATCGCTATATCAACGATGAAGCCATCTGTCAGGCGGCTGTTGGGATGTTGGGTCAGATCGGTGTGACCGTGAACCTTGATGCGATCCCAAAGGCGCAGCACTTCCCGAAGATCACCGATGGTGCGACGGATTTCTATATGCTGGGTTGGGGCGTTCCGACCTACGACTCCGAGTATGTGTTCAACTTCCTCGTGCATGGTCGTGAAAGCGACATTGGTACATGGAATGGCACCGGCTACGACAACGACGAGATGGACGCCAAAATCAAGTCGCTCGCATCCAACACAGATCTGGAGGCCCGCAATGCGGATATTGCCAGCATCTGGCGCACGGTGCAGGACGAGCAGCTTTATATCCCGATCCACCATCAGGTGCTGAACTGGGGTATGGCCGACAACGTTGGCATCGAGGTCGATCCAGAGGATCAGCCGCGTGTGAAATACTTCACCATGAAGTAACACCGCAAGATGGCGCGCTTGCATGATGCGGGCGCGCTTTTTCGGCGGGACTGCGGGGCGCGTTGCCCCGGGTTCCGTTTCTCATCCTCTCCCAACTTGTCCAGCGGCCCGGCAGGGGTTTTGTTGGCAAAACAAGGCCTTTGCGATGTTGCCTTTCATTCTCAAACGCGTGTTTCAGTCCCTTTTGGTGTTGATCATCACCGGGGCTATTGCGTTTTCGATGTTCACCTTTGTGGGCGATCCGATTGACAACATGTTGGGTCAGGAACGCACGATGGAAGATGTTGAACGCCTGCGCGCGCAGCTTGGGCTCGATCAACCGATCCCCGTGCAATATGTAAAATTCCTGGGTGAAGCCGTGCAAGGCAACTTTGGTGTCAGCTACCGGCAAGGCCGGGAAGTGTCTGAAATCATCAAGGAACGCGCGCCTGCCACTTTAGAACTTGCCGCGTTGTCAGCTGTTTTCGCTATCGTTGTAGGGATTGCGCTGGGTGTTTTCACCGCGATCCGCCGCGACGGGTTTGTGGCGAACTTCATTATGTCCTCCTCCCTTATCGGGGTGTCGCTGCCGACGTTTCTGATCGGGATTCTTTTGATCTACCTGTTCTCGGTCGAGCTTGGGTGGCTCCCCAGTTTTGGACGTGGCGAGGTGGTGCGCGTGGGCTGGTGGAGCACAGGTTTCCTGACTGAAACCGGCCTAAAAGCCTTGATCCTGCCGTCGATCACGCTGGGTCTTTATCAGATGACGCTGATCATGCGGCTGGTCCGGTCCGAGATGCTTGAGGTGCTGCGCCAGGATTACATCCGCTTTGCCCGCGCCCGTGGCCTGAGCGAACGGGTCATCAACTTTCGCCACGCGCTGAAAAATACGATGGTGCCCGTGATTACAGTGATCGGCCTTCAGCTTGGTGCGATCATCGCCTTCGCGATCATTACCGAAACCGTGTTTCAGTGGCCCGGTCTGGGCCTATTGTTCATCAATGCAATCCAGTTCGTCGATATCCCGGTGATGGCCGCGTATCTGATGATGATTTCAGTGATGTTCGTCGTCATCAACCTTCTGGTGGATATCCTATATGCCTTCATTGATCCTCGTCTCAGGGTGTCCGCAAAATGACTGATCGCCCGATTGTCGCACCCGAGGTTGTCCCGTCACGCATGCGGCGTGCGCTGGACAGTGATTTGTTCTATGCCTTCAAACGGTCGCCGGTCGCGATTGTGTCTGCGGTGGTTGCCGCCATCCTGATCCTGTCCGCGGTCTTTGCGCCGCTGATCGCACCGACAAACCCGTTTGATCCGTCGTCCTTGAATTTGATGAACGGCTTTACGCCGCCGATGGCACCCAATGCCTTCACCGGTGATACGTTCCTGTTGGGGACGGACGACCAGGGCCGCGATGTGTTTTCCACCATCCTGTACGGCATGCGGATCTCGCTGTTTGTCGGCTTTGCAGCGGTGTTGTTTGCCGTTGTGCTGGGCATCTTTCTAGGCCTGCTGGCGGGCTATTTCGGCGGCTGGGCCGACAGCTTTATCATGCGGGCTGCTGACGTTCAGTTGACCTTTCCGTCGATTTTGGTGGCGATGTTGATCTTCGGGATCGCCAAAGGGATCACCCCGGTCGAGAACCGCGACCAAATGGCAATCTGGGTTTTAATCCTTGCGATTGGTTTGTCCGATTGGGTGCAATTTGCCCGCGTCGTGCGCGGTGCCACACTGGTCGAGAAAGGCAAAGACTACGTCTCGGCGGCGCGGCTGATCGGTCGGCGGCCTTACGCGATTATGTTGCGGCACATCCTGCCGAACATCCTGTCTCCTGTTCTTGTGATCGCCACGATCTCGCTGGCACTTGCCATTATTGCAGAGGCGACGCTGAGCTTTCTTGGCGTTGGAGCACCGGCTACGCAGCCATCGTTGGGCACATTGATCCGCGTCGGGCAGGGCTTCTTGTTCTCGGGCGAATGGTGGATCCTATTCTTCCCGGCCTGCACGTTGCTTGCGCTAGCACTCAGCGTAAACATGTTGGGCGACTGGCTGCGCGACGCTTTGAACCCGAGGTTGAAATGACTGAACCTGTCCTCTCCATCCGTGACCTAACCGTCGAAATTCCCACCCGGCACGGTCTCTTCAAGCCTGTGCAGAATGTGACCTATGACATCCGCCCCGGTGAAATCCGTGGCGTGGTGGGCGAAAGCGGGGCGGGCAAGTCGATGACAGGCAACGCCGTGATCGGCTTGCTGGATGATCCCGCGCGTATTGCCTCGGGTGAAATCTGGCTCAAGGGGCGCCGTATCGACAATCTGGGTGTCGAGGAACAACGTGCCATTCGGGGCGGTGAGATCGGGATGATCTTTCAGGATCCGCTGACCTCGCTGAACCCCCTGTTCACCATCGGCGAACAACTGGTCGAGACGATCCAGTTGCACCTCAAGGTTTCCGGCAAAGAGGCCAAAGAGCGAGCTTTGGCCCTTCTTGATCGTGTGTCAATCCCTGACCCAAAGACCCGCTTTGACCAATACCCCCACCAGTTTTCCGGCGGCATGCGTCAGCGTGTGGTGATCGCGCTTGCACTTTGTTCAGAGCCATCTGTTATTGTGGCCGATGAACCCACAACCGCGCTGGATGTATCTATTCAGGCCCAAGTGCTTGATCTGATCAAAGAGTTGGCCCGCGAGACCCAGGTCGGTGTGATCCTTGTCACCCACGACATGGGCGTGATTGCGGATACAACCGAACAGGTCACGGTCATGTACAATGGGCAGGTCGTGGAAAACGGGTCCACCGATCAGGTTCTCAGCGCGCCAAAGCATGAATATACCAAGTCTCTTATTGCTGCGGTGCCGCGTCCGCAGGTCAAGCTGCATCGCTTCCCGCAGGTGAGCTATGGGGGTCGTGAGACAACATTCAAGATCGAGGACCTCGCGCGGAACTGGGCCAAAACGGAACCGTCGAAATCCGGCAAGTTGCTGGAGGTTGAAGGGATCACGAAGAAATTTCTCGAGAAATCGGCGATCCTTCCGTCGTGGCGGACCTATTTCACGGCCGTAGACGAGGTCACTTTTGATATCAAGGACGGTGAGGTGTTTGGCCTTGTCGGCGAAAGCGGTTCTGGCAAGTCAACCGTGGCGCGGATGATCGGCACGCTGCTGGATGTGGACGGGGGCCGTATCCGGTTTGATGGCGAAGAGGTGACTGCAATGACACCCGCCCAGATCGCCGGCTATCGCCGCCAGATCCAGATGATCTTCCAAGATCCTTTCTCAAGCCTCAATCCGCGGATGAAGGTCGAAAGCATCGTTGCCGAACCGCTAAGGCACCACAAGTTGCTGCCTGTTGACCAGATCAGTGGACGGGTGCAGGAGTTGCTTGATCGCGTTGGTCTGACGCGTGCGGCTGCCGCGAAATATCCGCATGAGTTCTCGGGCGGGCAACGCCAAAGAATCTCCATCGCGCGGGCCTTGGCCACGCAGCCGCGGTTCTTGATATGTGATGAACCCACCAGCGCGTTGGATGTATCCATCCAGGCGCAAATTCTGAATATACTCAAAGACCTGCAAGAACATCTGGGTCTGACCATGCTTTTCATCAGCCACGATCTGCCGGTTGTACGCCAGATGTGTGACCGCGTGGGCGTGATGAAGCAGGGGCAATTGATCGAGGTCCAAGAGACCGAAACGCTCTTTGCCGACCCGCGGCAGGACTACACCAAGAAGCTGCTCGAGCTGATGCCACGGCTGGCGCAGTTGTCGGGGTAGGCGATGATCGGAGGGGGCACCATCGAACCGGCCAAGCTGGGGCAACTGATCCGCAAGTGCCGGCAGCAGCGCAAGTGGACGCTTAAGGAATTATGCGACAAAGCAGGCATGTCCGTGGGGTATCTGTCGCAGGTTGAGCGGGGCAATGCGACGCCGTCACTCGGCACGCTCGCGCAGATTTCGCATGCTCTGGATTTGGGGCTGGACTACTTTGTGGCCCGCCCGAAACCGGGAGATGCGGTATCCTATGCGCATGAACGGCCCAAGTTTTCGATCTCGGAGTCCGGTGTGACCTACGAGGCGCTCAGCTCCGAATTTCCCGGCCATGAACTGTCGGCCTACATCATGAACTGTCCACCCGGTTTTGTGTCCGAGACGTTCCAGCACGAGGGCGAGGAGTTTATCTATATCCTCAGCGGTTCTATCGAGAAAACACTGGACGGAGAGGTCTTTACCCTGCGCGAAGGCGATAGCCTGCATTACAACGGGATGACCCCGCACGCATGGAAAACACTTGGCGACACCCCGGCCCGCATGATGTGGACGGGCACATTGGTGGTGTTGCAGAGGCCGTCGAAAAACTGGCTGCCTGGCCAAGACGGCTAGGGACTATGAGGCATTGGAGGGTCATATGACTAATACAACTGAGAACCGATTGGCGCGGTTGCGCCAGCGCATGGCCGACACAGGCACCGATCTGGTCGCCGTTGGACCAAGCAGCCATATGCAGTGGTTGTTAGGCCTGAACCCGCATGGCGATGAACGCCCGGTGATGGCCCTTGTGACGGCTGATCAGGCGGGGGTTCTAATGCCCAAGCTGAATGCTGACGCTGCCCGCGCTCAGTGCAACAGCGTCCCGTTTTATGAGTGGAGCGATACCGAAGGCCCGCTTGATGCGCTAACCGCTTTGCTGGACAAACTTGATGTCAAACGCCTCGGCATCAGCGTCGTACTGGATGAAACGATGCGGGCTGATTTTGCGTTTTTGCTGCTGGAACAACTCGACGCGCCAAAGCACCGGTTTACCGAAGATACAGTGGGCCAACTGCGCGCCGCAAAAGACGCCGACGAGCACAAGCTGCTGCGCGACTGCGCGCGCCTGAATGACGCCGCCTTTGAGCTGGCCTTTGCATCGCTGCGCACCGGCATGTCTGAAAATGATGTCAAAACCATTATCGTCGACCACTACCGCGCGCACGGAGCAGAGCCTGCCTTTTGTATCGTGGGGTTCGGGTCAAACAGTGCCTTCCCGCATCACCACACCGGCGGGGATGTGTTAGCACCCGAGATGGCAGTGCTGATCGACGCCGGATGCCGGTTGAACGGATATCCTTCCGATATGACCCGTTGCGCGTGGTACGGCGATACGCCGGACCCGGAGTTCACGAAAGTCGCTGGGGTTGTTGAAGAGGCCGTTCAGGCGGCACTGTCTGCGGCCAAACCCGGTGCTGCCTGCAGTGCAATCGACACGGCCGCGCGGGATGTAATAAAGGCCGCAGGCTATGGTGCCGCGTTCCTTCACCGGACCGGGCACGGCCTTGGCGTCGATGTGCATGAACCGCCCTATATGATGGCGAGCAACGATCAGCCCTTGGCGGCTGGCAACGTCTTTTCGATAGAGCCGGGGGTATATCTAACCGACGGTTTTGGGATCAGGCTAGAAGACATCGTGCATCTTGGGTCTGACGGGCCAGAGATCCTGTCAGGTTTGTCGCGTCGCGTGGCGCAAATCGCTCCTCGATAGGCGTTTCTTGCTTGTAATGTGCTCGCACTTGCAGCGGCTGCCTGTTCTCGCGGTCTCATGAACACTGAAGACAGGGCTTTCGATGCCATCCCTATCAAAAGGGTTCATGGCGGAGAGACAGGGATTCGAACCCTGGGAACCCGTGAAGGCTCAACGGTTTTCGAGACCGCCCCGTTCGACCACTCCGGCACCTCTCCGCGAAGGATCGTGAGGCCAAATAGCGGGGGACGGTGTGGGGGGCAAGGGCAGATGCGTTTGAACCTGCGCTAAAACGCTCAAATTGAGGAAAGTCATTGTCATCTGCCTCGTAAGGCCTAGGCTCAGACCCTATATCAAGGCCAACAGAAGGAACAGATTATGCATGCTATGCTCCGCTCATCCTGGCTTGCGCTCAGCCTTGCCTGTCTTCTTGCATTTGGTTTGCACAGCGCTCCGGCCACGGCCGCTGCTGAGACAAAGAAGGTTGAGGCATTTCTTGAAGTGACCGGGTTTGACGTGGCTTTGGAAAGCATCCGGTTATCGGCGGATTCTGCGCCGCAGATGTTGGGGATGGAAGCGGATGATTTCGGCTCCGAATGGTCTCGGCTGGTAAAGGAAGTTTTTGACACGGATGTGATGCATGACATGGCGTTGGAGATCCTGAGCAAAACGCTGACCAACGATCTGTTGACCCATGCCACGGATTTTTATGCCACCAATCTTGGTAAGCGCCTCGTGGTGGCAGAGAACGCCTCGCACATGAAAGAAGATGATGCGCTGAAATCCGAGATGGGAGAAGCCATTGTGGCCGGGCTGGTGCGGCTGGGGTCTCCCCGGGTGGCGATTCTGAACCGGCTTAACACCGCCAGCGACGTGGAAGACGGCGCGATAAGAGCCATTCAGGAGGTCCAGATCAGGTTTCTGATGGCCGCTGCCGGGGCAGGCGTGATCGAATTGCAGATGGATGAACCTGATCTGCGAGAGGCGCTGCGCACGCAGGAGGGTGATCTGCGCACGTCGATCCGTTCAAATGCGCTGGCAAACGCTGCCTATACCTATCAGGCATTTTCCGATGATGAGGTTGCCGCCTATGCCGATGCGCTGGCCGAACCGAAGATGCAGAAAGTCTATGAGCTGATGAACGCTGTGCAATACGAGATTATGGCCAACCGGTTCGAGGAGGTTGCAGACCGGTTGTCGGACATGCAGCCCAGTCAGGATCTATGATGCGCCGCGCCTTTCTGTTCGCGCCGGTCGTCTTTCTGCTGGCCACAGCGGGGGCTTGGGCAGACGCCCGGATGGCTGTGTTGGTCGATGTGCTGAAGCTGACCGAGGCCGCCGATATTTTAAGCAGTGAAGGTTTGGCACAAGCCGAAAGCCTGGACGATGAGATGCTGGACGGGCAGGGTGGTGCTGGCTGGGCGCAACAGGTCGAGAGTATCTATGCACCCGGTCTGATGGTCGAGCGGGTCCGCGAGGAATTGGCGCGGGAGTTGAGCGGTGAGGCGCTGGAAGAGGTCATCACCTTTTACGGCTCTGAAAAGGGCAGCCAGATCATTGATCTTGAGAATGCCGCTCGCCGTGCCATGCAGGATCCTGATGTAGAAGAGGCCGCCCGCGCCCGGTTTGTCGAGATAGAGAACTCCGGCGATCTGCAATTGTCGCTGATCATGCGCTATGTCGAGGATGGCGATATGATTGCGCGGAACGTCACCAGCGCAATGAATTCCAATTATCAATTCCTGCGCGGGCTGGTGGATGGCGGCGGCGTGAAAATGTCCGAAGACGAAATACTCAAAGACGCCGCAGGTGACGTTGCCGAGACTACAGAAGACACAACGCAATGGCTTTATGGCTATCTCTTGCTGGCCTATCACCCACTCGATCTGGATGATCTTGAAGCCTATGTGGCATTTTCAGACAGCGATGCGGGTCGGGCGCTGAACCGCGCACTGTTCCGCGGGTTCGGGCAGGCTTATGAGGATATCTCCTATGCTCTGGGACGGGCCGTTGCGCTGAACATGACAGCGAAAGAGCTTTGACGGTCGCAGGCGAAAAACCCCGCGAATGGTGCTTGACTTAGGCGGCCAATCCCCCGATAAGCCCGCATCTCGGCAGGGTAACCTGATCCGGGATTGTTTTTAATGACGCCCCAAGGGCGCGCTGTTCGAAGGTGGATGCGGTGATACACCGGTCCGGAACGCCCGGAAGGGGACCACAGAACGCGGATACATGAAGGAAGACGCGATGTTCGCAGTCATCAAGACTGGCGGTAAGCAGTACAAGGTAGCCTCGGGCGATATGCTCCGGGTTGAACGCATTGCAGCAAACGCCGGTGACAAAGTTCTGTTCAACGAAGTTCTGATGCTTGGCGGCGACAGCCCCAAGGTTGGCGCACCTTTGATCGACGATGCCGGTGTTGAAGCCGAAGTGGTCGACCAGATCAAAGGCGACAAGGTCATCAACTTCGTCAAGCGCCGTCGTAAGCACAGCTCCAAGCGCACCAAAGGCCACCGCCAGAAGCTGACACTGGTCCGCATCGGCGAGATCATGGCATCGGGTGTCGGCAAGTCCAAGACGGCAACAGCCATTGGTACAGGTTCGGTTCCTGCGGCGCAGAAAGCTGCCATCGAAGAGCGTTACACCATGAACAAGACCGATCAGGCCGAAATGGCCAAGCGGGTTGTTGTGGGTGAAGCCAACGAAAAGTCGGCCAATCCAGCGCCGACGAAGAAAGAAGCGGCACCAAAGGCCGAAAAAAAGGCCGCGCCAAAGAAAGCAGCCAAGTCCGATGGCGATGATCTGTCCAAGATATCCGGCGTTGGCCCCGTTATCGTAGGCAAGCTGAACGCCGAGGGCATTACAACATTTGCCCAGATCGCAGCATGGACAGACGCAGACGTTGAAGCTATTGAAGATAAACTGTCGTTCAAAGGTCGTGTCGGTCGTGAAGACTGGATCGCACAGGCCAAAGATCTGGCTAAAGGTTAAGGAGAGACCAAATGGCACATAAAAAAGCAGGCGGCTCATCCCGTAACGGACGCGACTCAGCTGGTCGTCGTCTTGGTGTTAAGAAATATGGCGGCGAAGCTGTCATTCCCGGCAACATCATCGTCCGCCAGCGCGGCACGAAGTTCTGGCCAGCAGATGGCGTTGGCATGGGCAAGGATCACACGATCTTTGCAACTGTCGATGGTTCCGTGACCTTTCACAAAGGTCTGAAAAACCGCACGTTCATTTCTGTCCTGCCGGCGGCCGAGGCCGCAGAATAAGCCGTACCCACAGAATTTGAAAATTTGAAGGGATCGGTGGAAACGCCGGTCCCTTTCTCGTTTCCTCCGCCGCGCCCTTCCTGACAAGGAGCGATCCAATGCAGACGAATACCGCACGCCCCACCCTGAAGGATGGTCCGGTATCTCTGCGTGCGCCGCGTGCCGAGGATGCGACAGCACGGTTCAAGCTCGGTAACACCCCCGAAATCCATCATATGTTCGGGGCTGACCCGACAACGGTGCAGCCCATTACAAAGGTGCAGGCGACAGCTTGGGTCCACGCGCAAGAGGTTGAGCCTTTGGCTTGGGTTATTGACTACCGCAAACGCCTTGCTGGGGCGCTGCGCCTGCATTCCATTGACCATCACGATCGCCGCGCCAGCTTGGCCGTTGGCATTCTGAACCCCAAGCTGCTGGGCAAAGGCATCGGTACGCGGGCGATCCATCTGATTGTTGCCCACGCCTTCGGGCCGCTTGCGTTGCACCGGCTGACGCTGCGGGTGGTCGATTATAACGCACGGGCCATTGCCGCCTATGAAAAGGTGGGTTTTGTCATAGAAGGGCGGGAACGCGAAGCCGCCCGCGTGGGAGAAAAGTGGCACGATGACGTGATCATGGGATTGCTGGCGGCGGATTATGCAAAGGCACGCGCGGCATGAGCATCGCCCTTGTCCCTCTCGCCGTTTTTGCGGCCAGTCAGATCGGCACGCCCGGACCGGCCAATATGGCGCTGATGGCCACCGGCGCGCGGTTTGGTTTCCGTGCGGCGCTGCCCTTTGTGGCAGGTGTGGCGCTGGGAAAGCAGCTGATCATCTGGCCCATCGGCTTTGGCCTGATGCAACTGGCTGAAAGCGTGCCGCTGTTGTTTCAGGCGCTCAAATACGTTTCGGCGGCTTATATCATTTGGCTGGCATGGAAGGTCGCAAATCTGCGGCTGGGGCAGGGTGGCGGGGCCGAAAAAGCACCCGGTTTTGCGGCAGGCCTGATCGTGCATCCGCTGAACCCCAAAGCCTGGGCGATGATCGTGGGCG
Organism: Sulfitobacter noctilucae; assembly: GCF_000622365.1. Lineage (GTDB taxonomy): Bacteria > Pseudomonadota > Alphaproteobacteria > Rhodobacterales > Rhodobacteraceae > Sulfitobacter > Sulfitobacter noctilucae. The sequence goes on along the minus strand of NZ_JASC01000014.1, from coordinate 1,160,117 downwards.
GTTTTACCGCCTTTGTCGGACCCGACGTCAGCACACTGACCGCGACTGCCACCATCGCTGCTGTGCTTCTGACCTGCCAAATCATACTGCACCCGATCTGGACGCTTGCGGGCGACCGAATTGCCAAGACCGTTGCAGGGACGCGTGCGGAACCCTATCTGATGTGGACATTGGCGGGCCTTACCGTCGCCTCTGTCCTGTTCGTATTGTTCGGAGGAGGAACATGACGATGCAAATGGAAACCATTGTAAATCACCCCGTTATAGAGACGGAACGCTTTGACCTGCGCCCGCTGCGTCGCTCTGACCAAGGGCTGATCGAGCTTTATGCAAGCGATGCGCGTGTGGCCAAGAACACCACGTCGATCCCGCATCCATTGCCCCCCGGTGTGATCGAAGCTTTCATCGGCCGCGCCACGTCCGATCCGCGCGACATGGAATGCTGGGCTATGGATGGCAGCAAAACGGGCAGCGACGAAGTGATGGGCCTGATCACCCTCTCCCGGCTGGACCGCAACCAGTCCGAGGTGGGGTTCTGGGTGGCACCGGCTTTTTGGAACACGCATCTGGCCTCTGACGCGGTCTTAGCGCTGGTGGCAGCCAACCCGTTGAACAATCAAGCGATGTTCGCGACCGTCTTTCAGGATAATCCGGCATCGGCCAAGGTGATGACCAACGCGGGCTTTGTCTATCTGGGTGATGCGGAAACCTATTGTCTGGCGCGCGATGCTGCCGTACCCACTTGGACCTATAGCCGAAAACTCTAGGCGACCTCCGAAAGGCAACTTGGATGAAATTTCTCGATCTGTGCAAAGTCTACATCCGCTCCGGCGCGGGCGGCGGCGGCTGTATCTCGTTCCGGCGCGAGAAATATATCGAATACGGCGGCCCGGATGGCGGCGATGGCGGCGGCGGTGGCTCTGTCTGGGCGGAGGCTGTCGACGGGCTGAACACGCTGATTGATTTCCGCTATCAGCAGCACTTTTTCGCCAAGAACGGCCAGCCCGGTATGGGCAAACAACGCACGGGCAAGGACGGTGAAGACATCGTACTGCGCGTGCCTGTGGGGACCGAAATCCTCGATGAAGATCAGGAGACGGTGATTGTAGATATCACCGAAGTCGGTCAACGGGTCGAGCTTGCACGCGGCGGCAACGGCGGCTGGGGCAACCTGCACTTCAAATCTGCGACAAACCAGGCACCGCGCCGGTCCAATCCCGGTCAGGACGGGGTGGAACGGACGCTGTGGTTGCGTCTAAAGCTTATCGCCGATGTAGGCCTGTTGGGGCTGCCCAATGCGGGCAAATCAACCTTTCTTGCGGCAACCTCAAATGCGCGACCCAAGATCGCGGATTATCCGTTCACAACATTGCACCCCAATCTGGGGGTGGTCGGCGTAGACAATACTGAATTTGTGGTGGCTGACATTCCCGGCCTGATCGAAGGGGCCTCCGAAGGGCGCGGCTTGGGCGATCTGTTCCTGGGTCATGTAGAGCGGTGTGCGGTGCTTCTGCATCTGGTCGATGGCACCTCAGAGACAGTCGCCGAGGACTATCAAACTATCATCGCCGAGCTTGAAGCCTACGGCGGTGATCTGGCGGAAAAGCCGCGTGTGACAGTCTTGAATAAAGTTGATGCTTTGGATGAAGAAGAGCGCGTAGAGAAAAGAAAAGAATTGGAAAAAGCTTCGGGTGGGCCGGTGATGATGATGTCCGGTGTCGCCCGCGAAGGGGTGACCGAAGTGCTGCGCACCCTGCGTGGCGAGATCGACGACGATCGTCTGCGCCAAAAACCTGCCGAGGAGGCAACGGCGTGGCAACCCTAAGCGACGCCCGCAGGATCGTTGTCAAAATTGGTTCCGCCTTATTGGTGGACCGCGCGACAGGCGCACTGCGGGCCGATTGGTTGCGGGCGCTGGCTAGGGATGTTCAGTGGCTCAAGAACGGAGGATGCGACGTGGTGCTCGTCTCCTCCGGGTCAATCGCGCTCGGGCGTGGTGTCTTGGGCCTGCCCGCGACGCCGCTACCATTGGAGCAATCGCAGGCTGCGGCGGCGGTAGGCCAGATCCGGTTGGCCCGTGCATATGAAGAAGTGCTCGAACCGCTTGGCATCATCACTGCGCAAGTGCTTGTTACTTTAGAGGATTCCGCAGACCGCAAGCGTTACCTCAACAGCCGTGCGACGTTAGAGCAGTTGCTGGGACTTAACGTTGTACCGATTGTGAACGAGAACGACACAGTTGCCACAGATGAAATCCGCTTTGGCGACAACGACCGCTTGGCTGCGCAGATCGCGGTGACTGTGGGCGCGGACCAGCTGGTGTTACTTTCAGATGTGGACGGGTTCTATTCGGCCAATCCGGTTGAAGACCCGAATGCTCAACGGTTTGACGTGATCGACATCATCACGCCCGAGATCGAGGCGATGGCCGGCGACGCCGGGTCGGGGTTGAGCAAAGGTGGCATGAAAACCAAACTGATGGCCGCCAAAACCGCGACATCAGCCGGCTGCCGTATGACGATCACTGAAGGCTCCGTGCTTCGTCCCTTAAAGGCGCTCGAAGAAGGCGCGCCAGCAACCTGGTTTACCGCACAAAGTGATCCGCAGGCCGCGCGCAAACGCTGGATCGCGGCAATGAAACCGCGTGGCTCTGTTACCTTGGATGCGGGTGCTGTCGCGGCCCTTCAAACGGGTAAATCCTTGCTGCCTGCGGGTGTCCGCGCCGTGGCTGGCCCGTTTGACCGGGGCGACAGCATCGCGCTGATGGATCCCGCAGGGCACATCATTGGCGCAGGCTTGACACGGTACTCCTCCGCTGAAGCGGTGCAAATTCAGGGCCATCAAAGCGCCGAGATCGAAGCGCTGTTGGGGTATCCGGGGCGCGCTGCGTTGATCCACCGCGATGATATGGCGCTATAGCATTCACCTCAGGACAGAGGACCACGAAGATGACAGACCAGACAATTTCACAGATGATGGCCGATATCGGTGCCCGCGCTAAAGCTGCATCCGCCGAGCTCGCCAGCGCGAATGCTGAACGCAAGCACGCCGCTTTGATCGGTGCTGCCGAAGCGGTCTGGATTGCCCGCGATGATATTCTGGCCGCAAATGCCAAAGACATGGCGTTTGGTCGCGACAAGGGGCTGACGCCTGCGATGATGGACCGGCTGATGCTAGATGAGGACCGGATCCGGGGCATGGTGGATGGCTTGCGCAGCGTTGCCGAACAGCCCGATCCCGTGGGTGAAACGCTCGCTGAATGGGACCAGCCCTCGGGCCTGCATATCAAACGGGTGCGTACGCCTTTGGGTGTGATCGGCGTGATCTACGAAAGCCGCCCGAATGTGACGGCGGATGCCGGTGCGCTGTGTTTGAAAGCGGGAAACGCCGTGATTCTACGGGGCGGATCCGAGAGCTTCCATTCTTCTCGCGCGATCCATGCCTGTTTGCAGCAAGGTCTGCGCGATGCGAACCTGGCTGAAGATGCGGTGCAATTAGTGCCGACCCGCGACCGCGCTGCTGTCAGCGAAATGCTGACGATGACCGATACCATTGACGTGATCGTGCCGCGCGGTGGCAAGGGCTTGGTCGGGTTGGTCCAGCGCGAAGCGCGCGTGCCGGTTTTTGCCCATCTTGAAGGCATTGTGCACATCTATATCGACAAGGATGCCGACCCTGAAATGGCGCTTAAAATCGTGTTGAACGCCAAGACGCGACGCACCGGGATTTGCGGCGCCGCGGAGTGTCTGCTGATCCATGAAGAGATCGCGGTAACCATCGGGCAGGGCGTGTTGCGCGCGCTGATCGATGCAGGCGTCGAGGTGCGCGGCGATGCAACGCTGCAAAAAGTGACCGGTGTAGTGCCGGCCACGGATGCGGATTGGGGCTGCGAATACCTTGATATGATCATTGCGGCCCGCACCGTCAGCGGTGTCGAGGACGCAATCAATCATATCCGGCGCTATGGATCGAACCACACTGACTGCATTATTTCGCAGGATGCGCAGACTGTTGAAACCTTTATGAACCAGCTGGATTCTGCGATCCTGATGCACAACGCCTCCACCCAGTTTGCCGATGGTGCCGAATTCGGCATGGGCGCAGAGATTGGCATTGCCACCGGTAAAATGCACGCCCGCGGTCCCGTTGGGGCGGCACAATTGACCAGTTTCAAATATCTGGTCTCGGGTGACGGCGCGGTGCGCAGCTAGAACGCAAGGCTGATTGTTGTCTCGTCCGAACGGCATGTGATCCGTCTGTCGGCGTCTTTCGCGACGAGGGGCAGCAGGGCAAACTGCACATGGGACGGTTTCACCTCTGCCTCGCTACTGCCGCCTGACAGAAGCTCCCACAGGGGTGCAACCACGTTGATCCTGTCGGCGTGACCTGACAGAAGCCAGTTCTGGTTCTCGCGTGTCACTGTGATCCGGCCACCATAGGGCATCGCGCTTTCGAAACACAGCACCGACAGCAGCGCCATGCGGACTTCGTCCCTTTGGACCGGGTCGTCAATATCCCAAAGCACCGTAAGGCGGCTGCCCTCGTATAAATCGCGCAGGATCGACTGTACCTCGCCCGCGCCCACCATCTGGTCGCCGGCAGCGCCAAAGGCGATCCGGAAGAACCGGATGCGCGCGCTGGCATTCCCGACACTTTCGCCGATCAACCCAATTTCAGGCCCCGCCGCATCGCCCGACATGGTCAGCAGTTCAAGGCCATTGTTGATTGCACCGATGGGCGATATCAGGTCATGACAGATGCGGCTGCCAATCAGCGCGGCCAAAGCGCCGCTCATGCGGGGCACACCGCACGGGGCCGGAAAGGACGAGACATGGACGACTTGAATGCGATGATGACCCCCGGCATGCTGGTGCGCCATCCCGAACGCCCCGATTGGGGCACGGGCCAGGTACAAAGCAACATCGCCGGGAAAGTGACAGTCAATTTCCGCGATGAAGGCAAGGTTGTCATAGACAGTTTCCGCGTTGGGTTAATGCCGGTCTTTGATGAGTGAATTTGGTTGCCAAATAGTTAATGATAGACATCGCATAAGTAGAATGTCGTTACCATATGCAATTTTAAGAGGCGTTCCTCTGCGGTTGAACCCAGTCGCGGGATTGCGCCAACCGACATGCTGGGGAGAACGCCCCGAACGACCAAACGGACAACCATCTCCATGACGCGCATCCCCTCGGATCAGTTCGATGTGACGCTGGCCACCAGCACTGAGGATTTGCGGGCCGCGCAAAGGCTACGGTACGATGTTTTTATCACCGAATTGGGCGGCTCCGGTCCCTTGGTTGACCATGATACACGCCTTGAGCAGGACCGCTTTGATCCTTTCTACGATCATCTGCTGCTGCGTGAAAAGGATAGCGGTGCAGTCATCGGCGTCTACCGGCTAATGCATCCGGAGAATGCTCTGAAGGCCGGTGGATATTACTGTGAAGCGGAGTTTGACCTGTCACCTCTGCTTGCCTCCGGACGGCGGGTGATGGAGCTTGGCCGGTCCTGTGTGCGTGCGGATCACCGGGGTGGAATGGCGATGTTTCATCTGTGGTCGGCGCTGGCGCGCTATGTGGCGGATCACCGGATTGATGTGCTTTTTGGTGCTGCGAGCTTTCAAGGGACCGAGATTGCACCTATTGCGCCGTCGCTCAGTCTGCTGCACCAGCGCCACCTGGCCCCACCGGACCTGCGGGTACGGGCTCATGAAAAAGCTTTTCAGAACATGGATCTGGTTGCCAAAGCTGATCTGGATGCCAGAACGGCGATGACGCAAATGCCCAGCCTGATGAAAGCCTACCTGCGCTCGGGCGGATATGTCGGAGAGGGGGCTTTCGTAGATCATGCATTCAACACGGTGGATGTCTGCCTGATTTTGGACACGGCGCGTTTGTCCGACCGGCAGGCACGGATGTATAAGGGGCAGGGCGCATGAGCCAGCGTTGGGACAGCGTCGAGCCTGGGCCAGTCACCGGGATCAGCCCGGCGGGATGGGCGCGGGTTGTCCTCAAGGGGGGGACGCTTGCGCTTTTGGTGTTTGGCGGGCTTGCGCTGCTGCTGCTGGTGCGACTTGTGGAACGGCCCGTTTACGGATTGCATCGCCCCCTGACACCGGGGATCACGACTTTTGTCTGCCGCTGGGCTTTGCGCATCATCGGCCTGCGCCACCAGATCAACGGCACGCCCATGACGGGACATGGTGCTGTGCTGGCCAACCATACGTCTTGGTTGGATATTTTTGTACTCAACGCAGCCAAGCGGGTTTATTTCGTTTCGAAATCCGAGGTGGCGGGTTGGCCCGGCATCGGCTGGCTGGCCCGCGCTACCGGCACGATGTTCATTGAGCGCAATCCGGCGCGCGCACGCGAGCAGACAGAGCGCATGGGCGAACGGCTGCTGGCGGGCCACCGGCTGCTGTTCTTTCCGGAAGGAACCAGCACCGATGGCATGCAAGTTCTTCCATTCAAATCAACGCTTTTCCAGTCGTTCTTTGCAGATGACTTGAAGGAGGAAATTGCCGTACAGCCGGTGACCGTAAACTACCGCGAACCGCATGGAACGGACCCAAGGATCTATGGCTGGTGGGGCGATGCATCTTTTGGGGCGCATCTGCTGGTCACGTTGGCCCAGTCACCGCAGGGCCGCGTTGATGTGACCTATCATACACCGTTGAATGTCAGGGATTTCAGCAACCGCAAAGATTTGACGAAGGCCTGCGAACGTGCTGTAAGGGCAGGGCATCAGGCGACCCTTTAACGGAGCGCCTGAGCCAGATCGCTGATTACTTTTTGTAAGCGAAGGCCGTATCCGGTACCGCACCGGTTTTCCCACCCACGTTCCAGTCCATTTCCAGACAGGCAGTGCCCTTGCGCTGAAAATACGTCGCATCCAGCGCATACCACCCGGCCACAGGCACGCTGACTTCAGTCACGCCCGCGGGTTCGCAGCCGTGGATGCCATCGTTGAAGGCGATTTCCTTGCCGCCGATACTGGCTTGAATGCCGTCGTTGCTGATGACGTTCACCTTGTAGGTGCCGGGGGCATCAAAGCGGATATAGCCGGTGATTTTAGCCGCGACCTTGGTCCCGGTTTTTGCGGTCAGCGTTTTATCGCCTTCATTGTTGTCCTGATAAGACAGCCCCCGCAGTGGACGCCCTTTGCGTGCCTTGCCGAGCGCAGAGTTCGCCGCCTGGATCGTGCGCACCTCACCCGGATAGGCATAGGCGACGGCAAGGCCGGAGGCGAGTTCGCTGGGCTTGGGCTGCGGGTCAGCAGGGGTGAGGGCCAGCGGGGCGGCGAAAGCCGGAGATGCAAGCAGAAAAGCGGCTGTAAGAGCGCGAAAGAACATAAATTCTCCTATAGAGGATATTTCTATTACAGGTGATGTTAATCATAGTTTGCGTCAGCTTTGCAGGGACTGTCTATCAAAAAGCAGTGATGTGCACTGTCTCACCGTCGGGCTATGCGCGCGCACGCATTGGGACGCCTGTTTTGGTGCTTGCATTGCGCAGGGCGCTGCCTTAGAAGGCGCTCACTTAAACCCGCAGTCGGGGTTGGGCCGTTTGGGGAGAAATCCCAAACCGTCCGCCGGTTGGTCGCCTTAAAAACGATCATACCCCCGATGAGGCTAAACCGGAAAGGTAAACCAACATGGCTCTTCCTGAGTTCTCCATGCGCCAATTGCTTGAAGCAGGCGTACACTTCGGCCACCAGACACAGCGCTGGAACCCACGCATGGGTCCGTACATCTACGGCGGTCGCAACGGCATCCACATCATGGACCTGACACAGACCGTCCCAATGCTGGACGATGCGCTGAAAGTCATCCGTGACACCGTCGCCAAGGGCGGCAGCATCCTTTTTGTTGGCACCAAGCGTCAGGCTTCACAGCCAATCGCCGATGCTGCTGAAAAATGCGCACAGTATTATATGAACCACCGCTGGCTCGGTGGCACGCTGACCAACTGGCAGACCGTTTCGAAGTCCATCCAGCGTCTGAAGTCCATCGACGAACAGTTCGAGCGTGGCTTTGAGGGTCTGACCAAGAAAGAGCGTCTGGGCATGGAACGTGACCAGGGCAAGCTTCAGGCATCCTTGGGCGGTATCCGCGAAATGGGCGGCCGTCCTGACCTGATCTTTGTCATCGACGTGAAAAAAGAAGCGCTGGCAATTGCCGAAGCCAACAAGCTGGGCATCCCGGTTGTGGCCGTGGTCGACACCAACTGCTCGCCTGATGGCATCGACTATATCATCCCCGGCAACGACGACGCGGCCCGCGCAATCGCACTGTATTGCGATCTGGCAGCCCGCGCCGCTCTTGACGGCATGTCCGCACAGCTGGGCGCCGCTGGCGTCGATCTGGGCGAAATGGAGCAGGCACCGACCGAAGAGGCGCTCTCCGAGCCGTCCACTGGTGTCGAAGTTGGCAACGCTTCCGAGGAAACCGTGTCGAACGACGCGATGGCCAAAGACGCTGTCTACGACATCGAATCCAAGAAAGAGACGCTGGAAAAAGCCAAAAGCTGATCCGCGTCACGGACTTGAAACGGGGGCAGGGGATACCTGCCTCCAACCGATCTGATTTATAGGAGAACCAAGAGATGGCGATTACAGCATCTATGGTGAAAGAACTGCGCGACAGCACCGGCGCAGGCATGATGGACGCCAAGAAGGCGTTGACAGAAAACGACGGCGACATGGAAGCAGCGGTTGATTGGCTGCGCACCAAAGGCCTCGCGAAAGCGGCCAAGAAATCCGGCCGCACGGCTGCCGAAGGTCTGGTTGCAGTCAAAGTCGACGGCGGACACGGCGTTGCGGTTGAAGTGAACTCCGAGACCGACTTCGTCGGCAAGAACGCCGACTTCCAGAAGATGGTTGCGGGTATCGCGGATGTTGCTCTGACAGCAGGCGACATCGACGCGCTGAAAGCGGCTGACATGGGCGGCAAGACCGTTGAGCAGACTGTGACAGACGCAGTTGCCGTGATCGGCGAGAACATGTCCGTGCGCCGCATGGCAGCGATTGATGGCGACACAGTTGTGTCTTACGTTCACAACGCAGCCGCACCCGGCATGGGCAACATCGGCGTTCTGGTCGCAATGACCGGCGGCGATGAGGCGTTCGGCAAGCAGGTTGCGATGCACATCGCTGCGACCAACCCGGCGTCTCTGTCCGAAGATGACCTCGACCAGGCCGTGGTCGAGAAGGAAAAGCAGGTCCAGATGGACATTGCACGCGAGAGCGGCAAGCCGGAGCAGGTCATCGAGAAGATGATCGTTGGCCGCATGAAGAAATTCATGGCCGAGATCACGCTGGTCAACCAGCAGTTCGTTGTAAACCCCGACCTGACGGTTGGCGATGCAGCGAAAGAAGCGGGTGCAACCATCACCGGTTTCGTGCGTCTGGAAGTGGGCGAAGGCATCGAAGTGGTGAAAGAAGATTTCGCCGCTGAGGTTGCCAAAGCTGCGCAAGGCTAAATCGTACCGGGTTTGCCCCGGTTGACTGACGAATAATAAGGGCGGCGCGAATGATCGTGCCGCTCTTTCTACGTCCTGTGGATAAAAAGAAAGCGGACCGCGCTGCCACGCGGTCCGCTCCTGCTTCGACATGTGCTATCGCAGCATATTAGACCCGGCAGCAGAGGCGGATGAAAGCGCCCCGGCAATTCCGGAACCCGCAAAGAGCCTTGAAATCGCAAGGAGTTACGGGCCGTTGTTCCCCTAGATTATCCAGTGATCGAGAACAGGATAACCTTGCGTCAACGATTGCGGGAAAGCGAGTAGGGGATTCCTTACCTTTGTGTAAAAACAAGGGGAAGAAATTTGACATGGCGTCAAATCTGACGCGTATCAGGCGTCCAGTACGAACATCTGGTTGGTGAAGGCAGCTTTCAGCACGGCCTGTGCGGTTGTCTCGACCGCGAGGGTTTCTCGCGCAAGTCGCAGATGTTTTTCCACCGTGGCAGGAGTCAGTCCCATCAGCACAGCGATATCTTGCATGGTTTTGCCATCGCCAACCCATTCAAGCGCCTCGCGCTGGCGTCTGGTCAGACCACGGTTCGGCGCGCTATAGGGCAAGGTCAGGATCTTGAGATGAGCTATGTCGTTCATCAGCTTGATATCATTGCCATGTTCGTCCCAGATGGCGTCGATATCCTGCTGGGTCAGACCCTCTCTGGCTGTAAGGGCAATAGCACCTTTGGACCGCGCCGAGATGGATTTGAAGCTTACGGTATAGCCTGCGTTTACCTTGAGGCGCTTGTTGAATTCCAGCACCCGTTCTTCGGCGGGTGTCAGCGTGCGCTGCTGGATCATCTGGTGCAGGGCTGTCCAGCTGCATGCACCGTCGTTCGCCAGTGCCCAGCGGACCATGGGTGCATGGAAATAGAGCCCACCATCCAGAAATTCATCCGTGAACGCGCGGCTGTGGTTGGTCAGGATCACAAAGTCTTCGGGATCGCCCAGAGATGTAGAGGTGCGATAGCGCGTAAAGCCATAGATCAGACGGTCAAAGCCATATTCGGCCATGCGGTCGGTATGCGCATCCCATAGTTCCTCTATCGTTGGACAGCGGGTGAGGAAATCAAGGTAGGCGCGTAAGCTCATGTAATCGCGAGATGTTCTGCAAGCGCATCCAACGCCAGAACATAGCCTTTAGCACCAAACCCGCAGATTTGCCCCAAAGCGACCGGCGCGATGAAAGACTTGTGCCGAAAGGTTTCCCGGGCGTGGATATTGCTCAAATGCACCTCGATCACAGGCAACTCGACGCTGGCAATCGCATCCATCAGCGCAATGGAGGTATGGGTGTAGGCACCGGCGTTCAGGATGATGCCACCATGTGAAGTTTTCGCCGCATGTATCTGATCTACAAGCGTTCCTTCATGGTTGCTCTGCGCGAACTCGATATCCATTCCATGCACCTTGGCGGCGGCACGACACATCTGTTCGACGTCCGCCAGAGTTGTCGATCCGTACACCTCAGGCTGGCGGGTGCCCAGTAGGTTGAGGTTCGGGCCATTGAGAATCAAGACAGAGGTCATAGGGTGCGTATCCAGTCAGGTGCCCAAGGTTAAATCAGCGGCGTGCAAGCTGTCCAGCATAGGCGCAGACTGCTGCGATATTTCACGGCAGGGCTGCGAAAATACGTCTAGTCTAATTCGTATAATCTGTATTATGTAACTAATAATTTGATCCTGACGCCTGTGATATGATGTTTTCGCCCATCTGCACAGGAAGACCCCTGAAATTACCAGAGTGCGAAGTCTGGCCGGGTCCGGATGTGGCGTTGGGACCGACATCCCTGACCACCTGATGAATATCATTCACCGCCGCCTGACTTCGCTAAGGTCCGTCATACCGCGTCCTTGCACATCGGCCAATCGAATAGAAATTGCGTTATCCATGCGCGTTACTCATAGATGGGTTATGGATATCACCTTGATCAAAACTTTCGTCGAAGTCGCCAACACCGGATCCTTCGTGGCCGCCTGTGACCGGCTCTTTGTGACCCAGTCGGCTGTCAGCCTGCGCATTCAACGGCTGGAGGACGCCTTGGGTCAGGCGCTGTTCATCAGATCAAAGGCTGGCGCGATCCTGACGCCTGCGGGCGAGCAATTTGAACGCTACGCTTTGAGCTTGCTGAAGCTATGGGAAGAAGCCCGTCAACAGATCGGCATCCCCGACGGATACACCAAAGCGCTGACCATCGGTGCGCAGCATTCGCTGTGGCCGCGGTTGGGGTTTCGTTGGATCGACGCTTTGCGCACGGCGCTGCCGGATCTCAGCATTCGTGCCGAGGTCGGGATGACCGATCGTATTACGCGGTATCTGGTCGAAGGCGTCGTGCAGGTTGGTTTGGTCTATACACCGCAACTGCGGCCCGGATTGATTGTGGAAAAGGCACTGGATGACGAACTGATCCTTGTGGCGTCCTATCCCGGTGCCAGCGCGGAAACGCCCGAGGGATATGTTTTCATCGACTGGGGGCCGGAGTTTACCCACGCGCATGGAATCGCCCTGCCCCATCTCACGAATTCCGGCCTTACCATGAGCCTCGGTGCCTTGGCAGCTGACTATATCATGCATCGTAAGGGCTGCGGATACCTGCCCGCCCGCGCTGTAAAGCGGCGGCTTGACGCTGGTCTTCTGCATATCGTGGCCGATGCGCCACGCTTTCCATATCCGTCCTGGGTGGTTTGGCGCGATGACCTTGACGAAAACCTTCTGTCGGTGGCTCGCGCGGCCTTGCGGGATGTCGCCCAAGGTATTGTGACTGAACAACTTTCTGCGGTGTCTCATCTTGAGCGCATGGAGCTTTACGAGACTGGGTAACACTGCTGCATTTCAAATTCGAAATTCTCGTCTTATCCATTAATAATCGGAATTTCACTCATTCAAGCTGTATCACTAGATGTCGTTTCAGCAGAAATGCTCCCGATCTATGGCGACTACGCCGGATGACGGGTCTCCTTGTTGGGAAAGGAATGACCCATGAACTCACTTCTTAAACTTGCCACAGTTTCTGCACTGGCACTGATTGTTGCGGTACCTGCCATTGCGCAAACTGCGATCACAGGCATCGAAGGTCTGAACGACCGTATCGATGATATCACCGAAGACGTTAACGACGACCTGACAGACGGCGACGACGCTGAGCGCTTTGGCCCGAACGGCGTTGTCCAAGGCTGGCGTGGTTCTTTCGCGCTGTCCGCTTCCGGCACGTCCGGCAACACCGACAATGGTGAATTGTCTGCTGCTGGTCGTCTGACCTATGGCGTTGGCGAATGGAACCACCTGATCGGCTTTGCAGCCGAGTACGGCGAAGCCAATGGCGTGAAAAGCGAAGAGACATTCTTCGCCACATACGAAGGCAGCCGCTATTTCACAGAGCAGCTCTATGCATTCGGCATCGCCCGCGTTGAATACAATGGCTTTCAGGTTGATGCGAACGGCAACGAATTCGAAGGCGAAACACTTGACGGTTTCCTTGGTTTCGGCCCCGGCTACCGCGTGCTGAACAAGCCAGACCACACATGGCGTATCCAGGGTGGCCCAGGCGTGCGTTATTTTGAGGACGTGACCGGCCAGGACGAAACCGAAGTCGGCTTCATCGCTTCTTCGCGTTACTTCTATGCCTTCACTGACACAGTGGCGTTGACTGTAGACACAGACATCCTTGGTTCTGACATCAACACAATCGTCACCAACGATGCTGGCGTGAACTTCAAAGTGTCGGACAATCTGTCCACACGGATCAGCCACCGCACAGAGTACAATACAGACCCGGCAGCGGGCCTGAAATCGACCGACAACAGCATTGGCCTTTCGCTTGTGATGGGCTTCTAAGTATACCCGTTTCGTCTGCGGCGGTTTCTTACCTCGTACCGCCAAGGGCTGCACGGACAGAAGGATGGGGCAACCCATCCTTCTTTTGCGTTTCTGCATAGCCTTTCTTATGCACTGCAGGGCGCACTGGCACAGATGAGGCCGCGCCCCCTGCTCCCGTTTCCCCCTGATTAGGCTAGACCAAAGCAAGGCTGCGCCATCCGGTGCTTGATTGGTCAGCACAATCTGGCAAATCTGCCGTCAACATGGCCCACAGCATGCGGGCTCGTTTCACGGCAACGGGGATCCATCACATGACATCCGAAAGCATCGACACATTGGTGATCGGCGGCGGTCAGGCCGGCCTCGCGATGAGCGAACATCTTGGCAAGCAAGGCACCGAACACATCGTGCTGGAACGCGCCCGCATTGCGGAGCGCTGGCGCAGTGAACGTTGGGGCAATCTTGTTGCCAATGGCCCGGCCTGGCACGACCGTTTCCCAAGCCTTGAATTCTCGCAAACCGGACCGGATGGTTTTCCTTCCAAATATGAAGTCACCGATTATTTCGAGACCTATGCCAAGATGATTGACTGCCCCATCCGCTGTGGTGTCAATGTGACCCATCTGGCGCGGAGGCCGGGCCAAGCCGGGTTTGACGTCCAGACATCTGACGGGTCCATTCATGCGCAAAATGTGGTAGTGGCGACTGGCCCGTTCCAGCGACCACTGATCCCGCCACTCGTCCCGGAAACAGCTTCCGTGACGCAGATGCACTCCACTGCGTACCGCAACCCCGATCAATTGGCTGAAGGCGCGGTGCTGGTCGTGGGTGCAGGGTCATCCGGCGCGCAAATCGCGGATGAATTGCTGCAGTCGGGCCGCACGGTTTATCTTTCTGTCGGGCCACACGACCGCCCGCCGCGCCGCTACCGGGGGCGCGATTTTGTCTGGTGGCTGGGCGTTTTGGGCAAATGGGATGCCGCAGCACCGACCCCCGGCACAGAGCATGTGACCATCTCGGTCAGCGGCGCGCAGGGTGGCAAAACCATCGATTTCAGGGACTTCGCCCACCGCGGTATGACGCTTGTCGGCAGGACCGACAGCTTTGCGGATGGCGCTTTGTATTTTGCCGACGACCTTGCCCTCAACATCCGCCGTGGCGATGAAAATTACCTCTCGGTGCTGGATGAGGCTGATGCTTACATCACACAGCATGGTCTTGATCTGCCAGCCGAGCCTGCGGCGCGGGAATTCGCCCCTATGCCGGATTGTGTAACAGATCCGCTGCGCACCCTCGATCTGGTCCAAGCAGGCGTCAGCACGATCATATGGGCCACAGGCTTTGCGCCCGACTACGGATGGCTTGATCTGGATGTGCTGGACCAGACGGGTCGCCCGCGCCACCAGCGCGGGGTGACCACTGAACCGGGGCTCTATTTTCTGGGACTGCCTTGGCAATCGCGACGCGGTTCGGCCTTTATCTGGGGCGTCTGGCATGACGCGAAATACCTCGCAGACCAGATTGCCATTCAACGCGCCTACCGCGACTATCACGAGACCGCGCAGCAGCGCGCGGCAGAATAGACGGAAGATCACACCCATGACCCATCAACGCATCCGCCCCTTTAATACTGCTGATACCTATCCCGAACAGAACCTTGATAACGATCTGTGTCAGGCCGTGGTGACCGAAGGTGGCAAAACCGTCTATCTGCGCGGCCAGTGCCCGCAAAACCTGGATGATTTCAGAGACATCGGCAGCCATGATCCGGTGGAGCAGACCCATAAGGTGATGCAGAACATTCGTCAGCTGATCGAGGAAGCGGGAGGCGATATGTCCCATCTGGTCAAGGTGGTCGTCTACATCACCGATGTGCGAAACCGCGAAGCGGTCTACCGTACAATGGGCGAATATATAAAAGGGGTGCATCCGGTCTCAACGGGTCTGGTGGTCAGCGCCCTCGCCCGGCCCAACTGGCTGGTGGAGATTGACGGCACGGCGGTCATCCCGGCATGACCTTTTCGCTTGTTGCCCGCTGCGCTGACACTGGCATGTTCGGTATTGCGATTTCATCGTCGTCGCCCGCCGTTGCTGCCCGCTGTGCCTTTACGCGCGCCGGTGTGGGCGCTGTCGCCAGCCAGAACGTCACAGACCCCCGCCTTGGTCCCGCTGCGCTGGACCAGATGCAGGCAGGCAAGTCCGCCGCTGATGCGGTTGCCGCCGTCTGTGATGCCGCGTCTTTCACCGACTACCGTCAACTTCTAGCCATCGACGCGCAGGGCCGGACCGCCATCCACTCTGGCCCGAAATCGCTCGGCATCTGGACCGATGCCGCAGGCGACGATGTGATTGCGGCCGGCAATCTATTGGCCAATGAAGCTGTGCCGCAAGCCATCGTCGCGGGGTTTGAAGCGGCGAAGGGCCATCTGGGCGACCGTTTGATCGCCGCGATACGCGCCGGACGCGATGCGGGGGGCGAGGCAGGGCCGATACATTCGGCAGGCATGCAAATATGCGATACCGTGGCATGGCCTGTGGCCGATCTGCGCTGCGACTGGACTGACAATTGCCCGATCGAGGCGATCGCAACTGCATGGGAGGTTTACGCACCACAGCTTGACGCCTATGTGCAACGCGCCCTCGACCCGCGTGCGGCCCCTTCCTACGGCGTTCCTGGCGACGATTGACAGCTTTGCCCCCCTCGGCCTAGGCTTGGTCAGCATCCCGGCAATATTCTGCCGCGATAAGACGCAAGACTTTAGGGGGCGGTTTTAATGACCTCGAACATCGAACGCATCCGCGCGGCGGAGACGGTTATCCCGCAATTGCAGGACCAGCTTAAGACCCTGCGCGAGGAAGCGCTTGCAGACGACGGTCAGGTCGATGCCGAAGAGCGGGTCGATATTGACCGGGTTGCCGACAAGCTCAGCTCGGTGATGCAGGCGGTTGCCACAGCTTTGCAGGACTGGACGGCCAACAAGGCCGCCTATGACGTCCTGCGCAGTGGTTTGGAGACGCGGATCAAAGATGTGGCCGCCAACACCCTACCGGACCTTGATCAAGACAAACGCGCCATCGCGCAGCTTGTGGCGGGCCTTGATCAGGTCGCCGGGGCCGAGGATTACGCCGCCGCCTTGGAACTGTGCCATAAGCTGGAGACATATCTGGACAGTTTTGAAAGCGAGGTCGAAAGCGCCCGTCTGGACGCGATGCCCCCCGAACAACTCGCCGCCCAGGACCTGACGCAATGTGACTTGGATACTTTGTTTACCGAAGACTATATGACCGATCTGGCGGACACGCATTTTCCGGGCGAAGGCACCGAAAAGCTTGCTGACCTGATGACAGAGATCGAGAACGGTGTGAGCGGTGAGCGGCGCGCGGAGGTCATGGCGGCGCTTTCGGAGATACATGAAGGATCGCCCACTGCGGGCGAATTTGATGCC
This sequence comes from Sulfitobacter noctilucae, assembly GCF_000622365.1. Taxonomy (GTDB): domain Bacteria; phylum Pseudomonadota; class Alphaproteobacteria; order Rhodobacterales; family Rhodobacteraceae; genus Sulfitobacter; species Sulfitobacter noctilucae. The sequence goes on along the minus strand of NZ_JASC01000014.1, from coordinate 1,143,338 downwards.
GATTACACCCGCTTTCTGGTGCTGCGAAAGCAGCAGGATGCCATTGGCGACAAGAACAACTGTGGCGATATGGAAAAGTTGGATGAGGACAAGCATCCCGATTTCCGCGGGTCGCGCTCGCAATTGATGTTCGGCAAGGTGGTGGGTGACGCCTTTGACATTCACGAGATATTTGCCGCTCTGCTCAGTCCAACGGGCGGGCTGATCGGGGCGGGCAACCAATTTGTTGGAGATATCGACTCCCCACACTGGGATGCTGAAAATCCCATCTCGCTGCACGGCACGGTGCATGACGCGGCAGGCTATCTGAAATCGTTTCACGAACAGGGTCCCGGATATAATTACCGCGATAACTTTTTCGAGGGCTTGGCAACGGATGCCATCGAATGCCTGCCCCCAGATTGGCAAGCCGAACTGCTGCCCTATACCGGTCAACTGAGCGGTGGCGGCTATTGGATCTGGGAAACCGGAGGCGAGTTTACCCAAGCCAAACTCGATGAGGTCGCGTTGGCACTCGAGGAAGGCCTAACCGACGCCCGTGACGATGCCGCGAAAGAAGCTGCACGCATGCTGGGCGAGGTCGAAAAGGCCAAACAAGAGATGATCAAGACTGCGGACCAAGCACGTAAAGACGCCGAAGCCGGTCTCGATCAGGCCCGACGCGAAGTCGAAACCCGCGTTCAGCAAGCCGAGCGTGACTTGCGCGACCTTGCGGATCAGGCCGAGGCAGAGGTGATGGGCGCCTGCGATGCCGCCCAACAAGCCGCCGAAAGTGTCGGCAGGTCTGCGGTAGAGCAATATGAGGAAGCCGCAGCAGAATTTGAAAACATGACACAAGACGCCTGCGATACGCTCGACGCGATTGCCGATTTCATCTGGAGCTGACCCATGACCGCGATCCACCTGCATCCTTCCGAACTGGCGCTGCTCTTTTCCTTTGCCAAGGTCACCGAAATCGTTGGTTGGGGCGATGCGCCATTCCAGCCCGGTGCGGATGGAACTGGCGACATGGCCGCGTGGTACGCTGACGGCACCGCCCGACTGAAGGCCGCGGGGCGGCTGGTCGAGAAAGCGGACAAGACCGTCACCTTTGTTCCCAGCCTGACCGAAGCCACGCTGGCGCTCGTCGATCCGGCCCTGGTCATGATGGCCGAACGCAAGGAAGGCAGCGAGGGTCTGCGCCGGTTGACGGTCCATCTGTCCGATGATGCCTTGGTGGGCCTGACGCGCCAAGCCGATGGCATGTTTGAGCTTACGCGGTACGCCAACCTGACCGCCGCCGCTGCGGCCTGTGCCGCATTTTTAGGCACAGCCCCCCTGCCCGTCACAGCCGGGTTGAAGTTGGAAACCGATATGAACAATCTGCGGGTGATGCAGACTCTTGCCGACAGCGGGCAGCAGGAGACGGCTCTGGCTCGTCTGATTGATCTGGGTGCCCCTGAGGCAGAGGCGGCATCGTTGCTCAATGCGATGACCGCGCCCAGCGCCTCAGGCATGCTCAGTCTGCTATATTGCGCGGACAACGTGGCGCGTAATGCGCAGGCTTATCGCGTGATGACCCATGCCGAGAGCGACACCTGGATCACCACAGCACTTGGCAGCCCGCAGGGGCCAATGGTGATCGAGCGGAGTTCGATTACGGCGCTCACGGGCCGGATCATGGTCACCGTTGCGGCGCGTATGCAGCTTGCCGCCTAAGGCTCACGACACGGCATGTTGCGTATTGGCCTTGATCTTGCCTGCCATTGACGCCTAGCTGATGCCATGCCCTTGCGCTTTACCTTTCGACAGTTGGAATACCTCGTGGCGGTTGGCGACGCGGGGACGATTGCGCTTGCGGCACAGCGCATCAATGTCTCCTCGCCCTCTATTTCTGCCGCGATCAGCCAGTTGGAAGCCGAGTTTGGCACACCCCTTTTTGTGCGCCACCATGCACAGGGTCTGACGCTCACCCCCGGCGGTCAGCGCATCTTTAACGAGGCCAAGCGCATCTTGCACAGCGCAGGTGCGCTGAATGATCTGGCCAGCGACATCGCAGACCTTGCACGCGGACCGATTGGGGTTGGCAGTCTGATCACCGTCGCCCCGCTCGTCAGCGCCTCGGTGCGCCGCTCGTTCGAGGCGGCCTTCCCCGATGCCGATGTGACCCTGCGCGAGGGCCATCAGGTCGATCTGCTGCGTATGCTGGGACGGGCCGAGATTGACGTGGCCATCACCTATGATCTTGAGATACCGAAAGATATCGTTTTCGAGCCGCTGGTCTCCCTGCCCCCTTACGTCATGCTGCCCCGCGATCATCCGCTGGCGGGCCGCGCCTCGCTCTCGCTGCAAGATCTGGCCGGTGCGCCGATGGTCCTGCTGGATATGCCGCTCAGCCGGGAATACTTTCTGTCGATGTTCCAAAGCGCTGGCATCCGGCCCGTTATCGCGGAGCGCACGAGCGATATGTCGGTGTCGCGCAGTCTGGTGGCCAATGGGTTTGGCTTTGGTCTGAATAACATCCACATCAAAACCACGCTGGCCCCCGATGGCGAGCCATTGTCCTGTTTGCCGCTCAACGGCGATCACCGCCCGATGGTCTTGGGGCTGGCGACCAAACGCGCCGAACATCGCCCGCGCATCGTGGCGGCCTTTCATGATCACGTCAAAGAATTGGCCGATGCGGGTGCCCTGCCCGGTATCACCGGCCCTTAAGGCCAATAGCACGGCACGATATGACGATGAGCGTCCGGCGATAGGGTCGCTGCATCCGTCGCATCACCCCAAGTCGTGCTTAGCATGGGCCTAAGCACAGCTTGCGCACAGTTTTCTTGCCGGTCCGGCGGATAATTGGTCAACTTCGGCCAACTGCATCAAGTGAGTGTCATATGAGCCGAAACCGCCGCTACGATGTCCTGTTCGAGCCGATGGCGATTGGGCCTGTTACGGCCAAGAACCGCTTTTATCAGGTGCCTCACTGCAACGGCGGCGGCTACCGCGATCCGTCTGCGGTGGCAGAGATGCGCGGGATCAAGGCGCAGGGCGGCTGGGGGGTGATCTTTACCGAGCAGTGCGAGATGCATCACAGCTCTGAAATCGCGCCATTTATCGAGCTTCGCCTTTGGGAAGATCAGGACATTCCGATGATTGCTAAGATGGCCGACCGGATGAAGGAGCACGGCGCACTTGCGGGCATCCAGCTGGCCTATTCCGGGATCAACGGCCCAAACCTTTATACCAAAGAGGTGCCTCTGGCCCCCACGGCCATGCCGATCCGCACCTTCACCAATGATCCAGTGCAGGCCCGTGCGCTGGACAAGCAAGACATCAAGGATTTGCGTCGCTGGTTTGTGAACGCGGCCAAACGGTCGCGCATCGCCGGGTTTGACCTAATTTGTCTCTACGGGGCGCACGGGTTCGGCATCTTCCAGCACTTTCTGTCGACCGCCACCAATCAGCGCAGCGATGAATACGGCGGCAGTCTGGAAAACCGCGCGCGGTTTGTGCGCGAGGTGGTCGAGGATATCCGTAATGAGGTTGGCGACACGATGGGTCTGACCCTGCGCCTATCCTTGGACGAGATGATGGGCGATCTGGGCTTTGCCAACTCCGAGGTGCGCGATTTTATCGAGATGCATGCTGATCTGCCTGACCTGTGGGATTTGGCGCATGGCGCGTGGGAAGATTGCTCCGGCCCGTCGCGGTTCAAAGAAGAAGCCGCGCAGTTTGATCTGGTCACCGGCATCAAGGCGCTGACGACCAAGCCTGTGGTGGGCGTGGGCCGATTTACCTCGCCTGACGTGATGGTCAAACAGATTACCTCGGGTACGCTGGATTTCATCGGTTGTGCGCGGCCCTCAATCGCCGATCCGTTCCTGCCCAAGAAAGTCGAGGAAGGCCGGATCGAGGACATCCGCGAATGTATCGGCTGCAACATTTGCATCACCGGCGACATGACCATGTCGATCAGCCGCTGTACCCAGAACCCGACGTTTATGGAGGAATGGCGCAAGGGCTGGCACCCTGAGCAGATGAATACCAAAGGCGCGTCGTCATCCGTGTTGATCGTCGGCAGCGGCCCGGCAGGGTTAGAGGCAGCCCTCGCCTGCGCGAAACGCGGCTATGACGTGGCGCTGGCAGAGGCGGGCGAGACGCTGGGCGGACGTGTGGCGCGGGAACGGCTTTTGCCGGGGCTATCGGCTTGGGGCCGTGTCGCTGATTACCGGACCTATCAACTGTCGCAACTGGCTAATGTGCAGACCTACCCCGGCTCCGAACTTGATGCCGCCCAAATCCTCGACTTCGGGTTCGAGAACATCTGCATCGCCACCGGAGCCGATTGGCGCGCCGATGGTGTTTCGCGCCAGCATGTGGTGCCGATGCCTATGGATGCCGCCATGCCGGTCTTTACCCCTGATGACATCATGGCGGGCCGCCTGCCCACGGGCCATGTCACGCTTTATGATGATGACCACTATTATATGGGCGGTGTGCTGGCCGAACTGCTGGTGCAAAAGGGCTGTACTGTCACGCTTGTGACCCCCTGTGCCTATGTTTCGGACTGGACGAATAACACGCTCGAGCAGGCGACGATCCACCGCCGTCTGGCGGAAATGGGCGTGGACATCCAGCTTAATCGCGGTGTGCTGTCGGTGAACGCAGGCAGCGTCATCACCAATTGCACCTATACCGAGCAGACGCGGCAGCAGCCCTGTGATGCTATCGTCATCGTCGCCTCGCGCCAGCCCCGTGACACGCTTTATACCACGTTGAAGGCACGCGAGGCAGACTGGGCCGATGCAGGCATTACCTCGGTCAAACTGATTGGCGACGCCAATGCGCCCGGCCCCATCGCATGGGCCACCTACGCGGGTCACCGTTATGCCCGCGAACTGGACGGCGCAGATATCGGGGACGCCCTGCCCTTCCGTCGCGAAATTGCAGCATTGGCAACGACATGACAACGCCGCCTTTCCCAACCGACCCGACCGCATTGGAGCATATGCTGGACTGGGCGCGGACCCGCATCACTGAAGGACCTGACCCCAGAAATGGTGCGCAAAGCTTTGCTGCGCTGGATGACAGGCTGGGCCATTCGATTACTAGCGTAGGCATTGGTGCCGCGCAGGCCTTTGCTCTTTTTACGGATGTCATTGTCCCCTCGACCCGGCCCTTTGATCACCCCACCAGCCTCGCCTTTGTGGCCGCAGCCCCCAGCCCGGCGGCGCTTTCTGTTAATGCCGTGCTGGGCGCCGCAGAGATTTTCGCGGGCAATTGGGATGGCGGTTCAGGCGCCATTCATGCCGAGAACCAGGCGCTTGGCTGGCTTGCAGGCCTCGCAGGGTGGCCCCACAGCGCCGGAGGTGTTTTTGTATCAGGTGGTACATTGGGCAATCTGTCAGCCCTGCACGCCGCCCGCATCGCCTGCACCCGTTTCGACCGGCCCGCCACCCATATCCTGTGCAGCGAAGAGGCCCACAGCTCCATCGCGGCGGTGGCCAGCGTGATGAACGTCGCGCTGATCAAGGTGGGAGCGGATGCCCAGGGCCGGATGCAGGCCGATGCCGCACGCGCTGCGGTGCAAGATGCCACGGGCATCTTTGCCATCGTAGCCAATGCCGGAGCTACAAACTGTGGCGCTGTAGACGATATTGCGGGGCTGGCCGATCTGGCCCAAGAGCTTGATGTCTGGCTGCATGTCGATGGCGCATACGGACTGGCCGCTTTGGCCGATCCTGAGGCGAGGCCGCTCTTTGACGGGATCGAACGGGCCGACAGCTTTATCGTCGATCCCCACAAATGGCTGTTTGCGCCCTATGACAGTTGCGCGTTGGTCTACCGCGAGCCCTTGCGCGGTGCGCAGGCGCATGGGCAACAGGGTGCCTATCTTGAGACGCTGGATCAGGAGGCTTGGAACCCGTCGGACTACGCGCTGCATTTAACACGCCGTGCACGCGGTCTGCCGCTTTGGTATTCGCTCAGCACCTATGGCACCGATGCCTATAGGCAGGCCATCGCCCGCACCCGCCAGATCGCGGCCGAGATTGCCGCCGGGATTGAGGCAACACCGGGATTGGAACTGATCCTCGGGCCGCAGCTAACGGTGATCCTGTTCAGCCCCAGTACCCTGTCAGATGATGCACTGGCGGAATGGGCTGAGGCCCAAAGGCGCAGCGGTGCGCTGTTGTGCTTGCCCACCACATGGCGCGGCGAAAAGGTGCTGCGGCTTTGCATCGTCAATCCGGCCACAGACCCTGCGCATGTGCTTGGCGTGTTAGGAACTCTCGTATGACGACCTCTGTCGTTTTGGCGTAGGTCGGCACGCGTTTGGGCGCAGGCATTGCTTTGCATAACGCCAGTTTTGCATCGGCGCTCTTTTGACCGAGGTTGGCGGGCGTACAAGGATAGCCTTCACGACCGTTGACCTGAAGCTCATACGCACCACCCGCGTGGCATGAGAGTGGTTCGGGACCGAAGGCCCGAAACCTATGACACGCTCATCCAATGCGCAGCCGGTGCGCAGTTGGCCTAGCCGATGCTCATACCATCGTCGTATTGCAGGATTACCACGCGGCATCGTAGGTCGTTACCTTGGTGTCCCAGGTAAAGGCGTCGTCCAGATCGCTGACCGAGCGAAGAGCAATCGTGCCGTCAACATAGACCAGTTCAAGCGCGCGCCCGTCATTATAGACAAGCTCGCGGGCAGCCAGCTTGCCATCGGCGTCGTATGTTTTGATGTCGCTCTCATAGTGATAGGCATCTTGCGTATCGGTGGTTTTCTGCTGTGTTTTGGTACTGTTCTCGAACAACACTTCAACCACGCGACCATTATCATAGGTGTCTGTGATACTGTCGCGGACGCCAGCGGCATCATAAGTAGTCGCCTTGGTTGTCCATCCATAGGCATCGTCCAGATCGCTGATCAGACGCGAAGAAAGGATGCCGTTGTCATATTCCGTCGCAAACATGCGACCGTCATCATAACTGATATCGCGTGAGACGCGGTTGCCGTCGGTGTCAAAGACATTCAGAGTGCTTTCCCACCCGCAGACATCAAGCGTATCGGTCGATTCAATCCGTATCTTGACCCCGTCCTGATACTGCGTTTCTAGCACGCGCCCGTTGTCATAGACATTGGTCTGGCTGGTGCGTGCGCCGGTCTCGTCATAGGTGTTCTCCAGCGTGATCCAGCTGTAATTATCCTGCAGATCCGCCAAAACCGTCGAGGCCAGTTTGCCATTGCTGTGAAAAGCCGATGAAAGCTGGCGGCCATCGTCATAGAGCATGACACTGGATGCAAGGTTGCGCCCACCGTCGTAGGTATCGACGATGCTCTGCCAGTTATAGACGCCGCCGGTGTCCGTTGTGGTGGTTTGGGTTTTGACCCCGTCGGTATAAAACACCTCGACCACACGACCATTGCCATAGGTGTCGGTCTGAAGCGCACGCGCGCCGTCGGCGTCATACTGTGTGGCCTGAGTGTACCAGCTAAAGGCGTCAATGGCATCAGCGAACACCCGGGATGCGATCACACCGTCAACGAAGCTCTGGTCCAGCGTGGTGCCATCATCGTTCAGCATCTCGCGCATCACCAATTCGCCATCCGCGTCGAATGTGTCGGTATAGCTCGTCCAGGAAAAGCGGTCCTCGATGTCCTCGACGAAACTGGTTGTATAAACGGGCACCTCTGTCAGGTCACCTTCGGTCGCCAGCGTGTCGATATCAGAGTTCCATGTCGCCTCCCCCGGCAGCGCGCTGCCGGTCAGGTCCGAAAAATTAATAATCATGGTGGTGAAGAGATCGCCCTGCGCCGCACTTCAAGCCAAATTCACGATATTGGAATAGGAGACTGAGATGCTGCCGTTCTGTCCTTCGGGGCAGGTCAAGAGCGTGAAGGGGAACCCGTTTTGCGAGGTTGGCGTGTTGATGCCGGTCAGGTCATCTTCCATCGTCGTGGTGATATCAAAGACCGAGTTCGCAGGGGCCAGGTTGATCTCCAGCAACTGGAGGGGCTTGTCTGTGGTCAGCTCGTGTTCGCTGAACGCGAAAAACATAGAGATGTTTGCGCCGCTCGCGCCGCCGTTGGTATATGGATCCAGTGCAGCCCAGGTCAGTCTCTCGCTTGTGCCATCCGCGTAGGTTGCGACGATTATGGCACCTGCAAGGCCCACACCGCGGAAAGAGGTGTCAGCGCGGATCCCGTCCACCGTCTCAAAGGCGGTTCCGGTTGTCGTCAACGGAGCGTTCACGGAAATAGGCAGGGCAAAAGTCACTTTCTAACACGGCGGCATAGGCAGATACATTCAATCGCCGATCTGAAAGGCGCACTTCTCTTCTTTGAAATCGAAAGCCATCTGATCTTGCTAAGTGACTTTGGCAATCATGACGCAATATTGTCGCGATTTCGTTTGAAATTAGACAAAGTTCTGCTCTGTGACTAGCTGACCTTTGGGAAACAATGGCCTGTGGGCGCGCCAACGATAATGGTCCGGCGGGTCTGCAGCGAAGAAAGGATAGCAGACGGGTTTCAGTGCTTTGCACTCCAATCGCCCTTATCTGAACAGCGGATAGCAATAGATCCTTATCTGTTTCTCTGCTGTTCCTGAGCGTCTCGCGCTGGGCCTGTCGTATGAAAGTAGAGCCTTTAGCGGGGCCTTTGCGGTGACGCCGCTAAGCCAGAAATAACTAGCATGCCGAGAGCACTGCGGGCCTGCCGGTATCCGTTTAGAACGCTTTTGCACGCGGCCCGGTGGCCCAAAAGCAACGCGCAGGGTTCGGTCCCGTTGATTGCGCAAAGCCGTGCATCCTCGAGCGGCTGTGCCCGTCCTTACCAGTGATTGCCGGACAAACCCCAAAACGGCTCTGGTCACCTGCGGCGCGTTCGGTTTATCTTTTCACTATTAATTTTTTCATTTCCCATATCGGAGGCTCTATGCTTCGCCTGCTTGCTTCAGCCCTTTTCATCGCGCTGGCCTCTGCTGCGCCGGCGCAGAACACCGCAAATACGATCCTTGTGATGGATGGATCCGGATCAATGTGGGGTCAGATTGATGGCGTCAACAAGATCGTCATCGCCCGTGACGTGGTGGGCGATCTGCTGGACACCTTTCCAAGCGACCAGAATCTGGGGCTGACAGTCTATGGTCACCGCGAGCGCGGCAATTGTGCGGATATTGAAATCGTCGTTGCCCCCGGACCCGGCACGATGAACCAGATCCGCACGGCTGTGGAGGACATCAATCCGCGCGGCAAGACTCCCATGACCGATGCGATCATCGCGGCTGCAAAGGCGTTGCGGTATACCGAAGAAGCCGCAACCGTGATCCTTGTCTCGGACGGGATCGAGACCTGCAACCCCGATCCATGCGCGGCGGCACGCGCCCTGGAAGAAGCAGGAATTGATTTTACCGCCCATGTGGTGGGCTTTGATGTGACTGACCCCGCAGCACTCGCGCAGATGCAATGCCTTGCAGGCGAAACCGGCGGGCAGTTCTTTACCGCCGCCAATGCGTCTGAATTGGCGACCGCGCTGACGACTATGGTGGCCGAGCCTGTCTATGCGCCGCAAACCGTACAGCTTGTCGGCGTGCTGGCCCCCGGTGGTGCCGAGATCACGGAGCCTGTGCGCTGGAACATCCAGCCTCAGACGGGCGCAAATTACGATGGTGCCGGTCCGGGCTTTGCTATGGATCTGGTCGCTGGCGGCTATGATGTGACCGGCATCCGTGAAAGCGACGGCGCGCAGGCGCAGGCGACCTTTGATGTCGCCGCTCTTGAAGCGGATCAGGGACAGCGGATTGAGGTGGTCTTTCCCGAACCAGCCCCCGACCCCGCCGAAGTGAGCTTTCGCGCTGTCATCGGCACCGAAAATGGCGCATTGATCGAAACCCCTGTCTTCTGGACCATCACCTCCGAAACGGAAGGTACCATCATCGACGAAGAAATGGTCAACCCGCTGGCCACATTGTTGGCACAGGGCTCTCATACCGTCACTGCCTATTGGGCCGAACAGGAAAAAGCCTCCGAACCGCGCCAATTTATCGTTACGGCCGACCCCCGCGAGATCACCGTGGTGTTCGAGCCACCCGCGATAACGGCGTCGATCGGGGCACCGGCCTCTGCCGTGGTGGGGTCAACGATTGAGGTTGTCTGGAACGGCCCTGCAAGTGCGGATGATTACATTGGCATCGGCAAGGCGGGTGCGGGCGGATCGGCCCAGTGGCGCAACTTCGCTCCTGTGGCCGAAGGGTCGCCCCTCAGCCTGCTGGTGCCGCCGGAACCGGGCCAGTATCACATCAGCTATTTCGATGCGGCGACCCGCAGTGTTCTGGGCTTTGTGCCCATCGAGGTGACCCCGGCTCAGATCACCCTGAACGCACCCTCCGAGGTCAGCGTCAGCGAGATGTTCGAGGTTTCCTGGACCGGCCCCGATTACGCCGGTGATTTCCTTGGTATCGGCCCTGTCGGCAGCAGTGGATCGGCGCAGTGGAAGAACTTCACGCCAACGGCTGAAGGCAATCCGTTGCAACTGCGCGCGCCATCGCAGCCGGGTGACTACCTGATCAAATATTTCCTTGATCAGGAAAACTGGCCCGCAATGGAGGTCGCGATCACCGTGACCGAGCCACAGGTCAGCGTCACTGCGCCTGCAGAAGCAGATGTGAGCCAGATGATCGAAGTGGCCTGGACTGGGCCGGACACGCCGGGCGATTTCATCGGTATCGGATTGGTGGGCAAAAGCGGGTCGGCGCAGTGGCTGAACTATACGCCCACGGCGAACGGCAACCCTTTGCAGCTTATGACACCATCAAAGCCGGGCGACTATATGATCAAGTATTTCCTTGATCAGGGCAACACGCCGCTGTTCGAGGTGCCCATCACCCTGCGGGAACCGGTCGTCAACGTCACCGCCCCGGCAAGCGCCGAAGTGAGCCGCATGATCGAAGTCTCTTGGTCCGGACCCGATACGCCCGGCGATTTCATCGGCATCGGCCGCGTCGGCCAAAGCGGGTCGGGTCAATGGCGTAACTACACCCCCACGTCCGAAGGATCGCCCCTGCAACTGCTGACACCGGCGGCCCCCGGTGACTATGTAATCAAGTACTTCCTTGATCAAAGGAACACACCGCTCTTTGAGGTGCCGATCACCTTGACGCCCGCTGAAGTCACGATGGAGGTTCCTTCGGTGATGCTGGGCGGCACCACGGTCGATATTCCGTGGACCGGACCTGATCACCCTGGTGATTTCATCGGCATCGGTCTGAAAGGCAAAAGCGGGTCTGCACAGTGGAAGTCCTATGTCCCCACGGCTGATGGCTCACCGGCCCGTCTGACGGTGCCCACGGCGGGCGGTGATTATGTGGTGAAATACTTCCTCGACCAACGCAATACGCCGGTGATGAGCGTGCCTGTCTCGGTCACGACACCCGCAGCCACGCTGAATGCGCCAGCCACAGCAGCGGCAGGATCGACCATCGAAGTGGCATGGACCGGCCCCAACTACGCCAGCGACTATATCGGGATCGGCAAGGCCGGAGCGGGCGGTTCGGGACAGTGGAAGGCCAACGGTGCCACGGCAGATGGCGCGGTCCTGACGATCACCTTACCGGATGAGCCCGGAGACTACGCGATCAAGTACTTCGCCGGGAAGGACCGGGTGATCATCGCGGAACGGCCTCTGACACTTCAGTAGGCCCGCGAGTGGCAGGGCGTCAGATCTATCGCGATGCGCCCTGCCCCTGTCTGCGCGCCGCTGATACCTGATCTGAATGGGTGCTGCCGCAAAAGCAGGCGGTTTGGTCTGCGCGCGGCGCTGCGACCGAATTGACGGTTGCTGCAATGCGGCACGCTCTTCATAGTGAAGGCAAGGAGGACCCTTATGTCCATCACCGCCAGCATCTACCATCTGACCCACTACAAATACGACCGGCCCGTCACGCTTGGCCCGCAGTCCATTCGCTTGCGGCCTGCGCCGCATTCGCGCACGCGGGTGATCTCGCACAGCCTGACGGTCTCGCCCTCGGCGCATTTTGTAAACCACCAGCAAGACCCCTATGGCAACTGGCTGGCGCGTTTTGTCTTTCCCGAACCGGTGCGTGAGTTCAAGATCGAGGTCGATCTGGTGGCGGATATGTCCGTCTATAATCCGTTCGATTTCTTTGTTGAGGACAGCGCCAAGGAATTTCCCTTCTCCTATGACGATGACATTGCGCCGGACCTGAGCATCTATCTGGCCCGTGATCCTGTCGGCCCCCTGCTTGAGAGCTTTCTGCAAACCGTCCCGCGTGAGCCGATGGTCACAATTGATTTTCTGGTCGGGCTGAACATGCGCTTGTCCCAGGAAATAAATTACGAGATACGCATGGAACCCGGGGTGCAAACCGCCGAGACAACGCTGGGCCGCGCGGCGGGGTCGTGCCGCGACACCAGCTGGCTGCTGGTGCAGGTGCTGCGCAACCTCGGGATCGCGGCGCGTTTTGTCTCGGGCTACTTGATCCAGCTGAAACCTGATCTGGTCGCGCTCGATGGTCCTGCGGGCACAGACAAGGATTTCACCGATCTGCACGCCTGGGTCGAGGCCTATCTGCCAGGCGCGGGCTGGGTCGGGCTTGACCCGACTTCGGGCCTTTTGGCAGGTGAAAGCCATATCCCGCTGGCGGCCACGCCGCACTACCGACATGCCGCGCCGATCTCTGGCGTGGCGAGTGCGGCGGATGTGGACTTTTCCTTCGACATGCAGGTGACCCGCACCGCCGAGCATCCGCGCATCACCAGGCCGTTTTCTGACGACGCATGGGAGGCGCTGAACACGCTTGGCAAGGATGTCGACAAGCGGCTCGAGGCTGGCGATGTGCGCCTGACCATGGGTGGCGAGCCGACCTTTGTGTCGATTGACGATTTCGAGAGTGCGGAGTGGAATTCCGACGCGGTTGGCCCAGCCAAACGCGGTCTGGCCGACAAGCTGATGCGTCGCCTGCAGGGCAAGTTCTCTACCGGCGGGCTGCTGCACTACGGGCAGGGCAAGTGGTATCCGGGCGAGACTTTGCCGCGCTGGACCTTCTCGCTCTACTGGCGCAAGGATGGACAGCCCATTTGGCGCGATCCCGATCTGCTGGCACAGGAAGACACCCGCGAAGATGTGGGTCCAGAGGACGCCCAAGCCCTGCTCAGCGCCATTGCCGAGCGACTTGAGGTGCCTGCGCAAAACGTGCTGCCCGCCTATGAAGACCCCGCCGAGTGGATCATCAAGGAAGGTAACTTGCCCGCCAATGTGACGCCCGAAAACTCCAAACTCGCTGATCCTGAAGAACGCGCGCGTATCGCCCGGGTGTTCGAGCACGGGCTGACCACGCCTGCGGGCTATGTGCTGCCGGTGCAGCGCTGGCAGGCCCGGGCCGCCAGCCGCTGGCTGTCCGAAGTTTGGGAATTGCGTCGAGGCAAAGTCTACTTGGTCGCGGGGGACAGTCCGGTGGGCTACCGCTTGCCGCTGGGCACCCTGCCCCATGTGCCGGAAACCGACTATCCCTTCATCGTGCCGCAAGACCCCACGGAGCCGCGTGCGCCCCTGCCCGCAGCCCCTCCCGAAGCACCAGCTGTTGAAACGCCTGCTCAGCCCGTGGCCCAGCGGACTGAATCCACGGCAGGCCAAGAACGGGTGGAGCAAACGCTTGGTGACCTGAATGGACGGGTACGCACCGCCATATCGGTAGAGCCTCGCGACGGGCGTCTGTGTGTCTTCATGCCGCCGGTCGAGACGCTTGAAGATTATCTGGAGCTGATTGCAGCCGTTGAAGGCGCGGCCAAAACCATCGGTCACAAGGTGCTGATCGAAGGATACGCGCCACCTCATGACCCCCGTGTCGAGGTGATGCGCATCGCGCCTGATCCCGGCGTGATCGAGGTGAACATCCACCCCGCTGCCAGCTGGGACGAATGTGTAAACACGACCCAAACCGTCTATGACGAGGCGCGGCAATGCCGTTTGGGCACCGATAAATTCATGACCGATGGCCGCCATACCGGTACGGGCGGTGGCAATCATGTGGTGGTGGGCGGGGCCACCCCCGGCGACAGCCCGTTTCTGCGCCGTCCTGATCTGCTGAAAAGCCTGATCCTGTTCTGGCAGCGCCATCCCAGCCTGTCCTATCTCTTTGCCGGCACTTTCGTGGGCCCCACATCGCAGGCGCCGCGCATCGACGAGGCGCGGCATGACGGGCTGTACGAGCTGGAAATTGCGCTGGACCAGATCTGGCCTCCGGCTGATGGCACACCTCCGCCGCCCTGGCTGACCGACCGGCTGCTGCGCAACGCGCTGATTGACGTGACCGGCAACACCCACCGGACAGAGATTTGCATCGACAAGCTGTTTTCGCCCGATGGGCCGACGGGGCGTCTGGGTCTGGTCGAATTCCGGGGCTTCGAGATGCCGCCCAACCCGCGCATGAGCCTTGCGCAGCAGTTGCTGCTGCGTGCCATCATCGCGAGGTGCTGGGAAAACCCGATCAGCGGCAATCTGACCCGCTGGGGCACCACGCTGCACGACCGCTTCATGCTGCCTGCGTTCATCTGGGAAGATTTCCTTGAGGTGCTGGGCGATCTGCGGGGTCACGGCATGACGTTTGACCCTGATTGGTTCAAGGCACAGGCCGAGTTCCGCTTCCCCTTCTGCGGCGAGGTCACCTATGAGGGCATCACCCTTGAGCTGCGTCAGGCGCTGGAGCCTTGGCATGTCATGGGGGAAACCGGTGCGATCGGTGGCACGGTGCGCTATACCGACAGTTCGACCGAGCGGTTGCAGGTCACGCTGCGAGGGGCCAACCCCGACCGCTACCGCGTGACGGCCAACCAACGCTGCGTGCCGATGACGACCACCGCGGCCAATGGCACGCAGGTGGGCGGTGTGCGCTATAAGGCTTGGAAGCCTGCGATGTCGCTGCATCCGGTGCTTGAAGTGGATGCGCCGCTGACCTTTGATATCTTTGACGCATGGACGGGTGCGTCTTTAGGCGGATGCCGCTATCATGTCGCGCATCCCGGCGGACGCAATTTCGATACCTTCCCCGTCAATGGCAATGAAGCAGAGGCGCGACGCTTGAGCAGGTTTGAGAAAATGGGACACACCCCCGGCACAACGCCGCCCGTCCCCGAGCGGCCCCATCCGGAATTCCCGATGACTTTGGATCTGCGCCGCAGGGCGGGCCTTTAGGCGATGCCCCCGTCGATGTCTTCACAACCCCGCCAAAGCGGGCCGCCGCTATTGGCCTCTTATGGGGCTGCGCCAAACGATGAAATGCTGTTCCCGGACGGCACGGTCAAGCCGGTCTGGGCGGCGTTTTATGATCATCTCAGCAACCTATCCCCCGATGCGTTGACAACGCGGTTTTCGCGGGGCGATCAGTATCTGCGCGATGCGGGTGTGCTGTTTCGCCAATACGACGATTCCCTGTCAACCGAGCGCGAATGGCCGTTCAGCCATGTGCCCGTGATCCTGGGCGAAGACGAATGGAAGGTCATCTCGGAAGGTCTGATCGAACGGGCGAACCTGCTGGAATATGTCTTGCGGGATTTTTATGGTGACAATGAATTGGTCGCCAATGGTCAATTGCCCGCCAAACTGCTGAGCCAGAACCCCGCGTGGCTGCGCCCGATGGTGGGTGCCGGCAAAAATGCGGAGCATTTGCTGAACAGTCTGTCGTTCGAGATTGGCCGCGGGCCGGATGGTAAATGGTGGGTAATCAGCGATCTGGTCGAGGCCCCCTCGACCGTGGGCTTTGCCATCGAGAACCGGATCGCCACCAGTCGCGTTTTCCCCAATTTCTTTGCGCGGGCCAACATCCTGCGCCTTGCCGGGTTCTTCCAGAGTTTCCAGCAGCAGTTGATGGATATCAAAGGCCGCACGGATGGCGAGGTGGCGCTGCTGTCGCCCGGCACCATGAACCAGAATTACGCCGAACATTCCTATCTGGCGCGATATCTGGGCCTGTTACTCGTCGAAGGCGAAGACCTGATCGTCAAGGATGGCAAGGCCATGGTGCGCACCGTTGCGGGGCCGAAACCCGTAAGCCTGCTCTGGAGCCGCCTGCCCAGCAGTATGTTCGATCCTTTGGAGCTTGACCCGACCTCGATGTTGGGCACCGCCGGTCTGGTTGATGCGATCCGCAGCGGTGCATTGAAGACTGTGAATATGGTCGGCGCAGGTGTGCTGGAAACCCGTGCTTTGATGGCGTTCTTTCCCCGCATCGCACGGGCGCATCTGGGGCGTGCCCTTGCGCTGCCCAATATCGCGACATGGTGGTGCGGGCAGGACAGCCAACGCGATCACGTCGTCGCCAACAGCGACCGGATGATGGTGGGGGATGCATTCTCTACCGTGCCCTTGATGGCAGACCCGCATACGACGCATTTTGGTCAGTCCGGCGATGGCCCCGGCAAGCAGCGGCTTGCTGACTTGATGAAGGACAACGGGCATAACCTTGTCGGGCAAGAGGCCGTAACGTTGTCGACGACGCCAGTCTGGGAGGACGGGCGCTTGGTGCCGCGCCCGATGTGTATCCGCATTTCCCTCGGACGCACAGAAGACGGATGGGCTGTAATGCCCGGCGGCTATGCGCGGATCAGCGCGGGCAGTGATGCCAAGGCGCTTGCGATGCAGCGTGGTGGTCTGGTGTCGGATGTCTGGGTCACCAGCGCAAAGAAAGTTGAGACGCCGAGCTTACTGTCGGTTTCGAAGAACGCGGTGACCCGTAGTCTGACCCATGACGTGCTGCCCAGCCGTGCGGCCGACAATTTGTTCTGGACGGGCCGCTATGTGGAGCGCGCCGAGCACAATATGCGCATCTTCCGTGCGTATTTCGCGCGGATCGCGGATGGGATCGAGCATAGCGGGAACAGCCCGACCTTTATGCGCAAGCAACTGCTGGGCGGCGTGGCACCCAATGCGACTGATATTGCCGCCCAATTTGGCGAACCGTTGGCGCTGGCGCTGCAATCGGCCTTAAGGATCAGTGACCGGTTTTCGCCAGACGGGATGATGGCCCTACGCGGCCTTGTCAGCCATGCCAAGGCGCTTGATGCGCGGCCGGTCGCGCTGGACGATACGCCTGTCGAGATCAGCAGTCTGCTGCGCCAGATCACAGGGTTTGCCGGGCTTGTGCACGAGAATATGTACCGTTCTGACGGCTGGCGGTTTCTGAGTATCGGCATCTCGTTGGAGCGCGCGGCAAATATGTGCGATTTACTGGCGGCCTGTCTGTCTGCGGACCGCACCCTTGGCGCACTTGATCTGGCATTGGAGATCGGGGACAGCATCGTATCGCACCGGACCCGTTTCCAAATCGCCGCATCGCCTGCGTCGGTTGCAAACCTGCTGGCACTTGATCCGCAGAATCCAAGGGCGGTACGCTATCACATCAGCCGCACCAAGGATCACATTGCTAATCTGCCTGCGCAAGTCGAGGGCCATGTTATGAGCCGTGTCGCACGGCAAATTCTGTTGCTGGATACGCATCTGGCGACCAGTACCGCCTCCGAGATTTCGCCCGATATGTTGAAAGAGGTCAAACACGACATCTGGGCCATTTCGGACGCCCTGAATGCTTCGCATCTGGCCTGACCATGATCTACAGCATCCGCCTGACCATCGCGCATTACTATCATCACCCCGCAGCCAACAGCCGCCATCTGGTGCGGGTGTTGCCCAGAACGCTTGCGCGGCGGCAGAAGTTGACAACCCATCTGCTTGAGGTTTCGCCCGAGCCGGACGAACGCCGCGATGCAGTCGACTTTTTTGGCAATGCGGTCATGACATGTAGCCATGGCGACAGACACGCAGAGATGTCGATCCGGCTTTCGTGCCATGTAGAAATGCTGCCCCCGCCGAAATGGCAGGACCTGTCACCAGATTTGGCCTATTTGCGCAAAATACATGACCAACTGACCGACCTCAGCTCCGGCTCGCCGCTGCATTTTCTCGGGCCAACCCCGCGCCTGAAAGCCAATACGTCGATCCAGGAGTTTGCCCGCGACCTTTTTGATCCAAATGCTAGTACGGCGGATCATGTAATCAGGATCGGCAAAGCCCTTCATGATGCCATGACCTTCGACGCTGCTGCGACCACGGTGGATACCGATGCGGCGGAGGCCTTTCGGTTGCGCCGGGGCGTGTGCCAGGATTTTACCCACATCATGATCCTTGCCTTGCAGGCGCTCGGCGTTCCAGCAGGGTATGTCAGCGGGTATTTGCGCACCTTGCCTCCGCCGGGCGGTGTCAAGCTTGAGGGCGCGGATGCGATGCATGCCTGGGTGCGGGCATGGTGCGGGCCGGATCAGGGCTGGATCGAGTATGACCCCACCAATGCAACTTTGGTGGGGAGTGACCATATTGTTGCCGGATACGGGCGAGACTATTCTGATGTCTCGCCGGTGCGCGGTCACTTGCGATCCTCTGGGGGGCAGAAGAATACGCAAGCCGTTGACGTGGCAATCGTCAGCTAGGGTCAGGCACGCTGCACATCGACGGATTGTTCTTGCAAGTTCAACGCGCCGTATGAGGTCAGAAATGACGCATCGGCTGCGTCACGTCCAACGCATATGCGCACAATTTCGTCCGGTGCGGCCATATCGGTCGGATCGAGCAAATGCCAGGCTCCCTCAAGGAATACCTCGACCACCGCGTGGAAATCCTGCGGTGTCACATCCGGCCCATAGGCACTCACAAAACGCGCCGGAACGCCTGCGGCACGCAGCAAGGAAATCAGCACATGGGCATAGTCGCGGCAGACCCCGCGCAGGGCGGAGAAACTGTCTGTTGCCGTGGTACCCGCATCGCTGACGGAATTGTCATAGGTCAGATTCTGCGCCACCCAGTCGCGCATGGCCATCACCCGCGCGCCGCCCGACAGCCCACCGAACTGACTGGCGGTGAAATCAAGGAAAAGGTCGGATTGGCAGTACCGCGAGGGCATCAGATACTGGATCACGGAACCGGCCAGTTGATGACGCGGGGTTTCTTCGAGCGCACTTAGATCGGCAGCGGTGCGGCTGACCTCGAATTGAGCTTTGTACTGGCAGTCCAGCTGGTTTTTGACCGAAATCCATCTGCGCATACCAACGGTATCTTCCCCCTCGAACATCCGCACATCCGTTCCTGACATCAGCAGGAAACGCGGATCATCGCAGCGTTGTGCGCTGTCGGTGGTAGGTTCGATTTGCAAAAGCGCATCGCAGGCCTGCAGCGCAGCATAGACAAGAGACACTGTTACATCGAGCAACATGGAATAACTCCGGGTAAGGGGGTGGAGAGCCTGTGGGGTGTGATCGCGGGCCTTGCCTTCCCGTAGCGAAACACTTCGACAACCGCAAAGCGATTTGTCCGGGGGGGTGTCAGCTGCGCGTCGACAATCCTTAGCTAGTGCGGCTTGCCACCAGTGCAAGGCAGTCGCCGATCTTGATTAATCCCGGAATATGCCGTGCGGTCAGAACGCCGTCCCGCTGTGCTGTGCACAAGCAGGGTGCAACGCCACTGCGGTCTGCAGGCCATATTCGCGCGATAGCTTGCCCTTTCGCAACGTCAGCGCCAAGATCATGCAGGTATTCGACCAACCCCGCCTCTTCTGCAAAGGCGAAACAGCTGTCATCGGGCATGTCGAGCTGGGCGCTGGGGGCGCTGTCGACCTCACCTTGGGTAATGCCCGCATGGATCAGCAGATTGCGGATGCCTTTGCGGGCAATCGCCACGCTCCGGGCGGTGGCGGTGCCTGCGCCACCCAGTTCGGTGGTGACAAAGACCTTGCCCTGACGCTCTACCTCGGTGTCGAACATGCCGACATTGTCGATCTCCAACATGCGAACGGAAAACGGCGCGTTGAAAGCTTGCATCGCCGCCATGCAGGCGGCCTCTTGTTCCTTATCATCCAGCACATGAGCAGCGGCGAACGGCAGGAAATCCAACGTCTTGCCGCCTGAATGGAAATCCAGAACCAGATCGGCCAGTGGCACCAATTGCGTGGCAATGTAGTGGCACAGCTTTTGCGTCACGGTCCCATCCGGACGACCCGGAAAACTGCGGTTCATATTGGCCCCGTCAATGGGCGAACAACGGGTGCCAGCGGCAAAGGCAGGCTGGTTCATCATCGGCAGAATGATGACCCGCCCGGTGACGTCTTCTGCCGACAGGGTGGCCGCAAGTTCTTGCAGGGCAATCGGTCCCTCGTATTCATCGCCGTGGTTCGCGCCTGTCAGCAGCGCCGTCGGCCCCTGCCCGTTTGCAATCACCGTGATAGGCACCATGACAGAGCCCCATGCACTGTCATTGCGACTGTGAGGGAGTTTCAGGAAACCGTGATGCACACCCTCCACATCCAGTGGAATAGTCGGTTTGATGGGGTTGTCGGTCATGCTTTTACCCATAGTTCACGGGGCGTTGTGCATAGGCACTCAAAGCCCTCTTCGGTGATCAGAATAGGCTCCGTAATCTCAAGTCCGCCGTCGTCAAGCCAGAGCGCAGGCATGAAATGAAAGGTCATGCCGGGTTCCAGAACCGTGGTGTCGCCACGCCGGAAAGAGATCGTTCGTTCGCCCCAATCGGGGGGATAGCTGATGCCTATGGCATAGCCACAGCGGCTGTCCTTGCTAAAGCCGGCCTTGTTGAGTGTGGCATTGAAGGCATTGGCGATGTCCTGGGCCTGATTGCCCGGTTTGGCCTGCGCAAGCCCCGCTTCGATCGCGTCCAGCACGGCGTTTTCGGCATCCCGAAACTTTTGCGGTACTTCGCCCAGAAACAGCGTGCGCGATTGCGGACATTGATAGCGGCGGTGCGCGCCTGCGATCTCGAAAAACGTGGCCTCCCCAGTCTGCATCGGACGGTCATCCCATGTCAGGTGGGGCGCGGTTGCATCCAGTCCCGAAGGTGCCATCGGCACAATGGCCGGGTAATCGCCCCAGAACCCGTCCGCCCCCCGGATGCCGGTGGCATAAATTTCGGCGATCAGATCATTTTTGCGCATGCCGGGTTCGGCAAGCTCAAGAATTCGGGCGTGCATCGCTTCAACGATCCGGGCCGCGCGGCGCATGTATTCGATCTCGCGTTCGGATTTGATGGCGCGTTGCCAGTTTACCAGCCCCGTTACATCCGACAGCGTCGCCTGCGGCAGGCCGCCAGCCAGTGCGACATGGGCGGCGGCGGAATAGTAATAGTTGTCCATCTCGACACCGATGCGGGCGTTTTCCAATCCCAACTCGGTCAAGAGGGTCGCCAGTTCCTGCATCGGGTGTTTGTCGGGGTTTTGCACAAAGGTATCGTCATAGCCGCGGATGTGATCGGCACCGGTCATAAAGACCGTCCGCGCTGCCCCCAGCGCATCCATCGCCCGGCCCCACCAGACTGGATCGCCCGAATGGGTCAGGATCACCCCTTGATAGACATAGAAGGACCACCCGTCGTACCCCGTCAGCCAGGACATATTCGAGGGATCGCAAACGACAATCGCGTCGAGACCCCGTGCCTCCATCGCCACGCGGGTCTTGGCGATCCGGCGGGTGTACTCGGCTGTGGTGAAGTTCTTTTCAAATGTCGTCATGGTTTGTCCCTCGTACCACAGCGGCTGCGTCCCACTGGAAATGGTCTTGCGTTTGAGTGCAATTGACAAGCGGTCTTTGACGCTCGTCTTTCTGAATGGTGTGTCACCCCGCCTTGGGGGGTGGTCGGAGAGGGTGAAATAGACTAGCGATTTGGAGGACCAACGCGTGCGATGAATAAAGGAGCAACAGATGAACAAGGCCTTGACCAACGATCAGCTGACCCAATGGGACCACGATCATTTCTTTCACGCATCCACACATCTGGCGCAATTCGCCCGCCATGACATCAGCAACCGGATCATCACAGATGCCAAAGGCGTTTATATCACCGACCGCGAGGGCAAGCGTTCGCTTGATGCTTTTGCCGGTCTTTATTGCGTAAACGTAGGCTACGGCCATGCCGAGATCGCAGATGCCATCGCGGAACAGGCGCATGAGCTGGCCTATTACCATTCCTACGCCGGACACGGGACCGAGGCGTCGATTACCCTATCGCGGATGATTGCGGAACGGGCTCCTGAAGGCATGAACCACGTCTACTACGGGATGAGCGGGTCGGATGCGAACGAGACCAACATCAAACTCGTCTGGTATTACAACAACGTGCTGGGACGGCCCGAGAAGAAAAAAATTATCTCGCGCTGGCGCGGCTATCATGGCTCAGGACTGATGACCGGCTCGCTGACTGGACTTGATCTGTTCCACCGCAAGTTTGACCTGCCTTTGGCAGGCGTGCTGCACACCGAAGCGCCCTATTTCTATCGCCGTCCCGACCGCGATATGGACGAGGCCGCGTTTACTGCCGATTGCGTGGCCAAGCTGGAAGCCCTGATTGCCCGCGAGGGGGCCGATACAATCGCCGCCTTTATCGGAGAGCCGGTGCTGGGCACAGGCGGGATTGTCCCGCCGCCCGAAGGCTACTGGCCCGCGATCCAGGAGGTACTGGACCGGCACGACATATTGTTGATTGCAGATGAAGTTGTGACCGGCTTTGGACGCTTGGGCACCATGATGGGGTCTGATCATTACGGCATCCGGCCTGATCTGATGACAATCGCCAAGGGACTGACCTCGGCCTATGCGCCGCTGTCGGGGTCGGTGGTGTCAGACAAAGTCTGGGCTGTGCTGGAGCAAGGCACAGATGAATTCGGCCCCTTCGGCCATGGCTGGACCTATTCCGCGCATCCCATTGGTGCTGCGGCGGGGGTGGCGAACCTGAAGCTGCTGGACCGGCTTGATCTTGTCGCCAATGCGGGCAGTGTCGGTGCCTATCTGAACAGCGCAATGCAGGAGGCTTTGGGCGATCATGCCCATGTGGGCGAAGTACGCGGTGCCGGAATGCTCTGCGCGGTTGAATTGGTCAAAGACCGCGAAGATCGTGCGTTTTTCGATGCGGGCGATAAGGTCGGACCGCGTGTGGTCGCAGCCATGCTGGAGCGGGGGGTGATCGCCCGGGCCATGCCACAGGGCGATATTCTGGGTTTTGCCCCGCCCTTTTTGCTGACCAAAGAAGAAGCCAATATCGTGGTGGCTGCCACCCGTGACGCGGTGGCCGAGGTGCTTGGGTAAGTTCTCAATCAGCGGCTACGTGCAGGCGTAAAAGGTGGCGTGAGCGCGGCTTGGTGGTCGCGCTTTGGCCCTGTCCTTGTCTTGACGCAGCCATATTCCGCGCATAGCCAAAAGCCTGCAACAAACTGACGGCTGCTATGAACGAGACCGATCCCAAACCCCGCTCGCGTCATGCGAAGATGTTTGAACTGCTGCGGCAATCGAAACCGCGAAGACCAAATGCGGCGCAAAGGGCGGTTCAGGAAAAGTATCTGGATGAGAACACAGCTGACAAGATGATCTTGCGCGGGCTTTCATCGCTTCGTCCTTTGGGTGACACCGGCAAGATCGGGAAAAAGCCTGCTCGGCGCTCCCCGTCTTTCTCGATCCGCACCAAAGACGACTAAGCTCAGCGCGGCACGCTTTTCGGATTGTCGAATAGATTTTTCTGGAATCAGAACGGCCATACTATCTATGGCCGAACCTTCGGGGTCTTGCGCGGTCACTTCTTCATGCGATAGCGCTAGAATTTAATAGAAAGGCTCCGCATTGAGGCCGACCGTAATGGCCCCGATGACACTGCCTGTCTCAGGATCGGTCACGGCAAAGGACACCTGACCCTGATAGGTCTGGGAGCTTTCATCCAGTTCGATGTCGCCGATGTACACCGCGCCGGAACCCCTGGCGAATGTTTCGGTGAATTTGGCTTCGTCCCCCTGCCAATAGTCCGAGGTCATATCGCTGGCCGCGACGTTCAGGCCGTAGCGGTCCATGACAAAGACCTCTGTGATGCGGCCATTCGATTCCGACTGGCGGCTGCGCAGAAAGTCGGAGAGCGGTGCATTCAGGACGGCGTTGACTGTGGGCCTGTCGGTCTCACCGATCTCCGTCCGCCAGATGCCGTCGCGGGCGATGATCTCGGTCTGGTTCAATTCGCCTATGCTTCGGTTTTGCGCGGAAATGGCCTGCACAATTTGGTCGTTGTTTACCCATGCCATCAGATCCCCATAGATATATTGCGACATTGCCGGAGGCACTTCGGCAGCATGGGCTGAAGGGGCCGCGAAGAGCGTAAAGGCAAGAAGCGTTTTTCTGAGCATGACCGTTCCTTTTGATCTCAAACTATGGTGGCCGCAGCCTATGCTTGAAATCTTTAAGGGGCGGTGAATTCGGGCTGTCTCAGTCTGTGTCGGCCCCCGCCAGATCGCCGCGAAAGCCGGTGGCGACAACGAACTTTTCCGAACTGTCCGCCCTGCTGGAGGGCGGCTTGATGTTGTGAACCTTGGTAAAGCGTTGTTTCAAAAGCTTTTGGAGGTCTCCTTCCGCGCCACCCGCGAGAACCTTTGCAACAAAGGTGCCGCCATCATCCAATACATCAAATGCAAAGTAAGCCGCCGCCTCGCAGAGCGCGATGATCTTAAGGTGGTCGGTCTTTTTGTGTCCTGAAGATGAGGCCGCCATGTCCGACATCACCACATCGGCCTTGCCACCCAGCCATTCCTTGACCTGATCGTCCGCACCTTCATCCATGAAGTCGAGCACATGTAGCTCGCAGCCGGCAATCGGCTCCATTTCTTGCAGATCGACGCCCAGAATGGTGCCAACCGCCTTGCCGCCGCGTTCACCCAGAATGTTGGCGCGTTTGACCGCGACCTGACACCAGCCCCCCGGTGCAGCACCCAGATCGACAATTCGTGCGCCCGGCACCAGAAAACGGAACTTGTCGTCCAGCTCCATGATTTTGAACGCCGCCCTGCCCCGGTACCCTTCAGCCTTGGCGCGTTTGACATAGGGATCATTCAACTGCCGCTGCAACCAGCGTGTGGAGCTGGTGGTGCGCCCGCGTGCGGACTTGACCTTGACCTTCAGGTCACGCTGGCCGCGCCCCGATGTGTTCTTACCTGTCGGTGTCTTGCCCATCTCAGTACATTCCTTCTTCCAGCACACCATCGGCGCTCATTTGTGCATAAAGCAGACCCTCACGCAGGCCCCTGTCGGCGACGCTAAGCCGGTCGGTGGGCCAGCAGCGCATCAGCGCCTGCAAGATTGCCGCTCCTGACATGATCAAGGCTGCCCGGTCCGTGCCAATGCGCGGGTCCGAACGTCTGCCCCCCGGTCCCATCGCAAGATAGGAATGGATCACTTTGTCGATCTGGTCCGAAGTCATGCGCAAGCCGTCGATCTTGGTTCGGTCATAGCGTTTCAGTCCCAGATGACTTGCCGCGACAGTGGTCACAGTGCCAGATGTGCCGACGATCTGGAACCGCTCTTGGGGTTGTGCGGATTGATAAGGCGTGAAGTCTTGGAGGTTCTCTTCAAAGAACCACGACATCAGGGCAAACCGTGCGGCATCGTCTTCGACGTCGAAAAATTGATCGCGCAGCGTGGCGACCCCCAAGGGAACCGAGATCCAGTCGACCACCTTGGCGGCCGGTATGTCGCTTGCAGTTTGATCAAAGCCCGAGTGCAACCGCATGATGGATTGTGCGCGGTCGGCCTTGGGTACTTTCGAGATGTCGATCCAGACCAGTTCGGTTGATCCGCCGCCGATATCTACCACAAGTAAGTTTTCGGTCTTGCGGCTGACCAGCGGCGCACAGGAAATCACCGCAAGCTGGGCTTCTTCCTCCGGCTTGATGATGTCGAGCGTCAGCCCGGTTTCACGCTGGATGCGGCGCATGAAATCCGCGCCGTTCAACGCGCGGCGGCAAGCCTCGGTCGCCACAAGGCGCATCCTTTTGACCTTGTTGCGGCGCAGCTTCTGCTGGCAGATGCGCAATGCTTGGAGGGTGCGCGTCATGGACCCGCGCGACAAGCGCCCGGTTTTCTCGAGCCCTGCCCCCAATTGGACGGACTTCGAGAAGCTGTCCACCACATGAAATCCGCTGCCCTTTGGCTGGGCGATCAACATGCGGCAGCTATTTGTGCCCAGATCGAGGGCCGCGTATAGCTCGGACGATCTGGGCGGAACTGGCGCGGGGCTCAGAGCCGACTGTTTGTCCTTATCGAGCGCGCCCGCACCTTTGGGACGCTGTGGCGCCATGGTTCGCGCCTTTCATTTCGAGTTGTCCCCACGCTACTCGGGCCGGTGGTCGCACGCAAGCGGCAAGGCGTCGCGGCGGACGGGTAATTTGTGGCAGACCTCACAATGAATGTGAGAATTATGGGCGGCTGCGCCCCTCGCGGTTCCGGGCTGTGGTCGCTAACCTGCATAGTGTCAGCACAGGGGTCGCGGAAAGCCCCTGTGAAGTCGAAAAACGGCACAGCGCGGCAGCCTTCAACGGTTAGACCGATGAAAGACAGGCGAGGAATCATCCGATGGTCGATGTGACAATAGTGTACTGGCGCGACATTCCCGCTCAGGTGATTGTGGGTAAGGGCCGTCGCGGCTCCAAACGCCCCCTGCCAGAGCGGTTTGAGCAGGCCATCGACCGGGTTGCGATGCGCATCGGGGCGCAGGACAGCGACGCCTATATGGCCGATTGGCGCAAGGCGGAGCCGTTCAGCATCGAAGGTGATGCTGATGCCGTGGCGGATGCCGAAGCCCTGAGGCTCGATGCCGAATACGACAAAGAACGTTTGAAAACGCTGATCGACAACGATGGTCGGGCCTAAGGCCTGCCGCTCATGATGAAGGACACCCTCATGGCATTGCTGAATTTCCGCCGCAAAGAGCCGCCTGCCCCGACCACGACCCCCGAGATCGAGAGCTTTCTGCAAGATTACTCGATCGAGGTGATGCCCCGCACCGCAGAAAAGGTCGAGGATTTCACCGCGCTTTTGCCCGCCGGCACCTGCGTCTACATCGCCCATATCGAAGGTACGCCGATCGAGGATATGGTCGCCACGGCAAAGCGGCTGAATGCCGATGGCTACAAGGTCATGCCGCACTTCCCGGCGAGGATTATCAAGGACCGCGCTACGCTGGCCAATTGGATCGCCATGTATCAAGGCGAAGCGGATGTGAAGCAGGGATTGCTGTTGGCAGGTGGTGTCACCACGCCCCACGGCGATTTTAGCGACTCCATGCAGTTGATGGAAACGGGCCTGTTTGACGAAGCGGGCTTTGAGCGTCTGCATGTGGCGGGCCACCCCGAAGGCAACCGCGACATCGATCTGGACGGCACCCGCCTCAAGGTCGATAATGCTCTGCGTTGGAAAAATGAATTCCAGACCCGTACCGATGCCAAGATGGCCATCGCCACGCAATTCGCGTTCGATGCGCAGCCGATCATCGAATGGGCCGACAGTCTGAAACACGCGGGCATCACCCTGCCCGTGCACATTGGCATCGCGGGCCCCGCCAAATTGCAAACGCTGATCAAATTCGCCATTGCCTGCGGTGTTGGCCCCTCGCTGAAAGTGTTGCAAAAGCGGGCAATGGATGTGACCAAGTTGCTGCTGCCCTACGAGCCGACGGAGGTTGTCGCAGAACTGGCCGCGCACAAGGCCGCGCGCCCTGATTTCAACATCAGCCACGTGCATTTCTTCCCCCTTGGCGGTATCAAGACCAACGCCAATTGGGCAATTGAGAACGGCGGCAGCTCTGCCGTTCCCGCACAGCCCGCCGCCTGAAACACATCTGTCCGAGGACTTTCCCTGAATGACCCGCACCATTATCGAATCCAAAACCAAAACCGCCGTTATCGGCTTTGACGAGCCGTTCTGCGTTATCGGCGAGCGGATCAATCCGACGGGCCGCAAGATCCTGGCCGAAGAGTTGGAGCGCGGCGATTATTCCCGCGTGGAGTTCGATGCGGTGGCACAGGCCAACGCGGGCGCCACGGTGCTGGACGTTAACTCGGGCGCAGTGTTTTCGAACAAAATGGCCGAAGATGCGCGGTACGCTGACAACAACTTTGTCGAGCCGATGTTGATGCCCGAGATGATCAAACGGGTGCAGGCCGTGACCGACACGCCCCTGTGCATCGACAGCTCGGTCCCCGGTGCGCTTGAGGCGGGCCTGCAAGCCTGCGAAGGCCGCCCGCTGCTGAACTCGGTCACGGGTGAGGAAGAACGGCTGGAAATGGTGTTGCCGCTGGTCAAGAAGTACAATGTGCCTGTTGTCGCGATCTCGAACGACGATACCGGTATTTCCGAAGACCCCGATGTGCGCTTTGCCGTGGCAAAGCTGATTGTGGAACGGGCAGCGGATTTCGGCATTCCCGCGCATGATATCGTGGTGGACCCACTGGTGATGCCCATCGGCGCAATGGCGACGGCAGGCCATCAGGTCTTTACGCTGGTGCGTCGTTTGCGTGAGGAGTTGGGCGTGAACACGACCTGCGGCGCGTCCAATATTTCTTTCGGATTGCCCAACCGTCACGGCATCAATAACGCGTTCTTGCCCATGGCGATGGGAGCCGGCATGACCTCCGCCATCATGAATCCCGTCGCCTTGCCGATCAATGCGACCAAGATCGCTGAGAAGAAGGCCGAGCTGGAAGCCTTGGGCGTGGTTCTGCCCGAAGGCATGGACGACGAAGCTTTTGTGCAATTGTTTGGCATGGGCAGCACGATGCCGCGTCCGGGCAAGGAGATGGAGGCGATCCGCGCGGCAAACTTTTTGTTCGACCGCGATCCTCATGGCGGAGAATGGATCAAATTCAACAAGGTTGCGCCGAAAGCAGGTCAGGAAGGCCGGGGTCGCGCAGGCCGCAAAGGGGGTCGCCGCCGCGGTTAAAGACCCACTATTTTGCAAGAAACGAGGCCTCTGCTGTTGGCGGAGGCCTTTTGTTTGCCCCCCAATCCGACCCAGTTTTGCGAATTGCCTGAACATGTGCAGGCAGTAACCCAGAATTAACGTCAATCCCCCTAGAACAGCCCCAGTCCCCAACTGCGGAGCGTTCATATGACTATTGGTCACCCTTTCAATTCCCAGGCGCGCAATGACTGAGCCGGTGGTGCTTGAAGGCAAGCTGGATGTCAGTGCCGTGGGTGCGTTGCACGCTAAACTGGTTGAGCTTATGGGTCAGGAGATCATCCTAGACTTCGGCGCGGTCAGTCAGATCGGCGCGCTATGTTTGCAGTCCTGCCTCGCGGCAGCCCGTAGTGCAAAAGCAGCAGACCTCCCGTTCTCTATCATCAATGTACCCGATGCTGTGTTTGAACAGATGGCGGTGATGGGATTCAGCCCCGAAACACTTGCGGAAGGTGCCGTATGAGCCTTGAAATACTAGCCGTCGATGACAGCCGAACGATGCGCGACATGATCCGTCTGGCGCTGCTGCCATCAGGGTTTACGGTGCACACCGCCGATGATGGTGTCCACGGGATCGAGGTACTGGAAGGTATTCAACCGGACGCGATTATCACCGACATCAACATGCCACGTATGGACGGTTTCGGTTTCATCGATGCGGTACGCGAGCAGGACAAGCATAGGGGCACGCCGATCCTTGTCCTGAC
Source organism: Sulfitobacter noctilucae (assembly GCF_000622365.1). Classification (GTDB taxonomy): domain Bacteria; phylum Pseudomonadota; class Alphaproteobacteria; order Rhodobacterales; family Rhodobacteraceae; genus Sulfitobacter; species Sulfitobacter noctilucae. The sequence continues at coordinate 1,113,827 of NZ_JASC01000014.1, read as the reverse complement.
AACCGAAGCTGCCCCCGAATTGAAGAAACGCGCTCGCGACGCAGGGGCCACCGGATGGATCGTAAAGCCGTTCGATCCGGAAAAGCTGGTTAAGGCTTTGCAGATGGTTGCAGGATAGGGTCCGGTTATGAGCGAAGAAAATGATCCAATGGCTGAAATCCGCGCCTCATTCTTTATTGAGTGTGAGGAGTTGCTGGAAGCGTTGCAAGATGGCCTGCAAACCATCGATGACGGTGCCGCTGATTCCGAAACGATCAATGTGGTATTTCGCGCGGTTCATTCTATCAAGGGCGGCGCTGGCGCCTTTGGCCTTGAAGCGCTCGTCCGGTTTGCGCACCGTTTTGAGACAGTACTGGATGAGGTGCGTGCAGGTCGCCTTACGATTGATGACGAGGCGCTCAAGGTTTTCTTTCAAGCTGCCGACCATGTCTCAGACCTCGTGCGCATCTGTCGCGATGGTGCCGACGCGCCCGATGCCGAAACCGCCGTTCTGATTGGTGCGCTGGACCAGTTCTTGGGCGATACGGTACCGGAAGAAGACGCCGAAGAGCCCGAGATCGAATTTGCGCCCATGGGCCTGAGCCTCGATCTTGACCTGAGTGATGCTTCGGATGAGACAGAGGCTGCTTGCCCCGATCTCGACGCGCTGCCGCCGCCGCCGGACTTTGGCGCGCCCACAGGTGATACCGCCTACACGATCACGTTCATACCGCAGGCCGAAATGTTCGAGACGGGCAATGAACCGGCATTGCTGCTCCGCAATTTGAGCCAGATGGGCGACCTGAAGGTAACATGTGATGCATCCACCCTGCCCGATTTGGACAAGATCACGCCCGAAGTCCCGCACCTAAGCTGGACAATCCACCTGCAAACCGATGTTGAAGAGGCCGAAATCAGATCGATCTTCGAGTTTGTCGAAGGCCTGTGTGTTCTCGAGATAGCGCGCGAGACGGGCGATGGGGGATCAGATGGAGACACTACGGATGAGACACCCGTCTCGCCCATTGTCGATATATCCAGCGAAACTGTAAATACGCCCCCCCCAGCCCGGCCGCCTGATCCGCCCCAAGCCCCAACTGCGCCGAAACCGGCACAGGCCGCCGCGCCGAATCCAGCCGAACCAAGCCAACCTGCGCGGGCCGCAACTGCCCCGACGGCTGCAAAATCCGTGGTGCGTGTGGATCTGGACCGCATCGAACGGCTGGTCAATCTGGTCGGTGAACTGGTGATCAATCAGGCCATGCTCAGCCAAAGCCTCGAGCAATCGGGCCTGTCGCCTCATTCTGATGCAATGAGCGGGCTGGAGGAATTTCAACGCCTGACCCGCGACATACAAGATAGCGTAATGATGATCCGGGCGCAGCCGGTCAAATCTCTGTTCCAGCGTATGTCGCGGATTGTGCGGGAATCTTCTGCAGCCGTCAGCAAGGATGTGCGCCTGAACGTGATTGGTGAAGGCACCGAAGTCGATAAAACCGTGATTGAACGTCTAGCTGACCCGCTTACACATATGATCCGGAATGCAGTGGATCACGGCCTTGAAACGCCGGAAAAACGGATTGCGGCCGGCAAACCGGCGCAAGGTCAAATCAACCTGTCCGCTGCGCATCGCTCCGGGCGGGTGGTGATCGAGATTTCCGACGATGGCGCGGGGATCAACCGACCGAGGGTCTTGCAGATTGCCATCGACAAAGGGCTGATCCCCGCTGACGCGCAACTCAGCGATACTGAAATCGACAATCTTCTGTTTCTTCCGGGTTTTTCAACGGCTTCTGTCGTGTCCGACCTATCGGGCCGCGGTGTCGGCATGGATGTGGTGCGCACCTCAATCCAGGCGCTCGGGGGGCGCATTACCATCACCTCCAATCCCGGCGAAGGCAGCACATTTTCTATTTCTTTGCCGCTCACATTGGCGGTTCTGGATGGCATGGTGATTAAGGTCGCCGGTGAAACGTTGGTGCTGCCCCTCAACCTTGTGGTCGAGACACTGACGCTTTCAAACCAGGACGTCCAGATGGTGCGCCCGGGCAATCAGGTGATTGAAGTCCGCAGTGGCTTTGTCCCTCTTTTCGACTTGGGTGCTTCCTTGGGCTACCGTGAGCCATTGCAGAATTTCGACGGTGCAGTTGTCCTGTTGATCGCGCAGGAGGATGAAAGCTGCACGGCCTTGCTGATCGATAACATCCTCGACCAGCGTCAAGTGGTGATCAAGGGATTAGACGATAGCTTTCACCGCGCGCCCGGCATCGCTGCCGCGACCATCTTGGGTGACGGTCAGATCGCGTTGATCCTCGACCCGAGCGACATGATCGCCAACGCGGGTGCCACCGCCCTTGCCCCCTCACCCCCGCTGAAAACACAAGGAGTTTCCGCATGACCGAGACCGTACTGAGCGCCAATATGGAATTGCTTACCTTCCGGCTGGCCGAGCAGGAATACGCGCTCGACATTATGTCGGTGCGCGAGATCAGAGGCTGGACCCATGCGACACAATTGCCCCACGCACCGGCCTATATGAAAGGGGTGATTAACCTGCGCGGGACCGTTTTGCCGGTCATGGATCTGGGTCTGCGCCTTGGATTGCCGCCGCGCGAGGAAAATGAACGCAACGTGATCATCGTCGTCAAATCCGAGGATGTGATGACCGGTCTGCTGGTCGATGCGGTTTCCGATATCGTGGCAGTCACTGGCGAAGACCTGCAGCCCCCGCCTGAATTGTCATCAGGAGCATCGGAAGGTGTGGTCAGCTCGCTTACCTTGATTGACGAACGCATGATCCGCGTATTGAACCTTGCCGCCACTGTCGGGACCATCGAAAGGACCGCGGCATGAGCACCTCTGCCAGCCAACAGGCTGACCTTGATCCAGCGAGTTTTCGTGCGATTGCAGATCTTGCATATCGGGAAAGCGGCCTGACCCTTGTTCAGGAAAAAAGCTCGATGATCCAGTCGCGGTTACGCCACCGGCTACGCGATTTGGGACTGGCTGATTTTGCAGCTTATTGCAGCTTGGTTCAATCGGATGCGGGTCAGGGAGAACGGCGCAATCTGATTTCGGCTCTCACAACCAACGTGTCACATTTCTTTCGCGAAAGTCACCACTTTGATGTGCTGCGGGCTGAACTCGACCGGCATTTGCCAAAACTGCGGGCCGGAGGGCAATTGCGCATATGGTCGGCGGGTTGCTCCAATGGACAGGAGGCGCTTTCCGCGGCGATGACGCTGCTGGATCACGTTCCTGATGTCGCCCGGCTTGATCTGCGCATTCTGGCAACTGATATCGATCCGGAAGTCGTTCAATTCGCGCGAAAGGCCACCTATCCGGAACGGTTGGTGCGGGGCATTTCGCCGGACATGCTTAAGAAGTATTTTGATCAAACAACCGAAGCAGGTCATGAGCCGAGCTATATCGCCAAGCCGGTTTTAACGGATGTGATCCGAGTGAATGAGCTGAACCTGTTGTCCCCCTGGCCCATGCGCAAGCGCTTTGACATCATCTTTTGCCGGAATGTCGTGATCTACTTCGACCAAAGGACGCAAGAAAAGCTTTGGCCGAGTTTCCTGAATGCACTGGCACCCGATGGCGTCCTTTTACTTGGTCATTCCGAACGGATTGCGGAGCCTGAACGCTATGGGTTCACATGCACAGGACCGACGACTTATCGACCTTGCCACGCGTTGAAATCGACAGCGCGGCCAGAAAAACAAAAGCAAAGCGAGGGATAGAGAAATGGCATTGCGCGATCAGTTGCGGATTATGGTGGTGGACGATATGTCCACAAGCCGCGGGCTTATCACCCAAGCGTTAGATGCCTTTGGCGTGCGTAATATCGCCACCGCCGAGAATGGAAAACAGGCGCTTCAGGCGCTTGCAACCCATCCGGCACATCTTGTGATTTCCGATTATAATATGCCGGAAATGGACGGGTTGCAGCTTTTGCATTATTTGCGCGCAACCCCCAAGACCAAAGGCGTCGGCTTTGTATTGATCACCGGACGGGCCGAACAGCAAATCATTGACCACGGGAAAAAACTGGGGATGAACAATTACCTGAAGAAGCCGTTTCAGCCAGAGGAATTGCGCAATTGTATCGAGGCGGTGGTTGGCCGCTTGTGAGTGAACGTGTGGTACAGGAAAACAGCGCAACGAGGGACGACGTGCTAAGGCGTTTGTCCGGCCAGTTGGATCATCTTGCGGCAGAGGTCTTTCGCATAGAGCATGCTCTGGGCGATGGCCTCGCCGTTTCGGAGTTGAGAGATATGGCCACGGTTCACAGGTTGCAGCGGCTCGACTATGTGCGGCAGTCGCTGGAGGATGCTGCGCTCTTATCGTTGTTTTTGTCTGATGGTCAGGGATCAATGGATGCCGGTTCCATTGCAGACCGTTTGCGGCTTGAAGAGACGCGCCAACTGCTGGCACCTACGACAAAATACAATACGGCACAGATGCAGATGCCTGCGGCTGTTGGTGAGGTGGACTTGTTCTGATAACTTAGCAATCTCGTTAGTGGATACCTAGCAGAAACGCGAAAATCTCAACACCCTCAGCGCTTACCTTCGATCAAACCCAATGCTACAATCCGCATATCGCAGCAGACCTGTTGAAGAGGGGCGCGAGGAAGTCCGCGAGTACCCTGCCCAATATTAAAACAGTTCGAGATCGTTTCCGATGGCGGGTGCCGGACGTGGCGGGGCCTCTGCTGGTCTCCCTCGGGTTGTCTTGGCCCGCACGGCACCGCTTGATGGCGTGAAGATGATCTGGCGTGCAAATTCACCACCCAGAGATTGCGATACGCAAGGGATAGATTCCTGCTCGAGAAAGCCTGTCGCGAAAGCGCAATTTGCTGGTCCAATTTCAGACAACCCGTTGATCATCTGCGCTCCACCAAAGAGCTTGGCTTTCAGGCGGTCCCGGCGTGCGCCCAGCTTCAACAAATCGTTGATCAATAGTTCCATCGCGTTGACCCCGACCAGGTCGCATCTGGCAGCATTGCGCGACGTTGTGGCCAACAAAATATGGTTCATGCCGCCGACCGCCGCCAGGGGATCCCAAAGGCAACAGGCGACGCACGACCCCAACAAGGTTGAGATGGTCGCCTGCGGATCGGCGGAGACGTAGTGTTCGCCTTGAGTGATGACATGGCCGCCGGTCATGATCCAGCCCGCCCTGGTTTTGCTTTCGCGTGGCTGGCGACCGCGCGGTTGATCGCCGGACCCAGTTTGTGGAGCGGCAGTTGTTTCCCAACGGCACCGATTTCGTAAGCCGCACGCGGCATGCCGTAAACGACGCTGGTGGCGGCATCCTGTCCAAAGGTCTGCGCGCCGCCCTCTCGCAGGGCAAGCATACCGTTCGCGCCGTCTTTGCCCAAACCGGTCAGCAGCGTGGCAATGATGTCGGTCGCGTAGTCTTGCGCTGAGTTGAAGAGCACATCCACCGAGGGACAATGCAGCGCATTTTCGATATTATCCGAAAGGCGGCAAGACCAGATGCCGCCTTGCCGTTCAATACGTGTATGCTGGCCCATGGCAGGCGCGAGGCGGATCTGTCCCACCATCAAGGGCTCGGCTTCCCGCGCGATGGCCACGTCCTGTGGTAAATCACGGTTCAAGACCTGCGCAAAACTTAGCAGGAACTTAGCTGGCATATGCTGAACGATGACCACCGGGGGGCCGTCAGGGCGCAGGTCATTCAAAACTTCTCCGAGCGCCGCAACGCCGCCTGTCGATGCACCAATCAACACGAGCGGCGTTCGTTTGGAGAGCTTCATCGTTTCACGCAACCGGTCGGTGACTTGGGCCTTGCGGCTTTGCTGGACCTGACTGCAACTGGCAGAGAACACCCGCTTCGAGATATGGCGCATCACGGCTTCATCCGCGCCGTTGCTCGGTTTCAGCAGACAATCTACTGCACCGAGGGTCAGAGCCGTGATTGTGGCATCACAGTTTTCAGCCGTAGAGCCAGAGATCATGACAACGGGCAAAGGGTTAAGCCGCATGAGTTTGTCCAGAAACTCCAGCCCGCTCATGCCGGGCATTTCGATATCAAGGGTGACCACGTCCGGCTGGGTTTCCCGGATCACGCGGCGCGCGGCATCGGCACAATCCGCCTCTCCTACGACCTCCAATCGATGATCTGCGGCCAGCACAGCCCGCAGCCAGTTGCGAATTGCGCGTGAATCGTCGACGATCACAACACGCTTGGCAACATGGGCTGTTCTGGGGGGCCTTGGCGCACCGTCCACCGCGTTTTGCATTGATCGCATTCCTCACTGCCCCGCCCTCACGCGCACAGGTTCCGCCTGGCGTTTGGGTCGATCCTTAGGTGAGGGAAAGGCGTAAAGCCTGCGTAAAGATTGCGGTGCTCTCTTAGCCTAATTCGGTCAAATTGGAGCGGATACGCAGATGTGTCTCCGTTCTATGTAATTGCCTGCCACCAGCTTTCGATCTGTGTCGCGGTAATTCTGTCTGCCGGGCCCAGTGCCACGATGGCGGGTTCGGGCCGGGACATCACCGGTCGCAAATCCGCATGCTGCCCGACGATATGCAGTTCAAAGTGGCCTTGATCGGTCCGCACAAACCCCTTGAGCCGGTAAAGCCCCGCAGGACGGTTATCCAGCGCGGTCAGAAGCTGACCGTGATCCAGAAGTCGATCCTCATGACAGTGCCATGTAGTATAGGCCGGATGCCCCACCGGGGTCGTTTGTGGGCTTGGTTCAATGCGGCCCAGCATCAAAAGGCCAAGAGCATATTCAGGCAGGATTTGAGGCAGCGGAAGGTCGAACTTCGCAAAGGCGTCATCGAGTTTAGGCATTCTTGCGTCACGTTTGGTCTGCACCACCATGTCGGCCGCGGCGATTTGCTGGCGGACCTGTGGACCGACCAAGCGGTCGGCAATAAGCGTTTCGATGTTCAGCGCATCGACCAGTGTGACGATCCCGGCATAGCGCAAATCGGGTTCTGCAATAGCCGCGTTCGCGATAGATTTGGGGTCCGCGATGCCGCTTGCTTCGATGATCAGGTGATCGGGTCGCGGACGGCGGTCCAGCGCGTCGCCCAAGGCCATGAACAGATCGGCCCCCATCGTGCAACAGACACAACCGTTTGTCAGGGCAATCACGTCTTCACCCATGGCCGCAATCAGCGATTGGTCGATGTTGATGGCCCCGAAGTCATTGACCATGACCATCAGGCGCAAACCTTGTGGATCGGCCAGAATACGATTGATCAACGTGGTTTTGCCCGCCCCCAGATAGCCGCTGATCACCGTAAGCGGCAAAGTTGTCATGCGCGCAGCACCCGCCCGCCCGACACAGTACCGCGCACGGGCACGTCCTTGAGGTCTTCGGGGGCTACAGCCAAAGGATCAGCGCCCAGAATGGCGAAATCAGCGATCTTGCCGGTCTCGATGCTGCCGATCTCGTCATCAAGTTTCAGCGTATAAGCTGCGCCCAGCGTGATCAGATGCAGCGCTTCCGGGACGGTGATCTTTTGCGCGGCACCCAAGGTCTGTCCGGTCATCGTTTGCCGGTTCACCGCGCTCCATGCGGTGAAAAGCGGACCCATCGGAGTGACAGGCGCGTCAGAGTGGATAGCGACGTTCACGCCCGCGTCCAATGCGGAACGTGCAGCATTCATCCGCTCTGCGCGGTCCTTGCCGATGGTCAGGGCGACATGCTGATCGCCAAAATACCACAGATGGTTTGCAAAGATATTGGTGCAGATGCCCAGATCGGCAGCGCGTTTGAACTGGTCTAAGCCCATCATCTGGCAGTGCTGAAACACATGCCGCGCACCGGGCCAGGGATGTTTGCGCGCTGCGGCTTCGCAGGCGTCGAGCGACACTTCCGATGCCTCGTCCGCGTTGACATGAATGTGCATCTGCACCCCGTGTTTGTACATCGCTTCGCAAAGCGCGAAAATCTCTTCGGGGGTGGTGTTCCAGATGCCGTTGGGCTGACCGCCCACATAACCCGGCCATTTCACGCGGCCCGTCCAGCCCTGGATGGAGCCGTCGGTCATCAGTTTGACGGCGCCAAGGCGCAGCTTGTCGGTGGATTTGGCCTTGAGCGCGAGGGCGCGTTTGGCCAGTGCTTCTGGCTGCGCACCGGTTGCCCCCAAGGCAGGGACGATGCGAATGCCAAAATCAGGCGCGCCGGTAACCCGTAGCATGGTGTCGAGATCTTCATCTTCCATGGTGGAATAGAGGTCTGTCACCGTGGTCACGCCGGCCAGACGGCAGACATCCGCGTAAGAGCGCAGTGCATCCTCGCCCTGCGACAGAGCGCGGAAATCAAGCCCCACGCGGCGCATGACCGGGAACATCGCGGCCATTTCCTGAAGCTCGCCATTGGGTTGACCGTCGGTGCCTTTGATCACACCTTCGATGTTGCTTGCAGCGGTGTACTGCGCCAGCTCCAGCGCCGCGGAGTTCACACACATCAAGTGAAAATTCGAGAACAGCACGGCCACGGGGCGGTCGCTGGCGACGGCGTCCAGATGGGTCTTGTTCAGCCGCTCGGTGGTCAGAAAAATCGGGTCAAATCCCCACGCCAGCAATGGCTCCCCCGGTGGTAAAGCAGCGGCGCGTTCTTTCAGGCGTTCGATCACGGCGTCAATGGTCGTCATGCCCTTGTGCATCTCGCCCTTGGGGTCGATGCGGTCGTGATAACCGGCATAAGCAAAGTCCCACATTTTGCCCGCCATCATATGTGCATGACCCTCGACAAAGCCGGGCATCAGGATGTCGTCCGCCAGTTGTGCATCATGGATGACGTCGCCCCAGGCATCCGCACAGGTAGCGTCACCCACCGCCAAAATCTTGCCGTCCTGCACCGCGACATGCGTCGCTTCGGGACGGTTCGGGTCCATGGTGATGATTTTCTTGGCCTGAAAGACGGTGATGCCGGACATATATTTCCCCTTGGTTTTCAAGCAGGCTAACGCAGCCGCCACAGCAGGGAAATGGGAAAACCGCCTGACGTTAGCCCAGTGCGTAGCCCGCGCCGCGCACCGTTCGGATCGGGTCTTCGCCGCCGGCCTGTGTCAATACCTTGCGCAGCCGCGCGATATGCACGTCCACGGTGCGCGTATCGACATAGATATCGCGGCCCCAGACCAGATCGAGCAGTTGATCGCGGCTGAGCACCCTGCCCGGCTTTTCCAGGAATGTCGCCAGCAGCCGGTATTCTGTCGGGCCGAGCTTGAGTTCCTGACCGTTGCGGGTAACACGGTGGGTCTCAGGATCCAGCATGATGTCGAGATAGGCGAGCGTTTCGCCACTGGCCCCCGGCCGTGTGCGGCGCAACTGGGTACGCACGCGGGCCATCAGTTCGCGCAAGGAATAGGGTTTGGTGACATAGTCATCTGCCCCGGTTTCAAGCCCGCGCACGGCGTCCACTTCCTCGGAACGGGCCGAGAGCATGATCACCGGAATATTGCGCGTATCCTCGCGCGTTTTCAGCTGGCGGCAGACCTCGATGCCGCTCATCAGCGGCATCATCCAGTCCAGGATCACCAGATCGGGGGTGATCTCATCCACTTGCACCATCGCCTCTTCACCGTTTTCGGCGCGACTGACGGCATAGCCTTCGGCCTCAAGGTTGTAGGCCAGTACTTCGCGCTGCGCCGGTTCGTCCTCAACCAGCAGGACATGGGGCTGGATCACGGACATGGGTGTCAGGCCTTTACAATCACTGAGGTTTTATCTGCTTTGGGACGACCCTCTTCGGGTTGTTCGCCTGTCACCAGATAGACCACCTGTTCTGCAATGGATGTCACATGGTCGCCCATCCGTTCCGTGTTCTTGGCGATAAAATGCAGATGCATGCAAGCGGTGATGTTGCGCGGGTCTTCCATCATGAAGGTAAGAAATTCGCGGAACAGGGCATTGTACATCTGATCCACGTCTTCGTCGCGGTCGATCACATCCTGCGCAAGGGCCGCGTCACGCTGGATATAGGCATCAAGCGCGTCTTTCAGCATCCCTTCTACAGTGCCCGCCATACGCCGGATCGCGCTGGGACCGTCGTTGATGGTGGGCATGGCGGCCAGAACGCCGGTGCGCTTGGCCATGTTCTTGGCATAGTCGCCGATCCGCTCAAGATTGGCGCTGATTTTGATCACGCTCAGAATAAGGCGCAGATCAATTGCCGTTGGCGCACGCAGGGCGATGACGCGCGCAGCGCTTTCATTGATCTGGTGCTCCAGCGCGTCGATGGATTTGTCAGCGGCACGCACTTCTTCTGCGAGTTCTTCGTCGCGTGTTTCCAGCGACTTGGCGCTCAGACGAATGGCGCTTTCCACCATGCCGCCCATTTTCATGATCTGCGCCTGTACCGCCTCAAGATCGCGGTCAAAAGCGGATGCAATATGTTGATCCTGCATGATTTATCCAATTCGTCCAGTGATATAGCTTTCGGTGCGGGGGTCTTCGGGGGCGGTAAAGATCTTGTCCGTCTCGCCGAATTCTACCAGATTGCCGAGGTGAAAGAACGCGGTCTTCTGGCTGACCCGCGCGGCCTGTTGCATGGAGTGGGTGACGATCACCACCGAGTAGTTCTGGCGCAGTTCGTCGATCAGCTCCTCGACCTGAGCAGTTGCAATCGGATCGAGCGCCGAACAGGGCTCGTCCATCAGCAAAACTTCAGGCTCCGTGGCCACCGCGCGGGCGATGCACAAGCGCTGCTGCTGGCCGCCCGACAGTCCGGTGCCGGGTGCGTGGAGGCGGTCCCTGACCTCGTTCCATATGGCCGCGCGTTTCAGGGCGCGCTCGACGATATCGTCCAGCTCCGACTTGTTGCGGGACAGCCCGTGAATACGCGGCCCGTAAGCCACATTGTCATAGATCGACTTGGGGAACGGGTTGGGTTTCTGGAACACCATGCCCACCTTGGCACGCAGCTGTACCGGATCGACCCGGCGGTCGTAGATATCCTCATCGTCGATGCGAATGTCTCCCTCGACCCGACAGATGTCGATGGTGTCGTTCATCCGGTTGATGCAGCGCAGGAAGGTGGACTTGCCACAGCCTGATGGCCCGATGAAGGCGGTCACTGTCTTATCCTCGATGTCCACGCTCACATCTTTGATTGCATGGGTTTCACCGTAGTAGACCTGCACGTTGCGGGCCGCGATTTTGACGGCATTTGTGGTCACGTCGTTCTCCGCTCTGAAATTGTCTCTCATTTGTTGTTCTCCCTACCAGCGCCGCTCGAACCTGCGGCGCAGCAGGATCGCGATCAGGTTCATGGTCAGCAGGAACACCAGCAGGATGATGATACCGCCCCAGGCCCGCTCGTAATAGGCCGGATCCGCACGTTTGGCCCATTCAAAGATCTGCGCGGGCATTGCCGAGTTCGGATCAAGAAAGCCGGAGGCCACGCCATCAGGATAGTTGGTGGCGATATAGCCCACCATGCCGATCAACAAAAGCGGCGCGGTTTCCCCCAGCGCTTGTGCCAGACCGATGATGGTGCCCGTCAGGATACCTGGCATCGCCAGTGGCAATACATGGTGGAACACCGACTGCATTTTGGACGCGCCAACCCCCAGTGCCGCGCTTCGGATCGACGGTGGTACCGACTTGAGCGAGGCGCGGGTGGAGATCACGATGGTCGGCAGGGTCATCAAGGTCAGCGTCAAGCCACCGACGATGGGGGCTGATTGGGGCAGATGTGCAAACTGGATGAACACCGCAAGGCCCAGAATACCGAACACAATGGACGGCACCGCCGCGAGGTTCGAGATGTTCACCTCGATAAAGTCTGTAAACATGTTTTGCGGCGCAAATTCCTCAAGATAGATCGAGGCGGCAACGCCGATGGGCAGTGAAAGTAGCAGCACCACCAGCATCATGAAGAATGAGCCGAGGATCGCCACGCCCATGCCGGCCTGCTCTGGCCTGCTTTCGGAAGCATCCGTGCCGGTGATGAAATCCCAGTTGAAGATGCGTTTGATGGTGCCGTCCGCTGCCAGCGCATCCACAATATCCAGATGCGCGGGGCTGAGGTTTGGATCGCGAGCAAGGCTTTCGCGGTCGACGCGGCCTTTCATATAGCCGTCGACCCGTGATCCGGCCAACAAGGTAAACTCTTGCGTGGTGCCGATGAGGTCGGGGTTGTCGATCACCGCAAAGCGCACCTGTGCGGCAGCACCGCTCGACAGCATGTCGCGCAGTTCCTTGCCTTTGTTAATCTCTGTCTCGACCCCGTTTTCCGCGACAAGCGTCTCAAGCGCCGTTCCGATCAAGGGGTTGTACCCGAAGGTCGACACCTTCTTGATATCCTCGATGTCGCGATTGCCCTTCTTGTCCAGCTTTGCAGCCGTCAGCTCGACATCCATGACGATATACGTCTGGGTGAATGCCGGGATGCCGTTGCGCACGATGGCAAACAGCAGTGCTGCCAGAAAGATCAGGCCGATCGAAATTGCGATGACGCCGTACACGCGGAACCGCGTTTCTGCCGCGTTGCGTTTCTTGGTGCGGGGGGATTCGTCCAGCAGCGAACCGTAGCTGTGGCGCTTGCCCCCGGGGGTCGGTGTGGTGGTCAGATCGGTCATTCGTATTGCTCCCGGTAGCGTCGGACAATCCAGAGGGCGACAATGTTTAACGCCAGCGTGATGACAAAGAGCGTCATACCCAGCGCAAAGGCCACGAGGGTTTCTGGACTGTTGAATTCACCGTCGCCGGTCAACTGGCTGACGATTTTGGCGGTGACAGTGGTCATGGCTTCGAAGGGGTTCAGCGAGAGCGAGGCCGCAGCCCCTGCCCCCAGCACCACGATCATGGTTTCGCCGATGGCGCGGCTGGCGGCCAGAAGGATTGCGCCAACGATACCCGGCAGGGCGGCGGGCAGGATCACCTGCCGCAGTGTTTCCGACTGTGTGGCGCCAAGGCCGAAAGAACCGTCGCGCATCGCCTGCGGCACCGCATTAATGATGTCATCGCTGAGCGAGGATACGAAGGGGATCAGCATGATCCCCATCACGAGGCCTGCGGTCATTGCTGCCGTGCCCCCGGACATCCAGTTGACGCCCAGCACCCCGTCGCGGCCAAACACATCCAGCAGCAAGGGCCCGACGGTCAGAAGCGCAAACAAACCATACACAATTGTCGGAATGCCCGCGAGCATCTCCAGCAGCGGTTTGACGATCGAACGCACCGGCTTGGAGGCGTATTCGGACAGATAGATCGCCGAAAAGAGACCAAGCGGCACAGCGACTAGCAGCGCAATCAGCGAGATAAAGAGAGTGCCCCAGATCAGCGGCAGAAAACCCAGATCTGATGCGCCGCCACGTCCGGAAAAGCTTGGTTCCCACCGGGTGCCGAAAAAGAAGTCTTCAGCCGGATAGCGCGAAAAGAAATCATGCGTGTTGAAGATCAGCGAAAAGACAATGCCAACTGTTGTCAGGATGGCGACGCAGGCGGCTGCGATCAACAAGCTCAGAATTGCCCGTTCGACGGAGTTGCGGGCGCGGAAATCCTTGTGGGTCATCATATAGGCTATGGCCAAGCCGCCCAGTGCCACCACCAGAACTGCGATGGCGCGCCAGATATTGCCGGTGCTTGTCAGCGCGCGATACTCTTGCGCCATCTGAAGCGTGTTTGCATCAACTTCGGACCCCAGTGCGACACCGACTTCGGCCAGACGTTCCCGGACGTTGCTGGCCCCGACGCGGATGTCGACGGCTTCGTCAGCGGTCATAGCGCCTCGGGAGACGGCGGTGTCCAACCCGTCCGCGATACGCTGCACATCCGCCATGGCAAGCGAGCGTTCACCCCGATCAGCCTGAACGGCTTCGGGCAAGTTGGAGGAAATAATGCTATCAATGACAACCGGTTGCAGGATCATCCAGATCCCGAGGATCAGCAGTGCGGGCGCAGCTGCGGCAAGAGCGGCGTTGGTGCCGTAATATTTCGGCAAAGAGTGCAGCACGCGACGATCACCGCCGCCGGATGCCAGTGCCCGCTGCTTGGCTATGAAATAGCCGATGACGGACAATGCGATGATGATCAGGAGGATCCAGCTTGCAGGCATCTGAATTGGGCCTTTGTCCTTGAGAATAAATGCCGTACCGGGCAGCACGTCCCGGTACGGCGGTGTCAGACGGGTTCGCGGCCCTTGGGCCGTTTCCCCGTTTTGCGCTTACATGGCTTCTTCGTCAGAAACCTTGGTCTGTGTCGCTTCCAGCTCTGGGTCGGATACCAGACCGTAGTCGGACAGCGGGCCATCTGGGCCAGCAATCTCGTCCGAGACGAAGAACTCAGCGAATTCTTTCAGGCCGGGGATCACGCCGATGTGCGCCTTCTTGATGAAGAAGAACAGCGGACGTGACACAGGGTATGTGCCCGATGCGATGGTTTCGGTCTTTGGCTCGACGCCGCCGATTGTGGCAACTTTCAGCTTGTTGGTGTTGTTCTCATAGAACGCCAGACCAAACACGCCGATGCCGTTCGGGTTGCTGTCGACACGTGCCAGCGTCTCGGTATAGTCGCCGTCGATGTCTACGGTGATGCCGTTGCCACGCACTTCGATGCAGGCGTCTTCTGCTGCATCCTCGTCCATACCGCTGTCCATCATGGCCTGCATGGCGCCGGTGTCTTCACAGCCCTGCAGCAGGACTTTGTCTTCGAAAACTTCGCGCGTGCCGTGCTTGGTACCGGGGACGAAGGCCAGGATGTCTGCCGCCGGCAGGTCGCTGTTGAAGTCAGCCCATTGTGTATGGGGGTTGTCTACGATCGCGCCGTCCACCAGCACCTTGGCACCCAAGGCGTTGAAAATGTCGGAGGCTTCGAATGCAGTGAACTCAGGGCCGTCGATCTGGCTGGCAAAGACGATGCCGTCATAGCCGATGCGGACTTCAATGATGTCGTTCACACCGTTCTCGGTGCACAATTCGATGTCGCTTTCGCGGATCGGACGCGAGGAGTTCGCGATGTCGATGGTGTTCTCCCCAACGCCTTCACAAAAGCGCTTGAGGCCGGCAGAGGAGCCGCCTGATTCCACGACCGGTGTCGGAAAGTCGAAGTTCTCGCCAAAGGCTTCTGCAACAATCGAGGCATAGGGCAGCACGGTGGAAGAGCCTGCAACTTGGACGTTATCGCGTGCAACGGCAGTGGTGGCAGTGAGTGCGGCAATCGCCAGCGCGGAAGTGGTCAGTTTTGTCAGTGACATGATGTCTCCTGTCGATGTTTATGTCGAAATCACCCCCTCGGTGATCTGGCCTTCATCTAGGCCCGCTGTGCTGAGGTTTTGTGACAGTCATGTTACAGTTTTATGACAGTCTAATTTGTTTCGAACTTTAAGGGGTCGGGTCCGGCGTCTCTTCGCTCTTCTGGCCGGCGTCCATTGGCAAAATTACGATAAAAGACGCGCCCTTACCCGGTTCGGAGATGATTTTCAGCCGACCGCGATGGCGATTGAGAATATGTTTCACAATCGCAAGACCCAGTCCTGTACCGCCCAAAGCGCGGCTGCGGTGACTGTCGGCGCGGTAGAATCGCTCGGTCAGGCGAGGCAGATGCTGAGCGTCGATGCCGGGGCCATGATCGGTGACGATAATCCGCACGCCGGGTCCGCGCAGCGCAGGATCGCGCAGTGAAGTCTCAGCGGTAACGATGACCTTTTGGTCCGGTCCGCCATATTTGATAGCGTTCTCGATCAGGTTGGTAAAAACTTGCTGCAACTGATCGGCATCCCCCAGCAATGCGAGTGGATCGCTGCCGAATTCCGGGACCAGCGTCACATCATTGTCCACCGCCAAAGGGTTCAGGTTGCGCACGGTCGAGCGCAGGATCGCTGTCAGGTCGACACGGGTGTCAGGTTTGACGCGCTCCTCGCCCTCAACCCGGCTGAGCGACAGCAAGTCGCCGACCAGCCGGTTCATCCGGCCCGCCTCGCCCGCCATAATCGCAAGGAACCGGTCGCGGGCGGCAGCGTCATCGCGGGCCGGACCGCTAAGCGTCTCGATAAACCCCATGAGTGCCGTTAGAGGGGTGCGCAACTCGTGGCTGACGTTGGCCACAAAATCACGGCGCATCTGGCCGGCTTCGGCCTCCGACGTTACATCCTGAAAGCTGACCAACAGCGCGTCGGCCGCTGCGATGCGCGAGAGGTTCACGGTAAAGGTCTGTTCGCGGGCCGCGTCGCCGCCAAGATACTGAGCCTTGCGGGCTTTGCCGTCGGCAAGGGTCTGTTCAACCGCATCGACCAAAGTGGGCTGACGCAGCACGGTCACAAAGTGCCGGCCATAGGCACCACTGCCCAGCAGCTCGACCGCCGAATCATTCAGCGCGATGATCCTTTCGTTACGGTCGATGGCCAGCGTCGGTAGCGGCAGGGCTGCGATCACGGATGCCAAGAACGCGGTGTCGGCCACGGGACTAAAGCGCTGTCAGATCGCGGCGAAAGCGGGCAGCGTTTTCGGCATAATGCGCGGCGCTGGCGGTCAGCATCTGGATCGCCTGCGCATCCAGTTCCCGCACAACTTTGCCGGGGCTACCCATCACCAGTGATCCATCGGGGATGACCTTGTTTTCCGTAATCAAGGCCCCTGCCCCGATCAGGCAATTCTTGCCGATCTTGGCCCCGTTCAGGATTGTGGCCCCCATGCCGATCAGCGTGTTGTCGTCGATTGTGCAGCCGTGCAGCATGACCTTGTGGCCGATGGTGCAATTTTTTCCGATGGTCAGCGGATAGCCCATGTCGGTGTGAAAGACGCAGTTCTCCTGCACATTACTTCCCGCACCCACATGGATCACCTCATTATCGCCGCGCAGGGTTGCGCCGAACCAGACAGAGGCCGCTGCGTCCAGCACAACATTGCCAATGACATTGGCGTCAGGGGCGACCCATGCGCTTTCGTGCAAAGTGGGTTGGGTGGTGCCAAGGGCATAAATGGTCATGACAGGTCCTCGAATTGGGATTGCAGGGTGCGTACATGATCTGACAAACGCGGCTGCTGGGCCACGCGCATGCGTTCCGCGGTGATGATTGTTTTCAGCTTCTCTTCTGTATCCGCCAATGAATCATTGATGAGCACATAATCGTATCCGTCCCAGTGACTGATCTCGTCCCAGCTTTTGCGCATGCGCTTGGCGATTGTTTCGGGCGTATCCTGGCCCCGTGTCACAAGCCGGCGGTGCAGTTCGGGAATAGAGGGCGGCAGAATGAAGATCGACAAAGTGTGCGAGCCGAGCGCCGAGGTGCGGATTTGCTGCGCGCCCTGCCAGTCGATGTCGAAAAGCACATCCCGCCCCGATCCGATCGCGGCCTCAACCGGTGCCTTGGGCGAGCCGTAGTTGTTGCCAAAGACGTGGGCATGCTCCAGCATCTCGCCTTCGGTCACCCATTTGCGAAAGGTGGTTTCGCTGACGAAGTAATAGTCTTTCTCGTCCACCTCGCCCGCGCGCGGGGCGCGGGTGGTGGCAGAAACCGAGAATTGCAGCGAGGGATCCCAGGTCATCAATCGTTTGGCCAGGGTCGATTTGCCCGCCCCCGAGGGGGAAGACAGGATCACCAGCAAGCCGCGCCGGTCCGGGGTTTGGGTCATTATGGTTTACTCCACATTCTGCACTTGTTCGCGCATCTGGTCGATGACGGCCTTCAGCGCCAGACCCACGGTTGTCATCGCTTTCATCTGCGCCTTGGAACACAGCGTATTGGCCTCGCGATTGAACTCCTGCATGAGGAAATCCAGCTTGCGGCCCACAGCGCCGCCTTGCGCCAGCAGATCACGCGCGGCGGTCACATGGGCGCGCAGGCGATCAATCTCTTCGGTGATGTCTGCCTTGACCGCGATCATGGCAAGCTCTTGCGCCACGCGGTCCGGGTCGGCCCCGTCCGTGTTGTCGAGTACCCGCGCAAGGGCGCTTTGCATGGACTGCGCCATCTCGGCACTGCGGTTTGCGACCAGATCGGCAGCCTCGGCCGTTAGTGTCTCTACCTCGTCCAATTGGGCGGTCAGGACGGTAGCCAATGCGGTCCCTTCCTGTTGGCGCATGGCATCGAAATCGTCCAGAACTGCGTCTGCATCACCGAGCAGGATGGCACAGACGGCAGCGGCATCATCTTTGCGGACAGGTTGGTCAAGCACGCCACGCATGGTCACGATGTCCGTGGCCTTTGACGGCGCGAGGGAGACACCGGCGTCCATCGCGCGGGCCTCAATCTGGTGGAGCGCATCCAGTACAGTCGTCAGTTGCGCTTCATTCACCTTAAGACCGCCGTCCCCGTCTTCGCGGGTCAAGCGCAGGTTGCAAGTCACGTTGCCCCGCGCGGCCACGGCACCCAGCTTCTTGCGCAAGCCGGCCTCAAGGCCCTCGACCCAGTCGGGCACCCGCAAGCGCAGATCAAGACCGCGCCCGTTGACGCTGCGGACTTCCCAGCTCCAGCTAAAGGGGGCATGCGCGCCGCTGGCCGAAGCGAAGCCGGTCATGGATTTGATCATTCGTCGCTCCCCCTTAGCTGCCCGCCTGCAATACGGGGAAAGCGCACCACGGGGCAAGCCCTGCGCTCTGCACGGAATTAACCAGCCGCCCAGAAAGATGCCCATTTGCCTCAAGTTTGGAGTATTAAGGGTTTAGTAACGAGTGCCACCAAGCGGTGGTGAGATCAGGAAGTTGACCCGCTTGCGACACAGGCTTTTGCAGGTGCGGTCATGTTAAATTGGTTGGAGTAAGGCGCATGGACAAGTTCCCACAGAACGCGCAGAATGTAATTGCTATGTCAGATCACCAGTCAGAAACCGGATATGCTGCCATTGCGCAGGTGGAGGCCTATTGGCAGGCGCTCCGGGGCACGCGTTTGCTGCCCAAACGGTCTGACATCGACCCACGCGGGATCGAGCAAGCTCTTGAAAACGCATTTATTCTTGAACGGATTGCACCGGGAATCGCCCGGATGCGCATTGCGGGCAGTCATCTGAATGATCTGATGGGGATGGAAGTGCGCGGCATGCCGTTGACTGCGTTTTTCACGCCGGACACACGGGCCGAGGTCGCCGATTTGCTGGAGGTCGTATTCCAGACGCCTGCCATCGCGACATTGCACATGGCATCACCCGCTGCGGGGGGCCGTCCGAAAATTGAGGCACGGCTGGTGCTGTTGCCTTTGAAAAGCGATCTGGGCGATGTCAGCCGCGTTTTGGGGTGTTTTGTGAGCAAGGGTGATCTGGGTATGGCCCCGCGCCGGTTCGAACTGATACGCAAAGAGGTGCAGGACCTTGTTCTGGGTCAGCCGCCGGTACGAAGGTCGGATACGCCGCATGTGGCAAAACTGCCTTCTCTCGCCGCGACGGGCGAACAGGCGGACCGGGCCAAGGGCATGGCCGAGGCACCGGTAGGTTTTAAAGGTGCGGAAGAGAAACGTCGTCCGCCCTATTTGCGGTTGGTGCAATCTAACGAAGACAAAGACTGACCAGACGACAGTCGGTCAGATGTCAAAACGCCACCGGCCTTGGCGATGCAGATGCAGTTCAGGGCCGAAGCCGCAGGATCAACCTGCGGCTTTTGCTTTTTCAGAATTGCGGCGTGCGCTGAGTTCTTCTGCGACCAGGAAGGCCAATTCCAGCGACTGGCTGGCGTTGAGCCGAGGATCGCAGGCGGTGTGGTAACGGTCTGACAGATCTTCGTCAGAGACTGCCCGCACGCCCCCGGTGCATTCGGTCACATCCTGGCCGGTCATCTCGAAATGCACGCCACCCGGAACAGTCCCTTCGGCGGTATGGACGCCAAAGAAGTCACGCACTTCGCGCAGAACAGAATCGAACGGGCGGGTCTTGTAGCCTGACGACGATTTGATCGTGTTGCCGTGCATCGGATCGCAGGTCCAAACCACATTGGCGCCCTCTTCCTGCACTGTCTTGATCAGACGCGGCAGATGTTCGCCCACAGATCCGGCACCGAAACGCGCGATGAGCGTCAAACGACCCGCTTCATTTTCGGGGTTCAGCTTGGCCATCAACTGCTTGAGGTCTTCGGACGTCATGCTTGGACCGCATTTCAGACCGATCGGATTCATGACGCCGCTGGCAAACTCCACATGCGCGCCATCGGGCTGACGCGTGCGGTCGCCGATCCAGATCATATGACCGGATCCTGCCAGCCATTTGCCGGTCAAGCTGTCCTGACGGCACAGCGCTTCCTCATATTCCAGGAGCAGCGATTCATGGCTGGTGTAGAATTCGACTGATTGCAGCGTATGCGCCGTGTCGGAGTTCACTCCGGCCGCTGACATGAAATCAAGCGTGTCAGAGATGCGGTTGGCCACCTCGCGGTATTTCGCGGCCTTCTCTCCATCGGTGAACCCCAGCGTCCAGCCGTGAACCTGATGCACATCCGCATAGCCGCCAGTCGAGAACGCCCGCAGCAGGTTCAGCGTAGCTGCAGCCTGCGTATAGGCGCGCAGCATTTTGTCGGGGTTCGGGATGCGGGCCTCAGCGGTGAAGTCCAGATCATTGATGATATCGCCACGGTAGCTCGGCAATTCCACGCCTTCGACGGTTTCGGTATTGGCCGAGCGCGGTTTTGCAAATTGGCCGGCCATGCGGCCCAGCTTGATCACTGGCACCTTGGCTCCGTGGGTCAGCACGATCGCCATTTGCAACATTACTTTGAACGTGTCGCGGATCGCATCAGAGCTGAACTGCTCGAAGCTTTCGGCGCAATCGCCGCCTTGCAACAGAAACGCCTCGCCGCGCCCGGCGGCGGCCAGATGATTTTTAAGCCTGCGCGCCTCGCCACCAAAGACCAGGACGGGATAGCGCGACAGCTGGGCTTCGACAGCCTCAAGAGCTGCGGTGTCTGGATAATCGGGCATCTGAATACGCGGTTTGCTGCGCCAGCTTGATTTGCTCCAAGTGCTCATCTGTCATGTCTCCCTTCGGCTGCGTCGATTGTCAGCGCTATCATCGCCCCGTCTATACAAAAGTGCGTGGGTCGTGACCAGAACCCATTTGCGACCTCTTGACGCCGCCCCCGGTGCATGAGCAAGCTTTGCGCCATGGTGAGGAGCGGTAGCTTCCAAGCCAGAGACCTCTGCTAAGGACGCTTCGATGTCTGCACCGCGCCAGGCCACCCGCATCCCCCAGGATGCCGACAAGCCAAGAAGGTTTGTGTTTGTCCTGCTGGATCAGTTCAGCTTGTTGTGCTTTGCGACCGCGATCGACAGTCTGCGCATCGCGAACCGGATGGCAGGCAGACCGATTTACAGCTGGACGACAATGGGCGAAGGGGGCGACAGCGTTGATTGTTCGGCGGGTACCACCTTCAAGCTGGATCACGATCTGGACGATCTGCAGCGCGACGATACGATCATGGTCTGCGGCGGGATGGACGTGCAGGACGCCACTAACAAGAAGGTGCTGGGCTGGCTCCGCCGCGAGGCGCGCAAGGGGCTGGTCGTGGGCGGGCTCTGCACAGCCGCCTATACACTCGCAAAGGCTGGATTGCTGGACGGGCGGCGGGCAACGATACATTGGGAAAACCAGGACAGTTTTGCCGAGGAATTTGACGAAGTGGACCTGACGAAATCGGTCTTTGTCGTCGATGGCAACCGGCTGACCACGGCCGGTGGGACATCTTCGATTGATCTTATGCTGAAACTGATTGCAGATGATCAGGGCGAGGAACTGGCCAATGCGGTGGCCGACCAGCTGATCTATTCCTCGATCCGCACCGATCAGGACACGCAGCGGTTGTCGGTGCCCACACGCATCGGGGTGCGCCACCCCAAGCTGAGCCAGGTCATCCAGATCATGGAAAGCAACATCGAAGAGCCGATCAGCCCCTCTTTGTTGGCCAAAGACGTGGGCATGTCCACGCGCCAGCTGGAACGGCTGTTCCGGCGCTATCTGAACCGATCGCCAAAACGCTATTACATGGAATTGCGCCTACAAAAGGCCCGCAACCTGCTGATGCAGACGGATATGAGCGTCATTAATGTGGCGCTCGCCTGCGGTTTTGCCTCGCCCTCGCATTTCTCCAAATGCTACCGTGCGCATTACGAGACGACCCCCTACCGCGAGCGCGGCTCGCATGCGGCGCGGCTGTCGATCTAATCCAAATCCACCACTTTTCGATGACAACGATCCGAGGACTTCACCATGCCTATCACCATTGACCCTGCAAGCTTTAAGAACCTGCGCGTCGAGCCGCAGGATGATGGCGTCTGGGTTGTCACGCTGAACCGTCCGGCCAAGCGCAACGCATTGGACATCGACACGATCGAGGAGTTGGTGACGTTTTTCTCTGCCGCGCCGCGCGCCGGTGTGGCCGCGGTGGTGTTGGCCGGATCGGGCGATCATTTCTGCGCTGGTCTTGACCTGATCGAACACCATGATGAAGACCGCAGCCCGGCAGACTTCATGCACGTCTGCCTGCGCTGGCACGAAGCCTTTAACAAGATGGAATATGGGGGCGTGCCGATCATCGCAGCCCTTCAGGGCGCTGTTGTGGGCGGCGGGCTTGAGTTGGCCAGCTCCGCGCATATCCGTGTGATGGACCAGACCGCCTATTTCGCTTTGCCCGAAGGCCAGCGTGGCTTGTTCACCGGCGGTGGGGCCACCATCCGCGTGACCGATCTGGTAGGTAAGGCACGGATGATCGACATGATGCTGACAGGCCGCGTATATGGTGGGCAAGAGGCAGCCGACCTCGGTCTTGCGCAATATATCGTTGAGGGTTCAAGCTTTGACGCGGCATTGGAACTGGCCCGCAAGGCCGCGCAAAACCTGCCGCTGTCGAATTTCGCGATCTGTTCAGCCGTGAGCCATATGCAAAACATGTCCGCGATGGACGCCGCCTATGCCGAAGCGGTGGTGGCAGGTGTGGTGAACACCCAGCCCGATGCCCGCGCACGGCTTGCGGCCTTTGCCGACAAAAGTGCAGCACGGGTTAGGCCGAATGCAAAGTAGGCTCTACTTGGCGATGCGGTAAACTGCGCCCTCGCCCACGGATATGAACCAGATGCTGCCGTCGGGTGCTTCTACGATATCGCGCACCCGGCTGGTCTCCGCCGTTTCGATCTGTTCGACTTCTTGCAGAGGTGTGCTGTCCAACCTGCTGATATAGTTGAATTTTAGTGAGCCCACAAAGATGTCACCCTGCCATTCAGGGAACATCTTGCCGGCGTAAACCAACAATCCCGACGGCGCGATAGAGGGATCCCAGTAG
Organism: Sulfitobacter noctilucae; assembly: GCF_000622365.1. Lineage (GTDB taxonomy): Bacteria > Pseudomonadota > Alphaproteobacteria > Rhodobacterales > Rhodobacteraceae > Sulfitobacter > Sulfitobacter noctilucae. The sequence goes on along the minus strand of NZ_JASC01000014.1, from coordinate 1,090,658 downwards.
TGCGCCGGCTGTTCCATGCCGGGCTTTTCTGTCCCCTCGCCGATTTTGCCACCGGAGTAGTGGCGACCGTATGAAATGATCGGCCAGCCAAAGTTCGCACCTTTCTTGACGGCGTTCACCTCGTCACCGCCCTGTGCGCCATGCTCGGCGACCCAAAGGTTGCCTTCAAGGTCCAGTCCGGCCCCTTGCGGGTTGCGGTGGCCGTAAGACCAGATCTCCGGCTGGGCACCATCCCTGCCGACAAAGGGATTGTCCGGGGGGACGCTGCCATCCGCATTGATGCGGACCACGGTGCCGTTGTGTGTCGCAAGGTTCTGCGCCTGCGGGCGGTCACCGCGATCCCCGATGGTGATGAACAGTGTGCCATCGGTTGCTTCGACCACACGTGATCCGAAGTGACGTCCACCGCTTGAACCGGGTGCCATCGCAAAAATCTCTTCGACCGCTTCGAGTCTCGTGCTGCCCTGCGGAAGCCGTGCGCGGGCGACAGCTGTACCACTGCCGTTCTGTTGCGGTTTCGCGTAGCTCAGATAGAGCACGCGGCTGTTGGCGAAGTCGCGGGCCAGGGTCACATCCAAAAGGCCGCCCTGCCCGGCTGCCGCCACTTTTGGCACGCCAGAGATGTCTTGTGCTGAGCCGTCCGCGATCAGCAGCAAGCGCCCGTCGCGCTCGGTAATTACCGCGCCTCCTTCGGGCAAAGGCTCGACCGCCCAAGGCGTATCCAGACCGGTGACCAGCGGTGTGATGTTCCAATTGTCCTGCGCCAAAGATGGTGTGCCTAAAGAAAGGGCAAGCACGGCCCCTCGCAGGATATTTGGTATCATGGCATTCAAGGGCATTGTATTTCTCCTGTGGCACCGCGTTCTCAAAAGAAAACTTAAACTCCCGCCCGCGTATTTCCATAAGCCCGCCTACACGGCGATGACAGGCCCTTGGTTGTAGGCGGAAAAATGCCTTTTCTTTTAGCAATGCGGCGCATAACCTTCTGTGCGAACATCATGTTCCAACAAGGGAGAAACACATGAAAAAGATGCTTATGGCCACAACGGCTGCGGCACTGGTTGCAACGGGTGCGATGGCCGATGGCCACGCGAAAGAAGTTAAATTGGGTGTATTGTTCGGCTTTACCGGCCCGATTGAATCACTGACGGGCCCGATGTCAGCTGGTGCAGAAATGGCGATGAACGAAGTCACTGAAAGCGGCATGTTCATGGACGGTGCAAAGGTCACGTCGATCCGTGCCGATTCTGGCTGTATCGACAATGGTATGGCTGTAGCCTCCGGCGAACGTCTGATCGCTGATGGTGTTGCAGGCATTATCGGTGCTGACTGTTCCGGTGTTACGGGCGCTGTGCTGCAGAACGTTGCCATTCCAAATGGCATGGTCATGATCTCGCCCTCCGCGACATCCCCCGGGCTGACCACAATGGAAGACAACGGCCTGTTCTTCCGCACGTCGCCGTCCGATGCGCGTGAAGGTGAAGTCATGGCAGAAATTCTGCAAGAGCGTGGCGTGAAATCCATCGCCCTTACCTACACCAACAACGACTATGGCAAAGGTCTTGCGGATGCGATTGAATCCTCGTTCAAAGCCGTGGGTGGTGAAGTAACCATCGTTGCCGCGCACGAAGACGGCAAAGCCGATTATTCTGCCGAAGTGGGCGCGCTGGCTTCTGCGGGTGGTGATCTGCTGGTTGTTGCGGGCTACCTTGATCAAGGTGGTGCCGGCATCATCAAATCCGCGCTGGACGCGGGCGCATGGGAGCAGTTCGGCCTGCCCGGCGGCATGATCGGTGAGAACCTGCCAAAGACAATCGGTCCTGATCTCGATGGCTCCTACGGCCAGATCGCCGGTTCCGAAGGCAACGGTATCGACACTTTGGTTTCAATGGTCGATGGCGCGTTCGATGCCACATCGCCTTACACGCCTGAAGCCTACGATGCTGCGGCGCTGTTTCTGCTGGCCATGCAAGCGGCCAATTCCACAGACCCGGCCGAGTACAAAGAGCAGATTTTGAATGTGGCTAACGCACCCGGCGAAAAGATTTATCCCGGCGAGCTGGGCAAGGCGCTTGAAATGATCAAGAACGGCGAAGAGGTCGACTACGTCGGTGCCTCTGCGGTCGAACTTATCGGACCCGGCGAATCTGCGGGCACTTACCGCATGATCGAAGTCAAAGGCGGCAAGAACGAAACCATCGGTTTCAAGTAAGGCTTCACATAAGACCAGATGCAGCCTGCGTTTCGTAGGCTGCATTTTTTATAAGATCGCAAAGATCACGCGCCCAACGTGGTGCAAACGGGGATAGACAGATGGTGCAAGCGGCTGAGCACATGATCGTTGTCGACGATCTGCACAAGCATTTTGGTGGGTTTCATGCGGTGGACGGGGCGAGCCTCTCGATTGATCGAGGCTCCATCACCGGCTTGATTGGCCCGAATGGTGCGGGAAAAACCACTCTTTTCAATGTGATTGCGGGCGTTCTTAAACCAACTTCCGGCAAAGTATTCATGGACGGCGAAGACATCACTGGCGTGCCGCCGCATGATCTTTTCCACAAAGGGTTGCTGCGCACCTTCCAGATTGCGCACGAATTTCATTCAATGTCGTGCCGCGAAAACCTGATGATGGTGCCGGGTGGTCAATCGGGCGAAACACTTTGGAACACATGGTTCGGCCGCAAGCGCATCGCGGACGAAGAACGCGCGCTGAAGGCGAAAGCCGATGAAGTACTGGAGTTCCTGACCATCGAGCATCTGTCCGAGCAAAAGGCGGGGCAGATCTCCGGCGGTCAGAAAAAGCTGCTGGAGCTGGGACGCACCATGATGGTGGATGCCAAGATCGTATTTCTGGACGAAGTTGGCGCAGGCGTGAACCGCACGTTGCTGAACACCATCGGCGATGCGATCATCCGGCTGAACCAGGAACGCGGCTACACCTTTGTGGTGATCGAACATGACATGGATTTCATTGGGCGGCTGTGTGATCCGGTGATCTGTATGGCCGAAGGGCGCGTGCTGGCTACCGGCACGCTGGACGAGATCAAGGCCAACGAACAGGTGATCGAGGCCTATCTGGGCACAGGTTTGAAGAACAAGGATCAGGTGGGCGCATGAGAGCCTTTTGCCTTGGCATGCTCACGGCGGGCGCTTTGCTGCCGCAAGCCGCACTGGCCTGCCATCAGCTGTCGCAGGCCGTTTGGATGTGTGCCGCAGGCACGCCCTGGGCTGCGGTGCGCTGGGATACGGCGGGCGATGGCACGACGATGATACTTAATGATTATGTGCTAAGCTTTTCGGAAAATTTCCCCGGCGCGGAGATCCGCGATGACCTGACCACCCTGCAAGAGCAATTCGTGACCTATGCTGAATTGATGGAAGCCGACGACGCGGCCCCGATTGAGGTGACCCGCCAGGAGATAGTTGAATTCACGGCGGGCGAAGCCTTTCGGTCACTGCAACTGGACAGGTACGACGATATAGACACAGTGAGCGCGGTGATGCTGGCTGAGGTCGGGACGGCGCGGATCATGCTCTATCTCGATGGGCCACAAACGCTGGATTGGCCCGAAATCGACAGCGCCTCGCGCGGGGTGCTGGACCTACTGCGCGAAAGCTGCGCCGATGCCCAGACTTGCCTGAGTGCGACCGAAGCCCGTGTGGTGACAGAATGATGACAAGAGGTGAAGCATGAGCGATCCCTATGGTGACCGCGGCAACAAGGATGTGTCGATTGGCAATCCCAAAGGCATGGGGTCGGAGATCCCGCAGCGTAAAGGGAAAAGCCACCCTGCCCCCGGCGGTCCGTTTCTGATCGGGGATGGCATGACCGCGGGTTACGGCAACGGACCAGACATCCTGCATGACTGCACGATTGCCGTGGACCGGGGTGAGATTGCTGTGATTGTCGGGCCCAATGGGGCGGGAAAATCGACCGGCATGAAGGCCGTTTTCGGCATGCTTGACATGCGCAAGGGCCACGTGCGGCTGGACGGAGAAGATATCACCGACCTTTCCCCCCAGGACCGGGTGGCCAAGGGCATGGGCTTTGTGCCGCAGACCTCGAACATTTTTACCTCGATGACAGTGGAAGAGAACCTTGAGATGGGCGCGTTCATCCGTACGGATGATTTCTCGGACACGATGGCGCAGGTCTATGATTTGTTCCCGATCCTCAAGGACAAGCGCAATCAGGCAGCGGGCGAATTATCGGGCGGTCAGCGCCAGCAGGTGGCCGTGGGCCGTGCTTTGATGACCCAACCCAAGGTCTTGATGCTGGATGAACCCACGGCGGGCGTGTCGCCCATCGTGATGGATGAGTTGTTTGACCGGATCATCGAGGTGGCGCGCACGGGGATCCCGATCCTGATGGTGGAACAGAACGCGCGGCAGGCGCTGGAGATCGCTGACAAGGGGTATGTTCTGGTGCAGGGGGCGAATGCCTATACCGGCACCGGCAAGGAACTGCTGGCCGATCCAGAGGTCCGTAAATCGTTTTTGGGAGGGTGATGTAATGCGCTCATTTATGATCTGTTTGGCGTTCTGCGCAGGACCGGCATTTGCGTCCGATCTGACCTGTGCGTTCGACAAGGAATGTATCGAAGGCGAGGACTGCGCCGAGACCTCCTATACCTTCGCCGTCGAAGGCATGAACGACAAGGGTCGTGCTGTGTCTGGCGTGACGGACGCGGAAACCATGCGCGGCAATATCGTTGAGACTGACGGGATGCAGCATATTGTCTTTGCCGGCGCAGATGCGCTGCACATGCTGAGCATGAGCGCGGATGGCATAGCCCGCTATGCGGTGCATATGTCTGGCCCCATGGCGATCACCTATCAAGGTGCCTGTAATGAGAGTGCAAGCTGATGGATTTATTGAACGCCCTTGTCGCCTTCCTCAACTATGTCTTTGTTCCCGGCGTTGCCTATGGCTCGCAACTCGCGCTTGGTGCGCTTGGGGTTACGCTTGTTTACGGCATTCTGCGGTTTTCCAACTTTGCCCATGGTGACACAATGGCGATGGGGGCGATGGCGACTGTGCTGATGACATGGCTTTTCCAAAGCTGGGGGCTGACCCTTGGGCCGCTGCCCACCGCCCTGCTCGCCCTGCCTTTCGGGATCGCCTTTGCCATCGGGCTTTTGCTGTTTACCGACCGGGCCGTCTATAAATTCTATCGCGTGAAAAAGGCCAAGCCGGTGATCCTGGTGATTGTTAGCCTTGGCGTGACTTTCATCTACAACGGGGTCACGCGCTTTATCATCGGGGCCGATGATCAAAGCTTCTTTGACGGGCAGCGTTTCATCATTTCGGCGCGGGATTTCAAGGCGATGACGGGGCTGGATGAGGGGCTGTCGTTCAAGACGACGCAGGCGATTACCATCGTCACAGCCATCATTGTGGTGATCGCGCTGTTCTGGTTTCTCAACAAGACCCGCGCGGGCAAGTCGATGCGCGCCTATTCGGACAATGAGGATCTGGCGCTGTTGTCGGGCATCAATCCCGAGCGCGTTGTGATGATCACCTGGATGATCGTCGCTACGTTAGCAACCATCGCAGGTGTGCTTTACGGTTTGGATAAATCCTTCAAACCTTTCACCTATTTCCAGCTGCTCTTACCTATCTTCGCCAGCGCCATCGTGGGCGGGCTGGGCAATCCCATCGGCGCCATTGCAGGCGGTTTTGTGATCGCATTCTCGGAAGTGACGATCACCTATGCGTGGAAAAAGATACTTGTGTATCTGATGCCAGAGAATCTGGAGCCGTCGGGTCTCGTGCAGCTTTTGAGTACGGATTATAAGTTTGCGGTCAGTTTTGTGATTTTGCTGATCGTGTTGCTGTTCAAGCCTACGGGCCTATTCAAGGGGCAATCGGTATGACAACGACCCTGAAAAATACACTGCTGTTTGCGGGCATTGCGGTGCTGATCATCATCGTGGGTATCCAGCAAAGCTGGAATTCGGCGCTGCTGATCATCTCGATGGGGTTGATTTCCAGCATCATGGCGCTGGGGGTGAACCTGCAGTGGGGGTTTGCCGGATTGTTCAACGTGGGCATCATGGGGTTTGTGGCCTTGGGCGGATTGGCGGCTGTGCTGATTGGCATGCCCCCCACCGAAGGCGCTTTCTCTGCGGGCGGTCTGGGTGTTGTGGGTGCATTACTATTGGGTGCCGGTACGATCATCGCGGCCATTCAGGTCATGCGCCGGATGCAGGCGGGCTGGCTGCGAAGCTTGGTGGTCATTCTGGTGTTGGTGGCGGGGTTCTTTCTTTTCCGGGCGTTGCTGGACCCGTCTGTTGAGCGGATCGAAGAGATCAATCCGGCGCAGACGGGCTATCTGGGCGGACTTGGCTTGCCGGTGCTCATCGCCTGGCCAGTCGGCGGGCTCTTCGCTGCGGCGGCGGCCTGGTTGATCGGGAAGACGGCATTGGGGCTGCGGTCCGATTATCTGGCCATTGCAACGTTGGGTATCGCCGAAATTATCATTGCTGTGCTGAAGAACGAGGACTGGCTGACACGCGGTGTGAAGAACGTGATCGGTGTGCCGCGCCCCGTGCCTTTCGAGATTGATTTGCAGAATGATCCGGGCTTTGTGGAAAGGGCTGCCGCATTCGGCATGGACCCGGTCGAAGGGTCGACGCTTTATGTGAAAATCCTGTATATTCTGCTTTTTGCGGCTGTCCTGTTAATCTTGATGTGGATGGCGCAGCGGGCCTTGCATTCGCCCTGGGGCCGGATGTTGAGGGCCATCCGTGACAATGAGGTGGCCGCCGAGGCAATGGGCAAGGATGTGACCGCGCGGCACCTGCAAGTGTTTATTCTGGGCTCTGCTATCTGCGGTATTGCAGGGGCGATGATGACCACGATGGACGGTCAATTGACCCCCGGCACCTATCAACCGCTGCGCTTTACCTTTTTGATTTGGGTGATGGTGATCGTCGGCGGGTCAGGTAACAATCTGGGGGCCGTACTGGGCGGATTTCTGATCTGGTTCCTGTGGGTTCAGGTAGAGCCGATGGGTCTGTGGCTGATGAATGTCATCACCAGCGGCATGGCCGAAGGCTCCGCCCTGAAAGAGCATCTGATCGAGAGCGCCGCGCATATGCGTCTGTTGACGATGGGCATGGTGCTTTTGTTGGTTCTGCGCTTCAGCCCGCGCGGGTTGATCCCTGAGAAATGAACATTGCCACCTGCGCGGGTTGAGGGTGCGGGCGGTATATAGGGCCAAAAAGAGAAACGGGCGCAGTGGCAATTCTGCGCCCGTTTGTGTTGTTCAGCGGCCTTTGAAGAGGCCCCCGAGGATGCCGCGCACGATGCGGCGACCGGTGGTCCCTTTCAGCTCCTTAATCACCACATTTGCCATTGCTGTGCCGAAGCCTTCGGTTGCTTTATTGGCCGGGGCGCGGGAGGTGGAGCGGGACACGCCTTTGCCGGCGTAGCGGCGGGCGTTGTTGAATTCGCGCAAGGCAGGCGTTTCGGCGGCTTCGGCTTCTTCTTCGGCTTTGGCGGCTTCGGTCGCGGCTTGCTCGGCCCGTTTGCCCAGGATCTCAAAGGCGCTGTCGCGGTCCAAACGGGTGTCGTATTTGCCTGACATGGGCGAGGCAGCCATCACGGCACTGCGTTCGGTGTCGGTGATGGGACCGAGTTGCGATGAGGGCGGACGGATCAGCGTGCGCTCGACGATGCCGGGGATGCCTTTCTTTTGCAGGAAGGAAGTGACCGCTTCGCCGACGCCGACCTCTCGGATGGCTTCTTCGGTCTCGAAGCGGGGGTTTTCGCGGTAGGTTTCTGCTGCCATACGCAATTCCTTGCGATCCTTCGCGGTGAATGCGCGCAAAGCGTGCTGCACCCGGTTGCCGAGCTGGCCAAGAATATCTTCGGGAACGTCCGCCGGGTTCTGGGTGATGAAGTAGACCCCGACGCCTTTGGAGCGGATCAGACGGGCCACCTGTTCGACCTTGTCGACCAAGGCTTTGGGTGCATCGTCAAACAGCAGGTGCGCCTCGTCGAAGAAGAAGACGAGTTTGGGTTTCTCGGGGTCGCCTACTTCGGGTAGTTCCTCAAAGAGCTCTGACAGCAGCCACAGCAGGAATGTGGCGTAGAGTTTCGGCGCGCCCATCAGTTGATCGGCGGCGAGGATGTTGATCATCCCGCGCCCGTCCGCGTCGCAACGCATCAGGTCGCTGAGTGCCAATGCAGGTTCGCCAAACAAATCTGCCGCGCCCTGGTTTTCAAGCACCAGCAAACGGCGCTGGATCGCACCGACGGAGGCTGCCGAGACATTCCCGTAGCGCAGTGCCAGCTCTTTCGCGTTCTCCCCTATCCAAACGAGCAGCGCTTGCAGATCCTTGAGGTCCAGAAGCGGCAGGCCGTCTTCATCGGAAATGCGGAAGGCGATGTTCAGGATGCCTTCCTGTGCTTCGCTTAGGCCCAGAAGCTGCGCAAGCAAAAGCGGGCCCATTTCAAGAACTGTGGTCCGGACGGGATGGCCCTGTTTGCCGTAGAGATCCCAAAAGGCGACCGGAAAGGCGCTGTAGTCAAAGTCGTCAAACCCGATCGTGCCGGCGCGGCTGGTGAAAGCATCATGCAATTTGTGGCTGGCACTGCCCGATTTGGCGAGGCCCGACAGATCGCCTTTGACGTCAGACAGGAAGACCGGCACGCCTTGCGCCGAGAAGCCTTCCGCAAGGATTTGCAATGTGACCGTTTTGCCCGTGCCGGTGGCCCCCGCAATCAACCCGTGGCGGTTGGCATATCCGATGTTAAGAAACTGCTGGGTGGCGTAATCGGGGCCGCCTCCTCCGATAAAGATGTCTTTGGTCACGCATGGTCCTTTCAGCGGTGTCGGTTCGGACGAATTCTTATGTGGGGCAAGCATACAAAGTTAACCTTTGCATGCCATAGTGTTTGTGCCCGGGCTGCTCTGTCCTTTTGCAGCCTTGGGCATTTCCTCCCTGTCAGACTGGCCGCGCCTTTTGGTGCGGCCTTTTTTACGAAGCTGCGGGTGTGGCAGCTATGGCGGCGTTAACCTACTGTTTCTGTTTGTTATATTTCCGGTTGACCGGATTGAATTGCTTTCGTAACGTGGCGTCATAAGTCGGCCCAGTTCGACGGGGAGAAAAGATCGGAAAAGGGGATGCTTTGCGTCCTCTTTTTCATTTTCGGGCCTCAGGATGTAGCTGCCGATGGTCCGGCGGATTTCGGCTTTGACCTGGTAAAATCTTGGCGATGAACACTGACATTGGCGCATCGGCATGTTAGATCACCCGCAAATCAACAAAGCTGGATTGAACATGAGCAAGATTTCTACCGTATGGCCGTTATTGGCTGCCCTTCTTCTTGGCACCTCGATGCCCGCGATGTCCCAGACCACTGATCCTGCACCAACTGTGCAATCCGACACAGGCACAGCAGCTGAGGTCGAGGAGCAGCTGAGCCTTGGTGAGGACGCTGATAAGGATCCGGAGCTGGGCAAGCCCTATACCAGTGAGGTGATTGGAGATTGGGAAATGCGTTGCATCAAGACCGAGGCCGAGACAGACCCGTGCCAGATGTATCAGCTTCTCGATGACGGTCAGGGTGCGCCCGTGGCCGAGGTGTCGCTCTTCCGCTTGCCGGGGTCCGGCAAGGCCGAGGCAGGGGCAACTATCGTCGTACCGTTGGAAACTTCCCTGCCCCAGCAGCTGACCATCACTGTAGATAGCGGCAAAGCGCGGCGTTACCCCTATGCGTTCTGCAACCCTGTGGGATGTTATGCCCGGCTTGGCCTGACCGCGCAGGATATTGCGGGTTTCAAGCGCGGCAATGAAGCGACAATTACCATCGTACCCGCGCTGGCGCAGGACCAGCAAGTCAAGCTTACGCTGTCCTTGTCAGGGTTTACGGCCAGCTATGAAAAAGTCTCGGTCATCCAGCAGTAACACTGGGTAGCATCTGATGAACGATTGGGTCGTCCTGCGGGGCGGCCCTTTTGCGTTTCAATGCTTGCGCAAGGCAACCACCGCATTCAACCCGCCAAAGGCGAAAGCATTGCTCAGCGCCACAGTGACAGAGGCCTCGCGCGCCTCGTTCGGCACCACATCAAGCGCACATTCGGGGTCTGCTTCTTGATAGCCGATGGTGGGAGCGATCACGCCGTCCCGCAGCGCCATGATGCAGGCCAGAAGCTCTACCGCGCCGGTGCCGCCGATCAGGTGACCGTGCATCGATTTGGTTGAAGAGATCATCAAATTGTCCGCATGTGGCCCGAAGACGTCTGCCACCGCGGCGCATTCGGTTTTGTCGTTGGCGGCGGTGCCGGTCCCGTGGGCATTGATGTACCCGACTTCGTCGCGGTTGATGCCAGCATCCTGCATGGCACCTTCCATGGCGCGGGCGGCACCTGCCTTGGAGGGCATGACAATGTCGCTGGCGTCGGATGTCATCGCAAAACCGGCCACTTCACAGAGGATCTGGGCACCGCGCTTGCGGGCGTGTTCCAGTTCTTCAAACACGAAGACGCCCGCCCCTTCGCCCTGCACCATACCGTTGCGGTTGGCCGAAAACGGGCGGCAGGCATCGCGGCTCATCACGCGCAGGCCTTCCCATGCTTTGACACCCCCAAAGCACAGCATCGATTCAGAGCCGCCGGTGACCATGACCGGCGCCATGCCGGAGCGGACCATCGCAAATGCCTGTGCCATCGCGTGATTGGACGACGCACAGGCGGTCGAGACGGTAAAGGATGGCCCCCGCAGGTTCCATTCCATACTGACATGAGAGGCCGCCGCATTATTCATCAGCTTGGGCACCACGAAAGGATGCACGCGGTTTTTGCCTTCTTCATAGACTGCGCGGTAATTGTCGTCCCATGTGGAAACACCGCCGCCAGCGGTACCCAGTACCACACCGGAACGTGCAGAGAGATCATCCGTGAAGCTGAGGCCGGATTGTTCAATTGCCTCGCGGGCGGCGGCGAGGGTGAATTGGGTGAACCGATCATAGAGCGAGATTTGCTGGCGGTTGTAATGGCCTTCGGCCTCGAACCCGCGCACCTGTCCGCCGATCTGGATTTGCAGTCGCTCCACGTCGCGAAACGCCAATGGTCCGATGCCGCAGACGCCCTCGCGCATCGCTTCCAGCGTGTCGGGCACATTGTGCCCCAGCGCGTTGATCGTGCCGGCTCCGGTAATCACGACTCGCTTCATGCGCTAGCTCTGCTCGGCTTTCAGACGTTCGATACCCTCGGTGATGCTGGCCACCGTCGAAATATCGAAATCCGAGGCTTCGGGGTCATTGGCATTGAAAGGCACATTGATATCAAAGGCCTCTTCGATGGCAAAAATGCTTTCGACCAGACCAAGGCTGTCGATGCCAAGGCTCTCCAGCGTGCTGTCGGGGGTCACGTCCGAGGGCTCCAAAAGGGCCTGTTCGGCGATGATGGCGATGACTTGATCCTGGGTGTTCATCGGTTTTTCCTCGACCTGCAGTGTAAGGCTGATTTAGTCATCCTTGTCGCTTTTGAAAACCGTCTTTCGCAATTCCGCCACCTCGCGCAGAAGGCGGGGCAAGCGGCGCAGAGCTTTGTATTGCTCGACCTGTTTGTCCATCTGAGTGGCGGGGTACCCCAGCATGGTGCGGCCTGCGGGGACATTGGACATCAGCTTGGTGCCGCCGCCCGCGATCACACCATCGCCGACAAAGATATTGTCGTTCACACCGACCTGTCCAGCCATCACCACATTATTGCCGATCTGTGCAGACCCTGCGATGCCGACCTGCCCGCAGATCAGACAGTTGTCGCCGATGGTAACATTGTGGCCAAGGTGCACCTGGTTATCCAGCTTGGTGTTGTTGCCGATCGAAGTGTCGCGGATGGTGCCGCAGTCGATGGTGCAGCCCATGCCGATCTCGACGTCGTCGCCTATGGTGACAGAGCCGAGCGAGTGAATGCGAATCCAGGGCTGGGCATCGGCTTGCCCCTGATCGCCCAACGTCTTGCGGGCGGATTCCACGGTCGAGGGTTCTGCGGTCACAAAAGAAAAGCCATCACCGCCGATACGGGCACCGGGTTGCAGAATACAGCGTGCGCCGATGGTCACCCGCGCCCCGATACTGACCTGCTCGCGCAGATAGGCACCTTCGCCCAGCCGCGCATTCATCCCGACAAAGCAATGTGGTCCGATCACGGATCCTGCCCCGATCTGCGCCCCGGCCGAGATGATGACAAGTGGCCCGATGCTGACATCGGCTGCAACTTGGGCGGTGGGATCAATGATCGCCGAGGGATGGATGCCGGGGGCGAATCCCTGGCCTGCGTCCAGCATCCGCGTCAGGCCAGACATGGCGAAACGCGGGCGGGCGGGAAAGAGTGCGGCCTTCAGCCCCATCGCCTGCCAATCGGCATCGGGCCAGAGCATTGCGGCGCGGGCAGCACCCTGCCCAAGTAAATCGGCGTATTTCGGGTCCATCGCAAGGGCGAGGTCATCGGCACCCGCGCTCTGCGGTTCGGCGGCGCGGGCAATTACGATAGAAGTATCGCCGGCAGCTTCGGCCCCCAGCGATTTGGCTATTTCGGCAATGGTATAAGACACGGGCGGCACTCCCTTGCAGGCGTGCCGCGAGGTTTAGCCCTGAACGCCGCCCAAGACCACCCCTGCCCGTGACAGCGCGTTCCAGATCTTTGCGTCGCGGCCATAGACATCGGCGCGGTACTCGGTGTGACCGCGCGCATTGGTCACGGCGGTACGGTAGATCAGATGAACCGGTACGGGCTCTTTCAAATCAACCCGCGTTTCCCGTCCGGAACGCAAAACCGACTGGAAGTACTGCTTGGGGTCAGCTTCCTGTTTGGCCAGCAATGCGTAGGCAAAGTCAAACGGATCAGCCAAACGCACGCAACCGTGGCTGAAGGCGCGGACATCGCGGGAGAACAGGCTCTTGGCGGGCGTGTCATGCAAGTAGATGTTGTATTTGTTCGGAAACATGAACTTGACGAGACCCAGCGCATTTGACCGGCTTGGCGGTTGGCGCATGGCAAAGGGGAATGTCCGCTCTGTATAGGCGTTGAAGTTCACAGCGCCTCTGTTCACCTTGCGGCCCCGGCGATCTGTGATCTCGATATGGCTCACCGCATTGCGGTTGCGTTTGAGCGCTGGCAAATACTCTTTGGTGACGATCGAGCGTGGTACATACCAGCTGGGATTGATCACCATATGGTCCATAACATCGGAGAATTCTGGCGTCGGGCGATCGTCGCGGTTGGCACCGATGACCGAACGGGTGCGGAAGGTGATCTTGCCATCGTCGATAATCTTGGCCGAAAAGTCCGGTAGATTTACAAGGATGTGCCGCTTGCCGCGTTCTACATTGAACCAGCGCTCCCGCTCCAATGCCACGAGCACGGATTGCAGCCGCGCGGTAACCCCGACGTTGATCTGGCGCATCGTCTCCGATCCGGCCACACCATCATCATTCAATCCATGGTCGCTTTGGAACTGCTGCACGGCGGCCTGCATCGCGGCATCATACCCACGTGCATTGCTGCGGGGCAGATACTCCATCGCGATCAGACGGTTGCGCAAGGCGATGACTGCAGAGCCACTGTCGCCGGGCTTGAGCGATTTGGCAGGCACAGTCGCCCCCCAACCGCCTGCATTCAGCAGGCGTTCCATCGCGACCTTTTCCTTGATCAGCGCGTTGTATTCCATGCTTCTGGGCGGCAACGCGCGGAAAAATGAGGCGGCTTTGGCATCACGCAACCCGGTCAGATAGGTCGTGCGATCCTTGTAGGGAATCTCGCGCACCATCGCGCTGTCGATCTTGCGGGGTGTCAGCATGCCGGATTGGATGTCGCGCGCATAAGTCAGGAAAACGCGGCTCATTTCCACCTCGGCCAAACCGCGATCACGCGGAGTACGGACTGCCGACAGGGTCGCCATCAACGCGTCGGGGTCATAGCGTGCCACAGGCAGCCCATGATCGGCGGCGGTGGTAATGGCCTGCATCAATGCCGCACGGCGGTCGCGGTCCGCCTCGCCTGCCCCGGTCCAAATCGGCGCATAGCCGTTTTCGCGGTAGAATTTTGCAATATCATCGTCGCTTGATGCGGCCTCGGCCACGGCTTGTTTAAAGGCGGTGACCTGTGCAAACGCGGGCACAGGCGCGGGGCCAAAAGTGAGCACCATCGCGATGCAGCAGGTGAAAAACACCCGTTGTGCAAAAGAATAGGCAAGCATCATTCCAAAAGTCCCCTGTAGAGTTAGGCTCCGACGTTGATATCGGCTTGGTGTACCTTGTCCGAAGCCGCGAAGGCTAAGTCCAATCACAATCGTCTTAAATTCTGAACAAACCCGCACCTGATGCGAAAAAACATGTGTCTGGCACGGCCGTATCGCAGGGTGGTCAAGGTTTGAGCAGAAAATTGCCTAAACTTTAAACTATCGGGAACCCTTAGCATTAAGGGGTTGGTTCAAGATTCGGCATATGCAATACATGCGTTGCATCCGGGGATCAAAGTTTAACGCCCATGTAACATCATGGTCACAGGCAGATGCCTACAGGCAGAAGACGGGACGAGTAATGACAGGATCAAGCACAACGGGTATGACCCGGCGCGCGCTTCTTGGCGCTTTCGCCGCAACCGCAGTTTCGGCAGCACCAACCTACTCAAATGCAGCAGGTTTTCTGCGTGGTGGTGGGGACATTCGCAGGATCAAGATGTATTCAGGCCGAACTGGTGAACGCATCGACATGATCTATTGGATCGAAGGTCAGTACATCAAGGATGCGGTCAAGGAAGTGAACTACTTCATGCGGGACTGGCGCACCGATGGCGTGAAAAGCATGGATCTGCGAACCGTTGATATTATGGCCGCGGCGCATAACCTTCTCGATGTGAACGAACCCTATATGCTTTTGTCCGGGTATCGCAGCCCCAAGACGAATGCGATGTTGCGCTCCAGATCGCGGGGTGTGGCCAAGAATTCGTTGCACATGCGCGGTCAAGCGGCGGATCTGCGTCTGGCATCGCGCTCTGTCAACCAGATGGCGCGTGCGGCAGTTGCGTGTCAGGGCGGCGGCGTGGGCCGGTATTCGGGATCGAACTTTGTCCATATGGATTGCGGTGTGGTGCGCAGTTGGGGCGGCTAACGCTCTGGAAACCATCAGATTTCGATTAAGAAGCGCCCCTCGGGCGCTTTTTTTGTGTCGCTTTAAAGGGTACTGCACAACTACTGCTAAAGTTGCAGGTGCTGAGCCGGTGCGGCGGGAAAGTGATCGGGTATAAAAGCTGCGGGCCGGTGCAGACCCATCCGGCCAGTTGTCTCCCAACGCCAACTGGATTGGCACATTTCCAACAGGTTGTGTCGCGCCTCAAATCCAAGCACAGCGGCGGCCATGCTGGGATCAGAAAAGCTTGCCGCGACATCGCCGGCCCGGCGCGGTTTAAACCGGTAAGCAATCTGTTGGCCGCTGACGTTCTCGTACGTCTTGATTACGTCGAGCACGGAATACCCTCTGCCTTTGCCCAGATTGACAGTATGCGACCGCCCCTGTTGCAGCAGCAGATTGAGGGATTGCACATGTCCCTGTGCCAGATCGCAAACGTGAATATAATCGCGGATGCCGGTGCCGTCATGGGTGCCGTAGTCACGTCCATATATATGCACGCAGGGCAATTCACCCTTGGCCACCTGCGCCACCAGCGGCATCAGGTTGCCACCATTGCTGAGCGGGGCTTCCCCGATCAGACCGCTGGGGTGCGCACCGGCAGGATTGAAATAGCGTAGAATACCCGCGGCCCAGCCTCGTTTGCTGCGGGTCTTCTGGTTCAGATATTGCTCGCCCATCAGTTTCGAGAGACCATAGGGGTTCGTATAGCTTAAGGGCGCATGTTCGGGGATCGGCAAAGCCTCTGGCGCGCCATAGACGGTCGCGCTTGAGGAATAGACGATTCGTTTGACGTGGTGCCGTTCCATGGCCTCAAGCAGGGTCAGCAACGCGGTAATATTGCTGCTGAAAAACGCTTCCGGACTGGCAAGCGATTGCGGCACGGATTTGCGGGCCGCGAAATGGACCACAGCATCAAAACAATGCGCGGCAAAAACCGCATTAAGTGCTTTTGCATCAGACACATCGGCCTTCATCACCTGCACAGGTTTTCCCGTCAGCTGTTCAAGCCTGTCAGGGACGCACACCTCGGCATTGGAGAAATCATCAAGGATCACGACATCATATCCTGCCTCGATCAGAACGACATAGGTGTGTGAGCCGATGAAACCGGCACCGCCGGTCAGCAAGATCTGGGCTGTCATGCTGGGTGTCTTCCTTCGCGCCTGTTTCGAAGAAATCTACCCATCGAATGCAAGGATTGAGTTAACCGAGACGCAAAACCGCGGCTTTAAATCGCGCCATGTCCGGTCGCCACCGTGATCAGCGTGCGCCAGAAGACATAGGCCTCCATCCGTACGCCTGCTTGGGAGATATACCGCAGGTCGAGTGCTAGCTTCCTGCGCGTGCCAGAGGTGTCACTGGTATAACCCTGCACGACCTGCGACAACCCGCTGAGCCCGGGCCGGACGATATGGCGCCGATGATAATCGGGCATAGCCGCGGTATATTCATTTACAAAGCCGGGTTGCTCGGGTCGTGGGCCGATAAGGCTCATGTCGCCGCGCAATACATTCAAAAGCTGCGGAAGTTCGTCCAGCCGGTAGCGGCGGAGAAAGAACCCAAAGGGCGTGATCCGGTGGATTTCAGTATCCGCAAAACGCTGGCCGCTCGGCGCTTGGGTCAGGCATCGCATGGTGCGCAGTTTGTACATGATAAACAGTGCACCGTGGCGGCCGATGCGAGGTTGTGAAAACACGAGCGGTCCTGGATTCAGCCAGGGATTAAAGCACAGCGCCAGCACCGAGACACACAGCAGCAGGGGTAAGAGCGCAAGCCCAAGCAGAATATCTAGAGCGCGTTTCAGCTGCCAGAAAACCTTCGTCCCACCGACTTGCATCGCGCGCTACCCTCACCTGAATACGATGCTATGCTGCCCGCAAAAGGTTAACGAAATCTTTTCATTTGACCCCGACATAGCGAAACTCTGACGCATGCCTGCTTGTCAGGTCTTCGGTCAGAGCCTTATCGCACGCAGTTCTCCCGCCACGGCGGAGCTGGTTACCGCACAAATCATTCTTCAAAGGCCCGCGTCCCGCGAGGGTCAGACGGCTGACACACGCGATCTGATCGCACCCAAAGCTTCCACCCTGCCCTGCCGGCGCTTGCTATTGGCGCGTCCTTGCTGTCATATTCCAAAAAAGGAATTTGTCAGGGGGGATACAAGATGCAACTGAACAGACGCCGCGTGCTGATCGGGCTTGGTGGAATGGCGGCGGCCGGGGTGCCGATGCTCTATCTGGCGCAGACCAGCATCGCATTTCAGAACAGCACATTGACCAGTGTCAGTGACGGCCACCTGATGCTGCCTGCCGGGATGTTTTTTGATGGCTTGCCGACAGACGAATTGCAAAAGGTGCGCGCGCTTTATGACCTGCCTGCCGATCAGCTTTTGCCGCCCTGCAACCTGACGCTGCTGCAACGCGGTGACCGTACGATCCTGTTTGATGCGGGCTCCGGCCCCGCCTTTATGCCAAGCGCGGGCGATATGCTCAAAAGTCTGGATGGCTTGGGCGTGACCGCAGATGACATCACCGATGTCGTCTTTACCCACGCGCACCCAGATCATCTGTGGGGTATTCTGGACGATTTCGACGATCTGGTGTTTCCCAATGCGCAGCTGATGATGGGACAGGATGAATGGGATTACTGGATTGATCCCGACACGGTCAACACCATCGGAGAACCACGCACAGGCTTTGCCGTCGGGGCCGCCCGCAGGTTGGAGGCCGTCGGTGACAGCATGGCATTTTTCGCCGATAGTGACGAGGTGTTGCCGGGTGTGACCGCACGGGCAACCTATGGCCATACGCCGGGGCATATGTCGTTCGAGATTGCCGATGGGAACGAAAGGCTTTTGGTCGGAGGGGATGCGATCGGCAATCACCATCTGGCTTTTGCCCATCCCGAATGGGCCAGCGGTGCCGATCAAGACCCGGAGATGGGGATCGAGACGCGGATGCGCTTGCTAGAGATGCTGGCGGCGCAGAACATGCCACTGATGGGGTTTCACCTGCCGCAGGGTGGTCTGGGCCATGTCGTTCAGGATGGCGATGCCTATCGCTTTGCGCCGGAGGAGGTCTGATGCGGGGACTTGTTGCATTTTTCATCGCTGCGGCCACCGCCGCAGGCGCGAGCGAGGATATCGCCGATCAGTATCCCGGCTCATTGCTCTACAGCAAACCGGTGGAGTTTATCCCCGGCGTGTTTTCAGCCATCGGCGCCACCGCCCCGCCGACCTACGAGAACGCGGGCCATAACAACAACCTGAGTTTTATCGTCACCGGTGACGGTGTGGTGGTGATTAACGGCGGGGCTTCTTACGGCCTAGCCCAAGCGCTTCACGATGAGATCAAGGCGATTACCGATCAACCTGTGAAGCTGGTGTTCAACGAGAATGGTCAGGGCCACGCCATACTAGGCAACAATTACTGGACCGATCTGGGGGTGCCGGTTGTGGCCCATGTAGATGCAGCCCACGAGGTCGAAGAATACGGCGGTTCTATCCTGTCGAACATGCAGCGCTATAATCGTGACCGCGCGGAGGGCACAGTCCTGCAAGGCCCGACCGAAACCTTTGAGGATGACTATACCGTAGAGATGGGCGATTTCCGCATCGAAGCGCGCTACCTCGGCCCTGCCCATTCGCCCGGTGACATCGTGATCTGGCTTGCCGAACAAGAGCTTGTCATTGCGGGCGACATGGCTTTTCACGAGCGTATGCTGCCGATATTCGAGGATACGGACACTGCCGCTTGGCTTGAGACGTGGGACGCCGCTTTTGAGCCGTTGCAGGCCACCTATGTGATCCCCGGCCACGGGCACCCCACCAATATGGATCAGGTGCGCCGCTATACCAAAGATTACCTGATTGATCTGCGGACAAGCGTCGGGGCGCATCTGGATGCAGGCGGCGGTCTGGCGGAGGCCTACTATGTGGATCAATCGGCCTATCGTCACCTTGATACGTTTGAGGAACTGGCGACCAAGAATGCAGGTCGTGTGTTTGAGCAGATGGAGTTTGAATAGGTCTGTGCTGCGCACTTAGGCCGCCCGCTGCGCCTGACTCGGCAGCAAGATCCGGTGGGTGATCATGGCACTGGCCCACATGCAAAACACTGCGACCCAGGCGGTAACCGCAAAGACAGCGCCGCCCGACATGCCAGCACCTACGGCACAGCCGCCGGCCAACATGCTGCCAAAGCCCATCAGAACGGCGCCCACCAGATACCGTTCCATCGGTGTGTCGGGCCCAAAGCGTTCAATCCGCGCTTCACGCCGCAGCAGCGCCATCATCGCGGCCCCGGCAAACACGCCCGGCACAAGGCCCAGACCAAAGCCCAGTGGCAATTCAGTGCTGTTGACCAGACCCATCAGCGTGTCGGTCGACGGGCCGGTAAAGGTGATCGAAGAGATTGGCACCACGTCAAAGGAAACCTGCGAGATGGCGTAGGTAAACATCCAGCCCAAAGTGACCGCAACGCCCACGAACACCGCAGCTATGATCCGGCTTGCTGGCAATTCCGTCTCAAGTGCCATCAGAATGGCGATGACAAATACCAACATCGCCGCCCCAGCTGCCACTGCAGGGGAAAATCCGATTTGAGTCAGTATGTTGCGTGCTTCGCCGCCGCTGACCACCCAGATGCCTGCAAGGCTCTCGCGCAAGGGTGCCAGCCCGCCCCGAAGGGACGCCTGTGCCACCAGTGTCAGTACCAGCCCCGTGATGATCGCCCTGAGGTTTCCGGTGGCTGACAAGACCAGCAGGCGGCTGGCACAGCCCCGCGCAAGGATCATCCCAACTCCGAACATCAGCCCGCCGATCATCGCACCCGACAGGCTGCCGGTGCTGGCAAGCTGGCGTGCTTCCGATACGTCGAGAACGCCAAACACGATGGCCCCCTGAACGCCGGTGACTGCCGCCGTGAACGCAATCAGCCAGATCGCCAGTTTCGCGCCAAAGCGCCCCTCTGAAACCTCAACCGTGGCGGCGCGCAGGCAGAACCTTGAATGTTGGGCTGCGGCACCAAAGACCAGACCGACCAGCGCACCGGCACAGGTCAGAATGGCGGCATCACCAAAACGGTCGGTCAGGGTTTCCAGCATCACGCGCTCCTCTTTTCAGAGAAGCCATAGCGCAATCGCGCTTTGGCAACCTTGACGCAGGTCAATAAACGGCCTCGTGGATTATTGTGCGGCCATCGGCATCCGGGCCAGTTCGCACTGCTCCCAAAGGTCGGCAAGTGCCCCGACAAGCCGGTCCATATCGGCGTCCGAATGCACGGGGGATGGCGTGATGCGCAGCCGTTCGGTGCCTTTGGGCACCGTGGGATAATTGATCGGCTGGATGTAGATGCCATAGTCGGCCAGCAGCAGATCAGAGATGAATTTGCATTTCATCGGATCGCCCACCATCACCGGGATGATATGGCTGTCGTTGTCCTCATGCGGGATGCCAAGCGTGTCGAGCCTGCAGCGCAACTGCGCCACGCGGGCCTGATGCTGCTGGCGTTCGGTTTGTGACACCTTCAGATGCCGGATCGAGGCCGCGGCCCCTGCGGCCACAGCAGGCGGCAACGCAGTGGTAAAGATAAACCCGCTGGCAAAACTGCGCACGAAATCGCACAGATCAGCGGAAGCGGCGATATAGCCGCCCATGACGCCAAAAGCCTTGCCCAGCGTGCCTTCGATAACGGTCAGGCGGTGCATCAGGCCTTCGCGTTCCGCGATGCCGCCGCCGCGCGGGCCATAAAGACCTACGGCGTGGACTTCATCCAGATACGTCATGGCGTTGTATTTATCCGCCAGATCACAGATCGCGGCGATGGGGGCGATATCACCGTCCATCGAATAGACGCTTTCAAAGGCAATCAGCTTGGGCCGGTCCAGCGGCAGGCTCGCGAGCTTGGCCTCAAGGTCCGCGAGATCGTTGTGCTTCCAGATCATCCGCTCGGCCTTGGAATGGCGGATGCCTTCGATCATCGACGCGTGGTTCAACGCATCGGACAGGACGACACAACCGGGGATGCGGCCCGCCAACGTGCCTAGTGCGGCCCAGTTCGACACATAGCCAGAGGTGAACAATAGGGCCGCTTCCTTGCCGTGCAGATCGGCCAGCTCCGCCTCAAGCTGCACATGGTCGTGCGTCGTGCCAGAGATGTTGCGCGTGCCGCCCGCACCCGCGCCGCAGCGCTCCAGCGCATCGTGCATGGCCCCCAGCACACTGGGGTGCTGGCCCATGCCGAGATAATCGTTGGAACACCAGATGGTGACAGGCGCTTTGGCCTCTGTTCCGTGGGCTTTGGCTTGCGGAAAGGCACCGCACTGGCGTTCAAGCTCGGCAAAGACGCGGTAATTCCCTTCGTCTTTCAGTGTCGTAAGGCTGCCCGCGAAAAAGTCTTCGTAGTTCATCTATTCCATCGCCTCTTTCACGATCTCGTCCAAAAAGGCTTGAACCTCTTGCATCGGGCCTTCGGGGTATGTGCGGTAGCCCACCGTGACGTCACCGGCGCGGTCGGCCACGAAAATGCCATAGGGGCAATGGGCGATGTTCATCGGGTCCGCTTCCATCACATTGCGCGACAGGGTGGCAGAACAGAACAGAAAGATGTCCGCCTCTTCGAACAGCTTGACGTCCGATCCAACGTCCGCCGCCGTGCGGGCGAGCATCTCGCCGGTGTGGCTGACGTAATCAATCACCAGACCGCGGCCCACTATGGCGCTTTCTACGGCAAAGGTGGCGTCCTCAAAGCTGCCCTCGAAAGGGTATGTAACGGCATCTTCGGCCAGCACCGTGGTAGCTGTGCCAAGTGCCAAAAGCGCTGCGGATATCGTACGGATCATTTTCGGTCCTCCTATGGTCACGGGACCACCCTAACAGATTTTACTGCGCCGGGGCTTGATCTGGATCATGCCCCGGCTGATGGCTTAGCTGAACATGTCAGCGGTGATGCCGGCGTACCAACCTTCTGATTCCTCATAGGTGGCTTTGCGTGTGGCGCTGTCCTCGCCCGTGGCGCTGATGAACCCATCGACCTTGGCGATCTTTTCGTCCGTGGCCTCATAGGTGGCACCGACTTTGACACCGTCATCGGTGCCGATGAGCGACCAGCAGGTGTTGGAGAATTTGGCCGGGAAGACTTTGGAGCCGGTCAGCGCGCCGCGCACAGCATTGGCGCAAACCTTGGCCTGAGAGTTGGCCGAAAAGCCCGATTTAGGCATGTCGCCCTGCTGGCTGGCATCGCCCAGCACATAAACGTCTTCATCCGCCTTTGATGACATATCCGCCGCATTGACCGGCGCCCAGTTGCCATCGGTCACGCCCGCCATATCGGCGATGCGGCCTGCTTTCATGGCGGGGATCACGTTGCAGACATCCACGGATGTTTCTTCGCCGTCGATGTTGATCGTCATGGCCGCAGGATCCACCGACACGTTACCACCGCCAAAGTCGGGGCCGATCCAGTCGATCATGCCGCTGTAGTGATCTGCCCAGCCCTCCTGAAACAGCGCCATCTTGGAGAACTTCGGTTTGGGGTCGGCAACGATAATCTTGGCCGTCGGATTATTGGCTTTGAGCATATGGGCCACCATCGAGACACGCTCGTAGGGTCCGGGGGGGCAACGGTAGGGGTTTGGTGGTGCCACCATCGCAAAGGTGCCGCCCTCTGGCATCGCCATGATCTGCGCTTTCAGCAATTCAGTCTGCGAACCCGCCTTGTAGGCATGGGGCATCGCGTTTTGTGCAGCCACGGACCAACCTTCGACAGCGCCATCGACAAAATCGATGCCGGGGCTGAGGATCAGCTTGTCGTAAGGCAGGCTTGCGCCGCCTGCGAGGCTGACGGTTTTGGCATCACGGTCCACGTCAATGGCCCAATCGTGTACCACGTTCACCCCGTATTTCGATGCCAGCGTCCCGTAGGTATGGCCCAAATCGTCCATCTCCTTGAACCCACCCAGATAGAGGTTCGAGAAATAGCAGGTGTAGTAGGTGCGCGAAGGTTCGATCAGAGTGACGTCTACGGCACCCTTGTTGTCCTTGGCGATATAGCGGGCCGCTGTCGCCCCGCCCGAGCCGCCGCCGATCACGATCACACGCGGTTTGCCGTGGCCATCGGCCAGAAGGGCTGGTGCGGCAAGTGTCGTCAGCGCTGCGGCTGATGTGCCCATAAACAGGCGTCTGTTCATTGTCATATCTATTCCTCCCAGAATATGGCCCCGTTATTCGAGGTCCTTAAAATACGCAGCCAGCGCCGCGATTTCTTCGTCTCCCAATCGTGCTGCCATCATCTGCATGACGGGGTGCGGGCGCAGTTTATCCTTGTAGGCATGCATGGCGACCACAAAATCATCGATGGGCCACCCCGTCACCGATGGTATGCCATCCGCAGACCCATCTGCCTGATGGCAAGCCGTGCATTCGCTGCTGAGGTATTCACCATACTCCGGATCGCCTTCCAGCGCGAGGATGGCGGGATCAAGATCATGGTCGATGCCTTTGGCCGTGGGTTCCGCTTCGGGGATATTGGCCGGATTGTCTGAAAAGCTCCGCAGGTAGGCCAGCAAATTGGCGCGATCAGCGCCAGACTTCAATCCGCGAAAATTCATCCGTGTTTTGGAGACCAGAGACTTGGGGTTCTCGATATAGGCATCGAGTGTTTCGGCCGTCCAGACCAGCCCGTCGACGCCCGCACGTTCCATTGATTTTGAATATCTGTAGCCCTCATGCGCTCCAGCGGGTCGACCGAACAGCCCGTTCAGATGCGGTCCAACCCGGTCCGTAGCCCCTGCCCCGATCTGGTGACAGGATTTGCACTTGCCAAAGACTTTCTCGCCTGCTGCCACTGCGTCACTGTCTTGCGCATGGCCCGCGCCGGCTACCATGAAGGCCGCCACCGCGAGAGGGAGCAATGCTTTCGCCTGCATCAGTCGCCAAAGCTCGAAAGATAGGCGGTAACGGCGGCGATATCGTCTTCTTTCTTCAGACCCGCAAAGCTCATCCGCGTGCCTTTCATGAAGCCCTTGGGTTTGGCCAGAAACGCCGCCAAATTTTTCTCGTCCCAGACAAGACCATCGTCGGCCATATTTTTCAGCGCCTTGGAGTATTTAAAGCCATCCACAGCCCCTGCCGCGTGGCCCACGATGCCTGTCAGAATTGGACCGGAACGGTTTTTCGCCCCTTCGCCGATCTGATGGCAGGATTTGCATTTGCGAAACACCTTTTCACCCTCGGCGATCAGCGCAGGATCAGCAGCGGCGACCGTCTCCGCTTCTGGTGCTTCGGCGGGCGTCTCCGTCTGGGGCTCGGTAGAGGCGACAAGAACCTCCTCGTCTTTCAAGACAGCTTCGGCGCCTGCAGTCTCTTCCTGCGGTGTCACGTCCAGTACCATCGCGCGCATGGTGACTTCGACGCTGTCCTTGCAGTCGGTCATGCAAGGCTCGCCCACCCATTTCGAGAACTCGGTCTCGATCCGGTCATCAACGATGAAACCGTCCTGATTGGGTAGCTCGAAAGAGGCGAATGTCTCTTGGGACAGCACAAAATCATCGTCCACCAGGTCGTTGGAATAAAGGATATAGGCCACGATGGCATAAACCTCATCGGGTTCCAGCGACTGCGCGTTGCCGAAAGGCATGGAGCGGTTGACGTAGTCCCAGGTGGTCGACAGATGCGGCCAATAGCTGCCCACGGTTTTCAGCGGATCCTTGTCTGCCAATGTGTCCCAGCCGCCTGCAAGTTTGGGCCAGTTGTCCACACCTTCGGCGAAATCCCCGTGGCACGACGCGCATTGATCGGCAAAGACTTCTTCTCCGGTCAGCACATCGCCGGACCCTTCGGGCAAGCCGGTGCCATTGGGGCTGACATCCAGATCCCAGGCGGCAATTTCCTCTGGCAAGGCCGCGCGGCCCAGACCAAAGGTTTCGGCATAGGCGGGTGCGGACAGCAACGTAAGCGCAGTGGTAACTTTAAGAAACTTCAACATTTTCCGCCTCCCCGTTCGGGCGCACCCACCAAGTCTGGATGCAGTTGTTGTGATAGACTGAGTTTTCGCCGCGCACCTCGCGCAGCTGCGTCTTGGTGGGCTGGACATAGCCGGTTTCATCCATCGCGCGGCTTTGCAGGAACATCTCTTCCCCGTCCCAATCCGTATCCAGATAGAACCGGGTCAGCGCCATCTTCTCGCCCGGCTTGGCAAGACGCGCGGTTTCCCACGTCATGCCGCCGTCCTTGGAGACATCGACACGGGTGATCGCCCCGCGGCCGGACCATGCGAGCCCTGTGATGACCAGCGGCCCCTTGCCGTGAGTGATGGGTGCCTGCGGGCTGGGCGATGTGACGACGGATTTCGCGTCCATCTCCCATGTCCATTTGCGACTGATGCCATCGGCCAGCGTGTCGGTGTATTTGGAGGTCTCTTCGCGGCTTTCGACGGGACTATCGGTCACCTCGATCCGGCGGATCCATTTGACCCACATGTTGCCTTCCCAGCCCGGGACGACCAGACGCACAGGGTAGCCGTGTTCCTTGCGCAAAGCCTCGCCGTTGGCCTTGAAGGCGATCAGGCAATCGTCCAGCGCTTTTTCCATCGGGATCGAACGTCCGTTGGAGGAAGCATCGGCCCCTTCCACGTAGACCCATTTGTCCTTGAGATCGCCAGCGGCGTCCAATCCGGCCTCTTCCAGTATCGTGCGCAAAGGCACGCCCGTGTATTCCATATTGTGGATCATGCCGTGGGTGAACTGCGCCCCGTTCAACTGCGCACCCGCCCATTCCATGCCCGTATTGGCCGCGCATTCGCAGAAATAGACGTGGTTTTCACGCGGGAACCGTTCAAGATCGGCATAGGAGAACACCAACGGGCGGTCCACCAACCCATTGATCATCAAGCGGTAATCGCTTTTCTTCAGTTCAATTGCACCGGAATGATGACGTTCAAACGCGCAACCCTGCGGGGTGATCGTGCCATCCAGCGCATGGATCGGCGTAAAGTTGATTGAAGAGATCGTATCGGCGGTCAGCCATTCGACATTGCGGCGGATCACATCGTTTTCGTATTTGATCGGCAGCCCGTAAGGCGTCGCATCGACGCCGTCGCCCAGACCGGAGGCCCAAGGCTGTACTTCGGTGATCAGCGGATCGGGCGTGGCAGCGGCGGTCTGGCTGGCTGCCAGCCCCGCGCCCATTACCGCGGCACCTTTCAGGAAGGTGCGCCGCGAGGTGGATGGAGTGTTCTTGCTCATAGCAATCGCCTTTCTGTCAGTGGCACCTCAGGCACCCACAACTGTCACGCTGTCATTCGGAGATACGGTTACCGTGCCTTGTTTGCGGATGTGATCTTCGACCACATCCCAAATCTGCGGCCCTTCAGTGCCTTCGTTGACCGAAGCCCAGCCCGCGACCTGATAGGTCTTTGCAGGGTCGATTTTTTCGCCCGTGCTCAGCAGTGTCATCTCTGTAATGCGGCTGCCCTGCGGCTGGGTGATGTCGATGCGGTAGCCAAGGCCACCGGTGCGCACCATGTCGCCACCCTGCTGATAATAGGGATCGGGGTTAAAGAGGTTATCGGCAACGTCCTCCAGCACAACATGCAGGAATTCACCCGTCATTTCAGTGCGGTAGGCCTTGCCGTAGGTCATGGAGGTGACGTTCCAGATGTCCTCGCGGGTGATGTCGTCACCGGGGATCAAGGATGGCCCCCAGCGCACACCGGGGCTGAGCGCGATGTCGGCTTCGCGTTCGGACAAAAGCGCATCGCAGATCAGATCGTCCCATGTGCCGTTGAAATTGCCACGTCGGTACAGGAGGCTGTCGGTCTGACCGATGACCTCGGACAGCTGGTCCACGAAAGGCGCGCGGACATTGTCGATGACGGCGGCGACTTCCTTGTCAGGTTCGATCACGTCAGACAGGATCGGGATCAGCTTGTGGCGGAAGCCCATCATGCGGCCGTTCTGGATATCCAGATCAACGCGGCTGACGAATTTGCCGTTAGAACCGGAGGCCACGATGATCGTGTCGCCTACCAAAACAGGTTCGGGCAGCGCGTCATGGGTGTGACCCGACAGGATCACGTCGATGCCTGTCACGATACCGGCCATTTTCTTATCTACATCAAAGCCGTTGTGGCTGAGGACGACAACACATTCGGCCCCCTCGGCGCGGACCTGATCGACCATCTCCTGCATGTTCTCGTCGCGAATGCCAAAGGCATATTCGGGGAACATCCAGCCGGGGTTGGCGATGGGCATATAGGGAAAGGCCTGCCCGATCACGGCAACCTTGACGCCGCCGGTCTCGAAGAACTTGTAAGGCGGGAACAGCTCTGCGGGTTCGTCCCATTCAGCGTCAAAGATGTTCTGCCCCAGGGCGGCGAAAGGCAGGCCTTCGACCAGTTCGTTGACGCGGTCGGACCCCAGCGTGAATTCCCAGTGGAAGGTCATTGCATCGGGCTTGAGCGCGTTCATCACATCGACCATGTCCTGGCCCTGCGTGTGATAGCAGGTGTAGCTGCCGTGCCAGGTATCGCCGCCATCCAGAAGCAGCGCATCGGGGCGCTCTGAGCGGATCTGGTTGATGACGGTCGCCACACGGTCAAGCCCCCCGACGCGGCCATAGCCTTTTGCCAGCGCGGAAAAGTCACCGGACGACATGGCGTAATGCGCGTATGACCCATCGTCGATGCCGTACATCTTGCGGAAATCGGCACCCGTGACGTGAGGCACCTGCCCCTTGTTGTCGCCTACGCCGATGTTGACTGATGGCTCGCGGAAATAGATTGGCTTCAGCTGTGCGTGAATGTCGGTAATGTGGATCAGGGACACGTTTCCGAAGGTATCAAACTGTAGCAATTGATCCTGCGTGATGGCCTGCTGGGCGGCCAGCTTGCCCCATTGACCAAAGCTTGACGCACCGTAGATCGCGGTCGCGGCCATCGAGGTTTGAAGAAAATCACGCCGGGAAATCATATGCGTATTCCTGAATGTATTTTGGGAAAGAAAAGCCCACCTGTTTGCACAGATGGGCCATTCGGATCAGTTACGGACAGAAGGGCCTTCGACGCTCAATCCGTTGCCGCGTGATGCGACATAAAGCTCAAGAGCAACGAACTCCGGCGAGCCGGGGCTATACGTCTCGGCGCGGGTGTCGCGCACACAGCCTTTGAAACGCGAATGCGATCCGTTGAGCTTGGTGTTCTTGAGGCGGTAGACCGGGAAGCCGTTGATCTGGCCCTGGCTCAGGTGATCCGCACGGATCATCATGCCATAGCTGTCTTCGTGGCAGTTGGCGCAGGACAGCTCAAGCTGGCCGGTGCGTGTGTAATACAGCTCCTTGCCCTTCTCCCATGTGGACTGCGCAGGGCCGTCGATGGCGACATTCACAGGCATGCCGCGCGATACTGAGGCCAGCGCCGCTTCCATGTTGATCGCCGGCGCTTTGTCATAGCCCCAGGCTTCGGCACCCATGCGGTTCTCGCGGCAGTCGTTCATCTGCATTTGCAGTGTCCGAACCTCGCCTGCGGCTTCATTCCACTTGGGATATGTCGCTTTGACGCCTGCCATGCTGTCCATGTCGTTGTGACAGGAAGAACAGGATTTGCCTTCGGTGCCTTCTGCGGTTTCCCAAGCCTCCTGGGCTTGCTCCACAAAAATCATGCCGGGATTGTCGAAATCGTCGGCCTGCATGGCGCGGGTTTCGGTGCCGCGGAACAGCCAGCCTGACATGACCTCGTCCAGCACGTCCGAGACATGCGCGGGTGCTGCCGTGCGGGTGACCAGCGTGGTTTCTTCGTTCAGAACCAGCGTGTCATCGACCGGGTCGGCCCAAAGGGGCGATGCGATGACGGCGCTTGTCAGTAAGGCGCTTGTAATCTTCTTCATATATGTCCCTCCCAAGACAGGCCAATCAGCCAATGGCGATCGACTTGGTTTCCTCATAGACCGACCCGTCATCATCGTACCAAGTGAATTTAAATTCACCGGCTTCCGGCACCAAAGCCTCGAATTCGAAATAAGGGTTCGTGGAAATCGCGGGCTCCATCGTGACGTCGATCACGTTCTCGCCGTTGAAATCGCAGGTAAAGCGGTTGATGATCGAGCGCGGGATGGCGTTGCCATCATCGTCCTTGCGCTGACCCGATTCCATCTTGTGGCTGATCAGGGTCTTGATCGTGATCGCTTCGCCAGCCTCGGCCGACTTGGGCACTTTAACGCGGGGTTTTACACCTTTTGCCATGTTCTTATCTCCCTTTTAGCCGCCGCAGCCGCCGATTGTTACTTTGACCGCCGAAGAGGCTTGCACAAAAGAACCGTCCTCCAGCTTGGCGATGGCGACAACATCCTGCGTACCGGCGAGCCGGATGCGGGTGGATGCAGCGCGGGACGCGGCCAGTTTGCCGAATTTGAAATTGGCGACACCCGGTGTCGGGTTGCCTGTCGCTAGCACAAGAATTTCCGTCGCTGTTTCCGAGGAAACTTCGATTGGCACCGTGTTGCCGTTTTCGGCAATCTCTGGTGCGGTTAATGTAATGTCGCCAGTGCCTACTTCGGCACCGCCAGTGAAGGCTGCAATGGCTTCGTCAGCTGCAGCCGACGCGCGGATTGGCAGGCCTGCGACCAAGAGGGCACCTGCCCCCATCAAAATTGCATTACGTCGTGTGAGTTCCATGTGTGAACCTCCGGTTTATTCTTTGAGGGTGGTCAGATAAGCCACCACGTCTTCAACTTGTTGTGCGCTGAGAAGCGGGCCGAATGTGTCATCCGCGGCTTTGCCGGTATAGGCCTTGCCGGGGCGGATGAAGCCTTCGGTCTTGTAGAAGGACGGCATCATGCTGTCCTCGAACATAACTTTTGCATTGACGATGATGCCACGCAGTTCGGCCTCGGACCAGCGGTCGCCCGCCCCGTCCAGCATCGGGCCAATCTCGCCTTGAAACGGCACTTCGGCAAGATCAGTTGCCTGATGGCAGGCGACGCAATTGCCTTGCCCTTTGTCACCGACGATCGCGCGGCCCGCGGCAGGATCGCCCGGCACGCCCGTTAGCGATGTCGAAACACTGCCGTCATCAAAAGAAACGTTTGTCGGTGCAATCTCTTCGGCAGTTGCAGCAAAGCCGGATGCCGCCAGAGCCATCAGAGTAAGTGTAATGCGTTTCATGCGTCCTCCCAAAACACAGTCGTCGTTCGGTATACGTTAGGACACATGTCTGTCTGCAAGCAAGAACAAATTCGGATTTTTGAATTTGATTTTGAACTAGTCGGTGGACCCGTTGTCGCGCTCCTGGATGCGACGTGCATGATATCGCTGGAAATCTTCATTCCCGTCAAGGGCATAGCGTTCTTCGTTGACCCAAGTGAACATGTCCAAAGTGGTGCCGGGACCAAAGGCACCGGGCATCATGGCGACGGCCGCAGACTGGGCTGTGGCCTCTTCTTCGACCTCTTGTGGCATGAACAGGATCGACGGGGTAAAGAGCAGCCCCCATTTGCGCGCCGCCTGTTTCTCGGTCAGTACCTCACCGTCGAAATCCGTGATCTCGGTGTCGCCATGCAGGTTGATCTGCACCACAAAGAAGTTATCGCGGATGTAGCTCGCAATTTCCTCGCGCGGAAAGACCTCTTCGTGCATCTTGGTGCAATAGATACATCCGCGCTGTTCGATCATGATTGCAAGGCGTTTGTCTTCGGCATTGGCCTCGGCCAGATCCTCGTTCAGGTCCTTGAAAGTGTCGCGCATCCAATCGGTTTTGTGCAGACCATCGTCCCCCACAGTGGCGGCAAACACGGGTGCCACGAGAAGGCACAGCATAAGGGCTAGACGTTTCATAGGTCGGTCTCCTTAGATGTTCTGGAAAGCGGGGAATGTGGTGAGCATCCACTGCGCGATATAGTTGATAGTATCGGTGGCAATCAGGAGTGCAAAGACAATCATCAGCACCCCCATCGCTTTTTCCACCTTAGGCAGATGCCGCCGGAATTTGGACGCGAATTTCAGGAACGGCCCGATAAAGAGCGACGCCATGACAAAAGGTAAGGTCATGGCGGCGCCAAAGACCAACAGCAGGATCAGCCCCTCAAATGCGGTGGATTCGGTGCTGGCGGTGAAAACCACGGCGGTCAGCACGCCCCCGACGCAAGGCGTCCACCCGGCGGCAAAGGCAAAGCCCACCACATAGGCACCCAGCACCGACATATTTTGTGTATCCCCCGCATCGACCTGAAAGGCACGGTTCAGGAAACCGATGCGAAAGACGCCCAGAAAATGCAGCCCCATGATCAGGACGATTGTGGCGGAGACAAAGCGAAATTCCGTCTGATAGCTGCGAAAGCTCTGGCTCAACCCGTAAGCCGCCGCCCCCAAAAGCACAAAGACGGTGACAATGCCCAGTGAGAACATGATCGACGCCAGAAAGGCCCGCCTGCGCACGCCGGGGGCAAGCCCGCCCTCTGCGGTTATCTCGGACATGGAGGCACCGGCCATATAGCTTAGGTAGAAAGGAACGATGGGTAATACGCAGGGCGAAAAGAATACAATCAGCCCGCCTACAAACGCGCCGAATAGCGTTACATCAAACATTAAGGGGGCCTCGATCCTTGCGCGCAATACATATTCACGATATTAGATATTTGCGCTCCCCGTCAATCGGAACCGCTATGAAGCATCTTCTTGCCCTTTTCTTACTCTGCATCGGCGCCCTGCCCCTTTGGGCGGCTGAATTGGTTATGGTGGAACAGAACGGCTGCCATTGGTGCGCACAGTGGAACGCTGAAATCTCGCATATTTACCCCAAGACTGAGGAAGGCCAGAGTGCCCCGCTGCGCCGGGTTGATCTGCGTGATCTGCCGGATGATCTGGAGTTTACCTCTCCGCCGGTCTTTACCCCGACTTTCGTGCTGGTCGAAGACGGTCGCGAGCTGGGTCGCATTGAAGGCTATGCCGGTGATGAATTCTTCTGGTTTCTGCTGGCGCGGCTTTTGGATGAGAACGCAATCGCGAAAGAGCCCAAATTTTGAATGATCAGGCGTCTTCAATTCGTTGCGGGGCATTTGGCTCTTTGCGTTGCAGGGTGTGAGCGTTTAAAAGGGTGGAAACTACGTTGGATCTGAACGCCGAAATGTCATTGCCCGTCATCACACCGGATATGTCCGAGGCCGATATGGCACGCATGATGGACAACGCCTGCGACGCATCAAACTTCCTCAAAGCGATCAGCCACGAGGGGCGCTTGATGATCTTGTGCCATCTTTGCACGGGCGAAAAGACGGTCACCGAGCTGGAAGAGCTTTTGTCTGCACGCCAGGCCGCAGTTTCCCAGCAATTGTCGCGTTTGCGGGTCGAGGGCCTTGTCACCCCGCGCCGCGAAGGCAAGGCGATCTATTACAGTTTGACAGACCAGCGGGCGACAAAGATACTTGAACTGGTCTACGATCTGTTCTGCCACAACAGATAGCGCGCATGCCACGCCCGTAGACATGCGGGAGGGACATATGTTTTCAGGACTTTCGGATGCCGCGGTTCTGGCGTTGATGGGCTTGGGCGGCGGCGTTGTTTTGGGTCTGGCCGCGCGGCTTGGCCGGTTTTGTACGCTCGGCTCTATCGAGGATTTTCTGTATCAGGGCAGCAGCTTGCGTCTGCGGATGTGGGGACTGGCAATCGGCTTTGCCGGGCTCTGCGCGCATGGTCTGATGGCTTTAGGTCTGCTTGATCCCGCGCAATCCGTCTATCATCTGGCCCCTTGGACGCCGGTGATGGCAATCTTTGGTGGCTTGCTTTTCGGCTATGGCATGGCTTTGGCAGGCAATTGCGGTTTTGGCGCCTTGGCGCGGTTCGGCGGTGGTGATCTGCGGTCCTTTGTGGTCGTGGTGGTCATGGGCATCAGCGCCTATATCGTGCTGTCCGGGCCTTTTGCCGCTGCGCGCGTCTGGGCCGTTTCTGCAACCGAAATACAGATCCAACCACGCAGTTACCCTGAGTTAATCAGTGCTGCATCCGGGCTGGCACCCCTGCTGATCGGCACGGTGATTAGCCTCGCCATCATCGCGGTCAGCCTTACGTCTGCACAATTCAGGCAGCGCCCAGCAATGGTGTTCACTGGTACGATGGTGGGTCTGGCCGTGGTCAGCGGTTGGGCCGGAACGCAATGGGTGGCCACCCATGGCTTCAGCGACAGCGCAGTGCAAAGTCATACTTTCACCTCCCCCTTGGGCGAGACATTGTTGTTCCTGATGACGTCAAGCGGTGGCGGGCTGAGCTTTGGGGTAGGATCAGTCTTTGGCGTGTTGTCAGGTGCCTTTGCGGGCAGTCTGGTCAAAGGGCATTTTCGCTGGGAAGCCTGCGAAGACCCACGCGAGTTAAAGCGTCAGGTCTTGGGGGCAGCCTTTATGGGGGCCGGTGCGATTTTGGCGTTGGGATGCACCATCGGGCAAGGCATCTCGGCTTTCTCGTTGCTCACGCTCAACGCACCACTGGTCTTTGCGGCCATCTTTATCGGTGCAGCCGTTGGTTTGCGCCAATTGATCACCGGACTGTCCTTCGAGCGGATCTGATCCCCCTACCCTGACCTAAGCCATTGCCGCCGCATGATCGGCCAGGGTCCAGGATCATCGTGCAAGTGGTTATAAACGCCAAAGCGGCGCACAGAGCAGACTTGATCTAAAACTCCATCATGCCGATGAAAAGTACTGCATGGATTACATTGCCACCCACGATCACAACAGCCATCGTCGTATGTGCCCTGCACGAGCTGCGATGCAGAATCAAAGCGCACCGGCCAGCCCCTGACAAACCCAACGGTGTACGGCTCGTTAAGTATATAGACCCGAAATACCAGATACCTTTTTAGAGGCTCAATCTCTATTCAAACACAACGCATAGTGGAAGTAGAATATGCGTTTTAAAGCAAATGCTTGAGGGAAGAAGTGGCGGACCATAGAGGATTCGAACCTCTGGCCTCTGCCTTCGGAGGGCAGCGCTCTATCCAGCTGAGCTAATGGTCCACGAGGTGCGGTATAGCCAGAGCAACCCGCGCCTGCAATCTAAATCAGGCAAAGAGATCATGTGCCAATTCCAGCGCGTCGATCAGCACGTCCACATCGGCGGTGGTATTGTATACCGCCATTGATGCGCGGCAGGTGGCTGGCAGGCCCAAGTGCTCCATCAACGGGCCGGTGCAATGCTGCCCTGCCCGCACGGCCACCCCCTTTTTATCAAGGATAGTGGAGATATCATGGGCATGGGCGGCACCATCCATCACAAAGCTGAAGATCGCGGCCTTGTCCGGTGTTGTGCCTTGCACTTGCAGCCAGTTCAAACCGCTTAACTTGGTGACGGCATAGTCGCGCAGGCTATCCTCATGGGCGGCGATATTCTCCATGCCCAGTCCGGTCATATAATCCAATGCCACGCCAAGGCCGATGGTCTGCACGATGCCGGGGGTGCCCGCCTCAAGCATCATGGGGGTGTCGTTATAGATCACCGCATCCTTGGTGACCTCGCGGATCATGTCGCCGCCACCCATGAAGGGACGCATTTCTTTCATGCGGTCCGCCTTGATGTAGATGGCACCAGAACCGGAGGGGCCGTAAAGCTTGTGGCCTGTGACGGCATAGAAGTCGCAACCCAAATCCTGAACATCGACGGGCATGTGCACAGCCGCCTGCGACCCGTCGACCAACACGGCCACGCCCTTCTCACGGGCAGCTGCGCAAATCGTCTTGACGTCGACCTTGGTGCCCAGAACATTTGACAGATGGGTGATCGCAATCAGCTTGGTCTTTGGCGTGATCGCGTCAATTACAGCCTGAGGATCCAGCGCACCTGTGCTGTCCACATCCACCCATTTGATGACCACGCCCTGCCGTTCGCGCAGGAAATGCCATGGCACGATGTTTGCGTGATGCTCCATCACCGACAGGATGATCTCGTCCCCTGCCTGCAAACGCGGCATGGCCCAGCCGTATGCGACGGTGTTGATACCCTCGGTGGTGCCGGTGTTAAACACAATCTCGTCTTCGGACGCGGCGTTCAGGAAAGCCGCCATCTTGCCGCGCACGGCTTCGTATTTATCGGTGGCCAGATTGGACAGGTAGTGCAAGCCCCGGTGCACATTGGCATATTCCATCGAATAAGCCTGTGTCACCGCATCAATCACCACCTGTGGTTTTTGCGCCGAGGCACCACTGTCGAGATAGACCAGTGGCTTGCCATTTACCTCGCGGTTGAGGATGGGGAAGTCGCGGCGCACTTCGGCAATATCGAACATCAGCTTATTACTCCTTGGGCCAGCCCGCCGATCAACGACGTCAACACCCCCACACCTAGCACCAGACCGACAAAAGCAACCACCAGGACAGCAAGGCTGTGCCACGGGCTTGTCAGGTTCAATGCAGTGGCTAGAAAATTCAGAAATATCCAGAAGCCCCAGACCGCTACGACCAGCGAAGCAAGCGCCCCCAAAGCAGGCAGGGCAAGCGACAGGACCAGTATCGCCAGTTGCGCGGCCGCGCGCAGGATCTGGAACCAGACGACCAGCGCCAGAACATCCATCAACCGCCCCGTGCCGCCGATGGTCAGACCTGCCCAGTACAGGGCGTGGATATAAAGCACCAGCACACCGGCAATCAGGACAAAGAGCGTCAGCGGGCTGTTCATGAACCGCGGCAGAGGCACCTCGGAGCCGGAGCTGGCTATCAACAGTGTCACCAGAAAGGTATTGACCACCGCGACCAGCCCAAGGGCCGTCCAGAGTGTATCCCGATCAAGGTCCATCGCCATGATTTGCCGACCCGCTTCGCGGGGGTCCTTAATGCTGGTCCGGGCCAGCTGCACCAGCATATCTTTCATTGCGCTGCCCCGGATGCTGCCGCCGCGCGAAAACCCGCGATCCAGAACCACATGAACGCCGCGAACCACAGGATACCGACAAGAGTCATCTGAATACCGGGGCCGACGAAACCTGCGGTCAGCCCCCAAAGCAGGATGATCGGTGACGAGGCCAGAAGCGCCCAGAACAATGCCAGTCGCGCGCCGTAGGCCGAGATTTTGCTGCGAAGCAGACGTGCAATGGCGTAGGTGAGCCCGGCAACAACGTAGAAGAGCAAAGGAGCGATGAAAAGCCAAGCCATCAGCGCCGCGCCCAAGAGCATCCCAAGGTCGGTTTGCGTCTCATATGCTTCACGGGCCAGACGCGGGGTCTGGGCGACAAAGACCAGCAGACAGGCGATCATCAGGTATATCAGCGCGCGGTCCTCTCGGGGGCCACGCGCCAACATGCTGGAAATGACCCCGCCCGGTCTCCGGTAGGTCGCGATGATGTCGGATGTGGCCGCCATCAGCCGCGCCGACGCCCCAGCCAACCTGTCAGACGGTCCAGTATTTCCTCGCGCAGATCGTTGGCTTCGATCTCTTCCACCGCTTCAGCGAGGAACGACAGGGTCAGCATGTCCGTAGCATCAGCGTGCGGCACACCGCGCGAGCGCAAATAAAACAATGCGTCTTCGTCGATGGCACCCGAGGTCGAACCGTGCGAACAAGCCACATCGTCGGCATAAATTTCAAGCTCGGGCTTGGCCAGAAACTGGCTGTCGCCGTCCAGCAGCAAAGACTGGCTGATCTGATACCCATCGGTTTTCTGCGCGCCCGCCTTGACCAAGATTTTGCCTTGGAACACGCCAATGGCACCGTTCCGCAATACCTTCTTGAACACCTGACGGCTTTCACAATTCACCGCGTCGTGGGTGATGAACACCGTGTCGTCGTGGTGAAAATCACCGTCCCCCACACAGGCCCCGGCGATATGAGCCTTTGCATCGTCACCGGTCAGTTCGATCACGGCCTCGTTGCGGGTCAGCACACCGTTCATGGTCAGGGTGAAGGACTTGAATTCCGATTCCGTGCCGAGCCGGGCAAAAAGATGGGTCGCCGCACGGCGTTCGTGGTTGCGGCCCTGGGCGCGGATGTGGTTAAAAGAGGCACCATCGGCAATCTCGACCTCCATCACCTTGTTCAGTCGTGCAGCCGCAGGACCGTTCTCGAGCACAGTAAGTTCTGCCCCGGCATCCAGCTTAATGCAATGGTGCAGTGTTGCATCGGAACTGTCTGACTTATGGTTATAAATCAGATTAACAGGCTTGCTGGGTTTGCCCGTCACATGGATCAAGATGCCATCGGTGGCCGTGGCCGTGTTCAGTGCCGCCAAGGGGCGCGATACCGGATCTTGCCCGCGCTTTTCCAGCACGCCGTAGACATCCCGCGCCCAGTGCAAATCGCTGTTGGCGGTGGCAAGCCGTTCGATGCTGATCCCTTCAAGGGCAAGGTCGTCGGAGGCTTCGGCATCAAAGACACCGTCAACGAAAACGATCTGTAAACGGTCCATTTCATCAAACAGCGGCGCTTCATCATCCGCCATCACGGCGGCTTGCGGTGCCTGCGCCTGGGTCAGTGTGTCCGGACGGGTGAATTTCCAGTACTCGTCCCGCCGCTCCGGCAGGCCGGAGGCCTGCAGCCGTGCCAGCGCATCGCTGCGGGCGGCAGCGGACCAGCCTGTCGCCAAAACCTCGCGCCCTTCCAGGATCGCGGCAACGGGATCGGTTTTCAAAGCCGCTTCCGCCATTACGCCACCTCGGCAAGAATATCGGCATAGCCGTTGTTTTCGACTTCAAGCGCCAGCTCGGGCCCACCCGTTTTGATGATCCGGCCATTCGCCATAATGTGCACCACATCCGGTTTGATGTGGTCCAAAAGGCGCTGGTAGTGGGTGATCACAAGAAACCCGCGGCCTTCGGAGCGCAGCGCATTAACACCCTCTGCCACCAGTTTCATCGCATCAACGTCGAGACCGGAGTCGGTTTCGTCCAGAATACACATTTTGGGCTCAAGCATGGCCATTTGCAGGATTTCGTTGCGTTTTTTCTCACCGCCGGAGAAACCCATATTGACGGGACGCTTCAACATGTCGGCGTCAATCTTCAGCTCTTTGGCCTTGGCACGCACAACCTTGAGGAATTCGGCGGCGGACATTTCCTCCTCGCCCCGCGCCTTGCGCTGAGCATTCACAGCGGTACGCAGGAAAGTCATATTGCCCACACCGGGAATTTCGACGGGATACTGAAACGCAAGGAAAAGTCCCGCAGCGGCGCGGTCTTCTGGCTCCATATCCAGCAGGTCAACACCTTCAAGTTCTGCGGTGCCTTCGGTCACCTCATACCCGCCCTTGCCGGAAAGCACATAGGACAGTGTCGATTTTCCAGAACCGTTCGGCCCCATAATCGCGTGGACCTTACCAGCCTCGACCTCCAGATCGACACCTTTAAGGATCTGCTTGTCCTCGTCTTCAAGTTTTACGTTCAGGTTCTTAATGCTCAGCATAGTCTTGTTCCTTATCAGCGTCTTGACGCGTATTCTTAAAGTCTTTTGCGGTGGATCAATCGGGTTTATCGCCAGAGCGGAAGATCCGGATCGCCACCTGTATTGCTGCATAGATCATCGTGAAGATGAGTGTCCGAAAGACATTCGCCATCAAGGTTTCGGCCGTGATGCCTGCATCGCTGCTGACCAGTTCAAGCCCGGTCAGCAGCACAAAGAAGACCACCGAAGCGACACCTATGGTATAAGCAACTTGTCTCATTATCAGCCCACTGAGCCTTCCAGCGAAATCGCCACAAGTGCCTGTGCTTCCATCGCAAATTCCATCGGCAGCGCTTGCAGCACGTCCTTGCAGAACCCGTTCACGACCAAGGCAACGGCCTCTTCCTCGTCCATGCCACGCGAGCGGCAATAGAATAGCTGATCGTCATCCACTTTGGAGGTCGTCGCCTCGTGTTCGACCCGTGACGAGTTGTTCTTGACCTCGATGTAAGGCACTGTGTGCGCCCCGCATTTGTCGCCAATCAACAGGCTGTCGCACTGGGTATAGTTGCGCGATTCCTTGGCTTTGGGGTGCATCGAGACAAGCCCGCGATAGGTATTCTGCGCCTTACCAGCACTGATCCCCTTGGACACGATGCGCGACTTGGTGCGCTTGCCCAGATGGACCATCTTGGTGCCGGTATCGGCCTGCTGCATGTTGTTGGCGATTGCGATGGAGTAGAACTCGCCTTGGCTGTCGTCGCCGCGCAAGATGCAGCTGGGGTACTTCCATGTAACGGCTGAACCGGTTTCTACCTGCGTCCACATCACTTTGGCCCGGTCACCCCGACAATCGGCACGCTTGGTCACAAAGTTATAGATGCCGCCCTTGCCGTCTTCGTCACCGGGATACCAGTTCTGTACGGTTGAGTACTTAACTTCGGCGTCTTCTTCGATGATGATCTCGACGACCGCTGCATGCAGCTGGCTCTCATCCCGCTGCGGCGCAGTGCAACCTTCAAGATAGCTGACGTAGGAGCCTTTGTCGGCGATGATCAACGTGCGTTCAAACTGGCCCGTGTTTTCGGCGTTGATGCGGAAGTATGTAGACAGTTCCATCGGGCAGCGTACGCCCGGCGGGACATAGACAAACGACCCGTCCGAGAACACGGCAGAGTTCAGCGTGGCATAGTAGTTGTCAGAGACGGGAACCACGGTGCCGAGATATTTCTTGACCAGCTCAGGGTGATCCTTGATCGCTTCCGAGATGGAGCAGAAAATCACGCCGGCCTTTTTCAATTCGTCTTGGAATGTCGTGCCCACTGATACGGAATCGAACACCGCATCAACCGCAACCTTGCGGGGGGCGTCAGACATTTCTTCGGCACCTTCGACCCCGGCCAGGATAGCTTGCTCTTTCAGCGGGATGCCCAGTTTCTTGTAAGTTTCCAATAGCTTGGGGTCGACTTCATCGAGCGACTTTGGCTTGACCGCCATGCTTTTCGGTCGGGCATAGTAATACTGATCCTGAAAGTCGATCTCGGGATAATCGACCATGGCCCATGTTGGTTCCGTCTTGGTCAGCCACCGGTCGTAGGCTTCGAGCCGCCAGTCGGTCATCCACTGTGGCTCGTCGTTCTTTTCCGAAATCAGGCGCACGATGTCAGGCGACAGGCCCTTGGGGGCGTAGTCCATTTCGATGTCGGTGGCCCAGCCGTATTTATACTTGCCCCCGACTTCGCGCACGGCATCGACGGTTTCCTGATCGACGCCCTCTTTGACGTTATCGTTCTCTTTGACAATCACATTATCCAAGATCTCGTTCCTTTCCCGCACGCCTGTTCAGGCGGCCCGTTTCTCGTGTTTTTCGTATTTCGCCAACCATGCATCCGCAAAGCGCAAAACGTCGTCTTTGGTGGTCTCAAGCCCCAGCGATACGCGGATCGCACAGCTGGCCTGAGCCTCGGTATATCCCATGGCCTGCAAGACCTTGCTGGCCTTGACCTTGCCGCTAGAGCAGGCAGACCCTGCCGAAACCGCAAAGCCTGCAAGGTCCATCTGCATGACCTGCGTCTCGCCTTTCCAGCCTTCTGCAACAATGCAGGTGGTATTGGGAAGACGTGTTGCTTCATTCCCGACAAAAATAGTCTTCTTTGCGCTGGCCGCAAGGGTATTTTCTAGAATGTTTCTAAGTTCTGCCACTTCCTGCCAGCGCCCCGTCGCCACGTCCTGACCTGCGGCCGCTGCGGCAGCACCAAACCCGGCGATGCCGGTGATGTTCTCTGTGCCCGAGCGGCGGTTCTGCTCCTGACCACCGCCGCGCAAAATCGGTTCGGGGTCGTCACGGGTCAGGTTAATAAAGGCACCTACCCCTTTTGGGCCGCCCAGCTTGTGCGCGGAAAGAATCATGTAAGACGGCCGCTGCTCGGTCAGATCAATCGCGACCTTGCCCGCCATCTGCGTGATGTCACAAACTACGGAATAGGGCACGGTGCCTGCTCGGGAGGCTGATACAAAGCCGTTCCCGTTAACACCTGTCATCACGCCTGTTTCGCTATTGGCACCAGACATGGCAATCAACGCCACATCGGTCCTGTCATCGCGCCATTCACGACCCGCCAAAGAAGAGATCTGGTTTACAAAGGACTCGCCGCCTTCAGGGCAGATATTCCCGTCCTGCCCGATCAATGATGCCATCGGATGATCGGTCCAAACCCCTAAACAATCGTGCTCTGTCGGCAGCGCAAGAAACACTCCGCCATGCTGCGCCTTTTGCGCCGCCGCGAGCGCCGCCGCTTCTGTAGCGCTTGAAGTAAATATCACCTGCGTGGGCAGACACCCGACCAAGGCCGCCACCTGCACCCGTGCCTTTTCCACAAGCATCTTCGCCTTCCGACCCTCTGCGTGAACAGAGGATGGATTGCCTACAACGTCCATGGCCTCCACCATCGCCGCCCGCGCCTCGGCCCGCAGGGGCGTTGTGGCATTATGGTCCAGGTAAGTTCTCATGCGTCGTCGACCACACCGACAACATCGAAAAGGTTTGGCACAGCAGGGCATGGCACCAGCTCGTTTGCGATGACGTCCGAGAGCCGCGTCTGATGCAGAAATACATAGACATGTGCGCTCAGACCCTCCCACAGACGATTGGTCAGCGACTGCGCGCGGCTGCCAGATGCGCCGCCCGAAGCCCCTGCCCCTTTGTGCATGGCATCAACCGTTTCATCGACTGCCGCCAAAATATCGACCACGCGAATTTCGGACGCAGGCCGCGCCAAGCGGTAGCCACCGCCGGGGCCGCGCACAGACGTCACCAGATCGGCGCGGCGCAGCTTCACAAACAGCTGTTCGAGATACGGCAAGGAGATCGACTGCCGCTCGGCGATATCGCCCAAGGTCACCAGCCCACTGCCTGATTGCAGTGCAATATCGGCCAGCGCCACCATCGCATAGCGTCCTTTGGTCGAAAGCTTCATGGTCAGGCCCCTGTTTATCGCCCGCTTTCATTGACGCGGCGCAATGATCCGCATAAACGCAACCACTGAACCCGCCGGATGTGCGGCCATCATATTAGAACCGTTCTAAAGTATCCGAGCGAAGTCGTCAACAATTCGCGCACTTTAGAACCACCAGACAGGAACGCCAATGCCAGAGGTCATTTTCCCCGGACCGGAAGGCCGCCTAGAAGGCCGCTACCACCCTCAAAAAGAACGCGACGCGCCGATTGCCATTGTGCTGCATCCCCATCCGCAATTCGGCGGGACGATGAACCACAAAGTCGTCTACAACATGCATTATGCGTTTTATAACATGGGGTTTACCGTTTTGCGGTTCAACTTCCGTGGTGTGGGGCGCAGCCAGGGCGAATATGACCAGGGCATTGGAGAGCTGTCGGATGCGGCATCGGCGCTGGATTATTTGCAGTCGATGAACAACAACTCCAAGCATTGCTGGGTCGCCGGGTTCTCCTTTGGTGCATGGATCGGTATGCAGCTACTGATGCGGCGGCCCGAGATCACGGGCTTTATCTCGGTCTCACCCCCGGCAAATATGTATGACTTCAGCTTCCTTGCCCCCTGCCCGGCATCCGGCCTGATCATCAACGGCACCGCTGATCGCGTCGCACCTCCCGCTGACACAGTAAGCCTCGTGAACAAATTGCACGAGCAAAAGGGTATTACGATCACCCACCAGGAGGTCGAAGGTGCGGGCCACTTCTTTGAAGAGCCGCACATGGATACGCTGATCGGCTCCACCACCGATTACGTTAAACGCCGCCTGACAGAGACGTCACGCTAATGGCTGATCCGGTTGTCATCGAAATGGCCAACAAGCTGGCCGAAGAATGTCTTGCCGTGCAGAACGAGACCGGCGAAGACCGCCTGTTCATGCAGGTAGGTGATGTGCTGGGTGCGTCATCGCAGACGTTGGAAGAGGCGTTTCTGACAGCGATCCGTACGCGGATGGCAAATGATCAGGGACGCAACTTTCTGGCCAAAACGCTGGCGGCACACCGCGCCAAGAACGCCGACAATGGCTGAGACTGCGGGAACGCGGCTGGATCAACAGATCGCGTTCCTGAATGAAGCGGACAAACTCAAGACGATCATCCGGGGCACAACGCTCTGTGATGCATCGCGATATGAAAATTCGGCTGAACATTCATGGCACCTGACACTTTATGCGATGGTGCTGGCAGATCAGGCCGGCCCCGATGTGGATATGGTGACAGTGATCAAGATGTTGATCCTGCATGATCTGGTCGAGATTGACGCGGGCGATAATCCGATTTTCGGCGATCACGATATTTCCGATATGCATTCGGCAGAACAGGTAGCTGCGGACCGTATCTTTGGCCTGCTCCCCGGCGACCTGCGCGATCAGTTTCGCGCCATCTGGGAAGAGTTCGAGGCAGCCGAAACGCCC
The DNA here is from genome assembly GCF_000622365.1 of Sulfitobacter noctilucae. Lineage (GTDB taxonomy): Bacteria > Pseudomonadota > Alphaproteobacteria > Rhodobacterales > Rhodobacteraceae > Sulfitobacter > Sulfitobacter noctilucae. The sequence continues at coordinate 1,047,243 of NZ_JASC01000014.1, read as the reverse complement.
TCGGCACAATTCGCCAAGTCGCTGGACAGGTTCCAGCCCCCGATGCAGAACCTTCAATCTGGCGGCGGAAGCTGGACCGAATACAATGTGAGCGAAGCGCAGGTTGCGGAACGCGTCGGGTCCAAGATCGCGATTGGGGCACCGGGTTTGTGGGACTATGCCAGACAGCGGATCGCGGCGTATTTTGCGGCGCATAAAAGCTGAGTGCTTTAGTTCGGCATACCATTGTATACCGCCTTCCTCTTTACCTGCAGATCGGCTACACGAAAGGCAAGCCCACTGTAGCCAAAGGAACGCCTCATGACCAAGATCAAGGTAGATAACCCTGTTGTCGAACTCGACGGGGACGAAATGACCCGCATCATCTGGGACTTCATCAAGAAAAAGCTGATCCTGCCCTATCTGGATATCGACCTGAAATATTACGATCTTGGCATCCAGGCACGCGATGACACCGATGACCAGATTACCATCGACAGTGCCGAAGCCATCAAGAAATACGGCGTTGGCGTAAAATGCGCGACCATCACACCCGATGAAGCGCGGGTAGAGGAATTCGGTCTCAAGAAGATGTGGCGCAGTCCCAACGGGACGATCCGCAACATTCTGGGTGGTGTGATTTTCCGCCAGCCAATCATTTGCAAAAACGTGCCGCGCCTTGTACCGGGCTGGACCAAGCCCATCGTTGTGGGCCGCCATGCGTATGGCGACCAATACCGCGCTACTGATTTCAAGTTTCCCGGTGCCGGCAAGCTGACCATTAAATTTGTGGGCGAAGATGGGACGGAGATTGAGCACGAGGTGTTCGATGCGCCCGACGCAGGTGTGGTCATGGCGATGTATAATCTCGATAAATCCATAATAGATTTCGCCCGCGCTTCAATGAACTATGGTTTGAACATGGGCTGGCCTGTTTATTTGTCGACCAAAAACACCATTCTCAAGCAGTATGATGGACGGTTTCTTGAACTTTTCCAACATATTTACGAAACCGAGTTCGAAGACAAATTCAAAGCTGCGGGCATCACTTATGAACACCGCCTGATCGACGACATGGTTGCCTGTGCGATGAAATGGAACGGTGGCTATGTCTGGGCGTGCAAAAACTATGATGGCGATGTGCAGTCCGACACGGTGGCGCAGGGGTTCGGCTCGCTGGGGCTGATGACATCTGTGCTTATGACCCCCGATGGTCAGACGGTCGAGGCCGAGGCGGCGCATGGCACTGTGACGCGGCACTACCGCCAACATCAGAAAGGTGAAGAAACCTCGACCAACTCCATTGCGTCAATCTACGCTTGGACCGGCGGCCTCAAGCACCGCGGCAAACTGGATGACAATGCCGCGCTCATCGATTTTGCCGAAACGCTGGAAAAGGTGTTGGTGGATACAGTTGAGTCGGGCCACATGACCAAAGACCTCGCGTTGTTGGTCGGCCCGGATCAGGGGTGGCTGACCACAATGGGTTTCCTTGAAAAGGTCGATGAAAACCTGAACAAAGCGCTCGCGGGCTGAAGGGTATGATCTGAAAATGGTCGGGGGCCGCCTTGCGAAGCGGCCCTCGACTGCTTTGGTGATTTGATCTTTTTAAGTTCGCGTTTGCTTCTGAGGAACAAAACTACGGTCCCCGCCTTCCCTGACAGCCGGTCTTTTCTAAAAGGATACACCATGCCTACCCACTACATCTGGTTGTTCTTCGCCATTCTGACTGAGACGCTGGGCACCACGGCATTGCAGGCATCGCAACAATTCTCGCGGCTTTGGCCATCGATCGGGGTTGTGGCGTTCTATGGGCTGTCATTCTATTGCATGTCCATCGCGCTCAAGGCGATGCCGGTCGGGATCGTCTATGCAATCTGGTCGGGATTGGGCATCGTGCTGATCGCGGGCATCGGTTTTGTGCTGTTCGGCCAGCGGCTTGATCTGCCTGCGATTCTGGGGTTGGGCCTGATCATCGCCGGTATTCTGGTTATCCACCTGTTCTCGGCCAGCAGCACCCATTAGTCGGGCGTCACACCGGGAACCGATAGGGCCGTGGTGCGTTTAGGGATATGAACAGTTTTATATCGGGCCTCTGGGCCAGCTTGCCGGCCCCGCTGCGCGATCAACTTGAAGCATATGCCACCGGCTTTTGGTCCGTTCTGCCGCAACTTGTTCTTTCACTCCTGTTCCTTGGTTTTGTCTGGTTTGTGCTCCGCATGCTGAACTGGGTCGTACCCCGCGCGCTGCGCCGCACCGGGATGCGCCGGGCTTTGGTCGATGTGATCATGATGTTAATCACAGTCGGTGTCTGGCTATTCGGCACGCTTATCGCTGTCACAATCGCCTTCCCAACAATCACGCCCGGCCGCGCGCTGACGGCTCTTGGTGTGGGTGGTGTTGCCATCGGTTTTGCATTTAAAGACGTGTTTGAGAACTTTCTCGCAGGTGTTCTTCTGCTGCTCCGAGAGCCGTTTTCAATAGATGACTACATCGATTGTGAAGACATCGACGGTCAAGTGGAAGAAATCACCATCCGCGACACGCATATTCGTCAAACCGATGGGCAGTTGGTGGTCGCGCCAAATTCCATGTTTTTCAAAAACCCGGTCACGATCCGCACCGCGCGGGATGTGCGCCGCACCACAATCACCTGTGGTGTGGCATATGGTGCTGATGTGGATGAAGCCCGCGATGTGATCGCAGCTGCGGTGCGCGACGTGGATGCTGTCCGGGACGACGTGAGGGATGTGGAAATCTTCGCTCAGGAATTCGGTGACAGCTCGATCAATTTTGAGGTGACATGGTGGACGGGGTCACGGCCCATCGACATCCGGTCCAGCCGGGACAAAGTTGTCGCTGCCATCAAACGCGCGCTTGATGACGCTGGTATAGAGATCCCCTTCCCTTACCGCACGATGACCTTTCCCGAGGCGCTTGTGGTCGAGCATAAAGGCGACGGCGACAAGACGTCTTAACGGCAAACGCGTTTTCTACTGGCCTTTGCTGCGCCTGCACGGTAAGCGCTGGCCAACTCCCTGAACAAGGCTGACCCAAATGGAACTGCGCAACATCGCAATCATCGCTCACGTTGACCACGGCAAGACGACGCTGGTGGACGAGCTTCTGAAACAATCCGGCACCTATCGCGAGAACCAGGCGACGACTGAACGCGCGATGGATAGCAACGATCTGGAACGCGAACGCGGCATCACGATTTTCGCCAAGCCGACTTCGGTCGAGTGGAAAGGCACACGGATCAACATCGTTGATACGCCAGGCCACGCGGACTTCGGTGGCGAGGTTGAGCGTATCCTGTCGATGGTTGACGGTGTTGTGTTGCTGGTCGATGCGGCCGAAGGGCCAATGCCACAGACCAAATTCGTGACCTCCAAGGCGTTGAAGTTGGGCCTGCGCCCTATCGTTGTGATCAATAAGGTCGACAAACCCGATGGCGAGCCGGACCGCGCGTTGGATGAATGTTTCGATCTATTCGCATCTCTGGATGCCACGGACGAACAGCTTGATTTTCCTACGATGTATGCCTCCGGGCGTGCCGGTTGGGCCGATCACGAACTGGATGGCAAGCGCGACGGTCTGGACGCCCTATTCGAACTGATCCTCGATCACGTACCAGCGCCCGCGCAGATTGCCGATACGGACAAGCCTTTCACGATGCTTGCGACAACCTTGGGCGGTGATCCGTTTTTGGGCCGCTTGCTGACAGGCCGTGTTGAGACCGGTACGCTTAAAGCAGGCCAGACGATCAAAGCGATGTCCCGCGACGGTACGCTGATCGAGAACTTCCGTTGTACCAAGATCCTCGCCTATCGCGGATTGGAACAGACGGCGATTGATGTGGCCGAAGCCGGTGACATCGTATCGATCGCGGGCATGACCAAGGCCACGGTGGCCGACACGCTGGCGGACCAATCCGTGAGCGAGGCGATCCCGGCACAGCCGATTGATCCGCCAACCATCACCGTGACCTTTGGCATCAACGATTCCCCGCTCGCGGGCCGTGACGGCAAAAAAGTGCAATCCCGCGTCATTCGCGAGCGTTTGCACAAAGAAGCCGAATCGAACGTGGCGATCAAGATCTCAGACACACCGGGCGGTGATGCCTTTGAGGTTGCCGGTCGTGGCGAGCTTCAGATGGGCGTGTTGATCGAAAACATGCGCCGGGAGGGCTTTGAACTATCTATCTCGCGCCCTCAGGTGCTGTTCCAGGACATTGATGGCGTGCGTCACGAGCCAATCGAAGAAGCCACCATTGACGTGGATGACGAATATTCCGGTGCGGTGATCGAAAAACTGACCGGCGTGCGTAAGGGTGAGTTGGTCGAGATGAAACCTGCCGGTGCGGGCAAGACCCGCATCATCGCCCATGTGCCGTCCCGCGGTCTTATCGGCTATCACGGTGAATTCCTGACCGATACGCGCGGCACTGGCGTGATCAACCGCGTGTTCCACACCTGGGCACCGCACAAGGGGCCGATTCCGGGGCGCCGCGCAGGCGTTCTGATCTCTATGGAAAACGGGACATCCGTGGCCTTTGCGCTGTGGAACCTTGAAGAGCGTGGCAAGATGATGATCGGCGCGCAAGCGGACGTCTATACCGGCATGATTATTGGCGAGCACAGCCGCGAAAATGATCTTGAGGTGAACCCGCTGAAAGGCAAGAAGCTGACAAACGTGCGGGCCTCGGGCACCGACGAAGCCGTGCGCCTAACCACGCCCAAGATCCTGTCATTGGAAGAGGCGATTGCCTATATCGACGACGACGAGCTGGTTGAGGTGACGCCGAACGCAATCCGGCTGCGCAAACGCTATCTAGACCCGCATGAGCGTAAGCGGATGGCGAAGGCCGGTTGATCACTTCGGGAATTTCGGGGCTCTGCCCCGGACCCCGCGGGATATAAGGCCAAAAAGAGAAATGGGTGGTGTAGGTCTGCAAGCCTACACCACCCATTATTTTTAAGTTAAGGTTATCCGACAGGCTCTTAGTCGGATGTTTCGACAATCATCAACTCGCGTTCGGATGCACCACGCGCATGCTCTAATGCTGCTTGATATGCGTCAGAGTGATAGCATTTTTCTGCTGTTTCGACATCGGGGAAACGGGCAACCACATTGCGCGGACGCTCTTTGCCTTCAAGCTGAACAAAGCGGCCTCCACGGGCGATAAATTCGCCGCCATGATCAGCGATGGCGACGGTCGCGCCGGCCGCGTATTTCTTGTAAGCCTCTTCGTCCGTTACAGTCACATGTGCAATCCAAAGTGCGCCCATGAGGGTTATCCTTTCAAAATGGCAGTTGCCGCGGCGATGGCGGCCTCTGCGTTTTCGGCGCTGGCACCACCGCCCTGCGCCATATCCGGACGGCCACCGCCGCCTTTGCCGCCAAGTTCGACCACCGCTGCTTTGACAATATCAACGGCGGAAACCTTGTCCGTGAGATCTTTGGTAACGCCGCCTGCTACCGCCGCTTTGCCGCCTGTGTCAGCGATCAGCAGCACGGCACCCGATCCGAGGTTGGCTTTGAATTCATCGACCAGAGCGGGCAGATCTTTGCCCGTGACGCCCTGCACGACCTGCGCCAGAAATTTGACGCCGTTTACGTCGACGGCTTCGGGCGCTGTGGCACCGCCGCCGCCCGCTACGGCCAGTTCACGGCGCAGCTGGGCCACTTCGTTACTCAGGCTCTTTCGCTCGTCCATCAAGGCTTTGACACGGGATGCCACATCGGCGCTTGAGGTTTTCAGCGTCTCGGCAATACCCGCAAGGGCGGTCTGCTGATCCCGCAGCCAGTTCAGCGCTTCCTGACCGGTCAGCGCTTCAATCCGGCGGACGCCCGCGCTGCTCGCGCTGTCGCCCAAAAGGACGAATGCACCAATATCGCCGGTTTGCCTCACATGGGTGCCGCCGCAAAGCTCCAGCGAATAGGTGTTTTTATCAGTCCCTTTGCCGGAACCGTCCTGCTGGCCCATGGATACCACGCGCACCTCATCGCCGTACTTCTCGCCAAAGAGCGCTTGAGCGCCCAAACCACGCGCGTCATCCGGTGTCATGATGCGGGTCTCAACGGCCGTATTCTGACGGATGTAGTCGTTCACCTCAGCTTCGATCTGCCGAAGTTCATCAGGGCTTACCGCTTTGGTATGGCTGAAATCGAACCGCAAACGGTCCGCCGCGTTCAGCGACCCACGCTGTGCGACATGATCCCCCAATGCACCGCGCAAGGCTTCATGAAGGAGGTGCGTGGCCGAGTGGTTGGCGCGGATCGCTGTGCGGCGGGCGTGATTAACCTCAAGCACAGCGGCCTGCCCGGGGGTTACGTGGCCTTCGGTCACGGTGCCGATATGTGCGAAAACGCCAGCGGTTTTGCGCGTGTCGGTCACTTCGACCTTGCCAGTTTCCGTGGTGATTGTCCCTTGATCGCCAACCTGGCCGCCTGATTCTGCATAGAACGGGCTTTGGTTCAGAGCGATTTGCACAACATCGCCTGCTTTGGCGCTGTCGGCCGGAGAGGCATCGACCAAAACGGCGACGATTTGGCCTTCGGCTGTTTCTGCGTCATAGCCCAGAAAGTCGGTGGTGCCGTGTTTATCAGCCACATCGAACCAAACGGTTGCGTCTGCCGCTTCGCCTGAGCCCGACCATGCGGCGCGCGCCTTGGCTTTTTGCTCGGCCATCGCGGCATCGAAACCTGCTGTGTCGACGTTGCGCCCCTGTTCGCGCAATGCGTCCTGGGTCAGGTCCAATGGGAAGCCGTAGGTGTCATAGAGTTTGAACGCCGCCGCACCCGGCAGTTCGGCACCTTCGGCCAACCCGCCAACCTCGTCTTCCAGCAGCTTCAATCCACGTTCCAACGTTTGCTTAAAGCGTGTTTCTTCAAGATACAGGGTCTCGGTGATCAGGCTTTGCGCCTGCCCCAATTCCGGATAGGCGCTCCCCATCTGGCGCAGCAAGGCCGGCACCAGTTGATACATCAGCGGATCCTTGGCGCCCAGCAGATGAGCGTGGCGCATCGCGCGGCGCATGATCCGGCGCAGGACATAGCCGCGCCCGTCATTCGACGGCATGACCCCGTCCGCAATCAGAAAAGAAGTGGAGCGCAGGTGATCTGCAATGACGCGGTGATGCACATTGCCCGCGCCAAAGGGATCGACTTGCAACGCGTTGCCGCTTGCCTCGATGAGGGCACGCATCGTATCGGTCTCATAATTGTCATGCTGACCCTGCAGCAAGGCACCGATGCGCTCCAGCCCCATGCCGGTATCGATCGACTGCATCTCGAGGGGGCGCATGGTGCCATCCTCGAACTGCTCGTTCTGCATGAAAACGATGTTCCAGATCTCGATAAAGCGGTCGCCGTCCTCTTCCGGCGTGCCGGGAGGCCCACCGGGGATGTGATCGCCGTGGTCATAGAAGATTTCGGTACAGGGGCCGCACGGGCCGGTCGGCCCCATACGCCAGAAGTTGTCATCGGTCGCAATACGGATGATGCGGTCGTCGGGCAGATTGGCGACCTTTTTCCAGATCGCGGCGGCTTCATCATCTGTATGGTAGACGGTAACCAGCAAACGGTTGGGATCAATGCCGAATTCGCGGGTCAGCAGCTCCCAGGCAAAGGCGATGGCGTCATCCTTGAAGTAATCACCGAAGCTGAAATTTCCCAACATCTCGAAAAACGTATGGTGGCGCGCGGTATAACCCACATTGTCCAGATCGTTGTGCTTCCCCCCTGCCCGCACGCATTTTTGCGCGGTGGTGGCGCGGACATAATCGCGGGTTTCGACCCCGGTGAAGAGGTTCTTGAACTGGACCATGCCCGAGTTGGTGAACATCAATGTCGGGTCGTTGCGCGGGACCAGCGGGCCGGATGCTTCGATCGCATGCCCCTGCTTGCCAAAGTAGGACAAAAAGGAGGAGCGGATGTCGTTCAACGTCTTCATGGATCAGGCCTTCCGGGGGGGCAAAGTGTCTGCCAGAAATAGCCCTGCGGCGGGTGGGTGTCCACAGGGGGGTGAACGAAAAAAGGCGCACCCGAAAGGTGCGCCTCATTTCGTCTTGTAGCGGCCGAGGGTCGAACGACAGTTTCCGTCCGTTTACGCCTCCAGAATGTCGATGTCTTCTTTATCGGAGCCGTCAAAATCAAGACCATGTGCTGCGCGAATCTTGTCTTCGATCTCCATCGCCATGGCTTCGTTTTCCTTCAGGAAAGTCTTGGCATTCTCGCGTCCCTGCCCAATTCGTTCATCCCCGTAAGAGAACCAGGAGCCGGATTTATCCACAACGCCAGCCTTGACGCCGAGGTCCAGCAGTTCGCCCATTTTCGAAATGCCTTCGCCATACATGATGTCGAATTCCACCTGCTTGAACGGCGGGGCAACCTTGTTTTTCACGACTTTGACGCGTGTGGCGTTGCCAACAACCTCGTCGCGGTCCTTCAGTGCGCCAATGCGGCGGATGTCGAGGCGAACAGAAGAATAGAACTTGAGCGCGTTACCGCCCGTGGTCGTTTCAGGAGAGCCGAACATAACGCCGATTTTCATCCGGATCTGGTTGATGAAGATCACGGTGCACTGCGTGCGGCTGATTGAACCGGTGAGTTTGCGCATTGCCTGGCTCATCAGGCGGGCATGAACGCCAACGCTGCTGTCGCCCATATCACCTTCCAGCTCTGACTTGGGTGTCAGTGCGGCGACGGAGTCGACGACGACCATGTTCACGGCCCCGGAGCGGACCAGCGTGTCAGTGATCTCAAGCGCCTGCTCGCCGGTGTCCGGCTGAGAGATAAGCAATTCGTCAATATCCACGCCCAGCTTGCGGGCATATTGCGGGTCAAGCGCGTGTTCAGCGTCGACAAAGGCGCAAACGCCGCCGGCTTTTTGCTGCTCTGCAATGCAGTGCAGTGTCAGCGTGGTTTTACCCGAAGATTCGGGGCCGTAAATCTCAACGATGCGGCCCATCGGGATACCGCCAATACCGAGAGCGATATCAAGGCCAAGCGATCCGGTGGAGCTTGCCTTAATGTCCTGGATGGCCCCTTCGGCCCCCAGTTTCATGATCGAGCCCTTGCCGAATTGCCGTTCGATCTGCGCCAGTGCGCTGTCGAGCGCCTTTTGCTTTTCCGCTGATTTTTTATCTGTCATTGTCAAAAGATCTGCCGTTGCCATGTGCCTGTTCCCTTACTGCCATAGTGTTGTGACCGCGGCAATCGCTGTCGGGTCACTGGGTTTTGTTCCTTATATGTTCCATATGGGACCAAATAGAGAACATTTCAATATGAATCTTACAGGTCCATCTTTTTCCCGCTTTGGTTAAGAAGTGGTTTACAGTAAGAATAGATCGATCGTTGTTAAGCCGAGGTTTGCGTAAATGCTTGTTTTTTATAAAGAACGTCTGGCGTTCTTATCGGTACCCAAAACGGGCACCACTGCCTATGAAAGCGCCCTCGCCCCGCGTGCGGACATGGTGATCTCGGAGCCGCCCATGTTGAAACATGCGCCGGTCTATCGCTACAACCGCTTCATCAGGCCGATGTTCGAAAAAGTCTGCGATGCGCAGCTTGAGGTGATGGCCGTGATGCGGGAGCCGGTCTCGTGGTTGGGCAGCTGGTATCGATACCGGCAACGCCCTTTCATGGAAGGTAAGCTCAACAGCACCCATGGTATCAGCTTTGATGAATTCGTTCTGGCTTACATGAAAGGCAACAAACCCGCCTTTGCGGATGTTGGCAGTCAGTTCCAGTTCATGAAGACCCAACCAAACGGCACCGGCGTGACCCACTTCTTCAAATACGAAGACCAGCCCCGGCTGAAAACCTTCTTGGAAGATCGGCTTTCCGTAAAGCTTGAACTCGGACGCGAGAATGAATCGCCCAAAATGGAGCTGTCTTTGTCTGAAGATGTGGCGCTGCGGTTCAGAAAGAAATGCAGCGAAGAATTCGACCTCTACGCATCCATAGCGTGAATATATCCAGTGCAGAGACTAATGCAGTTGGCTTTGCACCGTAGTGGTCAGATCGCTGAGGGAGAACGGCTTGGGGAGGAACACCGAATTCGGAATACGGGTCTGTTCTTCGCCAAAGCTGTCTTCGGCGTAGCCCGAAACAAAGACAACCCGTACATCCGGGCGCCGCTTGAGCGCTTCTTTCACCCAACTGGGGCCGTCCATGCCCGGCATCACGACGTCGGTTACGAAAACATCAATACTTAGCGACTGATCCTCCAATGTGCGCAAGGCAGCCTCTGCGCTATCGGCTTCCAGAACCGTGTAGCCGCGCAGGCGCAGGGCCCGGCTTGCAAAAGCGCGCACCGGTGCTTCATCCTCAACCAGCAGAATCACGCCGTCCTCCGTTTGGGGCAGATTGAATGTGGGTGCCTTGGCCGGTGCGGGCGTCTGGGCCGGCTTGGTCTCATAAACGGGGAGATAAAGGCTGAACGTGGTGCCCTTGTCGGAAATAGAATCAACAAAGATAAAACCGTTGCTTTGTTTGATGATGCCATAGGCTGTTGAGAGGCCAAGGCCCGTCCCCTCGCCTGTCCGTTTGGTGGTAAAAAAGGGCTCAAATACCTTTTGCAGTTTTTCAGGCGCGATGCCGCTGCCGTCATCGGAGACGGTAACAAGAACATAGGCACCGGGAGGCACTGTGGCGCGGTCTCGCTCCAGCGGGCTGTTCAACTCGACATGCTCGGTGGTCACCCTGATTTCTCCGCCCACAGGCATCGCGTCACGGGCGTTGACCACGAGGTTCATCAAGACCTGTTCCATTTGGCGCTTGTCGGCGCGCACGCGCCGCAAAAGCGGGTCGTGTTTCAGCGTCAGCGTGATCTTTTCGCCAACCAATCGGTTCAGCAGATGCGTGAGATCAGCAAGCGTGTCGCGCATATCGATGGTTTCCAGGCGCAATGTCTGTTTGCGGGAAAAGGCCAGAAGCTGCCCCACTAGAGAAGCGGCACGGTTGGCGTTCTGGTTGATTTGTACCAGATCCCCATAGTCCGGGTCGCTTTGGTCATGGCGCAGAAGCAATAGATCACAATGACCGGAAATTGCGGTCAGCAAGTTGTTGAAATCATGGGCCACACCACCGGCAAGTTGCCCGATCGCCTGCATTTTCTGACTTTGCACAAACTGGGCTTCAAGGGTTTTCAGTTCGGTTGCGTCATGAAGCACAGCGATCAGCGAGGGTTCGCCATCCTCAACAATGCGGTTCAGCACGACTTGAATGAAAACCTCTCGGTCGCCGCGCTTGAGGCGTAGAAATTCCGACTTTTGCACCAATCGACCGGCGAGTGTATCGTTGATCCAATCGCTGATCGGTCTACCAAGTCCTTCCATTAATTGGGAAAGATGTGTTTCTTTGGTCAGCGCAACGCCAATCAGGTTGGCGGCGGTGGGGTTGAACGACTGGACCATGCCGTCCGGCGCTACCTTGATCAGCGGCACGGGCAATTCTTCAAAAGCCTGCCAGTCATGCGCGGCTACACTCCCTTCGGGCGCTGGTAACAGATAGAGAGCACGGCGTCCCGCCCCGGCCTGCACTTCTGCGACAAGCACCCGAAGGGAGCCATCGGTTGTCGTGATGTCGCAAGGCACTCCCGGCACCACGGGCAGCTTGGTGAACATTCTGTCCAGGCCTTTGACGCGGCTGCCGACCAAATTTCTGGCGGCATCATTCATGAACAAGATTGCATCCGTGCGGCCGACCATGATCAGAGGCAAACTCAGGCTGTCTTGACTGGAGCGCGGAGCAGCGCGTTCGGCGATGTGGTCGATCCGCCAGACATAGCGTTCAACCGACACGGCATGGACACTCAGCCGGATATGACCGTCGCGGGTAAAAATGTCTTCCTGCGCCGACCCCTTGGCATTGGCCCGGCTTTGCAAACGAAAGAGGATGCCGCCGGGGTTGGCAAAGCTGCGCTCGAGAACGCCCGCCAATGTCGGGCTGGTAGCAAGGTCAAACTGCTGTTTTGCAGCCCGATTGCCACTTTGGACGCGGCCTTCTGTATTGGTCACAATGCTGGGTGTGCCATCGTTCGCAATGAATTCGCGGATCACGTCCAGGTCGGCTTCGCTTTTGCTGGTTTGGCGTGCCTGGCGCAGCCACAGGGCGCAGCCAAGTACAAATAGTGTTACCGCAGCGGTGCCGAGGGTCAGCGTCAAAATCCGGAGGGGTGCCAGAAGCGCCAAGGCCGCAAGAAACACGCCGATCCCGAAGGTCCACCGGAGCTTGCGCGAGGTTGGCTGGGGATGGTGATGGTTCTGTGGCGATGCTGTAGCGGTTTCTTGCAAGACGTCCCCCAAAAACGCGAATCGTACACAGTAAGGCGCGAAAAGGGTTAATCAGTCCCTAACCACACTTACGTATACACGCAAGGATTGCGCTTGCATATAATTAATCGCGCTTCAGGTGTACCCAGAAGAAGCCGTCGCCCTCCGCGTTAATGCCGTACCGCTTTGTCGCAGTTGCCGACCATCCGGGGTGTGTCGCAAGAAAAGCTGCCACGCGGTCTTCATTTTCGGGTTTGAGTACCGAACAGGTCGCATAGGCGAGCGTGCCGCCCTTGCCGACGAGCGCGGACGCCTGATCAAGGATATTGTCCTGTATATTTTGCAGTTCTTCCAATCGGTTGGGCGTCAGGGTCCATTTACCCTCTGCCGCACGCCGCCATGCGCCAGAGCCGGAACAGGGCGCATCGCACAGCACCAGATCGAAAGGTCCGCGCTGGGGCAGTGCATCTGTTTCAAGTGTTGTAACTGTAACGCCTGCACGGGCCGCCCGCGGACCCAGATCAGCCATGCGGCGCGGGTCGATGTCATGTGCCGAAACCTCGCGATCCGGCTGTGCTGCGATGGCAAGCGCCTTGCCCCCTCCACCCGCACAATAGTCCAGCACGCGCTGGCCTTCAGGCAATGCTGCAACAACCGCCTGGCTGGCCGCATCCTGCAGTTCCACCAATCCCTCGGCATAGGCGGCAGAATTGCGAATTTTCCGGGCCCCTTCGGTCACCGTCAAAGCGGTTGTGCAAAGGCTGTTCGAAGTGGTCTCGATGCCCTCGGCAGCCAGTTCTTCCCGCGCCTGTGCCGCATTTGCCTTCGCCGCGTTGACCCGTAAAACGATCGGTGCGCGGGTTTGCAGCGTCATCGCCGCTTCTGCGGCTTCGTCGCCAAGTGCGTCTTGAAACAACGGCATAAGCCAATCGGGCAAGTTCCACAGCGTATGCGCATCATAGGACGCAGGCGGGAATTGCAACTCGTCTGCAGTCAGCGGCACAGGCGCATGACCTTCGCCGTTAAACAACGCGTCCAAATCAGCGCCCTGGGCATGGAGCAGACCCAGCATCAAGCTGCGCGGCGTTTGCCCTTGCCCATAGTACGCGGCCAACCGTTTGCACCGCAGCACGTCAAAGACATGATCGCGGATCGCGGCACGATCCTTTGAGCCTGCAAAACGGCTGCGTCTGGCCCAGCGGGTCAGCGCCTGTTCGGCCGCCAACCCTTCGGACATGTCATGCAAGACCTCGATGGCAGCAGCCACGCGTGCGCCGGGTGTCATGGCTGATGTGTCACATGAGCATTGGCCGGCAGGCTGTTGATAAACATCATTATCCGATCCTGTAATTGGGGCTTTCGCGGGTGATCTGCACGTCATGCACATGGCTTTCCTTCAGCCCGGCACCGGTGATTTTCACGAAATTGCAATTGCTGCGCATCTCGGCCACTGTGGCGCAACCGGTATAGCCCATGGCAGCGCGCAAGCCGCCGACAAGCTGGTGCACCACGGCACCGGCGCTGCCTTTATAGGGCACCTGCCCTTCGATGCCTTCCGGCACGAGTTTATCGCTGGCCGCGTCTTTTTGAAAGTAGCGGTCCGCCGAGCCGCGTGCCATGGCACCCAGCGATCCCATGCCGCGATAGCTTTTAAAGCTGCGGCCTTGATAGAGGATTACTTCGCCGGGGCTTTCGTCCGTACCGGCAATCATCGAGCCGACCATCGCGCAAGATGCGCCTGCTGCGATGGCCTTGGCGAAATCGCCCGAGAACTTGATGCCACCATCGGCGATGACCGGCACGTCGCCCGCTGCCGCCGCGCAGTCCATGATGGCCGTCAGTTGCGGCACGCCAACGCCCGCTACCATCCGTGTGGTACAGATCGAACCCGGACCAATGCCCACTTTGATGCCATCGGCACCTGCATCAATCAGCGCGCGTGTGGCCTCACCAGTCGCTACATTGCCAGCCACCACCTGCACTTCGTTGCTTAGCTTCTTGGCGCGGGTCACCGCTTGCGCCACCCCTTCGGAATGGCCGTGCGCCGTGTCGATCACAATCATATCGACGCCGGCTTCGACCAGGGCCTGCGAACGTTCAAATCCGGCATCGCCCACCGTGGTTGCCGCTGCGACGCGCAAACGGCCCAGTGAATCCTTGCAGGCCGTCGGGTTCAGAACCGATTGCTCGCTGTCTTTCAGCGTCAGCAAGCCGGTCAGCACGCCCTGTCCATCCGTCACCAGCAGCTTTTCGATCCGGCGCGCCTTCATCAAGCTCAGCGCCTCCCCCCGGTCCGCAGGTTCATGCAGGACCGCGAGGTTTTCGGTTGTCATCATGTGCTTGACCGGAGTGGCATCATCGGAGGCAAACCGCATGTCGCGGTTTGTCACGATCCCGAGCACCCTGCCCTTGTCATCCACCACCGGAAAACCGGACACATTGTACCGCTCCTGCAAGGCCTTGGCATCGGCCAGCGTTTGATCGGGTGTCAAGGTAATGGGGTTATAGACGATCCCGCTCTCGAAGCGCTTGACGCGGCGAACCTCGCGGGCCTGTTCGTCGACAGTCAGATTGCGGTGGATCACCCCCATGCCGCCGGCCTGTGCCATGGCAATCGCCATGCGGCCCTCGGTGACTGTATCCATGGCCGAGCTGAGCAGCGGAATGTTCAACGCAATGGATTGGGTTACAAATGTGCGGGTGTCTGCGGTCGACGGCAATACCGAAGACGCCCCCGGCACCAGCAACACATCATCAAAGGTAAAAGCCTCACGAATTTCCATTTTGCACCTCTGGCTTATGGCATCATTTGGCAATTTCCTATTTCACGGACAGTGCAGGATGAAAAGGGGGTTGTCGCGCGTGGCGCTTGTATCGGTGCAGGGTTTCGGGAAAGCTTGGGCAAAAAGGATGTAAAATGGCGGATCATGGATATAACGCAGGGCGGCTGAACCTGCCTTTTGTGGGGATTTCGACCTATGGTAAGCGGCCATACGAGGCTGATTGGGCGGCTTTGGATGCGGATGTGGCAATACTTGGCGCGCCATTCGACGCAGGTACGCAGTATCGCGCTGGCGCACGCTTTGGGCCACGCGGCGTGCGCGAGGCCTCTACCCTATTCAGTTTTGGCCATGCGGGCGCTTACGATCACGAAGACGATGTGACCTATCTGCCCGGGGACGTGAACATTGTGGACATCGGTGATGCCGACATCATCCATACCGATACTGAAGCCAGCCACGCCAATATCGAAAAAGGCGTGCGGGCGATTTTGGACGCAGGTGCCCTGCCTGTTGTCATCGGCGGCGACCATTCAATCAACATTCCCTGTATCCGCGCTTTTGAAGGTCAGGGAGATATTCATGTACTCCAGATCGACGCGCATCTGGACTTTGTCGATGTGCGCCACGGGGTCCGCAACGGCCACGGAAACCCGATGCGGCGTGCGGCGGAATGCGACTATGTCACGGGCCTGACGCAGGTGGGCATTCGCAATGTCAGCTCTACCGCCAAAGAGGGCTATGAGGATGCCCGCGCTATGGGCTCCGACATCATTTCGGTCCGACAAGCGCGGGAAATGGGGGTGCGCGGCGTACTGGCCCATGTGCCGATTGGGGCGCGGCTGTATGTGACCATCGACATTGATGCCTTTTGCCCGTCCATCGCGCCCGGTACCGGCACACCCTCCCACGGCGGTTTTCTCTACTACGAGGTATTAGAGCTGCTTCAGGCTGCGGCCGAGCGGCATGAGATCGTGGGTATTGATCTGGTGGAAGTGGCACCGGACTATGACCCGAGCGGCTCTACGTCCATCCTTGCAGCGCAGATATTGCTGAACTTTCTGGGGTTTATCTTTCACGCCCGCAGTCAGCTTTAAGCCGGTTTCGCCATGTTTGTCGGGACTTCACGATGATTATGAAAAGAATGATCCCGTAAATGACGGATTACAGGCGTTTTTTGCCGCGGATCGCCTGTTCGCCGCCGGTGCAGTGGCTATGTTGGCACCAAGCCGCACAGGAATATCTGAATGAGCACTGATCCCCTTGTCATCTTTACGCCTTCTGGCAAACGCGGGTATTTTCCGGCAGGCACGCCCATTTTGACCGCTGCGCGACAGTTAGGCGTTGATCTGGACTCGGTCTGTGGCGGGCGCGGTATTTGTTCAAAGTGCCAAATCACCCCAAGCTATGGCGAATTCTCGAAACACAATGTGACAGTGCGTGATGGCGCTCTGTCGGAATGGAACAGCGTCGAGCAGCGGTATCAAGATAAGCGCGGGCTGATCGAAGGGCGCCGGCTGGGCTGTCAGGCGACCGTGCAGGGCGACGTGGTGATTGATGTGCCGCCCGAAAGCCAAGTGCACAAACAGGTTGTCCGCAAACGCGCCGAAGCACGCGATATTGTGCTGAACCCGTCGA
Source organism: Sulfitobacter noctilucae (assembly GCF_000622365.1). Classification (GTDB taxonomy): domain Bacteria; phylum Pseudomonadota; class Alphaproteobacteria; order Rhodobacterales; family Rhodobacteraceae; genus Sulfitobacter; species Sulfitobacter noctilucae. The sequence goes on along the minus strand of NZ_JASC01000014.1, from coordinate 1,030,565 downwards.
CCAAGCTGTACTACGTCGAAGTGGCCGAGCCTGACATGCATGATCCCTCTGGCGATTTTGAACGGTTGCAAGACGCGCTGCGCGACCAATGGGACTTTGAAAACATCTCGGCGGACCTCGGCTTTTTGCAAAAGATGCAGCCGGTGCTGCGCAAGGGCGCGTGGAAAGTGACCGTTGCTGTACATCTGGGCGACGAGGAAAACCCCAACCGCCTGATGCACATCTGGCCGGGGTACTATGATGGCACGGTTTATGGGCTTGCAGTTGATCTGGGCTCTACCACCATCGCGGCGCATCTGTGTAATCTGCTGACGGGAGAAGTCGTTGCGTCCTCCGGCGTGATGAATCCGCAAATCCGCTTTGGCGAAGATCTCATGAGCCGCGTCAGCTATTCGATGATGAACGCGTCTGGCGCGGAAGAAATGACCCGCGCGGTACGGGAAGGAATGAATACGCTTTTTGCCCAGATTGCCAAGGAAGGCGATGTTGAACGTGACCTGATCGTCGACGCGGTCTTTGTCTGCAATCCAGTGATGCACCATTTGTTTCTGGGCATTGACCCGTTTGAACTGGGTCAGGCACCCTTTGCGCTAGCCACCTCGAACGAAGTGCGCCTGCGGGCCTCTGATCTGGGGCTGAATATTCATCCGGCTGCCCACGTCTATCTGCTGCCTTGCATCGCGGGCCATGTGGGGGCCGATGCCGCTGCCGTGGCCTTGTCCGAAGCACCGGATAAATCCGACGATCTGGTACTGATCGTCGATGTAGGCACCAATGCCGAGATCTTGCTCGGCAACCGCGACAAAGTACTTGCCTGTTCCTCCCCCACAGGTCCCGCGTTCGAGGGGGCGCAAATCTCGTCGGGACAGCGTGCGGCCCCCGGTGCCATCGAACGGGTCGAGATTGACGCCATCACCAAACTGCCACGTTTCAAAGTGATCGGCAGCGATCTGTGGTCTGACGATCCCGCCTTCGCAGAGGCCATCGCCACCACCGGCGTTACCGGCATTTGCGGCTCTGGCATCATCGAAATGGTTGCCGAAATGCGCATCCACGGCATCGTCGATGCGCCTGGTCTGATCGGTACGGCAGAGCAAACAGGATCGACGGCGGTCTTTGCCGATGGGCGCACCAATTCCTATCTGGTCTATGACGGCACTGCCGACGGTGGACCGCGCATTACTGTGACGAACCGCGACATCCGCGAAATCCAGATGGCCAAAGCGGCGCTTTATTCCGGTGCGCGTCTATTGATGGACAAATTCGGCGTGGAAAAGGTGGACCGCGTGGTGCTCGCCGGTGCCTTTGGCGCACATATCAGTACGAAACACGCGATGGTGCTGGGCATGATCCCAGATTGCCCGTTGGACAAGGTCACGTCTGCTGGCAATGCCGCTGGCACCGGTGCGCGGATCGCCCTGCTTAATACCGATGCGCGGGCCGAGATCGAACAAACCGTGCGCGACATCCACAAGATCGAAACCGCGATCGAGCCGCGCTTTCAGGAGCATTTCGTGAATGCATCGGCCATCCCCAACGCGGTGGAGCCTTTCCCGATCCTCAATTCGATCGTCACCCTGCCCTCTGCCACCTTCAACACCGGCGGCGGGGGTGAAAGTGCCGAGGGTGGCGGCCGCAGGCGGAGGCGTCGGGCTTGAGTGCGCCCAACACTGATCAGGCCGAATTCTGGTCTGATCAGGCAGGACCGATCTGGGCTGCGCAGATGGCGGCGATGGACCGGACCCTGGCCCCCGTGTTGGACAGCGTGCTCAACCGCGCCGCTCTTGAGACTGGTGAACAAGTGCTTGATATCGGCTGCGGTGCGGGGACCAGCACCTTGGAAGCCGCAAGCCTGGTTGGTCCCAAAGGACGGGCGACGGGCGTGGATATCTCCACCACCTTGCTGGACGTCGCCCGCAGGCGTAGCGACGGCACCGATACTGTGGGTTTTGAGTTGGCCGATGCCCAGACACATAGGTTTGAGGCAGGCCGGTTCGATTGCGTCATGTCGCGCTTCGGGGTGATGTTCTTTGATGACTTCAACGCGGCGTTCAACAATATTGCGATGGCGCTACGCTCCGGCGGGCGGATGGTCTTTGCCACATGGGGCGCGATCCCGGACAACCCGTATTTCACGATGCCAGCAGGCATGGCCAAGCAGCTATTGGGGCCCGTGCCGAAATCAGACCCCGACGCACCCGGACCCTTTGCCCTGCGCGACCCTGACAGGGTCGTGTCCATGCTGACACGCGCAGGGCTGACCGATATTTCGGCAAAAGTTGTCGCGCTTGATTTGACCCCGCCGGGTGAGCGGCGCGAGGTGGCAGACCTGCTCTGCGACATTGGTCCGGCGCAACGTGCGCTCGACTATTTCGAAGCGGATGCCGCGCAACGAAGCGCATTGCTGGATGCCCTGACAGAGGCGCTCTTGCCCTATCAGACCGCCGAGGGTGTCCGCATTCCGGCTAGCATCAATTTCTTCATCGCCACCAAACCCGCTTGACGGGCTAAGCCGCACCTCATATCCCAGACAAACCTTGAGCGGGTATGGTGAAAAGGTATCACGGCAGCTTCCCAAGCTTTAGTTACGAGTTCGATTCTCGTTACCCGCTCCAGAAATCCCAACCTTAGACAACCGATGGCGGGATCACTGGCTTGCGCCTTTGCGTGGCGATCAACAGGCCCAGCGTCAGAAGTGCCAGCGCGGTGATGCTGATCCAACCCAGCGTTTCACCGAGGAGTATTGCGCCCAAGACGGCCCCACCCGCAGGCACGGCGGCGAGGATCACAGCGGTGTTGCCATTGCCAATAGTCCGCGACGCATGGGCCACAAACAGCAAGCCGATCAGGTTGGGCACGAAACCTTGATAGATGGCCTGCAGCCAGAATGGCCCGGCGGGTGCATCCGCCATGCCGGAGGGCAGAAAAAGCACCCAGACCGGCAGGTAGATCGCAGCATTTACCACTGTGCCGCAAAAGATGATCTGCATCGGGCGGGGTTTCCAGCGTTCCGACAGGATCATGTAGAACGAGAAGAACACCGCCCCGATCACGAACAGCAGGTCGCCCTTCCACGCGCCTGCCACGAGGCTGGCGCTGCCGTCCCATGCCAGCACAACCGCCGACACAAGGATCAGCACGCCACCCACCAGCTGACGGCGGCCCGGCACCGCGCGGTAAAGCAGAAAACCGATGACGATCCCCACCAGCGGCAGAATGCCGTTCATGAAAATGCCGCCGTGCGCCGCCGGCGCGAACAGGAATCCAGAAAAGACTGACAGAATATAGATCGGCCCCAGAATGAAAGAGAGCACCGCAATCTGGTACAGGCTCATTCCTTCCCAGGCCCGGTAGTAGATGCACAGAGGCAAGGCCACAACACAGGCCAGCCCATAGCGCAGCGCGGCCAGATCATAGATCGTGAGGCCGCTGTCTTCGGCGATGCGGCTGACGATGAGCCAGAAAGACCAGACAAAAACGATGATCCACGCCGCACCGTAGCCGGTCCATTGCGGAGAAGTGGAAGTGCTCATGCAAACTTTGCCGATCAATAAATTTATGAAACGGGGGCCGCGCCTTGGCCCCCGACTGAAATAGGTTCTGCGGCTGCTGCCCTTACCCGATCAGGACTTCGCCAAATTCGTCGCGCAGGTTCCGCTTCAAGACCTTGCCTGTCGCATTGCGCGGCAACACGTCGGTAAAGACCACACGGTCCGGCACCTGCCATTTGGCGATCTTGCCCTCGAAAATGCTCAGAACATCTTCTTCGGACGGCTCCTCGCCTTCGCGCTTCACGGCGACCAGAATGGGGCGTTCGTCCCATTTTTCGTGGCGGGCACCGATAACGGCTGCGTCTGCGAGCTTTGGATGGGCGATAGCGATGTTTTCCAGCTCAACCGAGGAAATCCATTCGCCGCCCGATTTGATGATGTCCTTCGACCTGTCTTTGATTGTGACATAGCCATCAGGGTCCATCGTGGCCACGTCGCCCGTGTCGAACCAGCCGTTTGTCAGCGTCTCTTCGGTGGTGGAGCGGAAATAGGCATCCAAAATCCAATGGCCGCGTGTGACCAGATCGCCCTGCGCCTTGCCGTCATGCGGCAGTGGATTGCCGTCATCATCAAGGATTTCAAGCTCGACCCCGAACACCGGGCGCCCCTGGTTTTCGCGCAGGCGATGCTGTTCGTCCTGCGGAAGTTCAAGGTGCTTGGCCAGCGGCTTGTTCACCGACCCCAAGGGCGACATTTCCGTCATGCCCCAGGCGTGAACCGTGTCAACGCCGTATTCCTCGCGGAAGGCAGTGATCATCGAGGGCGGACAGGCCGAGCCACCAACGACCGTGCGGTGCAGGCTTTCCAGTTTGGAGCCGATCTTTTTGGCCTCACCCAACAGGCCAAGCCAGATGGTCGGCACCCCAAGCGCAATCGAAACCTTGTAGGTGTCGATCAAACCCACGAGCGACGGACCGTCCAGCCCTGGTCCGGGCATCACCATCCTGGAGCCGCTCATCGCGCAGGCATAGGGCGCGCCCCATGCATTGACGTGGAACATCGGCACCACGGGCAGGACGACATCGGCGGCAGAAATGCCGATGCTGTCGGTCATATTGACGCCAAAGGAATGCAGCACGGTGGAGCGGTGGGAATAGAGAACGCCTTTGGGATTTCCAGTGGTTCCTGATGTATAACAAAGGCTTGAAGCGGTGAATTCATCCATTTCCGGCCAGACATACTCTTCATCACCGGTAGCAAGCAGATCCTCATAGGCCATGATGCCCGGCAGCTTGTCGCCCGCATCGCCGACCTCGGCTTCCATCAACACGATGTGGTCGAGATGCTCAAGTTTGTCGCGGATCGCGGCGACCAAGGGCACAAATGTGGCGTCGATAAACAGCACCTTATCCTCGGCGTGGTTCAGGATATAAACCAGCTGCTCGGGGAACAGGCGCGGGTTGATCGTGTGGCAGACAAACCCTGCGCCCGGCGCGCCGAAATAGATTTCAAGGTGGCGGCGGTTGTTCCAGGCAATCGTGCCGCAACGTGCCTGTGGCTCCAACCCCAGCTTGGTCAGCGCCGAGGCGAGTTTGCGGGCGTTTTTACCCACCTGCCCCCATGTGGTCTCCTCGACTCCGCCGCCGGTGTTGACGGAATAGATCTCTGCACCTGAATGGTAGCGTTCGGTGTGGGCAATCAGGCTGGAAATCAACAGCGGTTGCGACATCATCTGGCCAAGCATGTGGTCCTCCTCCGGGATATTTTCGCGTAGATTGGACAATGCCGCTGGCTCTTGCAAGCGGCAGGTGATGAACCTAACGTCATCGTGCGGCACAACCCTGCCGTTTCAAAGGAGTTTTTCGTGAGCCTTGTTTATCTTACGCCCCTCAGCCCGGCCCAACAGGCGGTTGCGGGGGTCGATCCGGTGCAGCCCTACGCCATCGCCGACCGCGTCCGCTATTCCGAACTGGATGTGCTGAAGCATGTGAACAACAAGGTCTATATGGAATGGTTCGAGCGCCTGCGCGTACGCTATGGACAGGTTTGGGGTCTGTCGCCGGTGGATCATGCGTCGAACATGCCGCGCACAGTGATCCGGTCGGGAACAGTGCATTTCCGCGAGGAAGTTAAGATGGATGAGGATTACATTGCCACCTGTCGCTGCAAAGCCTTTCGCAACACCTCATACACGCTGGATCAACAGATTTGGTCCGGTGGTACGCTGCGCGCGACATTTGAATGTGTGATGGTCCTGCTGCATCCGAACGGACCTGAGAAATTTCCCATCCCCGATTCCATCCGTCAGCGGTTCGAGACGGTGGATGGGGCCAAGTACGAAGGATAAGACCATGAGTGTGAGCATCAGACCTGTCAAAGCCGAAGACCGAAGCGCATGGGACGTGCTCTATCAGGGCTATGCAGACTTTTACAAAGTCGACCAGACGCCGCAGATGCGCGATACGGTCTGGGGGTGGCTGATGGACGAGAGCCATAGCAGCAATGGCTTTGTCGCCGTGGATGGTGAGGGCACGCTGATCGGACTGACCCATTACCGTCCCTTTGTCAGTTGCCTGATGGCTGTGGAGCAAGGGTTTCTGGACGATCTCTTTGTCGATTCTGCGTCCCGTGGCTCTGGCGCCGCAAGGGCGCTGATCGACGCGGTGGTCGAGATGGGCCGGCAAAAGGGCTGGGCCAAGGTGCGCTGGATCACCGCCGACGACAATTACCGGGGCCGCGGGCTTTATGACAAAGTGGCGACCCGGACGATGTGGATCACCTATGACATCAGGCTTTAGTGCCTAGTCGCGGTGGCGGATCAGATAATCCACAAGCGCCGCGGTTGAACCGTCCTTGCCTCGCGCGCTCTCCGTCCCTTCGACCACGGGCTGCAGAGATGTCGCCAACTCCTTGCCCAGCTCCACGCCCCATTGGTCATAGGAATTGATCCCAAGGATCACCCCTTCGACAAAAACGCGGTGTTCATAAAGGGCGATGATCTGGCCCAGCGTGTAGGGATCGAGCCGTTCGTAGACCAAGGTTGTCGAAGGCCGGTTGCCCGGAAACACCCTGTGCGCCGCTTGGCGCTCCAGTTCGTCGCCTTCCAGTCCTTTGGCAGCCATCAACTTGCGCGCCTGCACCAGTGAGCGGCCTTGCATCAAAGCCTCTGATTGCGCCAGACAATTAGCTACCAGCAAATGATGGTGATGCGCGAGGTCAGGCTCGTGCCCGTTGGCGGCGACCATGAAGTCACAGGGAATCACCCGTGTGCCTTGGTGGATCAGCTGATAAAACGCGTGCTGCCCGTTGGTGCCTGCAGCGCCCCAGACCACCGGTCCGGTGTGGTGTTCGGTGGCGCTGCCGTCCATCTGCACGCTTTTGCCGTTCGATTCCATCTCAAGCTGTTGCAGGTAAGAGGGGAGCAATGAAAGCCGCTGGTCATAAGGCAGCACCGCGCGACTGGCATAGCCGCAGATCTGGTTGTGCCACAGTCCCACAAGTGCCAGCATAACCGGCATGTTCTCCAGCGGCTCCGCCGCGCGGAAGTGTGTGTCCATTGCCTGCGCCCCGCGCAGGAAGGCGTCAAACCCGTCGGGGCCGATGGCGATCATCAGCGACAGGCCAATCGGCCCCCAGACCGAGTAGCGCCCGCCGACCCAATCCTCGAACCCGAAGACCTGTTCAGGATCGATGCCAAAATCCGCTGTCTTGTTTTCTGCTGTGCTGAGGGCGGCAAATTGCGTTTTGGGATCACCTCCGTGGTCCATCATCCAGGCGCGGGCGGTGCGGGCGTTGGTCATGGTTTCGATGGTGGTAAAGGTCTTGGAGGCGACGATCACCAGCGTGGTTTTCGCATCCAATCCCCGCAGCGTGTCGGCGATATGGGCGCCATCCACATTCGACACAAAATGGCAGTGCGGCCCGTCGTGATACGGAGCAAGAGCCGCAACAGCCATCGCTGGCCCAAGGTCCGAGCCGCCGATGCCGATGTTGACCACGTCAGTGATTGCGCTGGAGCGGATTTGGTCCGCGAATTTGCGCATCCGCGACAGGGTCACGCGGATGCCGGGCATTACGTCTTCGCCCTCTACGATCACAGGTGCACCGTCGAGATTGCGCAGCGCTGTGTGCAACACCGCGCGCCCTTCGGTCTCGTTGATCGGCTCACCCCGGAACATCGCTTCGCGTTTGTCCGCCAGCCCCGCGGCCTCGGTCAAGGCGATCAGATCGGCGCGGGTGTCGCGGTCGATGTTGGTTTTCGCATAATCCAGCGCCATGTCCTGTGTGCTGACGGTGAAGTCTGCCGCACGGGCCTCGTCTTCGAACAAAGCCAGCAGCGGGCGGTCTGCGATGGCGGCGTGGCGGCTTTTGAGTGTGTTCCAGATATCCATCATGCGGCCCAATGTACTGTTGCATTGCCCAGCACCGTTGCAATCGGTGCCTCTTCGGGCGGCAAGGTCTGTGCGCGTTCCACGGCTGCGCGTTTTTCATCACCGAATATCACAACATGCGTGGACATCGCGCCTTCGAGCACATGCGCGGGCAGCGTGACGCGGGCGGTCTCGGTGGTGTCGGGGTGCACGGGACAAAGTAGCGGCGCGTTTGCGTCCAGCGCAGCGGCTGTGCCTTTGGCCCCCGGAAACAACGACGCGGTGTGCATATCGGCCCCCATGCCTAGCACCAACAGCGACAGCGGCAGTTCACCGCTCAGCGTTTGCGATACCTCGGCACAGCCTTCTTCGGCGGATTTGCCTGCTCGGTAATAGGGCACAAAGGATGCCTGTGCGGCGCGGTCCTGCAACAGATGTGTCTTCACCAAACGGGTGTTGGAGGCGTCATGATCTTCGGGCACCCAACGTTCGTCCGTCAGCATCACATGCACGCGCGGCCAGTCCAGTTCCGCATCACGCATCATCTCGAAGATGGGCGCGGGTGTTGTACCGCCGGGCACCGCAAAGGATGCAATGTCGTGCTGTACCAGACATTTGCGCAATTCGCCCGCCAGCATATTGGCGACGTTCAGCACCAGCATCTCGCGGTCGGGGTAGGATTTGAAATTCATGGGGACACCTCTCGCCATGCGCGCCCGTCCCGACGCATTAACTCGCCTGATTCAACCGTCCCGTCCGAGCCGCTATCGTAGAACTTGGGCACTTCGCCGCGCGCTTCCCAGCCTTGGATAATCGGATCGGTCCAGGCCCAGGCTGCCTCGACCTCATCACCGCGCATGAACAGGGTCTGGTTGCCGCGGATCACGTCCATTATCAGCCGTTCATAGGCATCTACCTGTTCTGTATCTTCGCCCAAAGCTTCGGCGAAACTCATGTCCAGCGGAACGTCAATCAGGCGCATGCCCCCCGGCCCCGGCTCCTTGATCGTCACACCAAGGGTGATGCCTTCGTTCGGTTGGAGACGGATCGACAGGACGTTGCGGTGCCGGCCTGCGTCCTCGGCGAAAATGCTGTGCGGCGTTTCCTTGAACACAACCGTGATCTCGGAAGAGCGTGCCGACATCCGCTTGCCCGTCCGCAGGTAAAACGGGGTGCCCGCCCACCGCCAGTTGCTGATGTGGGTCTTGAGGGCGATGAAGCTCTCGGTTTTCGAGCGTGGATCGCCCACCGCGTCGCGGTAGTTCGGTTGCGCCTCGGCATTGCCGGGTTCCGCATCATATTGGCCGCGTGCGATGTGATGGGGCAGCACCGGATCGAGGGCCCGGATCACTTTAAGCTTTTCGTCGCGTACCGCATCGGGGTCAAACCGCGCGGGCGGCTCCATCGCGATCAGACACAAAAGCTGCATCAGGTGGTTCTGCACCATGTCGCGCATGGCACCGGATTTGTCATAATATTCGCCCCTACCCCCGACACCTACGGTTTCAGCCACAGTGATCTGGATATGATCGACGTATTGGGCATTCCACAGCGGTTCGAACAGCATATTGCCAAAGCGCACCGCCATAAGGTTCTGCACCGTCTCTTTACCCAGATAGTGGTCGATGCGGTAAATCTGGCTTTCGTCAAAGTAGGTGGCGAGCGTGGCGTTCAGCGTCTTTGCCGTTTCAAGATCGCGACCAAAGGGTTTCTCGACCACAATCCGTGCGTCCTTGTCGGCCATGCCCCATTGCTGCAACCGCTCTGCCAGATCGCCGAACAGCGCGGGCGAAACGGAGAAATAGTAAGCCTCAACCCGGTCGGTGCCCTTCATCAACTCTTGCAGCGCGGCCCAGCCGTCGGTGCCTTTGGCGTCGATGGTCACGTAGGACAATTGCGCCAGAAAGGCTGTTAGCTTGTCTTCGGGAATGTTTTTGAGCCCCCCGAACTCGGTGATCGCCTCGGCAATCATCTCGCGGTAACCGTCATCGTCCATCTCAGTACGGGCGGCTGCGATGATCCTTGCGCCGGCGGGCATCTGCCCTGCGATAAAGCGGCGAAACAGCCCCGGCAGAATCTTGCGCCGCGCCAGATCACCGGTGCCGCCAAAAATCACCAAATCGAACGGATCGACCGGGATAACCCGCGACACCATACGCGGCATACTGTCCTGTAATATGGTCATCTTTTCCCCGCTTCCATCGAATCTCTGCTATGTTAGCGCTACCATAGCTATACCACGGCAAATAGTCCATCTTCACAAGACTGTGCCCGGACAGCACCTGCTCTTTTCAAACCCAAGCCGATACCGTAGCCAGTGGACAACATCATTTGGCGTGAGACAAGGTTTTTCACAGGCTGAATTTCGAAGGTGAGGAGCAGGTATGAAAGATATGGACACAGGCGCAAATGCGGGCAAATTTTGCGATCCATTCACCACGGCCAAGGGTGAAGCGCGGGCCACTGTTGCGCTGACCAAACCCGAGACGCTGTGGTTCAATACCGGCACGCTTTGTAACATCGAATGTGTGAACTGCTATATCGTATCCAGCCCCAGCAATGACGCTTTGGTCTATATCACAGCCGATGAGGTGCGCGATTATCTGGATCAACTGACCGCCCGCGATTGGCCCGTGACCGAGATTGCATTTACCGGTGGCGAGCCTTTCATGAACCCCCAGATGATCGACATCCTGGAGACCTCTCTGGCGCGGGGCTATGACGTATTGGTGCTGACCAATGCCATGCGTCCGATGATGCGCAGGTCCATGAAATCAGGGCTCGTGCGCCTGAACGAGGCCTATCCGGGCAAGCTGACCCTGCGCATATCGGTCGATCACCACCGTGCCGAACTGCATGATGCAGAGCGCGGTGCAGGATCCTTTGCCAAAACGCTCGAGGGCATGACATGGCTGCGCGACAACGGATTTCGCATGGCCGTCGCGGGCCGGTCCGTATTCGGTGACAGCGATGCAGAAAGCCGCGCAGGCTATGCGGCTTTCTATGCTGAATACAGCTTTGACATTGATGCCTTCAATCCTGGCATGACCGTATTGTTCCCCGAGATGGACGAGAACGTCGAAGTGCCCGAAATCACAACGGCCTGCTGGGGCATCCTTGATAAATCACCGGATGCGGTGATGTGTTCGTCGTCCCGGATGGTGGTCAAACGCAAAGGTGCGGCTAAGCCTGCCGTGCTGGCGTGTACGCTCTTGCCCTACTCGCCCGAGTTTGAGCTGGGCGAGACACTCGCGGAGGCCGAGCGCGACGTTGCCCTCAATCATCCGCATTGTGCAAAGTTCTGCGTACTCGGCGGTGCCAGTTGTTCCGCCTAAGCCCGGCAGAACCGGATCACAGCCGGATGATATGGCCCTCGCGCGGGTCGGAGCGGCCTTCGGCGAGTGCTGCATAGACCGCTGGGGCGGCACCTAACCCCTGATGTACCTGCACTGTCAGCCAATCAGACGCTTCATCTGCCAGACGCATAAAGGCTTCCCCGATACGGCGGTCAATCTCGCCCGGTCCCCAATCATCGCGGCGCTTGGCAATCTGTGCGGGTGCAAAGAAGAATTCCGGCTTTACCCCATCAAGCGCCTGTGAAGGGTTGAATGCGTCCCAATGGCTGATCCCCACGGCGGCGGAGTGTTTCAAATGCGAGGCCAGATGACTGTGCAGCGCCGCCTTGACCTGCGCATTGCCGGACATATCCACATAGACCGAAGGCAGCAGCGCAAGATCGCTGATCTGCTCATAGCTCAGCACCTGATCACAGGCCCCCAGTTCTTCGACGAAACTGAGGTTCCCCTCTGACGTCAGGCCGACAATGGAGAAATCGCGGTTCTTTGTCTCGGCCAGATATTTGCACAACCCTAGCCCCGTTTTTGATGAAGCGCTGCCGATTACGATCTGCTCGGCTCCGAAGTATGCATTGTCCTCCAGCCAATCGGACAACAGGAATGACGTGGCCAACAGCGGTTGTAACAAGGCCCGAAGGTGGTCTTGATCCGGTGTGGTGTCGCCAACGGGAATGTAGCTGTTATAGACCGCTGGCAGATCGCGCCGGTGCGCCACCACGTCGGTGACGTTGCCCCGCGACGAGACCTGCGGCGTGATCAGCAATTCTTCGGCCATCGGATAAAAGCCGTAAAGCCGCGTCCCGACCGCAAGGTTGTCTGCCTGACTTTCGACAACCTTGGCAATGCCCCAAACCGGCACAATGCCCTGACCCTCGATCCCTGTGGGAAAGAACTGCCAATAGCCGATGGCGAAACCCGACGCCGCATAGGTGACATTGTTGGCGGTCAACGCAAAGCTCTCAAGCGCAAGTCGGGCCTGACCCGGTGCCAGCGTGTCAGCCGCTGCCTCATTCATCTGAGTTTCGGTGATCTTCTTCTGTGTGGTCAAAATCTGTTGCATCTCGGCCTCCCCGCCTGTTTGGCCAAAGACTAGCCTGATCGCGGGGCGCGACGCTTGCAGAAAATCATCCGACGTTGCGGCAGTCAGTGCAGGGTGAATTCACCCACCTGGTTTGTCCATTCGCCGGACTTCAGCATTTTGCGATGGGTAAAGCGCACCGAATGCAAGGGGCCATCCAGCTTGCTTTGCCAAAACTCCACAAATTCAAAAAGCTTTGGATGATCCGGTGCCAAATCATATTCCTGCCAGATATAGCTGTTCAGAACATGGGTGTAATCAGGCATGTGATAGAAAATCTCTGCCGTCGTCAGCCCGTAGCCCTTGAGCATCAACTCAGTTTCGGATGGGGTCATTTCAACCTCCTTTTTGCTGCTGTACCTCCAGCCTGTCACAAAACATTTACTTTTCAATAAAAACAGAATGTTGGCCCCAAGCGGGGCAATTGACCGATGCAAGCCTGCCACAGGCATTGCACCTGATCTTCGGTCTCTGCTATATATTTCCACAATATATAGACCTTATTAAAAGCTGAGCAGACAACGTGAGCGATACGCCGGAAACGCCTGATAACAATGACGAAAACCTGCCTGCGCCCTATGTCTATGACGGGCCGTCGGTCACCATCGAACACGAGATGCGCACATCCTATCTGGATTATGCCATGTCGGTTATCGTCAGCCGCGCCATTCCCGATCTGCGCGATGGTCTGAAACCTGTGCACCGGCGTATTTTGTTTGCCATGCACGAGACCGGCAACACCCACGACAAAAGCTATCGCAAATCCGCGCGTCCCGTGGGCGACGTGATGGGCCAGTACCACCCGCATGGTGACAGCGCGATCTATGACGCGCTGGTGCGCATGGCGCAGGATTTCTCGATGTCGCTGCCTTTGCTCGATGGTCAGGGCAATTTCGGCTCAATGGACGGCGATAACGCCGCCGCTATGCGCTATACCGAGGTGCGGATGGACAAGCCTGCGGCCTATCTGCTGGCCGATATCGATAAGGAAACCGTCGATTTTCAGGACAACTACGACGGCAAACAGCAAGAGCCGACGGTCCTCCCTGCCCGGTTTCCCAACATGCTGGTCAATGGCGCAGGCGGTATTGCGGTCGGTATGGCCACAAACATTCCGCCGCATAACCTTGGTGAAGTGATCGACGCTTGTCTTGCGTTGATTGAAGAACCTGATCTGACATCCGAACAGTTGATCGACTACATCCCCGGCCCCGATTTCCCCACGGGCGGCATCATGCTGGGCCGGTCCGGTGCGCGAAAAGCTTATCTTGAAGGGCGCGGCAGCGTTGTGATCCGCTCGAAAACGCGCGTCGAAGAAATTCGTAAGGACCGCTGGGCCATTATCATTGACGAGATTCCCTATCAGGTGAACAAGGCCACGATGATCGAGCGCATCGCTGAGGCGGCCCGCGATAAAAAGATCGACGGCATCGCCCATGTGCAAGATGAAAGCGACCGCAACGGTGTGCGTGTGGTGGTTGAACTGAAGCGCGACGCCACGGCTGAGGTGGTGATGAACCAGCTCTTCCGGTTCACGCCGATGCAGACCTATTTCGGCTGTAACATGCTGGCACTGAATGGCGGTCGGCCTGAAACCTTGACCCTGCGCCGCTTCCTGACCTGCTTTATCGACTTCCGCGAAGAAGTCGTCGCCCGCCGCACTGCGTTCCTGTTGCGCAAGGCGCGGGATCGCTCGCATATTCTCTGTGGTCTGGCCGTGGCTGTTACCAACATTGATGAAGTCGTCGCGACCATCCGGTCTTCTGCTGATGCGGCCGAAGCGCGTGAAAAGCTGATGACGCGCCGTTGGCCCGCGCAGGACATCCTGCCCTATATCGCGCTGATCGACGATCCGACCCATACGGCCAACGATGATGGCACTTATAACCTCAGCGAAATCCAGGCGCGTGCCATTCTGGAACTGCGCCTGCAGCGCCTGACCCAGATCGGCGTCAAAGAAGTCACGGACGAACTGGAAGAACTGGCCGGTAAGATCAAGGAATACCTCGAAATTCTGGGCAGTCGCGAGCGGATCATGGGTATCATCCGTGATGAGCTACAGGAGTGCAAAGACCTTTTTGCCGTGCCGCGCCGCACCGAGATTGTCGATTGGTCCGGTGACATGGACGATGAGGATCTGATCGCCCGCGAGGATATGGTCGTCACCGTGACCTCGGGCGGCTACATCAAACGGACGCCGCTGGTCGACTTCCGCAGTCAGCGCCGTGGCGGCAAGGGCGTATCGGGCATGGCGACCAAAGAAGAAGATGTCGTGACCACCCTCTTTGTTGCGAACACACATACGCAACTTCTATTCTTCACCACCGATGGCATGGTTTACAAGCTCAAGACATGGCGGCTGCCCCAGGGCGGACGGACTTCCAAAGGCAAGGCGATCGTCAACATTCTGCCGATCCCGGTTGGCGTGTCGATTGCCGCCATCATGCCGGTAGATCGGGACGAGGATGAATGGGACGACCTGCAGGTGGTTTTTGCAACCTCCGCAGGCACGGTACGTCGCAACAAACTGTCCGATTTCACCAACGTCATGCGCAACGGCAAGATTGCGATGAAATTCGAGGACGAACACGCCGAAACGACACTGATCAACGCCCGCATCGCGTCAAACGATGATGATGTGATGCTGGTGACCAACTCGGGCCGTGCCATCCGCTTTCCTGCCACCGACGTGCGGGTGTTCAACAGCCGCGCCTCGGTTGGGGTACGCGGCGTCAAGCTGAACGGCGACGATAAGGTCGTGTCGATGTCGATCATCCGCCACTTCGATGCCACGTCAGAGGAACGCACTGCCTATCTGAAAATGCGCCGTGCAATGGCGGGTCTGGCCGATGACGGGTCCGAGGAGGACGAAGAAGAAGTTGATCCGAACGCTACAATCGACCAGGCGCGGTATGCGGAAATGTCTGCGGCCGAGAATTTGATCCTGACGATTACCGCACAAGGGTCGGGCAAGCTCAGCTCAAGCCACGACTATCCCGTGCGCGGGCGCGGTGGACTGGGCGTGACGGCGATGGACAAGGCCATGCGGGGCGGTGAAATCGTCGCGTCCTTCCCGGTAGAGATGGACGACCAGATCATGCTCGCCACGTCCAAAGGCCAGTCAATCCGCGTTCCGATTGAGGGCATATCATTCCGTTCGCGCAGTGCTGGCGGTGTCAAAGTCTTTAACACCGGCAAAAACGAGATCGTGGTCAGCGTCGCATGGATCGCCGATCAGGGCGACGAAGAAGCGGGCGAAGCTGAGGCAGAGTAATCTGCCTGGCTTACGGCCTGCGCATCAAACAAGATAAAATGCAAAAAAGGCTCCCCATTTGGGGAGCCTTTTTTAAACTCATACGGAGGGATGGAATATCTATCGCCAAAACCGCAAACGTCAGGGTACGAAAGTCCGCAATCTTAAGGGCAGCATGAAGACAAATTTGCTGGATCGTAAATTCTCAGCGATTGTATCTTACCAGTAATGCGACGGCGATATCAGCTATGCGTGGACATGTGTAGGCGGGTTGCAATTGAATTCCATCGTCGGTCGTCAGTACCGCAAGTGACGCAGTCAGGCGATCAGAGCTTTGCAGATGACTGTCGCATTCCAGTCACGGCTGACAGGCTGCATCCAAGATACGGATCGTGGCAGACATTCCTTTCTGATGAATACGTGAAATCCCGACTGCTATGGATCCAAAGTTTTCAAATGCAGCAAGGGGAATAGTTACAACAATGCTGCCTCAAAGGTCTTCTTCTGAACTCCCGTAAGGAACATTGCTTTGCAATACCCCGCGGAGAAGTGATCAAGGCCGAATTGTTATGACGACATCCTCTGGAGACACGTCGCAAGACCGGAAGGACGAACGCCAAGGATACCATTGGCTTTTTATATCTGCGTTGTCGTCAATACTCACTGAGCTCGAAGAGCTTCATCACATTCGCGCTTAAGATAGTGTTCACGCGAAGTTAGGATGGTTTTGAGCCGCAACAAGTTCAGACAACTTACCGCCCGTATCGCCGTCTCCAACCACATCACACTCACGCGATTCTCTAGCACTGGTGCGCATTTGCAGACAACGCCATCCTTGCCAGTTGAAAAGGTTAACCGGCCGTACCGATGTAAGTGGATGAATTCGCTGTCACTAAAGACATAACTTTCTCCATTCTTAGATTCTCTGTGCGATAAAGATTGGTTCCGTCATCACGGATCAGCTAATGTCACAGGCTTACTACCTGCATAATTTGTAGTTATTCCGTGAACTTTGCAGAACTAGCTCTGTTTTCGTAGCAAGACGCCTTCGAAAACAATCAATCCAGTCAAAGCCCATACAAGTCTGTGAATTTACCTTTTAAATACGTCAGCAATGGTGCCTCATTCGGCGCGGCACCGCTGGCGTTTTCAATCACCTCGCGCGCCTCAAACAATCCTCCGTGGCGCTGCACATGCTCGCGCAGCCAGCCGGTTGCGGACGCAGTCACACCCGTCGCAAGCTCAGTATCAAGGTCAGGCACATCCTTGCGAAGGGCGGTGTAAAGACAGCCGGCATAGACATTGCCCAGCGAATAGGTCGGGAAATAGCCCAGCAAGCCGACAGACCAATGCACGTCTTGCAACACCCCGTTCGACGCCTTGTCGACGGCATAGCCGAAATCCGCTTCGAACCTGTCGTTCCAGGCGGCCTCCAGATCCTGTACCTGCAAGTCGTGGCTGACCAGGGCCCGCTCCAGATCAAAGCGCATCAAAACATGAAGGTTGTACTGCAACTCGTCCGCTTCGGTGCGGATATACCCGTCCGAGACGCGGTTCACCACGCGGTAGAACGTCTCTTCGTCCGCAATACCGAAATCGCCAAAGGCGTCCTTCATCTGCCCGAACAGCCAGCCGGTAAAGGCACGGCTACGTCCCAGTTGGTTCTCGTAGATCCGGCTTTGGCTTTCGTGCACCCCCATCGACACACCGCTCCCTAGCGGGGTCAGCAGGTAGTCACGGCTAATCCCCTGCTCATAGGCGGCGTGGCCGACCTCGTGGATGGTGGAATAAAAGCAATTGAACGGATCGGTGGGGTTGGTGCGCGTGGTGATGCGTACATCAAGGCCGGAGCCGGAGGAGAATGGATGCACCGCCTTGTCCACGCGCCCATGGCTCATGTCATAGCCAAAGGTTTTGGCCAGCTGCCGCGTCAGCTTCATCTGTGCGCTTTCATCGAAAATGCCACTCAGCTGGGGCGGCGCTTCTGCATCACGTACAGCTGCGCGCAAGCGAGCCAGCTCAGGGCGCAGCGCGCCAAACATGGCTTCCAGCTCCGCACCGGTCGCACCCGGCTCGTAATCCTGCAGCATCGCGTCATAGACATCGCCGCCCGTCGCAAGCGCCTGCCCCTCTTCGCGTTTCAGCGACAGAACCTCGGTCAAAGTCGGCGCAAAGGCGGCAAAGTCGTTTTCGTCGCGGGCTTCGGCCCAGATGCCTTGTGCCTCTGACGTGACCCGGGCGATGCGGGCAGCCAAGGCGGCGGGCACCTTGCTGGCTCGGTCAAAGCTGCGGCGGATGTGGCGCAGATTGGCCTGGCCCACATCATCAAGCGTTGCGGCATCGATCTTGCCCAACCAGTCGCCGATCTTCGGATCCATGCGGCGCGCGTGGAGCACGCTTTCGAGGGCGGCCATTTCCTCTCCCCGCTGAGGGGCAGCACCGCGCGGCATCATTGTTTCCTGATCCCAGCCTAGGCGCCCCATCACCTGAGCCAACGCTTGGGTTTCGCGCAAATGCGCCATCAGATCGTCATAGGGGGTCATATCAGTTTCCTCGGATACTTGTGGCAATGGGATAGGCGCTGAGATAACGCGCCCGCAGGATCAAGACCCAAAGGATCACGGCAAGTGCTTGATGCACAAGGGCAATATGCACGGGTGCTGCATAAAGCACGGTGGTGATGCCCCATACCATCTGCAATGTCAGCACCGCCATCACCGCGTTGAAGGCGAAGCGCGTGGTCGCATGGGCGGAGCCGCGCCCGCGCAACCAGACCACAATACCAAAGATAAACAACAGATACCCCGACACCCGGTGCATAAACTGCACCAGACCGGGGTTCTCAAAGAAATTCCGCCACAGAGGGTCGATGTCAAAGGCATCGGGCGGAAAGACCTGCCCCTGCATCAGCGGCCAGTCGACAAAGTAACGGCCCGCGTCGATCCCTGCGACCAAGGCGCCAAGAATAATTTGCAGGAAGGTGAAGTGCATCAAACCTGTTGCGAGAGAAAACGGCTTACCCTCTTTTGCGCGGCGGGCCTGCATCAGATCTCGTTCGGACCGCCCAAGCAGCAGCATATACCAGGTGATGAACCCCAGAATAACAAAGGCCAGCCCCAGATGCGTGGCAAGCCGGTAGCTTTTGACGTCGAGCATCCCCTCGCCGGTGGTCACGCCAGAGGCGACCATCCACCAGCCAATCGCCCCTTGCATGCCGCCAAGTGCACCCAAGAGCAGCAACCGACCCGTCCAGCCCGTCGGTATCTGACGGCGCAGCAGGAACCAGAAAAACCCCACCGCCCAAACAAGGCCGATCACGCGGCCCAGCTGGCGGTGGCCCCATTCCCACCAGTAGATGACTTTGAAATCAGACAGTTGCATCCAGGAATTTTGCAACTGAAATTCGTCGATCTGTTTGTATTTATCGAATTCCGACTGCCAGTCCGCCTCGTTCAAAGGTGGTATGCTGCCGGTGATGGGCCGCCATTCGGTGATCGATAGACCGGAGTCGGTCAAACGGGTCATGCCACCCACGGCAATCATCAAAAACACCAGTGCAAAGAGCAGCATCAACCAGATGCGGATCGCACCCCGTGCGCCACCCCTGCCCCGGTCAATCACGCCGGTTTGGGCTACGGGTTTGGCAGTTTCGACACTGCCGACATCTTCGAAAAGCTTGCGTTTCTCAGCCATATCTCGCCTCTAAATCGCGGTATGGCGCAGTGGTATTGCAGGTTGCCGCCAAGGTCTAGGGCTGCGCAGCCGCTTCGCATTTTTGCCGCACCATAGGCCTTTGGTCACACTGTCACGCGGCAAGATTAGCTGCCGACCTTAGTCGCGCTCTTTCCAGCGGACCATCTGCCGCATCATGCCATGCAGCATTTGCACATCGGCGCGGGTCAGCGGCATGCGCGACCACATATTGCGCAGGTTCAATTTCATCGACGTTTCCTTATGCGCGGGGAAAAAGAAACCAGCCGTCTCCATTCGCTCCTCGTAATGCGCGGCAAGATGTTCCACCTCCTGGCCACTGGCCCATTCGGTGCCGGCAAGTCCCTCTTCGCGGGGCTGAACCGCATCACCGCCGCGCATCCATTCATACCCCATCAACAACACGCATTGCGCGAGATTGAGCGAGGCGAAGGCAGGGTTCACCGGCACCGACACAATTGCATTGGCACGCGCGATATCCTCATTCTCAAGGCCAGCCCGTTCCGGCCCGAACAGCACCGCAACACGCTGGCCTTCTCTCATGCGGCGGCGGGTCTCGAGCATTGCTTCTTCAGGGCTGAATACAGGCTTGGTCAGATCGCGGTCGCGGGCCGTGGTGGCAAAGACGAAATCGCAATCGGCCAAAGCCTCAGGCAGATCGACGCATAATTTTGCTTCGTCCAAGAGCCGCCCGGCGCCCGATGCCATCGCTACAGCAGATGGATTGGGCCAGCCATCGCGCGGTGCCACGATGCGCATATGGTCCAGACCGAAATTCCACATGGCACGGGCGGCAGCCCCGATGTTTTCACCCATTTGCGGGCGCACGAGGACGAAAGCAGGTATGGCGGGTTTTGCGATAGGCTCTGACATGCCCGCCTCATAGGGCCTGCCCCCCTCCCGCGCAAGCAGGGCCGCAAAGGCCGAAGGGTCCATCGCCTTTGCAAATGCGTTTTCTTTTCCAGACCCATCGGCTAGTCAGGCGGTCAGACCCTTAAAGGACGCCGACATGGACACGCCAGAACAGCCGCAAATTTACCTGATCACCCCACCCGAGATCGAATTGTCCAGCTTTCCCGCGCAACTGGGCGCGATACTGGACGCACAGGAGATCGCCTGCGTGCGCCTCGCACTGTCGACCAAGGACGAAGACCGCGTATCGCGGGCGGCAGATGCCCTGCGCGAGGTCACCCACGCCCGGGACGTGGCCCTCGTGATCACGGACCATCTGGTGCTGGTTGAACGTCTGGGGCTGGATGGTGTGCATCTTAGTGATGCGGCGCGTTCGGTGCGCTATGCGCGCAAGGAACTGGGCGAAGAAGCCATCGTCGGCAGCTTTTGTGGCCCCTCCAAGCACGATGGTATGGCGGCTGGCGAAGCGGGTGCCGACTACATCAGCTTCGGTCCGGTGCAGGCACAGGCCCTTGGCGACGGCAGCTTTGCACCGCAGGACCTGTTCCAGTGGTGGTCCGAAGTGATCGAAGTGCCCGTGGTCGCCGAAGGCGCGTTGGATGCCGACATGATCCGAAGCCTCGCCCCTTACACCGACTTTTTCGGCATCGGGGACGAGATTTGGGCGCAGGATAATCCCACCGCAGCACTGAAAACACTTCTGGCTGCAATGGGATAAGAAAGGCCGAATGTTACAGGAACACCCGTTCAATCACCCACCAGATACCAACCAGCGCTATGAAAAGCGAACCGGTCACTGAAACGGCGCGGAACATGACGGGGTATTCCCTGACTTCCTCCTCGGCCCCGTTCAATGGTGCGCTGCGGGCGGCCATCACCGCCAGCCAGATCAGCAGTGCGGCGATTGCGATCACGGTCAGCTGCCCCACCTCGACGCCTACGTTAAAGCCGATCAGAGCCGGAATGAACTGATCTTCGGGCAGACCAAAATCGCCCAGGACGGAGGCGAAGCCTAGTCCGTGCAAAAGGCCAAACCCGAAAACGACAAAGGGCCGCCAGCGACTAAGGCCTGAAGAATAGATGTTTTCAACCGCAACATAGACGATTGAGGCGGCAATCAGCGGCTCAACGATGCTGCCGGATACATTGACTAGACCCAACGCCCCCAAAGCCAGCGTAACCGTATGCGCCAGCGTAAAGGCCGAGACCTGCCAAAGCAGCGGTGCCAGTCGCGTGGACAGCAGGAAAAGCCCTAGGACAAAAAGGATGTGGTCCAGTCCCTGCGGTAGGATATGTTCAAAGCCCACCGGGATATAGCTGACGAAAGCGTCCATACCGGTTTGTTCATCGCCCCCTGCGAGGTTGATCTCCGGGCTGGTTTCGCCACCCGCCAGATAGCCTGTAAAGGGTGCGTCGACCCCCTGTTGCCGCAGCACCATTGCGCCTGCGCCTTCGGGCCAGATTACCTGCACGCTGTTTGCATCTGCGGGTACATCGGCACTGAGCACCCAAGTGGAGACGCGGGCCAGTTCGATGTCTACATCCTCTGGAATGGAGATCGTCTCGGTTTGTAAGGTCACAGGCGTGCCGTCAACTTGCACCATCGGCAGGGCATTCCAGCCGGGAACCAGATCAGGGGCCCGTGCGGCGATGTCTTCGTTGGACAAGGCGCGCAAGGCATCATAATCCGCGGCATTTTCGGCCTCGTTTGTGTCTGTCACGGCATCAAGGTCGATCCCGGCCAGAAACGCTTCGATGTTGATCTTCAGGGACAATTCGGCACGTCCATCTTGCACAGTGAGATCGCCAATAGTCGGCTGCACTTCATGGGCGCGGCCACCGGTGCCGACCAGCATCAGGAGCATTGACATTGCGCCCAGCAGGGTCACTTGTTTCAATGTGTTAGGAAAGGTTAGTCTCATGTTTTTGTCCCGTCTTTTAACCGTATTACTCTGTGCAGCACCCGTCGCGGCGGCGTCACATGAACTATGGATTGAATCTTCCGACTATCAAATTGAATCCGGTGACCAGCTGCAAGCTGTATTCAAGAACGGCGAGAACTTCGAAGGGTCCACACTCAGCTATTTCGACCGCAGCGCCAAGCGGTTCGAGTTGCGGATAGGCGACCGTGTTGTGCGGCTGGCGCCACGGTCTGGTGACAATCCGGCGTTGAACCTGCGCTTGCCGATCGGAGACGCGCTGGTCAGCGTGGTTTACGAAACGACACCCGCCGAGGTAACCTATTCAGACTGGGCGAAATTTAAGAAGTTCATCGCGCACAAGGACTTTGCGACGGCCGAGGCAGATCATGCCGCCGCCGGTTGGTCCAAAGAGAAATTCCGCGAAAGCTATACCCGTCATGCCAAAGCCTTGATGGCCGTGGGCAGCGGCGCGGGCAGTGACACAGAAGCGGGGCTCGAGACGGAATTTGTCGCCCTGTCCAACCCTTACGCCGCTGGTTTCAACAATCGGATGAAGGTGTCGTTGTTGTATGAAGGTGCCCCGCGCGCGGACGCGCAGGTCGAGGTGTTTGACCGCGCACCAGACGATAGCGTGACCGTCACGCTGCACCGCACGGATGCAGATGGTGTGGCGACGATCCCGGTGACAGCAGGCCATGAGTACCTTTTTGACGCGGTTGTGTTGCGCCCCGCGCCACAGGCCAGCACGGAAGAGAACGCCGTGGTTTGGGAAACGCTCTGGGCCGCCCTGACTTTTGATGTGCCTGAATAAGCCTCCGATCAGCTTATGGTGTCGGTACTGCTTGCATCCGGGCAAAACAGAACGATAGAGAACCGCATGATGATCACTCCAGATATATTGTGCATCGGCTCGGTCCTGTGGGACGTGATTGGCCGCGCGGATGTCGCCATGCGACAAGGCTCGGACATGCCGGGGCGGATCACGCAGCTGCCCGGTGGCGTGGCATTGAACATCGCGATGGCGCTGGCCCGCTTTGGTCTAAAGCCTGCGTTGCTTTCTACAGTCGGGCGGGATGGCGAAGGGGATGCGTTGATTGCGGCCTGCCAGGTGCGCGGGCTGATCACGGATACCGTCCACCGATCCGAGGATCTTCCGACCGATATGTATATGGCGGTTGAAGGATCGAACGGTCTGATCGCCGCCATCGCGGATGCCCATTCGCTTGAAGCTGCAGGCGACAAGATATTGCTCCCACTGAGTGATGGTACCCTGCCGAAGCCTTATACGGGCGCTGTGGCGCTGGACGGTAATCTGACTGTCGACCTGCTGGGCCAGTTGGCGCAGACGCCTCTGTTGGCGCAAGCAGATCTGCGCGTCGCCCCCGCCTCTCCGGGCAAAGCCCTGCGGCTCGCACCATTTTTGCAAGCCGGACGTGGAACGCTTTATGTGAACCTCGAAGAAGCCGGATTGCTGTGCCAAACCCGTTTTGACACCTCGGCAGAGGCCGCGGAGGGCCTGTTGGCGCGTGGCGCTTTGCGGGCTGTGGTGACGGATGGAGGCAAACCTGCCACCGCGGCAGAAGTATCAGGCCTCATTACCCAAACCCCGCCTACCGTCGCCGTGACCCGCATCACTGGCGCAGGCGATACCTTTATGGCGGCCCATATTGCTGCCGAACTGGCCGGCAGCGCCCCGGCCGCAGCGCTTGAAGCGGCGCTCGAAGCCGCAGCCCTTTATGTTTCCGGAGAAACCAGAATATGACCGACTTTCCCCTGATCTTCAGTGCCGAAGTGGCACGGGCGCAGCAAAACGGGCAACCCATCGTAGCACTTGAAAGCACGATCATCACCCACGGCATGCCCTATCCGCAAAACCTTGAGGTCGCCCAACAGGTTGAAGACGATGTCCGACGCGCCGGGGCAACGCCCGCCACCATCGCGGTGATCGACGGACAGCTGTACATCGGCCTTGAACCCGACCAGTTGAGCGCACTGGCGCAGGCAAAAGGCGTCGCCAAGTTGAGCCGCGCGGATATGGCCGTTTGCATTGCAAAGGGTCAGACAGGTGCCACCACGGTTGCCGCCACAATGATCGCCGCCCGTTTGGCCGGCATCGCGGTTTTCGCGACGGGTGGTATCGGTGGGGTGCACAAAGGCGCAGAAGACAGCTTTGACATCTCTGCCGATCTGCTGGAGCTTGCCCAGACCCCCGTCACGGTGGTGGCGGCCGGTGCCAAGGCGATCCTTGATGTCGCCAAAACGCTTGAAGTGCTTGAAACCCAAGGAGTTCCCGTGATCGCCGTGGGCCAAGACAGCTTTCCGGCGTTCTGGTCTGCAAGCTCGACCCATGCAGCGCCCTTGCGCTTGGATACCGCGCGCGACATTGCCGTGGCACACCGCACACGGGCTGCGATGGGCCTGCCGGGCGGCCAATTGGTTGCCAATCCGATCCCGAAGGCAGACGAAATTTCAAGCGCCGAACTCGCCCCCGTCATCGCCCGCGCACAGGCCGATGCACTGGATCACGGGATCAGCGGCAAGGCTGTCACCCCCTACTTGCTTCAGCGCATTTTCGAGCTGACGGAGGGGCGCTCGCTGGTCGCGAACATCGCACTTGTGCGCAACAATGCGCGACTGGCAGCGGCCATCGCAACGGAACTTGCAGCGCCCGAGTGATCAAATTACAGGCGCAAGCCTGAAATTGCAGCGCTTGAGGGGCCCGTACCATTGTCGTGCCCCCACAAACACCCTACCTCAGTGTGATTAACCGCTGGAAAGCCGCCCATGAACACGCCCTTCGACCTTGAACCTGTCCCCGTGCGCCGCAAAAGCAGCCTCATCGGCTCGTTGCGCGGCTCTTTCCTGACTGGGCTTGTGGTGATCGCGCCTGTGGGGCTAACGATCTGGCTGATCTGGTCTGTCGTGGGCTGGATTGACGGCTTCGTGCTGCCGCTGGTGCCGCAGGCCTATCACCCTGACCGGATGTTGCAGGATTTTCTGGGGCTGGATCCGTCAGTGCAGATTAGCATCCGCGGCTTGGGCGTTGTTATCTTTCTGTTTTTCACAATTATCGTTGGTTGGCTGGCCAAAGGGTTCATCGGGCGATCCTTTATCCGTTTCGCCGAAAGTCTGGTCGAGCGGACCCCCGTCGTGCGGACGATCTATAGCGGCATTAAACAGATCTCGGAGACGATTTTTGCCCAGTCCGAACGCAGCTTTGAAAAAGCCTGTCTGATCGAATATCCTCGCAAGGGTATTTGGGCGCTCGGATTTATCTCGACCGAAGCCAAAGGCGAAGTGGCGTCGAAATCCGGTCATCCGGACGAAGCGATGGTGTCAGTCTTCTTGCCGACGACGCCAAACCCGACGTCCGGGTTTTTGCTGTTCTTCCCGAAGTCCGATGTCATCGAATTGGACATGAGCGTGGAGGACGCTGCCAAGCTCGTGATCTCGGCAGGGCTTGTCTACCCTTCCAAACGGGCGACCCCTGCGCGGGACGAGACCGGAATTCTGGAAATCGCAGAACGTGCCGACACTCCGCCCGCAGAGGGCCCGAAGCCCTGAGCGCGCGGAGGCTAGCCGAACATCTTCGGCAGATCGAGGCTGCTTTCCTTGCCGATCTTTGACTTGTGGTCTTTCAAGAACCGTTCAGCCGCAATTTGACCTGCCTCCTTCAGCGCAGAAATGACAGCGGGGTTTGGCACGGTCTTGGTGGCGACGGACAGTTGTTCCATAAGGTCGTCATCTGCAATCATATGCACCCGCACGCGGCTCATCCGGTCCGAGGAAACTGTGCCCTCTTCAATCAGACGCTGGACAAACTCGATTGCCCGTAATTCGCGCAACAGACTGGAGTTAAAACTGATTTCATTGATCCGGTTCTGAATCTGCTTCGATGTCTTCGGCAAATCCTCCCGTTCCAGCGGGTTGATGTTGATGATGACAATATCGTCGGGCAGATCGCCGCCAAAAAGCGGGAAAAGCGCGGGGTTTCCGCAGTACCCGCCGTCCCAGAAGGGTTCGATCCGGTCTGTCTCGGGATCAAAGATCTCAACCGCCTGAAATATGGTTGGTAAACAGGCCGACGCCATGATCGCATCACCGCTGATCTCCTCCCCGGAGAAGATTTTGATCTTGCCGTTGCGGACCCGCGTGGCGCTGATGAACAATTGCGGTGCCACGCCGTGGCACACGCTGTCATAGTTCAGCTTTGCCACAATATCGCTTAGGGGATTGCGATAAAACGCACCGTAAGCATAGGGCGATGTCACGCTTGAGACTGCATCTGCGAAAGCGACAGGCCAGCTGTATTCGATCGCCTGGCTCAACGCGCCCAGTCCAAAAGGGGCCAACCAATGTGCCATCTCAAGGTCGCCTACGCCGGCCACCTGCAACCACAGCCATTCAAGATTTTCGCGCGCGCCTTCTGCACCTCCCTGGACCCAGCCGGCCTTTAGTGCCGCACCATTTAGCGCCCCGGCCGAGGTGCCTGAGATGCCGCAGACCTCAATGTCGTCTTCCTGTAACAACCGGTCCAGCACACCCCAGGTAAAGGCACCATGCGCCCCGCCGCCCTGAAGGGCCAGATTGATGCGCAACTTACCCATATTAAAGTGCCGTCCAGCCGCCATCGACGCTGATGGTTGTGCCGGTGATCTGTGCCGCCGCATCTGAACACAGGAATGTTGCCGTGCCACCCAATTGTTCGACCGTCGCGAACTCTTTGGAAGGTTGGCGGTCGAGGATCACCTTCTCTTTGGCCTCTTCCTCGGTCATGTCATATTTCTTGGCCGTGTCAGGGATCTGGCTTTCAACCAGCGGCGTCAGCACATAACCCGGACAGATCGCATTGCAGGTGATGTCTTCCTTGGCGGTCTCGAGCGCGGTGACTTTGGTCAGCCCGACAACGCCATGTTTTGCTGCCACGTAAGCCGCTTTGAATGGCGAAGCGGTCAGCCCGTGCGCGGAGGCTACATTGATCACCCTGCCCCAGCCCGCTTTGCGCATCATCGGCAATGCTTCGGCGGTCGTGTGGAAGGCGGAAGACATGTTGATCGCAATGATCGCATCCCACTTCTCGGCCGGGAATTCGGGGATCGGTGCGACATGCTGAATGCCTGCATTGTTTACCAGGATATCACATGTGCCGGCTTCCTTGATCAAAGCGCGACATTGATCTCCCTTGGACATGTCAGCCTGAATGTAGCGGGCAGTCACACCTGTGGCATCCGCAATTTCCTTGGCCAGCGCGTGGTCTTCCTCATTGTCCGTGAACGAATTGAGCACAACGTCAGCACCTGCACGCGCGAATTCCCAAGCGATGCCAAGGCCGATGCCGGAATTGGAGCCGGTGATCACGGCGGTTTTGCCGGAGAGGTCGATGGTGAATGCCATTTGGAAGATCCTTTCGATATTCTGCACCTGCATCATGCCGTGCTGCCATGGCAAAGGAAACGCAGAAAGGGAGATTTGGTTGCAGGCGATCCTTATACCTGTGCCGCAGCAAAAAAAAACGCCAGCACGAAGCTGGCGTTAAGTTATTGAGGCAGGTTTCATACAGGCAAGAAACCTATCGAGCAGTGACACCTTTATACGAGAAGTTGTGTGCAACGCCAAGTCCTAAAATTTTCTGCTGGACGTGCCGTTCTGTTAACCATAGGCCCAATAAAACATGGAGCATGCGGGATTGTTGCGCAGATGGCGAATGACTTTTTCCAAAAACTACGGGGCGTTGCAGCGGTTTCTTCACTGATTCTTTGGTCCGGATTCGCAATGGCCGAACCACGGCACGGGATATCTATGTACGGTGACCCCGCGCTACCACCGGATTTTGTGTCGCTTCCCTATACCAACCCCGAGGCGCCCAAGGGCGGACAGATCACCCTGGGCAACACCGGCGGGTTCGACAGTCTGAACCCGTTTGTGCTGAAAGGTAGCAAACCCTGGCAGCTGGCTTTTTTCACTCACGAGAGTTTGATGGGCCGGTCCTGGGACGAACCGTTCGCGCTTTACGGCTTATTAGCCGAATCGATTGAGGTACCTGAGGACCGCCGCTGGGTCGAGTTCACCCTGCGCGAAGCAGCCCGATTCTCTGACGGCAGCCCTGTCACGGTCGAAGACGTGATCTTCTCCTTCGAGCTTTTGGGCAACGAAGGGCATCCGCGCTATGCCGGGCTGTATAGCCAGATCGACAGCATCAAACAGACCGGCCCGCGCCGGGTGCGGATCACCTTTAACACTGACAACCGAGAGCTGGCCCTACTGGCGGGCATGCGTCCCATTCTGTCCAAAGCGCAATGGGAGGGCCGCGATTTCGCGAATGCGGCGCTTGCGGATATTCCGCTGGGCAGCGGACCCTATGTAATCACCAACTACGATGCAGGCCGTCAGGTGACCCTGACGCGCAACACTGAATACTGGGGTGCCGATGTCCCGTTCAGACGCGGCACCCATAACTTCGATCAGATCAAGATCGACTTTTACGGCGATGCAAACGTGCTGTTCGAGGCGTTCAAGGCTGGGCAAATCTCGGCTGTGAGAGAGTTCAACGCTGAAACCTGGGCGACCCAGTATGATTTCCCGGCGATCTTGCGGGGTGAGGTCATTAAATCCACCTTCCCGCATCAAAAGCCATCGGGCATGACGGGTTTTGTGGTGAATACCCGCCGCGCACCTTTTGACGATCTGCGGGTACGCGATGCGTTGATCCAGGCTTTCAACTTCGAGTTTATCAACGAAACGCTGACCGGCGGTGCCCTGCCGCGCATCACGTCCTATTTTTCCAATTCGACTTTGGCGATGCGGCCCGGTGCCGCACCAGCCGAGGTTGCGGCCCTGCTTGCTCCGTTTACCGACGATCTGCCGCAAGGCGCGCTTGAGGGCTACACCCTGCCCGTCGCAGATGGCTCTGCCCGCAACCGGGCGGGCATTCGCGCGGCGATGGCGCAATTGCAGGCCGCAGGCTTCAGCGCGGCGGACGGCACAATGCGGGATGCGGATGGCAAGCCGTTGCGGTTTTCTGTTCTGCTCTCGAAGGGCAATGCAGAGCACGGGAAAATTGCAGAGCTCTATGTGCAGGCGCTGACCCGATTGGGCATCGAGGCGCAGGTCGAGGCTGTGGACGAGGCGCAACTGACCGCGCGGATCAACGCTTTTGATTTCGATATGGCGCACTTTCGTCGCGCCCTATCTCTGTCCCCCGGCAACGAACAGCGGTTCTATTGGGGGTCGGAGGCGGCCAAACAGGAAGGCAGCCGTAATCTGATGGGGGTGCAAAGCGAGGCGGTCGACGCGATGATCGACGCCATGCTGGCAGCTACCACTGCCGAAGACTTCAATGCCGCGACCCGCGCCCTTGACCGGTTGTTGACCGCCGGGCGTTATGTGATCCCGTTCTGGCAATTCGACGAGGGGCTGATCGCGCACCAGAGCACGATGAAATACCCCGATCGCATTCCGCTCTATGGGGATGGGCCAAACTTCATGCCCGAGGTTTGGTGGCATCAGGCGGAATAGCCTGCTTGCAATATATCGTCATTTCGCAACTGGAGACGACGCCGCATCCGGCGCTCAGACCAGTGATGTCACCCAGAGGATCGTCGCATCTTCAGCGCTGGTCGATACCACGTTATGTCCCATCGTTGCATCGTAGTAGGCGCTGTCACCGCGCCGTAGCTCGACGGGCTCGTAGAATTCCGTGAACAGGGTGATGACGCCGGTCAGCACATAAAGGAATTCTTCGCCGTCGTGGCGCACCCAGCCGTCGAACTCCTCCATAGAGCGGGCGCGGATGCGAGCGCGATAGGGCAGCATTTGCTTTTTGCGCAAGGTGTCGCCCAACAATTCGTGCTCATAGGTCGTCGTGGCCTTGGCCGAACCATCGCCTGATTTCGTCACCGCCATGCGTCCGTTGATCTTTTCCGCCGCAGGAGGCGTAAACAGCTGCGGCACTGAAATCTCCAGCCCCACCGCCAGTTTTTTCAATGCATCATAGGTGGGCGACATCTGCCCGTTCTCGATCTTGCTAAGGGTCGAGCGGGCCAACCCCGCCTGCCCCGCCGCCTGTTCCAGTGTCCAGCCCCGTGCCTTGCGCAATTCGCGCACGCGCGCGCCCAGATCAACCGGGGGAGATGTCTCGTCCTCGCCGCTTTCGCGGGCGATGCGGATCATGTTGGAAGATGCATTTTCGCTCATGCTTCGGCTATACCGTTCCTGCCCGCACCTTGCAACGCAAGGGCGCTTGGGCTAGCGCATCTGGTATGAGTGCCACAGACCCCTTCAACCTTGCCGCCTATGTGTTGAGCGCCGGCATCGCGACCCCCGACAAGGTCGCCCTGTCTTTGCTGT
Source organism: Sulfitobacter noctilucae (assembly GCF_000622365.1). GTDB lineage: Bacteria > Pseudomonadota > Alphaproteobacteria > Rhodobacterales > Rhodobacteraceae > Sulfitobacter > Sulfitobacter noctilucae. The sequence continues at coordinate 1,000,126 of NZ_JASC01000014.1, read as the reverse complement.
CTAAGGACGGCACAGAGGATTGGACCTATGCCCGTCTGATCGCTGCGGTGCGCGGCACGGCAACGGGGCTGCTTGAACATGGGCTGAGCCCGGGCGAAATCGTTTTGATGCGGCTGGGCAATACGCCTGATTTCCCGCTCGCCTATCTGGGCGCTTTGGCCGCAGGTTTGGTGCCTGTGCCCACCGCTGCCGCCTTGACGGAACCGGAAGTGGCCAAGATTATCATCGGCCTCAAACCAGCGGCCATTCTGCACGACCCCGGCGTGCCCTGTCCTGAAGCGCCCAATACCATCCCGCTCGGCGCCCTGCGTGCCATGCGGGATCTGCCCCCGGCAGAGTATCACATGGGCGATCCCGAACGGTTGGGCTACATCATCTACACCTCCGGCACCTCCGGCACACCTTCGGCGGTGATGCATGCGCATCGGGCGATCACGGCGCGGGCGATGATGTTTGACGGGTGGTACGGGCTAACCTCCGAGGACAGCCTGTTGCATGCAGGAGCCTTCAATTGGACCTACACGCTGGGCACCGGTTTGATGGATCCCTGGACGCGCGGCGCAACCGCGCTGATCCCCGCCCCCGGCACGCTACCGCAAGCCCTGCCCGGCCTGATCAAAGAGCACGCCGCCACGATCTTTGCCGCCGCCCCTGGCGTTTACCGCCAGATGCTGCGCGACATGCCGCCCGCCTATCTGCCGCATCTGCGTCACGGCCTGAGTGCTGGAGAAAAGATGACGGCCGCTGTGCGTGCGGCCTGGGCCGAAGCCACCAATACGCCAGTGTTTGAGGCGTTCGGCATGTCGGAATGTTCGACCTTCATCTCGGGCAGTCCGACGACCCCGGCCAAAGACGGCGCCATCGGTACCGCGCAACCGGGCCGCGAGGTGGCGATCCTGACGGCCAAAGGGCCAGCCCGCACCAATACACCCGGCACCATCGCCATTCACCGCTCCGATCCGGGTCTGGCGCTGGGATACCTAGACGCCCCCAAACTCTGGAAAGAGCGCTTTCAGGCCGATTGGTTTCTGACCGGCGATCAGGGGATGATGGATGAGGACGGCCAGATCACCTATCTGGGCCGCAATGATGATATGATGAACGCGGGTGGGTTTCGGGTCTCACCCCTTGAGGTCGAGGAAACGCTGCTGGGTATGGAGGGCATCACCAGCGTTGGCGTGACCGAGGTTGAGGTCAAAAAAGGCACCGCCGTGATTGCCGCCTTCTATACCGCGGCCGCGCCGCTGAATAACTATAAACTAACCGATTACGCAAAAGAGACACTGGCGCGGTATAAGCAGCCGCGTCTCTTTATCCATGTCGATGCCTTACCCACGGGCGGCAACGGTAAAATCTTGCGCAGACAGTTGCGCGCAGACTTTGAAGCGGGACGCTTTTCATGACCAACACCATCAAGCTTGATATCATGTCCGATCCGATTTGCCCTTGGTGTTATATCGGCAAGAAACACCTGGATGTGGCCTTGGCAGATCACCCTGACCATCCCTTTGTGATCGAATGGCATCCGTTCCAGCTGAACCCCGATATGCCTGCGGGCGGCATGGACCGTCGCGCCTATCTCGAGGGCAAATTTAGCGGCAAGGAAGCAGCGGTCAAGGCCTATGCGCCGGTGGTCGAACACGCTGAAAAAGCCGGTCTGAACATCAATTTCGAGGCGATGAAGCGCACGCCGAACACGCTGGATGCCCACCGCCTGATCCACTGGGCCGGGATCGAGGGCCGACAAACCGCCGCTGTTGCGGCACTGTTTCAGGCCTATTTCGTCGATGCCCGTGACATTGGCGATCACGAGGTGCTGGCCGATATCGCCGATGGCATCGAAATGGACGCCGCCGTGGTCACGCGCCTTCTGAACACCGACGAGGATGCGCAATCCATCCGCGAGCGCGACGCGCATAGCCGCAAGATGGGGATTTCTTCGGTCCCCACATTCATCGTCGGGGGCAAACATGCCGTGCCGGGCGCACAGCCGCCTGATCTTTGGGCAAAGGTTATTGCCGAGTTGTCCGAAGCCGGGTGATTTCTATGGCATTCCAGCCACAGCACGCAGACGCAGCATAATCAGGGCTTTGCCAATCTGCGCCGGGTGACCTACGATTCTGCCTATAAGAGGCATCAGACCTCGACGGCAAAAACGAGCGGGCACATGGCAGACAGGCAGATACCACCGGAAACGGTGACGGTTATTCATATCACATCGGCATTATGCGACGTACAGGCGGGACCATTGCGCTGCGTGGTAGAGCTTTCGAGTACGCCTGCCAGTGAAGGATTAAAGGCGATCTGGCGCAATGAAGTCGGATCTGCGGCCTATACGCACTCCGGCATTCGCGCATGAGCGCGGCCCCGCGCCGTTTGCCCCGCACGCTCCTGACCTATGGACGCTTTGATCTGTTCCACCAGGAACACATTGGTTTCTTGCGCAAACTCTCCACCTTGGGCACCGAGCTTATTGTTGGCTGCACGACTGATGCGCTGGCCGAAGCCAGTGGCTGTCCTTGCGACATGCCCTTTGCTGCGCGGCGGGCAGTGCTTGAAAACTGCCGGTTTGTCAGCCGGGTCATCGCAGAGAACGATCCGGCGCAGAAACGCACGGATATCGTCAATTACAACGTATCGACCCTTGCGATGGGCGCTGAACATCGCGGCGCTTTGGATGATTTGAGCGACATAGCACAGGTGCTTTATGTACCCCGTACATCGTCACGACCTACCCTAAGATATGTTCAAAATTCGGGCGTGCGACTGGCTGTCGGCTAGAAAGTCGGTTCAACCTATTGTGGTGGATAGGTTTTTCGATTAGCCCTCTGGCAGTGCCGCTAAGACGATCGCTGCGGATACTTGTCCGGAGCCCGAGATATGACCACCCAGACCCCTGCGCTCACCATGAGCCGGCTTGAATTTGTCGCACTTATCGCAGTGATGTTTGCCACGGTGGCCTTCTCCATCGACGCCATGCTGCCCGCCCTGCCCGATATTGCGACGGAGCTTACACCGACGGACGCGAACCGCGCCGGGCTGATCCTGACGTCCTTTGTGTTCGGAATGGGCGTGGGCACATTGCTTGCGGGTCCATTGTCGGATGCATATGGGCGCAGGCCGATCATCTACCTCGGGATGGGCATCTATATTATCTCGGCCTCCGTGGCATGGGCCAGTTCGTCGCTGGAATTGATGTTGTTGGCGCGGGTGTTTCAAGGGCTTGGTGCGGCTGGGCCACGGATCGTATCGGTAGCCATCGTGCGCGATCTGTTCAAGGGCCGGGAAATGGCCAAGGTCGTGTCGATCGTGATGATGATCTTCACCGTCATACCCGCCATGGCACCGCTGGCAGGGTCCTTCATCATCGAAGGCTTTGGCTGGCGGGGTATTTTTCTGGCCTTCATTCTGTTCTGCACATTTTCAACCATCTGGATGGGCTTCCGGATGCCCGAAACCCTGCCTACACCCGAGCGTCGCCCTGTACGCTTTAACCTGATGCTGGCCGCCACGCGCGAAATCTTTGCCCATCCTGCGGTGCGGATTTCCATTTTGACACAATCTCTGGCGATGGGGATGCTGTTCAGCATCCTTTTGATGGTCCATCCCATCTATGCCGAAGTCTATGACCGGGCGGAGAGCTTTCCGTACTGGTTCTGCGCTGTCGGCATCCTCGCAGGCAGTGGCAGCCTGTTGAACGCTGCATTGGTCGGACGGTTCGGTATGCGCCGCATGGTGACTGTAACGCTGGCCGCGCAAGTCGTCCTGTCCACGGTCATCCTCAGCCTCGACCTCGGCGCTTTGCCCGAACCTTATGGCTTTGCGACGTTCGTAGTGTTTCAGACCTGTCTATTCTTTCAGGCCGGACTGACCTTGGGCAACCTCAACGCGATTGCAATGGAACCGATGGGCCACATCGCAGGCATCGCGGCCTCCGTGGTCGCAGCGGTGTCCACCGTGCTTGCAGCCTTCATTGCATCGCCGGTCGGATTGCTTTTTGACGGCTCGATCAGCCCCCTGGTGCTGTCGGTGCTGGTCATGGCCGCACTCGGCTTGGCTCTGATGCTTTATCTGGGCAAGCTGGAGCGGATGTCTGCGGCAGCTGCAGAGTAGGCCGCTTCAGGCCGCGCCCTTTACCTTTTTACGCTGCTTTTCCAAGGCGATCACATGTTCGGCCAGATCACGGGCGATGGCAAAGCCGCCCTTGATCTTGTCCGCATCGGATTTCCAATCTCGTCGTACGACAATCTTGTTGTCTTTCACCTTGGCCAAACCGCGCTGGTCCTGGATGAACTGAACCAACCCTTCAGGCGAGGCGAATTTGTCGTTGTGGAACTGCACCGTGGCCCCTTTCGGTCCGCCGTCCAGTTTGGCGATGCCAGCGCGTTTGCACATTGCTTTGATGCGAACCACCAGCATCAGGGTGTTCACTTCCTTGGGCAGAGGGCCGAACCGGTCGATCAACTCGGCGGCAAAACCTTCCAGCTCGACCTTGGTGCTTAAGCCAGACAGGCGGCGGTAGAGGCCCAGCCGCACGTCCAGATCGGGCACATAGGCTTCGGGGATCAGCACGGGCACGCCCAGATTGATCTGTGGTGCCCATTGCTCGTCCGCTTCGGACAGGCCTTCCATTTCGCCTGCTTTGATCTTGGCAATCGCCTCTTCCAGCATGGATTGGTACATTTCAAAGCCGACATCGCGCATCTGGCCTGATTGTTCCTCGCCCAGAAGGTTGCCCGCGCCGCGAATGTCCATGTCCTGGGACGCCAGCGTAAACCCGGCACCCAAGGTATCGAGGGAGGCCAGCACCCGCAGACGTTTTTCGGCCAGCGGCGTCAGCTTGGCGCGTGGCTTGGTGGTCAGATAGGCATAGGCGCGGGTCTTGGACCGGCCCACGCGGCCCCGGATCTGATAGAGCTGGGCAAGTCCGAACATATCGGCGCGATGCACGATCATTGTATTGGCGGTGGGAATATCCAGACCGGATTCAACGATTGTCGTGGCCAGTAGAATATCGAATTTTCCATCGTAGAAGGCGTTCATGCGATCATCGAGTTCGCCTGCCGCCATCTGCCCATGTGCGACCACATAGGTAAGTTCCGGCAGCTGGTCTTTCAGGAAGGCCTCAATCTCCGGCAGATCAGAGATGCGCGGCACCACATAGAACGACTGGCCGCCACGATAATGTTCGCGCAATAGCGCCTCGCGCAGGGTCACCGTGTCAAATTCGCTGACATAGGTGCGGATCGCCAGACGGTCCACCGGCGGTGTGCCAATGATGCTAAGGTCGCGCACGCCGGTCAGCGACAATTGCAGGGTGCGCGGAATTGGCGTGGCGGTCAGGGTCAGCACGTGAATGTCGGTGCGCAGGCTTTTGAGGCGCTCTTTGTGCTGCACTCCGAAATGCTGTTCTTCGTCGATCACCAGCAGCCCGAGGTTCTGAAATTTGATCCCCTTGGCGAGCAACGCATGGGTGCCGATCACGATATCAACGGTGCCCTTCGCCATGCCTTCCTTGGTCGCGGCAGCATCCTTGGCACTGACAAACCGGCTGAGCGTGCGCACTTCGATGGGAAAGCCGTGAAACCGTTCGGCAAAGCTTTTGTAATGCTGCCGCGCCAGCAGCGTCGTCGGAGCGATCACAGCGACCTGCACGCCCGACATCGCGGCGATAAAGGCAGCCCGCATCGCCACTTCGGTTTTGCCAAAGCCCACATCGCCGCAAATGAGCCGGTCCATCGGATTGCCGCTGGTCATGTCATCGACCACATCCCCGATGGCCCGAAGCTGGTCGTCCGTTTCGGCATAGGGGAACCGCGCCGCAAAAGCGTCCCACATGCCGGGTGGCGGCTCCAGCACAGGAGCCTTGCGCAGCGCCCGTTCCGCGGCGATGCGGATCAGCTTGTCGGCCATCTCGCGGATGCGCTCTTTCAGCTTGGCCTTCTTGGACTGCCAGGCACCGCCGCCCAACTTGTCCAACAGCCCCTCTTCATGGCCGTATTTGCTCAGCAGTTCGATATTCTCGACCGGCAGGTACAGTTTTGAATTCTCGGCGTATTCCAGCAGCAAACATTCATGTGCCGCACCCGCAGCGGTGATCACTTCCATGCCCAGATATCGGCCAATGCCGTGATCCACATGCACCACTAGATCGGCAGGTGTTAGGCTTTGCGCTTCTGTGAGGAAGTTTTCGGCGCGTTTTTTGCGTTTGGGCCCACGTACCAGCCGATCGCCAAGCACGTCCTGCTCCGAGATCACCGTCAGGCCCTTGGCCTCGAACCCCTGTTCCAGCGCCCAAACGGCCAGATGCAGGCCGCGCTTACCGATCCGGCTGGCATTAGGCACGGGAATCGCTTCGGCAAGCCCTTCATCTTCGATCAATCCAGTCAGACGTTCGCGCGCACCTTCGGAAAAACTGGCAATCAATACGGGCCCATCTTGGAGTTTATCTTTGATATGGCTCGCTAGGGCGCCGAAAAGACTGATGGATTCCTGCTGGCGCTCCGGCGCAAAACTGCGCCCAATCCGTCCACCGGCATCCAGCACGCCCGGGCCCGTCGGCTGTGGCAGCGGGTGAAACTGGATCACGCGGTGATCCTGCGTTGCCAGCAACCACGCCTCGTCATCAAGATAGAGACCCTCGGGCGGGGCGGGTTTATAAACGCTGTCCATTTTCGAGCGGTTGCTCATCGCGTTTTTGCGGGTCTCGTATTGATCCACGATGCTATCCCACCGGGCCAATCTTGATGCGGTCACCTGATCGTCCAGCGTGATCGTTGCGCGGGGCAGATAATCGAACAGGGTCTCCATGCTTTCGTGAAAAAATGCGAGCCAGTGCTCGGCACCCTGTCGTTTGCTGCCAGCCGAGACCGCCTCGTACAAAGGGTCATCCGTGCCTGCTGCGCCAAATTCGATCCGGTAGTTTTGACGGAAGCGCGTGATCGCGGGCTCGTCCAGAATAACCTCGCTGACCGGGGCCAGCTCGACCACGTCCAGCTTTTCTGTCGTCCGCTGGGTTTCGGGGTCGAACCGGCGGGCACCGTCCAGCGTATCGCCAAACAGATCGAGCCGGACAGGCCCCAGATCGCCGGGCGGGTAGATGTCGATGATACCCCCCCGGATCGCGTAGTCGCCGGGTTCCATCACCGTGGGGCTTTGCACAAAACCCATACGCACCAGAAACGCCCGCAACGCCGCTTCATCCACGCGCCCGCCCACCTGCGCGGACCATGCCGCATCGCGCAACACGCTGCGCGCGGGAACCCGCTGTGTCGCTGCGTTTAGTGTGGTCAGCAGAATGAACTGCTCCGGCATCCCGTGCACCAAGGCCGCCAACGTTGCCATCCGCTGGGCCGAGATATCGGCGTTGGGAGAGACACGGTCATAAGGCAGGCAATCCCAACCGGGAAAGATCACCACGGGCATGTCGGGCGCGAAGAACGCCAGTGCCGCCTGCATCGCGGCCATCCGTTTGGCATCGCGGGCCACATGAAGCACCGGGCCGCTGCGGGCGACCTCGTCCAGAATGGCGCGGGCGTCGAAACCTTCGGGCACGCCGGAGAGGGTGATTTTGCTGTTTTCGGTCATGGCCGTTCAATTGGCGCTGGCGGGCCGGGTGTCAACCGCCCAAAGGGCCAATGGACATGTTCTGGTACATGCCCCAAAGGGCCGTGATAAAGATCGAAATCATGCCGATGATCTGGGTATACAGGCGATGCCGGTTCAGCCGCCGGATCATTGTGGTTCCCATCTCGTCATCTGACCGGATCACACGGGCGGTTGAGAGGCTGAGCATGCCAATGATCGACAGCGGAAAGCCCAGCAAGAACACGGCCTGCGCAAATTCCATTCCATAGTAGAACCCCAAAAGCGCCAGCATGGTCAGGAAGAAACAGGCAAAGGCCGCCAGCCAAAGCCCCGACACCTGACCGATATAAATCAAGCGATTCACATTGATGCGCACCATGTCTTCCAGATCGACCATCGCCTGATCGCCGTGGCGTTTTGCACGCAACACCATGTCATAGGGGACACCAAGCACCCAGTGACTTGCCGTTGACCAAACCACGGCCAGCGCGATCCAGAACCACAGGTTCGAGAAAGACCGCAACTCGATCAATTCGAATATCGTCTGGTACCAATCCAAGTTCACGCCTCTGCGGTCAAAGTTTGCCCGACATACCCAAGGTTGCAGGCAATTCCTACCCTTGAGCCACCAGATTTTTCATGGAAAGACTGAGAGCAGGAAATCTGAGGTATTTTTGCATGAACCCCATTGTCGCCCCCTTCCCCGCCGCCCGTCTGCGCCGCACCCGTGCCACCCCTGCCGTGCGGGCCTTGGTGAGCGAGAACAGCCTAGAAGCCGGCGATCTGATCTGGCCGGTCTTCGTGCGCTCTGGTGAGGGCATAGAGGAGTCGGTGCCGTCGATGCCCGGCGTGATGCGCCGCTCTGTCGACAAGGTGGTCGAAGCGGCGGCAGAGGCGGATGCCCTGGGGATCGGCGCGATGTGCATCTTTCCCTACACAGGCCTGGAAGAGCGGACAGAGGATTGCGCGGGCGCGTGGGATCCGCAAAATCACGCCAACCGCGCCATCGCCGCAATCAAGGCGAAATTTCCAAACATGGCCGTGATGAGCGATGTGGCGCTGGATACCTACAACATCAATGGTCACGATGGCTTTGTCGAGGATGGCATCATCGTGAATGACCGCACGGTCGAGGCCTTGGTCAAGATGTCCCTCGCGCAGGCCGAGGCGGGCGTCGATATCATCGGACCGTCCGACATGATGGATGGCCGGATTGCCGCGATCCGCACCGCGCTGGAGGGCGCGGGCCATTCCGACGTGATGATCCTGAGTTATGCCGCGAAATATGCCTCTGCGTTTTATGGACCGTTTCGCGATGCGGTGGGTGCCTCCGGTGCGCTGACGGGCGATAAGAAGACCTATCAGATGGATCCCGCCAATTCAGACGAGGCATTGCGCCTTGTCGCCCGTGATCTGGCCGAAGGTGCGGATATGGTCATGGTCAAACCCGGCCTGCCCTATCTGGATATTTGCCGCCGGGTGAAAGACGCCTTTGGTGCGCCGACCTTCGCCTATCAAGTGTCGGGGGAATACGCGATGATCATGGCCGCCGCGCAGAACGGCTGGATCGACCAAGAGCGTATCATGCTTGAAAGTCTGATGGCGTTTAAACGCGCAGGCTGTGACGGCGTGCTCACTTATTTCGCTCCGCAAGCAGCGCGTCTGCTGAACGCTTGATATCGCAATTATCCGCTTCGTCTGTGTAATTGCACTGGCGGAATGGTCGAGCCGCCCTCGGTGACGAATTCAGCGGATTGGCACATCAGATCGCCTGCGCGTTGCGTCAACCGCTGGGTGTCTTTCGCCATTGTGTCCATCGCGACCGCACTTTGCTTGCTCTCCCGCTCCACCGTCTGGATGGTATCGCTGATACCGCCGATCACATCCGCTTGCTGAAGGGACCGCGAGGCGATGGTCTGCATCCGCTCCGAGATCGCCTCGACGCCCGATTTGACCGAATGCAGCGATCCAACGGTGTCCGAGACATGTTTGACGCCAAGTTTGACGTGTTTCTGACTTTTGATGATCAATTCACTGATGTTTTGCGCGGCATCAGAGGACCTCTGCGCAAGGGCGCGCACTTCTGATGCGACCACCGCAAAACCGCGACCCGCATCCCCTGCCCGCGCCGCCTCGACCCCCGCATTGAGGGCAAGTAGATTGGTTTGAAATGCGATTTGTTCGATCACGTCGATAATTGCCGAAATTTGTGAGGCTGATTGATCAATTTCCGTCATTGCAGCCGAGGCGCGCGCTACCACATCCGCACTGGCCTCGGTCGAGCGTTCCACATCCATTACCGCAGCAGAGGTTGCGGACGCTTCGGAGGCCGTATCGCGCACGCCCTGCACGACCGATCGCATCTCGCCCGACGCAAGTTCGGTTCGTGTCGCCTGCGCAGAGGCGGTTTGCGTGACCATATCTATGCGATCGCCCATACGCCGCGCTTCCTCAAGCATTTGATGGCTTTCTTCCGACATCTGCCGCAAAGCGTGGTTCAGGGCCGTTGAGGTGACGTTGAAATCCGATCTCAGATCTTCGTATTCAGCTGGAAAGGCAGTCTCTAGACGGACGCTCACGTTTTTCTGCGAAAGCGCTTCTAGTCCCTGCCCTAGCGCCACAATGACCCCCCGCAATTCCTCGGAGTTCTGCATCGCTTCCTCTTGCCGTGCATGATCAAGCTCGCGGTTGCGTTTTTCGGCCTCCTGCGCTGTTGCACGATCGGTTTCAGCGGCTTTTAACGCCGCTTCTGCCGCCCGTTTCGCTTCCTGAGCGACCCTGTCATTGGCTTCCGCTCTGGCTTTGGCAGTGAGGGCATCGGTGCGCGCTTTTTCCGAATTCGCGGTGGCCACCTTCACTTCGGCAATCTGCCTTTCGTTCTCGGCCAACAACTGCTTTATCCGGATGATAGACGCCACCAGCGCGACTGCTTCGATCAAAACGATGACCGCATGCATGGCCGTCCGCTCAATGCTGAACAATAGAGATGCGGAGGGATAGATGAGGTTGGGAAACAAGACTGCCAATGACAGGTGATGCAGTGCAATCGCCACGGTCGCAAAAACCACGGTGCGCACATCGTGCAGGGCAACCAGACAGGCCAAGAATGCGAAGAATGTCATATGGCTGTCAATCTGCAAGGCATGGCCGGAAAAGGCCGCCGTCAAGGCGATTGACTGCCCGATGAGAGCCAGACCCAGAACGGGTTTTGATTGTCGATCCGAGACAGACATGGCGATGGCGATACATGCCATCATCACAGAGAACAGCGGCCCTACAAAGAAGGGTGTCCCTGCGATAACGCTGGCCAAGGAAACGAAGGGCACCATCGCAATGACCATCCCCGTGATGAACTGCTGTGCAGATAAACGACCCAAATTCTTAATCATTTAGTGGCCTCTTCGGATAATGGGTTTCTAACTGCACAAGAATGCCAGCCGACCTGCGTCACGCACTGCCCATGCACCGGACCCACGGAGGTTCTGCGCAAACAAGGCACCGCCCGCGGCAATAACCGCAAGGGGGGCGGAAATCGGGCCAACTTCTTGCCCTCCAGCCTGTGCAGCGATCTCTGCCGCGTTCGGACCAATCACGAGGAAAAGATTGCTGTCAGCGGTGACCGGACTGCCTGCAAGTGCTGCAAGCGGACCAACCAAAACGGCAAAACCGATCAAAACAGCGATGGCAAAATTTTCAAAAGATGACTTCATGCCTTCCAATAAACGCGTATGGATTAATACGGACTTAAATGGCCACAGGAATTTGCCCTGCAAGAAAGAACAGCACATTTTCGCCCAAGCGACTTAAGCCCATGACAGATCGCGAAAAACCGCTTATAGTTTTTGCCAAGCCGGGCAAACCGGCACCAGGCAACAATGACGGGCAGACAAAATGAGCAATCCGATCTATTCGCGGCGCGGCTTTACGCTGGGCGCTATGGCAGCAGGAACGGCGCTTGCCGCTTGCGGTAACGGTGTGGGCGGGCGCGGCTCCCAACTGATCGACGCACGGGTCAGGGCAACGCTGAACGAGATGTATAACTCCTATCCCAACACGGTGCAGCTTGCGCAAAAATCGAACGGCATGCTTGTGATGCCGCTGGTGACCGAAGCGGGTCTGGGTCTGGGCGGCGCATACGGCCGCGGTGCACTGTTGATCGACGATATTACAGTTGATTATTACTCGGTGGTCAAAGGGTCCGGCGGGCTGCAGATCGGTGCGCAGCAATACGCGCATGTGCTGTTTTTCATGACCGAAGACGCGCTGATGAGCTTTCGTCGTTCGCCGGGTTGGGCTGCTGGGGCCAACCTCGAATATGTTATCTCCGACCGTGGCGATTCCGTTGAAGCCGAGACAACCACAGCGCTTGCCCCAGTGCTTGCCGCTGTCTTTGGCCGTGCAGGCCTGCGCATTGGTGCGACATTGGACGGCACGAAATACACGCGGATCATTCCTTGAACCCGCCGTAAATCATTTGACCGAAGTTTAAGATCGCGCCGTAGTTTACTGCGATGGCGCGATTTTTACTTTCTCAATATCAATACTTCTTCCAAAGACCTTCAAGACCTCGTGGGCGCAATGCACGCCCCTTGACGCAGCGTGAGAGCTACACGTTAGCCGCCAATCCACAGGCTGCCGCTTTTCCTCCACACTCAGGTACGCTATGCGAAGGTTATCCTTGCATCCGCGCGAGCCGAACCGATGGCTGTCGTGCCAATCGGAGCGTCCTATGGCCTTGATCTTTCGCTGGCTTATCCGCCTTGCCGCTGGCCTGATCATGTTGAGCGTGCTCAGCATCGCGACAGTCTATTGGCTCGCCTCGCGGTCCTTGCCGGACTACACTGACGACGTCGCCGTGCGCGGCCTGAACTCCCCGGTCGAGATTGTCCGTGATAATGCCAATGTACCGCATATTTTCGGGCAGTCCGACAAGGATGTCTTCTTTGGTCTCGGCTTTGCCCATGCGCAGGACCGCATGTGGCAGATGATCATGCTGCGCCGCACGGCGCAAGGTCGGTTGAGCGAAGTTTTTGGCAGTGCCACGCTGGATATCGACCGTCTGCTGCGCAGATTGGATCTGTATCGGCTCTCGGTCCAGTCGGCAGAAGTTTTGGACAGCGAAACCAGTGCCGCTCTGGAGGCTTATGCAGCGGGCGTGAATGCCCGACTTGAGCAGATCAACAGCGAAGCTTTGGGACGTGGTGCGCCGGAAATGCTTTTGTTCAATGCGCCAATGGCACCCTGGCGCGGGGCGGATTCAATCGCGATCACCAAACTCATGGGTGTCCAATTGTCAGGCCATCTTCAGGCCGAGGTGATCCGTGCGCGTACCTCTTTGGCGCTGCCGGATCAAAAGCGGTTGCTGGATATTCTGCCCGACAGCCCCGGTGCCGGCATCGCGGCCTTGCCTGAATATGCCGCACTTGTGCCCAGCGTACCGCGCTATGCCGAAAATCAGCCGCTTTATCCGCATCCGCTTAGCCCTTTCAAGGATCGCGCACTGGCGGGCGCGTCAAACGCATGGGCCGCGGCCCCTGCCCGCTCGGCCTCGGGCGGGACGCTTCTTGCCAACGATCCGCACCTTGGCTTTACCGCGCCGGCGATCTGGTATCTTGCACGGCTCGAGCTGCAATCTGGTGGTGTGATCGGGGGGACGATCCCCGGCATGCCAGTTGTACTGACCGGACGCAGCGATGCATTGGGCTGGGGGCTGACGTCCTCCTATATGGACGATCAGGATGTCTATGTCGAAGAGCTGAACCCCGACAACTCTGGCCAGTACCGCACGCCAGACGGGTTCAAGGACTTCACCACGCGGGCTTCGATCATTACCGTGAAAAATGCAGATCCCGTCACTCTCACGCTGCGTTGGACAGACAACGGGCCGGTTCTGCCCGGCAGTCATTACAACCTCGCCAGCATAACGCCCCCCGGTCATGTGGCCACAGTGAACTGGACCGTGCTTGACTCGGCCGATACCTCGCTTGGGGCCGCGATGCGGTTGATGGAGGCGAAAAGCGTCGAGCAAGGCATCGCGGCTGCTGAAACCTATCTCGCGCCCTCGCAAAACCTTACACTGGTCGACCGCGAGAACATCGCCATGAAGACCATCGGTGCCATTCCAAAGCGCGATGCCGCCCATGCTTCGCAAGGCCGGATGCCGAGCCAGGGATGGGTCGAGACGAACCGCTGGCAAGGCCGCATGCCCTATGCGAACAATCCGGAGTTTATCGCACCTCAGGGCGGCATTCTGGGCAATACGAACAATAAAATGGTGGACCGGCCCTTCCCCAGTCATGTGTCCTATGTCTGGGGTGACACCCAGCGCGTGCAGCGTTGGCAACGGCTGATGCAGACGCGGCAGGTGCATACCCGCGACAGCTTTATCGAGGCGCAGTTAGACACGGTCAGCTTTACCGCGCGGTCGTTGCTGCCGCTGATCGGTGCCGAGCTGTGGTTCACCGGCGAGGCCGCCCCCGATGGCACGCCCGAGCGCCAGCGCCAGCGTGCATTGATCCTGCTGGCGGGCTGGTCGGGCGAGATGAACGAACATTTGCCCGAACCGCTCATCTATGCGGCCTGGCTGCGCAGCTTGCAGGCGCGGCTTATACAGGACGAACTGGGCCCCTTGGCGGACGAATTTGACCATGTGCAGCCTTTGTTCATCGAGCGGGTGTTCCGCGATGTCGACGGGGCGTCTGTCTGGTGTGATGTGCGCCAGTCGGCCCGCGTGGAAACCTGCGCCGAGATGGCGCGGCTGGCACTGGATGATGCGCTTTTGTGGATCAACGAGACATGGGGCACGCAGCTGGAAAGCCTGCGCTGGGGCGATGCGCATCAGGCAACGCATGACCATCAGGTGCTGGGCAACGTGCCGGTGCTGCGGTATTTTGTGAACATCCGCCAATCCACCAGCGGCGGGGATAATACGCTGCAGCGTGGCAAGACCAAGGGCAGCATGCCCAATCCGTTTCATAACGTACACGGTGCCGGATACCGTGGAGTATATGATTTCGCGGATCCTAATTCGTCTGTCTTTGTAACCTCGACGGGTCAGTCAGGGCATTTCCTGTCGCGGCATTATGACGATATGGCGCAGCTTTGGCGGCGCGGTGAGTATATCCCCATGTCGCTGGACGCAGACCTCGCCCGCGCGGCGTCGGTTGGTGTGACAACATTGACCCCTGCATCCGAATGAACCGCGTAATCCTCTTCAACAAGCCCTTTGGGGTTCTGTCGCAATTCACCGACAAGGGAACCGAGGGCAGCAGCAGACCAACGCTATCTGGTTTTATCAACGAGCCCGGCTTCTATCCCGCCGGGCGGCTGGACCGTGACAGCGAAGGCCTCATGGTGCTGACCGACAATGGCGCGCTGCAAGCCCGGATCGCGCATCCGAAGTACAAGCGCCCCAAGACCTATTTGGTGCAGGTCGAAGGAACACCCGAGGCTGAAGCCTTAGCTGCACTGCGCAGCGGTGTTGTGCTGAAAGATGGCAAGACCGCTCCCGCTGAGGTGGCCCAAATCGAGGCACCTGATCTCTGGCCCCGCGACCCGCCTGTGCGGTTCCGCAAGACGGTGCCTGATGCCTGGCTGCGCATCACCATCCGCGAGGGCCGCAACAGGCAGGTGCGGCGAATGACGGCCCATGTGGGCCTGCCAACGCTACGCCTGATCCGGGCCAGCGTCGGCGACTGGCACCTGAATGATCTGGCCCCCGGCGCATGGCGTTGGGCAACAGAGACAGGTGCCTGACCAAAAGCAATCCCGTCCCTTCACCTTGATGAGCGCCTAAACGGCCTACAAAACAGCGCGGGTGATCGCCACGCCGGCGGTTGCCGATACTGCGGTCAGGCAGGTGCCCCATGCAAAATCGGTCAGCGTCATAGTCCATGTCCAGTCCTTCATCACCGCAAGCGACGTGAATTCGTAGGTGCCATAGCCCATCGCGCCGATCAGCGCGGCATTCCCCAGTACCCACAGCAGGCTCTTGTCTTGGCTCATCGCGGGATATGAGACGAACCACAACAGCACTGCAATATAGAAGGCATAGAACATGATTGCCGGGCCGATGCGGAACTGATCGAGCAACAAGGGGCCGATGTCCCTCTCGAACGTGGGTTTGATCAGATAGCTGAGGCCGAGATAATCCAGCCCCATGAAGATCACGAAAGTCGACAGGTAAAGAGTGATGATTTGCATAACAGTGCTCCAGTGTGATGCACTTGATATGTAGCACAGATTGGAAAATTCGAATTTTCAGGTCAAAAGCTTTTGATGTCTGCTTAGGCTCTAGAGAAGCTGGAACTGCGCTTCTTGCTTGGCCGACCAGCGGACCGTCAGGTCAAAGCCCTCTTCCGTCTGGGCCTCTCGTATCACCACATCCTGTGCAAACAGCCATGCGCGCTTTTTGCCCTCGGCAAAACTCAAGCTTAGGTCAGCCTCGCGCACTGCGCCTTGCAGCGCAATGGCGACGACCTCTTGTAACCCGTCCAGCCCTTCACCCGTAATGGCGGAAATGGCGATGACGTCTTCGTCCCTTTCTGCCCGCGCGCGCACGGCATCGGCGGCATCGGTGGGCAGCAGATCAACCTTGTTCCAGACCTCGAAACTGCGGGTTTCCTTTGGCACACCGAGAGAAGAGAGAATATCGGCAACATTCTGCGCCTGTTCTTCCGTCTCCGCGTGGCTGATGTCGCGCACATGCAGAATGATGTCCGCTGCGAGCACTTCTTCCAATGTGGCGCGGAACGCTGCGACCAATTCAGTCGGCAGATCGGAGATAAAGCCCACCGTATCAGAGAGGATAATCTCGGGGCCATCCGGCAGGACGAGACTGCGCATCGTAGGGTCGAGGGTGGCAAAGAGCATGTCCTTAGCCATCACTTCCGCCCCCGTTAGACGGTTGAAGAGGGTGGATTTCCCGGCGTTGGTATATCCCACCAAGGCGACAATCGGATAAGGAACCTTGGCCCGTGCCGCACGGTGCAATGCGCGTGTCTTTACCACCTTTTCCAACTGGCGTTTCAGGCGCACCAACTGGTCGTCAATGGCACGGCGGTCCGCTTCGATCTGAGTCTCGCCGGGACCGCCGACAAAACCAAGCCCGCCTCGCTGACGCTCAAGGTGGGTCCAGGCGCGGACCAGTCGTGTGCGCTGATAGTTGAGCGCGGCCATTTCAACCTGCAACACACCTTCGCGTGTGGCGGCACGGTCGCTGAAGATCTCGAGGATCAGCCCGGTGCGGTCAAGCAGTTTGACACCCCAAGCCTTTTCCAGATTGCGCTGCTGCACGGGGCTAACGGGGCCATCGACTAGCACCAGTTCAACCTCGTTTTCCTCCAGCAGATCATGGACTTCCTTGATCTTGCCCTTCCCGAAAAGCTTGCCCGCATCCACGTTGCGCAGCGGCACGATGTCGGAGCCGACCACGTCCAGCGCGGGCAAGGCACGCGCCAATGAAACAGCCTCGGCCAAGGCTGGGCCGGGATCGCGGCGGTCGGGATTGTTGCGGATTTCGGGATGCAGAACCCAAGCGCGGGTGACGCGTGGGCCTTCTGTATCGTCGATCTGAAAGGGCGCTTTGCTCAAGAAGCGTCTTCGCCTTCATACAGGCTGATCGGCTGGCTTGGCATGATGGTTGAAATCGCGTGCTTATACACAAGCTGGGATTGTCCATCGCGGCGCAGCAGAACGCAGAAGTTGTCAAACCAAGTGATCACACCTTGCAGCTTAACACCGTTGATCAAAAAGATGGTGACGGGTACTTTGGTTTTACGCACATGATTCAGGAACGCATCCTGAAGATTCTGTCTGTCAGACGCCATTTTAGGTTCTCGCTTCTTTTTTTCTTGCTGGCACCCGCATGTCGGGCCCCCCGTTTTGACCGACTATGAATGTCACGCGCCGGAGTTTCCACCCCAAATATTTTAGATGGTTGCAGTTTTGACGCGGATCAGTGTCAACGCAGCAACATCGCGCCCGTCGAGTACCAACCAAGCGTCCTTTAAGAGCGCCAGAGATCCGGAGTCAGTAGCGCGATGATCGCCAAGGTTTCAAGCCGTCCCAGCACCATAGCACCACAGAGGATCATCTTGGCCGCATCGCTGAGTTCAATCAGACGGATGGGCGCATCTGCGGCAAATTGCGTTAACGGCCCAGTAGTCGACAGGCTGGCCACCGACAGCACAAGCGCCTGTTCAAAGGTACTGCCCGCAAGGGTCAGCGCCAGCATGATCGCGGCCAAAGACAGCGCGAAGAGCATGAAAAAGATCCAGGCGATAAAGGCCCCATTGCTTTGCAGGCGGCGCCCCGCCACCCCCTGCCCGCTTACCGAATGGGGATGGACCAGCCGTTCCAACTCGCGGCGGCCATTGAGATAGAGCGCAAAAACACGCAGCAGCTTCACACCGCCCGCGGTCGTGGCCACACCGCCGCCGGTCAAGGCGAGCCCCATCAACACCAGGCCAGGCGTGCCCAGCCCCGACCAGTTTTGCGCGGCCGCCCAATGCTCGGAGACAAAGCCCGTCGTGGTCAGGAACGACATCACGGTAAACACAGCGCCCCAAAGCGCATATCCCGCGTCTGTCAGATTCTCCATCGCGGCCACGTCATAGGCCCCCAGAAAATGGCGCATGAAGATGAACACCGGCACCGCCGTCACAAGAAAGATGCCGATGCGGAATTCCGGATCGGTTCTCAGACCGCCCTGGGTGGCGGTTACGGTGTCTTTTGAAAACGTGAGACGCGAGAGCGCGAAGAGCATGAAAAGCAACATCACCGCTTCGCCGGTGATCCCGACAGACCCGATTTGCACGCCGCCCACATTCGATATGCCGGAAGTCGCCAGCACCGACATTGCGTGACACAGCGCGGTCAACGGGGTTTCCCCGCCGCCGAGAAGCAAGAGCCATAAAAGCAGGGTCAGTCCTGCATAGATCGGAGCCAGCGCACGGGTGGCACGCCACACCCGCAAATGGGGGTCCAACGGCGCGGAACGCGCACTACCGGCCGCATCCCGGCGGCCAGGTTCGGCCTGGGCAGTGACTTCGAAACCGCCAAGATGCAACGGTGCCAGAATGGCAGAGGCTGCAACCCACATCAGCAATCCACCCATCCAGCCCACTTGCGCGCGCCACATATGCAGCGTCCCGCTCAGGCGTTCCGGGTCCTGAAACATCGTAGCGCCAGTGGTGGTCATTGCGCTGACCATCTCGAAATAGGCGTTCAACGGGCGCGTGGTCGGCAGCGCTTCGAGAAAGGGCACGGCGCAGTAGAAGGGCAAGAGCACAAAGGCACCGAACAAGGACAGCAGCGGCCCCAATGCAGTCTGCTGGTTGCGCCTGCCGTTCAGCACGGCGGCCATCATCAAGAAGATCACCAGACCCAGAAGCCCGGCGTAGAAAAACGCGCGCGCACTGTCCAAGTCGCGCACCACCAGACCGTGCACCGCAGGCGCGAACATCGATAGCGCAACGGTGCCGAACAGCTGCAACAACAGCGGTAGGTGCAACAGTTCTTTGCGCATATAGCTTTTGCGGCTCACTCAGGACGGCTCCTTTTGGCGTGGCAGCGCTAGAAAAAGTCGATGGAGACCTGCAACAGCTGCTCCACCTCGGGCACGTCTTCGGCCAGTGCAAAGACCGCGATCGTGTCACCTTCCTCGATGCGGGTTTTACCCAGCGGCCGGATCACCTTGTCACCTTTGCGCAGCATCCCGATCAGAACGCCTTCGGGAAAATCGATTTCCGAGACGGTTTTGCCTGCGATGGGCGAGGTCGAGAGCACCTCGGCCTCAATCACCTCGGCCTCTGCATCACCGATGGAGTAAACCGCCCGCACGCGCCCGTGCCGGATGTGGCGCAGAATGGACGAAACGGTCGTGGCGCGGGGATTGATATAGGCATCAATGCCGAGTGGCGTCATCAATGGTACCAACGTCGGGTCGTTAATCAGGGCAATGACATATTGGCAGCCCTCTGCCTTGGCACGAACACAGGTCAACATATTTGTCTTGTCGTCGTCGGTAATCGCCAGCATGGCGTCCGCCCGTGCAATGCCAGCCTCGGCCAGCAAGGTCGCGTCCAGACCGTCGCCGTTCAACACAATCGTCCGCTCGAGCGCTTCGGCGGCACGTTCGGCGCAGCGGCGGTTCTTTTCGATCACTTTGGTGCGGATGCGGCGGGGATCGGCCTCCAGCGCCTTGGCCACGGCCAAGCCGACATTGCCGCCGCCCACCAGAACCACGCGTTCTTGCTTGCTGACAGTCTTGCCAAAGATCTCCATCGTGCGCGAGATGTCATCGCGGTGACAAAAGACATAACAATCGTCACCCACGAAGAGCTGGTCTTTGGCTTCCGGCGCAAACAGCGTGCCATCGCGGCGTACCCCGACCACCACGGCTCTCAGGGTCGAAAAGAGATCGCTGAGCTGGCGCAGGGGGGTGTTGACCACCGGACATTCGTCTTCGATGGTAATGCCCAGCAAGTGCGCCATGCCGTCCATAAAGGTTTCGGTATCAAAGGACGCGGGTGCCGAAAGCCGTTGCAGCGCGGCGGCGGCGACTTCTTTCTCGGGGCTGATGACCACATCGATGGGCATGTGATCGCGGCGGTAAAGATCGGAATAGATCGCCGTCAGATAGGATTGGCTGCGCAGGCGGGCAATCTTGCGATTGATGCCAAAGACCGAATGGGCCACCTGGCAGGTGACCATATTGACCTCGTCCGAATGCGTCGCGGCGATGATCATCTCGGCATCACGGGCACCAGCGCGGTCCAGCACATCAGGGTAGCTCGCAAAGCCAGCGACCCCTTGCACATCAAGCGTTTCGGTGGCGCGGCGCACAAGATCGGGGTCGCTGTCCACAACCGTTACATCGTTTCGCTCGCCACTCAGATGCCGGGCGATTTGCCAACCGACCTGACCGGCACCGCAAATAATTACTTTCATGCCTGGCCCCTAACGCAGCCTGTGCGGGAAGGCCAGCACTGGCCCTGCTCCCGCGGATCATCATGGTTAGAAGACATGCCGCCCTCCAAAGCAAGGGGCAAATGCATTGCGCTAGGGGACCGATGGGTGCAGGATTGGGGGATGAAACATTTTTCTCTTCTCGCCCTTATCACCCTGACTGCCTGCGCCCCGCTTGAGACCTATTACAAGCCGGGTGCCTCTGTCGCAGCTGTAAACCGCGACACCACCGCCTGCGCGGTTCAAGCGTTGGAAGATGTCCCGCAAGTGATGCAGATCATACGCAAACCACCACGTTTCATTCCTGGCAGGCGTGTGTGTGACGCGGATGGAAACTGCAAACAGAAACCCGGATACTATATCGACGGTGGTGTCGAAAGCTACGATCCCAATGTCGCCCTACGCCAACGGGTGGAGCGGCAATGTATGGCCGACAAAGGCTATGCGCCGGTGTCGATCCCGCCCTGCCCTGACCGCGTGGCCAAAGCAGCACCTCTGGCGGCCACCACGCGCCTGCCGCAGCTGAACGAGGGATCTTGCGTGATCCGGAACGGTGATGGCAGTTTCCAGATCGTGACGCGCGGGTAAGTATCCCGTCGGTGTTGCGCCCTATTGTTGTAGCGCATCTGCTGGAACTGACGTTCTATGGTATTTTTAAAAGGGTGAAACGGGGCCGTTCAGCCCTTAATTGGCGGTTTCCTCGGTGTCTTCGTCCATATGCGCCACCCGAACACCCGATTTGGCCGATGTCACAACACCAAGCGATTTCAGCTTGCGGTGCAGCGCTGATCTTTCCATGCCGACAAAATTGGCAGTGCGGGAGATATTGCCGCCAAAGCGATTGATTTGGGTGAGCAAATATTCGCGCTCAAAAGCCTCGCGGGCTTCCCGCAGGGGCAGCGTGGCCAGGGCAGAGGAGAGGACAACGCGGCCATCTTCTTCGGCAGCGGTTTCTTCGCCGGGCAATTCGCGTGCTTCAATCGGGCCAGTGCCGTCTCCAAGGATCAGCACCCGTTCGACCAGATTTTTAAGCTGTCGCACGTTGCCGGGCCAGACCATCGTCTGCATCAGCGCGATCGCATCCTCTGTCAGGGGGCGCTGGGGCAAGCCTTGGGAGCTATTGAATTCCGCGATGAAATGCTCGGCCAGAAGCGGGATATCCTCCCGGCGTTCTTCCAGCGAGGGCACGGCGATTGGCACCACGTTCAGGCGGTGGAACAACTCCTGTCGGAACGTATCGGCGGCGATGGCGGTTTCCAGATTCTTGTTGGTCGAAGAGATCACTCGCAGATCAACGCGCACTTTGTCATTGCCGCCAACGCGGTGGAATTGCTGATCGACCAGAACGCGCAGGATCTTGCCCTGCGTGCCCAACGGCATGTCGGCGACTTCGTCAAAATAGATGACGCCGCCATGGGCCTGTTCCAGCAGGCCCGGCTCAATGCCTCGTTCCGCGCTCTCGCGGCCAAAGAGGACTTCTTCCATGCGGTCTGGCTCAACACCCGCGCAATTGACGGTGACAAAGGGAGCGGACGCGCGGTTGGAATTTGCGTGGATATAGCGTGCAGCGACTTCTTTCCCGGCACCGGCGGGGCCGGTCAGCATCACGCGGCCATTGGATTTGGTGACCTTGTCCAACTGGCTCATCAAAGCGCGGAACGCTCCGGACGCGCCCAGCATGTCCGCGCTGGACACATCGCGGCGTTTGAGGCTCTGGTTCTCGCGGCGTAAGCGCGCGGTTTCCATGGCGCGGCGGATCACCACCAGCAACTGGTCGATGTTAAAGGGCTTTTCGATAAAGTCGTAAGCGCCCTGTTTGATCGCGGCGACGGCAATCTCGATGTTGCCATGGCCCGAAATGATCACCACCGGTACATCCGGGTTATCGCGTTTCACGGTCTTGAGGATATCGATCCCGTCCATCCGGCTGTCCTTGAGCCAGATGTCGAGGATCATCAGCGCAGGCGGTTCGGTATTGATCGCAGCCATGGCATCATCGGAGTTGCCGGCGAGCCGGGTGGCAAATCCTTCGTCCTCCAGGATGTCGGAAATCAATTCCCGAATATCACGTTCGTCGTCTACGATCAGGATGTCACTCATGCGCTGTCTCCACTAAATCCGTTGGTTTCTGGCCCTTGTCATTCGGGCCTTTATGCTCTGTGCCGGACTGTTCCGGCTGCGGCACGAGCGGCAAAGTAATCACCGCCATCGCACCAAAATGGTCCTGTCCGTCAAAGACAGGGGCGTTTTCGAGGGCGAGCGTACCGCCATGTTCCTCGATAATCTTCTTGACGATGGGCAAGCCCAGTCCTGTGCCTTCGCTGCGGGTGGTCACATAAGGCTCAAAGAGCCGAGCCCGGTCTTCTGGCAATCCGATGCCGTTGTCTGCGATGGTCAGATTTGCCGTTGTATCAGTGCAGGTCAAATGAACCGCAATCTGCGGCTTCATACCTTCTGGCGCACCTTTTTCCTTCAAGCTTTCAATCGCTTCTCCAGCGTTCTTAATCAAGTTTGTGAGGGCTTGAGAGATCATCGTGGCGTCAATCTCGACCACCGCGGGGTCATCGGGCAGCGTGGCACGGATGCGCACATCAGGCTGGCCGGATTGCTGCAAGAAGACCGCGTCACGCAGCAATTGGCGCAGATCCTGACGCGACGTTTCAGGTTCGGGCATGCGGGCGAATTTGGAAAATTCGTCAACGATACGGCGCAGATCACCTGTCTGGCGGATGATCACCCCGGTCATTTGTTCAAGGCTATCGGCGTCCGCGCCCAGTTTGGGCGAGAATTTGCGCTGTATGCGCTCCGCGCTCAGTTGGATCGGTGTCAGCGGGTTTTTGATTTCATGTGCGATGCGCCGTGCCACGTCGCCCCATGCGGCCATACGCTGTGCGCTGACCAGATCAGTCACATCATCAAAAGCCACCACATAGCCTTCCAGCCGCCAGTCTTCCGAGCGGCGCGTGGCCATACGCACCAATAGGTTCTCCATCGCGCCGCCCCTCGAGACTTTGACCTCGCCCTGCGCCACCTCACCTGAGCCCTTCGAGACTGTTTCAAACAACGGGCCAAATTCGGGAATGGCAACGGCAAGTGCCACCGATTGCTGGTCTTCGCTCCAATCCAGCAAGCGCGCGGCAGAGCGGTTGACGAAGGTCACGCGGCCCTCAGGATCAAGGCCCACAACACCCGAAGTCACTGACGACAAAACAGAATCAAACAACCGTCGGCGACGTTCAATCTGACGGGTGTTGTCCAACAGTGTCTCGCGCTGGCCCTGCAGTTGCTTGGTCATTTGGTTGAAATAGCGGCTCAGCATGGCGATCTCATCATCGCCGTCCTCTTCACGGACCTGCACGTTGAGATTACCCGCACCGACCTGTTGAGCGGCACCAGTGAGCCGCCCCACCGGACCGGACAGGCGTTCGGCAAACCATAGCCCCAGCCAGACAGCGGCAAGGATCAGGATGACGGCAAAGCCGAGGTACAAGAGGCCAAACTCAAAGAGCAGCCGACCGCGCTCGGATTCGAGCTGTTGGTAGAGGCGCACTGTTTCGGTGGTGTCGTCCAGCAGGGCAAGGATTTCGCCGTCGACCTCGCGGCTTACATAGAGATACCTATCGGCAAAGGACGCCATTTGTACCAAGGCGCGGAATTCGTTGTTAGCCCAATCCTCGATGATCACAAGGCCCTCTTCGCGGGCTGTGCTGAGATCTTCGACACTGGGTTGTTCAAAATCGAACAGATAGGACCGGTCACCGCGCGCGCGAATTTGGCCTGTCCCATCAATCAGATAAGCTTCGCGCAGGCCGCGCTGCACCTGTCGTTGTCCTTCGCCCAAAAGCGCGCTGTCAGACAGATTGATGCCCTGATTGCGGGCAGTATCCAGACTGCGGGCGAGGCTTTGCGCATCGAGGATCAGATCTTCGCGCTGTTCGGATTCGTAGGCCTGCGCCGCTGCGAGGGAAGAGCCGACCACGCCGCGCACCCGGTCCGAGAACCAGCCTTCAAGACCCACATTCACGGTCAGACCGGCAAAGACGGCCACCGTCACCGTCGGGATCAGCGCCATCAGCGCAAAGACGCCCGTCAGGCGCAAATGCAATCGCGAGCCTGCGGATTTGTCGCGCCGTGCCGCGATCAGGCGGGCCACTTGGCTGAGCACAAGGGCGGCGACCAGCAAAATGTAGACCAGATCGGTCAGCAGCATCAGCCGCAACGACAGCGTATTGGCCCCCTGCCCCAAAGGCCCCAGCACGAGATACGTGCCAAGCGCCAGAACGGGGCCCAGAACAACCAAACCCAGCGTCGCAAGATTGCGCAAGCGTTTCAGGCGCCGCAAACGGCCCAATTGGTCGAGTGTAAAACTGCGTGACAGGGTTGCCACCCGCTGCCCTCACCGATGATGTGGTGCGCATGCGCACCTACCGCCATATTATGTGGTCCTAACCCCGCTCAGTTGTTGGTTGAGACAAGATGGCCACGGTTATGTGGCGGTTTTACATCATCTTGCGTCCTCTTGTCACCTCTATATCGAGGTCGGTGATCTTCTTACGCAAGGTATTGCGGTTGATGCCCAGCAAATCCGCACATTTGGCCTGATTTCCGGAGGTCGCCGCGAGTGCGATTTCGATGAGCGGTGCCTCGATTTCACGCAGGATGCGGGCATAGAGACCCGGTGGCGGCAGCATCGCGCCATGCTGATCGAAGTAGCGGCGCAGATGGCGTTCAACCGATGCGCCAAGCCGTTCGGTATTTGCCTGCGCATGTACAGGCTCGGTCGCAGGCTGTGCGCCAAGCACCTGTTCGGCTTCGGTCTGGCTTATTTGCGGTGCCCGGCTGGTCAGGGCCAGCTGGCGCATCGCATGTTCAAGCTGTCGGACGTTGCCGGGCCACGAATAATTGGTAAAGACCTTGCGCGCCCCATCCGACAGGCTGCGCGGCAGTCCGCTGCCGCCCTCGGTACGTTCCAGAAAATGCGCCGAAAGCAGATCAATATCTTCGACCCGGTCGCGCAACGCAGGCACATGCACTGTGGCGCCCGACAGCCGGTAGTAAAGATCCCGGCGCAGGCTGCCTTTCTTCATCGCTTCGGCCAGATCAGATTGGCTGGTGGCAAGGAAACGCGGGCTGTATTCGCCCGGTGCGTCCATCATCCGTGCGATCCGGGCCTGTAGCTCAAGAGAGATGTCGCCGATCTCGTCGATCAACAACGTGCCGCCGCGGACACGGGCCAGCACGCGGGCCGGTCCTTCGAGGTCTTGCAGATCGACGCTGGTGATGGTGACAAACGGCAGTGTGCGCCGATCGGAAAAGTCGTGGATTGCCTTGCCGATCAGCGACTTGCCCGTGCCGCTTTCGCCCCAGATCAGCACCGGCAAATCGGTGTTCATGACGCGGGCGACAAGCCGGTACAGCGCTTGCATCACCGGCGTGCGCCCCACCAGCGGCAGATCATCGCGCTCCGCCTGTCCTGCATCCGTCGTCGGCTGCGGACGCGGTGCAGCCCCTTTGCGGTCCAGCGCGCGGGCTGTGCGCTTCATCAGGTCGGGCAGATCAAAAGGTTTGGGCAGATAGTCAAAGGCATCTGCCTCCGCCGCCTTGATCGCCGTCATGATGGTGTTTTGTGCTGAGATTACGATGACCGGCAGATCGGGCCGGTCCTGACTGATCTTTGGCAACATCTCGAGACCATTGCCATCGGGCATGGCCACATCGGTGATCACCGCATCGCCCCTGCCCTCGCCAACCCAGCGCATCAAAGTGGTCAGGCTTGACGTGGCATGCACCTTGCAGCCCGCACGGGTGAGCGCCTGTGTCAGGACAGTTCGGATTGTGCGGTCATCATCTGCGACCAATACGGTACCATCCATTGCTTAACTCTCCGTTGTTGAATTTGGTTTGGCCGTGGCGGCGCGGGGCAGAGAAATCCGAAACACGGTGTGGCCGGGCACCGACTCGACGGAAATCCAGCCGTCGTGTTCGGAAATGATCTTGGACACCAGGGCGAGGCCAAGACCTGTGCCGTTTTCGCGGCCCGAGACGAAGGGGTCGAACACATCACCGCGGATGTTTTCGGGCAGGCCCGGTCCATCGTCAATCACTTCGATCTGCAATGGCAGGGACTGGCCCGTGCCATCGGCGCGGCGCATGCGGAAGGAATGTTCAAAGTAGCTATGCAAACGGATCGTGCCGCCGCCGTCGCCTGCTGCCTCAGACGCGTTTTTGAGCAGGTTCAACACCACTTGCAACAACTGGTCCTTGTCGCCCATCGCCACGGGCAAGGACGGATCATAATCCTCGATGATCTTCATCTGGCTGCCAAAGCCCAGCAGTGCGGAACGGCGTGCGCGGTCCAACACATCGTGTAGGTTGACCGGCGCGCGTACCGGCTCTGTCAGGTTGCCGAATTGTTCGACCCGGTCGAGCAGTTTCACGATACGCCGGCTTTCGGCGACAATCAGATCTGTCAGTTCCAACTCATCTGCATCAAGGTTCATCGATAAAAGTTGTGCAGCTCCGGTGATCCCTGCCAGCGGGTTCTTGATCTCATGCGCCAGCATTTCGGCCATGCCGATGGCAGATTTGGCAGCTGATTTAACCGAGTGGTTCTGCGTCATGCGTCCGGTCAATTCGCGGGCAGAGATCATCATGATCATATAGCCCGGAATGCCTTGCAGGGGTGCGATCTCAAGCGCGGATTTTTGCGGCGCACGGTGACCGCTGCCCACATCCACATCATTTACAAAAAGCGCTGTTTCCTGTGCGCGGGCGCGGGCAAAGGAATCCTCGATCGGGAAGTCGACTGCCACCATGTCCCAGACCGGAACGCCGGTGACGGATTTGGCAGAGGCGTTGAAAAAACCTTCTGCGGCGGGATTGATGTCGGCGATCTTGTCTTCTGCGTCGATCATCAGCGTGGGGATCGGCAAGGAGGCCCAGATGCGTGTATCGGTTTTCATGCGGCCACCTGCGCGTCCGGTTCATAATACATCGCCTGCGCGATCAAGCGACGGGTATCGCGCGGCGTTGCGGCCGTCAGCACAGCGCGGCGCAAATCAGGCGGTGTGCCGCAAGTATCCATGTACCAACCCAGATGTTTGCGGGCGACACGCGGACCAAGCGGCAGGCCGTAGAATTCCTGCATCGCCTCATAATGGGACAGAACCATATCGGCAAAGGTAGCCCTTTGGGGCACTTCGGGCGCTGGCGTGCCGTATATCTCATGCGCGACCTGTGCCAGAAGCCAAGGCCGCCCTTGTGCGCCGCGTCCGATCATCACGCCATCCGCACCGGATTGGGCCAACGCAGTACGAGCGTCGTCAGCCGAGGTGATATCCCCGTTCGCGATGACGGGAATGCTGACGCTTTCCTTGACCTGTGCGATCGCCCGCCAGTCTGCGGAGCCTTTGTAGAACTGGCACCTTGTACGACCGTGAATGGTGATCATTTGCACCCCAGCGGCTTCGGCGCGGCGAGCGATATCGGGTGCGTTCAGCAGATCGTCGTTCCAGCCCAGCCGGGTTTTCAACGTCACTGGCACGTCAACCGCGCCCACCACCGCTTCAATCAGGCGCAACGCATGATCGGGGGTCCGCATGAGGGCAGAGCCGGACAGCCCCTGCGTGACCTTCTTGGCAGGACAGCCCATGTTGATGTCGATGATCCGCGCGCCCTGTGCGGCGATGATGCGGGCCGCCTCTGCCATCGGGGCGGCCTCACGGCCAGCGATTTGTACGGATGTGCCCTCCACGCCCAGACCCAGCTCCGCTTTTTCGCGGGTACCGGGGCGGCGCGTCAATAACTCGTGGCTGGCGACCATTTCCGATACCACCAGACCCGCGCCAAAGCTTGCCACCAGGCTGCGGGTGGGCAAATCGGTGATTCCAGCCATCGGTGCCAGCAAAACAGGCGGTGTCAAATCAAGAGGTAATGCGAGCGCAGTCAAACGCCTAATCCTTGTGCAGTTAACAGCGGTGTAGTGAAATGTTGGTTATAGTACAATATTTCAGCAGCATAATTCAGGTGGACATCCGCGCATCTGCCCAAAAAATGAGCGCTTCGGCCTTGCGATTGCATGCGCCCCTGTCTGCCCCTAGATAGATGCCATAGACGGCCGGCCGTCACATCAATGGGAGCGGGATGCAATGGATATTCGAACCGGCAACGGCTTTGACGTGCATGCCTTCGGCCCCGGTGATCATGTCGTGCTCTGCGGTGTGCGGGTGCCGCATTCGCATGGGCTGGTGGGCCACTCGGATGCTGATGTGGGCATGCACACGGTGACAGATGCAATTTACGGTGCTCTGGTACAGGGTGACATCGGCCAGCATTTCCCGCCCTCTGATCCGCAGTGGAAAGGTGCCGCGAGTGATATTTTCCTTCGGCATGCGGTGGCTCTGGCCGACAAGACGGGGTTCACTATCACCCATGTTGATTGCACGCTGATTTGCGAGTTTCCCAAGGTCGGCCCCCATGCACAGGCGATGCGGGCGCGGATGAGCGAGATTATGGGGCTGGACGTGGACCGTGTCTCGGTCAAGGCAACGACCTCTGAGCGGCTTGGATTTACGGGCCGCGGCGAAGGCATTGCCTGCCTTGCAACAACAACATTGGTGAAATTATGAAACTGGCATCTGTGATCGGTACGGTTCTGGGCGTCGGTTATATCCGCCCAGCGCCGGGTACGTGGGGCTCGCTGGTCGCGCTGCCTTGGGCCTGGGCTTTGCATGTGATTGGTGGCTTCCCCTTGCTGGTGCTTGCCATCGTTGTGGGTTTCTTCAAAGGCTGGTGGGCCACGGCCACGATGACACAGGATCAGGACAATCATGATCCATCCGAGATCGTGGTCGACGAGTTGATCGGCCAGTGGATTGCGATCTTGCCTCTTAGCTACGCAGCCTGGTCGATGGAGATTTCGATCCTCGCGATGTGGCCCGGCTGGATCGCGGCTTTCGCGCTCTTTCGGTTGTTTGACATCACCAAACTGGGGCCCGTCGGCTGGGCCGACCGTATGGACACCCCCTTGGGAGTGATGTTGGATGATGTCATCGCAGGCGTTCTTGCGGCACTTGGTGTTCTGGCACTGGCCGCGCTTTACCACGGGGTCTTGTAAATGAGCCTCGCGGCGCAAATCCTAGAGCTGGCGGTCCAGAAGAATGTGATGATCGCTTGCGCCGAAAGCTGCACTGGTGGGATGGTCGCTGCAGCGCTGACCGATCTGCCGGGATCGTCCGCCATGATGGAGCGGGGGTTTGTCACCTATACCAATAGCGCCAAGGTCGACCTGCTGGGCGTAGCGCAGGCCACGCTTGATGCGGTTGGCGCAGTCTCCGAAGACGTCGCGGGCGAGATGGCGTCAGGTGCCCTGGCCCACTCCGGCGCGCAGATCGCCGTTTCGACCACCGGGATCGCAGGCCCCGGCGGATCTGAGCATAAACCCGAAGGACGGGTCTGTTTTGGCATCGCGACAGCGCAAAGCACGATCGTCGAGACACAGGAGTTCGGCGCTTTGGGCCGCGGCGCGGTCAGAACAGCGGCGCGGGATCACGCTTTGTCGCTGATCCTGCAAACACTTCAAAACATGCCTTGAAATTCGGCAAATCGCCCCCAAAGTCGCCCATAACTTCGGCAGTTTGATATTTGCACAATGATTTAGCGTCTTGGGGGTTTTCCGAGCAGCATCCCTGCGCAATCTCCGCCGTTAGGATTTGTTACGAGGGAAGAGAACAATGAACGCTGCCGATACTGCATGGATCATGACCGCCACGGCGCTCGTGCTTTTGATGACCCTACCGGGTCTCGCTTTATTCTACGGCGGCCTTGTCCGCGCGCGCAATGTGCTAAGCGTTTTTATGCAATGCTACGCCATCGCATGCCTTATGTCCGTTTTGTGGTTTCTCGTCGGCTATTCGATCGCCTTTGGTCCCGGTGAAAGTGGCTTTTGGGGCGGTCTGGCGAAGGCGGGTTTGAGCGGCGTGGATGCGGACAGCTTGTCCGGCACCCTGCCCGAGATCCTGTTCTTTGCCTTCCAGATGACATTCGCCATCATCACGCCGGCGTTGATTGTCGGTGCCTATGTGGAGCGTATCAGCTTTCCGTTCATTCTGTTGTTTTCCGGGCTCTGGATGCTCTTGTGCTATGCGCCGGTCGTCCATTGGGTCTGGGGCGGCGGTATGCTGGCCGATGGCGGTATCTTTGGTGAAACCGGCGTGCGTGATTTCGCGGGCGGTATTGTGGTGCATGAAACCGCAGGGATTGCAGCGCTGGTGCTGGCTGTTATGCTGGGCGCGCGCAAGGACCACAGCAAACCGCCGCACAACCCCGGTCTCGTGATGATCGGTGCCGCGCTTTTGTGGGTGGGCTGGTTCGGCTTTAATGGCGGCTCGCAACTGGCCGCAGATGGCGGGGCCGCGATGGCGATCACGGTCACCCATATTTCCGCCGCAACCGCCTCGCTGACCTGGGCGTTGTGGGAGCGGATCAAGTTCGGCAAAGCCTCGCTTGTCGGCATCGTCACCGGTACCATTGCCGGTCTTGCCTCTATTACGCCGGCCTCCGGTTTCGTGGGTCCCTGGGCGGCGCTGCTGATCGGTGCGGTTGCCGGTATCCTTTGTCAGGAAGCGGTTGTGCTGATCCGCAACAAGCTGAAGGTCGATGACACGCTGGACGTTTTCGCGGTGCACGGGGTTGGTGGCATCTTTGGCACCATCATGATCGCCGCGCTTGGTGCCGGGTCCTGGGCCGCACAATTGGGATCACTCGCTATTGTTGGTGTTTTCACTCTTGTTGTGTCTGTCGTGATCGCGCTGGTCTGCCGGATGATCGTGCCGATTCGCGTTGATGCCGAAACCGAAAACGGCGGTTTGGACCTCGCCGTACACGGCGAGCGGGCCTACGATATTACAAGCTGATCCGTAAACGCCTGCAGATCGCGCTCTTGTGCGGCCTGCCATAATGCCTGTGATGGCGCGTCACCCAAAAGCGCTTGGGCTTTGGACCTGAGCTTGTTCGCCCGCTGGTCCAGCGTCATTGGGGTCATCAGATCATGGCGCAGATGACGCACCGAGCCATCCGCCAGGGTGACCGCAATTTCGGACTGCGTTTCAGTCAACCGTGCATCTTCGCTGACCGTGATCCGGGCGCGCAAATCGCGGATTACAGGGTCTTGGGTGACCGCATCAGTAAAGCTGTCGATGCGCGACGTAGAGCGCCCTGTCAGCGTCATTGCAGCGGTCTGGCCATAGCTGAATTTCGCCGCAAGACCGGTTTGCGGTGTCAGGATGTTGCACACAGACATCCAGCGCGGATGGGTGCGAATGTGCATTTGTGCCACCTCATCCGCGCTCAATTTGGCAGTTGCCAATGCTTCGAGCATCGCGTGCAGACCGTGACAGCAGGCGTGAAACTTATGGCTGATGGTCAGGATGTGCCAGTCAGCCGAACCTCGCGGCAGGTCCACGGTGGCCCCCTGCCCGTGGTGTGTTGCGCCAAAGCCCAGAGGGCCAGCCAGCCCGTCCTCCGCAGCCGTCATGCCCGCCTGCGCCCAAAGTGCGGCTTCTACTCCCGTGCGGGCCGCAAGCCCTGCATTCAAAGGCTTGGCCATCGTGCCGAATTGCGCCTTGATCCCCGACGCCATACTGGCACAAAGGCCGAGCGCATAGCGGCTTTGCACCGGATCAAGATCCAGCAGTCGGCAGGCCGCCAGTGTCGCCCCGAAGGCCCCCGCGGTGGCCGTCTGGTGATAACCCACTTGATAGTGGTCGCGGCCCAGCCAAAGGCCCACAGCAATTGACGCCTCGACCCCGATGGTGGCAGCGTCGGTCAAAGTGGCCAGATCGGCGCCAACCGTTTGAGCCAAGGCCAACACGGCTGGTACAACGGCCACTGATGGGTGGCCGATATGGGCGAAATGTGTGTCGTCATAGTCAAGCGCGTGGGACAATGTGCCGTTGATCAGGGCCGCGGTCGGGGCATTGGCGGTGCCCCCGCCCAAGATCACATGCGGTCCGGGGTTCATCGCTGTCTGCGTGCTGCGAAATCCCGCGAACTCGGTTTCCTGCGCGCCAGCGACGCCACATGCGGCCCAATCAAACAGGGACAGTCGCATCATTCCCGCAGCGTCTGCGGGTACGGCCGTGGTGGCAAAAGCCAGCAACCCGTCCGTGATCGTTGCCATCAGCTCGGCGTCCCGTACAGCGCCTTGGCGCGGGCTTCAAAGGCACGTACGACCCTCTGCATCGCTTCGTTGAACACAACGCCAATGATCTTTTGCAAGATCGCGTTCTTGAATTCGAAGTCGACGTGGAAATGCACCTTGCACCCGCCCTCGGCATCCTCGAAGGCCCAGTTTGACTTCATATGTTTGAACGGTCCGTCCAAATATTCCGTGTCGATCTTGCGGTCGTCAGGCCACAGCATCACGCGGGAGGTGAACCTTTCGCGGAACACTTTGAAACTGATCACCAGATCCGCTTCCATGACGCGGTGATCGCCCACAACCTCATCCTTTCGGATGCGGGCAGCCGCGGTCCAGGGCAGAAATTCGGGGTATTTGGCCACATCCGCCACCAGATCGTACATCTGGTCTGCGGTATAGGGTAATTTTTTAATCTCGGAATGGGTCGGCATTGCTTTCCGCGCTTGCTCAGGGTAGCCCTGTGTCACCGATAAGCTTCGCAAATTCAAGGGCTAAGGCATGACAGATCGTCGCTATGTCATAGATGAAATGATCTCGGCCAAGTCGATTGCGGCGCGGATCGAAGCGCTGTGTCGCGAGATACAGGAAGAATTCGAAGGCACCGACAAAGTGGTGGTCGTCGGGCTGCTGCGCGGAAGCTTTGTCTTCATCGCCGATCTTGTGCGCGAATTGGACCTGCCGATCGAGGTCGATTTCCTTGAGGCCTCAAGCTATGGCGACGGGATGGAGAGCAGTCGGGAGGTGCGTATTCTCAAGGACTTGCGTGGCGCGATTGAAGGACGCGATGTGCTGGTGGTCGAGGATATCGTGGACACCGGCCATACGCTTCACCATGTCACGAACCTGCTGAAATCCCGCGAACCCGCGCGGCTCAAGACCATCGCCTTGCTGGATAAACCCACGCGACGCGAAGTCGATATGCGGGCCGACTGGACGGGGTTCGAGATACCCGACGAGTTCGTGGTGGGCTACGGCATCGATTATGCGCAGCGTGACCGCAATCTGCCCTTCATCGGCAAGGTCCGCTTCCTATGAATCCGACCTGGTTGTTGCGTATGTCGAAGTGGGCACGCAACCCGCCGTCAGCCACACGGGTAAAGCTTGTCTTTGGCATCATCGCGATTGCTGCCGTGATCTGGGGCATCGAATGGCTGGGGTGGTGGCCGGAATGGGCCAAAACCGAGCGGGTCCCGCGCCGTTTCTAACGCGGAACCGCTGTTCACAGCCTTGTGATCGACATCCGCGCGCCGCTGCGCGTAGGCTGTGGATCAAGAGAAACTGTAATTTATCTTACCAAAGGGGAAAGCTCATGCGCAGCTCGACACTCAAACCGATCCTCACAGGCATCCTCGCAGCAACTATCGGCACCGCCCTATTTGCTGAAAGCCATGCCAAACTCGATCCTGCCGTAGCCGCACGTCACCACCAGATGCAAATGATCGGCTATCACACAGGGATTCTGGGGGCCATTGCCAAGGGCGAGATGGACTATGACGCGGCTATGGTCTCGGCTGCAGCGCAAAATCTCGCATCGCTCGCGACGATGGAACGCGCCACTCTGTGGATCGAAGGTACCGAGCAGGGAACCACGGCAGGCTCGCGTGCTAAAGCCGAAATCTGGAGCGATCCGAACGGGTTTGCGCAAAGCTTCCAAGCGCTTGCGGATGCTGCGACAGCATTGACAGACGCCTCGGACGCGGCAGCCGTAGGGGCCGGCATGGGCGATCTGGGCGGGGCCTGCAAAGCCTGCCACGAGAAATACCGCGGCCCCAAGAATTAAGCCTTGCGCGGTTTGCTTAAAATCCTGATCGCCTGCGCCTTCTTCGGCGCGGCGGTCTTTTGGTTTCTGACACGGCCACCTCCGCTGGCCGAGGATTTCGCCGCAGGGCACACGGCTGATCCTGACAATGGAGCGCAGGTATTCATCGCCTCCGGCTGTGCCTCCTGCCATGCGGCACCCGATGCTGAAGGAGCGGACAAGTTGGTGTTGGCTGGGGGGCATGCCCTCGCCAGCGATTTCGGTACCTTTTACGCGCCCAACATATCACCCGGTCCCAAAGGAACCGGTGACTGGAGCCTGCCGGAATTTGCCCGCGCCGTGACCAAGGGCGTTTCGCCTCAAGGTGAGCATCTCTATCCAGCGTTCCCCTACGCCGCCTATGCCCATATGACAGATGCGGATGTCGCCGATCTTTATGCCTACATGCAGACGCTGCCCGTTTCAGACAGCGACAGCCGAATACATGATTTGGGCTTTCCGTTTAACATACGGCGCGGTCTCGGTCTGTGGAAAGCTCTGTTCCTGGAGCCTGACTTCGTCGTCACCGATGCCCCCACGCCAGAACTTGAACGTGGCCGCTATCTGGTCGAAGCACTGGCCCATTGCGGCGAATGTCATACGCCGCGCAATGCGTTGGGTGGGCTGGAGCGTACCGCATGGTTAACGGGCGCGCCGAACCCGTCGGGCAAGGGTCGCATTCCCGACATCACACCCGCCGCGCTTGAATGGTCTGAGGCAGATTTGGTCTATTATTTTGAAAGCGGCCTGACACCTGACTACGACAGCGTCGGTGGGTCGATGGCGGCTGTGATCGACAACCTGGCGCAATTGCCCGAAAGCGACCGCACCGCAATTGCCGCCTATCTCAAAGCACTACCCTAGCCCCAGCTTCTTGTTCCGCGCTGCCCGCAACCGCGCAAAATCGTCGCCTGCGTGATAGGACGAGCGCGTCAGCGGCTTGGCCGAGACCATGTGGAACCCCTTGCCATAAGCGGCTTTCTCATAGGCGGCAAATTCATCGGGATGCACAAAGCGGTCTACACGGTGATGCTTTGGCGTCGGCTGCAAATATTGGCCGATCGTCAGAAAGTCGATGTCGGCCGCGCGCATGTCTTCCATGACCTGAATGACCGCTTGGCGGTCCTCGCCCAGACCTACCATGATGCCCGATTTGGTGAACATCGACGGGTCCAGTTCCTTGACCCGCTGCAACAGGCGCAGTGAATGGAAATAGCGCGCGCCGGGGCGCACTTCGGGGTACAATCCCGGCACGGTTTCGAGGTTGTGGTTGAACACATCGGGCCGCGCTTCGACGACCTTTTCCAGCGCTTCGGGCCCGCAGCGGATGAAGTCTGGCGTGAGAATTTCAATCGTCGTGTCAGGGCTGCGGTGACGAATGGCGCGGATCGTCTGGGAAAAATGCTCCGCCCCGCCATCTTCGACGTCGTCGCGGTCCACAGACGTGATAACCACATGGTTCAACCCAAGCTTTTGCACCGCGTCGGCCACACGGCCCGGCTCGAAGGCATCGAGGGCTTCGGGCGGCTTGCCTGTCGCGATGTTGCAGAAGGTACAGGCGCGGGTACAGACCTCGCCCATAATCATCATTGTGGCATGACCCTGCGACCAACATTCGCCCACGTTCGGACAACCCGCTTCCTCGCAGACCGTCACCAGCTTGTTCTCGCGCATGATCTTGGCGGTTTCGGCATAGCCCTGACCGCCCGGGGCCTTGACCCGGATCCAGCTTGGTTTTTTCGGCTGTGCCTGATCGGGTTTGCGCGCCTTTTCAGGGTGACGTTGTTCGGGGATTTTCAGATCACGCATGGGAAGTCTCCGCTTGGCTCAACCTTATGTAACACATTGTAGCGCGGGCAAAAGCCCGCAGCGGCGCATTGCGGCCATGTGTCTATTGCCACCACCGCGGACCGATGCGGCGGCGCAGGGCACCGCCAAGACTGTAGTGATCGCGTGCGACCAGCAGCAAAAGCGCTACAAAGGCACCAAAGACTGCCAAATCAATCACCTGATTGCGGTGGATCGGAAAGCCGCTGTCGTTCAGTGCGAATGGGTCAAAGAACCCCTCCCACCGGCGGGTCAGCGTATAGAAGTGCATGCCCGCTAATGCGCCGTAGCTGGCAAATCTGAGAATACCAACAGCGGCAAGCGCACAAATGGCAATCTGCACGCCTGCAACCAGATAGATTTGTGTGAACGACAGATCTACGCTGTCAAAATTGCGCGCCAGAGCACGGTATTGCCCCGGTGTAATCACCTTGTGGACCGCCCAAAGAAACATGAACCACGTCAGACCCAGCCGCAAAATCAGCACGGCAAGGGCATCGCGGTGGTCTTGGCTGGTCATGGCACGCTCCCTTCACAGCCTATTGGCTCGCAAAGCCCGCCCGCCGGGACAAGGGCTACCGCGCTCTTACACGCGGTTGTGACCTTTTCAGCCGATCAGCGGCCCGCCCGGCCCCACGGTTTCATCATAGTGCCGTTTCAGCCGGATCAGCGCGATGCGCAGAACGATCTTGCCCGATCGTGCCGACCACCCCAGCCGCTTTTCCGTGATTTCCAGCCCTTCCAGGAAGCAGCAGCAGCGCAAAACCACATCGGCTAGCCCTACCCCAAGATGGTCCAGCGCCGACCTGACCCGCGCCCGTGCCTGCGCCGGCGCGCCGCCCTCGCCGCCTCCTGTGGCATGGGTCTTCTGGGTGCCTGCGGTCAGGAAGTGATCCCAGTTTTGAGCGACCGAAGCATCCATTTGTGCCAGTTCAAAATCTTCGCGCAGGCGCTCTCCGGCGTGTACCAATGTATCGGCCAGAAACGGTTTGCCGTCCTTGTCGCGGCGCCGGGCCAAAGCGGCCAGCGGGCTTTCACCGGCGCAATATCGGCTTCTGTTTGCTCCACCGTCTTCTTCAGTGTCACCCAACGTCTCGGCGTGATGAACGAAGTCGGCCTGCGCCTCTTCCACGCCTGCAATTGGATAGGCCGGGCCGCCAAATCGGTCAATAAAGCCCGCAAGCGCCGTGCGCCCGGTGCCCGTGATGTGGTAGCGCAGGATCCGACCCGCGTTTGACGGGGTGATCCAATCCTTAAGCGCCATCGCCTGAGCAATTGGCGTGTCTACCACGGCGGTCCGCGTCGGAATGCCCGAAGGGCCATCGCGCACCACCACGGCCTTGTCGAGTTCAGCCGCCACCGCGAGCACCGCGCCGTTTTCACATAAACGGCGCAGCACGCGCATGGCTTCTCGTGTCAAAGTTGCGTCGTCCGGAATGGAGGGTACCTTCTGATCCTTAACGCGCGCTGATTGCACATGTCCGACGTTGTTCTGGGCCTGCGCCCCAAGACGGCGCAAAGCACCATCGACCAATGGATCGTCCCGCCTCATTTCGATCTTGCGAATCTGGCGCAGGATTGTCGACGCGTGGCAGCCCGCCGCACGCGCCAAGCCTCTGATCGGTGTGCCTTTTTCGGTATGCGCAAGATAATGCAACGCACCTGCCGGCACCCATTCCGGAAGTGCCTTCGTGTTACCTGCGGTGCAGATTTCAACTTGTTCAAACATACGCGTTCCTTCGAGTGATCTAGCCTTGTGGATTTTATCCACAGATATATCCACACAACCTATGGCTGCATTTCTTACCTGTTCGTTAAAATCTCGCCGTTTAGGCAGCATTGTTTCGAAACGGTAAACAGTTGTGAAACCCCCGCACGGACCCTCACCAAGGCACGCAACACCCTCTTAGGTTGTGTCATCCTGTGAGCAGTTCGGCCAATTCGGTCTGATCAATCACAAATCGAGGAAGAGAAAATGCAAGATTTGTTAACTATGCTGAACGCGCTGCACCGTCCACGGTTGATGATGCGGGCCGCAAGGATTGGTGCACAGGACTACCGCCGCGCAATGCATCTGCCGCGTCTGCTGGGCTATGGCGTGCTGCCGCGGCACGGGGCCGCCCTGATGAAGCTGATCGAGATCGAGGCTGAACTGGAAGATCAACGCACCCTTGGGGACGCCAACTACAGTCTGGTCCGCCATGTTGATGTACTCATCGCGATGGTCGGCGAGGCCCGCGAATTTAAAGCCGCGCAGCCCGTTGCATCTTGAGGCGCGCCTCGGCTCTGAACCGCGACTCTCGGTTGCTTTCACATAAAGCTGTCAGGCTCGGCCGCTTTCTTCTGCGCTACAAAGGCGTCGAGCGCTTCGCGGATGGCCGGATCAAGCGCCGGTTGCTGATAGTCGCCCAGCATCTTTTCCACGCGCAAGCTGGCCAAGGCCTGCGTATCGCGGGCGCCGTCATCTTCCCAGGTCTCGAACGGTTTGTAATCCAGCAGGTCAGATTTCCAGAAAGCGTTCTTGAAATTGCCCTGGGTGTGTGCGCACCCCAGATAATGGCCACCTGGTCCCACCTCGCGGATCGCATCCATCGCCTGCGCGTTCTCGTCAATCTCGACCCCACGGGCGAAATGGTGCAGCGCGCCCAACTGATCGGCATCCATCACGAATTTCTCGAACGAGCTGACCAGCCCGCCTTCCAGCCAACCGCAGGCATGCAGCATGAAATTCACCCCTGAGAGAAGCCCCATATTCAGGCTGTTCGCACTTTCGTAAGCGGCCTGTGCATCGGGCAGTTTCGAGCCACAGAAGCCCCCCGCAGACCGGTAAGGCAGGTTCATCCGTCGTGCCAGTTGTCCCACGCCATAGGTGACATGCGACGCCTCTGGCGTGCCAAAGGTCGGCGCGCCCGAATTCATATCGATCGATGTGACGAATGCCCCCATGATGACCGGGGCCCCCGCGCAGCACAATTGGGAATAGGCAATACCCGCCAGCGCTTCGGCCATGACCTGCGTCAGTGTGCCAGCGACCGAAACCGGTGCCATCGCGCCACCCACGATAAAGGGCGAGATGATGCAGGCCTGATTATTCTGCGCATAAACCTCCAGCGCACCCATCATCACATCATCGAACGTCATCGGCGAGTTGATGTTGATCAGCGACGTCATCACAGTGTTTTGCTGCACAAATTCCTCACCGAAGAGGATTTTGCACATATCTACCGAATCCTGTGCGCGGCTCGGCTCGGTCACTGATCCCATGAACGGTTTATCGCTCAGGGTCATATGGGCATGCAGCATATCCAGATGGCGCTTGTTCACGGGCAGGTCTGTGGGTTCGCAGACGGTGCCGCCTGAATGGTGCAGCCACTTCGACATATACCCCAGCTTCACGAATTTGTTGAAATCCGCCATTGTGGCATAGCGCCGCCCGCCTGCGGCATCGCGTACGAAGGGCGGGCCATAGACCGGGGCAAGCACGAGGTTCTTGCCGCCGACCACGACGTTGCGGGCCGGGTTACGGGCGTGCTGGGTATATTCAGAGGGTGCGGTTGCGCAAAGCTGGCGTGCCAGACCACGCGGAATGCGCACGCGTTCGCCCTGCACATCTGCACCTGCGTCGCGCCAGCGGGCCAAAGCGGCGGGGTTTTCAGGGAAGTTCACGCCGACCTCTTCGAGAATCGTCTCTGCGTTGGTCTCGATGAGCTCGAGTGCTTCTTCGGTCAGCACCTCGAAATTGGGAATATTGCGCTCGATATAGCGTGCGGTCTCGAAGGACACCGTGTTGCGTTCTGCCCGCCGGGCCGCGCCACCGCCGCCCCGTCCGCGCCGTGCTGATTCCGCCATTCTCTGTCCCTCACACAAATTTTCTCCTCTGCTACTCTATTCCCTGCACCCCCTTCGCGCAGATACCGTCTTTGTGGGTCAAAAACCGACATCCATCCTCTGTCGCCTGTTTTTGCCTGCAATCAGATGGCGGGTTCGCAGGGCCTCAGGCAATCCGGCTCTTGCCAGCACCCCCGTCCCCCCATAATCAGACAGCATGACCCAGATCCATGCCCCCACCGACCACGACCGTTTGCTGATCATCGACTTCGGCAGCCAGGTCACTCAGTTGATTGCCCGCCGTTTGCGCGAACTGCATGTCTACTGCGAAATTCACCCCTTCAATGCAGTCACCCCCGAATTTTTGGCAGAGTTCGCGCCCAAGGCCGTGATTCTGTCGGGCGGGCCCGCGTCGGTCTTTGCCGAAGGGGCACCGCGCCCGCCGGAGCAGGTGTTCGAGCTGAACGTTCCGATCCTTGGGATCTGTTATGGTCAGCAAGTGATGATGGAAATGCTGGGTGGTAAAGTCGAGCGCGGCCATAACACCGCCGAGTTTGGCCGTGCCTATGTCACGCCAGAAACCGAACAACTTGACCTCTTAGAAGGATGGTTCCTGACCGAACGGGAACAGGTTTGGATGAGCCACGGCGACCACGTCAGCAGGATCGCACCCGGTTTCCGCGTCTTCGGCACTTCGCCCAACGCGCCATTTGCCGTTACCGCCGACCCCGATCGCCATTTTTATGCCGTGCAATTCCATCCGGAAGTGCACCACACACCCAATGGCGCAAAGCTCTACGAGAACTTTGTCCGGCTGGCAGGTTTCAAGGGCGACTGGACGATGAGCGCCTACCGCGAAGAAGCGATTGCCAAAATCCGCGAGACCGTTGGCGATGATAAGGTGATCTGTGGCCTCTCGGGCGGTGTTGATTCCTCGGTTGCGGCGGTCCTTATCCATGAAGCGATCGGCGATCAGTTGACCTGCGTCTTTGTTGATCACGGATTGCTGCGCAAGGGCGAGGCCGAAGAGGTCGTCACCATGTTCCGCGACCACTACAACATGCCGCTTATTCACGCGGACGAGCAGGACCTGTTTCTTGGTGAACTTGACGGTCAGGATGACCCCGAAGCGAAGCGCAAGATCATCGGCAAGCTCTTCATCGACGTCTTTCAGAAACACGCAACCGAGGTGGGCGACGCCAAATTTCTCGCCCAAGGCACGCTTTACCCGGACGTTATCGAATCAGTCAGCTTCTCTGGCGGGCCCTCTGTGACCATCAAGAGCCATCACAACGTTGGTGGATTGCCCGAAAAGATGGGTTTAAAATTGGTCGAACCGTTGCGCGAACTTTTCAAAGACGAGGTTCGCGCCCTTGGCGTCGAACTCGGATTGCCAAAATCTTTCATCGGGCGGCATCCTTTCCCCGGCCCCGGCCTTGCGATTCGCTGCCCTGGAGAGATCACGCGGGCGAAACTCGACATTCTGCGCGAGGCCGATGCGGTCTATATCGACCAGATCCGCAAGCACGGGCTTTATGATGATATCT
Organism: Sulfitobacter noctilucae; assembly: GCF_000622365.1. Classification (GTDB taxonomy): domain Bacteria; phylum Pseudomonadota; class Alphaproteobacteria; order Rhodobacterales; family Rhodobacteraceae; genus Sulfitobacter; species Sulfitobacter noctilucae. Next base: position 958,371 of record NZ_JASC01000014.1, on the reverse strand, counting down.
GGCAAGCATTTGTCGCGATCCTGCCGGTGCGTACCGTGGGTGTCATGGGCGACGGGCGGACGTACGATTTCGCCTGTGCGCTGCGGGCTGTGACCTCCGTCGATGGCATGACGGCGGACTATTATCCTTTTACCCATGAATTTCTGGGCGAAACCGCCACGCGCATTATTAACGAGGTCCCCGGCATCAACCGCGTGACCTATGACATCACGTCCAAACCTCCCGGCACAATCGAATGGGAGTGATCTTGAACGGCACGTTGCGCTGCGAAACGCCGGCGCAAGCGGATAAGGTGCGTGCGGCTTTGTACACCCATATCCAACTGACCCGCGCCGAACCGGGCTGTGTGTCGTTCGAAGTCTCCGCTACCGAAGACCCATTGGTCTGGACCGTAGCCGAGGAATTTACCGACACGGAAGCTTTTGAAGCGCATCAGGAGCGCACCAAGGCCTCTGACTGGGCGCTAAAAACCGCTGGCATCCCGCGCGACTATACGATCACAGGCCTAGAATGACCCCATCGATACAGGCCGCGATCTGGATGCTGGGTGCGATTTTCAGCTTTACCACCATGGCGATCGCCGGGCGCGAGCTGTCTGCGCAGTTCGATACCTTCGAAATAATGATGTACCGCTCCGCCATCGGGCTGCTAATTGTTCTGGTACTTGCCGCCGCCACCAGCAGCTATCGCCAGATCGGGACAGGCGCGGTCAAAGTCCATTTGATCCGGAATATCTTTCATTTTACGGGTCAGAACATGTGGTTCTATGCCGTGACAGTGCTGCCCCTGGCTCAAGTCTTTGCTTTCGAGTTCACTGCGCCGCTGTGGGTGATTATCCTATCTGCGTTGTTTCTGGGCGAAAGGCTCACACAGATACGGGCGATCTCGGCTCTGATGGGGTTTGTCGGCATTCTAATCGTTGCCCGTCCCGATATGGCAGGGCTTGATCCGAACCTCGCCGCCGCCGCAGGCTGCGCGGTTTTCTTTGCGCTGACCTATGTCTTCACAAAGCGTTTGACCGAAACCGAAACGATCACCGCGATCATGTTCTATCTGACCTTCTTCCAGTTGATCTTTGGCCTTTTGACGGCAGGCTATGATGGCGACATCGCCCTGCCCCGCCCGTCCGATCTGCCGCTTCTGGTCGCCGTTGGGCTCTGCGGCTTGCTGGCGCACTTTTGTATCACAAAGGCGCTCACGCTGGCGCCGGCCTCGGTCGTGGCACCTATTGATTTTGCGCGCCTGCCGATCATCGCACTGGTGGCGATGCTGCTCTATAACGAAGCTTTGGATATCTGGGTGATCGTCGGCGCGGTGGTAATTTTCGCGGGCAATTATCTGAACATCTGGTTTGAGACACGCAAAGCCGCATGAATCGGGTCGCCGCTGCTTGCGCAGTCTGGTTCACCTTTGTCCATGACTGAACAGAAATCAATATCGCTTCATGCATGGGCCGAACTGCTGCTCCTGGCGGCGATCTGGGGCGCGTCTTTTGTGTCGGTCCGGGTGGCACTGGACGAGATTGGCCCGCTGACTGCAGTGGCACACCGTGTCGGTTGGGCAGCGCTTGTGCTTTGGGTGGTGGTCATCGCCATGCGGTTGCCCGTGCCGCGTGCGCCGAAAGTCTGGGGCGCGTTTTTGGGCATGGGGCTTTTGAACAATGTCATCCCCTTCGGTCTCATGGCATGGGGTCAGCTCTATATCGAAAGCGGGCTGACCTCGATCCTCAACGGTGCCACTGCGATTTTCGGCGTGATCGCCGCGTCGATCTTCTTTGCCGATGAACGCATTACCCCGCGCAAAGCGGTGGGCGTTTGTCTTGGCTTTGTCGGGTTGGCCGTGGCCATCGGAGTTGAGAACCTCAGCCATTTCGATCTTCGCTCGCTTGCGCAACTTGCTGTGATCACCGGCACCGTGTCCTATGCCCTGGCCAGCGTGTGGGCGCGCAAGACTTTGTCCGGTCAGCCGCCGCAGGTCGCGGCCGCCGGGATGGTCACCGGGGCCACGCTTATCATGTTGCCTCTGGCGTGGTGGGTTGAAGGTCCGCTCACGCTGAATCTGCAAACGCGCACAATTAGCGCAATCGGTTACTACGCCTTGCTGGGCACCGCGGTTGCCTACCTGCTATATTACCGTGTGCTGGCTATGGCGGGCAGCGGCAATCTGATGGTGGTGACCTTGCTGATTCCGCCGTTCGGCATCGTCCTGGGGGCAGTCTTGCTGACCGAGACCCTGCATCCCTCGGCCTACGCCGGATTTGCCTTGCTGGCGCTTGGATTGATGCTGCTCGACGGGCGCATCTGGCGCCTTGGGCGGGTTCGCGCTAGGTAAGACAAAACAGACAGCGCCGGACCCTGCCCCATGCTTTATTCTTCCGCTTCCGACTGGCGTGCCGCGCCGCACCGCAAGGTTCTGGTCTTCGGGATGTCAGGCCTTGGCAAGACCCATCTGTCCGGTCTCCTGCGCGGCTCCGGCGATTGGTTTCACTACTCCATCGATTACCGCATCGGCACCCGCTATCTGGGCGAAGCCATTGTGGACAATGCCAAATCCGAAGCGATGAAGGTGCCCTTCCTGCGCGATCTTCTGATGAGCGACAGCATCTATATTGCGTCGAACATCACCTTTGAGAACCTTTCGCCGGTTGCCACATGGCTGGGCAAGCCGGGTGATCCCGCAAAAGGTGGTCTGCCCATGGCCGAATATGCCACCCGTCAGGAAGCTTTTCGCCAAGGCGAGATTGCCGCTCTTTACGACACACCTCACTTCGCGGACCGCGCACAGGCGCTTTATGGCTATGACCACTTCATCTGCGACACGGGTGGGTCGATCTGTGAATGGGTCGACGCCGCTAACCCCGAAGACCCCTTGCTGCGCGCGCTCTCTGATGAATGCCTGATGGTATGGATCGAAGGGGATGAGGCGCATACCCAGGAATTGATCCGCCGCTTTGACCGTGCGCCCAAGCCGATGGCCTATCAGCCCGAGTTCCTGGCGCGTGTCTGGCAGGAGTATCTGACGCAGCACGATTGCACCGAAGCAGAGGTTGATCCCGATGCCTTTGTGCGCTGGACCTACGCACAGGCGCTGTCGCATCGACAACCGCGGTATGAGGCTATGGCAAAATGGGGCGTGACGATAACCCCCGACCAGATCAGCGCCTTGGAAACCCAAGACGATTTTGTGGACCTGATTGCAAACACTCTTCCCGCATAACGCAGCGCACTCCGCGCCCTACCCTTGGCAGAGGTGCTTTCGCGCCCTATCTAACCGCTTCACCAAAACGGACCTGACCCATGCCTATTAAACTGCCTTCCGACCTGCCTGCCTTTGACGTGCTGACGCGCGAAGGGGTGATGGTGCTGGACGAGGATCAGGCGGCGACGCAGGATATCCGGCCCTTGCGCATCGCTCTCCTCAACCTGATGCCCAAGAAAATCCAGACAGAGAACCAGTTTGCCCGCCTGATCGGCGCCACGCCCTTACAGATCGAGCTGAGCCTCTTGCGGATGTCCGACCACCAGACCCGCAACACCGCCGCAGAGCATATGGAAAGCTTCTACCGCCCCGTCAGCGACGCTTGGGACGAGAAATTCGATGGTCTGATCATCACCGGCGCACCCATAGAACATCTGCCGTTTACCGAGGTGTCGTACTGGGACGAACTGCGCCGTGTAATGGATTGGACACAGACCAATGTGCACTCGACCTTTGGCGTGTGCTGGGGCGGCATGGCGATGATCAACCATTTTCATGGCGTGCAGAAACATATTCTGGACCACAAAGCCTTCGGCTGTTTCCGCCACCGTAATCTTGATCCCTCCTCGCCCTATCTGCGCGGGTTTTCAGACGATTGCGTGATGCCCGTGTCGCGCTGGACTGAAATGCGTCAGGCAGAGGTCGATGCCAAGCCCGCGCTCAAAACCCTGCTGGGCAGTGACGAAGTCGGCCCCTGTCTGATCGAAGATCCCGATCACCGGGCGCTTTATGTATTCAACCATTTTGAGTACGACAGCGACACGCTGAAACAGGAATATGACCGCGACGTGGCCTCGAACACACCGATCAACGTGCCGGGCAACTACTACCCCGACGACGACCCAAGCCGCACGCCGCTCAATCGCTGGCGCAGCCATGCGCATTTGCTTTATGGCAATTGGATCAACGAGATATACCAATCTACCCCCTTTGATATCACGCGCATCGGACAAGCGTAGCATGGGCCGTCTCCTGATCTTTCTGGCGCTCTTCGTCGTGGGTGTTGTCTTGCTGGTTCAGTGGCAGGCCCGCGCGCGTGAACAACAGGCTAAAGAAACCAATCCGCCCACGGGTACGATCATCACGGTCGATGGCACGCCGGTGCACTACAGGATCATGGGCAGCGGTCCTGATCTGGTGCTCCTTCACGGGGCCAGCGGCAATATCAAAGACCTGACGATGAATCTGACCGCGCAGCTGACCGATCGCTATCGCGTGATCCTCTTTGACCGCCCCGGTTTAGGCTGGACGGGGCGCCTGCCGGGCAAATCGGGGCCATGGAACACCGCATCCGAAAGCCCGCTGGAACAGGCCGCCCTTTTGCAAAAGGTCGCTGACCAGATCGGCGTCAGCAGCCCTATAGTCATGGGCCATTCCTTTGGCGGCATCGTCGCCATCGCATGGGCACTCAACCGTCCGGATGAAACCGCAGCCCTCGTGTTGGCCTCTGCCGTGGCAGAGCCTTGGCCGGGTGAGCTGGGCTGGATCTATACGGTTAATGGCTCACCTTTGGGGGGTGCGCTTTTTGTGCCGATGGTGTCGGCCTTTGTGCCGAAAAGCTATATAAAGCAAAGCATTGATGCGACCTTTGCACCTCAGCATGCGCCGGCCGGATACGGTGAGCATATCGGTGTCGGGATGACCCTGCGCCGAGAGAGCTTGCGGGCCAATGCCCAGCAGGTCGATCAATTGCGCCCCCATGTGGTCGACATGCGCCAGCGCTATGACGCCCTCACCATGCCCATCGAAGCGGTGCATGGCGATGCGGATACGACGGTGCCGCTGTCGGTTCACGCAGAGGTGCTGATGGGCGATGTGCCGAATGGCAATCTGACCGTTTTGCCGGGTCAGGGGCACATGCTGCAACACACGGCCCCGGCCGAGGTCGCCGCCGCCATCGACCGCGCCGCCGCACGCGCGGGTTTGCGTTAAGCGCCTTAACATCCCATATAGAGGGCAGAGTGACAGCATTCGGAGCCCGCATGGACCTGCCTTTTGACGGCGCAATCAGCGCATACTTCAACAACGACGCCCCCGATGAAATCCGCGCCGCGCTAAAGCGCGCCGACAAAGACGATGTCATAACTGCCAGCTACCCCCATTCCGAACGCATGGGGCGCAAGCAATACGACAAGGAAATGGACCGGCTTCAGATCGAACTGGTGAAGTTGCAGGCCTGGGCGCGTGAGACCGGTGCGCGTATCGCGTGTGTCTTTGAGGGGCGCGATGCGGCTGGCAAGGGTGGCACCATCAGCCGTTTTCGCGCCAACCTGAATCCCCGTGCCGCACGCGTTGTGGCGTTGCCGAAACCCACCGAAACTGAACAGACGCAATGGTATTTCCAGCGCTATATCAGCCACTTGCCCGCTGCAGGTGATGTGGTTCTGTTTGATCGTTCGTGGTACAATCGCGGCGTGGTAGAGCATGTGTTCGGCTTTTGCACACCAGAGCAGCGCGAGCATTTCTTTGCGCAAGTGACTCCATTCGAGACGATGCTGGTCGAAGACGGTGTGCATCTGTTCAAGTTCTGGCTGAACGTGGGCCGCGCCGAACAATTGCGCCGGATGCTTGCGCGCGAATCCGATCCGCTGAAGCAATGGAAACTCAGCGGGATCGACGTCAAAGGCCTCGCCAAATGGGACGCATATTCAGGTGCCATTCAGGAAACGCTGGCCCGCAGCCATGTGCCGCAAGCCCCCTGGACCGTTGTGCGCTCGGATGACAAGCGCCGTGCGCGGCTGAACGCTATTCGTACGGTGCTGCACGCGCTTGACTATGACCGCAAGGATGCAGCTGCCATCGGCAAGATCGATACAAGCATTTGCGGTGGGCCGGACATTTGGGATGCCTAAGAAGGGCTACCATCACGGCAATCTGCGTCAGGCATTAATCGACGCCGCTCTCGAGTTGATCGAGGTGCGTGGGCCAATGGGCTTCACCCTGTCCGAGGCCGCCAAACAGGCGGGTGTCACCCCGGCAGCGGTCTATCGGCATTTCGATGGCCGCGAGGCGCTGATCGCGGAAGCCGCCCAACAAGGGTATGAAATCTTTGCCGATCTGATGGACTACGCCTATCAGTCCGGCCAACCCTCCGCACTGAAAGCGTTCGAGGCCACGGGCCGTGCCTATCTTGCCTTTGCCCGCAAATATCCCGGTCACTACATCGCCATGTTCGAAAGCGGCATTTCGATCAACCGAACGACTGAACTGGCCTTGGTCGCAAACCGCGCGAACGGTGTGCTTGAAAAAGCGGCAACTGATCTCAGCCAGCACATCCCTGAAGACAAGCGCCCCCCTGCCTCGATGTTTTCCGCGCACATCTGGGCAATGAGCCACGGCGTGGTTGAGCTTTTCGCCCGCAACTCACCGGGGCGCGCCTCACCCTTCCCGCCGGAAGACCTGCTGGAGACCGGCATCGGGATATACCTGCGGGGACTGGGACTGGTGCAACCCGACGAATAGGCTGGCCTACCGGATCGCTCTTCTGCGCCGCCGCAGGCTTTTTACAGGCAGCAGCGCAGTGCCGGTCATTCAGCTGGCGGCACCCACCAAATGCTTCGATTGATCCGCGCCCAGCTCCTGCATCACCTCAGCCGCGATCGCAACTGAGTGTTTGCGCGCCACAGGATCGTGGATCTGGCAGGTGAGGATCACCTCATCCGGCTGATAGCGCTCGATCAAACCGGCCAGTTCCGTGCGCACTTTCTCGCGCCCCCCGGTCGCAGAGACCTGCATCATCTGGTCCACCGCCCGGCGCACACCTGCGCCGATCACCGCATCAATATCCTCGACCGGACGCGGCAGCTTGCCCCGCGTCCCCGTCCGCATCCGCGCGAAAGCCTGCTGCATCGAGGTCCGCAAATAGGCGCCCTCCGCATCCGTATCCGCCGCAAAGACATTGGCCGCCAACATGAAAAGCGGCTTCTCGGAATAGACCGATGGCTTGAAGGTACGGCGGTAAATCTCTGCTGCCTGTTCCAATGCATCAGGCGCGAAATGCGAGGCAAAAGCATAAGGCAATCCGAAATGCGCAGCCAGTTGCGCCCCATAAAGCGAAGATCCCAGAATCCATAGCGGCACATGGCTTCCTTCCCCCGGTAAGGCCCGTACTGCGGCCCCGTCCCGCGGATCGCCCAGATAGCCGAGCAGTTCGGCTACATCGCCCGGGAAATCATCGCTCCCCGCCCGCCGCAACGCGTGATAGACGGCCTGATCGCCGCCCGGCGCACGGCCCAGCCCCAGATCAATCCGATCACCATAAAGCCCGGCCAAAGTGCCGAATTGCTCCGCAATCGTCAAAGGCGCATGGTTCGGCAACATGATACCGCCCGCACCTACCCGCATTGTTTTGGTCAACCCCGCCACATGCCCGATCAGAACAGAGGTCGCTGCACTGGCGATGCCCGGCATATTATGGTGCTCCGCCAACCAATAGCGGTGATACCCGAGCCGTTCGGCATGCTGGGCCAGATCGCCTGTGTTTTTCAAAGCCTGCGGAATGTCGGTTCCCTCTGGAACCGGCGCAAGGTCGAGAAGAGAATACTGCATGGGTCACCTCATTGTTTGAATTGAACCTAAGCACTGTCGGTCCTGCGGAAAACCCTTCGCATCCATTCAATCAAGTTCGCCATTCAATTATTCTTGCCGCCGCCGCCGCTTTCTCTTTTTGGCCTTATATCCCGCGGGGGAGTCAGCTTTGCTGACGGGGGCATAGCCCCCCTCCCCGGTCGCGGCATTTTGTGCCGTGAAACGAAAAAGGGCCGCACCCCACGGTACGGCCCTTCCCCAAAATTTGCAGAAAAACTTAGCGCTTGGAGAACTGGAAGCTCTTACGCGCTTTTGCCTTACCGTATTTCTTACGCTCAACCACACGGCTGTCGCGTGTCAGGAAGCCTGCGGCTTTCAACGCGCCTCGCAAGGAGGGCTCATACAGCTGCAGTGCTTTGGAAATACCGTGCTTGACCGCACCGGCCTGACCGGACAGACCGCCACCTTTGACTGTCGCATAGACGTCAAACTGGCCTTCTGTGTTGGTAATGCCGAAAGGCTGCGCCAGGATCATCTGCAGCACGGGGCGTGCAAAATATTCGTTCTGCGGCTTGCCGTTCACAGACACTTTGCCGGAACCGGGCTTGATCCAGACACGGGCAACCGCGTCCTTCCGCTTGCCAGTCGCATAGGAGCGACCCAGGTCGTCGCGCACAGGCTCGTGAGAGACCATTTCAACCGCAGGCGTGCCTTGCACAGCACCGATATCCTCGGTCACAACCTCTGCAAGGTCTTCGAGTGTTTTGATTTCGTCAGCCATTGTCATGCGCTCCGGGTGTTTTTCTTGTTCATGACTTTAACGTCCAGAACTTCGGGGCTTTGCGCCTCATGTGGGTGATCCGCCCCTGCATACACGCGCAGGTTTGTCATGATCTGGCGGCTCAAACGGTTACCAGGCAGCATACGCTTGACCGCGAGGGTCACGACGCGCTCTGGGTGCGCACCCTCAAGGATCTGCGCTTTGGTCCGCTCTTTGATGCCACCGGGGTGTCCGGTATGCCAATAGAACTTCTCGTCACGCTTCTTACCGGTCATCTGGATTTTCTCGGCATTGATGATGATGACATTGTCACCACAATCCATATGAGGCGTGAAAGAAGGCTTGTGCTTGCCGCGCAAGCGTGTGGCGACGATCGATGCAAGACGGCCCAGCACGACGCCTTCGGCGTCAATGATGATCCATTTCTTGTCGATGTCTGCCGGTGTTGCAGAAAAGGTTTTCATTCGGGTTTCCTAAAGTGTTGTATGGCAAGGCCAAAGGCCAAGCCCGGTCCTGATGGCTGGGGTTATAAGCCCGCCTCCCGCACGGTCAAGCGCCATATTCCGCGAAAAACCAAGCAAATACAGCGGTTTAAAATTTAGGTATCATGTTACCCCACGCCTAAACGCTGATTTGCTCAGGCGGATGCTCTAGCAGATCGCGCAGCCGGCCCATCGCGGCCTCGAAGCTGCGCAGGGATATGCCTCCATTTATCGCAATCCGCACCGCATGGGGACTTGGCGCGTCGCGTCCCGCAAACTCTTCTGCTGCCCTGATTTGCACGCCCCGCTTTTCGGCAGCCTGGCAAAAAGCCGAGGCGCGCCAGCCCTGTGGCAGGTGCAGCCAGACAAAGGGCACGTCTGCCCGCCATGACAGATCAAAGCTGCCTAATGTGTTCACCGCGACCTCTACATAGCGCTGCACACCCTGTCGTGTCCGCTCCATGATTGCTGGCAGGTCTGGATGGCCCAGCAAACTTGCGGTCAGGTCGATCATGGGCGTTGAGAGCCCGAAAAACCCGTTCTCGGATGATCGTTGCAAAGCCCCAGACATGCCTCGAGGACCGATGGCGCAGCCAAGACGGAGGGCGGGTGTAATCGACTTTGAAATGGACGCTACATACCAGCCGCGTTCCGGCGCAAGCTGGCGATACCCCTCCCCTTCGGCCCGGCCCATCCGGTAGCAGTCATCCTCGAGAATCTGCAAATCGGCTTTACGCGCCACATCCACCAGCTCATGTCTTCGCGTCATTGGTGTGAAACCACAGGTCGGGCTGTGCACTTCGGGTGATGTGCAAAGCACCTGCGCCTCGGGATGTTTGGCCGCTGCCTCTGCCAACGCTTCGGGGATGATCCCGTCCTTATCACATTGTATCGCCACAATATCAGCACGCAGAAGATCTGCCGCCCGCCTGAAACCGGGATAGGCCAGATCCTCGACAAAGACGGTGGGCCGTCGCCCGCGCAGGACGGTCTGGAACACCAGGAGAATCGCGTTCTGCCCGCCCATCGACAGTACAATATCATCGGGATCGACCCGGCCAATCGGTGCCCCCTGCAGCCAATGGGCCATCGCTTGCCGTGCGGCCGTTGCGGTACGCCGCGACGGATAGTGCATGATGCCTGATGGCGGGTCGGCCGCAATTTCTCCAAGCAACTTACGGATCAGTTCCGCTTGTCCTCCATTCGGCAAATGAGGCGAGAAAAGGTTCGCATGATCAGTGTCGCCTCCCGTCATGTGCCGCACCGAGTCGATTTCAATCAGATTTATCAACGGTTCAGTCAGATCGGCACCAATGCTGTCACTGCTGTCAGCGACAAAGGTGCCGCGCCCGACTTCGGCGCGCAGCACGCCACTGTCCGTCAAAACGGTATAGGCCCTCGCAACAGTGCCCGGTGTAATCTTCAAATCCCAGGCCAGATCACGCACCGGCGGCAGCTTTGCCCCGACGGTCAACTCTCCCACCGCAATGCTCTCGCGTATCATAGCGACGACCGCTTTGTACTTGGGCTTGATCCCCTCAAGCGCCTCTGGCGTCCAAATTGTACCCACTACAATATATCCCTAGCCGCTTTGTATCATTTTTTGTACGGTCTGATTGTAGCAATTCGCTATATTGTGTCAATACATTTAGAGATAGGAGTTTCCCATGACACAGACCAGAGCCCTTGCGCCCAATGCCCTGAGCATTCTGAGCGACGCCCATATGCCGGTTGCGGCACATTGGGCGGTCAAATTCGCGGTTCTGGCTACGGCATGGGCCACACGCCGCCGCACCCGGCTTGCACTCGCGCAACTTGAGCCGTGGCAGTTGGCGGATGTGGGACTGACACCGTCGGAGGCCGATGCGGAATCCGGCCGTGTGTTCTGGCAACCGTAACTTCCCCGTGGCGGCCACCAGACCTCTCCATACTGGGCCGGGACATTCCCGGCCCTTTTTTCGTCAGTTCGCTAGGGTGACTTAGCGCACATGCGCAGGCGGTATCGCATAAGTCAGGCTCGCCCGGGCAACCGGCTGGTCCATGCCTTCAGAGAACAAAAGCACATCGGTTACGGAAAGCTGTTTACCCAGCTTCAGTAGCCGCGCCTTTGCCACCAAGGCGACACCGGCTTCGGGCTTGCGCATGAAATCAATGGAACAATTGGTGGTCACCGCCAGCGCTTTGGGTCCGATGTGGGCCAATGTCACCACATAGGCCGCGACATCCACCAAACCGAACATGGCAGGCCCTGAAATCGTGCCGCCAGGGCGCAGATGTTTGTCAGAGGTCAGCAAGCGCATGGTCACCGCCCCTGGTGCCACTTCGTCTACAGCAAAGTCGTCGGCGACCTGCTCAAAGACCTCTACCAGAAATGCGTTCAACTCTTCTGCGCTCATCACAGGCTCTAAGGTTGCCGTCATTGTTGCTCTCTCCTTCTTGCTTGGCCTAGAGTTGGCGCTGAAACAGGCGAGGTGACAAGATGGCAATCCTGGATGTGACGCAACGTGGCGCGGTGGCCCAGCTGACGATGAACGCGCCCGAAAGGCTGAATGCGCTGTCGGACGAGATGTTGGCGGCGCTGCATACGACATTGGATCAGCTTGCCGATGATCCAACAACACGGGTGATTACCCTGTCCGGCGCGGGCAAAGCGTTCTGTGCCGGCCACGATCTGCGCCAGATGACCGCGATGCGGCAGGCCGAAGATGGCGGCGCGGCTGCCTTCAAGGATTTGTTCGACCGTTGCGCCGCCGTGATGGCCCGCGTGCAATCCATGCCGCAACCTGTCATCGCGCAGGTCCACGGCATCGCCACAGCGGCCGGATGCCAGCTGGTGGCGACCTGCGATATGGCCGTGGCGGCCCAAGGCACCCGGTTTGGCGTCAACGGGGTAAATATTGGCCTGTTCTGCTCGACCCCGATGGTGGCGCTGACGCGCAACATCCCGCGCAAACAGGCGTTCGAGATGCTGACTACCGGTGAATTCATTCAGGCTGAGCGTGCCGAGGCGCTTGGGCTTATCAACCGCGTTGTGCCCGCCGACGAACTGGCCCCCGTCACCAAAACACTTGCCGAACAGGTTGCCGCCAAGCTGGGTGCCGCCGTACGCATCGGCAAACAGGCGTTTTATGCGCAGGCCGTGATGCCAACCGCCGACGCCTATGCCTATACAGGCGAGGTGATGGTGCAGAATATGCTGCGCGACGACACCGCCGAAGGCATCGACGCATTTTTGGAAAAACGCGACCCGAACTGGGATCAATAGCGACCCGTGGTTCCCTTCGGACCATTGTTTCGAAACCGTATGCCCATTGTTGCAAGAACAGCGCTTTCAATCTGGGCAGAAATGGGGCATCAATAGGGCAGAGCGCAGATGCGCCTGACCATTTGGGTCGCCGCCGGCGGAAGGTCCCTCCAGATCAGCCTCTCACTGATCGACCATTCCCGCAGCGGCGACCCCAAAATCCCCTGATATGAACGTCCCGCGCAGAGACATCCGGCTTGGTGAATGCGACACGCTGACCATTGCGCTTGCGCAGGCGCTGGCCTAAATCCGACCCATGACAGAAAAACTCCATATCATCGGCGGCGGCATGGCCGGATCAGAGGCCGCATGGCAGGCCGCAAACGCTGGCGTGCAGGTCGTGATCCACGAAATGCGGCCCGACGTTGGCACTTTCGCCCATCAGACCGGCCTTCTGGGCGAGATGGTCTGCTCCAACTCCTTCCGCTCCGACGATTCTGAACAGAACGCCGTGGGCCTGCTACATTGGGAAATGCGTGCAGCGAACGGGTTGATCATGGCAACGGCGGACAAACACCGGCTGCCTGCTGGTGGTGCGCTGGCGGTGGACCGCGACCCCTTTGCACAATCGGTGACTGATGCGCTGATGGCACATCCGAATGTGACGGTGGAATACGGCGAGGTGACCACCCTGCCCCAAGACGGCCAATGGATTATCGCGACCGGCCCGCTGACTTCGGGCTCTTTGGCTGAGGCGATTGCTGCCGAAACCGGCGCCGAGGCGCTGGCCTTTTTCGACGCTATCGCACCCATCGTGTATTTTGACAGCATTGACATGAGCAAAGCCTGGATGCAGTCGCGCTATGACAAGGGCGAGACCGAAGAAGAGCGGACGGCCTATCTGAATTGCCCGATGGACAAGGATCAGTACGAGGCTTTTATCGATGCCTTGCTGGCCGCCGACAAGACCGAGTTCCGTGAAGGCGAGACCGCCGGTTATTTCGATGGCTGTTTGCCTATTGAAGTGATGGCCGAACGGGGCCGCGAAACCTTGCGCTTTGGCCCGATGAAGCCCGTGGGCCTGACCAACGCCAATGCGCCCGAAGTGAAACCCTATGCAGTGGTGCAGCTGCGCCGCGATAACAAACTGGGCACGCTCTATAACATTGTGGGCTTTCAGACCAAGATGAAGTACGGCGCACAAACCGCTGTTTTTAAAATGATTCCCGGTCTGGAAGAGGCGTCTTTCGCGCGACTTGGTGGCATCCACCGCAATTCATTTATCAACTCGCCCACTTTGCTGGACGATCAGATGCGCCTGCGCTCTCGTCCGAATATCCGGTTTGCCGGCCAGATCACCGGTGTCGAAGGTTATGTCGAAAGTGCCGCAATGGGGTTGCTGGCGGGCCGTATGGCCGCTGCCGAGATCCTGGGAGGTGGTGCGCCCACCCCGCCTGACACTACCGCGATGGGCGCCCTGATGACCCACATCACTGGCGGCGCCGAAGCCAAGACGTTCCAGCCGATGAACGTGAACTTTGGCCTGTTTCCACCCGTCGAGGGCCTGAAATCCGGGCGCCGTGGCCGCAAGGATCGCTACAAGGCCTATACCGACCGGGCCAAGGTCGATTGGCAGCGCTGGCTGGACAGGGACACGGTGCCTGCCTAAGTTACTTGTATGAGTGACAACTTTTTGGACAAGGTTTATGCCGCGCGAAGCGCGGAAGAGACGCGCACGATTTACGATGCATGGGCCGCGAGTTACGAGGCCGAGGTGGGCGCAAACGGTTATGCCACGCCAGGGCGATGCGCGGCGGCATTGGCCAGTTGCTGTAACGATCTGACGCCCCCAATCCTCGATTTCGGCTGTGGCACCGGGCTCTCCGGTCTGGCTTTTTCACTGGCCGGTTTTACAACAGTCGATGGCATTGATGTATCACATGAAATGCTGGCGCAGGCCAAAAGCAAATCAGTGTACCGTAAACTGACCCAGGTCAGCGCAGATGCGTCACTGGACGAAGGAGCCTACAGCCTGATCGCCGCCATCGGTGTGATCGGCGCCGGGGCCGCGCCCGTATCGGCGCTTGACCGGTTGATGCATGCTTTGCCTAAAGACGGGAAACTTGTGTTTTCCTTCAATGACCATACGCTCGAAGATCCGGTTCACGAGGCCCGGATCAACGAATGGACGGATTGCGGTGCGGCGCGGTTGCTGCTGCGCGAACGCGGGCCACACCTTCCCGGGCTTGGTATGCAGTCCAACGTTTATGTGCTTGAAAAAAAGTGACATTCCGCACCCGATTTGCCCCGTCTCCAACGGGACCGCTGCATCTGGGTCATGCGTTTTCCGCGCTCGTCGCCTATGATTGGGCCCAAGCGCAGGGCGGCGAATTTCTGCTCAGGATCGAAGATATCGACCAAAGTCGTGCACGGCCAGAATGGGAATCACAAATCTATGAAGACCTGACCTGGTTGGGCGTGACCTGGCCCCGCCCGGTGATGCGTCAATCAGAACGTATGGCTGATTATGGTGCGGCACTGGACAGGCTTTGGGAACAGGGCCTGCTGTATCCCTGCCACTGCTCCCGTTCCGATATCGCCGCTGCCACCTCTGCCCCACAGGAAGGCGCGCCGCAGCTTGGGCCGGACGGTGTCGTCTATCCCGGCACCTGCCGTGACCTTTCCCCGCGTATCGGGCCACGCCCCCGTAACGTCACACTCCGCTTCGACATTGCGAAGGCGCTGCACGGCGATCTGTCGCGTCTGGGGTTCGAAGAGCACGGCATGAACGCCGGTAAGGTTTCGTTGGATGTGTCTCGTTTGCCCAAAACCGTGGGTGATTTCGTCATTGCCCGGCGGGATATGGGAACGTCCTATCATCTGGCGGTCGTTCTTGATGATGACGCTCAAGCGATCACCCATGTGGTGCGCGGAGTAGACCTGTTTGATGCAACACAGATTCATGTGTTGCTCCAGCAGGTGCTAGACCTTCCTACGCCGCACTATCTGCACCACCCCTTGGTCCGAGACGAACAAGGCAAAAGGCTGGCCAAGCGGGATGACGCCCGCGCGATCTCGCTCTACCGCAGCGAAGGCTTAGCTCGCAGGGATATTTTAGCAAAACTAGATGTTTACCGCGCAATGCTAACGCAGGACTTTAAGTTAAACGGGCTGTGAAAGCTCTACTACTTCGCCGTCGCGCACGGCCCTGTAGAAACAATTGGGACGACCTGTATGGCACGCCGGGCCGGTCTGGTTGACCATCAGCAACAAACAATCCTGATCGCAATCATACCGCAGATCGACCAGTTCCTGCGTATTGCCGCTGGTTTCCCCTTTGATCCAGAAAGCCTGCCGCGACCGGCTCCAGTAAGTGACCTTGCCCGTCGCCACGGTCTGCGCGATGCTGTCCGCGTTCATCCACGCCAGCATCAGCACATCCCCGCTTTGGGCGTCCTGCGCAATGGCCGGGATAAGACCTGCGTCGTTGAAGCTCAGGCTGTGAGGATCGAAAGTCATCCGATTTCCTTTCGGGATTATTTGCTTCTGTAGGCGCGGCGTTTATGTAGGGTTACGGGAACAAAGGAAACAGCGATGTCGAGCGAGACAGACCTTATCAAACTTTACTCGGCCCGGATTTTGGCCCTCGCCGCGGATATTCCGCAGACAGGCAGGCTGGACACACCTGATGCCACAGTCAAGCGCCGCTCCCCGCTGTGCGGTTCTGCCGTGACTGTGGATGTGCAGGTGAGCGATGACCGGTTGACCGGCCTTGGACAGGACGTCAAAGCCTGCGCACTGGGTCAGGCCGCCGCTGCTGTCGCAGGTGGTGCCGCCATGAATGCCACGTTTGCAGAGATTACAAAGGGCCGGGACCAGTTGCGTGCCATGCTAAAAGATGCCGGACCGGTGCCAGATGCGCCTTTTGACGGGTTTGAGGTGCTTAGCCCGGCTGTCGCCTACAAAAACCGCCATGCTTCTATCCTGCTGAGCATGGAAGCCATCGCAGAGGCGATGGAAACTGTGATCCAGAAACAGGCCGACCTCGCCGGACATTAGCATTTTCTAAGGTATTTCGTGAAATTGCTGGACCATCAGCGGTAGAGCGGGAATCTTATGTCAGCGCAGTTTCCGGTCGACGGTACGAAAAATCTGGACGCTTTGGCCAAAACAGCCTCCGAACTTGGGTTCGAAATTGTTGATATTGCCGGTTTTCTGGATTTGGTTGATCAACAGGCCAAAGAACAACGTGGCGCGCTCAGCGCTTTGAATGCCTGTGCGCGTGATATGACGGAGGCGAACACCGATGTTAGTCATCTGGTCAAAGGGTTAAGCGCAATTGCTGACAAGTCCCGGCGGGATGTGAGAACATCTGTGATGCTTGTGCGCAATGTGGGCGACAAGACCCGCGAAGTTGCCGTTTGGGTCAATGCGGTGCGGGACCGGACAGACACGGTTAGCGACACCCTGCGCGCGGTCACCGAGAACAACAGCGAAATTGCTTCGATTGCCGCTCAGGTGAACACTTTGGCGATCAATGCCAAAATCGAAGCCGCCCGCGCTGGTGACGCCGGCCGCGGTTTCGCTGTGGTTGCCGATGCGATCAACGATTTGTCCCAAAAAACGCGCACGGCGGCGACCAAGATTACAGAAAACATCGAAAATTTGACGAATTGGATCAGCGAGTTGGGCAAGGAAGCGCAGACGGTTGCCGAAAGCGCGAGTGTGGTGCTGTCCCAATCGGGCGAGACCGACACCGCATTGAGCCGCATGGAAGCAACGATCAGCGAAGAGCACGCGCAAAGCACACAGATCGCAGCACAATCCGCTCGGATGGCAGAAAGTTTTGGACGCCTGACCCCTGCCGTTAAACATATCGACCAGGCCGTGCAGATGACCATGCAGGGCATCAACGACACCCATTCGCGGGTGCACAAGTTGATCGATCAATCCGAAAGGATCGTACAACTTAGTGCTGGCATGGGCGGTGAAACCAGTGACGCGCATTTTATCGTGATGGTGCAACGCACGGCCAAAGCAATCTCAACACGGCTGGACGACGCCATAGCCAAAGGTGCCATCAGCATGGCGGCCCTGTTTGACCGAAATTACACCCCCATTCCAGGGACCGACCCACAGCAGATGATGACCGCCTCCACCGAATTTCTGGATCGGTTTTTGCCCGAATTTCAGGAAGCGGCGCTTGAGTACGATCCATCGATCGTCTTTTGCGCGGCTGTCGACACCAACGGGTATCTGCCGACGCACAATAGGAAGTTCTCTCAACCGCAGCGCAATGATCCGGTTTGGAACATGGCCAATGCGCGCAATCGGCGTATTTTCGATGATCGCGTCGGTCTGAAAGCGGGCCGTAATACATCCCCCTTCCTTCTTCAGGTCTACAGACGTGATATGGGCGGCGGCCAGTTTGCCACGATGAAGGATCTGTCAGCGCCGATCATAGTGGCAGGACGCCATTGGGGTGGTCTTCGCCTCGCCTACACATACTCATAAAAAAAGCGCCGCACATTCCAGAGAATGGCGGCGCGAGGAAAGCAACTCACATGTGGGACCCAGTTTAGCCTTTGGGGTGTTACCCCCGGGTGCCGGAATGGACAGGCAGTGTCAGACGGCAGCATCTGTTGGGACGGATGCAAAAGGCAAAGTGGCACGAGAGCGCAGGCAGAAATCAAACAAAAGCAGGCAGGTACAAACCGACAACCAAGATCACGACCAGCGCTGCCGCACCGATACTGTCCTGCAACAACGTCTCTTGAGAGCGTGTCGCGATGGATTTGAGTGTCTTGAGCGTTGTCATCTGAACCTCCGTCTTTGTTACCTCTTTGTTCTCATTTTTCAGAACATCTGTAAAGAACTTTTTAGGAACATTCGTGAACAAAGTGGGATTTATCGACTAACCTACTGATATCAATCGGATCGCTTCGTCCTGTCGCATCAGCCACAGCAGCATCCGGCAAGCCTCACCTCGCGCGCTTTTCAGCTCGGGGTCATCGTTTAGCAATTTCCGGGCATCAGATTGCGCTATGGCCATCAAATCGGACTGCCGCTCCAGATCCGCCACCCGAAAACGTGGCACACCCGATTGTGCCGTGCCGATCAGATCGCCTGTGCCGCGCATCTGCAAGTCAGTTTCCGCGATGACAAAACCATCTTCCGTCTCGCGTAAAACCTCGAGGCGCCGTTTGCCGGTTTCGCCCAATGGCGGTTTGTACATCAACAAGCAGGTCGATGCCCCCTCCCCGCGCCCGACCCTTCCGCGCAACTGATGCAATTGAGCGAGACCAAAAGATTCCGCCCGTTCAATCACCATGATCGTCGCGTTCGGCACGTCGACGCCAACCTCGATCACCGTGGTGGCAACCAAAACCTGAGTGTCGCCATTCTGGAACGCCCGCATCGCCGCGTCCTTTTCGGCGGGCGGCATCTGACCGTGCACCAACCCCACCACGCCTTCGCCTAAAGCAGCGCGCAGACGTTTGAAGCGTTCTTCAGCGGCGATCAGGTCCGATACCTCGCTCTCGTCTACCAGCGGACAGACCCAGTAGCATTGCCGCCCCTCGGCGACCGCCGCCCGAAGCCGATCGACCACCTGGTCCAGTTTCTCCGTACTGATCAACGCGGTCTTGATCGGCTGGCGACCGGGGGGCTTTTCATCCAGAATCGATACATCCATGTCCCCATATTGCGCCAGCGCCAGTGACCGTGGGATCGGCGTAGCGGTCATAACCAGCACATCCGCACGTTCGCCTTTTTGCCCTAGTTCCAGCCGCTGGCGCACGCCAAAGCGGTGCTGTTCATCCACCACGGCTAGACGTAGATCGGCGAATTGCACGTCAGCCTGAAAGACCGCGTGGGTGCCGACCAGCACTTTGATATCGCCGCGTGCAAGAGCAGCCAGTTTGGCCACCCTTTCGCTGCCTTTGTCGCGGCCCGTCAGGATTTCCAGAACGACGCCTGCCTCCTCGGCCAGTGGTTGCAACCCCTGAAGGTGCTGGCGGGCCAGAATTTCTGTCGGGGCCATCAGGACGCCCTGGCCGCCGGCTTCGACAACGGCAAGCAAGGCCATGAAGGCCACAAGTGTCTTACCGGCCCCCACATCGCCTTGTAGCAGTCGGTTCATCCGCTGATCGGTCGCGATATCTTGTGTGATCTCATCAATCGCACGGATTTGGGCCCGGGTCGGCGTGTAGGGCAAGGCCGCCAGAACCCGTGCCCGCAACGTTCCGTCCCCGCGGCTCACCCGGCCTTTCTTGCGGCGATCGCTGAGCCGCGCAAGCGCCAGAGTGATCTGATGGGCAAACAGCTCGTCATAAGCCATCCGCTCACGCGCAGGCGCGGATGCGGCCAGATCGCCGGGGTTTTGCGGGTCATGCGCCGCTGCGACCGCTGCGTCGAAATCGGGCCATTCGGCCTGGTTTTTTTGTATCGGATCAATCCATTCACCGATCTGCGGCAGCAATCGCAAAGCGCCGCGCGTGGCCTTGTACATCAGCTTTTGCGTGATGCCACTGGTCAGAGGATAAACAGGCTCAAAAGCGGGGATCGAGCTTGCATCGGTTTCGGGCAAGGCAAAATCCGGGTGCACCATTTGCGCAACCCCGTCAAACAATTCGACCCGCCCTGAAACGATCCGCCGTGAGCCTTCAGGTATCTGGCGCGCAAGGTAATCGCCGCCGGCGCGAAAATAGACCAGTTGGAACGACGTCTGCGCATCTTCGACATGTATCCGGTAGGCACCGGTTTTCGTGCGCGCCGGTCGGTGCTGCCCGACTGTGACCGCCACAGTGAGCGTCGCAGGGAGAACCGCATCTTGCAGACTGTCGCGCAGACTTCGGTCGATACCGGAATATGGCAGGGTAAAAAGCAAGTCGCGCGGCGCCTGCACGCCAAGCTGCATCAGGTGTTGCGCCGTTTTCGGCCCCACACCCTCCAGTGTTTCAAGCCCGGCGAACAGCGGGAAAAGCGCTTCGGGACGCTGGCTCATGCGCCCGCAATCATGTCCAGCCACCCGTCTTCGTCCAGGATGTCGACACCAAGGGCAGCGGCTTTCTTGGCTTTGGATCCCGCACCCGGCCCCGCCACGAGAATATCGGTTTTGGCGCTGACCGACCCTGCGACTTTGGCGCCCATGCGTTCTGCGCGCGCCTTGGCCTCGGCGCGGGTCATCTTTTCCAACGTGCCGGTGAAGACGACGGTTTTACCTGCAACCGGGCTGCCGGATGTATCGGCGCGTTTGACCGGCTGGACCTCCAGCGCGTCGACCAAGCGGGTGATCGAAGCCCGCTCGCGCGGTTGCGCGAAGGCGCTGATCAGCGATCCGGCCATCACGGCACCCACGCCGTCTACGCCAATCAGATCATCCCAGGCAGCACCCGTCTGGTCTACCGCATCGTCCATGGCTTTGATCAGCGCATCCCAGGTGCCGTAGTGCAATGCAATCAGGCTGGACGCCGCATCGCCGACATGCCGTATCCCCAAGGCAAAGAGCAATCGATCCAATGGGATACGGCGTTTATCATCAATGGCGTCAAAGAGCTTAGTTGCGGATTTATCACCCCAGCCCTCGCGGTTCTTCAATTGTTGCATGCCGCTGCCGAAACGGTCACGGAGGGTGAAAATATCGGCGGGTTCTGCGATCCAGCCGTCCGCATAAAACTGCTCAACTTGCTTGGCCCCCAGACCGTCTATGTCAAAGGCACCACGCGCGACAAAATGCTTCAACTTTTCGACAGCTTGCGCGGGACAAATTAGCCCGCCCGTGCACCGGCGCACCGCGTCACCAGGCTCGCGCAATGCATCGCTGCCACATTCCGGGCAGGTGTCGGGAAAGACAAACTCCTGCGAATCGCTTGGACGCCTGCTCAGATCCACATCCGCGACTTTCGGGATCACATCCCCGGCGCGGTACACCTGAACAAAGTCGCCAACGCGAATGTCCTTGCCTTGCCTGATTTGGCCCCCTTTGCTGTCGAACCCTTTAATGTAATCCTCGTTGTGCAGGGTGGCGTTGGACACCACAACGCCGCCGACCGTCACAGGTTTCAATCGCGCGACTGGCGATAAAGCCCCCGTCCGGCCCACCTGAATGTCGATCCCCTCCAACCATGTCCATGCCAGTTCCGCGGCGAATTTATGGGCAATCGCCCAGCGGGGTGTGGTTGAGCGAAAGCCGAGACGGTTCTGCAGGGCAAGGTCGTTTACCTTATAAACCACGCCGTCGATGTCATATCCTAGCGTTGCGCGCCGCTCTTCGATTTTTGCGTAATGAGAGAGCAAATCATTTGGACCATCGCAGAGTTCAGTCAGTGGATTGGTGCTGAACCCCAATTCCTTCAGACGGTCGATTGCGGCCATTTGCGTGTCCGCCAAAGGCTCGGAAAGCGCACCCCAAGCATAAGCGAAGAATTTCAAAGGACGGGATTTGGTGATTTTGCTGTCAAGTTGACGCAATGATCCTGCGGCGGCGTTACGCGGATTGGCAAAAGGTTTGGCACCAGCCGCAGTCTGGCGGGCGTTCAAGGCCTCGAAATCTGCATGGCTCATGTAAACTTCGCCGCGCACCTCCAGCACTTCGGGGGCACCTGTGATCTGCGTCGGAACATCGTCAATCGTCAGCGCGTTTGCCGTAACATTTTCGCCCACGGCCCCGTCGCCTCGCGTTGCGGCCTGAACAAGCCGCCCTTCCTCATACCGAAGGGACAGGGACAATCCGTCAATCTTGGGTTCGGCCGTATAGGCAAGCGGGGTATTTGCATCAAATCCGAGGTACTTGCGGATCCGCTGATCAAATTCCGACACGTCCTCTTGATCAAATGCATTGGACAGCGAAAGCATTGCCACCGCATGGGTGACCTTGGAAAACCCTTCCGCAGGCGCGGCACCCACCATTTTCGAGGGACTGTCCTCACGCATAAGATCGGGAAACCGCGCTTCGATCTCGATATTGCGCCGCTTGAGGCGGTCATAAGTTGCATCATCGATTTCAGGATCGTCATCGGTGTGGTATGCAAGGTTGGCGGCTTGCAACACAGCCGAAAGCCGCATCAGCTCTGATGCGGCTTCATCTTGTGTCAGTGTGTCGACTGTCTTATCCGAGGTTCCCTTGTCCATCCCGCCACAACACCTTTTCCAGCTTTGGCACAACAGATAGGTCGCTGGGCAGATCGGGTCTAGGGCATATTCATGCGTCTTCGCCTCAAGCCGAGGCAGCCATGGTCATGGTTGCAGGCTCGGGATCACGCAGTACATACCCCCGGCCCCAAACCGTCTCGATGTAGTTTTCACCGCCGGTTGCAGTACTCAGTTTTTTGCGCAACTTGCAGATGAAGACATCAATAATCTTCAGCTCGGGCTCGTCCATGCCACCATAAAGGTGGTTCAGGAACATCTCCTTGGTCAACGTCGTCCCTTTGCGCAGACTGAGGAGTTCGAGCATCTGATATTCCTTGCCCGTCAGATGCACCGTCTGGTTGTCCACAGCTACCGTTTTAGCATCAAGGTTTACGGCGATCTGTCCGGTTTCGATAACAGATTGCGAATGGCCTTTGGAGCGGCGGATGATTGCGTGGATGCGCGCGACCAGTTCTTCGCGATGGAAGGGTTTTGTCAGATAATCATCAGCGCCAAAACCGAAACCCTTGATTTTGCTTTCGGTATCATCTGCGCCTGACAGGATCAGGATCGGCGTTTCGATGCGGCTAAGCCGCAATTGCCGCAAAACCTCATGGCCATTCATGTCCGGCAGATCGAGGTCCAGCAAGATCAGATCATAATCATACAGCTTTGCCAGATCGACCCCTTCTTCACCCAAGTCTGTCGCATAGACGTTCAAATTGGCATGGGTCAGCATCAACTCAATGCTGCGGGACGTTGTAGGGTCGTCTTCGACAAGCAGTACACGCATTCGATTTCTCCGATTGGACATCTTCGCCTTTGGATTGGATCGTGACCAAGAAAGGTTAACCACCCGTTACCGTCGTCGGATAAACTATACAGACAACTTAAGGTTGTCTATACTTTTGCAAGGCCGTCGCCTTCAAAGCAGCTTCACCATGTTCGGTAACCGCGCGGACCCACTCAAGAAATTCGTCTTCGCTGATCTGGTAGCGTTGCAGTGCCTCCGCCTGGCTGATCAGACCATAGACGACCCCCCGCACCACAGCCGCCTTGCGTGATGCCACCCACCGCCGGGTCTGCGGCGGGGGCAGATCCGCCTGGCTCATGACGCTGCCGTCTGCCAGCGTTACGGAACGTGGCCCATCCACTTTCTTGAGATACATCAGCACCATCCAACTTTTTATACCAGCAGCACCATCTGGCATTGCCCTTAACGCTGGATGAAGCGGCCCCTTGTGAGTAGTTAGCATTTTCCTATATTCCATTCTAAACCATGTAGCGGAGCGCCAATGCCCCTTGATCAGACCCCACCGCTGAATTCGCTTGGCTTTGCCAAAGCGCCTGCCGACACGCGTGTGGTGGTGGCAATGTCGGGTGGCGTCGACAGTTCCGTTGTCGCGGCGATGTTGGCCGAAGAAGGCTATGACGTGGTGGGGGTGACGCTGCAGCTCTATGACCACGGGGCTGCGCTGGCCAAAAAAGGGGCCTGCTGCGCCGGGATCGATATTCACGACGCCCGCCGCGTCGCCGAAGATATGGGCTTTCCCCACTATGTCCTCGACTACGAAAACATATTCCAAGACGCGGTGATTGACGAGTTTGCCGACAGCTATCTGGGCGGTGCGACACCTGTGCCCTGCATCCGCTGCAACGAACGGGTCAAGTTCAAAGACCTGCTGGCCACTGCCCGCGATCTGGAGGCTGATTGTATGGCCACGGGCCACTACATCCAACGAAAAGTCGGTGCCGAAGGCGCGGAACTGCACGCCGCCGCGGACGCCAGCCGCGACCAAAGCTACTTCCTGTTCTCCACCACGGCTGAACAACTGGATTTCCTGCGCTTCCCGCTGGGTCACTTGCCTTCAAAGGATGATACCCGCGCGCTGGCCGCGAAATACGGGCTGAGCGTGGCGATGAAACCCGACAGCCAGGATATCTGCTTTGTGCCCAACGGCGACTACGCGGCCGTGATCCGCAAACTGCGCCCCGAAGCCGCCGATCCCGGCGAGATCGTCGACACCGAAGGCAACGTGCTGGCGCAGCACAACGGCATCATCCACTATACGATCGGTCAGCGCCGCGGCCTTGGTATCGGCGGCCTCGCTGATCCGCTTTACGTAATCAAGCTCGATGCCGATCGCAAAGAGGTCGTTGTGGGCCCCAAATCCATGCTCGCCACGCGCAACGTTCCCCTCAAAGAAATCAATTGGCTTGGCGATCAACCTATGATGTCGCGGTCCGAATGGCCCATCGCCGTCAAAGTCCGCTCCACCCACGCGCCCCGCGATGCCATTTTGCGACCGCTCAGCGACACCACTGCCGAGGTGGAACTCCTGAATGCAGAAGAAGGTGTCTCGCCCGGACAGGCCTGCGTCTTCTATGATCCCGATAGCAGTCGCATCTTTGGCGGAGGATGGATTCACAAAGGCTGAACCACCCTCCCTTTCTCTTTTTGGCCTTATATCCCGCGGGGTTTGGGGCAGAGCCCCAAGGCATCAAACCACGCGCAAAACGCCAGGTTATTGCATACCGTCCAGAACAGCCTTTGCCGCGCGCAGCCCCGGGGCCTCTCCATTCCGGCCCAGCCGCTCCATCGTGACGGCCATTGCCGACTGCTGAGACTCCGGATTGTCGAACACCTTCAACACCCCCTGCGCAATGGGACCGGGGCGGCAGTTGGCCCCGATAAACTCAGGCACAGCGCGGGTTTCGGATACTAGATTGACCAGCGTCATCGTGTCGACCTTGACCATGCGCCCGATCACCTGCCGGCTCAGCCAATTCATGTCATAGGCAATGACCATCGGCGTGGCGGAGGCCGCGAGTTCCAACGATACGGTTCCGGACGTTGCCAAAGCGACATCAGCGGCGGCAAAGGCCGCGCGTTTCTCAGATGCCGGATCCGCCAGATCACGGTCCAACGGATCGAGGATCACGGGCGCAGGGACCCAATTCTGGGTCAACCGACGCACAGCACCGACAACAGGGGCAGCAGCGGGGATAACCACGCGCATCTCCGGTCGTTCGATTTGCAACCGCGCCACGACCTGCTGGAACACCGGCCCCAAACGCGACACCTCACTTTGGCGCGATCCCGGCAACACGAGAAGAAGCGGCGCTTCGCCGAGTGCGTGGCGCGCGCGAAAATGCGAAGCCTCCGCTTGCGTCGCCACCGGCTCGGATACCACCGGATGCCCGACAAAATCGCAGCGCATGCCAACCGCTTCCATATAGGGCGGCTCGAAAGGAAATAGCGCCAACACCTGATCGATGGAACGCGCCATCTTTTCGGCCCTTCCCGGCCGCCAGGCCCAGACTGTCGGGGCGACATAATGGACGCAGCGGATATCGCTGCGTTCCTTCACTTTGCGCGCCACACGCAAGGAAAAGTCGGGGCTGTCTATTGTGATCAGAACATCGGGCTGCATCTGCACGACGGCCTCTGCGGTCTCATTGATCCGCCGCATCAATGATCGGTACTTCGGCAAGATTTCAGCCAACCCCATCACGCTGAGTTCCGACATATCAAACCGGCTGACCAAGCCTTCTGCTCCCATTGCGGGGCCGCCGATCCCTTCAAACGCGACATCCGCGCGCAGGCTCTTCAACCCGGCCATCAGCGCGCCACCCAAGCGGTCGCCCGAAGGCTCACCCGCCAGAATAAACACCTTCATTCCGTCCCCCCGGAACGGGACCACAGGACCAACCCGAACGCATCGGCCAACGCTGCACAGCGGTCCGCCTCCAGCACAATCACATCCCCTGCATCTACGACAACACCTGCAAGCCCTGCGCGGTGCGCAGCCTCTATCGTGGCCGGACCTATCGTCGGCAGGTCAATCTCTCTGATCTGTCCGAACTTGGGGCCTTTGCATAGAATGGCCCGCATTCCTCTCACGGTCTCTGGCAAGGTTCCCAGCAGATGGTCCGTGCCGGCAGCGGTCTCGACCCCCAAAACCTGTTCAGCACCTATGACACAGGCCTGTCCGATATCTAAAGGTGCCAATCCCGCCAGCACGGCCTCCCCACGGGCTGCGTCACGTCGCATCTGTGCATCCGGCCAGGCTTCGGACAAGACGCCCTGCTCGGCAACAAGATCAGGCAGTAAGCTGTCAGCGCCTAGGACCTCAAAACCGGTTTGCTCGAATATTTCCTTCAAGATCTGCAAGGCACCGTTGTCCCCTGCGGCCAAAGCCTGCTGGAACAAAGGCACAAGCGGCAGTGTCTCTGCATCCAGCTTGGCGGGATCAAGCTCGGGGCGGTCAATGGCCCCACAAAAACAC
Source organism: Sulfitobacter noctilucae (assembly GCF_000622365.1). GTDB lineage: Bacteria > Pseudomonadota > Alphaproteobacteria > Rhodobacterales > Rhodobacteraceae > Sulfitobacter > Sulfitobacter noctilucae. The sequence goes on along the minus strand of NZ_JASC01000014.1, from coordinate 931,659 downwards.
ACCTGTGTCACACCACGTTCGCCAAGCGCCACCAGCAAGGTGCCAAGGGTTTCGAGGCGGAAAGTCAGGTCGACCTCAAGCCCCTCTGGAGGCACATTCTCGTAAGCGCAAATCAGCGGCGGCGACGCCTGCGCTGCAGCCACTTCAACGGGCAGGCGCCCGCGTCCCGCCACCAGCGCCAGCGTCATTTCGGCGTCAGAAAATGGCGGCCCGTATCAGCCATAACAAATTCGACGATCTGGCGCACATAAGCGCTTTCGGTCTCGTCGCCCAAGCGGCGGGCGCGGTCGTGAAAGGTGCCTTCGCCCTGTGCCAACATCTGGAACGCCGCGCGCAGGGCCGTGATATCCGTTCGCGCCACACCGCGGCGTTTCAGACCGACAAGGTTGAGCCCGTCTAGGTCACCGCGGGGCGCCTGGACCAGACCGTAGGGAATGACATCATTCGTCACCATCGTCACAGCACCGATGATGGCCCCCTGCCCGATGCGCACAAACTGATGAATGCCTGCAAGCCCGCCGATGATCACGTCATCCTCGATAATGCAGTGACCCGCCACGGCGGCGGAATTCACCACAATCACGCGGTCACCCAGAATGGCATCATGGGCAATATGGCAGCCCGCCATGAATAACCCGTCATCACCGATCTGGGTGAGGCCTCCCCCGCCCTCGGTGCCGCAGTTCATCGTGACATGCTCGCGGATCCGGTTGCGTTTGCCGATCACCAAGCGGCTCGCCTCGCCCTTGAATTTAAGGTCCTGGGGGATTTCCCCGATCACAGCGAAAGAGAAGATCACGGTGTCCTCCCCGACCTCCGTCCGGCCTTTGACAACCGCGTGGGATTTCAACTCGACTCCGGCCTTGAGAACGACTTCTGACCCGACAAGGCAAAACGGCCCGATGCGCACCGAAGCGTCGATCTGAGCACCCTCTTCGATCACGGCTGAGGGGTGAATGTTGCTCATTTCGGCAGGTCCAGCATCGCCATAAACTCCGCTTCGGCCGCCATTTCGCCCTCTACCGTAGCAACGCCCGAAAATTTCCAGATTTTGCCGCCCGCTTTGCCGCGCAGGGTTTTCAGATCCATGCGCAGCACATCACCGGGCACCACCTTGCGGCGGAACTTGCAGTTGTCGATGGACATGAAATAGATCAGCATGTCCTTGTCCATCTGCTCAAGCGCCACGCCAACCATCACGCCTGCGGTCTGGGCCATTGCTTCGACAATCGTGACACCGGGCATGATCGGTGTGCCCGGGAAATGTCCCTGAAAATGTGGCTCGTTCATGGTGACGTTCTTGTAACCGACTGCAGAGGCTGTCCCGTCAATTTCCTCGACCTTGTCCACCAGAAGAAACGGATAGCGGTGCGGCAGAATACGCTGGATCATCTGGATGTCGGCGCGTTGAAGGTCTTGGCTCATGACGTGTCCTTTGTAGTGACGGTGCCCCATGCGGGCAGTTCAGGGCTATCAATTCGCCCCACCGGGGGCAAGCGACCGCAAGCGTTTCAGGGCTTTGCAGGGGGTGCGCCGCTGCCCAGTGTTTCGTTCAGAAGCGCGATCGCGTCGTCGGTGATCTCGATCCCGGTGTCGCTAAGAAAGACGGATCGGCGCTCAAGAATGACCGCCGCATCCGCGTCGCGCATAAGACGTTCCAGCACAGGGGCTGCGGCATTCAGAAAAACTTCGCGTTCCTGGTCCAGCAGCTCATTCAGCGCACGCCCCTTAGCGGCCTGAGCAGATCGGATACGCTGGACTTTCTCGTCGAAGTCATTGGCAAGCACACGAAACTCTTCTGCAACCATCGTTGCACGGACATCGGTCAACGCGCGTTCTTCGGCCTCAAGGTCTGCCTCGATCTGACGGTTCTCGGCCGCGAGTTCAGCGCCTTTCGCCTCCACCTCTTTTGCCACCCTCTGACCGAAACTGCTTTCCAGAAACAGACGTTCTGAATCGATCGTCAGGATCGGGCTGACAAGGCTGCCAAGGCCCAAAGACTGGTTTTGCGGCGTCACCTGCTGGGCCTGTGCGCTGGTGGCGGCCAAGGAGGCCGCCATGCACAGAACTGTCCAGAAACTCCGGCTCAGCACCGGATCAGAACTGGGTCCGCAGCGTGACCTCGAACGATTGCTCTTCGTCAAAGTCTTCGCTCTGCAGTGCTTTGGATACGTTGAACTGCAAGGGGCCCAAAGGCGTTGTCCAGAACAGCGAAACGCCGACAACATGACGGAAAGACCCGCCCTCGCCCACAATCTCGCCTCCGTTGAAGTTCACGTCATCAAGATCCCACAGGTTGCCGACATCATAGAACAGACCGCCGGAAATCCCGTATTCCTCAGGCAACCCTAGCGGAAATTCCGCTTCGAAACGGGCTGCGACAAACAGGTTGCCGCCCAGAGGATCGTTTTGTCCGTTGCTCAGATCGCGCGGCCCGATGCCACCCGGTTCAAACCCGCGAATAATGGATGGACCAAGGATAAAGCGGTCCACGACGCGGTTGTTGCCCTCCTGCCAAGCCAATGCCCCGCCTTCGAGAGTGGCACGCAAGGTGACTTCCTCGTTCAGGATACGCTTTTCTCCGGTAACACGTGCCGTTGTCTTGATGAACTTGCTGTCGCCACCCAGACCGGCGAAATCCTGACTGAACTGCAAAAGAACGCCGGATGTCGGATCAAGCCCGCTGCGCCTCGTGTCATAGGTGAATTCATATCCGAGCGACGAAGACCACTGCGCACCAGCCGCGATATCGTCGGCAACGGTCAGACCATTTTCAGGCTCTTCGCGCTCCAGTACCTCGATCTCCTCAGCGGTATAACGCAGCTGCAAGCGGCCGTTTTCGCTCACAGGAAAGGACAGTGAGGGCTGAAACAGCAGCCGGTTGGTATCATAGCTGGAAAATGACGAATTCGTTTCCGCATAGTCAAGGTTGATCCCAAGGGCCACATCCCGCCCCAGGAAAGACGGCTCAAGAAAGTTCAATCCATAGCGGTTCGCATCCGCGGCGGTCGACACGGCTAAAGACAAGCGCTGACCGCGCCCCAGAAAGTTCTCTTCGGCAAAGCTGATCGCAAGGCCGAACCCGTCGTTGTTCGAGAATGAGCCACCAAAGTTCAGCGCACCTGTGGGTTTCTCCACCACGTCCACATCAACAACCACCTGCTCACCGCTGCTGCCTTCGCGGGCGTTCACTTCGGCTGTTTCGAAATAGTTCAGGGCGCGAATGCGCTCCGCTGCCTGCCGGATTTCGCGCGGGTTGAAGGGATCGCCCTCCACGCTGTCAAACTGGCGGCGGATCACACGGTCCAATGTGGTCGTGTTACCCTCAATGTCGATGCGCTCGACAAAGACCCTCGGGCCCCGGCTGAGAACGTAGGAAACATCAAGCGTCAGGGTACGCTCATTGCGCGTGATCTGCGGCTCGACCCGCAGGAAGTCAACGCCATCGCGGATGGCCTGGCGTTCCATCCGGGCCACATCATTTTCGATGACCGTCGGGGAATAGACCACGCCGGGGCGCACTTTGACGATGTTGCGATAAACGCCAGCATCCACATTCGGTATTTCGGACACGACAGAAACGTCACCGAATTTGAACTGTTGCCCTTCGGTGATGTTGTAGGACACGAAAAAGCCGTCGCGCTCTTGCGTCAGCTCGCCGTTGACGGCGGTGGTGCGCATGTCGACATAGCCACGCGAAAGGTAGAAGTCGCGCAATAGCTGTTTATCGGCCTCGACCTGCCCTTCGACAAAAGTATCACGGCGCACCAGACGGCGGAAAAGGCCCGCCTGTTTGGTGCCAAGCACCCGGCGCAACCGGCGGTCCGAATAGGTACGGTTGCCGACAAAGCTCAGACGCTCGATCTCGACGTTGTCGCCCTCAAAGATTTCAAACACCAGATCGACACGGTTCTGGCTCCGCTTGATGATCTTGGGCTGGACGCGTGCTGCCACGCGACCTTCGTTATTATAGGCTTCCGCAATGGCGGCAGCATCCGCTTCGGCCTGCGCGGGGTTGAACACGCGCCGCTCGGTCGAGCTGACTAGCGTTGCCAAGGCATCGTCCTTGATCCGCTGATTGCCCTCGAACCGTACGCGGTTCAGCGTGGGAAACTCGACAACGTCGATCACCAAGGTGCCGCCACGCGGTTCGATCGCGACGGATTCGAACAAACCGGAGTTCTGCAAATTCTGATATGCGCTGTTCAGCTCACCGCCACTGACGGGTTGGCCACGTCTGATTCCAGCCTGTCGCAGGATCGCCGCATCGCCGATGCGTTCATTCCCGCTGATCTGAACCGAATTGAACTGGTATTGCTGGGCCTGCATCGGTGCCGAAGGCACCAACCAAGCTACCGATAACATTACACAAAGTGATGCACCGCGCAGCGCCACACCAAATCTTGCTTTTTCTGCCCGCTCAAAAGGCACACCGCCCCGTGTCGTCAGTCTCATGGTTGGAACCCACTCTTTAGACCTCATTGGGCTTCTGACTACGCACATTGTGCCTGATTGTCAAAACCCGGACGCGCAAAAATGCACTACATTCTGCAGCGCATTTCAGGTTTGAAACAGGATGATGTGGTAAAGGACGGCTCAGAGCGAGCCGATAAAGGCCCCGGCCCCTAGAGCAAGAGCAATGACACCGACATACAGCACGCGGTCCCAGTTAAGATCCATCAACAGGCTCAGGCCCCGGTAGCTGGATTGAATCGTCTGCATGTCACATTCCTTTTGCGGTTAGGACTACCTAACAAAGGATTAAGGCGTGATTTTGACCAAATGTGTCAGCATTGGGGCAATCGCAAATATACTGCGATTGCCCCCTTTTTCGTCGGCATTAAGGGCAGAATAAATCGTTCCCGAGCGCAAAGACCATCAGACAAAGAACCAGCGTCAAACCAATGGTCATGAGCACCCGAAGCGCTTTGTCACTGGGCGGTTTCCCGCTGACAGCCTCATAGGCATAGAACGTCAAATGCCCGCCATCGAGTGCCGGCACCGGAAAGAGGTTCAGCAAACCGACCGCAGTGCTAAGCACCGCGATGAAGTAGATGAAAGATTGCGCGCCCTGGCTTGCCATCGCGCCTGACGTCTGCGCGATGCCCACAGGACCGCTCAGATTGCAGGTGCTGATGTTACCCACGATCATTTCCCGCAAGCCTGACAACGAGCCGGTAATGATCCGCCAGGTGTTGTCGACCCCGCCAATCAAAGCTTCCCCGACACCCGGTGTTTCGGTCGCAGCCTCGAAGGCCAGACCGCTGGCGATCCCGATGCGCAAGGACCGTGCAAAGGTACCATCCGGCTGCGGTTCGTCCACGGCTTTGGGCGTCATGGTGAATTCAAGCGTTTCGCCCGCCCGCCAGACCGTCAGATCAAGTGCAGCTCCATCCGACGCCTCAACGGCGGTTTTCAGTTCGGCAAAATCATAAATCGGGGATCCGTCGATGGCGGTGATGACATCGCCTTTCTCTAATCCCGCCGCGATGGCGGCAGATTGCGGCATCACTTGTTGCACAACGGGGGGGCGCAGGAACGGACCGGTTACGGACATCTCGCGCCCGTCGCGGCGAATGTCGTACGGCATGGTAGGCGCCTTGGGAAAGCTCTGGATCAACGCAGAATACGCAGGGTCAGCTTCAGGTATTGGCGTGCCGCCCAAGCCCAAAATCTCATCCCTCGGCATCAGCTCGGCACTGCCCTGCGGCAGCGGTAGAATTTTGCCGACGGTCAACGGATCTTTGGCCACGCCGGAGGAAAGCGCGACTGCAAAGAAAATAAGGATCGACATGGCGAAATTGAATGCAGGCCCCGCCGCCACGGTCAGTGCACGCGCCCAAAGGGGTGCGCCGTGCATCGTGTGCCGGGCCGCTTCAGGGTTGTCGGCAACAGCGGCCATTGCCGCTTCGTCCTTGCCCGATGCTGCATTGGCGTCACCGGCAAATTTGACATAGCCGCCGAAAGGCAAGGCCGCGATCTGCCATTTGGTGTTGTGTTTATCGACGCCCGACCAGATCACCGGCCCAAATCCGAGCGAAAAGACATCCGCCTTGATCCCGCACCAGCGCCCCACGATGTAGTGGCCATACTCATGGATCGCCACGATCACCGACAGGGCGATCACAAATGCCAAGAGTGTCCAAATCAAGCCGCCGAATTGCGGTACAAGTCCTACAATATCCAATGTTCTACCCTGCTCTTTTGTCGATGGCCGCCTGCGCCGCCTTGCGTGCCACATGGTCTGTTTGCAGCACGGTATCAAGTGTCATGGTGGCAGCAATATGGCCATCTGTCGCGCAGACATGGGCAAGCGTGTCTTCCACAACCTCGGCCATCTGCACGAAATTTATTTGCCCCGCGATGAAGCCATCCAGCGCGGTTTCCTTGGCTGCGTTGAACACCGCACCCGCCATACCACCGGCTTGCATGGTCTCGCGGGCAAGCCGCAAGGCGGGCCATCGTTCATCATCGGGGGCGCGGAACTCAAGCTGGCCGATTGCTGCAAGGTCAAGCCGATCAACAGGCAGATGCTTGCGGTCCGGATGGTGCAACGCAAATCCGATTGCATGACGCATATCGGGCGGACCAACGTGGGCCATCAACGCGCCATCCGCAAAGCCCACAAGCGCGTGGATCAGGGATTGAGGGTGGACAATGACCTCGATCTGCTCTGGAAGCACGCCAAAAAATTCCCGTGTTTCAATGACTTCCATGGCCTTGTTAAACATAGACGCTGAATCGATGGTGATGCGCTGGCCCATGTCCCAGTTGGGATGGCTGGAGGCTTGATCAAGCGTCGCGCCAGCCAGATCCTCCAGTGGCCAATCGCGGAACGCGCCACCGCTGGCGGTGATGATGATCCGCTCCACCGCGGCCATATCTTCACCAATCAACGCCTGAAAGATCGCTGAATGCTCGCTGTCTACCGGCAAAATCTTTGACCCGCTGCGCCGGGCGGCTTCCAGCATTAGCGCACCTGCACAAACAAGCGATTCCTTATTGGCGAGTGCGAGAGTGGTGCCTTGTTCAAGCGCCGCCAATCCCGGTGCCAGACCGGCAGCCCCGACGATGGCCGACATGACCCAATCACTGGGGCGTGTCGCACATTCCGTAACCGCAGCGGCACCGGCGGCGGCCGTTACGTCCGACCCTCGCAGGGCATCGCGAAGATCTTCCAACAACGTTTCATCCGCTGTCACCGCAATATCGGCCTTCAGCGCAATGGCATCGTGGGCCAATTGCGCGATGTTGCTCGCCCCGGTCAATGCGACCACATCATAGCTGTCGGGGTCGCGTGAAATCAGGTCAATGGTGTTCTGACCGATGGAGCCTGTGGCCCCCAGAATACTAACCTTGCAGCGCATCGGTCTTTAGCCCAGCCCGTAGGGGAAACCGATAGCCTGACCGATCACGAGCAAGAACAACGAGGCACCCAGCATGCCGTCAAACCGGTCCATCAGGCCGCCGTGACCGGGGATCAGGTTCGAGCTGTCTTTGACGCCCATCTTTCGCTTCATTCCCGATTCCGCGATATCCCCGATCTGGGATGCCATGGACACCGCGACCGATACGCCCATCAGCTGGATGCCTACGCCGGTGTTGATCGAGAAGATGAGCCCGACAATGGCAGCGCCAACCCAGCCAGCCGCCGTGCCGGACCATGTTTTCTTGGGGCTAACCGCGGGCCAGAATTTTGGGCCACCGATCAGGCGCCCTGCGAAATAGCCCACCACATCGGTGACCACCACGACCAGCACGAGCCATAACATCCAGCCGAAACCCAGATCATCGCGGATCTGCATCATGCCGTAGCCTGACAGCAAGATCATGACGGTAAAACTGATATAAACGGAGCGGTTGCGTGCAAGATACCCGAACCCCACAAGCGCAGGGGCGAGCAAAAGCGGCAGGGCAAAGCCGGCCGGCAGATAGATCGATGCGAAAACCGCCAGACCCGTCAGGCCCCCAAGTTGCAGTTGCACATGGCGCACGCCGGGGCGCAACATGCCAACCAGTTCCCACACCATCACGCCACAGATCAGCGCTACCAGCAGGTGAAACACAGTCCCGCCAAGGGCGATACCGGTCAAACCGATGACCACCATCGCCGCCCCTGCCCCCATGCGGGGTTTCAGGTCAGACCATTGTTCGGAAATGTTTTTCATGCTGCTGTCGCTCAGGTCTTGACCGCGCCAAAGCGCCTGTCGCGCCCGCCGTAAGAGGCACAAAGCGCCCCGAACTCAGCGCGGGTGAAATCAGGCCAAAGCGTGTCGATGAATTCATATTCCGCATAGGCCGATTGCCACAGCAGAAAGTTCGATATCCGGGCTTCTCCGCTGGTGCGGATCACCAGATCAGGATCGGGTAAAACGTAAGTATCTAGGTATCTTGGTAGCGTTTCTTCATCCACGCTGTCCGGGTCCAGCCGCCCGCTTGCCACATCCATCGCGAGCCTTTGAGTGGCCCGGGCCACCTCATCGCGGCCGCCGTAGTTCAAGGCGATGGTCAGATGCACATTGGTGTTATGTGCTGTTGCTTCTTCAAGCTCGTTCATCAGGCGGATCAGCTTTTCGTCAAGCCGCACCCGATCGCCAATAAAACGCACCCGCACGCCCCGCTCGCGCAGATGCCGGGTTTCTTTGGTGATGTAGCGCCGGAACAGCGTCATAAGTCCGGCAACTTCGACCTGTGTCCGCTTCCAGTTCTCTGTGGAAAAAGCGAATATCGTCAGATATTTAACACCGAAATCAGGACAAGCCTCCACGATTTCGCGCACCCTTTTGGCACCGGCATGATGGCCAAAGAGCCGTGGCCGACCCCTTTGTGTCGCCCAACGGCCATTCCCATCCATAATAATCGCGACATGGGCCGGGCAGCCTTCGACCCTGTCCGGGGAAGGAACGGGCGTGGTCGTCGCCTTTTCTGCTGGCTCCATTGACGGGTATTCCCTTTGTTTGCATCCAAGGGATGCGGCATCCGAAAACGGGTGCCTGCGTGGTTCAGACCTGCATGATCTCCGCTTGTTTCGCTTCAAGCTGTTCGTCGATCATGCTGATGAATTTATTGGTCATTTCCTGCACTTCGCCCTCCCAGATTTTCTGATCGTCCTCGGACATGCCATCGGCCTTGCCCTTCTTGATCTGGTCCATGCCATCCCGGCGGATGTTGCGGATTGATACGCGGGCGTGTTCGGCATATTGGCCTGCGACCTTGGTCAGATCGCGGCGGCGTTCTTCGTTCAATTCGGGGATCGGCAGCATGATGATCGTGCCGTTCAGTTGTGGATTGATGCCCAGCCCGCTTTCACGGATGGCCTTTTCAACCTTGCCCACAAGGCCCTTGTCCCAAACATTGATCGTGACCATCCGGGGCTCTGGCACATTTACCGTCCCCACCTGGTTGATCGGCGTCATGGAGCCATAGGCATCCACCATCACTGGATCAAGCATCGACGCAGATCCGCGTCCGGTGCGCAGGGATGCAAATTCGGTACGCAACGATGAAATCGCACCGTCCATGCGCCGTTCAAGATCATCGGTGTCGAGCATAAAGTCGTCTGACATGGGAAGGTGTCCTGTTGAATGTCGCTCAAAGGCTTGGTCTATCCCTGTTATAACCTTCTGCGCGTCGCGGCAACAGTCTGACCGCGCCGCATTTCTTTCGCAGGGCCAATGGACCACGCGCAGCTGTTTTACTCTTCAAGTTGACCATAGGCAGGCAGTTTTTCGCATGCCGCGCGACCAATTTACCGCTTGTCTTCCTCTTTATGGTGTCTCGACATAGTCCATAGTCACCGCCGCGCTGCTCAAGGCATTTGTTCAACTGAGCCAATTGCGCAGGCTCAAGGGACTTGAGCGCCTCCGGTCCGGGAAAAAAGCTCTCTGCTGCGGCGCCATTGGCCCATAGTATGGCATGCTGTGGCAGAAGAATGTGATGGTAGGTCACTTTATTAAGATAGGGCTTCACCGATATTCCAACCGCATCACATAGTAGCTTTGCCGCAACCAGTGCTTCCTCGGTGCCGACCATGCGATTGACGATAGGGGAACGTAGCAGGACGCGGTGCTGGGGTGATAGCAACAAGCGCCTGAAAGGCATCCCCGGTCCCAGGGCATGTGCGCCCACTTCTATGGGGGCCGTATTGCCGAGGCCGGATGCCACCTGAAGTGCATGCCAGATCACCGGCTGGGGGCCGTGGTCCAGGGTGGTTACCAGATCACCGACCGTCAGATCCTCGACCGCACGCTGTCCCTGCGGCGTTTCAATAAGCGTACCTGATGCAAAGCAAACGATACGCGCATTGTCGATGCTGCGGGCCGTCATCCAGCCATACGCGTTATCTTCGACGACGGTGCCAAGGGTCACCGCCTGGATGTTCAGATTATCCAGCGGAACACCGTCGATGTTTTCATTGATAAAAGTGGCACCATTCGTCAGCTGGATCACATTGACGATGGTGTTGAGAGTGGTGCCATCCCCCAGCGATAAAGACACGTTATAGGAGGCAACGCTGTCTTGCGAAACCGTCTGCGCACCGCCGCCCAGATCATAAGTGATCTGGCTTCCAACCTGAGTGTCGTCATCATCATAGGCGATACCGTCGCCTAAGGGTTCCGTTACATCAACGATCAGCGATTGCAGCACACTGTTGCCGTGTGTGCCTGCATAGACGTCATCGTTTTCATTCGCGAAGTCGTCTTCCAAGGTATCCGCCAAAGCAAAGGTACCAATGTAAATCACGCCTATGCTTGCCATTGTCGCGCCTGCTACCGAAAAGTTACCGATAGCAATGCGCAGAAATGTCTCAACAAAACGTCAATCTTGCTCGCGAAGCAGCCCCGAGATCAGTCCTGAACGCGGGTGTAGGTGCCCTCGCCTGCGAGTATCCCGCGGAATCCGCCGGGTTCGTCCAGCGAGAATACGATGATCGGCAAGTTGTTGTCGCGCGCAAGCGCGATAGCCGAGGCGTCCATCACGCCCAAACGCTTTTGCAGCACATCATCATAGCTGACCATGTCGTAGCGTTTGGCGTCGTCGAACTTGGCCGGGTCCTTGTTATAGACCCCATCAACCTTCGTCCCTTTGAAGATCGCTTCGCAGGACATCTCGTTGGCTCGCAGGGTCGCCGCGGTATCGGTGGTGAAATACGGGTTGCCGGTGCCCGCTGCGAAAATGCAAACGCGCTTTTTCTCCAGATGACGCACGGCGCGGCGGCGGATATAGGGTTCGGCCACTTCGTTCATGGTGATCGCAGAAATCACGCGGGTATGGATGCCGAGACTTTCCAGCGAAGACTGCATGGCCAGCGCATTCATCACTGTGGCCAGCATGCCCATATAGTCGGCGGTGGTCCGCTCCATCCCTTGGGCGGAGCCTTGGAGGCCGCGAAAGATATTGCCGCCGCCGATGACCATACAAATCTCGACACCCATTTCGTGCACTGACTGCACCTCGCGGGCGATGCGTTCGACGGTGGGTGGGTGCAGCCCGAATCCCTGATCCCCCATCAACGCCTCCCCTGAAATCTTGAGCATCACACGGTTGAATGTCGACTTGGGCGCATCTGCGGACATGGAAACCCTTTCCGGCTTGGGTGTTTCATTTCGGCGCAAAATGTCTCAAATGGCGGGCATGTTCAATGCATGGCGACAGGGGTGCGGGTAGGAATGCAGATAAATGCCGAGATAACGCGCGCCCTGCGCAAGGTGCCTGCCCAGAAACCCGTGCTAATTGCGGGTCCGACGGCCAGCGGCAAATCGGCATTGGCGCTCGAGATCGCTGCGCAGCAAGGCGGCGTTATCGTCAACGCAGATGCGTCACAGGTTTATCACTGCTGGCGGGTGATCACCGCGCGTCCGACGGCGGCAGAGGAAGCACAAGCCGCTCACGCGCTTTACGGACATGTCGCGTCGACTGCGTCCTATTCCACGGGTCATTGGCTGCGCGAGGTCACAGCATTGCTGGATCAGGGTATACGTCCCATCATCACAGGTGGGACGGGGCTTTATTTCAAAGCACTGACCGAAGGTCTGGCCGAGATCCCCGCGACACCGCCCGAAGTCCGGCAAGAAGGCGACAGCCTCGAGTTGGCCGAAATGCTTGCCGCCCTCGACGAAGCGACCTTCGCGCGGATCGACACGCAGAACCGCGCACGGGTGCAGCGGGCCTGGGAGGTCATGCGTGCCACAGGACGCGGGCTGGCGCACTGGCAAGATCAGACGGCCGCCCCTGTCATGCCGCTTGAGAACTGTCATCCGGTTGTCTTTGACGTAGAAAAGGACTGGCTGAATGCGCGGATCGCCCGGCGCTTTGACTTGATGCTGGAACAGGGGGCGCTGGAAGAGGTCGCAGCACAGCGGCCTGCCTATGACCCCGCCCTACCCGCTTTTCGGGCCATTGGTGTGCCAGAGTTGGTGGACCATCTGGAAGACCGGATCAGCCTAAAAGAGGCCAAGGCCCGCGCCGTCATTGCAACGCGGCAATTTGCCAAGCGGCAACGCACCTGGATGCGCAGCAAGATGGCGGATTGGCGCAAGGTACACCTTTCGTAACTTGCCCATAAGCGACTATTCAGTTACGATTATCAGGTAACCAGTGCGCGGGCTTTACCTTTTATGACAAATTCGTCTTTTGACGCCAATACGATCACTATCCAGAGCCTTGCGCAGTTCAGCAAGGGACAGGACTGGCGATTACAGCTGGCGCATGACCGTCCTTACCATCTTCTGGTCTGGATCACCCGCGGTCAGGGCTTGGCGCTGTTGAATGGGACCCGGCGCGGGGTCGGTGCACATAACGCGCTCTTCATTCCCGCCCACAGCCTCTTTGCACTTGATCTGGGGCGTCAGACAATCGGGAATTGCCTACAACTGCCAATGGGGCTGCCGCTGCAGTTGCCCGAAATTCCGCGCCATCTGCGCATCCGCGATGTGCACGTTCAATCCGAATTGACCGGCCTGATCGAAGCCACCCAGCGCGAACAACAAAGCGCGCGCCCTTTAAGCGCTGATGCGCTGGAAGGCTACGGTATCCTGATTGCGGTCTGGTTGCGCCGCCAGATCTTGCTGGAGGAACATACGCCTGCGCGGGGCTCGGCTGGCCAACGGCTAAGCCAGCGGTTCTGTGCCATGTTGCCCGAACGTTTTGCCACGGGGGCCACGATGGCGGCCTATGCGGGGGATCTGGGCGTGACCCCCACCCATCTGACCCGCGCAGTAAAAGCGGCCACAGGCAAAACCGCCGCAGATCTACTGACCGAGCGTATATTGCACGAAGCCAGACGCCTTCTGGTGGAAACATCCGAACCTGCCCAGAACATCGCCCGACACCTCGGCTTTGGTTCCGCGGCATATTTTACCCGCTTTATGCAGCAGCACACAAATATGACCCCCAGCAAACTACGCGGCCCCTAGTCGCTGATCCGGTAAAAATACGGGCGCGAACCTTGTCGTTTTCCGACAGAAGAAATGTCGCAAATAATCTCTCAAGGGGCGGAAGCAGACATTGACCTTAACCTATATGTCGTGCCTGATGGGTCTGGGGATGCAATGCGTGCGCAAGCCGGGACCACCCGTCACCGCGCCGCACGGCTTTGAGGAGCACAATCGCAGTTCTTTTCCCGGCACCCGTTCAAGCGGGGCATACTGTCGATAAAGGCCATCGGCCTTCAATAAAAACGGCGGGAAATCCCGCCAAGCCACCAACAGGGGCAATACATGGGAATATTTATCTTACGCAGACTGGGCGTGATGCTGCTGACGGCTCTGTGCCTGACGTTCATCGTGTTCTGGCTGACCAATCTCTACCCGAATCTGGAAAAGCTCGCCAAAACGCAAGGCAACTTCCGCATGTCGGATGAAGCGGTCTCCTCCTATCTGGGCGATCGCGGCTATTTACAGCCAATGCCGGTTAAATTTGGCCAATGGCTGGGTGTTATGCCAGGCTGGGTGACCGAAAAGGACGATGGCAGGACCTTTGGCCGCTGTTTTCCCGAAGGCACACCCGAGGCGGAGCGCCCGACGCGATGTGGTGTTCTGCAAGGAGATTGGGGTTTTTCGACAGTTTTCAAGGATGATGTAGGCCCGACGGTGGCCACCCGACTGGCGTTGACAGGTAAATTGATGCTCTGCGTTTTGCTGCTCATGGTGCCCTCGGCGCTGATTGTGGGTGTGTTGGCCGGCATGCGCGAAGGGTCCAATCTGGACAGATCGCTCTCGACCTTCTCCATCGCGACCACGGCGACACCGGAGTATGTGTCGGGTGTTATCTTTATCGCGCTGTTGGCGTCCTCCAAATTCGGATTGTCACCGCTATTGGCCGAATGGGGCTGGATTGACGGCAAAACGCTGTTTCTAGGGTCGGCCACTTCGGCAATGGCAGATGCGAATTTCTGGAACTTCTTTCTGCCGGTGCTGACCATCTCGCTTTATGGCATGGGATATATCGCACGCATGACCCGCGCCTCCATGGCCGAAGTGATGACAGCCCAATACATTCGCACAGCCCGGCTGAAAGGGGTCAAGTTTTCAGACATCGTGCTCAAGCACGCCCTACGCAATGCGCTGATTGCGCCCTTTACGGTGATCATGCTGCAAATCCCGTGGCTGTTGAACGGCGTCGTGATCGTTGAGACCTTGTTCAACTACAAAGGCTTTGGGTGGCTTCTGGTACAGGCCGCGTCGAACAATGACATTGAGTTATTGCTGGCGGTTTCGGTGGTCTCGGTCGTCGTCGTTCTGGTGACACAGCTGATATCCGACATCGGTTATGTCTACCTCAACCCGCGCATTCGCATTTCATAGGGGAGCAAGGATATGGATCCTTTAACGTGGACGGGCTCCCTTTCCGGGCTCAATATTATCTTTCTGGCGGTGCTGGGACTTTTGGCGCTGACAATTGTGGTGTCAATTCTGACATCACTGGTACCGTCATCCGGCACACGCGCCGTCGGGTCAGACGGCACACTCGCCTCTGACACAGGGGCGGCCGGGTTCATATCAATGGTGCTGGGCTATCTGTTCTATGCACTGATCGCCCTTGTCCTGGTCTATCTCATTGGCGGCATCATACTTGGCACCGGAGCAGGCATTTTCGGCGGCATGGCGCGGCAATTCCTGCCGGTCTGGATCGCGCTGATCCTCACCTTCGTGCTCTCGATTACTTACAAACGGCGGCTGGGGCTTTACGGCAAGCTCTTTGACAGCACTGTGGGCATGATCGGCTTTGGCATTGTGATGTTCTGGGTATTTACTGGCGTGTTTGGCGGCGTTTTCGATATGCTGATCACCCATGACAGCCTGTCTCAGGTCTCTGGCATGAAGAACAAGCTGCCCGGCACGCCGCTACGCGGCGCTGAAGAAGGCGAGTACCAGTGGTTCCTGTTGGGCGGTGACAACCTTGCCCGCGATGTTTTTTCAAGGCTGATCAAAGGGTCGTGGGTCGTAGTGCAGATCGCGCCGATGGCCACGCTCTTTGCCTTTATGGTTGGCATCACGCTGGGCTTGCCTGCGGGATATTATGGCGGGCGGCTGGACACCGTTCTCAGCTTTCTGGCCAACCTGATCCTCGCCTTTCCGGTGATCTTGCTATTCTACCTGCTGGTGACGCCCGAGATCGTTCTTACGGGCATTCCCAACTACATGGCGATGTTCCTCTTTATCTTCCCGTTAATCTTTGTCGCGATCCTGCTCAATTCGCGCTTTTACACGCAACCGTCCTTCCGGACACCGCTGTTGATTGTGGTGCTGGGGGTTTTGGGGTGGCTCTATCTTTCCATGATCAGCAACGATGGCTCTATCGTGCAGACTGACACATATCGCATCCCCGGCTTGCCGTCCTTTCTGGACGGGTTCGACATTGATGCAGGCATCTTGGTGGTTTTTGTCTCGGTGGTTTTTGTGAACTCGCCCACGGTGTTCCGTATCGTGCGCGGCCTCGCGCTGGACATCAAGACACGCGATTATGTGGCGGCGGCGCAGACGCGCGGCGAAGGCCCGTGGTACATCATGCTGTGGGAGATCCTGCCCAACGCACGCGGACCGCTGATCGTCGATTTCTGTTTGCGGATCGGCTATACCACCATCCTCCTAGGCACCTTGGGCTTTTTCGGTCTGGGGCTGGAAAGCGAAAGCCCGGACTGGGGATCAACGATCAACGCAGGCCGGCGCTTGCTGGCGCTTTATCCGCATGCGGCGATAGCACCTGCACTGGCTTTGTTGAGCCTGGTGCTGGGGCTCAATCTGCTGGCGGATGGTTTGCGTGAGGAATCGCTACGCGACTGACGACATCGCTGTTCGGGGGCTCTGCCCCCGGACCCCCGCGGGATATAAGGCCAAAAAGAGAAAGCGCAGGACGCTTTTGATGAAGGCCTCTCCAGAAGGAGACTGAAGATGGTAAAAGAAAAATACGACGGACCAATTCTCGAGATCGACAAGCTGTCGATTTCGTTTTTTACACGGCTGCGCGAAATTCCGGCGGTGATGGATTTCTCGGCTTCCGTGATGCCGGGTGAAGCGCTGGGGTTGGTGGGCGAATCCGGTTGTGGCAAATCTACTGTGGCCTTGGGGGTGATGCAGGATCTGGGCAAGAATGGCCGCATCGTGGGCGGGTCAATCAAGTTCAAGGGCCGTGATCTGGGCGAGATGTCGGACGAGGAATTGCGCGACATTCGCGGCTCCGAGATCGCAATGATCTATCAAGAGCCGATGGCATCGCTGAACCCGGCCATGAAGATCGGCAAACAGTTGATGGAAGTGCCGATGATCCATGCCGGCATGAGCGAGAAGGACGCCTATGATCGTGCCTTGATGGTGGTGACAGACGTAAAGCTGCCCGATCCCAAGCGCATTCTGGATGCCTATCCGCATCAGTTGTCCGGTGGCCAGCAGCAGCGAATCGTGATCGCCATGGCCCTGATGAGCGAGCCTTCCTTGCTTATTCTGGATGAGCCGACAACGGCGCTTGATGTGACTGTCGAGGCGGCGGTGGTCGAGCTGGTCAAGGATCTGGGCAAGAAATACGGCACCTCGATGCTGTTTATCTCGCACAACCTCGGGCTGGTGCTGGAAACCTGCGATCGTATCTGTGTGATGTATTCCGGCGAAGCGGTGGAGCGCGGCACCATCGAGGATGTCTTCGACGAGATGCAGCACCCCTATACGCAAGCACTGTTCCGCTCGATTCCCCTGCCCGGCGCGGACAAGAACGCGCGGCCCCTGATTGCAATTCCCGGCAACTTCCCCCTGCCCCACGAGCGTCCGCCTGGCTGTAACTTCGGCCCGCGTTGCGATTATTTCGAGGCGGGACGCTGTGATCAGGGGACGATCCCCATGTTTACCATCGGCGGCGACGACCGGCACCACACCCGCTGTGTGAGATATCAGGAGATCGACTGGAACGCGCCGCTGGAACTGGCCGAGGTGAAGACGAAAGGCGAGGTTGGCGATGTTGTTTTGAAGATCGACAAACTGAAGAAATATTATCAGGTGGCCGCCAATGCGATGTTTGGTGGAGGCAGTACCAAGGTGGTCAAGGCCAACGAGGAACTGACATTCGAGGCGCGCGAAAGCGAGACACTCGCCATCGTCGGTGAATCCGGCTGCGGCAAGTCCACCTTTGCCAAGGTGCTGATGGGACTGGAAACAGCGACCGAGGGTCAGGTCTTGCTCGACAACCACGACATCGGCGATGTGCCCATCGAGGATCGCAGCACCAAGAATGTGGCGGATGTGCAGATGGTGTTCCAGAACCCCTTTGACACGCTGAACCCCTCGATGACCGTGGGACGCCAGATCATTCGGGCGCTAGAGATTTTCAAGATCGGCAAGAACGAGGCCGAGCGGAAGCAGCGCATGCTGGAACTGCTGGATCTGGTGAAATTGCCGCGTGAATTCGCGGGCCGAATGCCGCGACAGCTTTCGGGTGGCCAAAAGCAACGGGTTGGTATTGCGCGGGCCTTTGCAGGCGATGCGCGGATCGTGGTGGCGGATGAGCCGGTCTCTGCCTTGGATGTTTCCGTACAGGCGGCGGTGACGGATCTGTTGATGGAGATCCAGCGCGAACAGAAGACCACGTTGCTGTTTATCAGCCATGATCTGTCGATTGTGCGCTATTTGAGCGATCGGGTGATGGTGATGTATCTCGGCCATGTGGTGGAGCTTGGCACAACAGATCAGGTCTTCTCGCCGCCCTATCACCCCTATACCGAAGCTTTGCTGTCGGCTGTGCCGATTGCGGATACGTCGGTGAAGAAAAAGCACATCGTGCTTGAGGGCGATATTCCCTCTGCCATGAACCCACCGCCAGGGTGTCCCTTCCAGACGCGGTGCCGATGGAAGTCTGAAGTGCCGGGGAACCTGTGCGAGACAGAGGTGCCTCCCATCAGGGTCCTGGCGAACGGGCATCAGGTAAAATGCCATCTGTCGGACGAGAAATTTGCGGAGATGGAACCGGTCATCGAGGTCGGCGTGGCCGCGGAATGAAAAAAGCGCGGCCTGTTGAAGACCGCGCTCATATTCGTCCGTTGGGTCGTGATTACTTGGTCACCATATTGCCATCAATATCGACACTGCCGATGCGCTCGGCAACTTTCATGGCAAAACCATCGACCATTGCACGGTAGTAGTCATCCAGAGATGGTGGGACAGCTGCATATCCTTCAGGAATTGCGCTATCGTCCATTACGGCTTTGATATTTACCGGAAAGCTTTGACCTTCCTCACCGGTGCGTGTCTGGAACGATACTACGCCTTCCAACTCGTTGAATTCGGCTGAGTCTGGCAGCATGGTATCGCCATTCAGAGCAACCTTGCGGATGTCGACGCGCAATGTCGGGTCACCTGCGCTGTCGCTCATGGGGACCAGCTTGGCGATGGCAATCTGCACATCCTCTGCGATCTCCGGGAAAAGCTCTGCTGCGTTGGTATCTTCAGCCGCGTTGTAGGATGCGGATACGTCGATCTCAGACAGGGTTGGTGGCTCGGCTGCAAAGCTTGCGGTGCTCAGAGCCAGCAGGCTGACTGCGGCGGCGAGGGTGATCTTTTTTGTTGTATTGAACATGTGATGCTCCGTCTTTCTGTGTCTTACCGGGTGCGGATCATCCGCGCCCCTGGATTGAAAAGACAACTCAAAGCAATCGCATTAGGTTCCAGACATCTTGGAATGAGATGCAGAAAGATCGGCGCATAACCGCCCGGCCTGAATGAGAAAGGGGTCAGCGCAGTGGTTTACTGCCCTGCAATGATCCGCACATAGTTGCGCGTTTCTTTGTATGGCGGTACGCCGCCATGCTTTTGCACAGCACCCGGACCCGCGTTATAGGCCGCCAGCGCCAGCTTCCAGGTGCCGAAGGTCCGGTACTGCTGTTTGAGATAGCGCGCACCACCTTCGAGGTTCTGCTCAGGATCGGTCGGATCCACCCGCAGCAGACGCGCGGTACCGGGCATCAGTTGCGCCAGACCAATCGCGCCCGCATGGCTGACGGCTGTGTGGTTCCAGTTGCTTTCCTGCTGAACAAGACGCAAGAACAGGTCTTCCGGCACGCCATGACGCTTGGCCGCAGACCGTGCCATATTCAAAAACTTGCCTTTATAGGTGCCGCTGAATTTAGGCGTGCGCCATTTCGTGGGCGTGTCGACCTTGGGTGGCTGCAACCGGATCGAGGCGGAATATTGCTTGGACGCGCGGTTGTCCAAAAGCTTGGCCTGAGATTTGAAGATCGCCTTGCGGTTTTTGGAGGAGAGGATATCGGCTTGAGCGGTCGCCCCGCCGAAACACAACACGGCCAGCGCCATGCAGCCCGCAATCAAACCCGTTCTCAGCATAAGTCGCACGCCCTTACCCGTCAGTCTTGGTGCCTTATACCAAAGTTCACCATTTCATCCAGTCATAGATTCCAGGCCGCCCTTGCGTCTTTTTGCGCCATTGCCGCGGCATGCTTCATCTTCTTTTAACCATGCCTTGGTCATGCTTGTTTCCACAGATATAAGGCCAGCAAGCGGCTGCGCCGGATTCGCGCAGCCTGAACTGACAGATGGACGGGGGATATAATGGCCGGCTCAGTGAACAAAGTGATTATCATCGGCAATCTGGGGCGCGATCCAGAGGTGCGGTCGTTTCAGAATGGCGGCAAGGTGTGTAACCTGCGCATCGCTACCTCAGAAACCTGGAAAGACCGCAACACCGGCGAGCGGAAGGAAAAGACAGAATGGCACACAGTTGCCATCTTTAACGAAGGTCTGGTGCGCATTGCGGAACAATACCTCAAGAAGGGCTCGAAAGTGTATATCGAGGGCCAGCTTGAGACGCGTAAGTGGCAGGACCAGTCGGGACAGGATCGCTATTCCACGGAAGTGGTTCTGCGCAACTATGGCGGCACGCTGACCATGCTGGACGGACGCGATAGCGGCGGTGGCGGTAACTATGGCGGCGGCGGCGGCAATTATGGCGGCGGTGGCGGCTATGATCAGGGCCGCGACAGCGGTGGCTATGACAGCGGGCCATCAGGTGGTGGTGGTGCTGGCGGCGGATCGTCACGCGACCTGGATGACGAAATCCCGTTCTGATGACACAAAGCACGACCCGCTTACTCACAGGGGCCGATTGGTCTCAGGCGGTGTTGCTTTACAATGAACTAACAGTGGGGCCGCCGGCGGATGATCCGGCGGCCTTTGACGTGGTACTGGCCCATTCCGGCACGCAGGTCCTGGGGGCCTTTGTGGGCGATGATCTGGCCGCGATGGTCACGCTGCATCTGCTGCCGAATGTGCTGTGGCAGGGCCGCCCCTATGGTCTGATCGAAAACGTGGTCACCCGTCAGCGGTATCAGCGCCAGGGTTTTGGCAGGCGCGTGATGCAAGCGGCGATTGAGGCGGCCTGCGCGAAAAATGCCTATAAGCTTATGCTGATGACCGGACGCGCGCGCGGTGCCACAGGGTTCTACGAGGCGTTAGGCTTTAGCGGCAAAGACAAATTCGCGATGGTGTTACGGCAGGAGTGACGGGGCAAAACCCGTGGGGCATCTTACCCCATTAGCGGTCGCACAGGGCGTCATCCAGCAATCCCAGCACAGTGTCGGCTGATACGTCCGAAGTGACAAAGGCCTGACCGATCCCGCGCGCCAGCACAAAGTGCAGCTTGCCGTCCATTACCTTCTTGTCCTGCCCCATCAAAGCCAGCAGAGCCTCCGCGCTTGGCAGATCACCTTCAATGTCCCGCAAGTCCGTCTTCATGCCCATCGCCTTGAGGTGCGCCCGCACACGGCTCGGGTCTTCTTGGGCGCAAAGGCCCAACCGTGCCGAGAGTTCAAAGGCCAGCGCACAGCCGATGGCGACCCCTTCCCCATGCAGCAGACGGTCGGAATAGCCGGTCGCGGTTTCCAAGGCGTGACAAAAGGTGTGGCCTAGATTAAGCAAGGCGCGGTCGCCCTGCTCGGTCTCGTCGCGCATCACAATCTCGGCCTTCATCTCGACCGACCGACGCACGGCGGCAATGCGGGCGCTCATGTCACCTGCCGCCAATGCCGGTCCCTGTTCTTCGAGCCAGTCAAAAAATGCCGCATCGCCCAACAGACCGTATTTCACGACTTCGCCGTAGCCCGCCAGAAAATCGCGGGGGGCCAAGGTGCCCAACACTTCGGTATCGGCCAACACCAGCGCAGGCTGGTGAAAAGCGCCGATCAGGTTCTTGCCCTGACCCACATTGATGCCGGTTTTGCCACCAACGGAACTGTCCACCTGCGCCAGCAAAGAGGTCGGCATCTGCACAAAACGGACGCCACGCCGCAGAATTGCGGCGGCAAAGCCTGCCAGGTCGCCAATTACACCGCCCCCCAGGGCCACGACGATATCGCGGCGCTCGACCTCCTGATCCAGCAACCAGCTGCAACATTGCTCCAGTGCTGCCCAGCTTTTGGTCGCTTCGCCGGGGGGCAGCTCCAGTGCCGTCATCGCGATGCCCTGAGCGCTCAAACCCGCGCCTAAGGCTTCGAGATGTTCAGCAGCCACCGTGCTATCGGTGATCACTGTCACCTTCGGACGGTTCAGGAAAGGCGCGATATGTGTGCCTGCGTCGGCCAGAAGACCAGGTCCGATGCGCACCTCGTACTCACGGCCCGGTAAATCGACGGCAATCGTTTCAATCAATGGTCTGCTCCAATACATCCTGTCGGCCAAGCAACGCCTCGATCACCCGTGTCGCCATGCCTTCGATGCTTAGGGTGGCGGCACAAGGCACCATGAGGTCGGCCTTTTCGTACATGGGTACCCGTTGCGCATAAAGCGCGGTGAGCGTTGCTTTAGGATCAGCGGTGCGCAATAAGGGACGGGTTTCCTTATGTCTGACCCTGCTCCACAGCAATTCAATATCGGCGTTCAACCAGACCGACACGCCCTGCTGCGAGATGACCTTGCGGTTTTGCTCGGCCAGAAAAGCGCCGCCGCCCGTCGATAATATGCCGCGTTCTGATTTAAGCAGGCGCGTGATCACTTCGGTTTCGCGTTTGCGGAAAAACGTCTCTCCGTCGCGTTCAAAAATCTCTGGCACGCTGGCGTTGGCGGCAGCCTCGATCTCGGCGTCGCTGTCCAGAAAGGGCACACCCAACCGCGCTGCAACCGCACGGCCAACTGCCGTTTTGCCCGCGCCCATCATCCCGACCATGACAACCGTCTTCTTCAATCTGAAGGCAGAGGATGACGTTCCGGCATCGGCCATGCTTTGCTTAATTCCGCTCATTTGTAT
Source organism: Sulfitobacter noctilucae (assembly GCF_000622365.1). Lineage (GTDB taxonomy): Bacteria > Pseudomonadota > Alphaproteobacteria > Rhodobacterales > Rhodobacteraceae > Sulfitobacter > Sulfitobacter noctilucae. Next base: position 908,922 of record NZ_JASC01000014.1, on the reverse strand, counting down.
TTGAATGACGTGATCTTGACCAAAAGGCCATATATAGATTGCACAAATCGGGCATAAAGAAACGGGCGTATTGAATGGGTCGACTGATCAAGTTTTTGTTTTTACTTCTAATTCTGGGGTTTATTGCGCTTGTTGCCTTCGCTTATGCAGGTCCGTTTTTCGGGGTGCAGTTTGCTCCCGCCCAGGTAGAAACAAGACAGCCCGTGACCCTGGGCGCCGATTGAGTGCGCAGCGTTAGACGGCATATCGGCGCAAGTCTGCTTTTTGCAGGCGCACTTTGGCCGATTGCGTCATCGGCGCAAGACCAGACACCCCTCTCCGTGATCGATTGGTTGGGCACGCGGGTGCCGAACGTTCAGCAGGTGCCGGCTGCCCTGCCCCTCCCAAAAGAACCACCCGTTGCGCAAACCGCTGTGGCACCTGCTGTGAATGTCGAGCCGCTTTCTGAAGGGGGGCCACGGGTCATCGGCCTGGTGCCGTCTCGGATCACCGGGCTGCCTGCTGACTTATGGGTGGGCAGTGACCTGAGCACGGTCACCGCTTTGCTGGATAAAGTCCCGGATTTGCAGCTGCCCGCTGCGCAATCGTTGCTTTACACCGTGCTTCTGGCCGAATCTTTTGCACCCGGCAACAGCACAGATGCAGGTAATCAGCTGGCCCTTGCGCGGGTCGAAAAACTGGTGGCCCAAGGGGCGCTGGACCCGGCGCAGTCGTTGATCGAACAGGCTGGGGTGACGTTGTCGCCTGCGCATTTCGAGTTATGGATGCAGATCAGCCTGCTGTCGGGCACCGAAGATCGCGCCTGCTCCGTGCTCGCCGCGACCCCGCATTTATCGCGCAATTACGCCAACGACATCTTTTGCGATGCACGGGCGCAGAATTGGCCTGATGCGACTTTGACCTTGGGCACGGCACGAGCCTTGGGTCTTCTCCCCGAAGCGCAACTAGCACTTTTTGATCGGTTTCTCGACCCCGAGGCCTCCGATATGCTGCCGCCCTTGGTGCCCCCGCGGCAGATGGATCCCCTAAGTTTTCGGATGTTTGAAGCAATCGGGGATCCCGTCCCCACCAGCACCCTGCCCCGCGCATATGCGGTGGCCGATCTGCGTGATGTGGCCGGATGGAAAGCACAATTGGAGGCGGCCGAGCGGCTAACGCTTGCGGGGGCATTGCCCGACAACCGCTTGCTGGGGCTGTATACCGAACGCAGGGCTGCCGCATCCGGCGGGATCTGGGATCGCGTCGCGGCGTTGCAACGGTTTGAAACGGCCCTGGAGACCCGCAGCGCCGAGGCCGTGGCGAAAACTTTGCCGCCGCTTTGGACCGCCATGGGCGAAGCGGGACTAGAGGTGACGTTTGCCACGCTTTTCGCGGACAGACTTACAGGTTTTGATCTGACCGGCTCCGCCAAGCGTATCCAACACATCATTGCTCTGTTGTCCCCGAACTACGAAGCCGCCGCTTCAAGCACCCAGAACAAAAGTTTCGCTGTGCAGATTGCTGCGGGCGACATCGTCGGCGTCGCACCGTCCGATCCAACAGAAGCCGCGATTCACGCCGGTTTCACCAATGCCCTCCCTCGCGCTGATTTGCTTGATATGGTCAAACAGGGTCGTCTGGGCGAAAGCATTCTGCACAGCCTGATCTTGCTGCACAAAGGCGCAGGCGGCAGCGCCAATGCGCTCAGTGAAGGACTGGCGACCCTGCGGGCCCTCGGGCTCGAGGACAGCGCGCGCCGTGCCGCCTTGCAAATCCTGCTGCTGGAGCGCCGCTGATGCCGACCGCTACATTCCACTGGATATCGCGCTTTCTGGAAGCGCAGGCTGCCGAACTGGGGGCCGCAACCAATACCCAGCTTGCCTATGGCCGCGATCTTAAGGATTTCGACAGCTATCTGGCCCGCGCAGGCCGCGATTTTGGCGATGCGGGCCGCTCTGACGTGGAGAACTATCTGGTCCACTGCGATGCGCAGGGGCTGGCCAAATCCACCCGCGCGCGGCGGTTGTCCGCGATCAAACAGCTCTACCGCTTTGCGTTCGAAGAGGGATTGCGCAGTGACAATCCTGCCATCCAGATTTCCGGCCCCGGCCAGGACAAACGCCTGCCCAAGATACTAAGCGAGACCGAGGTGGACCGCCTGTTGGACGCTGCCCATGCCTCGGGCCGCAGCCTGTCTGACCAGCTGCGCAACGGATGTCTGATGGAGTTGCTCTATGCCACGGGCATGCGGGTGACCGAATTGGTCAGCCTCCCTGTATCTGCCACGCGCGGCGATCCGCGCTTGCTGTTGATCATGGGCAAAGGCGGCAAGGAGCGTATGGTGCCGCTGTCACCGCCAGCGCGCGAGGCACTCAGCGCTTGGTTGACCCAGCGCGACATTGAAGACGAAGCGGCGCGGCTGAAGAAAAAGCCGCTTTCGCGGTTCCTGTTCCCGTCCCGTGGTGCGGCGGGCCATTTGACCCGACACAGGTTCTATCTGTTGATCAAGGAATTCGCCGTGGCCGCGGGTGTCGACCCCGGCAAGGTCACACCACATACACTGCGCCACGCCTTCGCCACACATTTGCTGGCCAACGGCGCTGACCTGCGGGCGATCCAGACGATGCTGGGCCACGCGGACGTGGCCACAACCGAGATTTACACGCATGTACTAGAAGAACGCTTGTCTGAGCTGGTGTTAGAACGTCATCCGCTGGCCGAGGGACGCTCGCAAGCACCATCGGGTGAGCCTTCACCGGACGATCAATAGCCGCAAGCAGGGCCGTGCGTTCAAGGTTCGCAGTCGCCATCCGCACGTCCAAATCATGTTGTTTCACCCGTTTCTCGCCCTGTTCTTGCCGCAGGAACCCTTGACGCAGCCCGCTGCACCCCCATAACCACCTTCAGACCTTAACACATGGACACAAGACCCGATGGAACCCTCCACCGCGCTGATCGACAGTGCATTCTGGTTCAGCGCAGGCACTATTCTGCTGCTGCTGATCCTCTCCGGCTTTTTCTCCGGCTCCGAAACAGCACTGACTGCCGCTTCGCGGGGCAAACTGCGCACGCAAGCCGATAAAGGCAGCAAAGGCGCGGAGCGGGCGTTGCACATCACCGAAGACAACGAGCGGCTGATCGGTTCTGTCCTGTTGGGCAACAACCTCGTGAACATTCTGGCGACATCTTTGGCCACGGCCCTTTTCACACGGATGTTCGGCGAAAGCGGCGTGGCTTTGGCGACCTTGGTGATGACGGGCCTCGTGCTGGTCTTTGCCGAGGTTTTGCCCAAGACCTATGCGATCACCAACTCGGAGCGTGCCGCAGCACTTGTCTCGCGTCCGATCAGTATCGTCGTGTTGGTCTTTGCGCCAGTCGTATCCGCTGTCCGGTTCTTCGTGCGCGGCGTGCTGCGTGTGCTCGGCGTGGCTGTGGACCCCGACAGCAACATTCTGGCCGTCCGCGAGGAAATCGCCGGCGCTTTGCAACTGGGCCATTCCGAAGGTGTCGTCGAAAAAGAAGACCGCGACCGCATTCTCGGTGCGCTTGATTTGCGTGAACGTGTGGTCGAGGAAATCATGCTGCACCGTTCGGGCATCGAGATGATCGACGCGGGCAGCGATCCATCGGAAATTCTGGACCAATGCCTGCAATCCAATCACACACGACTGCCGGTCTATCGCGACGACCCCGAAAATATCATCGGCGTGATCCACGCCAAAGACCTCCTACGCGCCATGTACAAGCTGATCGGCGGACCCGAAGGCGATGCCGCAGCGCTCAAAAACTTCGATGTCGCCACCGTGGCGATGAAGCCCTACTTCGTGCCCGAAACCTCGACACTGGACGAACAAATGCGCCAGTTCCTGCGCCGACGCACTCATTTTGCGCTGGTGGTGGATGAATATGGCTCGCTGCAAGGGCTCATCACGCTTGAGGATATTCTTGAGGAGATTGTGGGCGAGATCACCGATGAATTTGATCCCGACGCGGACCACCCGCTGGCACCGGGCGAGGACGGGCATTACTATGTCGATGGTGCGATGACGATCCGCGATCTGAACCGCGCGACCGAATGGTCCCTGCCCGATGACGAGGCGAATACATTGGCGGGTCTGGTCATCCATGACGCCCAAATGATCCCGACACCGGGTCAGGTGTTCAGCTTTCATGGCTTCCGGTTCGAGGTCACGGCACGGGATGGCAACCGCATCACCCAGATTAAAATCAAACCTTTGTAACTGCGCTTCCGCGATAAGACGGATTTTTGCAGACGTGTTAAACCTTGGGAAAGGGCTTCAGCCTTATTGATTGATGCAGGCTTCGCTGCCGTATCACGAGGTAAGGAATGCGGTTTGACCGGACGGACGATATATAGGCTTATCTGCCTGCTTTTCTGCCTTTGGCCATGCAGGCGCAAGCGACCTGCATAGCGCTGGCACAGGTCGTTCAAACCGCGACAACCGGTTTCCCTGAAGACCGCGCCGCCCACCCTGAAACGCTTCAAGCCATCACGACAACGGTCAATGACATCAACAACGACGCCATGCTTCGTATTTTGCGTGGCGGGGGTAAGGCCGCGTCCTTTGGCGATGTGCGTAACTTTCTGACCCAACTTGCATTCCTGTCGCAAAACCCGCCTGAGGCAGGTGCCGTCCTGACCGATGACATGCGCGACGGTTTGGCGTTGACCCGTTCGATCATCACAGAGGTTTGCCAAGCGGCCGACGCAGCATCCGGACCGGATAATATGTCGCCGGCAGGCGTTGACAGCGACAGCTCTGGCGAAGGCATCTTTGAAACAGTGGCAGACCGGACAGGAAAAAGGTCGACCGACTGGGCCGCACAACCGCCGGATAAGATCGAGAGCCTTTTGCAGGCAGCCAAGAAAGACCAAAGTGTCGGCGTATTAGCAGCGGTTCTGCTTGGGCTGGCGTCATCCATCGTGCTCAGCTTTGCGCTGCGCTTTGGCCTGCTCTTCATCCAGGTTGCACAGCGCGGGCGTCAGACTTGCAGCGTTCCGGCCAAGTTGACCTGTATGTTCGAGAGCATACCGGGGAAGATCACTGTGCTTGGCTGTTATGGTTTCAAATTTGCGCCCGAAAACCGCACAGAAGATGCCTTCCCCCAAGGGCTGTCGACGGGCACCTACGGACAGATTTTGATCGGGCGCGATACGTTCGATATCAAACTGGGGTCATCGGGCGATGCCGTGTGGAGCATTCTCTTTATCGACCCATTGAGACGGTCGCAGGTCAACAGACTTCTCGCTGGATCGCAGGAACGGCCCCGCTTGGACTTTTCAGTTCTGACGTCGGACAAAGACAACCGCCGAGCCTTTAGGAACTACGCCACCGGCGGACCATAGACATCACGCCCGCAAGCGTAAGCCTTCGGGATCAAAGGGCGGCTCTGCCAGAATTGTAGCGCGGTGCGGTCGGCCCAGCACCATGACCTCAACTTCATCTCCCGCAGCGCCATTGGCGACAAACCCGAGTGCCAGGGATTTACCCACACTATAACCGTAAGCCCCTGAAGTGACGCGCCCGATGCCGGTGCCGTCTTTGAATATTGGCTCTCCCCCGGTTGCATCCGCATGCGATGCTTCGGTCTGTGCGTGGTCAAGCGCCAGTACCACAAGATGCTCCCGTGGGTCTTTCGCGAGCGTTGTTGTCACGGCGTCCTTGTTCAGGAAATCCTTGTCCATCTTGCACAGACGCTCCAGCCCCACCTCCTGCGGCCAATACTCGGGGCTGTATTCGCGGCTCCAGGAGCCATAGCCCTTTTCGATCCTGAGCGACATTAGCGCTCGGGCACCTACCGGACCAGCCCCGACCAGCGCGCCCTGCGCGATAAGCGCCGCGAAGAGCCGCGCTTGATCTTCTGCCGCGCAATGCAATTCCCACCCCAGATCGCCCGTGAAACTGACCCGCAGTGCTAGACACCGCACGCCTGCAATCTCGATCCACTGCGAGCGCATGAACGGAAAATCCGCCGTGGCCAGTGATGCATTGGTCATGCCCTGCAACAAGCTACGCGATTTCGGCCCGGCTACGTTAAAGCCGCACATGCTCTCTGTCTTGCTCTCGAACGTGGTACCGGAGGGCAGCGGGACAGCCCGGAAGAACCGCTGGTGATAGCGCTCGGCCATGCCTGAGCCGATGATGAAAAACTCATCATCGCTCGTCCGCGTTACAGTGAAATCCCCTGCGATCCCGCCGCGTACGCCGATCAAAGGAGTCAGGCAGGATCGCCCCACGGCGCGGGGCATGTGGTTGGCGAAGACCGCGTTCAGCCAATCTTCTGCCCCCGGTCCGGCACAGCGGTATTTGGCAAAGTTCGAGATGTCGATGATACCCGCATCCTCACGCAGCATCTTGCATTCCGCGCCCACCTGGTCCCACCAGCCCTGACGGGTGAAGCCGTGTGTTTCGTCCTCTGATCCGACTGGAAAGCCATAGTACAGCGGATGTTCCCAACCGTAGTTCAGACCAAAGACCGCGCCCAGATCGCGCTGGGCGTCATAGGCAGGACGTTTGCGCATCGAGCGTCCGGCGCTGCGTTCTTCATTGGGGAAGTTGATCTTGAAACGGTTGCCGTATTGGTCGCCGACGCGAGCCTTGGTAAAGGCCGCATCCGCCCAATCGCCGAACCGCGCCACATCCCAGGCGAACATGTCATAGCGGCTTTCCCCCGTGACGATCCAATCGGCGGCCAGCAACCCCATGCCGCCCGATTGCGAAAACCCCGGAATGATCCCGTTGCAGCAAAAGTAGTTCGACAACTCCGGCACCGGACCAAAAAGAACATTCGAATCCGGCGACCAGATCATCGGTCCGTTGATCACCCGCTTGATGCCCGCCGCGCCCACCGCCGGCACACGGTCGATGGCACGCATCATATTGTCCTCGATCCGCTCCAGATCATCGGCGAAAAGCTCATGGCCAAAGCCCTGCGGTGTGCCGTCCTCGGCCCAGAACTTGAGCTGCTTTTCATAGGCCCCGACCAAGAGCCCTTTCCCCTCTTGCCGCAGGTAATATTCGCCGTCGCGGTCCGCCACGGAGGGCAAGCGCCGGTCCATGCCGTCTATCTCGGCAATCGTTTCGGTCACGAAATACTGGTGTTCGGTGGGTTGCAATGGCAGCTTCAGCCCCGCCAGCGCGGCAACCTCACGGCCCCACAGGCCCGCGGCATTCACAACCCAGTCGCAAGCGATATCACCCTTTTCGGTGCGCACTATCCAAGTGCCATCGGGCTGTTGTTCGGTTCTGGTGACGGGGCAAAACCGGATAATCTCGGCCCCGTTTTGCCGCGCCCCCGCAGCATAGGCATTGGTCACACCGGAGGGGTCCACATTGCCGCCATTCTCTTCAAACATGATGCAGCGGATGCCATCGTAATCGACCAGCGGATGCAGCGCTTCGGCCTCGGCCCGGCTGACTTCACGAAACGGCAGGCCGTAGTATTTTGCCTTGGCCGCTTGTAGGCGCAATTGGTGCTCCCGCGCTTCGGTCTGGGCCAGATACAGGCTGCCGGGCTGGAACACGCCGCAGCTTTGCCCCGTCTCGGCCTCCAGACTGTTATACAGGTCCATCGTGTAATTCTGGATACGGGTGATGTTGTTGTTGTCGTGCAGCCCGTGAATATTGGCCGCAGCATGCCAGGTAGAGCCGGACGTCAGTTCGGAGCGCTCAAGCAGCACAACATCCATCCAACCCATCTTTGTCAGATGATAAAGGATCGAACAGCCAATAACGCCGCCTCCGATTACAACAGCTTGGGCATGGGTGCGCATAGACGGCTTTCCGGACGTTGGTTTCCCTTATCGCCCACCCTGTGGCGCAGCAAAGCGCAAGAGTTGCCCGTTCCCGACACTGCAACGTCGCAGTCAGACCATGATCCGCGACGGACGCCGGCCCGTCAGCCCTCCATCATCTTATCGACCGCCTCGACCACATCTTTGTCCGCAGCGGATCGCAGTTGCTCCCGATCCGGTGCAAATTCAAGAGCGACCAATGCCCGGTGCAGACTTGTGATGGCAAATTTTTTCGCCTGTCGGGAAAGTTCCTCGTCCGGATGACGCCGCAGACCGCTGAGCGTGTCCTGCAGCCGGACTTGCACCTCGACCACGGTTTCCCCGTCCCGTGCCAATGCGGCAAACCCGTCATCCAACAGATCCGAGGCGCTTAACGGCGTGACATAGAGCCTATCGAGAACCTCATCCCGGTCGGTCGCGGTTTCGTCCTTGTAGTCAGACAGAATACGACCGACGCGCGTGATGACGTCAATCGCCGTACCGGGATCATTTATGCCGGGTGACAGGGCTTTGGAGGCAACCTCCCCCATCACGATCAAACCAAAGCGCGGATCTTGGTCAAACGTACGCACATCGCCAATGACGACATTGGCAGAAATTGCATCATCGATCTCATCATATTCCTGCCCATCCGGATTGGCGTCACCATGCGGCACGACCATCGCAAGCGGCTCATTGAGAAAGATAAAATTGCCAATGGTTTCACACATATAGACATCCACACCCTGCGCCCGCGCTTCGGAATTCAGCGTTTCAGGGTAGATCTTCTGGATATATCCGCTTTCCTTCGCCAGTACTTTGCGAGCGTTTTTCGGGAAACCGTCGATCAGGGGGTTGGCCCCCAGACACGGGTTCTGCAACCTTTCCTGAAAGTTTTCCGATGTGACCTGCTCAATCTGCCGGGTGGTGTTGATGAGGCTGCCGAAACCCTGCAAATGGAATACCCAGCGTATCAGATAGATCACGATGACAGCGAGAACGAGGACCGTGGTGATGAACAGAACAAAGGATCGTTCGTCCGTATAGACACCCAGTTCGCGCAGAATGATCGCGATCAAAGCATAAACATAGGCACCGATGAAAACCGCAATGGTGTTTTGCGTCGTCTTGTCCTGAATGATCAGGCGATGCACCCGTGGTGTCCATTGTTGCGAGGACGCGCGGAACACAGAGACCATCACGGTGATCGAGAAAATAGTCGCGGCAAGCATGGCATTGGCAATGATCTGCAGCAGCCTGTCGGCCCCATCCCCCGTCAGCGTGCGTGCCAGTTCGTCCGGCACAAGCGGTTCCAATACCTGTGTCAGCCCGAGGGCTGCGACGCTCAGAAAACCCATGATTAAAACGCGCACCCAGAGCTTGCGCGAGTACTCACCCAGCCTGCGCAAAACGGTTTGCGGCATCAGATGCGCGGGCCATACATCCTCGAACCGTTCACCAAAGCGGCTAAGATAGGAGTGATCGGACTGCTTGTCGCCCAACTTGTCCTTCAGCGCCGATGCGCGTTTTTTCATATTACTCATGATGTGCATCTAGCGCGTTGCCATACTTCCGCCAAGGGCGCCTGCACGGTATCTGACACAGACCACCCCGACGCGGACAGACCGGCGTTTGTCGCAATCCCGCTTGCCCCGCCGCAGACAGAGCGCCAATGTCACGAAAACCCACTTAGTTGACCGGAGCCTCTTCATGCAAACATCTACCCGCGTCTGCGTCATCGGTGGCGGCGTTGTCGGGGCCTCCGTGCTCTATCACCTGACCAAACTGGGCTGGTCCGATGTCATGCTCGTTGAGCGGTCGGAACTGACATCAGGGTCGACATGGCATGCGGCGGGCGGCTTTCACACGCTGAACGGCGACACAAATATGGCCGCCCTTCAGGGCTACACCATTCGGTTGTATAAGGAATTGGAAGAAATCACCGGCATGTCCTGCGGTCTGCACCATGTCGGAGGTGTGACGCTGGCCGATAACCAGGATCGGTTCGACATGCTGCTTGCAGAACGGGCCAAGCACCGCTTTATGGGCCTTGATACCGAAATCGTCGGGCCGGAAGAAATCAGCAAGATTGCCCCCGTCACCAACATCGACGGCATCATTGGGGGACTTTACGATCCGCTCGACGGGCATCTCGACCCTTCGGGGACCACTCACGCCTATGCCCGCGCCGCCAAGATGGGCGGCGCCACGATCGAGACGCATTGCATGGTGCGCGAGACCACCCAACGCCCTGACGGCGCATGGGATGTGGTAACGAACAAGGGCACGATCCACGCCGAACATCTGGTGAATGCCGGCGGGCTCTGGGCGCGTGAAGTGGGCGCAATGGCGGGTGTCTATTTCCCGCTGCACCCGATGGAACACCAGTATATCGTGACCGAAGATGTCCCTATGATCGTCGAGATGATGGCGGACGGGCACGAGCACCCTCACGTGATGGACCCTGCAGGAGAAAGCTATTTGCGGCAGGAAGGTCGCGGGCTATGCATCGGATTTTACGAACAAAAGTGCCGTCCCTGGGCGGTGGGTGGCACCTCTTGGGATTTTGGCCAGGACCTGTTGCAGGATGACTTCGACAAGATCGAAGACAGTATCAACTTTGCCTACCGCCGTTTCCCCGATCTGGAACGCGCGGGCGTCAAGAATGTGATCCACGGGCCGTTTACCTTTGCCCCTGACGGCAATCCGCTGGTGGGGCCGGTGCCCGGCCTGCGCAACTATTGGTCTGCTTGCGGTGTGATGGCGGGCTTCAGCCAAGGCGGCGGTGTGGGGCTGACGCTGGCGCAATGGATGATCCAAGGAGAGCCGGAGCGTGACGTGATGGCGATGGATGTGGCGCGTTTTGGCGATTGGATCACGCCAGGCTACACGTTGCCCAAGGTCATCGAAAACTATCAAAAACGCTTTTCAGTATCTTACCCGAACGAAGAGCTACCTGCTGCGCGGCCCCATCGCACCACACCGATGTATGATATTTTCAGCCAGATGGGGGCGGTCTGGGGCCAGCAGTTCGGGCTTGAGGTGCCAAATTACTTCGCACAGGGCGACGAGCCTGCGTTCGAGACGCCCTCCTTCCGCCGGTCCGATGCCTTTGCCGCCACGGGCCGCGAAGTGCTTGCCGTCCGCAATGGGGTTGGCATCAACGAGGTCCAGAACTTTGGTAAATACCTCGTCAAAGGCCCCAACGCCCGCGACTGGCTGGACCGGATGATGGCGGGCCGTGTGCCGCAAAATGGGCGCGTATCCCTGACGCCCATGCTTTCGGAGAAAGGCAAGCTGATGGGTGACTTCACGATCTCTTGTCTCTCGGATGAGCTGTTTCAACTGACCGCCTCTTACGGGTCACAGGTCTATCATTACCGATGGTTTATCAGGCACTTGCAGGGCGGTGTTAAAGTTGAGAACATCTCGGACCGGCGCACTGGTTTCCAGATTGCAGGACCAAAAGCGCGGGACGTATTGCAGGCCTGCACCCTCGATACAGTATCCGACATGAAATTCCTCGACGTGCGCCGCGTCACCGTTGGTCAGGTCGCCTGCATCGTGCAGCGTCTCAGCTATACCGGCGATCTGGGGTTCGAGATTTACTGCGATCCGATGGACCAGCGCAGCCTGTGGCAGGTACTTTGGGCGGCTGGCAAGCCGCATGACTTGACGCCTTTCGGAATGCGGGCCATGATGTCGCTTCGGCTGGACAAGTTCTTCGGCTCCTGGATGGCTGAATTCTCGCCCGATTACACAGCTGCCGAAACCGGGCTGGACCGTTTCATCAGTTTCAAGAAGAACAGTGATTTCATTGGTCGCGCTGTGGCGGAAGCTGAGCGGAGCACGCCGCCTGCCCGCCAGTTGGTCGCCTTCGAAGTGGCGGCGGAAGATGCGGATGTGCAGGGCTATGAACCGATTTGGCTGGATGGCGCTGTCGTTGGCTTCTGCACCTCGGGCGGCTATTCGCACTTTGCAGAAAAGTCGGTTGCGATGGGGTTTGTGCCGCGCGAAAGGGCCTCCGACGGCTTGGCGGTCGAGATCGAAATCCTCGGGCAGATGCGCCCTGCCCGTTTGATCACCACACCTTTGTTCGATGCGGATGGTGCACGGATGCGCGGGTAGCAGAGCTGTCCTTTCCCGGCGCAGAGGCTAGACTGATGCCATGACAAAGCGCTGTCTACCGATCATCATCCTCGCCGCGGGCACCTCCTCGCGCATGCGAGGCAGGGACAAACTGCTCGAGGACGTGGATGGCGTGCCATTGTTGAGGTCACAGGTGTGCAAGGCGTTAAAAGCAAACCTGGGTCCCGTGTTGGTCGCCCTACCGCCTGCGCCACATGCACGATATGCTGCTTTGGCCGGTCTGGAGGTTGCTCTGGTCCCTGTCGCCGACGCGCAGGAAGGTATGAATGCCAGTTTGCGGGCCGCCTTTGCCGCCGTGCCGATCGGTGCGGCACAAGCCATGCTTTTGCTCGCTGATCTACCGGATATCACCACAGATGATCTGCACCGCGTGGCGAATGCAGTCGCAGAGTACCCGAAAAGCCTTGTCTGGCGCGGGGTGACTGCAGATGGGGCACCGGGGCATCCCATCGTTTTCGACGCGACATTATTTAATGCTTTTCAGCAGCTTACAGGCGACGAAGGGGGTCAATCGGTGATCCAGACCGCGAATGGCCGTATCACGCTCGTGCCTTTACACGGTGACCGTGCGCGGCGTGATCTGGACACGCCAGAAGACTGGGCCGCATGGCGTGCCACGCGCGAAGGCTAAACTGTCGTCACCCGGCCCCGGATCTTACTGCCCCGCCTCTAACATCAGTAGATGCGCCTCATGTGCTTTCAACAAACGCCGTGCAGCCTCGAAGTTGTTCAGCCCCTGCACGTCCACCAGCTCAGGAAACAGATCAAGGATTTCTTGTCGCTGGTCGTTCTGAATACCCGCCATCGCATGTTCACCGGGCAAAAAGCTCTCGGCCCATGTGCCATCGGCCAAAATCACCTCATGGCGGTCGAACATCATGTGAATATAGCTGACCTTGCTGACCGGCGCGGCATCCACACCGTCAAGGCCCGTCAGATGCTTTGCGGCGACCAGCACTTCACTTTCGCCGAACATCATCTCGGCCAGTTCCGAGGTGATCAGCATCCGGTGGTTTGGGCTGACCATCATATCGCGCACAGGCATCCCCCTGCCTAATGCGCCCGCGCGGATCAGGATCGGGCAATACTGCGGCATTTGGGTCAGATCCTGACGCTGCAGATTGCGTCGCCCGATCCAGCGCAGCGGCTGCGGACCGTTGTCGCGGGTGAACACCATGTCACCGGCTTTCAGCTGCTGCACCGGCTTTTCGCCCCGCTTGGTGGCAATCCGGGTGCCCGGCGTAAAGCAGATGACGACCTCTTCAATCTCGGCGTAGTTGGTGCGACCAATGACATTTCCATTGCTGTCCAGAAATTCGATCCGTCCCTCTTCGGGCTCGCCTTGAATCAGGCGGTAGCTATTGCGATCGATCCCGGTCAGATCGATGCGGTCCACGTCCAGACCGTCTGCATCTTCGCCTCCCAGGATCTGATGGTTGCCTCCTGCGGCAAACAGGAACAGGTCGCTGTCGGCACCACCGAGCGCCTGGTCATTGCCGGGGCCGGAGGTGATCGTATCCTCTCCTGCGCCGCCCGAAACGGTGTCGTCACCTTCTCCGCCCTCGAGGCTGTCCGCACCTGCGCCGCCGTCAAGCGCGTCCTGACCACTGCCGCCAAGCAGGGTATCGGCCCCTTCGCCGCCGTCTAGCTCATCGTTGCCCGCTTCGCCCTCAAGACTGTCGTCCCCGCCCTGGCCCAGCAGTACGTCCTGCCCATCGCCGCCGAGCAGAGTGTCATTTCCCGCCTCGATGGGCGTGACAACACCGTCTTCGATCAGGTCGCCGGACAGGGTAAAGCCAGAGCGCGAGGAGCGCGTTTCCAATGTGAATTCAATGAATTCGCGGTTTTCGAATTCGGCCGAGAACCAGGCATCCTGATCGGTGGGGTTGTTCGCTTCGGTGCCGGCGGCATTGATCGTGCCGCCCGATGTTGTCACAGCCAGCGAGGTATCCGCCGACGTGCCAAACGCCGTAAAGCTGCCTGCATCAATCGTGACTGATTCCTGATCGCCGGGGCTGTTCCGGTCCAGATCATTGAATGTGCCTGTAGAATTCAGTGCTACAGCCTCGCCCGTAGCAGGGTCGAAAAACTCCAACCGGAAGGTTGCGGTTTCGCCTGCGAATTGGCTTTGACTTGCGGTGTTCAGCAGAATTTCAAAGCCTGTACCGCCGGTCAGATCAATCCGCATGTCATCGTTGGTGGTGCTGACCAACACCAGCCGTCCGTCAATTTGTGTGCCGTCTTCAAGCTGCGCTACGTTGCGATAGATCACACTGTCGCCCGCGTCCGCGGTGGTCCCAGTATTGGCCGCACGATCGGCATAGTTCAGAGTGATCGGTGTGGCATCCTGGCCCGCCGCAGTGCCAACACCTGCGTCGCCGAAAAGCGTATCATTGCCTGCGCCGCCGTTGATCAGATCATCAGCACCTTCGCCAGAGACAAGATCCTGTCCCGCCCCTGCGGCGATCTGATCGTTCTCTGCTGTGCCCTGCAGCGTGTCGTTGTTCGATGTACCGTTGATAATGGCCATTGCATCAGCCCCCCTGATTGCGGTCATTCCAATTAAACCTCTCTGGCAGGAGAGGGCCTTAACACTCACTTAAGCTATATGAAGCAAGGCTAAAGGGGGAAAGTTGCTGGCTTCGCAGCATACGGGCCAAAGGCGAAACAACCGCCTGTTCCTCGTGGATATTGTTTCTGCTAGGGGGACAATCCGAAAAACGCCGCACAAAAGAGAAGCGGGGCAGTTTCCTGCCCCGCTCCGTGTCGTTTGCTGCAGACGATGATACGTCCCCGCGCAAAACAGCTGCATATATCTGGCGCGCGGGATCGTCCCGCGCGCTGTTGTTCAGTGAACGCCCCCGCTGCTGATTACTTGGTAATCAGCTTTGCTTCGTGCTTTTTCAGCGAGCGGCGCGCAGAGGCGTAACCGTCAATACCGTCCTGCGTGGCCAATTCCGGGAAGAGTTCCAGAATTTCCTGGCGCTGGGCGTTGCCGATCCCGGCCAGTGACATGTCACCAGGCTGGAAGCTCTCGGTCCAAGTGCCGTCTGACAGGATAACCTCGTGCTGGTCGAACATGATGTGGATGTAGGTCGTGTGCGACACATCCACGATGTCCACGCCTTCCAGACCGGTCAGATGCTTGGCCGCGACCAGAACCTCACGCTCTTCAAAGTAGAGCGCGGTTTTGTCGTTGGCTACCAGAACGCGGTGGTTGGGCGAGACCATCATGTCACGCTCGGGCAGATCGTTGCCCAAAGCACCTTCACGGATCAGGACCGGCTTGAGATGGGCCGCTTTTTCCAGCTCTGCGCCGGACATATCGCGGGCACCGACCCAACGGATCTCCTGAATGCCGTTGTCACGGGTGATGACACGGTCACCGACCTGAAGCTCCTCAACCAGACGCTCGCCTTTCGGCGTGGCAATCTTGGTGCCGGGGGTGAAACAGGGGATGATGTTCTCGATCTCTTCGAACACCAGCTGGCCCGCATTTTCGCCATCGGCATCGAGGTAGTTCACAACACCATCTTCACGGTCATCCGACGTATAGGTGATCGAGAAGCTGCCACCTTCGGGCGTAGAGCCGCGCAGGTCCAGCGTGTCAAAGTCGATGGGACCGGAGCCGCCGTCGATATCGTCTCCGGCGCCAACGTCCTCAAAGACGTCCTGGCCACCGCCACCTGTCATCGTATCGGCACCCTCGCCGCCACGCATGGTGTCGTCGCCCAAGGCACCCTGGAGGTTGTCGTCGCCGTCACCCCCTTCAAGCAGGTCGTTTTCGCCGCCGCCGTCCAGCACATCGTCGCCGTTACCGCCGATGATGGTGTCCTCGTTACGGTTGCCGCGCAGCGTATCGTTGCCGGTGCCCCCTTCAAGGTAGTCGTCGCCGGTGCCACCGTCGATGCTGTCGTTGCCCTGACCACCCATCAACGAGTCATCACCAGAGCCGCCACGGATCAGGTCATCATCGATCTGGCCATCGATGGTGTCATTGCCCGACCCGCCTTCAAGCGTGTCATCATCATCAGCACCAAAGATAAGATCGTTGCCCGCACCACCCTGAACGAAGTCACGGCCATTGTCGGGGTTGCGATCCGGTGAGAAGCCGCCGGTGTCTTCATCGGTGATATCCAGCAGATCGCCAACGCCATCTGGGTCATTCCCGGCATAGATGGTGTCATCGCCGCCGCCGCCCAGAATGGTGTCATCGCCCTCGCCACCGACGATGCGGTCGGCACCATCGTTGCCCTGAATGTCATCGTCATCGATGCCACCGTCGATCACATCGTCGCCGTCGCCGCCGGTGATGGTATCGTTGTCGTCCCCCGTGCGGATGGTGTCATTCCCGACACCACCATCGACTGAGTCGCGGTCGTTTTCGGGATCAACATCGCCGTCAAATCCAAGCGAGTCGCCATCTGCGAAGGGATAGCCATCGTCAGGTGCAAGATCGGGACCGGAGGTGTCGATGAAATCATCGCCCGTGCCGCCGTCAACGGTGTCGCTTCCGTCTTCGCCAAAAATGCTGTCGTTGCCTTCGCCACCAGTGACGCTGTCGTCGCCCTCACCAGCCTGTACGGTGTCATCGCCATCACCGGCACGCACGATATCATCGTTCGGCTCCTGTCCGGGGATCAGCGCATCTTCATTGTCGATGAAGTCGCCATCCGGGTCGCCAGCATACTCGGTGTCGATCAGATCATCGCCATCGGTGCCGTCGACGATCCCGTCGCGCATGCCGTCCTGGACCGTAATTGTGTGCACGGCGCTGTCGGTCAGACCATCAGGATCGGCGATTGTGTAGCTGATTGTTGCTTCGCCGGTAAACCCATCAACAGGCGTAAAGGTCACCGTGCCGTCGCCATTGTCGTCCAACGTGCCCTGCTCTGCCGGAACAGTTGCTTCGGTCACAGTCAGTTCGGCGCGCGTGTTGTCGACGTCGGTGTCATTCGCCAGCAGATCAACTGTGACAGGTGTGTTATAGGGCGTCGCATCCGCATCATCGACCGCATCAGGTGCATCGTTGACGGGGGTTACGGTGACCGCAACAGATCCTTCGTCAGTATTACCCTCGGGATCAGATACCACATAGGTGATCGTCGCCGGACCGTTGTAGTCGTCGGCCGGGGTGAAGGTCACCGTGTTGTCCGGGTTCACCACAACAGTGCCCTGCTCTTCAGGAACATCGGCTGAAGTGACTGTCAGATCTTCCGCCGGGGTGTCCGGATCGGTGTCGTTTTCCAGCACGTCGATGGTGATCGCCGTATCCTCAGGTGTCTCGGCTGTGTCGTCCACGGCAACCGGGCTGGGGTCTACTGGATCGACCACTGCGATGGTGTGCACGGCGCTGTCGGTCGCACCTTGCGGGTCGGCGATTGTGTAGGAAATGGTCGCAACGCCTGTGAAATCGGCGGCTGGTGTAAAGGTCACGGTGCCGTCACCGTTGTTGACCAGCGAACCCTCAGCTGCTGGTACGGTGGCCTCTGTCACTGTCAGGTCGGCAGTCGGGGTTTCAGCGTCTGTGTCGTTGGCGAGCAGATCAACCGTGATCGGTGTCCCGGCGTCGGTCTCGTCGCTGTCGTCAACCGCATCTGGCGGCGTGTTAACCACACCGGCTTCGTTCACCTGCACGGTGATTTCGCCGATATCTGAATTGCCATTAGGATCGCGCAGGACATACGTAAATGTCGCCTCGCCCGTGAAGCCATCCTCAGGTGTGAAGGTAACAGTACCGTCACCATTGTCCTCGACCGTGCCATTCGGGCTGACGAAATCGCCGATGGTCAGCGTTTCAATCGGATCGTTAGGGTCTGTATCGTTGCCACGCAGGTCGATGGTAACGGCGGTGGATTCGTCGGTTTCACCGGAATCATCTACGGCTGTCGGGCTTTCGTCTACGGGAAGTTCGTCATCGAAAACCAGATTGTCGATCGCACCGGAACCGGGCAATACAACTTCCATCCGCGAAGTGCCGGGCACGAACAGCTGGACTGTGGTCTCGCCACCGTCACCGGTTGGCGGCACGAACTGGTTGGAGATGACGCTGCCATCCTCACCGTAAAAGATCATCCGCACACCATCGCCGGAGGTTTCTTCGATGTCTTTGAATGTCAGGGATTTGATCTGCACAACATCATCGAAATCAAAGAAGATGCTGCCGCCGCCGTCAAAATCGTCAGGATCATCGCTATCGCCATCACCGGAGATGATCAACAAACCGTCAAGCGTGTCGGACGCGAGATCAGTGTCGTCGCCGGTCGGATTGTTGCTGTCAAAGGTCATCGCCTGGTCAACAGGCGCGCCATTGCTGACAGCGGAAACGGTTACGCCGTCTGATTCCAAATATTCGTCATCAATGACGGTACCGGCGGGAAATGCGTTAAAATCAAGTGTGCGGATCATTATGAAGTCTCCTGAGCTGTGTTACGCGCGGCGCGCAACGCGGCCGTTTGAAGTGTTGGTGCAAAAGTGGTGTTGAAACGAGCGAACGACATCGACCGGTAACGGATCGGCTGGGTCGGTGGTGGCATCAGCGCACGGGTCATATTGTTCTCTCC
The DNA here is from genome assembly GCF_000622365.1 of Sulfitobacter noctilucae. GTDB lineage: Bacteria > Pseudomonadota > Alphaproteobacteria > Rhodobacterales > Rhodobacteraceae > Sulfitobacter > Sulfitobacter noctilucae. The sequence goes on along the minus strand of NZ_JASC01000014.1, from coordinate 890,436 downwards.
ATCTTAACTCTTGCCCCTCAGGCAAACCTGCAGATCGGGGCGGCGCACACTTACACATACAAATGGGGAGAGCTGCAGAACTGCAGCAAGCGCGTGGTCCATCGGACCTCGGACTTTCGTATATACGGTCGCAAACTGTGCGGCGTACACACGTCCCCCGCATCTCGAGCGATGCGAAAAAGTGCGGCCGCCCCCTGACCTACAAACAATGCCCCCCAGTTGGGCAAGACCATAGATACCCATCCGGATCGTTCGAACAAAGGGAAAAATGTTTGAAAAGTGTCCCTGATCGGGCGCGACCAGGCCGTAAAAAACGCCGTTAACCTTGTTTGTGAAGAGCGGAAGTTAAACGATTGTTTCCATAAGCAATTCGCTCAAATCCGGTTTGAACCATAAAAATAGGTATGTTTTCTACTGCACAGCTTGGCTCTGCGCCGCAAGCCTACCGTTGATTACATGCAAATTTGGAAACAATACCCCCCGGTCACCATCTCGAGTGCCCGTGCCCACTTCCCGCCTTGGTTGCGTCTGTCTTGTCTCTGAGTTGGAACCAATACCGAAAAATTGCCAGTACTGGTGCCGGCAGGCAGAACGACTTGCCACATTTATGCCGAATCAAAACTAAATGGGCGATAGCTGGTGAGGCGACGTATGCGCCGTCCGGGAAGCAGTGCATTCACGGGCCCGATCCGGTGTCCAATCTGGCGCACAAACGTTCACCACACTTCAAATCAGACTGCGGACGATTCAGAAAACCGTTGGTACCCAAGGCCGGACTCGAACCGGCACGCCTCGCGGCGGGGGATTTTGAATCCCCTGCGTCTACCATTCCGCCACTTGGGCACGCCGCGGGGTCTAGCCTGCATTTTTCGGCGCATCAAGGGTAATTTATGATGCCGTGCTTTGCCCGCACTTGACCTGTGGCAGCCAACGTGGTGTTCCCTGCGCAATTGTACCGATTTTCCATAGATCAGAAGTATCAAGCCATGCTGCAACGCCTTTATGACTGGACCCTCGCATTGGCGGAGCACCCACGCGCCCTGTGGGCATTGGCGTTCATCGCCTTTATCGAAAGCTCGGTCTTTCCGATTCCGCCAGACATCATCATGATTCCGATGATCATCGCCCGGCCCAATCGCGCATTTGTGATCGCGGGGGTGGCTTTGGTCGCTTCGGTCCTCGGGGGGCTCTTGGGCTATGCCATCGGCGCTTTCGCATACGAAAGCATTGGCGCACCCATCCTTGCCAGCCTTGGCAAGGAAGAAGCGATGGCGGCCTTTGCCGATCGCTTCAACGGCGTCGGCTTCTGGGCCGTGCTGGTCGCAGGGGTCACCCCCTTCCCCTACAAGGTGATCACCATCATGTCAGGCTGGACAGCCATGCCGATGAGCACCTTCATTGTGACGTCAATCCTCGCGCGGGGCTTGCGGTTCTTCCTCGTCGCCTTGCTTTTGTGGAAATTCGGCGCGCCCATCCGGGATTTCATTGAAAAGCGTCTGGGCTTGATGTTCACCTTGCTTGTGGCTCTTTTGATCGGCGGCTTTGCGGTGCTTAAGCTCCTATGACACAAAAACATCTTATCCTTTTGGGGACCATCGGGTCCTTTGCGGTATTGGCGGGGGCTTTTGGCTTTCAACATCTGGGCGGGCTGGCGCCCTGCAAACTGTGCCTGTGGCAACGCTGGCCCCATGCGGCGGCGGTGATCATCGGTGCTGTTGTGCTGGCAGGCGGACCAAGAGCTCTGGCCTGGCTGGGCGCAGTGGCGGCGGCGGCTACGGGCGCCATCGGCACCTATCATGCAGGTGTGGAATGGGGCTGGTGGCCCGGTCCCAGCTCGTGCAGCGGCGGAGGTGCGGATCTATCGGCGATGGACGGTGGCGCGCTTCTGTCGCTCGATACGCCCACAGGTGTTGTCATGTGCGACGAGGTGGTTTGGCAGATGTTGGGTCTGTCGATGGCAGGCTGGAACGCGGTGATTTCTTTCGGCCTAGCCGCAATCTGGATCATCGCAGCACGCCGCACCTGAAAGTGTTGGCCTAGCCGGATTTTCGGGTTTTCAGCAGCAGGTTCGTTTCACTCGCCACGATACCATCCAGGCGCCTGATCTGCGTCAGCACCGCATCGAATTGTTCAAGCGTTTCGGTCCCGATCTCGATGATCACATCCCAGCGGCCATTGGTCGAATGCACCGCACGCACCTCGGCAAAGTTGCCCAGCTGACGGGTGATCCGCTCGGTCCCGCGACCCTCGATCCCGATCATCATCAGACCGCGCACCGGATCTTGCATCACGTCGGCCCGGGTGCGCACCGTAAAGCCCACGATCTCGCCGGAGTCCTGTAGTTTGGCGATCCGCGCCCGCAGGGTCGTGCGCGAGACGTTTAACATGGCCGCCAGATCAGACAGCGGTGCGCGGGCATCCCGTTGCAGGGCGGCAATGATACGGCTGTCCATTTTGTCCATTTGTACGTCCATTATGATCAGTAGAGGCTCGATACGGTCAAATTTGTGGATTGTCGATGAACATTTGCGCCGCCTATATCCTTCGCAACCCGCAATGAAAGGTCTCTGCCATGTCTTCATCTCTCTCTGACAAACCAAAATGCATCCTTGTCGGCGTCCCGCTGGACTGTGGTAAAACCCGCAAAGGCTGTTTGATGGGGCCTGACGCTTACCGCACCGCAGGGCTGGCCAATGCGCTGGGCAGTCTGGGTCACAGCGTCGAGGACCGGGGCAACGTTGCCCCTGCCCCGTTTACGCCGCGCGATCACCCCAAGCTGGTGGCGCTGGAGGAAAACATCGCCTGGACCGAGAGCCTTGCCGACGCGTCGCAAGCCGCTTTGAACGATGGTCTGCCAATTTTCATGGGCGGCGATCATGCGCTGTCGCTTGGCACGGTCTTGGGTGCAATGCGTCATGCGGAAACCCAAAACCGCCCGCTGTTTGTGCTGTGGCTGGACGCCCATACGGATTTTCATACGCCGCACACCACCGACAGCGGCAATCTGCATGGCACGCCGCTGGGCTATGTCACCGGGCGCGACGGGTTTGACGGCTTCCCGGCGATTGCCGATCCGTTACCCCATGCACAAGTCGCCATCATCGGGTTGCGCTCTGTCGATGCAGCGGAGCGTGATGCGCTACAACAAAGCGATGTGACTTATGTCGATATGCGCGAGATTGACGAGACCGGGATCGCACGGCCCCTGACGGCTTTCCTTGACCGGGTGGCAGCCGCCAACGGATTGCTGCACGTCTCGCTGGATGTCGATTTCCTCGACCCGTCCGTGGCCCCCGCCGTGGGCACCACCGTTCCCGGTGGCGCGACCGTTCGTGAAGGCCATCTCGTTATGGAAATGCTGCACGACAGCGGGCTGATGACCTCCCTCGATCTGGTCGAGCTGAACCCCTTTCTCGATGAACGCGGCCGCACCGCATCGCTGATGGTGGACCTCACAGCCTCCGCTTTTGGCCGCCGTGTGTTCGACCGCCCGACCCGCGCTTATTAAAGGAGCTCTCCGTTGACCACCCTTACCCCCTCCGCCAAGGCGCTCGTGCCCTTCGTCTCCGTCGATCATATGATGAAGCTGATCCACCACATCGGGCTGGAACCGATGATGCAGGGCATTGCTGACTATATTGAAGCTGATTTCAAGCGCTGGGAACTGTTCGACAAAACCCCTCGCGTGGCCAGCCATTCCGATACTGGCGTGATTGAGCTGATGCCGACCTCTGATGGTGATGTCTATGGCTTTAAATATGTGAACGGCCATCCGTCAAACACCGCAGGCGGGTTGCAGACTGTGACGGCTTTCGGCCTGCTGGCGGACGTGGCCACCGGCTATCCCGTGCTGCTAAGCGAGATGACTGTGCTGACCGCCCTGCGCACAGCGGCAACATCGGCGCTCGTGGCGCGCGTGCTGGCCCCCAAGAACAGCCGCGTAATGGCAATGATCGGCAATGGTACGCAGTCAGAGTTCCAGACGCTTGCGATGAAGTGCATCGTGGGGATCGAAGAGGTACGCCTATTCGACATCGATCCGGCTGCAACCGCGAAATGCGCGGCCAATCTGGCTAAGAGCGGGTTGCGCGTGGTGACCTGCACCTCAGCAGAAGAAGCGATCGAGGGTGCGCAGATTATCACCACCTGCACGGCAGACAAGCAGTATGCGACGATCCTGACGGACAACATGGTGGGCACAGGTGTCCACATCAACGCCATCGGCGGCGATTGCCCCGGCAAGACCGAATTGGCCCCCGCCATCCTGAACCGAGCAGAGATCTTTGTGGAATACCCCGAACAGACTCGGATCGAAGGCGAGATCCAGCAAATGGGCCCGGATCATCCGGTTACCGAATTTTGGGAGGTGCTGACGGGTGCGAAGACGGGCCGCAGCGCCCCGGACCAGATCACGCTGTTCGACAGTGTGGGCTTTGCGATCGAGGATTTCTCGGCACTGCGCTATGTGCGCGACCAGCTCGCGGACACACAGCTCTTTCATCCACTGGATCTATTGGCCGATCCCGATGATCCACGTGACCTCTTCGGCATGCTGGATCGCGCCAAAGGGTGATGAAAACAGCCGCCGCGGTCAGGCCCATCAAGCCTTATCGCGGCGTGTCACGTCATGACCATAAAGCCAGTCGAACGCGCCAAGCATCCGGCCCGGTGCCAGACGGCTTGCTGTGCGTAAACCAAGATGCGCGAGGCTGCGCATCGGTCCGGGGCGGAGATGATAGCGTGCTGCATTGCCGGCAGCGGCGTCGATCACCCGGCGCACCCGCTTGATCCGCTGGTTTTGATAGGCTGCTGTGGATGCCGAGAGGTCATCCGACCCCGCCTGCGTGACCGCTTGGGCCAACACCCATGCATCTTCCAGCGCCATATTGGCCCCCTGCGCCAAAAACGGCAGTGTTGGATGGGCAGCATCGCCAAGCAAAACCACGCCGTCCTGATGCCAATTGGCCGCGACCGGATGCAAATGCAGGCCCCAAAGTGTCACCTCATCCAAGGCCGCGATCATCGCGGGCACATCACCCCCGAAGCCCGCAAAGGCTTTGCGCACATTGTCCGGCTTGTCGCAGTGCTGCCAGCCTTCGGCGGCCCACGCACTGCGTTCCTCAACCGCAACCAGATTGATCAACTCGGCCCCCCGCAAGGGATAGCTGACCAAATGCCGGCCCGGCCCCATATGCACCCGCGCTTCGGCGGGATGGTCCACCACATTCGGGATCACAGCGCGCCACGCAACCTGTCCGGAGTACACGGCCTTGTCGGGTCCGTTCAACACGGGTCGTGCGACTGAGTGGATACCATCGGCGGCCACCACCAGTTCCGCGCGGCGCGTGCTGCCATCCGACATCTGGACCGCGGGCACCGGACCGGGACGGATGCTGGCCACTGCCACGCCCAATTCAAACGTCACATTGGCCCGCTTGGCCGCACCAGCCAGCGTATCGATCAAATCCGCACGATGGGTAAAGAGGTACTTTTGCGCAGGCCGCAGTCGCGCCAGATCAAGCCGCGCCACCGGACGTCCCTGCGCATAGTCGCGCAAGACCACTGCTTGCGCCTCTACAGCACCCTTGCTCCGCAATTGCGTCTCGACACCAAGCGCCTTGATCACGGCCAGCCCGTTGGGGCTGATCTGTAGTCCCGCGCCCACTTCGCGCAGCGCATTGGCTTGTTCCAACAGCGTTACTGCCACGCCACGTCGCGCCAGTGCAGCGGCGGCCGCCAGGCCACCGATACCACCGCCCACAACAATTGCGTTTGAAATGCCCATATTCCCGCCCTCGCACCAAAACGCCGGAGACGGGCCCCGGCGTTCTTTGCTACCAAACTGTCACGGCTGTGACCGGATCAATCGTCGCGGTGCACTTTCTCGCGACGCTCATGCTTCTCTTGTGCCTCAAGGCTCATGGTCGCGATGGGACGCGCATCCAGACGCTTGAGCGAAATCGGATCGCCGGTGACCGAGCAATAGCCGAATTCGCCTTCTTCGATCCGCCGCAATGCGCCGTCGATCTTGGAGACCAGCTTGCGCGCGCGGTCACGGGTGCGCAGTTCAAGCGCGCGGTCGGTTTCTTCCGAGGCCCGGTCCGTCACATCGGGTATATTGCGGGTGCCGTCCTGCAATGCCTCGATGGTGTCGCGGCTGCCCTCAATCAATTCGGACTTCCAGTTCAACAACTTCCGGCGGAAATACTCCACCTGACGGTCATTCATGAACGGTTCGTCCTCAGCCGGTGAATAATCATCCGGCAGAAAAACTTCCTGTTTCATCTTTTGTCCCTCAACAGTTTTTAGCCCTGACATTTGAGACCCCTCTCCCCGAGATCGCCCCCGTGACGCCGCGTCTAACCTAGCATCTGGGAATTGTCACTACACAATCCCTTTGATTTTTGGTTAAAGCATAGGCGAATGATGAACCCGCATGCCCGGACACAGGATTGAAAAGCATATGAAATTCGAAGGCACAGCCGATTACGTCGCAACCGACGACCTTACCATTGCCGTGAATGCTGCGGTCACGCTCGAGCGGCCGCTTCTCGTCAAAGGAGAACCTGGTACGGGCAAGACCGAGCTGGCCAAACAGGTCTCAACCGCGCTGGGATTGCGGATGATCGAATGGAACATCAAATCCACCACCCGCGCCCAACAGGGTCTCTATGAATATGATGCGGTCAGCCGTCTGCGCGACAGCCAGTTGGGCGAAGAGCGGGTTCATGATGTGAAAAACTACATCCGCAAGGGCAAGCTCTGGGAGGCTTTCGAGGCCGGCGAAAAGGTGGTCTTGCTGATTGACGAGATTGACAAGGCTGACATCGAATTTCCGAACGATTTGCTGCAAGAACTCGATAAGATGGAATTCTACGTCTACGAGACAGGCGAGACTGTCAGGGCCGAAAACCGTCCGATCGTCATCATTACATCGAACAACGAGAAAGAACTCCCCGACGCCTTCCTGCGCCGCTGTTTCTTTCACTATATCCGGTTTCCCGAGATGGATACTTTGCGCAAGATCGTCGAGGTGCATCACCCCGGCATCAAGGAAAAGCTGCTGACCACGGCCCTGACGCAATTCTACGAGATCCGCGAACAGCAGGGTCTGAAGAAGAAGCCTTCCACTTCTGAAGTGCTGGATTGGCTCAAGTTGCTGCTGGCGGAAGACATGGATGCCGCTGACCTTAAAGGCGACGGTACATCTGCGTTGCCAAAGCTGCACGGTGCCCTGCTGAAAAACGAACAGGACGTACATTTGTTTGAGCGGCTTGCCTTCATGGCGCGGGGCGGACGTTAAACCGCCAACACTGCGATACTATCGGTTAAGTGATGCACCCTGCCATCTTGGCGGGGTGTTTTCTTTTGGGGCTCGCCAGCGATTGCTCAAGTTTACTCCATTTAGTTAACGTTACGTTAGCTAAATGGACTAAACCACGCTAAATGTGACACTTTTTTGTCACCATCTGAAATTCCCGTTAAAATTGAATGTACCCTGCCTCAATCTGCCCTATTTGCCCCAAATTTGCCTTAATTGCTCCCTAGAAAGATCGGGATGGAAGGCGAAAAACCCTGAAATCCAAGGCTCAAAAAGGGCAGGCAGGCAATTATGAATGATCATTTCGCACAGTTCGTGCGCACAGAGGCTGTGCGCTGTGCCCGGTTTTGTGCAGCAAAATCCCGACAGAACTTCGGGGCCGTTACATGAGAGCGCGGTCGGTTCTTCCGCTCGTTCTGCTGCTGAACGCCTGCGTTCCTGCGTCCCAGCATGACGTGGCCACCCGCGCCAGCACGTCAATCAGCACCCTGCCCCCGATGAAGATGTTCCAATCGAGTGCGCCAAAGGCCACGATCCGGTCGAACAACGATCTGGCCCTCGATTTCATTGAACTGTCATTCCAGATGGAAAGCGGTCGCCGCCTGCCGGTCCTGACCCGTTTCGAGACCCCGATTACGGTCCGCGTCACCGGCAGCCCGCCTGCATCGCTTGGCCCGGATCTGGCCCGGCTGGTGTCGCGTTTGCGCAACGAAGCCAAGATTGACATTCGTCAAAGCAATGCACCGCAGGCCAATATCACCATTCAGGCTGTGACCCGCGCCGACATCCGGTCGGTGTTGCCTCAGGCAGCCTGTTTTGTCGCTCCGAACGTGTCCTCGCTTGGCGAATATCAAAAGGCCCGCCGCCAGCCCCAGACAAACTGGACGTTGATGCAGAAACGCGAACGGTTGGCGATCTTCTTGCCGAACGATTCCAGCCCGCAAGAAGTCCGCGATTGCCTGCATGAAGAACTGGCGCAGGCGCTTGGTCCGCTGAACGATCTCTACCGTTTGCCCGATTCCGTCTTCAATGATGACAATGTGCACACGGTGCTGACCGGGTTCGACATGCTGATCCTGCGCACCTACTATGATCCCGCGTTGCGTTCCGGGATGACCCGAGGCCAGGTCGCCGCTGCCCTTCCGGCTGTTCTTGCCCGGACCAATCCCGCCGGCATCGCACGCCCCGCCCGTTTTGCCACCCGCACGCCGCGCGAATGGAGCAAAGCTGTTCAGACAGCCCTTGGCCGCTCGATCAGCTTTACCGGACGGCAGACCGCCGCGAACGAGGCGATCCGCATTGCCACCGCAATGGGATGGACCGACCACCGCCGCGCCTTTGCGCATTATGCCATGGGCCGGGTGTTGCAAACCTCGGACCCCCGGGCCGCGCATAAACATTATCTGGCCGCGAAACGTTATTATGTGAACACGCCTGGCACCGACTTGCACCGCGCCTATGTGGCCACGCAATTATCGGCCTATGCGATCACCCGTGGTGCCGGCGCAGAGGCACTGCGGCTGATTGCTCCGCACCTGCAAACCGCCCGCCAAAGCGAGAACGCCGCCCTGTTGTCGACCCTTCTTTTGCTGCGCTCTGAAGCGCTGGAGCTTGAGAACCGCCATGCCGAAGCGCGTAGCGTCAGACTGGACAGCATCGGCTGGGCGCGGTACGGATTTGGTCCGGATTGGGCCGTGCGTGCCAAGCTGCGCGAGATCGCATCGCTCAACCCGCTCAAAGGTTAAACGCGGGGGCGCAAGCGCTTATGATCTATACGGTTCTCGGCATTATCGGTGCCATCATCGGCGGTTTGACAGCCCGCAAGCGGGGCGGCAACCGGATGGATATCGCGCAATACGCCGCCAGTTTCGGCATTGCCTTTGCACTTCTGGGTGTGGTCATCACGGTCTTGCTGGACCGTTGGCTGACAGCGGCCTAACGTAGCCTTATGTTCCTGCCCTTCTTCGATCAGCTTCGCGCCCACAAAGTCCCCGTTTCAATGCGGGAGTTTCTTGCCTTTCTCGACGGTATGTCCGCCGGGATCGCCACCTATGATGTCGAGGCCTTCTATTACCTCGCACGGGTGTCGATGGTCAAAGACGAGCGCAACATCGACAAGTTCGATCAGGCTTTCGCCGCTGCCTTTTCAGGCTTGGAAAACATTAGCTTGGACGACGTTCTTGAAGCTGTTGAAATTCCCCACGAGTGGCTCGAGAAGATGGCTGAGAAGCATCTCAGCGATGCCGAAAAAGCCGAGATTGAAGCGCTGGGTGGGTTCGAGAAACTGATGGAGACGCTGAAGAAGCGCCTTGAAGAACAGAAAGGCCGGCATCAGGGCGGCAACAAATGGATGGGCACGGCGGGGACATCGCCTTTCGGTGCTTATGGCTACAACCCCGAAGGCGTCCGCGCAGGCCAGAAGGAATCGCGCCATCAGCGTGCGGTCAAGGTCTGGGATAAACGCGAGTTCAAGAACCTCGACGATACGGTCGAGCTGGGCACCCGCAACATCAAGGTGGCCCTGAAACGTCTGCGCCGTTGGGCGCGGGATGGCGCAACCGAAGAGCTGGACCTGAACGGCACCATCCGCGCCACAGCAGAGCACGGCTACCTCGACGTGAAAACCCGTCCCGAGCGGCGCAACGCGGTAAAGGTACTACTTTTCCTCGACGTCGGCGGCTCAATGGATCCGCATGTGAAGGTGGTTGAAGAGTTGTTTTCGGCCGCCAAAGCCGAATTCAAACACATGGAATACTTCTATTTCCACAACTGCCTGTATGAAGGCGTCTGGAAAGACAACCGCCGCCGCTGGGATGCGCAAATCCCGACGCATGAAGTGCTGCGCACCTATGGGCCTGATTACAAATGCATTTTCGTGGGTGACGCCTCCATGTCACCTTACGAAGTCGCCTACCCCGGCGGCGCAAACGAGCATTGGAATGCCGAGGCAGGCTCCGTCTGGCTGAACCGTGCCCGCGAGCAGTGGACCAGCAGCCTGTGGATCAATCCGGTGCCAGAGAAATACTGGCCCTACACCCAGTCCATCGCCATGATCCGCGAGATATTCGGGCCGGAGGCGATGGTGCCTATGACACTCGAGGGTCTAAGCCGCGGGATCAAAGAGCTGACCCGCTGATCCTTGCGGTACGGTGCAGCGGAGGTCTCTTTCCCGTATCCCTCTCCCCCCGTCGCACGGTCCCAGATCTGCCGGATTGCCTCATCCATCGCACTGGCCGTTCGGTCCTCACCTCCGTGCCTGTGACAGGATGTCCCTCCCCTTCACCCTTTTTTAAATACCATAGCGCACGGGTTGCTACGCGCCGAACTTCCCCCATATTGAGCCTATGATACGCGTCTTTCCCATTTTGCTGGCAATCGGCTACGCTCTTGTGATGTACCGCTTTTCGGCATGGCGCACTGCAAAGGAGCTAGACGCGAAATCGAGCGAACTGGTCGATCCCACCCTGAAAGACATGAGCGACCGTCTGGCAAAGGCGCTCGATCTGGAGCGGATCAAGGTGCATATTTACGAGATTGATCCTGTGAACGGTCTTGCCGCGCCTGACGGGCGCATTTTCATAACACGCGGGTTTTACAACAAATTCCGCGCGGGCGAAGTGAGTGCGGAAGAACTGGCCAGCGTGATTGCGCATGAGCTCGGTCATGTGGCTTTGGGCCATTCGCGCCGACGGATGATAGACTTTTCTGGTCAGAATGCCATGCGCACCGTGCTTGTGATGGTGTTGGGCCGGTTCATCCTCTTCATTGGCATCTGGATCGCCAATATGCTGACCACTCTTTTGGCCGCTCGGTTGTCACGCGGCGATGAGTATGAGGCAGACGCCTATGCCGCCGCCCTGCTCACAAAGGCAGGTATTGGCGTCGCCCCTCAAATCTCGCTTTTTAAAAAGCTCGAGGCGCTTACCCAATCCGGCGGCGGCACTGCCCCTGCTTGGTTGCTGAGCCACCCCAAAACGGACGAACGGATCAACGCGCTGCAAAAGCTGCAAATGCGCTGGCACCAGTCGGACTGAATAGGGCGCTAGCCCAAGGCTTTCGCGAGCCGGGGTAGACGTGCTTTCTTTAAAAGGGCCCGCATGTCCCAATCGGTGCCTGACATCTGCCACGCCACGCCCAGCACGTCTGATCCCACTTGCGCTACAGCTTCGGGGTGATCCATCCAGATCTGCATCAGATAGCCGTCGGGATCGACACGGCCCAGCCCTTCCTCGGCTAGGGTTCCTTTGGGAAAATCCTTTGCGTTTAGGGTCATGATGCTGTCGGCACTGGAATCCACTGCAACGGCCAGCACATGCACATCATCTGCATCAGGCAGGTAAAGACGGGCAGCAATCTGCGGCGCGGCGGGGCGCTCTGCTTTGGGCCAATTTGCGCGGAGCAGTGCAATTTCGCCGCGGGCCTGCGCCTCCCCAGTCGGTCCGAGCTTGATCGCAGCGCGGGCCCATTCTTCAAGTATCCGTTCAGACCAGATCGGCTCGAACAGGCCCTGACGGGCAACCCCCAGCACCATCTCGCGCATCACTGTCGGATACAACACGCAAGCGTCGATCAGGATGCGTGGTGCCATCAGAGCCGGAAGAACAGCGACTTCAGATAGCCGCTTTCGGCCAGTTGTGGCAGTTGCGGATGGTCCGGTCCGGCAAAGCCGGTATGCAAAAGCACACCTTTACGCCCGCCCCGCCCGATCCCGCGCACGGAAGCGTTGCGGAACTGCGACAGATCGGCTGCGTGGGAACAGGAGCACAGACCCAGAATACCATTCTCTGCCACCAAGGGTGCGGCAAGCCGTGCAATCCGCTCATAAGCCCGCAAACCTGCCTCAAGCGCATTGCGCGATGGGGCAAAAGCAGGTGGATCACAGATCACCACGTCAAACTCGGCACCTTCAGCCCGCAGGGCGGCCAGCGTGTCAAAGGCATCGCCTTGACGGATGGCAAACCGGTCCTGCATGCCCATCGCCGCAGCACCCTGTTCGGCCAGCGCAAGCGCCGGTGCCGAGCCATCCACAGCCAGCGCGTGATCCGCCCCTGCGGCCAGCGCCGCAAGAGAGAACCCGCCGACATGCGCAAAGACATCAAGTACCCGTGCGCCCTTGGCAAAGGAGGCAGTGAAGGCGTGGTTGGGCCGCTGGTCAAAGAACAGGCCGGTTTTCTGCCCGCCCGTGAGGTCGGCCATATAAGTTGCGCCGTTCATTGGCACCGGCAGCGCTTCGGTTGGGGCTTCGCCTACCAAGACGGAGGATATATCGTCCAACCCTTCAAGCGCACGCGTACGCCCGCCCGCGTTCTTCAGCACGTTCACCGCCCCGGTCACCGCCACGAGTGCGGCGCAAAGCGGCGCGAGGAGAACATCAGCCCAGGCCGCATTCGGCTGCACCACAAATGTATCGCCAAAGCGGTCGATCACCACGCCCGGCAGGCCATCGGCCTCGGCATGGATCAGGCGGTAATAGGGGTCGCTGTAAAACTTCTGACGCAGGTCCAGCGCACGGGCGATCCGCGCCTCGAACCACTTTTGATCAATGACGGCTTCGGGATCGCTGTCGAGCATCCGTGCAATGATCTTGGACGCAGGGTTCACACTGACCAAACCCAGCGGCAACCGCTCCGCATCCTCCAGCCGCGCCAGCGTGCCGGGGGCGAGGTTCTTGGTGCGCCGATCCACGACCATTTCGTTGGCATAAACCCAAGGGGCACCGTGCCGGATGGCGCGGGCATTGGCCTTGGGCATCAGGCGTACGGTCGGCAGGGTGGATGAAGCGGTGGGGGAAAGGGGCTCTGTCATAGCGCCCCTTTAGAGCCTTCGCAGCCATTGCGAAAGCATTGTTTTGCGGGCAGCGTGGCTAGCCTTGCACAAAGCGGGCCAGTTCATGCCGGATCACTTGTGCCAAATGATCAGTCACACGGACACGTTGTGTTTGTCCGGCGCGGTCTGCTTCGATGGCGGAACGACCACCCAATGCGGGCAGATTGGCCTCGACCCGACGCGTGGGGGCGAGTGCCTGACCCGTCGAGGCGCGGCGTACAGTAATGTCGAAGACGATATTGTGCACGCCCCCCACGGTATAGCGGGTCTTTTCTGTCACCGAATGAAAGCGCACCACCTCGACCTCCGCAGTCACAGGGGTTTGGCCGTTCATGTCGGCTGTGCCTGCGGCAAAGCCATTCTCAAATAGTGATTTCACCTGCGCATGGCGGTCGCCGATGGGATCACCACGCCAGACGATATCGCCTTTTGGGTAATAGGTATTCGTTTCCGAGACGCTCAGCGCACGCGGTACGACAATGCGAATGTCGCTCACACTGACCGGCAAGGCATCGGGCTGGGTCGTCAGCGCGGCCGGGTGCACAATATTTGTGGCCGGTGCAGAACCCGTAGGGGTTGCGGCCTCAAACGGCGCATTACGGCTGGCGATGTCTGGCATGGCCGCACAGGCGGCAAGGCTTGCGACAACGGGAATTGCGGCGATCAGTTTCAATATACGCATATTTACCTCAAGACTGGCGCATTAGACGGGCGCTTTTGTTCAGTCAAACCTACATGAGGATTGGGGCAGTATTAGGGCGTAATTATTGCAAATTTGCTGGTGTTTCCGGCACTTCACACGTCAGTTTCGCGGCCGTGCCCGCCATCCGCCGCGGCGGCGCGGCGCGGTCATAGCGGTCAACCCTTCGTTCATGACTTCGGTCATCGGGTGGTCCGGATGCTCCGCTGCATAGCGCGTTAATAGAATGCGCAGGGTCGACCCGGTCTCTTGCTCTAGCGGCAAGCTGAGTGCCCAATCCAGAAAGATCGTGCGACATTCCGGTTTTGTGATCTCCACAATCCTGTAAGCCTCCAGGATCAGGCCTTTGGGGTCTTCTGCGTCGCCTTTCATGAAGGGTCCCCCGGTGCCACAACCTTGTCAATCAAAGCGGCTGCTGCGCCGCAGGTCTGCGCCAAATGTGCCGCCGCCTGCTCTACCGTGTCGCAGCCGAGCGACCGGAGCAGAAAACTGGCACCTGCCTGCGCCAGATCAGCTTCGCCCAACGGCTTGGCAGAGAGCAATCGCCCCGCGCATTGCAATTGCCAGCACAGGTCATAGGCACGCGCCAGAGCAGCGGTCGTTTCCCCGTCCCACAGACCTGCCGCCTGCGCCGATTGCAGGGCGCGGCCCGTGTCATGTGCGGCCCCTTTGGTAATCAGGGCACCCGCCTGCGCCAGCAGTTCGATGTCCTGCATCCGGCCCGGTCCCAATTTGACATCCCAAGGCCCGACGGGGGCTTTTGCTGCCGCAATCCGGCTACGCATCTGCGCCACTTCGCTCAGGATCTGCTCCGCATCACGGGGTTGGTGCAGGATTTCGGCGATCAAAGCGGTGACTTCTTCGTTTATGGCCTGAGGACCTGCTACAACCGTGGCCCGCGTCAGCGCCAGATGTTCCCAGACCCAGGCATCGGCTTTCTGGTAGCTCTCGAAGCTCGCCAGGCTGGTCGCAACCGGCCCCTGATTGCCGGAGGGGCGCAGGCGCATGTCCACATCGTAGAGCTTCCCCTGTGCCATCGGCGCGGTCATCGCCGTAATCATCGCTTGCGTCAGCCGCGCATAATAGGTCCGCGCTGCGAGCGGTCGCTTGCCCTCTGATGTCTCTTCGCCGGCAGGATCATAGATCACCATCAGATCAAGGTCGGAGGTCGCTGTCAGCCGCCCTGCCCCCAACGAGCCCATACCAAGGATAACCGCACCGCGCCCCGGGGGCGGCCCATGCCGCGTAGAGAATTGCGCGATGACCGAAGGCCAGAGGCTGGCCAGGACGGCACGGGCCAGATCGGCGTATTGCTGCCCCGCCACATCTGCATCGCTCAGGCCGCGCAGCAAATGCACGCCAATACGGAAATGCCACTCCCGCGCCCACCGCCGGGTGTTGTCTAGCTGTGCTTCGTAAGAAGGCTCCCCTGCCAGCACTGCGTCCAGCATCTCTTTCAACCCCGCCTCGCCCGGCCAGTCGCTGAAGAAATCGCCACCGATGACGGCGTCAAAGACAGCCGCATTGCGCGACAGATGGCCCGCCAGCGCAGGCGAGGTGCTGACCACGTCAATGAGCAGATCAGCCAGCTGTGGGTTGGCTTTGAGCAGTGAAAACAACTGTACTCCTGCAGGAAGCCCCGCCAGAAATCCATCAAAGGCCCGTAGGGCTTCATCCGGTTTGGCAGCCTGCGCCAGACGCGCTAATAGGTCGGGCTTCAACCGCTCGAAAATTTCCGCCCCTCTGGCCGAGCGCAGGGCCGGGTAACTGTGCCAGCGCCCCAGCGTCTCTGCGTCAAACACATGCTCTTCTTCGATTGTCTCCTCAGCCCCAGGCGCGCGGGACGCCGCAAAGAAGCCTTCAGTTACATCATGAACGGCGGACAGACGTGCCGTCAGGTCGGCCTCTAATGCAGGCACATCCACATCCATCATCGCCGCCAACCGCTCGAACCCATGGGGCGTCTTCGGCAGATCATGGGTCTGCGCATCGCGCACCATCTGCAAACGATGCTCGACCGTGCGGTGCGCGCGGTAGTGTTCGGTCAGGACATCAACAGCATCCGATGGCACCCAGCCCTTCTGTCCCAACATCGCGAGGCCTTCGCATGTGCCGCGGAGTCGCAACTCCGCATCCCGCCCGCCCGCAATCAACTGGCGCGTCTGGGTGAAGAATTCGATCTCGCGGATGCCGCCACGCCCCAGCTTCATGTTGTGCCCTGGGAGTGTAATCGGGCCGCCCAGACCCTTATGCGCCCGGATCGCCAGCCGCATGTCATGCGCGTCCTGAATGGCCGCGAAATCCAGATGTCTGCGCCAGATGAAAGGCCGCAGCCGGTCGATGAAATCCGACCCCGCCGCCAGATCCCCCGCCGCGGGCCGCGCCTTGATATAGGCCGCACGTTCCCATGTCCGGCCCAGACTTTCGTAGTAATTCTCGGCCGCCTCCATCGCCAAACACACGGGCGTCACCGACGGATCGGGGCGCAGACGCAAATCGGTGCGAAAGACATAGCCCTCGGCGGTCAGCTCGCTCAGCGTCCCGCTCATGGCGCGGGTCGCTTTGACAAAGGTGGTCCGGGCCTGATGAAAGTCGTCCGGGTCAAAGCGGCTTTCGTCGAAAAGGCAAATCAGGTCGATGTCGGATGAGTAGTTCAACTCCCCCGCGCCCATCTTGCCCATGGCCAGCACAACCATGCCGCCCGCGTCCTCCAGATCGTCTTCGGTCATTCCCGGCAGTTTGCCACGCTTGATCAGCGGTGCCAGTCCCGCCCGCAGGGCCGCTGTGCAGGCTGCATCAGCCAAATCGCTCAACGCACCCGTCACCTGCTCCAGCGACCATGCCCCACCTAGATCGGCCAGCGCTGTCATCAGTGCCACGCGGCGCTTGGCCTGCCGCAAATGGTGCGCAACATCTGCGCCCTCGCAGGCAGCCGCCTCGGCAATCACCTGGGCCACCGCCGCCTGCGGATTATGCACCGCTTGCGCAAGCCAGGCCGCTTCTTTCTCTACCAGAGACATCAAATAGGGCGCACAGGACGCTGCTCCGCTGATCAACGCACGTACCTCCGGTGGGACGTCCGGGACCAGACGGGCTGCGTCCTGCGCACGGTCGTTGTCAAATACACGCGGGGTTCGGGTCAATAGTGAGGCGAGGTTGCTTGTCATGTCCGCAGCTTTGCGCGACTGTCGCGCCATGAGCAAGAGCCTGAAACGCGTACGCGCTGCATTGGACAGCGCCGGTGTTACCGTCGAGATCACGGAGACGGCCCTTTCGCGGACAGCGGCCGATGCTGCTGCGGCCTTGGGGTGCGAAGTAGATCAAATCGCCAAATCCATCGTCCTGCGCGGTGAAACCTCGGGCGAGGCCGTACTGTTCATTACAGCTGGCGGACAAAAGGTCGATCTTGCCGCTGCTGCCTGTTTGGCCGGGGAGGCCCTGGGCAAAGCCGATGCCGCTTTGATTCGCAGCCAGACCGGCTTTGCCATCGGAGGCGTTTCACCGATTGGTCACGTCACGCCCTGCCGTAAATGGTTCGATGCTACCTTGCTTCAATTCGACCAAATATGGGCAGCCGCAGGCACGCCGCACCACGTTTTTGGCATGGCTCCATCAGATATGAGGCAGCTTTCCGGCGCACAAGTTGCTGAATTTACTGACCTTCTCAAAAAAATGTAAACATCTTTCACATTGACCCTTGCACACGCCGACAGAATACCCATTTTGGTTGATGTAAAAGGCATTCACATAAGACCTTTGAGACATCGGGCCGCAGTCTGGCCCTTACGCAGAAAGGCGCGACCCATGACAACGATGACCCAAACCCAAGACTATGCCCGCCGGCCAAACTGGTTTGCCCGCAGCGAAATGTGGCTGGATGATAAAGGCAAAGGCGCCTGGATTGCCGTGATAGTTCTTGGCTTTATCTTCTTCTGGCCCGTCGGCCTGGCCCTTCTTGCCTATATGATCTGGAGCAAACGTATGTTTACTGGAAAATCTTGTACCGCCCGCCGTACCCGCAGCACCCTATCCACCCGCTCTACCGGCAACAGCGCATTCGACGCCTACAAGGCCGACACCCTGCGCCGCCTTGAAGAAGAGCAGACGAATTTCGAGGCCTTCCTCGAGCGGTTGCGCGATGCCAAGGACAAGGCTGAATTCGATGAATTCATGAATGACCGGGCCAAGCGCAACGACACGGCTGCTGAAGCCTGAACACCTCAGGCTCCCGGTTTCATCGGGGGCCTACCCTTCTGACAGATTTTCGAGGATACTCATGACACCCGATCCACATAGCCAGCCCGAGTTCTACCAAGGCATCCCGACCAAACGTTTGCTGGCGTGGTGTATCGACCTGCTGGTGATCGTCGTGCTCTGTCTTGTCATCCTGCCGTTTACCTTCTTCACCGGCATTTTCTTTTTCCCCTTCCTGTTTCTGGTGGTGGGGTTCCTCTACCGTGTCGCAACGCTAGCAAGCGGCTCTGCCACATGGGGCATGCGGCTCTTCTCGATGGAATTACGCCAGTCAGACGACCGGCCCCTCGATGGCGGCATGGCCGTCCTGCATACGCTGGGCTATTCGGTTTCACTCGCGATGGCCCCGCTCCAGCTGATCTCGATCGTGCTGATGCTGGCGTCGGAACGCAAGCAGGGGCTGACGGATATGGTGCTGGGCACCGTGGCGTTGAACCGGCGGCGTTAACCATTTCCCCCAAGTCAGCGGGCATTTTATTAAAACACGGGCTTGGCGACCCGTACCTCGGGCGCTACACTTTTGGGCGACGAGAGAACGGAATTTATGCGCCACACCCTTCCCCTGACACCGCAGTTCTATGTGACTGCCCCGCAACCCTGCCCTTATCTCGAGGGCCGGATGGAGCGGAAACTGTTCACCGCCCTGCAGGGCGAGGCGGCCACCGATCTTAACGACAGCCTGTCAACGCAAGGCTTCCGGCGCTCACAGAATGTGCTCTACCGGCCCTCCTGTGCCGATTGCGCCTCTTGCCTTTCAGCGCGCATCGATGTCTCGGCTTTCAAACCCAGTCGCAGCCAGCGCCGCACAATCAACCGCAACAGCGGCCTGACCCGCCGCGCGACGTCGCCCTGGGCCACCGAAGACCAATACGCGCTCTTTCGCCGGTACCTGGACAGCCGCCATGCGGATGGGGGCATGGCCGATATGGATGTGTTCGAATTCGCCGCGATGATCGAGGAAACCCCGATCCGCAGCCGCGTCATCGAATACACCGACGACGAAACCCGCGACCTGATCGGCGTCTGCCTGACAGACGTGCTGAGCGACGGTGTCAGCATGGTCTATTCCTTCTACACCCCCGACCGCCCCCGCGACGGTTTGGGCAACTACATCATTCTGGACCACATCGAAATCGCCCGCGCCGCAGGCCTGCCTTATGTCTATCTTGGCTACTGGGTGCCCGGCAGCCAAAAGATGGGCTACAAGGCGAAATTCTCAGGGTTGGAAGTCTACATGGGCGGCGCATGGCAAAAGATGCGCAACCCCGATGCGTTCGAACCGGAGCAGCACCCGCTCAGCAATGATCCTATTGCCGAACAGGTCGCAAATATCGCCCTGCCCGATATGGCGCGCAGCCGCCGCTAAACGCCCCTTTCTCTTTTTGGCCTTATATACCGCTTGGCACCTCTGCCACGCGTGCAACATCGCGTCCGTCCCGGAGCTCTCTACCATCCATCCAGAATGACGTGAGGCCGCCCTTGGGCGGCCTCTCTTTTGGATCAAAACCAGCAACCGGTGATCAGTTCGGAATCAGGTCCGGTACAATGGTCACGATCGCGGGGAAGAACCAAAGGATCGCAAGCCCCGCCACCTGGATCAGCACAAAGGGGATGATCCCGCGGTAGATATGCCGGGTCGTCACGCTCGCCGGAGCCACCCCGCGCAGATAGAAAAGCGCAAAGCCGAAGGGGGGCGTCAGGAAGGACGTCTGCAAGTTCACGGCGATCATGATCGTCACCCACTTAGGATCGAACGTGCCGCCGTAGATCACAGGGCCAACGATGGGCACCACGATGTAGATGATCTCCAGGAAATCCAGCACAAAGCCCAGAACAAACAAGACCAGCATGACCAGCAGGAACACGGTCAACTCGTTGTCGAAGGACTTCAGGAACTGCTGGATATAATGCTCCCCGCCAAAGCTGATCACCACAAGGTTCAGCAATTGCGAACCGATCAGGATGGTGAACACCATCGACGTCACCTTGGCCGTTTCGCGCACAACCGGGGTCAGAACGCCCGAGGTGAACAGGACCCAGCAAGAGAACAGCAAGCCGAAGATCGCATAAAGGTACGCACCATAAGCCACAAAGAAAGCGATCCAGCTTTCCGCGCTCACACCTTCCTGATTAATCCGCAGATCAAAGTTCACGCCCACAAGAATGCAGACCACAATCGCCAGCGTGGACCAGATGATCACCTTGGGCGAGCGGTCCTCATCCTTGAGTTTGCGGTAGGCCGCCAACATGATCGCGCCGCCTGCCCCGAGGGCCGCTGCCGGTGTCGGGTTGGTGATCCCCCCAAGGATCGAACCAAGCACCGCCACGATAAGCATCAGGGGTGGGAACACCACGCGGATCAACTCGTTGCGCGCACAAAGCTTGGTCGCATAGACCACACCGTAGATCAAAAGCGCGAATGGAAGGGCCATGAGGACCACGGTCAGTCCCGCTGATGTGGTGGGGCCAATCAACATGATATCAACCAGCACTGCCAGTACCGCACCCACCGCGCCGATGATCAACGGACGGGTCTGAGCCGAGGGCGATACACCGCGTCCGATTGTCAGGAACAGGGACAAGATCACCAGCAGGATCGCAACACCGGTCCCGATGGGGGCTGCATTGGCGATCTTGGCGGCCTGGCTCTCTGCCAATGCCTCCTCGCTCAGCCGCTCTGACTGTGTCAGACCACCTGCTTCTTCGATGACCTGTTGCTCTTGCACCGCGCGGTCCCAAGCGTCCTGCCCGTGCAATTCGATCATCGAGGCCTTACATTCCTCCCCTACATTCGTGCGCAGGCTTGCGGCTTCGCCAATGTCGGAAAAGCTTGAGACGGTTGTCGACTGGCTGCCGACGATCCCGAGGTTCCCCAGAACAATCGTACCCACGATCAGCAATGCAGGTACGCCAAGGAACCAGGTAAAGGCCTCGTTGCGGGTGATTGCTTCGGAATTGGTGGACCCCATCTCGACCGCAGGTGCGTGTTCGGGGTTCAGCAAGGCATAGCCAAAAGCATAAAGCGCATAGAGCAGCGCCAGCAGGATGCCAGGCAGCAGAGCGGCCTGAAAGAGCGTCCCGACAGAGACAACAGCAGGTTCACCCAAAAGCGTCAGCGCGTCGGTACAGCCCGCCGATTGCGCGCGGGCCTCTTGCGCCGCAGAGTAAAGATCGCCCGCCAGTGTGCCCAGCAGGACGATCACGATCGAGGGCGGAATGATCTGCCCCAACGTGCCCGATGCGGCAATCACACCCGTAGCAATTTCAGGCGAATAGCCGTTGCGCAACATGGTGGGCAACGCCAGCAGACCCATGGTCACCACGGTCGCGCCGACAATCCCAGTTGATGCGGCAAGGAATGCGCCCACAACCACAACCGAAACCGCCAGACCACCGGGCAAAGGTCCGAACACCTTGGCCATTGTGGTCAGCAGATCGTCGGCAATCTTGGAGCGCTCCAGCGTGATGCCCATCAGAACGAACATCAACACCGCCAGCAGCGTCTCGATCGACTGGCCCGCCAAAACGCGCTCGTTCATGCGGTTCACGATGAAAGATACATTGCGGTCTAGGGCAACTTCCCAGCCCGAGGGGAACACCGGCTCCCCAATGCGCGGCAGGTCAGGGTATCGGAAGACCGATACGGTATCCTCGCGGATCCCCGAATTGATCAGCGCGCGATATGCATCCGATGAGGTGTCGATCGCCTGATGGATCAGCAGCCCCGCACTATCGAGCGCCGCAATGATCCCGAAAGAGATGATGCCCGCACCACCGATGGCAAAAGCCACCGGAAAGCCTGACAGGATGCCACCAAAAAGGCAGATGAATACAATGATCAGGCCAACTTCGACCCCGTCCAACCCGAAAAACATCAGTGTGTTCCCTCGTATGCTTCTTCGCCTTCGCCAAGGGTGTCCTTGTCGAGGTATTTATTTTCAGACTCCGGGCCTTCCATGAACTCGCAATAACTGCGGTAGAAGATGGCAATGGCTTGCAACATCACCATCACGCAGAATAGGCACAGCAGGACTTTGAAGATGAAGTAACCGTTGAACCCATTGGGCGAGAACCCGATGGTTTCAACGTTCCACTTCAGAACCCGCGATTTGCGTAGCAAAAGCTCTAGCGAGTCAGAGGCGGACGGGTTCGGCGTGACCAGATGACGCCACATGAAGAACCAGCCGTAAAGCCATGTTACCACAGCGAAAGGCAGCATGAAGAACACCGCACCAAACATATCGACGATCTTTTTGGTGCGGAATTTTGCGCCGGCATAGAACAGGTCAACCCGCACATGGCCGCCTTGGATAAAGGTGTAGCTGACACAAAGACAGACCACCAACGCGTTGAAAAGCTTCAACTCTTCGGCGAACCACGAAATGTCGAATTGCAGCGGGATGCCAAACCCGACCGAGATATCGGGGCGTGTGAAAATGCGTTGCATGAAGACGATGATAATCTGCTGGATCACCATGATCAGACCGGCCCAGGCAAACAGGCGCCCTATGCCGTTGCCGAACCATTCCAGCCCCCGTACGACAGCCCACATCAACGGGCGGTGCCACATGGCAAACGCGGTCAGCACCAGCAGACCCACAAAACAGACAAAGAAGAATTCGACCGATGCGCCATAATAGATGAACCGCATCAGCGCTTCGGAATTGGACCAGTCCAGCCAAAGCTGTGGCTGCAAGACGGCGGCGAAAAAGTTGTAAAAGGCTTCCAGAAAATTGCCTAAGATGAACTGGATCAATCCACCGTCCTGGAATTTATCAAGGCAGCTGATCTTTGCGCCCTCAGCTGCGCGGAAAAATCCCTCGCATACTACGTCGTTTTCCATAAACTCCCCTCCCCGCTTGCGTCCGGGAGGTGTCCCTTCTGCGTGCAGATGCGGTCATTGCCGCGCATTGTTCTTAATGTGCATCAAGGGCCGCGAAAAGCGCGGCCCTTGAATTCGTAAAAAGCGGTGTCGCTTACATGTTCGCGCGTACACGCTCGCGCTGCTCGACGTAGAAGGCGTCTGATTTCGACAGCCATTCAGCAGAAGACGTGAGTGAGGCTTCAAAGCTTTCGCGGGTCCGTGCGAACAACTCGTCGCCCATGTTTTCGTCCATCACCTTGGCAGATGCGGCACCAAATGCATCCCAGACA
Source organism: Sulfitobacter noctilucae (assembly GCF_000622365.1). GTDB lineage: Bacteria > Pseudomonadota > Alphaproteobacteria > Rhodobacterales > Rhodobacteraceae > Sulfitobacter > Sulfitobacter noctilucae. Next base: position 867,181 of record NZ_JASC01000014.1, on the reverse strand, counting down.
TCGTCGGAGAACTGCATGGTTTTCACACCCTGCTGCTGCAGGCGCGCAAGGGCCGCGCCGTTGTTGGCCAGTGTTTCAGCCAGCTGCGTGTGCGTTGTCGCCATCGCTGCGTATTCGATGATCTTCTGGTGCGCTGGGGACAGTTCGTTGAACACATCAAGGTTCACCGCCGCGGTCAGGCCGGAACCTGGCTCGTGGAAGCCCGCTGTGTAATAGACTTTGGCAACTTCCTGGAAGCCCGCGCGCTCGTCTGCGAAGGGTCCAACCCATTCCAGACCATCCAGAGCACCCGAAGACAGCGCCTGGTAAAGTTCGCCGCCCGGAATGTTCTGAACGGATGCGCCCAGCTCACCCAGAACCTTGCCGCCAAGGCCGGGCATGCGGAACTTGAGACCGTTGAAGTCTGCAGCAGATTTGATTTCGTTCCGGAACCAGCCACCGGACTGCGAGCCGGAGTTGCCTGCGAGGAAGGACTTGAGGTTAAAGATCTCGCCCAGCTCGTTGTGCAGCTCGTGACCGCCGCCGTGGTGGTACCAATTGGTCAGCTCTTGCGCCGTGCCGCCGAAAGGAACAGCCGTGTAATAGGCATATGCCGGGTGCTGACCTATGAAATAATAGTCAGCAGCGTGGTACATGTCGGCCTGACCGGATGAAACAGCGTCAAACACTTCAAAAGCGCCAACCAGTTCGCCGGGGGCTTTTTTGTCGATTGTCAGAGTGCCGTCAGACATCTCGTTGACCATGTTGTTCAGATACGTTGCCGCATCGTCCAGAACGGCAAAACCGCGTGGCCATGATGTGACCATTGTCAGCGTTCGCTTGCCTTGCGCATAGGCAGGTGCGGCGAGTGTGGTTGCGGCGGCGGCTGTGCCGCCAAGCGCGGATGTCTTCAGAAATGAACGACGGTCCATAGGGTTACTCCTCCCGAGTAGGATGCCCGCATACCGTCTTTTTGCGGCTGCGGGTCGTTTCAAGTGGGCGTACCGTAACGTGGCGTTCGGAAAGTAAAATACCTAGTATTACGGAGAGAGACAGTAATTTCGGCATACCGATTTGAAATCAATGAACTTTTTGCCGTTAACATGGTTTGATCCCAACTCTGCGCAGACCTGCAAATCCTGCGGCTCTTTGAATTGCCGTCGATTCGGCGTATCGAATCGCACATGCACTGGTTTCTGCCCCGATACACCTTCAGCTATGCCCAAAAGCTGACGCTGCTGGCGACGATCCCCCTGATCTTTGCGGTGGCCGCCATTGCCGTGCTGGTGGCGTTGCAAGCGCGCGCGCTGGCCGAACGCGAGATCTTTACGCTCGAAACCCAGCTCATTGATGCCAAGAAGGCCGAGCTACGCAATTACGTTACGCAGGCCCGCAACGGGTTCTACTTTATCTATGGCAATGCCGCCCCCGACGATGACCTTGCCAAAGAAAGCGTGGCCCAGATCCTGTCGGCAATGATCTATGGCGAAGAGGGACAGTTCTTTGTCTATGATTATGACGGCACCCAATTGGTCAGCCCGCGCCAGACGGACCGGATCAACGTGAATTGGTCGGGCGAGACCGACAGCGAAGGCACACCCGTGGTGGATGAGTTGATCCGCATAGCCCGCGACGGCGCCGGCTATCACAGCTATCTCTGGCCCAAGACTGAAACCGGACAGGAGGCGCGGATGATCACCTATGTCACCTCTTTTCCCTCCTGGCGGTGGGCAGTGGGGACAGGTGTGTTTATCGACGATGTGTTAGGGTCCATCGCCACGGCACGGGCGGATGTGGAGCGGCGCGTGCAGCGGACCTTTGTGCATATCGGCGGGATCACACTTGTGGCCCTACTGATTGTTTTTGGCACCGGCATGCTGATCAATCTGCGGGAACGCCGTCTTGCGGATGCCAAGTTGAAAAAGCTCGCCCAACGGGTTTTTGACGCTCAGGAAGAGGAGCGTGGCCGTGTGGCGCGGGAATTGCACGATGGCATCAGCCAGATTTTGGTCGGTGTGCGCTATGCCTTGGAAAATGCGCGGCGCAAGCTGGAACGCGGCGATGCAAGCGCGGATGAGCCTTTGGGCAAAGGCATCGGGTCGCTGAGCGAGGCGATCACGGAAGTCCGCCGCATCAGCCGCGATTTGCGCCCCGGTGTGCTGGATGATCTGGGCCTTGGTCCGGCGTTAAAGACGCTGACAGAAGAATTCGAGGCCCGCACCGGCATCATCTGTGAATTCCATACGGTGGTGTTTCGCAACCGTCTGGACAATGAAGCAAAGATCGCACTCTACCGCATAGCCCAAGAGGCCTTGACCAACATCGAACGGCACGCCGGTGCAACGCGCATAGAGGTCAAATTGCGCGGCCACCGGCGGGGTGCGACCCTGCGCATCAGTGACAACGGACGCGGACTTGGCGATAACCGATCCGCAGCCTCGGCCGGGCTGGGCCTGCGCAACATGCAAGAACGGATGGAGCAGTTGCGCGGCACATTGGAGATCCAGGCGACCAAGGGGAGTGGCACCACTATTGAAGCTACCGTCCCGCTCAGCCATATGCTGCCGCCGGAAAGCACCGATCAACCCAAGGAAGCCGCTGAATGAGTCAGTCAATTCGCGTTGTTATTGTCGATGATCACCCGATGGTCGCCGAGGGCATTCAATCCATTCTTGAAAGCTATGACGATATCACCGTGATCGGCACGCTCAGCAACGGGCGTGCTGTCATTGACCAGCTCGAGGAGCTGAACCCCGATGTGATCCTTATGGATTTGAATATGCCTGATATTGGCGGACTGACTGCAACGGAAATGGTGCTGGAGCGCCGTCCCGGCACGCGCATTGTTATTCTGTCGATGCATGACAATCCGGAATACATCGCCTCGGCGCTTAGCCACGGCGCGATGGGTTATCTGCTGAAAGATGTGCCGACAGAAGAGATCCGGAAAGCGATTGATGTGGTGATGGGAGGCGAGCGGTATCTATGCACGGGCGCGCAAGGCTCCATCGCGCCCAAGATGAACGGCGCCCGCGAGGCATTGACAGAGCGCGAGCAGACCATCCTGTTGCAGCTGGCTTCGGGCCGTTCAAACAAAGAAGTCGCAGGCGTGCTGGATATTTCGGTTCGCACGGTAGAGACGCACCGTAAGAACATCAAACGCAAGCTTGGTATCTCCAGCACCGCTGGCCTGACCCGCTATGCGCTGGAACATGGTGTATTGCAGGGGACCGGCGTGCGGCTGTGATAGGCTTGCTTAGAAGAAAAAAGCTATCGGGCAAATGGCATCCGAAGATCATTCCCAAACCGGCTGGGCACGAAGCTTTAGGTCGATGACCAGATCGCATGCATGCCCTCCAGCCCATCCAATTCGAAACGACCGGCCTTGGCCAGAGTGTAGCCTGCGTCCTGATCAATCAGATCTTATGTGACATTTGACACCCAGGTTTCATCTGGCTTCGCAATTGTCGCGATCCGTGCGGCCTTGTTGACGACCGATTCAAAGAAATCATCATCCTTCCGAACACCCTTTCCGGTGTGGATCCCGATGCGCAACGAGATTGCGGGGCCGTCTGACACTTTGATTGCCTCGTGAATACGCCGCGCCGCCTCAAGCGCCAAAGCAGGTTTCGGGAAGCTGGAGAGTGTCCCGTCTCCCAAGGATTTTACGAACTGCCCCTTCTCTTCTTCGATGATCTGTTTGAGTTGACTGAAGTGCTGCGACACCTCCGATGTCCACAAACGGTCGCCCATGACCGACGCCAGCCCTGACGAATTCACAATGGCGGTGAACATGACAGACGCTTGCCGTCTTGCTGGTCAATCGTTAAACCCTCTGCAGTTGCAGCAACCAGATCCGCAATTGCTGTTTGTTTGAAGCCGACAAACTTTTCGTTCGCAAGAGGAACGGAGCCATGCCGGTGCACCATCTTCCAGATCCCGTCTTCAAGCGCAAAGATCAGGGTGTTTCGAACAGCGACCACTTTGTCCGGCTCATGCGCCAAAGTCACATTGTGCGCGAAACAGACCCACCCCACACGACCGTTTTCGTAGGCTTCGCCAAAGGTCTCTTCCTGTTTGATAATTGTTGGAATTGAGCCGAAAAACTCAGCAATTGCGGACTGCACAGCGACACCAGACCACAGTTCATCCTGTCCAGTGCCGATGAACAGCATATGATCCCGGTCCGTGAGTATATTCTCGATTTCATTCCCGCGCCCGTCTTGAACCGCATCAAGCCATCGCCGGCATACCGATAGGAGTTCTGGCGAGTTCCGTGTCATCCTGGCGCACTCCGAAAATCAGTGTGGTCATATCCGCGACGCAAGTCGCCTGCATAGCAGGTCTACAGCAATCGGTCATTGGATGGGTGGAAAAGCATGGCGCTGCCTGGGTTCAAGCTCTGGCAAACCCATCGAGGTCGTCCGGCGCTCCTTGCGCAGCAACCGGCATACCGGATTTCTACATTGCGATTAGCGAGATACAGGGCAAGCTCGCCGGTTTCTTCACATCTGCACTGACCGGCCAGAAGCCAGCCTCGGGTATCCCTGTTCGCCCGGATTTCTTTCCCTTTTTAGCGGCTAACCCTTGAAACGCGCCGCGCAAACCCGTGTTATTTCACCAGAGACCCGCCAAACGAAATATAATGTCGCAAAAATCGACCGCTGCGACATATTTTCACGAAATTCCCTGTTGACGCCTCCGATCAGCCTTCATAATGTCCGCAAACGCAGTAAGGAGCCTTTAGGCATGACAGAACTAGTCGTCATCGTAGGACACACGCGCATGGGCCGGTAACGGTTAACCATATTCGATCCCATGCGCCCCCGACATCCTCGGGGGCTTTTTTATGCGCCACAGAAACTGAACGCCTCACGGAGCAAGACCATGACACGCAAAATGACCGGAGCCAAAATGATCGTCCAAGCCTTGATTGATCAAGGTGTCGACACCGTATTCGGATATCCCGGCGGCGCGGTCCTACCGATCTATGACGAGGTATTTCAGCAAAATTCGATCAAGCATATTCTGGTGCGCCACGAACAGGGTGCGGTGCATGCCGCCGAAGGGTACGCGCGCTCGACCGGAAAGCCCGGTGTTGTGTTGGTGACCTCTGGTCCCGGTGCGACAAATGCGGTGACCGGTTTGACAGACGCCTTGATGGACTCCATTCCGCTGGTGGTGCTGACCGGACAGGTACCAACATTCATGATCGGATCGGATGCATTTCAGGAAGCCGACACCGTTGGCATCACCCGCCCCTGCACCAAACACAACTGGCTGGTGAAAGAGACCGATAAACTGTCCGGGGTTGTGCATGAGGCGTTTCATGTCGCAACCTCGGGCCGTCCCGGTCCGGTGCTGATCGACATCCCGAAAGACGTGCAGTTTGCCACCGGCACCTATACGCCCAAGGCGCCCTCGACCTCGCGGTACCAACCGCAGTTGAAAGGCGATCTGGAGGCAATCACCGAATTGGTCGCCGCCATCGAGAAAGCCAAGCGCCCTGTGTTCTACACCGGTGGCGGCGTGATCAACTCCGGTCCCGGGGCCAGCCAATTGTTGCGCGAACTGGTCGAGGCCACTGGCTTTCCCATCACCTCTACCCTCATGGGTCTCGGCTGTTATCCGGCGTCCGGTGACAAATGGCTCGGTATGCTGGGGATGCACGGGCTTTATGAAGCGAACATGGCAATGCACGGCTGCGATCTGATGATTAACATCGGGGCGCGCTTTGACGACCGGATCACCGGTGTGGTCGACCTGTTCAGCCCGAAGTCCAAAAAGGCACATATCGACATTGATCCTTCGTCGATCAACAAGGTCATCCGTGTCGACATCCCGATCATGGGCGATGTGGGCCATGTACTGGAAGATCTGCTCAAGATCTGGAAGTCGCGTGGCCGCAAGACCAACTCCGAAGCTGTGGCGAAATGGTGGAAACAGATCGAGGAATGGCGCGCGGTGGATTGCCTGAAGTTCAATCAGAAGGGCGGCACGATCAAGCCACAGCACGCGCTGGCGCGGCTTGAAGCACTGACCAAGGGTCACGACCGCTATATCTGTACCGAAGTGGGCCAACACCAGATGTGGGCTGCGCAGTATCTGGGGTTTGAAGATCCCAACCGCTGGATGACTTCGGGTGGCCTTGGCACCATGGGATATGGCTTCCCTGCGTCAATCGGCGTGCAGATGGCACATCCGGAGGCCACTGTGATCAACGTGGCGGGCGAAGCATCGTGGCTGATGAACATGCAGGAGATGGGCACGGCGATGCAGTACAATCTGCCCGTCAAACAATTCATCCTGAACAACGAACGGCTTGGCATGGTGCGCCAGTGGCAGGAATTGCTGCATGGCGAACGCTATTCGTCCAGCTGGTCCGAGAGCCTGCCTGATTTCGTGAAACTGGCCGAAGCGTTTGGCGCCAAGGGCATCCTGTGCTCCGACCCGGATGATCTGGATGATGCGATCATGGAGATGTTGAACCATGATGGTCCGGTCATCTTTGATTGCCTCGTTGAAAAGCACGAGAACTGCTATCCGATGATCCCGTCAGGGAAAGCGCACAACGAGATGATTATGGGCGAGAATGTCGATACACAAATGGTCATCGACAAGGACGGTGCGGTGTTGGTGTAGATCGTTTTCTTTCAAAGAAAACGGACGGAAACTTTGAAAGTTTCCGATGCAAGAATGAAGGAACCAAAGATGTCAGCTCTAAAAATCAAAAAAGGCGCCACCAGCCATTCCGCCTACAACCTACGGCCTAATTTCTCGGATGTGGTCGAACGCCACACCCTGGCCGTTCTGGTCGAAAACGAACCCGGGGTTCTGGCGCGTGTCATCGGTCTGTTTTCCGGTCGCGGCTACAACATCGACAGCCTGACTGTGGCCGAGGTGGACCACACCGGCCACCTCAGCCGGATCACCATCGTCACGTCGGGCACGCCGCAGGTGATCGAGCAGATCAAGGCGCAACTGGGCCGCATCGTTTCAGTGGTTGAAGTGCATGATCTGACCGTTGAGGGTGCCAGTGTCGAGCGGGAGCTGGCGATGTTCAAGGTGTCCGGCAAGGGCGAACAGCGGGTCGAAGCGCTGCGACTGGCCGATATCTTTCGGGCAAATGTGGTCGACAGCACGCTTGAAAGCTTTGTTTTCGAAATCACCGGCGCGCCGGATAAAATCGACGCCTTCGCGGACCTGATGCGCCCTCTGGGGCTCGCAGAAGTTGCGCGCACTGGCGTCGCGGCACTTTCTCGCGGCGGCTGACCGCCCGCCCTACCGGAGGCGTGCGGCGTGGTGAAGCTGCACGCCGACGCTGTTATGCGTTGCTGATCCGTCGTTCAGGTCCGGCATGAACGGTTCTTTGTGGAAAAGGCACGACGATTGAGATGTCGCCGGACGCAGGCAAGGTCTCTTCCGTTCTGGACGTATCGCGCAAACGGTCCGCCAAGTTTTTGCACGCCTTCGTTTCAACTAGTTTCGCATTATGCGCGATGCGCATCTTATGCTCGAAGGTGAGATCGAAACTGACCATATCGCCGGCTTTCATGTCGTCAAATCGGTCCATATTGCTTAGAGAACCGCCGTAGTAGGCCAAATCACCCTGATCTTCACACCAGAAAACCGCTTTTCGTTCTGTGAGATCGCTCCAAAGTACAACACCAATCATGTCTTTGCTCTGTTCCCTTCGCTAAAACCCGGTATGACCCGTTAACTTTTAGCTGAACCCCATGCGTCAACGCACGATTGTATTTGTGTCCGTTTTGAAGCATAACTGACGCTGAGTAGCGTCACATGGTTTTGCACACTGATTGTTTTAGTATGCAGGCAGGCAGGTAGCCCCCAAATACGGAGAATGGATCCCGCTTTGAGCACGAAATCACCATCCGAACTGCGGAATGTATTTGGTGCCAACCTCCGGCAACTAGCCGCTTCTTACACATCTGTTTCATATTTATCACGTCAGCTCGGCATAAACCGTACCCAATTTAACCGCTACCTGTCGGGAGAAAGCTTTCCGCGGCCGGATGTCTTGGCACGAATCTGCGCATTTTTTGACGTCGATGCGCGGGTTTTACTTGAGCCGGTGGACCAAATCATGGCCGGCACCGGAATGCCGTCCAGCCCGTATCTGCGCGACTATGTAACAAGCGGTGTTGCGGGTGTTCCGACAGAGCTATTCCCGAATGGTTTCTACCGGTTCTCGCGGCGCAGCTTTACCACGCAGGATGTGTTCATCCTGAGTGTGGTCATGGTCAGGCGCGATGAGGATTTTACGGTCGTGCGTGGATTTGAGTCTGTTCAGGCCATGTCCGTGCAAGACCTGCCAACTGCGACCAGTGCAAGGGAATTTCGCGGCATGGTAATGCGCCAGGAGAACGGCATTGTGATCCTGGTGTCGCGCAAGAACGCCATGACCTCATCGTTCAACTACCTCAGTCCGGTGCCTTCTTTCGACAACAACTTCTGGGTGGGCTACGTGACCCGCACGATCCCAGAGACGGTCGGCGGTTTGCGGGCCACCCGGATGGTCTATGAATACCTAGGGCCAAACGTCGCCGACGCCTTACCCGTCGCACGCAAAAGCGGCTTTCACACCGCAGATGAACTGCCCCCGTTCCATAGGCGTTTGTTGCAGCCAGATGTGCCCTTCGGCTGATACCACTGCCATCGACCTCACTGCCGCTGCATGTCGCCCCTGAGCTACAAACGGGTCGCAGACAGGACCGAACCGCGCAAGACTTGGGCCTAGGCTTTCTGTATCAGACAGGAGAGCGTTTATGGCACCTACCCCCACTGATCTAAGCCGCGTGCGCCGCCCCATCGCAGAAGCGAACGGCCTACCCAATGCCCACTACATTGATCCCACCCTCTTTGCCGAAGAACGCCAAGCAGTCCTTTTCGACAATTGGGCGGGGCTTGGCGTGGGCGCGGATGTGCCCGAGATCGGGGATGCGGTACCCATCGAGTTTCTGGAAATGCCCTTGCTGATGGTGCGTGACCGCGCGGGACAGGTGCGGGTCTTTCACAACATCTGCCGCCACCGGGGCATGATCCTTGTCGATGCGCCGCGCAAGATCGAGGGGGCGATCCGCTGTCCCTATCACAGCTGGTGCTACAGTACGGACGGGCAATTGGTCAGCACGCCCCATGTGGGCGGACCGGGGCATAACACGCACGCCGGGCTGGATCGCAGCTTGCTGGGCCTTGTTGAAGTGCGCAGCACGGTCTGGATGGATGTGGTCTTTGTCAATGTTTCCGGCACCGCCCCGCCTTTTGAAAAGGCAAACGCCGATCTGATGGCCCGCTGGGCGGAATTCGACAAACCGCTCTACCACGGCGGGGCCGACAGCCGTTGGATGCTTGACGTCAACTGCAACTGGAAACTTGCGGTCGAGAACTACTGCGAAAGCTATCATCTGCCTTGGGTGCATCCGGGGCTGAACAGCTATTCGCGACTGGAGGATCACTATCACATTGAGGCACCCGGCAAATTCTCGGGCCAGGGCACTCTGGTCTATCGCCAGCTCAAAGGCGAAGCGGGCGAGGTCTTTCCCGATTTTGAGGACCTGTCCGCGCAATGGAATGAGGGCGCGGAGTATATCACCGCCTACCCCAATGTGTTGTTCGGCGTGCACCGCGACCATACCTTCGCCATCGTGCTGATCCCACAGGGACCGGAACGCACGATCGAGCATGTTCATCTTTACTATGCGCAGCCCGCGACCGCCGAAAGCCTGAGGGCGCGGAACACCGAGCAATGGCGCGAAGTCTTTGCCGAAGACATATTTGTGGTCGAGGGCATGCAGCGCGGGCGGCATGCGGTGGGTTTCGACGGCGGGCGGTTTTCTCCGGCGATGGACGGACCAACGCATCTGTTCCACGACTGGGTGGCCGCGCAGATGCAGCGCCACCGTCAAAGTAACATCGCCGCTGAATGAGGGATTTGGATGCGGCATTGCTGGAGGCGCATCTTGCGGATGACTGCGCTGCGCTAATCACGCTTTATACGCAGGCTGCGGATGTGGCTGAAAACGCCGATGCCGCCGCATTCTTCCTCACGCAAGCCTATGTCTTCGCTCTGGAGGCGGGGCATTCAGACGCCCCTACCCTGCACCGCCGGCTTGTCACAGCGGGAAGGGATGCGCCCTTGGGGTCTGACCCGCTGCGGATGTGAGTGCTAAAGCGCCGGCGGTCGCGTGTTCGGCCAATCCGTCACGCCATGCCATTCCTGTGCCAGTTGCAGCAAAGGACCGTCGCTGCCGCGTGGCCCGATCAATTGAAGACCGCCCGGAAGACCATTCGCGCCAAAACCGGCGGGGATGTTGACCACCGGCAGGCCGATCAATCCGGCCGGAATGACCACCTGCATCCAGCGGTGATAGGTATCCATCGCAACGCCTGCGATTTCGGTCGGGTGGTCGAGGGTCACGTCAAAGGGCCAGCATTGCGCGGATGGCAGGACCAGCACATCATAGTCTTCAAACAAGGCCATTACCGCGCGGAACCAATCAGAGCGGGTCGCAGAGGCCCGATATATATCCGACGTGCTCATGGCAAGGCCACGCTCGATCTCCCAGATCGCGGCGGGTTTCAACAGCTTGCGCGTTTCGGGGTTCGCGTGCAGGGCCGCCGATCCGCCCGCCACCGCAAAAGAGCGTAGGGTAATCCAGCTGTCCCAGATGAGGTCCATGTCAAAGGGGGCTGGCACGTTTTCGACACTGTGGCCCATGTCCTCCAATTGCCGCAATGCGGCGGTGCTCAAATCATCAATGCCGCCCTCATAGGGCAAGGCACCGCCCCAATCACCCAGCCAGCCGATGCGCTGGCGCGGGCCGTTCTGTGCAGTGAAGGGCAGGCCCGGAGCCAGATCGCACGACAACGGTTGTCGCGGATCGCGACCTGTCATCGTGTCGTTCAGCGCTGCCAGATCGCCGGGTGTCCGGGCCATCGGTCCGGACGTGGCCAGCTGGTGCAAAAACAAATCCGCCGCCGGTTCCGCAGGCACACTGCCCCAGGTGGGCCGCATCCCGTAGACGTTGTTCCAGCCTGCCGGATTGCGCAGCGAACCCATCATGTCAGACCCATCTGCCACCGAGAGCATCCGCGAGGCCAGCGCCGCCGCAGCGCCGCCGGACGACCCCCCCGCCGAACGGTCCCGCGCATAGGGGTTATGGGTGGCGCCGTGCACCGGATTGTAGGTGTGACTGCCTAGCCCGAATTCGGGTGTGTTGGTCTTGCCAATAAAAATCGCGCCAGCTGCCCGCAGGCGGGCAACCATCAGATCGTCCTTCGGGGCAATCTGCCCCGCAAAAATCGGCGAGCCCATCGAGGTAGGCAGCCCTGCCACATTGGCCAAGTCTTTGACCGCAATCGGGATACCATGCAGCCAGCCCTTGCGCGGTTCGGCGTCCGCTGCACGCGCCTCGGCCATCAGGGTGTCGGGGTCGCGCAGGGACACGATGGCGTTCACGCGGCCATTGACCGCTTCAATCCGCGCAAGCGTGGCGTGCATCAGCTCTGCTGCACTCAGTTTCCCGCGCTCAAGCAGATGGGACAGGGTCAGTGCTTCTTGTTCGATAATATCCATGCAGGGACACAACCGGCCATGACGCAAAAAATCAAACGATTAATCACGCAGCAAGCATTAACTTTTGCCTGTTGCTCAGTCGCCTTGCGCTTCGGCCCGGCTTTTGCCGCTCACGGCCAGCGCCAGCGTGGCCCCCATCAGCCCGTCAAGATCGCCATCAAGGACGCCTTTGGTGTCCGATGTCTCGTAATTGGTGCGCAGGTCTTTGACCATTTGATAGGGCTGGAGAACATAGGAGCGAATCTGATTGCCCCAGCCCGCATCGCCCGCGTTCTCGTGGACCTCGTTGACCAATGCAGAGCGTTTGTCGAGCTCCATCTGATAAAGACGGCTCTTCAATGCTTTCATCGCAATATCGCGGTTCTGGTGCTGTGATTTCTCGGACGACGTGACGACGATTCCGGTAGGATGGTGGGTGATCCGCACCGCTGAATCGGTGGTGTTGACGTGCTGCCCGCCCGCGCCGGAAGACCGATAGGTGTCGATACGGATGTCAGAGGGGTTCACCTCAATCTCGATGTTGTCGTCGACCACGGGGAAGACTTTGACAGACGTGAAGGACGTGTGCCGTTTGGCCGCTGAATCGAAAGGCGAAATGCGGACCAGCCGGTGCACGCCACTCTCGGACTTCATCCAGCCATAGGCATTGTGGCCCGCGATCTTGTAGGTGGCGGACTTGATCCCCGCCTCTTCGCCCGCGCTTTCAGACTGAAGCTCGACCTTATAGCCTTTTTTCTCGGCCCAGCGAACATACATCCGCGCCAGCATTGAGGCCCAGTCGCAGCTCTCGGTGCCGCCTGCGCCGGAGTTGATTTCGAGGAAGGTATCGTTGCCGTCGGCTTCTCCGTCCAGCAGCGCCTCCAGCTCTTTCTGAGCAGCGGTCTCCGCCAGTGCTTTCAGCGCGGCTTCGGCGTCCGAAATGACTTCCTCGTCTTCCTCCATCTCGCCCAGTTCAATGAGTTCGATGTTGTCGGCCAGTTCTTGCTTGATGCCCTCGTAGGTGCCGATGGCATCGACCAGCGCCTGACGGTCACGCATCAGCTTTTGTGCGGCAGCGGCATCATCCCACAGGTTGGGATCTTCGACGCGGGCGTTAAATTCCTCAAGCCGGTGGGTGGCGGTTTCCACACCAAGCCGCTGGCCCAATAACTCCAAGGACTTGGCAATCTGATCAGCCGTATTTTGTGCCTCTGCGCGCATTGGTCGATGCCCCTGTTCTATGCCTGTTCCACATAGACCAGCCATGCACCATCATCAAGCCGTTGGGCAGGTTTCACCCCGCCCGACATCCGTGCTTAGTACAGACCACCAGAGGACAATGTACCAAAGCTTGCCTTTGGCCCCACGACCGCCTTTTTGCCGGAGGATGTGGTGACCTGCTTGGACACGCGATTCACTTCCTCGACCAGCGGCAGATCCGATCCCATCGCGAAACCACCGTCGAAGGTGATGCCGAAAATCGGCTCCTCTCCCGTGCGGAAACATTCCGACACAACGTTGGGGCCCGAGGCACCGCCGCTCAGGCGGGCGCCGGTGAAACGGTCGATTTTGATGAATTCGCAGGCCTGAGGCACGCTGAACTCACCGCCGCCGTATTTCTTGACAGCCTGCGTCATGAAGCGCTGAAAGACTGGGCCACACATGCCGCCGCCGGATGCGCCACGACCCATCGGGCGCGGTTGGTCATAACCGATATAGCATCCCGCCACGATGTTGGAGGTGAAGCCGACGAACCAGACATCCTTGGCATCGTTGGTGGTGCCGGTCTTACCTGCTGTTGGCACGCCAAGGCTGACAGTTTTGCGGGCCGTCCCGCGCTCGACCACGCCGCGCATCATCGAGGTCAGCTGATAGGCGGTCACCGGGTCCATCACCCGCTCGCGGTTCGAAATCACCCGCGGCGCAACGCCGGTATCAAGGCTGGCCAACTGGCAGTCGTTACAAATACGTTCGTCATGTTTATAGACGGTACGGCCATAGCGGTCCTGCACACGGTCCACCAGTGTGGGTTGCACCCGCTCGCCACCATTGGCAAACATCGCATAGGCGCTAACCATCTGGTAGAGCGTGGTTTCCTGCGATCCCAGTGCATTGGCCAGCACCGGCGACAAATCATCATAGACGCCAAACCGCTCTGCATAGCTGCCGACCACGTCCATGCCGACCTCTTGGGCCAGGCGGATGGTCATCAGGTTCCGCGACTGTTCGATGCCGGTGCGCAGGGGGGTCGGGCCGTAATAGCGGTTGGACGCGTTCTTGGGCCGCCAGACACCCTGCGGCGTGTTGATCTCAATCGGAGCGTCCACAACAATAGTGGCGGGGGAATAGCCGCTGTCGAGCGCCGAAGCATAGACAAAAGGTTTGAAGCTGGAACCGGGCTGGCGCTGTGCCTGCGTAGCGCGATTAAAGACCGACGCCTGATAGGAAAAGCCGCCCTGCATGGCAATCACCCGGCCTGTGTCCACATCCATCGCCACGAATGCGCCTTGCACTTCGGGCACCTGCCGCAGGGTCCAGCGGATGAAACTGCCATCGGCGTCGGCTGTCATGCGGCGCACGAGCACAACATCACCCACCTCGACTAGATCGGCGGCCACGCGGGCTTTGCGGCCCAGCTTGCCATCTTCCAGCCGCTTGCGCGCCCATTGGACGTCCTTGGCGGGAATGAAATGACCATCCGCGTCTTCTTCGACATCTTCGATCCCGATGCGCGCATCACTGTCACCAAGGCTCAGGACAACGGCGGGATACCATTGGTTCTCCAGATCAACATCACGGGGGACGCGGACATCAGCCAGCGCATCGCGCCATGTTTGCTCGTCCACCAGTGCCTCGGCGGGCAGTTTCAGGCCAGTGCCACGCCAGACGCCCCTGCCCCTGTCATATTGCTCCAACTCACGGCGCAAGGCGTTTGCAGCAATCGGCTGCATCTCGTTGTCGATGGTGGCGCGGACGGTCAAACCGCCGGTGAAAAATTCGCCTTCGCCAAAGTTTTCGGACAGTTGACGGCGGATCTCATCGGTGAAGTAGTCACGCGGTGGCAGTTCGGCCTTGAAGCTTTCAAAGTCACCATTCTGTACCGACCGCAGCGGCGCTTCGCGCTCGCGCTGGTAAACATCATCGGCGATGTACCCGTTTTCGTTCATCTCGCGCAGAACGAAGTTGCGACGCTGCAAAAGGCGGTCTTTGCGGCGCACGGGATGATAGTCTGAGGGGGCCTTGGGCAGCGACGCGAGAAAGGCCGCTTCATGCGGGGCCAGGTCGCCCAGTGTCTTGTTGAAATAAGTTTGTGCGGCGGCGGCTACGCCATAGGAATTCTGACCAAGGAAAATTTCGTTCAGATAGAGTTCGAGGATCTTTTCCTTATCGAGCGCCTCTTCCACCCGTGAAGCGAGGATGATTTCCTTGATCTTGCGCTCGGCGCGACGGTCGCCCGACAGCAGGAAGTTCTTCATCACCTGCTGGGTGATTGTCGAGGCACCGCGCACATCGCGTCCGCGCGATTTCACAGCATCAACCGCGGCGGCACCAATGCCGCGCAGGTCATAGCCGTCGTGCTCGTAAAAATTCTTGTCCTCGGCCGAGATGAACGCCTGTTTGATCAGTGGCGGGATCGTATCGGCAGGCGCAAAAAGGCGCCGTTCCTTGGCAAATTCATCAATCAGACGTCCCTGCCCCGAATAGATCCGGCTGATCGTGGGCGGCGTATATTGCGCGAGGCTTTCGTGGCTGGGCAGGTCGCGGCCATACATCCAGAAAATGGCACCAATGGTCAGCGCCACCATGCCAATGCTCATGGTCAAAGTCGTAAAGATACCGCCAAAAAATGACAGGATAAATCGGAACACCGGCACGCACCTTTATGGTTTTCGTTTGGAATGAGTATAGCTGTAGACGAAGCAATGGTCAAAACCCCGCCAAACCCCATGTCGGCTGGATTTTGCTTATAAAATCAATAGGCTTGCCGCCGCTATTGTCGCACGAGAGGGGCACGCGTCGCGTCTTGATCGCGCCATCGCAGAATCGCATCGGCCATTGCCCCCACCATCACCGACCGCCAGACCGGATCGCGCAGGTTTTTCAGGTCGCGGTCCGAGCTCAGAAATCCCACTTCGACCAATACAGATGGGATATCGGCCGATTTGAGAACCGAGAACCCAGCCTGCCGCTTGGGCCGTGCGTTCATCGGGCCGCCCACCTCTGCCATGCCTTCGATCAAAATGCGGGCCAGTGATTTGGAGCGTGGCTCGGTCTCTTGGCGTGCAAGATCCAACAGCACACCGGCTACTTCGTCATCGGAACCGGTAAGGTCCGCCCCCGCGATAATATCAGCGCGGTTGTGGCGGGCGGCCAGATGCGCCGTGGCCGCATCGCTGGCTTCTTTCGACAAGGTATAGACCGTGGCCCCGCGGGCACCACCTTGGCTCAGACTGTCAGCGTGAATCGAGATAAAAATGTCAGCACGCGCCTGATGGGCCAATGCCACACGGGTTTCCAAAGCGACAAAGACATCCTCGTCGCGAGTCATGACAACGTCCACATCGTTGCGCAAAAGCATATCCCGCAGACTACGGGCAAAAGAAAGCATCAGGTCCTTCTCGGCAACCTCATCGCGTTCCGCACCCGGATCGATCCCGCCATGCCCGGGGTCGAGGGCCACGACAAAGCGGTCATCCTCGGGCATCGTGGCCTGTGGCGCGCTTGTCAACGCCGCGGCCCATGTCGGATCAACAGGGGCACCCGCGGCGGCAGCAAAGGTCGCGGCATCTGCCTTCTGCAACACAATCTCAAGCTGGGCGGTGCCGCTCGCCTCATCAATCGGCATCGCGATCTCTTCGGGGATCATCGGCTCTGTCAGATCAGCCACAAGGCGCGACCACCCTGTACGGAACGCCCCGAAGCGTACCGCATTGATACGTCCCGGCTCGGCAAGGATCATCTCTGGACGGATACCGGTCCAGTCCGCCTCTTTGAAATCCACGACAAGCCGCGCCGGATCATCCAGTAGGAAAACACGAAAGGGCACGCCTTGGCTGAGGCCGATGTTGAGGGTCGTGGCACCAAACCACCCTTCACTCACCTGGCTTCGCTCAGGATCGACACGCGCCAGCACGCTGAGGTCTTGCGCTTGTGCAGGCTGCACCGACAAACCCGTCAACAGCCCCAATGCCAAAATGAAAGTCCGTATCATATCACCGCGTGTGTCTGCTGCTGGTGCAGAGGCTACCACTTGTTTTTCGCCCGATCCAGCGCTTCAACGCGCCGCCATGAAGGCTTTGAGCCGTGCCAACCCTTCGGTGATGTCCGCCGTGCTGCGGGCGTAGGAGAACCGCAGCGTAGTGGCCCCGCGCACCGGATCAAAATCCAACCCCGGAGTCACGGAAACGCCTGCCTTATCAAGAATTTCTGCAGCGAAGCTCAAGCTGTCTTTGGTCAGGTCCGACACATCTGCATAGACATAGAAGGCCCCGTCGGGCGGCGCGAAACTGGTGAACCCTGCGTCCGCCAACCCGTCCAGCATCAGCTGACGGTTGGCGCGGTAGGACACCATATTGTGTTCCAGTTCTTCTGTGCTGTCCATCGCAGCCAAGGCCGCGACCTGGCTGGCATGGGGCGCACAGATGAACATGTTCTGGGCTATGCGTTCGACCACACGCACATGGTCTTCGGGCACCACCATCCAACCCACGCGCCAGCCGGTCATCGAGAAGTATTTAGAGAAGGAGTTGATCACATAGCATTCGTCGGTGATCTCAAGCGCGCTGACGGCTTTACGCTCGTATTCGATGCCGTGATAAATCTCGTCCGAAATAATGCTGGTGTCGGACGCGGCGCAGCCGTCGATCAATGCCGACAGCGCCTCACGGTCCAGCATGGTGCCTGTGGGATTGGCGGGCGATGCAACCATCAACCCTGCAAGATCAAGGCTGGCGAAATCTTCCGGCACCGGCTGGAAGCGGTTGGCGGCACTGGTCTGGATATCAATAGCCTGCATGCCCAGGGCGCGGATGATCTGGCGGTAGCTGGGATAGCCGGGGGCACCGATGCCCACACGGTCGCCGCTGTCGAAAAGCGCGGTGAAGGCCAGAATAAACCCGCCCGAAGAGCCGGGTGTGATCACCACACGGTCCGGATTCAAATCAACATTGTACCATTCGCCATACATCTGCGCGATCCGTGCCCGAAGCGCCGGCAACCCCAGTGCCACGGTATAGCCCAACGCCCCCACGTCCATCGCGGCCGTCAGTGCCTGAACCGCTGCACGCGGCGCACCGGTGCCGGGCTGGCCCACCTCCATATGGATGATATGGCGACCCGCAGCCTCGGCTTGAGCGG
Organism: Sulfitobacter noctilucae; assembly: GCF_000622365.1. GTDB lineage: Bacteria > Pseudomonadota > Alphaproteobacteria > Rhodobacterales > Rhodobacteraceae > Sulfitobacter > Sulfitobacter noctilucae. The sequence continues at coordinate 849,270 of NZ_JASC01000014.1, read as the reverse complement.
CGGCTTGCATGACATCCATCACAATAAAGGGATCGACGTTGGACCGGGTTGATCTGCGCATGGGCTTGCTCCTATCACTGGGGCGTGTTTCACTCTCCCGCGCGCGGGCGTCAACCCGCTCCGTCCCTAAGGTACAAGGTTCTTTTCATGCTTCAGCGTTTCATCGCCCCCGTTCTTGCCGCCACGCTTGCCCTGCCTGTGGCGGCGGAAGATATCAAAGCGTTCACGGACGCCGAACGCGCGCAGTTCCGGACTGAGGTGCGCGCCTATCTGATGGAAAACCCCGAAGTGATCATGGAAGCGGTCGAAGCCCTGCAGGCGCGTGAAGCGCAGGCGCAGGAACAGGCAGATTTCTCACTGGTCTCGACCAATGCGAATGCGATCTTTGACGATGGTTTTTCATGGGTCGGCGGCAACCCCGATGGCGATATCACGCTGGTGGAGTTTCTGGATTACCGCTGCGGATACTGCAAACGCGCCCATGACGAAGTGAGCGAATTGCTGAGCGCCGATGGCAATATCCGTCTGATTGTCAAAGAGTTCCCCATTCTGGGCGACCAATCCGTGCTGGCTTCGCGCTTTGCCATCGCGGTGAAGCAGGTGGCGGGTGATGACAGCTATAAGGCGCTACATGATGCGCTGATGGCGTTCAACGGGGATGTGACCGTGCCTGCGCTGAGCCGTCTGGCCAGTACCTTCGGTCTGGATGCCGATACCATCGTGGCCAAGATGGACAGCGACGAAGTGACCCGCGAGATTGCTGAGACGCGCGCGCTGGCGCAGCGTCTGCAGATCAGCGGCACGCCGACATTTGTGTTGAAAGATGAACTGCTGCGCGGCTATTTGCCCGCGGACCAGATGAAGGCCTTGGTCGCCGATAAACGCGGCTAACCTTACAGAAACGTCTGGTGATATTTGACGAGGCGCTGGAAATGCGCCTCAAGCGACCGTTTGAGGTGCGCTGCGTCCTTGACCGTCAGGATATAGTCGACAAGCAGGTTGTACTGCTGGATCTGACGCGGCAGGCGCTGTGACGGGTCCAGCCGCAGGCAACGGTCGGTCTCTTCAATCACCTGCACCACCTGCTTTTCCGGCCAATCCGACGCATAAAGCGACGGGTGCATACTTTTGCCGTTCATCAACGCCTGTTCGGCATCGTAGTGGTTAAAAATTGCCGCCTCCAACGGTTCGACCTGTGCCATATCCTGAACCGGCCATGCCCAGACGTAGGCAATCTCCCATACATCAATCTGACGGTTGGCAATCACATCAGACCGGGCGGACGTCAGGTGGCGACGTACGCGGCTGCGGATGCCATCGACGGACTGGCCAACATAGATGGGTTGTTCATCCAGATCGCAAAGCGCGTAGACCCCGATTGAGCTCGTAAGCTCGGATAGGGCGTTAGAGCGGAAAACCTGTGCGTTGCTCATGCCACCTGCCGGGCGGCAGCGGCGGCCAACATTTTCTGGAACAACATTTGGTCAAGGTAGCTGACGATCGGCACGGCCACCCCGTCCCCCGCCACCTGATAGGCCTGATTATAGCGCGCGGGCATCCGGTAGCTGTCGGGCAACCCCATCAGCCGCGCGACCTCCTTGCTGGACAAAAGCCGCGCACGCGTCTGGTTGCCGCGCACAAAGACAACTGTCTGGCGGGACGATCCACCGCCGGGCGTGCGCAAGCAGCCAGCCAACCCGTCAAAGCGCACCTCGGCCCGCTGCCGCATCTGGCCCTCCGCGTCGGGACGGCCCCGCTTGTAGAGCATGCCGATCTGCGTCTTTCGCCCCTTGCGCGCCTTTGCCATACGGTTCTCGCTGGGTTCGGACATCATGTTGAACAGGCGATCCACCTCTGCTTCGTTCAGCCATTGAGTGTCGGGTTTGCTGTCGATCATCTGCTCCAGCGCGGGCGGCGCTGCGTCGGGTGCTGTGTGATGCCACCAGACCCAGTTTCGAACGAGATCTTTCGGCAAGCGCCGCGCGTAGGCCTGAATTTTTGGGGTGTGAAAAGGACCGCTTGCGGCGCTCTGACTCAAACCCGTTAGCGGCAAGTCCTGCCGCACGCCGACGATAAACAGACGCGGGCGGCTTTGTGGCAGGAAATGCGCAGCATCAATCTCGAGCGCGCCGACACGGTAGCCGAGTTTGACCAATTGACGCAGCACCGCGTTCAGATCGCTGCCCGCGTTGCGGGTCATCAAGCCGGTGACATTTTCGAAAGCGATGATGCGCGGCGCAAAGCCTTGCTCTACCGCGTTGCCAATGTGCCGCGCCCATTCGGTGAAGACACCGCTGCGTTTGCCGCGCAACCCCTGCCCCTTGCCCGCGAGCGAGAAATCCTGACAGGGGCTGGAGGCCCAATAAAGGTCGATGTGTTCCATCAAAGGGGCCGGATCAATGCTGGCGATATCGCCCTCGACCAGCGCCTCGCCCCCCCAATTATCACGGTAGGTGGCACATTTCATGGGATCAATGTCGTTGGCATAGGCGCAAGTCCAGCCCGCGCCCAAGCCCGCGCGCACCATCCCGCCGCCGCAGAAAAACTCCGCAAATCTGGGGCTTTTATTCAGCTCCGACACCATATCTATGTCTAATACCGGACCCAAAAACTGTCGACAGGAAAAAGGCTGGGATTAGCCTGCGGCGGCGGTGCTGCTGCCTTCGCCTTCGGCTGTCTCCGCTTCGATCTGCGCGGCTTTCTTTTCGACCTGCTCGACAATGTGGTCGATCATGCTGGCGTTGTCCTGCTTGTGGCTTTGTTTGCCCGCAAGATAGACCATGCCGGACCCCGCACCGCCGCCGGTAAAGCCTACATCCGTCATTAGCGCCTCACCGGGGCCGTTCACCACACAGCCGATGATGCTCAGGCTCATCGGGGTTTTGATATGCTCCAACCGCTGTTCCAGCGCTTCGACCGTCTTGATCACGTCGAACCCCTGCCGCGCACAGGAGGGGCAGGAAATGATATTCACGCCGCGGTGGCGCAGGCCGAGCGATTTGAGGATCTCATAGCCGACTTTGACCTCTTCCACCGGGTCGGCGGATAGGGATACGCGGATCGTGTCGCCGATGCCCATCCACAGCAAATTGCCCAGCCCGATGGCCGACTTGATCGTGCCGGATGTCAGGCCGCCCGCTTCGGTGATACCCAGATGAATGGGCGCATCCGTGGCTTCGGCCAATTGCTGATAGGCGGCAGCAGCCATGAAAACATCGGACGCCTTGCAGCTGATCTTGAACTCGTGAAAGTCGTTGTCTTGCAGGATCTTGATGTGATCGAGACCGGATTCCACCATCGCGTCGGGGCATGGTTCGCCGTATTTATCCAGCAGGTGTTTTTCTAGGGATCCGGCATTCACGCCGATGCGGATGGAACAATTGTGGTCGCGTGCGGCCTTGATCACTTCCTTCACGCGCTTCTCGTCACCGATGTTGCCCGGATTGATCCGCAGACAGGCGGCCCCTGCCTCTGCCGCTTCGATCCCGCGTTTGTAGTGGAAGTGGATGTCGGCAACGATAGGGACGGACACCTCGCGCACGATTTCCTTAAGCGCTTTTGAAGAATCCTCATCCGGAACAGAGATGCGCACGATGTCAGCGCCTGCGTCGGCTGCGGCCTGTACCTGTGCGATGGTGCCTCTGATGTCGGTGGTCAGCGTGTTCGTCATGGTCTGAACCGTGATCGGCGCATCCCCCCCCACAGGCACGTTTCCCACCATAATCTGGCGGGATTCCCGGCGGTAAATATTGCGCCAAGGACGGATGTGGTTCAGCGACATAGGATCAGCTTTCAGGCAAAGAGCACTGCCCAGTACCTAGTGTTCCGACGGCCTTTTCGCAAGGCTGTCTAGTTTGTCTGACAGGGGATCGCAGCCAGCACAGCAGGGTCGATATCGGTGCTGGACAGATCGGCAAACATCCGGCTGAGGGACTGGTCAGCGGTCGGATCGACCGGTGTATACAGCTCTGCCAAGGCTTGCTGGTTCAGCGGCAGGTTCGATGTGATGCTACCGCGTGCGCCAACCGGCCCGTAACATCCCGTGCCCATCGCGAAATAGAGCGCGCCGGATTCGCCGGTGCGCAGCGTGGGTGGCTCTTCGGTGGCGGGCACATCCCATGTGTCACCTTTGTCCATCACGCCTTCAAAAATCACGGTACCATCAGCGGCACGGACACGGACCCATGACGGGTAAGCCGCAACCATACGGACACCAGCAGCCGCGGTTTCAACCACCTGCGGCATGCCAGGCAGCATATCTGTGTCGGACAAGGCCGCCGTTGTCACCACCGCCGGTGCGGCTGACACCGGATCAGGGGAGGCAAAGTTGCCAAAGGCGCGGGGATCAATGGTGGCGATTGGCGCGTCGCGTGCGACCATCACCGGCACGTCCAGCGCTTGCGGGCGATAAAGCCGGTCCAACGCCTCGACCCGTGGGGCTTCTATGGCACGCGGTGCGGCGGAAGCAGTGTCGGTTTCACCCGCAGTACCCAAGGCACCTTCAACAGGGTCCAGATCGGACAGGACAACCGGGGTTTGATCGACCGGCGCAACCTGAACGCGCTGCACTTCTTGCAAAACGGTATAGCCGCCAAAGCCGATGGCACCGATCAGTGTAACGAGCACCAGCATGGACCCGACAGCACCCGGTTCGATCCGGCTGAGAAAGCTGTCACCAGCAGGCGTGAAAGGCGTGTTCGGACGGGCAAACAGATCGGCTTCGGACGGGCGTTTCTTGCGGTCTTCAAAGGCAGGCTTTTTGACCACGGAAGCCTGCGCGGACATACCATGCGCAACTTCGAAACCGGATTCTGTACAGAAGGTCGCGAACGCCTTGTCCGGGTCCATGCCCAGATAGCGTGCATAGGATCGTACGTATCCTGCGATAAAGCCGGGGGTATCAAAAGCATCGGGATCTGCATTTTCGATCGCCGCGATATAAGAGGCTTTGATCCGTAATTCTCGCTGCACGTCGAGCAACGATTTGCCCAAAGTGGCACGTTCGCCCCGCATAACATCGCCTAAACGAAGGTCGAAAGCATCAAAACCTTTCGGTTCTGACACGTCTAATTCTTTCGCCTTAGAGGCCCAACGCCCGATCATCCCATCGCCCCGTTATTAACGTGCCTGTAACCAGTTACCTAAATCAAAGTTCGATTCGGTTCTGGCCTTTTCTTTCGTTTACGCTAGCACAGTGCAACGGGAATTACGAATTTTACCTGACTATCCCGCCTCTTCGGCGCGATTCAGCGCACAATGTGACCACAGACCGTCCATTGCTTTGACCAAAGCGTCCAATTCACGAAATTCATGGACCGGAGAGGGCGTAAAGCGCAGGCGTTCGGTGCCGCGTGGCACAGTGGGGAAATTAATGGGTTGGACATAAATGCCATGATCTTCTAGGAGCATGTCCGACAACATCTTGGTGTGGACCGGGTTTCCGACGATCACAGGCACAATATGTGACCCATGGTCGATGATCGGCAGACCCATCCCTTTCAGGCGCATCTTCAGGATTTTCGCTTGCTGCTGATGCTTGTCGCGCAACTGGGGAGCTGTCTTGAGAAACGCCACCGAGGCTGCCGCACCTGCGGCAACAGCGGGCGGCAGTGACGTGGTGAAGATGAAGCCCGGCGCGTAGGATCTGATGGCGTCGCACATCTTCGCCGAGGCCGCGATGTAGCCGCCCATCACACCATATGCTTTGGCCAGCGTCCCATTGATGATATCAAGCCGGTCCATCAGCCCGTCGCGTTCTGCAACCCCTGCCCCGCGCGGGCCGTACATGCCCACGGCGTGGACTTCGTCGATATAGGTCAGCGCCCCGAATTCGTCAGCCAAATCGCAGATCGCCTCAATCGGGCCAAAGTCGCCATCCATCGAATAGATCGATTCAAAGGCAATTAACTTGGGCGCGTCAGGATCATCCGCCGCCATCAGCTCGCGCAGATGCTCCACATCATTATGGCGGAAGATGCGCTTGGCGCCGCCATTACGGCGCACGCCCTCGATCATCGACGCATGGTTCAGGGCGTCGGAATAGATGATGAGGCCAGGAAACAGCTTTGGCAGCGTCGATAACGTGGCATCGTTCGCAATATAGGCAGACGTAAACAGCAACGCCGCTTCCTTGCCATGCAGATCGGAAAGCTCCTCTTCCAACCGCTTATGATAAACGGTGGTGCCGGAAATGTTGCGCGTTCCGCCCGAACCGGCACCGGTGGCCTCCAGCGCCTCTTTCATCGCGGTGAGCACAACAGGGTTTTGCCCCATACCCAGATAGTCGTTGCCGCACCAAACGGTGATGTCCTGCTCCGTCCCGTCAGGCTTGGTCCAGACCGCGTGGGGAAACTGGCCATTGCGCCGCTCAATGTCGATAAAGGTCCGGTAGCGGCCTTCGTTGTGCAAGCGCGCAATCGCCTGATCCAGCTTTTCTGTATAGTCCATGCGCGTCTCCGATCAGCGGCGGCGGGGCAGTCATAAGGTACCCCGGATAATTCTGTTCTTAGAATGAATATAGAAACTCATTCGGAGCTTCAATGTCATAGGCCGCTGCGACTTGTCGCAGTGATGATCCAAATAGAGTATATTGCGGGAAAGTTGTTTCCTTTCGGCAACCTCGGCCGGGCCCCTCTTTGCGAGGCGGACCGCTCTGGACACTGCCCCGCTGGCTGATACGGTCCGGCGAAATCATAGGAATGGAGACCCCCACATGTCCCTCGACGATGTTCTTGCCCGTATCGATGCCGATCTGCCTGCCGCCACGGAACGGCTGCTGGATCTGCTGCGCATCCCGTCCATCTCAACCGATCCGGCCTATAAGGCGGATTGTGACCGCGCCGCCGACTGGCTGGTCGCTGATCTGGCCGCACTTGGGGTCGATGTGTCCAAGCGCCCCACCCCTGGGCACCCGATGGTGGTCGGTCATCTGGGCGACAGCGGGCCCCATCTGTTGTTCTACGGCCACTACGATGTGCAGCCTGTCGATCCGCTTGAGCTTTGGGACAACGACCCGTTTGATCCGCAGGTCGAGGAAACGCCCAAAGGTACAGTGATCCGCGGGCGCGGATCGTCGGACGACAAGGGCCAGTTGATGACCTTTATCGAGGCCCTGCGCGCATGGAAGGCGGTCAAAGGGGAATGGCCCTGCCGAATCACCTTCTTTCTGGAAGGAGAAGAGGAATCAGGTTCGCCTTCGCTGGTGCCCTTTATGAAAGAGAACGCCGAAGAGTTGAAAACCGATATCGCGCTGATCTGCGACACCGGTTTGTTTGAATCCAAAACGCCCGCTATCGTGACCATGCTGCGCGGTCTGCTGGGCGAGGAACTGACCATCACAGCGCCTGACAAAGACCTGCATTCTGGCATGTATGGCGGTATCGCGATGAACCCGGTGCGCGTCTTGTCCAAGGTGATTGCCGCGCTGCACGACGACACAGGCCGCATCACGGTCCCCGGTTTCTATGATGGCGTACCCGAACTGTCCGACGAGATCGAAGCGCAATGGCAAGGGCTGGCTTTCGACCACCAGCAGTTTCTAAGCGATGTGGGCCTCAGCACGCCTGCGGGCGAGCAGGACCGCACCCCGATCGAGATGATCTGGTCGCGCCCGACCTGCGAAGTCAACGGCATCTGGGGCGGCTACACGGGCGACGGGTTCAAAACCGTGCTGCCTTCAAAAGCCAGCGCAAAGATCAGCTTCCGCCTTGTCGGCACGCAGGATCCACTGGCAATTCGCGAGAACTTTCGCGCGATGGTGAAAGAGATGCTGCCCCCTGATTGCGAGGTCGACTTCACGCCTCACGGTGCATCACAGGCCTCCGCTGCGGATTTTTCCGACCCGATGTTCGAAGCGGCACGCAAGGCATTGTCAGACGAATGGCAGATCCCGGCGGCCTATGTCGGCTGCGGCGGCTCGATTCCGATTGCGGGGCATTTCCAGCAGGTACTAGGCACGGAACCCATGTTGATCGGCTTTGGCAAGGACGACGATGCACTGCATTCTCCGAACGAGAAATACGATATGGAGAGCTTTCACAAAGGCATCCGGTCCTGGGCGCGGGTGCTGGATGCCCTGATATGAAGCGCGGCACCGGACCACAGCGATGATCCCCTATGTGACCGTCGGTGCCGATGATTTGGCACTGGCTAAACAGTTCTACACGGCCTTCCTGCCCGCCCTTGGCTACGGGCTGCGCGAGGGGCGGGAGGGGCTAAGCTTTGTGTTGCCGGTGCCTGAAGGTACGGTACCGGTGCTGCCGGACTTCTATGTCAAACCGACCTTCAACGGACAGCCCGCATCCGCCGGGAACGGGGCGATGGTCGCCTTTGAAGCGCAAAACCAATCCCAGGTGCGCCGCCTGCACGCTGCGGCCCTTGCTGCAGGCGGCAGCGACGAGGGCGCGCCGGGGTTTCGCGCGGACTACGGGCCACAGTTCTTTGTTGGCTACTTGCGCGATCCGCAGGGCAACAAAATCGCGCTCTGCTCCTACAACCCGGCTGATCCCGGACGCGATGACTGACGATCTTTGAAAACCCGCTGGCCAAGGCCCGCAAACTGCGACACCATTATAGCATGCCCTTTCCCGATCACGTTTTCCGCCACACCCCTACCTTGCGTGACAGGCTCACGCCGCCTGATGCCTCCGAGATGCGTTTTGGCTATGACCGTTTCGATGAACTGGACCAGCGAGCCTTGGCCGAAGGCTGGCCTGACGGCTGGCGCATGGACCACGATGCCCGCGAGGAAAACCGCCAGAAGGTTCTGGCCGGACGGATGGATAGCGATCTGTGGGTCTTTGCCTATGGCTCCCTGATTTGGGACCCTGCGGTCACCGTCGAAGAGTACCGCTATGCCACCCTGCCCGGCTGGCACCGCAGCTTTTGCATGCGGCTGGAAAGCGGGCGCGGTACGCATGAGTGTCCGGGATTGATGGCGGCGCTGGATCAGGGTGGCAGTTGCGCTGGACTGGCGTTTCGGATTGCCGCACCGGTAGTTGATGAAGAAACCCAATACATGTGGCGGCGCGAGATGTTTGCGGGCACATACCGGCCCGAATTCATGCAGGTCGCCACACCGCAAGGCCCGGTCGAGGCGCTGGTTTTTGTCATTGATCCCACCAACCGCCGCTACACGCCTGACTTACCGTTGGATGTATCTGCCGAAATGATCGGCACTGCGGAAGGCACGCTCGGCACCAACTTTGCCTATCTCGATTCGCTGATACACAACCTTGCCGACCTCGGCATCGTGGACGAGGCGATGCAGGCCTTGCACGCACGCGCGCGGATGATCGCGGCAACGGATTAAACCTTGCGTATCTGACCTTCGCGCAGGAACACAAAAATGCCTGAGCCGATGACCACCACAGCGCCGACCAACACGATGGTCTGCGGCCATTCGCCAAAGACCGTCCAGCCCCAGAACAGCGCATAGATCAGCAGCGTATATTCGAACGGGGCCACGACCGATGCGCTGCTGAGCCGGTAGGCCTGAGACATCAGGTACCCGACAAAGCCAGACAACACACCCAGACCCGCTATAGGCCACCAATCGCCCACCTCTGGCCAGACCCAGGCCCGTAGCAGAAACCGCGCAGAGGCGGAGGTGTCGGCATCCACGAACCGCCCGTCGCCCGCAACCAGATACATCAGTAGCGAAACAGAAATGAAAGCGACCTGCATGTGGATCGCCAGCGCCGACGCGCGGCTTGTGGCACCCAGTTTGCGGGTCAGGACGGACATCATCGCATAGCCTGCGGCGGCCAGCACAGGCAGCACAACCAGCCAGCCGTAACCGCCGCCCCCGCTGCCGTTCAACTCGGGCACCATCATCAACAGCACACCGACAAAGCCCACGCCGATGGCGATGAACCGTCGGGGGCCAACCTGTTCCCCCAGAATCGGAATCGACAGCAGCGTCACAAATAAAGGGGCCACGAAATAGAGCGCATTTGCCGTGGCCAACGGCATCACCACAATGGCCGCATAGATGGCTGAGTTGGCGAAAACGATCAGCAGCCCCCGCGCGATGTGCAGAAGTGGCTTTCCTGTGCGTAACAGCTTGAGCCCGCCTTCATATTGCAGAATCGCGAGTGCGATCAGGATCCCGATGCCCGACCGCAACCCCACAAGCTGGTGCAGCGGATAATTCCCCGACAGGGATTTGATCAGCATGTCATTGAGCGAGATAAAAAACATCCCCGCCAGCATGCAGAATATCCCCAGGCGGGTGGTGTTAAGGGATGCGGCGCTCATGCTTTCTCGTACACGAGGCTGCGCGACGCTGTAAGGCCGGAATTGCGCAGGAGGTGGGCGGGCATGATACCTGCCCTTAGCGCTTCAGAAAGCAGTGTTGGCGCTGTACGATGCTCGCTTCCCGCTGCTGTCTGTACGGTCACCCAAGGCTTCTCGGCAGCGGGCGAAATTTTGCCTTCGCGGCCCACCAAGACGCTTGTGCACTCCGAATCGCGGCTGGCTTCGTGAACGTCCTAACTCCAACCCCTGAAACGAAAAAAGACCACCCGAAGGTGGCCTTTTCAGACAGCGGTGGCGCGGTTGACGGGGCTCGAACCCGCGACCTCCGGCGTGACAGGCCGGCACTCTAACCAACTGAGCTACAACCGCCCGCTGCAAGCTTCTCAGTTACCCTCGAAGCGTTTGGACGTCATATGGGTGGGACGCGGAGGCGTCAAGACGGAAACCTGTCAGAAATGTCGAAAAGTTTGCCGCGCTCCAATTTTCTTGCTGCGAAGTCCGGAAATCGCCGTGCGAACATGGTCCGGCGTGGTTTTTCGCAGGCCGCAGAGCTGCGCCAACACGCGTAAGAAATTATGGAGTAAGATTCTTTAGTCGAACAGCAAGCGACACCGGACAGAGGTGCCTGATGCTTCGCGCGTAACGGTGGAGAATGGTGGGTCGTGAGAGGCTCGAACTCCCGACATCTTCGGTGTAAACGAAGCGCTCTACCAACTGAGCTAACGACCCGCCGTGGCGGTGTCATAATCAAGGTTGCGCCGGGCATCAAGCCCCTAAAGTGAGCCTTTGCTGCTTGCCTTCAGAAAGATAGAACACCACACCCTGCCCGCCTCCGATTGTGCGTACGGCACCCGCGGGCTGTCCCGTCAGAATCAGGCGCAGCATGCGCGAAGTGATACCATGTGTGACAATGACAGAGGGTTTGTTGAGACGGCGCAGAAATTCCAGGCAACGGGTGTGCAAAGCGGTAAATCCCTCCCCGCCCGGTGCCAAATCGTACAAAGCGAATCCGTCTGACGCGCCACTTTGCGCGATGACATCAGCGCGGGTCTTCCCGGCCCACTCCCCCAACCCGATTTCGCTAAGCACTTTGTCCGTGGTGATAGGAGCAATCAGCCCGTTCACAGCAATCTTGGCTGTCTCAAAGGCGCGACCCTGGGGGCTGCTGATGGCCAAGAACCCGCCCAGGTCGCACTGCCCGAGGATCAAGCGCTGTTGTCGGGCCTGAGCCATGCCTTTGGGGGTCAGCGGCGAATCGAACCGACCTTGCAGACGCCCCGAGGCATTCCATTCTGTTTCGCCGTGGCGCAGAATATAACAGGGTGGGAAAGCAGTCATAAGGCGTGTTCCAGTCTCGGCGCGGCTATCCGCATCTTACTGCCATGGGGGCATTTGTTGAACACGCTAATAAATTGCGGGATGCACCCGAATTTACCATGACCGCAAGGTTTTAATGGGCCATTTAGCAGGGGAAACCCGCGCCGGTACCATTGGGAATGGTGGGTGATAAGAGATTTGAACTCCTGACATCTTCGATGTGAACGAAGCGCTCTACCACTGAGCTAATCACCCTTGGCGCACCGATTAACGCCAGTTGCAGCCCCGTGCAAGAGGGGCTGCATATTTCCGTGGTCAAAGGGGTTCAGCTGGTCGGTTTGAGAGGTTTCGCGGCAGGTGCATCCGTCGCAGCAGTTGGATCGGCTGCCAAAGGCTGACGGATCTTGGCTACCACCATGCGCCCGTTTGCCAGTTGCTTTTCGCGGCGCACTTTGATGCGGCCCAGCGGTTGCAGGTTCAGTTCACGATTGTCATGCAAGGCTTCACCCAGCACCGCCAGAACGGATTCGACCACTGGTTTGACATCTTTCTTCTTCATTCCGGCGCGGGCCACGACCAGATCAACAAGCTCTTTCTTGCGCAACATGGGCCCTACGATCACGGGCTGCGGCGCGTCGACCACTGTGGGCTCCACCCGTTTCGCCACCGGAACCGAAGGCGCGGCGGTAGGCGCGGCAGGCTTTTTGGCGGTGGTCGCCTTGGACACGCTGCTGGCTTCGCTTAATTTTTTGGATTTCGGTGCGGTGCCTGATTTCGCGGTGGTTTTCGTAGATTTCGAAGTTGACGTGCTCACGAGAGTCTCTCTTGTTATTATTTCCTGCCTGGAAACAGTTTACGGCAAAGGGCTTAAAATATCCAGCTTTGCTTCCAGTTTGGGGATTGGGCCGTGCTGCCGGCAACGCACCGCTCCTTTTCAGATTGCGATGCGCCAAACAGAAAACGCCCCGTTCGAGGAACGGGGCGTTTGAGTATTGATAGCCGGTGGAAGAGGCTTAATGCGCTGTGGCGCTGTCTCCACCCGATCCTTTGGACGCGAGCGCGGCCGCAGCTGCAGCATCTTCGGCCTCCTGGTCCCACTCGATCGGCTCAGGCTTTGACACCAGGGCGTGTTCCAACACCTCAGAGACATGCTTCACCGGAATAATGGTCAGGCCATCTTTGACGTTGTCGGGAATATCCGGCAGGTCTTTGACGTTGTCCTCAGGGATCAACACAGTTGTGATACCCCCGCGCAGCGCGGCCAAAAGCTTCTCCTTCAATCCGCCGATGGGCATGGCGTTCCCGCGCAGAGATACTTCACCCGTCATGGCGATATCTTTGCGCACGGGGATCTGCGTCAGCACAGACACAATGGACGTGACCATCGCGAGGCCAGCCGAAGGACCATCTTTGGGCGTCGCGCCATCGGGCACGTGGACGTGGATATCCAGCGTGTCGAATTTTGGCGGCTTCACCCCGATCTTCGGGCTGATCGACCGGACATAAGAACTTGCCGCGTCGATGCTTTCTTTCATTACATCGCCCAAGGTACCGGTGGTCTTCATCCGTCCCTTACCAGGCAGACGCAGCGCTTCAATGTGAAGCAATTCGCCCCCGACCGACGTATAAGCCAAGCCGGTCACAACACCGATTTGATGCTCCTGTTCCGCCAAACCGTAGCGGTGCTTGCGCACGCCGAGGAATTCATCAAGGTTGTCGCCAGTCACGGTCACGCTATCGGCTTCTTTCTTGACGATCTTGGTCAGCGACTTCCGCGCCACCTTGGCGATTTCGCGCTCAAGGTTCCGAACCCCGGCTTCGCGTGTGTAGTAGCGGATCATGCCCTGAATAGCCGAGTCCTCAATCGAGAATTCCTTGGCTTTCAGACCGTGGTTCTTGACCTGCTTGGCCACCAGATGCTGCTTGGCGATCTCCAGCTTTTCGTCCTCGGTGTAGCCGGACAGCGGGATGATCTCCATCCGGTCCAAGAGCGGGCCAGGCATGTTGTAGCTGTTCGAGGTGGTCAGGAACATCACGTTCGAGAGGTCATATTCAACCTCCAAATAGTGATCCACAAAGGTGGAGTTCTGTTCCGGGTCTAGCACTTCGAGCATTGCAGACGCTGGGTCGCCCCGGAAATCCTGACCCATCTTGTCGATTTCATCCAACAAGATCAGCGGATTTGTTGTCTTCGCTTTCTTGAGTGCCTGAATGATCTTACCGGGCATGGAGCCGATATAGGTCCGGCGGTGACCGCGAATTTCGCTTTCATCACGCACGCCACCCAGCGAGATGCGGATGAACTCGCGCCCCGTTGCCTTGGCCACAGATTTACCCAGCGAGGTTTTACCCACACCTGGAGGGCCAACCAAGCACATGATCGGGCCTTTCAGCTTGCTCGAACGCTGCTGCACCGCGAGATATTCGACGATCCGCTCTTTGACTTTCTCAAGACCGTAATGATCGTTATCGAGCACTTCCTGAGCTTTGCCGAGGTTTTTTTTGGTGCGCGATTTGACGCCCCACGGGATCGATAGCATCCAGTCCAGATAGTTGCGTACCACGGTCGCTTCAGCTGACATCGGGCTCATATTCTTGAGCTTCTTCAGCTCCGCATCGGCTTTCTCGCGGGCTTCCTTGCTCAGCTTGGTCGCGGCGATTTTCTCTTCAAGTTCGGCAACTTCGTTCTTGCCGTCTTCGCCATCGCCCAGCTCTTGCTGGATGGCTTTCATCTGTTCGTTCAGATAATATTCGCGCTGGGTCCGCTCCATCTGCGACTTCACGCGGGTCTTGATCTTTTTCTCGACCTGCAGAACAGACATCTCGCCCTGCATCAGACCGTAGACCTTTTCAAGCCGCTCGGACACGCTCAGTGTCTCAAGCAGATCCTGCTTCTGCTCGACCTCAATGCCAAGGTGCCCAGCGACCAGATCGGCCAGCCGCGCAGCTTCGGTTGTCTCGCCAACAGCTGTCAGCGCCTCGTCGGGCACGTTCTTTTTCACTTTGGCATAGCGTTCGAATTCATCACCGACAGAGCGCAGAAGCGCTTCGGTCGTGGCCGCGTCGCCGGGCATCTCGGTCAGATATTCGGCACGCGCTTCAAAGAAGTTATCATTCTCGAGGTATTCGGTGATCCGCACACGCGCCTGACCTTCGACAAGCACTTTGACAGTACCATCGGGCAGCTTAAGCAGTTGCAGGACATTGGCCAACACACCGGCCTTAAAGATACCATCTGCGGCTGGATCATCTTCGCCGGGGTCGATCTGGCTGGACAAAAGGATCTGTTTGTCGTCCGCCATCACCTCTTCCAAAGCGCGAACAGACTTCTCGCGACCCACAAAAAGCGGGACGATCATATGTGGAAACACCACAATATCGCGCAACGGCAACACCGGATAAGACGCGTTCAAAGGCTCTAACATGCTCAATTCCTTAAGTTAGCAAGACAGTTCCGGCCCCTATTAGGCAGCCAATGCCGTCTCCTGTTCAGGGGTGGATATGTGCACCCAACCCCTATGTTTCAATCCCTTGTAACCGGGAGTTGCCCTATCATCGCTTGACCTTCAGTCAGAGGCAACCAGACTTTTCTTCGCCTTTGAATGAAAAAACGACAATAGGGCGCACGCGGGATCATTGTATATTCCCGACGTGGTCTTAACCTTTCAGCGTCGGATAATCCGTCAGCCCTTTACGTCCCCCGCCGTAATAGGTGCTCTTGTCACCTTCGTTCAACTCGGCGTTTTGCTTGTAACGTTCGACCAGATCGGGGTTTGCGATGAAGGGTCTGCCGATGGCGATCATCTCGGCGTGGCCGCTTTCTGTAGCTTGTAAAGCCATGTCGCGGTCATACCCGTTGTTAGCCATATAGATGCCGTCGAAAAGGGCACGCAGCCCGTCGATGCTTTCGCCCTCGGCCAGATCGCGACTGCCGCCAGTGGATCCCTCGACCATGTGCAAATACGCCAGATCGAACTTGTTCAACCCTTTGATGACATGCTCGAATGTCTCTTGTGGGTTCGCATCACTGATGCCGTTTGCTGGAGAGAAGGGCGACAAGCGGATGCCGGTGCGTGCGCCGCCGATGGCCGCGGTCACTGCTTCCATCACCTCCATCAGCAGGCGTGCACGGTTCTCGACACTGCCGCCGTAGGCATCGGTCCGCGTGTTGCTGCCGGTTTTTAGGAACTGGTCGATCAGGTAGCCATTTGCAGCATGCACTTCGACGCCGTCGAACCCGGCCTTGATCGCCATTTCGGCAGCATGGACATAGTCCTGCACAACGCGGGGCAATTCGTCCGCATCCAGAGCACGGGGGTCCGAGGTTTCCTCAAACCCGTTGGCCGTAAAGGTTTTGACCCCGGCGTTGATCGCGGAAGGCGCGACCGGAGCCTGACCGTCCGGCAGCAAGGACGTGTGACTGATACGCCCCACATGCCACAGCTGTATGACGATTTTGCCACCCGCATCATGCACCGCATCGGTCACCTTGCGCCATGCGGCGACCTGCCCTTCGGTATGAATACCCGGCGTTTGCAGATAGCCTTTGGCTTCAGCGCTGATTTGCGCGGCTTCGGTGATGATCAGCCCCGCGCCCGCACGCTGACGGTAATAGTCAACGTGCATCTCGCTGACTTCGCCGGTGTCGTTATCTGCACGGTTGCGCGTCAGCGGCGCCATCGCCAAGCGGTTGGCCGCAGTGATTGCGCCAAAGGAAACGGGGGTAAAGAGTGTTTCGGTCATGTCTTGCCTTACTGTATTACTAAAGTGTTACCGCTCACCTAAGCGGCACTGCGCTTTGAGCAAGCCCCCTGCCCTATGGTCACGCCACAAAAGCTGTCCTTCACTGCCCGCACCTAGCCCCGCTTTGGCCCAATTCTTGCGTATGATCAGGATGATTGTTCTGAACCCGCGGCCGAAATGCGCCGCTTGATCCAGCGCTAACGGCGTCGACTGTTGTCTACGTTCTTTTTTTGCGATGCATCCGCTGAGATCGGGAAATATGCCGAGATTAGATCGGCTCTATATCGCCCTCTGCACGGCCGGCATGGAAATCCGCTTCCCACGCCGCGAATGTTCCTGACGCAATCGCAACCCGCATTCCGGCCATGATATCCTGAAAATACCGCAGATTGTGCCAGGTCAATAACATCCCCGAGATCATTTCCTGGCTGCGGAACACATGGTGCAGATAGGCCCGCGAATAGCTAGTGCAGGCCGGACAGCCGCAGTTTTCATCCAAAGGGCGCGGGTCGTCCTGATGGCGGGCATTCTTGATATTCAGCACACCGCGCCGGGTGAACACCTGCCCCGTGCGGCCGGAACGGGAGGGCAGCACGCAATCCATCATGTCGATGCCGCGTTTCACGGCACCCACGATGTCATCAGGTTTGCCAACGCCCATCAGATAGCGCGGCTTGTCTTCGGGCAATTGACCTGCGGCGTAGTCAAGACAACCGAACATCGCCTCCTGCCCCTCGCCCACAGCCAGACCACCGACCGCATAGCCATCAAAGCCGATCTCGCGCAGCGCCTCTGCCGATTGGCCGCGCAGGTCTTGCTCAAGCCCACCCTGCTGAATGCCGAACAGCGCGTGACCGGGGCGGTCGCCAAAGGCCTCTTTGGACCGTTTCGCCCACCGCATTGACAGCTCCATGCTGGTGGCAATGCGGTCGCGATCTGCGGGCAAGGCAGGGCATTCATCGAAGCACATAACAATATCAGACTCCAGCAAGGCCTGTATCTCCATCGAGCGTTCCGGCGTAATCTCGTGCTTCGAGCCGTCGATATGGCTTTTGAACGTCACACCGCGTTCGGTCAGCTTGCGCAGATCGGCAAGGCTCATCACCTGAAACCCGCCAGAGTCGGTAAGGATCGGACCCTCCCAGTTCATGAACTTGTGCAATCCACCCAGCCGCGCAATCCGCTCTGCAGTCGGGCGCAGCATCAGGTGATAGGTGTTGCCAAGCAGAATGTCCGCCCCCGTCGCCTTGACGCTTTCGGGCAGCATTGCCTTGACCGTGGCGGCCGTGCCAACAGGCATGAAGGCAGGTGTCTGGATGTCGCCGCGTGTGGTGTGGATCACCCCTGTCCGGGCCGCGCCGTCCTGGCCATGTTTTTCAAAGGTAATACGGGACATCTAAGGCTCCTGTCACTCGGTCCGCATGGGCCTAAACCACCGCAGGAAAACTTGCAATCGCAGGCGATAAGGCCCAGATGTAGGGGTATAAAGATTTCAAAGGATAGTGATTGTGGATATCGAAGCGCTGATTATCGGCATTCTGGAAAACAACCTTGCTTGGCTGATTTTGGCCGTGCTGGTGGTGATCCTGATTGTCAAAGCGGTCAAGATCGTGCCGCAGTCCGAACAGCATGTGGTCGAACGCTTTGGCAGGCTCCGCTCCGTGCTTGGGCCGGGGATCAACCTGATTGTGCCTTTCATAGACCGCATCGCGCACAAGATCTCGATCCTTGAACGGCAGCTGCCCACCGCATCCCAGGACGCCATCACCCGCGATAACGTGCTGACGCAGGTAGACACATCGGTGTTCTATCGCATCACCGAACCGGAAAAGACAGTCTACCGCATTCGCGATGTAGACAGCGCCATCTCGACCACCGTCGCGGGCATCGTGCGCGCCGAAATCGGCAAGATGGATCTGGACGAGGTGCAGGCCAACCGCAATGCGCTGATCACCACTATCAAAGCTACCGTGGAAGACGCCGTGGACAACTGGGGCATCGAAGTAACCCGCGCCGAAATCTTGGATGTGAACCTTGATGCCGCCACTCGTGCCGCGATGATGCAGCAGTTGAATGCCGAACGCGCCCGCCGCGCGCAGGTGACAGAGGCCGAAGGCTCCAAGCGTGCGGTTGAGCTGGCCGCCGATGCAGAGCTTTACGCATCCGAGCAGACTGCCAAGGCGCGCCGTGTGCTGGCCGATGCCGAAGCATACGCCACGCAGGTCGTGGCCACGGCGATCAACGAAAACGGGCTCGAAGCCGCGCAATACCAGATCGCCTTGAAACAGGTCGAAGCCTTGGGGGCCATGAGCAGCGGCGATGGCAACCAGACCGTGATTGTTCCTGCAGAGGCGCTGGCCGCTTTTGGTGATGCGTTCAAGCTGTTGAAGGGCCAATCGTAATGGCGGGGTATCTCACGCTTTGGTGGGTCTGGATCAGCATCGCCTTGGTGCTGGGGGTCGTAGAATTGCTGGCCCCCGGTTTCATCTTTCTGGGCTTTGCCATCGGTGCCTTGGCCATCGCGGCGGTTGTCTCGATCATCGCCTTCACCAATGTGCCCGCCTTGCTTGCGCTTTTTGCGATCCTGTCCTTGGTGGCGTGGGTTGCCCTGAGGGTGGCCTTTCGCAACCAGTCCAGCGGGGCGCGGATCGTCACACGGGACATCAACGAAAACTGATCGCCCGTCCCAGCCGCCCATAATACCATCACCCTGTTGAGGTTGCTGGGTGCCCCTGATACCTCCGGCACAAACAAGGGGTGCGGTAGATGGATAAGCTTAATTTCGGCTGGGAAGAATGGATCGCTTTGCCCGATCTTGGACTGCCCGCCATCAAGGCGAAAGTCGATACGGGGGCACGTACATCGGCCCTGCATGCCCATGATATCGAGACTTTCGGCAGCAGCGCCACGCCCAAGGTACGGTTCAACGTACATCCCATCGCGGGGCGCGAAGACATTGTGATCACCTGTTCCGCGCCTTTGGTCGACCGGCGCGAAGTGACCTCGTCCAACGGCGAATCCGAACAGCGTTATGTGATCGAGACCACGTTGTCTGTCGGCGGCCAAAACTGGCCCATCGAAGTCACGCTGACCAACCGCGCGGGCCTGTCCAGCCGCATGTTGCTGGGCCGTCAGGCGCTGAACGACCACATCACCATCTCGGCCACCGAACGCCGCCTGCAGCCTGATCTGAACTATGACGTCTACCACTCCGCCGCCGTGCGCAAAATCGCACCGCAGCGGGCCCTGCGTATCGCCGTGCTGAGCCGCGAAGACAATTACTCTACCCGCCGTCTGGTCGAAGTGGGCGAAGCACGCGGTCACACGGTCGAGGTGATCGACACCACCCGCTGTTATATGGCGATCAACGCAATGGCGCCCGAAGTGC
Organism: Sulfitobacter noctilucae; assembly: GCF_000622365.1. Classification (GTDB taxonomy): domain Bacteria; phylum Pseudomonadota; class Alphaproteobacteria; order Rhodobacterales; family Rhodobacteraceae; genus Sulfitobacter; species Sulfitobacter noctilucae. Next base: position 829,565 of record NZ_JASC01000014.1, on the reverse strand, counting down.
ATTACGACGGCAAACGCCTGCCTCGCTATGACGCGGTGATCCCGCGCATCGGCGCATCGGTCACGCCCTACGGCTGCGCGGTCATTCGGCAGTTCGAAACCATCGGCACCTATTGCGTGAACGGATCAGCAGGCATTCTGGCCAGCCGCGACAAGCTGCACGCCCATCAGGTGTTGGCCTCTAAAAAGATCGGAATGCCGACCACCGCCTTTGCCGCCTCGCCCAAAGACACAAGCAATCTAATGGGTCTTGTGGGCACAGCGCCATTAATTGTGAAGCTGCTGGAATCGACGCAAGGCAAAGGCGTGGTGCTGGCCGAAACCAAAAAAGCCGCCGAAAGCGTGATCGACGCATTCCGCGGGCTAAAGGCGAACTTTCTGGTGCAGGATTTCGTCAAGGAAGCCGCGGGCGAGGACATCCGGTGTCTTGTCGTCGCGGGCAAAGTCGTGGCCGCCATGAAACGCACCGGTGCCGATGGTGATTTCCGCTCGAACCTGCACCGCGGCGGGTCGGCCAAGGTGGTGCGGATCAGCAAGCAAGAGCGCGACACCGCCCTGCGCGCCGCCCGCGCCTTTGGTCTGGGTAAGGCGGGCGTTGATCTCTTGCGCTCCTCCACCGGACCTAAGGTGCTTGAGGTCAATTCCTCTCCCGGGTTCGAGGGGATCGAAAAGGCCACGGGCAAAGACATCGTGGGCAAGCTTTATGACGAGATCGAAGCAAAGGTAAAACCGCAGCCGGTGCGCAAGCGCAAAGCCTGATTCAATCCGAAAAGATGTATGGCGTGCAAGTGGTCTGCATGCCCGGCACCTTTACACACAGCGGTCCTATTCCTATATAAACAGTCAAGAAATAAATGAGGTTCCCATGACCGACCAGCCCCAACCAATGGAAGGCACGCCGCTGATCGCGCCCTCCTCGACAGACCATCCGCTGTACGAGAATGTGGTCGAGGCCTGCCGCACGGTCTATGATCCTGAAATTCCAGTGAATATCTACGAACTGGGACTGATCTACACCATCGACATCACCTCGGATAATGCGGTCGACATCAAGATGTCGCTGACCGCGCCGGGCTGCCCTGTGGCAGGCGAAATGCCCGGGTGGGTCGCAGATGCTGTCGAGCCTCTCGCCGGTGTGAAACAGGTGAATGTCGAACTGGTATGGGAGCCGCCATGGGGCATGGATATGATGTCTGATGAAGCCCGGCTTGAATTGGGATTTATGTAAGTCTTCAGCCTTGATGGCACGGCTTATCCGGGCTTCAATGTCATCAGATTGCAATACAACCGTAGCGGGATTGTTACAAAACCCTGATCATGGTAGTCTCCGAAGACTTTAACTTGGAGATGTCATGCGCATTCTAACACCCGCCTGCGGTTTTATCCTGACCGCCACTGCAGCTTTGTCAGACGGCCACGCGGCTTCCGGTCAGATTGATTACGGCCCACGCCCTGCCTATCTGATCGACAAACTTGCCGACGGCCCGCTGAAGGAAAAACTGTCGTCCTGCATCGGGCAGACCCCCGCCCGCAGCGACTTTTCAATCGGCCACCGGGGCGCGCCCCTGATGTTCCCCGAACATACGGTCGAAGCGAACGTGGCCGCAGCGCGCATGGGCGCCGGCATTCTGGAATGCGATGTGACCTTCACTGGCGATCACGAGCTGGTTTGCCGTCATGCCCAGAACGATCTGCACACCACAACGAACATTCTGGTGACCGACCTGGCGGACAAATGCACCACGGGCTTTACCCCCGCCGCTGGCGATACCGGGGCCAGCGCCGAGTGCCGCACGTCTGATCTGACCCTTGCAGAATTCCGCACGCTATCGCCCAAGATGGATGCGGCTGACAAGACAGCCACCACCCCCGAGGCGTATCAGGGCGGCACGGCAGGTTATCGCACCGATCTTTATACCAACGGTGCCCGCACAATGACCCACGCAGAATCGATTGAACTGTTCAAATCGCTCGGGACAAAATTCACCCCTGAGCTCAAGTCGGCCTCTGTCGAGATGCCGCACAACGGCTTTTCCCAAGCAGACTATGCGCAAAAGATGGTCGATGAATACAAAGCTGCAAACATCCCCGCGTCGGACGTCTGGGTCCAGTCTTTCGATCTGAGCGATGTGCTTTACTGGATTGAAAACGAGCCAGAATTTGGCGCGCAAGCTGTCTATCTTGACGACCGTTACGAAGCCTCTGACGATGACGAGGGGCTGATCGACCCGATGGATGCAGCAACTTTCAAACCCACGATGGCTGAGCTGGCCGGGATGGGCGTGAACTATATCGCCCCCCCGCTCTGGATGCTGGTGACGACACAAGACGGCGAAATCGTGCCATCGGTCTATGCGACCGAAGCACAAGATGCCGGTTTGAATATCATCGCTTGGACAATGGAACGGTCCGGCCCGCTGACCACGGGCGGCGGCTGGTACTACCAGTCTATCGCGGATGTCACCGACAACGACGCCGTCGCTTACGAGCTGCTGGACGTGCTGGCGCAGGATGTGAAGGTAAAGGGTGTCTTCTCGGACTGGCCCGCAACCGTGACCTTCTACGCCAATTGCATGGGCCTCTGACGGATCACATCCATCAACAATTTGGGGTCGCGCTGTGTTGGCGCGGCCCTTTTTACGTTTGGAAACAGAATTTTCCGCCCCGTCTTGAGAACCGCGTCTGACCGTCTTATCTTGAAGTGGTATAGGAGAACCCGAATGTTTGGAATTCCCGGCAAACAAGCCGTTACCATCACGCCCAAGGCAGCCACGCAAATCACCAAGTTGATGACCTCTGCGGGCCACGCAGGTCTGCGCATCGGCATCAAGAAGGGCGGTTGCGCGGGCATGGAATATACAATGGAATATGTCGATAACGCTGACCCCAACGATGAAGTTGTGGAACAGGACGGTGCCTGCGTGATGATCGCGCCGATGGCGCAAATGTTCCTATTTGGTACCGAAATCGACTATGAAACCACGCTGCTCGAATCCGGTTTCAAATTCAACAATCCAAACGTGACCGAAGCCTGCGGTTGCGGCGAGTCGATCAAATTCGACGAGGCTCTGTCAGCCAAGTAAGACCGCATCCGTCGCCTGTCCGGTCAAACACATCACAGCCCGTCGTGGTGACGCAGCAGGCGACTTGGACCGCGCACCGCGATACTGCACCCTATCCAAGGGGTTGCGTTGCTATAAAGTCAGCACAATGTTACGACCCTCCGGCACCTAAGGAAAGATCGCCCCATGCGCCGCAAGATCGCTGCCGGAAACTGGAAGATGAACGGATCAAGCGCCGCTCTGTCCGAGCTTGACGCGCTGGCACGGTTACTCCCCACCGAGCGACATGCTGACGTGGTGATCTGTCCGCCCGCACAGCTCTTGTCTCAAGCGGTAAGCACCGCCAAGCCACATAGTATCCACATCGGCGCACAGGACTGTCATATGCAGACTGCCGGTGCATTTACCGGCGACATCTCTGCCCCCATGATTGCGGACACGGGTGCCACTTATGTGATCACCGGCCACTCCGAACGCCGCGCAGCGCACCATGAAGCCGACGCTGACGTACGGGCCAAAACGCAAAGCGCCCAAGCTGCAGGCCTGACTGCGATCCTCTGTATCGGCGAAACCCTGGCGCATCGTCAAGCCAACCGGACCCTCGAAATCATCGCAGATCAGCTTGCCGGTTCCCTGCCCGATGATGTGACCGCAGACTCGCTTATAATCGCCTACGAACCCATCTGGGCCATCGGCACGGGCGAAGTCGCAACCCTGCCTCAGATCACCGAAGTGCATGACTTCATCCGGGGCCAACTCACCACCCGTTTTGGCGAGGCAACAGGCAACAGCATCCCCCTGCTCTACGGCGGTTCCGTAAAACCCGACAACGCTGCAACCATATTCGAGGCTGAAAATGTGGACGGTGCGCTCGTGGGCGGTGCGTCCCTCAAAGCCAGCGATTTCGCGCCCATCATTGCGGCCTTGGCAGCGTCCTAGGGTTCACCCTTTCCCAAATACCCGACACACCGCCAAACAAACAGCGCGCGCCCGGATCGGACGCGCGCCATGTCTGCATGCAACTTGTGCCCACGCAGCATATCCTACCGCGTGATGATCTCGGGCCCCATCATCATCGTCGGCAACCAGGTGCTGAGGATCGGGATGTAGGTCACCATGATCAGGAAGACGAAAAGCACGGCCAGAAATGGCAGCGCCGCCTTGACCACATTCATCATCGGCATGTTCGCCACGCCCGAGGTTACGAAGAGGTTCAGACCCACAGGCGGCGTGATCATTCCGATCTCCATGTTCACCACCATGATGATACCAAGGTGAATGGGGTTGATGCCAAGCTCAATCGCAATCGGGAACACCAGCGGTGCCACAATCACCAACAGCCCCGACGGCTCCATGAACTGCCCGCCGATCAGCAAGATCACGTTGACGATAATGAGGAACACCACAGGGCCAAAGCCCGCATTCAGCATCGCCGCCGAGATCTGCTGCGGGATTTGCTCGTCGGTCAGCACATGTTTGAGGATCAGCGCATTAGCGATGATGAACATCAGCGTCACCGTCAACTTGCCCGCCTCAAACAGCGTGTCTCGCGTGTCGCGATGAAAGAACACCGTCACCAGCGCCATCGGTTTGGCGAGCAAGGAGATGTTCTGCCCTTCGCCTTCCACATGCAACGGCCCCATGTCGCGATAAACAAAGGTGGCAATAAAGAACGCATAGACCGCCGCAACCGCCGCCGCTTCCGTGGGCGTGAAGACCCCGCCATAGATGCCGCCCAGAATGATCACGATCAGGAACAGCCCCCAACCGGCTTCGATCCCGCTGCGACGCACTTCGGCCCAGCCCTGCCATTCGCCACGCGGCAAATCGCGTACCTTCGCGATGATGTAGATAGTCAGCATCAGCATGAAGCCAGCAAGAAGGCCGGGGATCACACCTGCCAAAAACATCCGTCCAACGGATACGTCTGTGGCCGATGCATATACCACCATCACAATAGAGGGGGGAATAAGAATGCCCAACGTACCGGCCACGGCGATGACGCCTGCGGCGAAATCCTTGGTATAGCCCACCTCGCGCATTCCGACGATCACGATGGACCCGATGGCCACAACCGTCGCGGGCGATGAGCCGCTGAGGGCGGCGAAGAGCATACAGGCAAAGACACCCGCAATCGCCAAACCGCCAGGCAGATGCCCGACCAGCGCGATCGAGAACCGGATAATCCTTCGCGCCACGCCGCCCGTGGACATAAAGCTGGATGCGAGAATGAAGAACGGGATCGCCAGCAGCGTATAATGCCCCGCCATCGCCTGAAACAGCGTCTGCGCGATAGAGGCCAGTGAGGTATCCGACAACACCAGCAAAAACAGGATCGACGAGGTGCCAAGCGCCACCGCAATCGGCACGCCGATCAGCATCAGGCCAATCACCATGGTAAATAGAACGACAACTTCCATGTTTTTAATTCCCCGCGTTCATATGCTGGACATCCTTGATGTCGTCTTCGGCTTCATGGCTCACAATCAGGCTGCTCGCCGCCCCGCTCCAGACCCGCAGAAAGGCCTGCACAAACCGGAACAACAAAAGCGCCATGCCAAAGGGCAGCATCGCGTAGGGAATAAAGCGCGGCAGTTTTTCGTAGGATTCCCCTTCATTCATAATCGGCTCGATCCAGCGCAGCCATTCGGGGAACGGCAGGTCGATCACCTCGTACCATGCCTGATCGCGGCTGTTCTCGAACCCGGTCGGGAACCAGCGCCCTGACGTGGCATCAAGCCCGGCAAAAGGTGCCCAATAGTCCCATGCCCCTTTCAGAACCAATGCGGCATACATGATGCACACCGCGCCAGCGACCAGCGCCAGAACACGCCGCACCGGCGTTGAGAACAGGTTTATCACCGCGTCCACACCCAGTTGTGCCGTAACCTTGACGGTATAGCTGACCCCGAAGAGGACCAGCCAGGCAAACAGAAAAGTTACGGCTTCCAACCCCCAGATCAAGCCGGTGTTGAACCCGTAGCGCAGCACAACATTGATAAAGGTGATGATTGTCATGAGGCCCAAAATCAGGGCAATCGCGGTTTCTTCGATTTCATTGACGATGCGGCCAAGGGCCGTCTTTGCTTCATAGGCATGTGCCATAAGGTCACTCCAGCGAAGGGTCTACGCAGGCACCCTGCGCGAAGGGATACACCCCGGCTGACGGATCAGACGGGGTGTAGCTTGATCGGTGGATTAGTGTTTGGCGTTGATCGCTTGCGCCGCGTCGATGTTTTCCTGACCAACGTCGCCGGTGAACTCCTCCCAGACGGGCTTCATCGCGGTCACCCAGGCTTCGCGGCCTGCTGCATCCAACTCGCGCACCACACCACCGGCATCCAGGATGGCCTGTTTGGCATCTGCGTTCACCTTGGTGGACTCGGCGTTGCGTGCTGCGGTGACTTCGTCGACGATGGTCATCAACTGGTCGCGCACATCCGCGTCAAGGCTGTCGATCCAGTCCACCGAAGTCACCAACATATAGTCGATGATACCGTGGTTGGTTTCGGTGATGCCGTCCTGAACCTCAAAGAACTTCTGGCCGTAGATATTGGACCATGTGTTCTCTTGTCCGTCGACAACGCCGGTTTGCAGCGCGCCATAGACTTCGGAAAATGCCATCGGCTGGGGTGAGCCGCCCATTGCCGCCATCTGCGCCTTCAGCACGTCGGAGTTTTGTACGCGGAACTTCAGACCATCGGCATCGGCGGGCGTGTTGAGCGGCTTGTTGGCCGACATTTGCTTCATACCGTTGTGCCAGAACGCCAGACCCAGCAGGCCGCGGCGGGTCATGGATTCCTTCATCGCTTGACCGGTCTCGGAATTCTGGAACTCGTCCACAGCGTTGATGTTCTTGAACATGAAGGGCAGATCGAAAATACGGAACTGCTTGGTGAACTGCTCGAACTTCGACAGCGATGGGGCCGCCATCTGCACGTCACCCTGCAACAGCGCTTCCAGCACCTGATCGTCGTTATAGAGCGTGGACTGCGGGAACACTTCCATGCAGGCCTTGCCGTTCATCTCGTCGTTCACGCGCTGCTCCAGCAAGGAGGCCGCGATCCCCTTCGGGTGCTTGTCGGTGTTCGTAACGTGGCTGAGTTTGATAACGACTTCCCCGTCGTCACAGGCCGCTGCAACGGCCCCTGCGGATACGGTCATGGCCAATGCGGCCGCGAAAAACGTCTTCATGGTTTCTCCTCCCAGAGTACAGAATCATAAGTTGGCAGGTCTTGGCCTGCGCTGACGGTATGAAACGATGCAAAATGGCCTGTCACAAGTCCATGTTCAGATTGCCTGAATTTTGGACGTAAGCGCATGAAAAATAGCGCTTTGCGTTTACGCACGCTCAACCAAGCCTTTCTGCGGGTTTTCACGCTGTGCGGAAATCCGCACATGGAAAGGACGGCTTGTGCGGAATTCCGCACAGCTTGACCTCCAGCCGCATGGGGCTTCCATAAATCTACGGCCGGAAATCCTCGGCGCGAATGCTGTATTTCGACAGTTTGTCGTAGAAGGTCTTGCGCGGCAGCTTCAGCGCCTCTGCCGCCGCAGATGCCTGCCCCTGCGCCCGTCGCAACGCCGCTTCCAGCAGGGACTGTTCAATCACAGCCATTTGCTCGGCCAGCCCAAGGGCGGCATCGGGGGTGATATCTTCGGATACGCCCATGACAAAACGCATCGCTACAGACATCAAGGACCGCGCATTGCCCGGCCAGTCCCGTGCCATGAGGTTGGCCACCACATCTGGCGTGACTTCAGGGGCCCGCAACCCGCTCTGCTCTGCCGCCTGTGCGACATAGCGACGGAACATCACCGGAATATCCTCTGGTCGTTCGGCCAGTGACGGTATGCGCACGGTCAACACTCCAAGCCGGTAATACAGGTCGGCGTTGAACCGTCCCGCATCGATATCCGCGACCAAATCGCGGGTGTTGCCCGCAAGCAGGCAGACACCCTCAAGGGCGCTGTCGCTGAGTGCCAGCTGCACCTGTGCGGGCAGATGAGACATCTCGTCGATGAACAGACTGCCGCCTGTCGCCTCGGCCACGGCCTGCATCAGTGCCTCTTGGGCCAGCCCCGCGGCCGCGCGTTTGACAAAGGGCGCTTTAGAGCGGGGCGAGCTGAGATGGATGACTTCCGCCACTTTAGAGATACCGGACCCGGGCGCGCCGGTGACCAGCACATCACCCTCGGCCTGTGCGACCAGCCGCACCTGACGGCGCAAAGTCTCGGCCGCGTCCGAGGTGCCGAACAGCATCCGTGCCGCGGGGTCGCCGGTTTCGACCAACTGCCGCAGCCAGCGATTGTCGATCACCATGGCCCGCGTACGCAAAGCGCGTTCCAGAACAGCAATCAGATCAGCGGGCGCGCAGGGTTTTTCCAGAAACCCGAACGCCCCACGCCCCATTGCCGCCACTGCCATCGGGATATCCCCCTCTCCGGTCAGCAGGATCACTGGCAAATCAGGGTCCTGGCCCTGCGCATAATCCAGCAGATGAAACCCGTCACGCCCCGGCATACGGATGTCGGACAGTATGACACCTTCGAAATCGGCGCAAATCTGGTCCTTGGCCGCGACAAAGGAATTGGCGGGGATCGCCTGCAGATCGGCCAGTTCCAGCGTTTGCGCCAGCGCATCCCGCACCGCTGCGTCATCATCCACCAGCAAAACACTGCCGCCGCTCATTCCGCCGCCTCCTGTGTCGTATTAGGTGCCATCGCAGGCTCCAGCGTTACAGTAAATACCGCACCGCCACTGGCCAGATTGCTGCCTTTGATCTGACCGCCACAGCTTTGCACAATGCCATAGCTGATCGACAGCCCCAGTCCCATGCCGCTGTTCTGGCCCACGTCCTTGGTCGTGTAGAACGGATCGAACACCTTGTCCGGCATCTCGATCCCCGGTCCGGTGTCGCTGAACCGCACGGTGATTTGCTTCTCGGTTTCTATCTCGATGCGCAGCACGCGTTCCGGCCTGTCGGCCATCGCATCAACGGCATTGGTGATCAGATTGATGAACACCTGTCCAAGGCGGACCTCGCCCCCGTTCACCCAGATGTTCTGGTCCGCGGGCTCAAAGTCCAGCGTTACATCTGCGGCTTTGCGTGCGGTGCGGGTCAGCTCGATCGCGGTCCCAAGAACCGCGCCGAGTTCAACAGATGTTGCGGCGAGGTTCTCCTGGCGTGCAAAGGCTCGCAGGTTCTGAATGATGCGCCCCATACGCTGGGTCATTTGCGATATTCGACTAAGATTTTCACCTGCCCTGCCCGGACGGTCGCGCTCCAGAAATTGTGCGGCGTTATCTGCATAGGACCGTATCGCCATCAGCGGTTGGTTCAATTCATGGCTGATGCCTGCCGACATCTGGCCTAGGGCACTCAGCTTGCCAGCCTGCACCAGATCATCCTGTGCGCGACGCAAAGCCGCCTGCGCCTCCTCGCGCTCTTCGGCTTCGGCCACCAGTTTTGCATTGGTTTCGCGCAGCGCCTGTGTGCGGTCGGCCACGCGCCGTTCCAGCGTTACGTTCGCCGCTGCCAAGGTGCGCCGCCGCTCTGCCGCCAAAAACAGCAGCGATCCGAAGGCCAAGCAAAGCGCCGCGACCGCCGCCGCCTGCGCGAACGCCAGTGCGCGCGGTTGCCGGACATCCAGCAGCACCTCGCCCGTCATCCCGATCACCGGCAAGTCGCGGGTCAGATGCAGGGCCTCCTGCGGCAGATAGGGGCCCCAGCCCAACTGCCAGATCTCATGTGGTCCTTCCATCATGGCAGCGAACGGCGGGGCCTCGCCCGCAGGCGGGATCAGCCCGGCGCTGTCGGCAGGTCTGCGCCAGAACAAAAGCTCTGAACGATTGGAGATATAGACCTCACCTCGCGCATCGGTGAAAAACGCCGCCGGATTGGTGCCGCGCCAGTTGTAGTCGATCCCGTTCAGATCGGTGATCACCACCACCGCCCCCTGCACCTTGCCTGCCCCATCAAAGACCGGAGCCGCGTGGTAATAGGCGCGTTGCGTCAGGGGTTCCGCGGGGCCGTGGCCCCACCCCAGCGCACCGCGCAGCGCACGCTGCACATGTGGATAGCGCCTTAGATCAGCCGGTGCCGCCCCGCTGGCAGAGGTTGTCACCCGGCCCGTGCGATTGACCACCAGCACATCAAGCGCAGCAGATTTATCCGCGACTTCGCGCAGCAGATCGCTGACCCCTGAAAAATCTGTCGCCCCCGAGGTCTGCACCACTGTCGGGTGATTGGCCATCAACACGGCCAGATCGCGGTAGCGTTGCAATTGCCCCACCAACCGGTCGCTGGCCAGCGCCAAATCCGCCTCGCCGCGCGCGGCCAACTGGTCCAGTCCCTGCGTATAGGCATAGCGCCAGACAACACCTGTCAGCAGCGTCACGACCCCCAGAAACGCCAGCACCAGAGCCAGCCGTTGTTGCACCCCCGATTTCATACACCCCAGATTGCACATGCCCCCTTGCATTGACCAGCCCCGGCAGGTTGCATGGCGCATGTTTCGCTTTACCCAATCCCCGCTTAATTCCGACTTCGTCCAGAACCCCTACCCCGCCTACGCCCGCGCAAGAAGCGCAGGTCCGGTGGTCTGGTGGGAGGACTATAAGATGCCGGCAGCGTTTGATGCGGCCACCGTGCAGGCGCTGTTGCGCGACCGCCGTTTGGGTCGGGCCAAGCCCGCCGGTTTGGCACACCCCTCGCCCGATCACCTGCGCGTTTGGTCCGGGGTGGAGGCGACTTCGATGCTGGATATGGAGCCGCCCGACCACACCCGGTTGCGCGGACTGGTGCTGCGGGCGTTTACCTCGCGGCGCATCGCAGCCCTGCGCCCCGAAATTGAGGCGGTCACGCAGGATCTGCTCACCGCTCTGCCGGACACCCAGTTCGATCTGATCCCGGCCTTTTGCACGCAACTGCCTGTGCGCATCATCGCGCGGCTGCTTGGCGTGCCTGAAGAGATGTCGGATGACCTTCTCATATGGTCGAACGCGATGGTCGCCATGTACCAAGCCGGACGTGATCGCGCGACCGAAGACGCTGCCGAGAGCGCGAGCGCCGCCTTCACAGCCTTCCTACGCGATTATATTGACCAGCGTCGGCGCGCCCCGCATGACGATCTGATCACCGAACTGATCGCTGCCGAAGCGGAAGGCCAGCGCCTGTCTACAGACGAGTTAATCGGAACCTGTATCCTGCTTTTGAACGCCGGGCATGAGGCGACGGTGCACAGCCTTGGCAATGCCGTCAAATGTCTACTGGAACATCAGACCCCCTTAGAGGCGCTTGGCCCCGATGCCATCGCGGCCACGGTCGAAGAGCTGATCCGGTATGATCCGCCCCTGCATATGTTCACGCGGTTCGCTTATGAAGACATCGACCTTGGCAGACTCACCCTGCCCAAAGATGCCGAGATCGCGCTGATCCTTGGCGCAGCAGGACGCGACCCGGCGCTCTATGACCAGCCAAATCAATTTGATCCGTTTCGTCCAGCCAAACCTCATGCCGCTTTTGGCGGCGGGTTACACTTTTGCGTCGGTGCGCCATTGGCCCGTCTGGAAATGCAGATCGCCCTACCGGCGCTGTTTCGACATATGCCAAAGATGCGTCTTGCCGCAGCGCCCACCTATGCGATGAGCTATCATTTTCATAAACTGGACCGGCTGATGATCGACCCGCAGTCCGGGCTCTGACCCGAAAGGCTGCCCTTTGCTTACAACGGCAAAGCCACCGTCGATTTGATCTCTTCCATCGACAACAGCGCTGTCACGTTGTGCACCCGCACTTCCGAGATCAGCGCCTGGTAGAAGGCGTCGTAGGCGCGCGCATTCTCGACCCGCACTTTCAGGATATAATCAATGTCGCCGGCCAGCCGGTGCGCTTCCTGTACTTCGGGCCGGTCCTGAAGCGCCTTGAGAAACCGCGCCTGCCAGTCCGCTTCATGCTCTGAGGTGCGGATCAGCACAAAGAAACACGCCTCGAACCCCAGTGCCTCCGCATCCAGCATGACGGTCTGCTGACCGATCACTCCGGCCTCGCGCAATTTGCGAATCCTGTTCCACACCGGCGTCTTGGAAGAGCCTACCTGCTTGGCGATTTCGTCCAGAGACTGGCTGGCGTCGCGCTGCAGGGCCGCCAGAATTTTCCGATCTGTGTCGTCTATGCGGATTGTCATTTCATCTCCTCTGCCTTTCGAAGGCAATTCATTCCGGCATTAGGTTACTCGCGAAACACTGTTCTTATATCAAAGGTCATGTGGCGAAATATCGGGAAACTATTCTATATTCAACACCACAACTACAGGAGCGCACCACGTATGGACCATTTTCCGATCTTCCTTGCAACCGAAGGACGCCGCATTGTCGTCTCTGGGGGTGGTGATGCGGCATTGGCCAAACTGCGCTTGCTGCTGAAAACCACGGCGCGCATCACAGTTTTTGCGGCCAACCCCGCGCCCGAGATCGTGCAGTGGGCTGCCACCGGCAAGCTGACGCTCACACCGCGCCGCTTTGACCATGGTGACACCATCTGCGCGGCACTCTTTTATGCGGCCAACGAGGATTCCGCCGAAGACAAGCGCACCGCCGCCATTGCGCGTGCCGAAGGTGCGTTGATCAATATCGTCGACAACCTTGGCGATAGCCAGTTCATCACCCCCGCCATCGTGGACCGCGATCCGGTAACCGTGGCCATCGGCACCGAAGGGGCTGCGCCTGTGCTGGCCCGCGCCATCAAGGCGGACCTTGAGGAGCGGTTGCCCACGGGTCTTGGCACCCTTGCCCGTATTGGCAAAGCCTTTCGCAACGCGTCTTACGCCCTGCCCTTTGGCCGTGCGCGGCGCGACTTTTGGCGCGATTATTATTTCAACGCTGGACCCAAAGCGATGCGCGAGAGCGAACAGCAAGTGCAGCCAGCGCTTGACGCGCTTCTTGAGACCCACCTGAACAAAACCGCCCGCAGCGGCCATGTGGCCTTTGTCGGCGGCGGGCCGGGCGATCCTGAACTGCTGACGCTCAAAGCCCGCCGCGCTTTGGACGAAGCTGACGTGGTGATTTATGACCGCCTGATCTCGCCCGAGATTCTTGAGCTCGCACGGCGTGAAGCTGTGATGATCGACGTTGGCAAGGAAGGCTTCGGCCCCTCCACCTCGCAAGAGACGATCAATGCCCTGCTGGTCGAGCATGCCCGCGAAGGTGCACAGATTGTTCGGCTTAAATCCGGCGATGCTACAATCTTTGGCCGCTTGGATGAGGAGATCGACGCCATCGACGCCTATGGCATCGGCTGGCACATCGTGCCCGGCATCACCGCCGCCTCTGCCGCCGTGGCTTCCATCGGTCAGTCGCTGACGCGCCGGGGCCGCAACGCATCCGTGCGACTGTTGACGGGCCACGATATGAAGGGCTTTGCCGATCACGACTGGGCCGCATTGGCCAAGCCGGATCAGGTCGCCGCAATTTACATGGGCAAGAAGTCCGCCCGTTTTGTCCAGGGTCGGCTCTTGATGCATGGTGCCGACCGCGCAACGCCCGTGACGGTGGTCGAAAACGCCTCGCGCCCCGATCAGCGCGTGCTTGAAACGACGCTCGCCACAATGGCTGACGATATCACAGCCGCCAGCATGAGCGGCCCTGCCCTTACCTTCTACGGTCTTGCGCCCCGCGCGGCAGCGCTGGCCCTGACAGACCTTCCAATCGAGGAAACAGCATAATGCCCAAAGCTTTCACCCCAAAAGTTGTCACAGCCAACGCGCTCTTGGAGGGCGATGTGATCTATCTTACCGCGACCGGCTGGACCCGCGATCTGGCGCTTGCCGAAGTGCTGACCGATGAAGCGGATGCCGACCTTCGACTGATCGAAGCCTCCGCACAGGTGGATCACGTTGTCGGCGCATATCTCGCCAATGTGACCGTCATCGACGGCATTCCGACCCCCGTGCATTTCCGCGAAGACTTCCGCGCGACCGGCCCGTCCAATTACGCCCATGGCAAGCAGGCCACACGGCAACAGGAGCAGTTCTGATGTACCACTACACCGATTTTGACGCCGCCTTCCTTGCAGAACGCAACGCCCAGTTCCGCGCCCAGGTTGAACGCCGCATCGACGGCTCGTTGACAGAAGATGAGTTCAAACCGCTGCGCCTGATGAATGGCCTGTATCTGCAACTGCATGCCTATATGCTGCGGGTGGCGATCCCCTATGGCACGCTGAACAGCCGCCAGATGGAGAAACTTGCCGATATCGCGGACAAGTGGGACAAGGGCTACGGCCATTTCACCACCCGCCAGAACATCCAGTACAACTGGCCGCAGCTGCGCGATGTACCCGATATGCTCGACGCGCTGGCCGAGGTGAACATGCACGCCATCCAGACCTCCGGCAACACGATCCGCAATGTGACCGCCGACCATTTTGCCGGTGCCGCCGCTGACGAAGTCGCCGATCCGCGCCCGGTGGCCGAGCTTATTCGCCAGTGGTCCACAGATCATCCCGAATTCCAGTTCCTGCCACGCAAGTTCAAGGTCGCCGTCACAGGCGCGCAAGCCGACCGTGCGGTAATCAAGGCCCATGACATCGGCTTGCAGATTGTGTCGCAGAATGGCGAGATCGGGTTCAAGGTCATTATCGGTGGTGGCCTTGGCCGCACGCCCATGATCGGCAAAGTGCTCTATGATTTTGTCGCACAGGCGGACCTGCTGCCCACTATCGAGGCCATCGTCAGCGTCTACAACCTGTTGGGACGCCGCGACAACAAGTACAAGGCGCGGATCAAGATCACCGTCCACGAGAACGGCATCGAGGACATCCGCAGCCGCGTGGACGCCCGCTATGCGCTCATCCGCGACGAGTTCACCGGTGTCGACCAGCAGATGCTTTCGCGGATCGAATCCGACTTTGCCGCACCCGAGTTTCGCAAAGGGGACGACACCCCTTACCACACCGCATACCAGCACGACCCGCTGTTCCGCAGTTGGGCCGATACCAACATCGCAGCCCACAAAAATCCCGACTACGCCATTGTTTCGATCTCGCTCAAGGCGCATGGCAAAACGCCGGGGGATGCATCCTCACGCCAAATGCGCTTGATGGCAGGACTGGCCAAGCGTTACGGCCACGACGAGCTGCGCATCAGCCACGAGCAGAACGTGATCCTGCCGCATGTGCACCGCGGCGACCTGCCGTCGGTCTATTACGCGCTCAAGGCCGAGGGGCTCGGCACCGCCAACATCGGGTTGATCAGCGACATCATCGCCTGCCCCGGCATGGATTACTGCGCGCTTGCGACAGCCCGCTCGATCCCAATCGCCCAGGAAATCGCCACCCATTTCGACGCACTAAAGCTCGAGCATGAAGTCGGTCCGCTCAAGATCAAGATCTCGGGGTGCATCAATGCCTGCGGCCACCACCATGTGGGCCATATCGGCATCCTCGGTCTCGACCGCGCTGGCGTGGAAAACTACCAGATCACACTGGGCGGTGACGGCACCGAAGACGCCCATATCGGTGAGCGCGCGGGCCCCGGTTTCTCGGCCGACCAGGTTATTCCGGCGGTGGAGCGTATCGTGATGGCCTATCTCGACCTGCGCAACGAGGCCTCCGAGACCTTCCTGCAAACCTACCGCCGTCTCGGTCTGGCCCCCTTCAAAGCCGCTCTCTATCCGGAGGCGCGGGCTGATGCCGCTTGACACGCCCCCCCTTCACCCCTTTGAAAATACCACAGCGCAGACAGATGACGCGCTCATCCAGCCCTCGGCGACGGTGGCACGTCTCAACGTTCAGATGCGCCACCACGCGGCGCCTGATGTGATGCGCGCAGCCATCAACGCGGTGCCAAATCTGGCGCTGGTCTCCAGCTTCGGGGCTGAATCCGTGGCGCTGCTGCATTTGGCTTCGCGGGTGAAAAAGGATCTGCCGATCCTGTTCATCGACACGGAAATGCTTTTTCCCGAAACGCTGGCCTATCAGCGCGATGTCGCACGCAAGCTTGGCCTGACCAAGATCACCGTGATCCGCGGGGCTGATATTGCGGCACAGGACCCTGATGGGACGTTGCACAAAACGGACCCGGACGCCTGCTGTGCCCTGCGCAAAACCGCGCCCCTAAATGCCGCGCTTCAGCCGTTTGACGGCTGGATCACCGGGCGCAAGCGCTTTCAGTCCGGCACACGGGCGCAACTGCCGCATTTCGAGACCGAAGAGCGCAGCGATGAGGCAGGCACGCGCATCAAGGTCAATCCGCTGGCCTTCTGGCAGGCCGAAGACGTGGCCGACTACATCGCCGAGAACAACCTGCCGCGCCATCCGCTGGTCGCGCAGGGCTACCCCTCCATCGGCTGCGCGCCCTGCACATCAAAAGTAGCACCCGGCGAAGACCCCCGAGCGGGCCGCTGGCGCGATCAATCCAAAGACGAATGCGGCATCCATTTCATAGATGGCAAGGCCGTCCGCAAAGGAGCATCCTCATGACCCAAGTAATCAATGACACCGGCTTTGTCCCCGACGACTGGGCGGACGGCTTTTGCTCCACTGGCGCGGCCAACGACTGTCGTGCGCTGCATCTGGCCTCGGACACACAGCCCGACCAGATCGAGCTGCAACCCAGCATCGCAATGATCCGCATTGATTTTCCGTCGGCTGCGGACGGTCGTGGCTTCAGCATTGCCAAAGCGCTGCGCCTGCGCGGCTATGCGGGCCGTCTGCGCGCTCATGGCCATGTCATTGCCGATCAATACGCAATGGCCCGCCGCTCGGGGTTTGACGAGGTTGAAGTGACCGACGAGATCGCCGCCCGCCAGCCTGCGCCCCAATGGCTGGCCCGCGCCGATTGGCAGGCGCACGACTATCAGTCCCGGCTGCGCGGCACACCTGCGCCCTAGGGGCCGATTGCACAAACCCCTCCCCTCTTCTAACAGTAAGGGCGCAAGCCCTTCCGCTTGCGTGAGTGAAACTAATGACAAAGCAGACCGCCGTGAACCAGACCGCCGCCAAACCCGTGCCGACCCTGCCTGACGCGCAGACCGTTACATCCGTCACACACTGGACGGACCGGCTCTTTTCCTTCCGCGTCACGCGGCCTGCGTCCTTGCGCTTTCGGTCGGGTGAATTTGTAATGATCGGCCTGATGGGGGATCCGAACCCCGAGACGGGGAAGCAAAAGCCGCTGTTGCGCGCCTATTCCATTGCCTCACCCGCCTGGGATGATGAACTGGAGTTCTATTCCATCAAGGTGCAAGACGGCCCGCTGACCTCGAAACTGCAGCACATCCAGCCGGGAGACGAGATAATCCTGCGGCCCAAGCCCGTCGGCACGCTGGTCCATGACGCGCTGCTGCCGGGTGACCGGCTGTGGCTTTTCGCCACGGGCACCGGGTTTGCACCTTTTGCGTCGTTGCTGCGCGAACCCGAAACATACGAGAAATTCGACGAGGTCGTCGTCACCCATACCTGCCGCGATGTGGCGGAGCTGGAGTATGGCCGCAAGCTGATCGAAGATCTGCAAGCAGATGAAATGATGCAGGAATTGATCGGAGCCGAGAATCTGGCCAAGATCCGCTACTACCCGACAACGACGCGCGAACAGAGCCCGAAGATGGGGCGCATCACCACGTTGTTGCAGGACGGAACCGTGTTCCGCGATCTGGGCATAGAGGGCATTAACGTGGATACGGACCGGGCAATGGTCTGCGGCAGTCTGGATTTCAACAAGGACATTCTGGCCGTTCTCGAAGGCTTCGGCCTTGAGGAAGGGGCGAATTCCGACCCCAAGCACTTTGTCATCGAAAAGGCGTTCGTCGGCTAAACCGACCCGCTCGCAAAGCGAAGGCCGCGCCCGATACCTCGGACGCGGCCTTTTTTTGTGTATGGCGAATGGCTTACAGGCCAAGCGCTTCGCGGATTTTTTCCAAGGTAACCTGCAGCAATTCAGGGTTGTTCTGCGCTTGCTCCAGACCTTTGGTCAGCAGCGTTTTCTCGATCGTGCCCAATTCGGACTGTTCAACCATTGCAGAGACCTTCTCCATGTCGAAGCCCTCAACGCTCAGCAATTGCTGGATCAACGTGGTGTCTTCCGCAGTCTGGGTGCCTTCTGCGAGCGCCTGTGCGGCATCCACGGCTTCTTCTGTAGTGGCCGTATCTGCTGCCTGCGTTTCGGCACCGGACGTTTCGGTTGTCGCTGCGTCGTCAGCAGTTGCCGCTGGCTCAGTCGCCATCTCTTCGGTCGAGTCCTGAGCGGTATCGCTTGCGGCGTCAGATGCTGCTGCGGCGGTTTCTTCTGTAGCAGTGGCTAGATCGCTGGCCGTATCGCTTGTGGCTTCTGCCGCGTCCTGCGCGGTTTCAGTTGCGGCTTCGGACGCTTCGGCAGCAGTCTCTTCTGCCGCGGTGGCGGCATCGCTTGCCATCTCGGTTGTGGCCTCTGTCGCATCCTGGGCGGTTTCGCTTGCCGCTTCAGATGCCTCGGCAGCTGTCTCTTCTGCTGCAGTCGCCGCATCGCTTGCAGTCTCGGTTGTGGCCTCTGCCGCATCCTGAGCGGTTTCGGTTGCTTCTGCCGCAGTCTCTTCGGTCGCTGTAGCTGCATCGTTTGCGGCTTCGGTCGTCGCATCAGCGGCTGAGTTAGCCGCATCGTCGCCCTGCTCCAGCAGGCTCTGCGCGCTTTCCGTCGCGGCCGCTGCACCTTCGGATACGGCGTCCACGGCATCACTTGCCGTTTCGGACACAGCATTGGCGGCGTCATTTGCGGTTTCTGACACGGCAGCCACAGCGTCGGTTGTTGCCTCGCTCACGGCGGTCGCAGCATCGCTGGCAGCCTCTTGTGTGGCCTCGACAGCATCACTCACGCTTTGCGCGGCCACGTCCGCAGCCTCGCCCGCCGCTTCGGTGGCAGCCTCCAGGGCTTCGGGCGCGTTGACGGCTTCGGCAGTCTCCGTCACGACTTCATTCGGCGTTTTGCCGGAATACAGCATATATCCGCCAGCCGCGATGATGCCCGCAACTATGATCCAAACCAGATTTCTCATTGTTAAGTCCCCTTGCTAGTGGCCCCCCGTGCAAAAAAACCGCACTAAAAGGCTATTGTGGACCAAATGCGCGGGTGCATCAAAAGGTTCAAGGGTAATTTCCATTTTAACCTCCCCCTAGCGCGCAATTAGCGGCTTGAAGACTCCCTGCGCGGAAGCTACTTTGCTGTCTCGAACATGTCGTGAACAATCAAAGGACGATCACCATCGCTCGCAGACCACATAATGCGCCGCCCCAAAGAGACACTGGCCCGCGCGTCAATGAGAATATTCGCTCAAATGAAATTCGCCTAATCGGCGCCGACGGCGAGAACGTAGGTGTTGTCACCCCGTCCCGCGCGTTGGAGATGGCAGAAGAAGCCGGCCTGGATCTGGTTGAGATTTCGCCAAACGCAAATCCTCCGGTCTGCAAGATCATGGATTTTGGCAAATTCAAGTATGAGACGCAAAAGCGCGAAGCCGAAGCGCGCAAGAAGCAGAAGATCATCGAGATCAAAGAGGTCAAGTTTCGTCCGAACACGGATACGAACGATTATGACGTCAAAATGCGCAATGTTTTCAAATTTCTTGAGAACGGCGACAAGGTCAAGATCACACTGCGTTTCCGGGGCCGCGAGATGGCGCACCAGAACCTAGGGCGCGAGCTGTTGGAGCGTGTTGCCGAAGACACCAAGGAACACGGCCGCGTAGAAAACTTTCCGAAAATGGAGGGTCGCCAGATGGTGATGCTGATCGGGCCGCTCCCCAACAAGTAATCCGGCTGAATTAATAGAGTACATGAAAAGCCCCCGCAGATCGCTGCGGGGGCTTTTGCGTTTTAGCGCAGGAGCGATGTGATGTTGCGGACAACGGCGCGTCTGTTCGCTTGCTCGGATGTTTCTGTCAGAACCTTGAGCGCGCTTTCACCGTAGCCCTGAGTGATCATGTTTGCCGCGGGCACGTCGAAATATTCGGTCAATGCCAGCGCTACCGTTTCAGCGCGGCGGTCGGACAGAGCCAAGTTGTAAGTCGCATTGCCCACTGCATCGGTGTGGCCTTCAACCAGAATAACGGTACGGGGGTCTTCTGCCACCAGACGCGCAAGTGTGCTGCCGATGTTGGCGAGACTGCGGGCTTGTTCGGGGCGAATTGCCGCCGATCCGGTTTCAAAGCGGACAGCGTCCAGTTCCAGTTCAGGTGCCAAAGCGCGAACCTGCCGGATGTCCCGCACCTGACGCAAGGAGAAACGCTGCATGTTATCTGCCCGAAGCTGTGCCTCCAGCGCGGCCCGCAGCGCATCTTCGTTCTGCACGCCAACGGCCGCAGCAGTTTCCCGAACCTGCGGCAATTCACTCACGACCACCTCTTCTTCCTGCGCGAGATCGTCGAACAGCACATATTCATTCCCTTGCGCGTCAATGTTGATGCGGCGCAGGACAGAGCCATCGCGGCCCTGAATAGTCACGATCTGCGATCCATCGGGCTTGGTTACGATGTTGCGCGACGAGCCATCGTTGAATGTTTCGGTCGAGACCTGATCACCTGGGCGGCGGATCAGCGCATCTTCGTCCTTCAGCACGCGCAGGTCGCCATTTGGATCTTCGACAACCACACGATCACCGGACCGGCTGACGATCTTGTCTCCGTTTTTCAAAACCGATCCGACGACCACCGCACCAAGCCCCAACAGCAACGCTTTCTCGAACTTGCTCAACCCATCGTCTTCGTCGGTTTGCTCGGTCGCTGCAGCTTGATCACCGGTTACCGCTGTTTCAAATTCCTCGCTGGATGTGCGCACGTCCTCTTCGGTGATATCTTCGGTCACAACCTCTTCCGAGGGGGCTTCGGCAGCGGCAGCGGCGGCAGCATCAAGCTCGGCCTGACGTTCGGCTGCCCGCTGCTGACGCAGAGCTTCACGGTCGATCTCCGCCTGAGCCTCTGCTGCAGCAAGATCCTCTGCCGTTTTCTCAGTCGCTGGGCTGTCAGTAGCGGCTTGTTCTGCCGCGGTTTCATCCGCTGCAGTCTTGTCGGCCGCCGCTTGATCGGCTGCTGCTTGATTTGCCTCAGCTTGGTCGGCTGCTGCTTGGTCGGCTGCTGCCTGATCAGCTGCTGCCTGATCCGCCGCTGCTTGATCCGCCGCTGCTTGGTCTGCCGCTGCTTGATCGGCCGCCGCTTCATCGGCCGCTGCTTGGTCGGCTGCTGCTTGATCGGCTGCTGCCTGGTCGGCCGCCGCTTGGTCTGCCGCCGCTTGATCCGCCGCCGCTTGGTCGGCTGCTGCCTGGTCGGCCGCCGCTTGATCTGCCGCCGCTTGATCCGCCGCCGCTTGGTCGGCTGCTGCTTGGTCGGCTGCTGCTTGATCTGCCGCTGCTTGGTCCGCTGCGGCCTGATCGGCTGCCGCGTCATCTGTGGCCGCTTGATCCGAGGCTTCTTCTGGTAAAGCCTCTTCCAGCAGTGGCGCGATCTCTTCGGATGTGTTGATCACCTGATCGTCTACCACACAGGGGAAGACCACTTGCGTTCCGTCCAGTGCACAGGTTTCCGCATCTTGCGCCACGACGGGCATCGGTATCGCCAAGGCAAGGCTCATGCCCAGAGCGGTTGTGGATTTCATAAGGTTTCTCATTTGCGTTCTTCTCCCATATCGGCGCCACGCGGGCGGTTGTGGGTTAACGCTTATGCGCGCTGCCCGTTCCACCGGGCCTTATGAAAAGCGAAAAGCCGCGCACCTTTCGGCTCGCGGCTTTCCCTTAAATTCGGTTTGAGAGAGCCTAGCTCATCGCAGCAACCGCCCGCTTGGTCATCACCCCGATCAGATGCGCGCGATACTCGGCACTGCCATGCAAATCGCTGATCATGTCGTCCGCGCTGGCCTTGAGATTCGAAACTGCGTCGGCAGAAAAGTTCGACGAAAGCGCCGTCTCGGCCTCGGTCCAGCGGAACACGCCATTATTAGAGGCGCCCGTCACTGCAACCCGCACACCGTCCGCGAATTTCGCAACGAAAACCGCGACCAGTGGGAAGCGTGATGCTGGCTGGATGAACTTCTCGTAATGCGCCTTCTCCGGCACCGGGAATTTCACTTCAGTCACGATCTCGCCTTCTTCCAGCGCCGTCTCGAACATGCCCAAGAAGTAGTCATCCGCTGCAATCTCGCGGCTGTTGGTGCAGATGGTCGCGCCGCTGCCAAGCGCCCCTGCCGGATAACAGGCAGAGGGATCGTTGTTGGCAATTGAGCCACCGATGGTACCACGGTTGCGCACCGCCGGGTCTCCGATGCGCGCGGCAAGAGAGGCCAGTCCGGGATAATGCGCTTCGGCCTCTTTCATGACCGTGGCATGGGTGGTCGCGCCGCCGATGCAAAGTCGACCCTCGTCGTCCATGCAGACGCCCTTCATCTCGTCGATGGCGTGCAGCGACACCAGCGTCGAGGGCATGGCAAGCCGCGCCTTGAGCGTGGGGATCAATGTCTGCCCCCCGCTCAGCGGCTGCGCCTCGTCTGCCGTCAGCGCCTGAACGGCATCCGCTATGGTCGTGGGTTTCGCGATATCAAAATTATACATGCGTTTTCCTTTCCGTTCAGGCGTTTGGTTTTGCGTTGGATGCGGTAACACCGACCTTCGCCGCCGCTTCCGCGCCGCCGTGCATTGCCGCCCAGACCCGCTGTGGGCTGACTGGCATATCCATGTGCGGCACGTCAAATCCGCCGGACCGCATCGCGTCCAGCACCGCGTTCACAACTGATGGAGGTGATCCGATGGCACCCGCCTCCCCACAACCTTTCACGCCCAATGGATTGTGCGTGCATGGGGTCTGGCAAGAGTGATCGACATCATACATCGGCAGATCAGAAGCGCGTGGCATTGCGTAGTCCATGTAGGACGCGCTCAGCAACTGGCCTTCATCATCATAGGCGCAGTTTTCCATCAGCGCCTGTCCGATCCCCTGGGCCAGACCGCCGTGGACCTGTCCGGTGACGATCATCGGGTTGATGACGTTGCCGAAATCATCCGCCGCCGCGAACCGTTCGATGGTGACATGGCCCGTGTCGGGGTCCAATTCCACCTCGCAGGAATAAGCACCGGACGGATAGGTAAAGTTTGACGGATCGTAGAAGGCCGTCTCTTCCAGACCCGGTTCGATATCATCCAGCGGATAGTTGTGCGGGACGTAAGCCGCCAGTGTTACATCGCCCCAGGCCACAGATTTATCCGTACCCGCGACGCTGAACGCACCATCCTTCAGCTCGATATCCCCTTCCGAGGCTTCCAGCAGGTGGCTGGCGATCTTCTTGGCCTTGGCGATGATTTTCTCGGTTGCCCGCACCATAGCAGAGCCGCCCACCGCGATGGAGCGCGAACCGTAGGTGCCCATGCCCATCGGCACTTTGGAGGTATCGCCGTGCACGATGTCGATCATACTTTCGTCGATGCCGATCATCTCAGCCACGACCTGGGCAAAGGATGTCTCGTGTCCCTGCCCGTGGCTATGTGATCCGGTCATTACGACCAAGCCGCCGGTGGCGTTCACGCGAACGGTTGCGGATTCGTAAAGACCCGCACGGGCACCAAGCTGGCCCACAAGGTTGCTGGGCGCGATGCCGCAAGCCTCGATGTAGCAGTTGACGCCAAAGCCACGCAGTTTGCCCTTGGCTTCACTCTCGGCACGACGCGCCGCAAAGCCGGCCATGTCGGCCATCTCTTCCAGCTTGTCCATCGTGGCAACGTAGTCACCGGTGTCGTATTCCACCGCCACAGGCGTGGCGTATGGGAATTCGGTGATAAAGTTCTGACGCCGCAAGGCAATCGGATCGACGCCAAGCTCATGCGCGCATTTATCCACCAACCGCTCTAGCTGGTAAGTCGCCTCGGGCCGGCCCGCGCCGCGGTAGGCGTCAACAGGTACCGTGTTGGTAAAGACCGCTTTGACGTTCACATAGATGAGCGGCGTCTTGTAGTTGCCCGCCATCAGCGTGCCGTGCAGCCATGTCGGAACCGACGGAGCGAAGGTGCTAAGGTAGGCACCCATGTTCGCGTAAGTGTCTGTGCGCAAAGCGGTAAAGTTGTTGTCTGCGTCCAGTGCCATCTGGATCTTGGTGACATGGTCACGCCCGTGTGCATCCGAGATGAACGCCTCTGAGCGGGTCGATGTCCATTTGACCGGGCGGTTGATCGCTTTGGCGGCAAAGGTACAAAAGGCTTCTTCCTGATAGTGGAAGATTTTTGTACCAAAACCACCGCCCACGTCGGGAGCGACTACGCGCAGTTTGTGCTCCGGGATGCCCAGCACGAATGCACCCATCAACAGACGGATCACATGCGGGTTCTGCGACGTGGTATAGAGCGTGTGCTCACCGTCCGAACGGTTGTAATCACCAATCGCGACACGCGGCTCCATTGGGTTGGCGACCAGACGGTTGTTGGTCAATTCAAGCGTCGTGACATGTGCCGCATTCTTGAATGCTTCGTCTACCGCACCTTTGTTTTCCTCAACAAAACCCCAGTCGTAGCACAGGTTCGAGGTCAGTTCGTCATGCACCTTGGGTGCACCTTCCTTGACCGCATCCTTCATGTTGATCACGGCGGGCAGTTCGTCGATCTCGACAACAATCGCCTCGGCCGCGTCGCGCGCCTGGGCCAGCGTGTCGGCGACAATAGCGGCAATCGGTTCGCCCACGTGGCGCACCTTGCCATGGGCCAGCACCGGGTGCTTGGGCTCTTGCATCGCCTCGCCGTGTTTGTCGGTCACCTGCCAGCCGCAAGGCATGCCACCCACGGCCTCGAAATCCGCGCCGGTAAAGATTTGCACAACGCCGGGCATATCCGCCGCTGCGGAGACATCCACATTGGTCAGTGTGCCATGCGCCACATCAGAGCGCAGAAAGTGCACATAAGCCTGCCCGCGCATGTTGATGTCGTCGGTGTAATTTCCATTGCCGGTCAAAAACCGGACGTCTTCGCGCCGCTTGCTGCTGGCACCAATTCCGCCGTCCTTAGGCATATTAATTCCTCCCTGAAATGGTGCGTTTTATGCACCTTACCTATGCGGGTCGCGTGGCAGATGCACATCTGGCGCATCCCCCGGCCCGCTTGTCTTGGTCTGTCTTATTCAGCTGCGATCGCGCTGACATCCTGACCGGATGCGGCCATGATCGCCTTGACGATGTTGTGGTACCCCGTGCAGCGGCAGATGTTGCCGTCCAGATAGTGGCGCACCTCTGCCTCTGTCGGTTTGGGGTTGTCCTTGAGCAATGCCGCCGCGGACATCACCATGCCGGGTGTGCAGAACCCGCACTGAAGCCCGTGGTGATCCTGAAACGCCTGCTGGATGACGTTGAGCGACCCGTCCGCGTTTGCCTGCCCCTCGATGGTGGCAACCTCTGCGCCATCGGCCTCAATCGCGAACATGGTGCAGGACTTTACTGCTTCGCCGTTCACATGCACCACGCATGCGCCGCACTGGCTGGTGTCACAGCCGATGTGAGTGCCGGTCAGGCCCTGATCGTCACGCAGAAATTGAGCCAATAGCGTGCGGCCTTCCACGTCACCGGACATGGTTTTGCCGTTCACTGTCATTTTGACCTGAGTCATTTCATCCTCCCTGAGATATTTCTTGTTTGATCGGAGTTAAGCACGGGCCACGCCCCATGAGAACCGGAAAATTGGCCGCAGCCCACAACTTAAGCAGAGAATGTTTCGATCCATCCGGCTTTGACTGGGTTTCTTACGACCTTGGTCGCAAAGCAGCGGTCCCATTTTTCGCCCAAGATGCCCCTGTTGCACGTAAAGGTGCGAATCCCGCGACGGCTGGCGGGCCGTATCAGTCCTTTGGTGGCTTGCGCCGCGGCTGCGGGCGTGTGGGTATCTCCTTGAGCAAGCCGCCCACGCCCATGCCCGCGATGTCATCCGCGCTGACCGGCACGCCGCAAATGACCCGGCTCAGCACCCAGTCCGCCCCGTTCAGCGCAGGTGCCCGCGCGCATCCCGGCAGTCCGATGACAGGTCGCCCCGCGAGATCGCCCAGAAACAACAAATTGCCCGGATCGACGGGCATCCCGAACCGCGCCACCTGCCCGCCCGCATGGCGCAGCGCCGAGGGTGCCACGTCATAGGGATCAGACGTTGCGGAGCCGGTGAGAATCAACACCAGATCACCCGGTGCCACGCGCAAAGCGGCGGTCAGGTCTGCGCGGGTATGGGGGACCGTGACCACGTCTAGCAGTTGCACGCCCAAAGCGGTCAAGCGATCCTCGATCGCCTGACGTCCCTTTTCGCCGGCGCCACCGGGGATTTCCGAAATGATCAGGCTGGCGGTTTTCAGGACTGGCGCTGCCAGCGCGATGGCACCGTTCGGCCCCGCGGCTGCAATCGCCTGCGCCAAGGCGTCCGATGTAACAGCGTAAGAGATGATTTTGATCGTGGCCACCATGCCGCCCGCTGCCATCTGTTGGAAAGCAGGCACCGTGGCGATTGTGATCATCGGATCGATGCGGTTGATCGCCTCGAGTGCTGCCACATCAAGCTGTACCACGCCGGGTCCCGCTGCCAGCAGGTTCACACGGCCTGTGAACGGCTCTGTTACGGTCAATCCTGATTGCGCAGAAACCACCGCTGCGGCCAAAGCGGCAGCGGCCGGGTTCTCGCCCAGATCACCGGGTTCAAGCCGGGCGACGATCACGCTATCGGCCCCGGCGGCATGCAAGTCTGCCACGTCTTGCGCCGACAGAACGCGACCCTTGCGCAGCCGCCCCTTGGTCAGCGCAACTGAATGGGCCAGCACGGCACCTTCGGCTTGCTCCAGCGGGACAGGGCCGAATTTCACGACTGTCTCAGGGTCTGGATCATCTGCGCGAGGATGGACACGGCAATCTCGGCCGGGCCTGCCGCCCCGATGTTCAGCCCGACGGGCCCTGCGATCCGGCCAATCTGGTCGGGGGTAAAACCTGCCTCCGTCAACCGCTCGACCCGCGATGCATGGGTGCGTTTGCTGCCCAATGCGCCGATGTAGAAAGCAACCGAGCGCAGGGCGACGTTGAGCGCAGGATCGTCCAGCTTGGGATCATGGGTCAACAGCACCACCGCACAGCGGGCATCTACGCCGATCTCTGCCAGCGCCTCGTCCGGCCAATCGTTGATCACGCGGGCTTGCGGAAAACGCGCAGCCGAGCCGAAGGCCTCGCGCGGGTCCACGATGATCGCGTCAAAGCCTGTTGCCTGCGCCATGCCTGCCAGCGTCTGTGCGATATGCACGCCGCCCACGATGATCAGGCGCAAGGGCGGATTGTGAATGGCGACGAACGTCTGGCCGTCCTCGCTGACGCCGGAGCGGTCCATGCGAAAGCGGTCTGCGTGGCCGTCATAGACCAAGGCCCGCTCCAATCCGTCCAAAGCGACCTCGTAGGCGACTTGCTTGCGGGCCGCCCGCGCCTCGACCAGTTCGCGCAGCATATCCAGTGGCATTCCGCCGTCGCCGATGGGTTCGACCAGCACCCGGATGTTGCCGCCGCAGGCCAGCCCCACCGCAAAGGCATCACCATCGCTGACCCCGTATTCAAGCATTCGCGTGCCGCCGCGCTCCAACACCTCAAGCGCTTCGAGCACCACAGCCCCTTCGACACAGCCGCCGGAAACAGAGCCTTCCATCGCGCCGTCGCCCGCGACGACCAGTTGCGCACCGACCCGGCGCGGCGCAGAACCCCACGTCTCGACCACGGTGGCCAGTGCAGCACCCTTGCCCGCCTCGGCCCATTCCAGCGCCTGTTCCGGTGCATTCTCGCTGTGTAGCATGTGATCCTCCGCTTGCCGCCGCACCAAGGCAGGGTGCGCCTTGCGGCTTTGGCACGGATCGTAGGGCGCCCCCGTCCGCTCCTCAATCAGATAAAGCATCGGGCAGATATAGCATCGGGACATAAAGCAGGACCATCGCTTGCACACCGCCCCTGCCCCCACTACATCTTGGGTACCACGAAACACACGCCGGAGCGCCCGATGCCAATGCAAGCCCAAGAGATCGAAGACCTGATCCGCGCCGCCTTTCCTGAGGCCGAGATCACCGTGCAAGGCAATGACGGGGTGCATATGGCAGCGATGGTGGTGGACCCTTCGTTCAAGGGCATGAACCGGGTGCAGCAGCAGCGCGCCGTCTATGCCGCGCTGAAGGGCAAAATGGACGGCCCCAGCGGGGAGTTGCATGCGCTGGCGCTGACCACAAAGGCACCGGACTAAACCATGTGGATCTGGGCGTTGGCTGCAGTCGTGGTTGTAGTGGCGGGCATTTGCCTGTCGCAATACCGCGCGGCCAACGCTCAGCACCGCCCGCTTGCCAGCCGGCAGCCGGAACGGCGCGAAGTCACCGTGCCGCTGGGCATGGAAGCGATGGACCTGACCGAGGTCAGCCGTACCAACCGGCGCAACGAGAGCCTTGAGCGGGGCCAGACAAACTGGCTTGGCCGCAACGGCTTTTTCGGACGGGCCGACACAGATGTGGCCCCGCTGGCCGACGATGAAACATATGCCGCGCGTTACTATGACGCGTTCCAGAAAACCAAGACAAAGGATTGACCCCATGAGCGATGCCGCCACACGGATCAAAGAGACCATCACCAACAGCGATGTTGTGCTGTTTATGAAAGGCACGAAGTCGATGCCGCAATGCGGCTTTTCCAGCCGCGTTGCAGGCGTGCTGAACTATATGGGCGTGGAATATTCCGACGTGAATGTACTGGCCGATGAAGACCTGCGTCAGGGGATCAAGGATTTCTCCGACTGGCCCACCATCCCGCAGCTCTATGTCAAAGGCGAATTCGTCGGCGGTTGTGACATCATCACCGAGATGACGCTGTCGGGCGAATTGGATACTTTGTTCGAAGAAAACGGTCTGACCTACGACAAGGAAGCCGCTGACAAGATCCGCGAAGCCAACGGCTAAAGCCGCGACCCAACACACTGCTGCCGCACAGAGCGGCGGTTGCAAGCTATTCTAGCTGCGTACCGTTCCCTCCATTGGATGGAACGGTTTCTTATACCCGCGATCGAAAACTATCTTATCTCAGCGGCGCGTTTTCTTATCTCAGCGGCGCGTTCTGTTAACCTTGCAGTCGCGTGCTCTATTGTCCGCCTGTCGATCCGCGAAGAGCTTGTGTTGAGCAGCTTTCTAATGATGGGTAGCACGTTCTAGGTGCTCTCCTATTAGTCTATCTCAGACAGCCCGCTGAGGGATATTCTTTAGCTGTCTGGTTCGGCTAGCCAATCTGCCGATGATCGCCTGCCTCGCATGCCGTTACGTCGTCCGGGAGGTTGGGGCGCTGCATCGGTCAGTGTCCCCCTAAGTGTCCTTGGACAATGCCGAGTCGGTCCTGCTGAACTGCGATGTCGCAAGCCAACTCGCGGTCAGCTTTCCTATTCGGGTCTTGCCCAAGACCGCGGACTGACCCTAGCCCGCCTTCTCTTCTACCGCTGCGGCGAGCGCTTCGGCCTGTGCGGCCAGTTCGGCCAGTGTTTCGGTCACTTGTTGCGGGACGACTGGCACTTCAATGCGCTCCGGCTCGACCGTGGCATTGCGCAGACCGGCCAATTCGGCTTCACGCTCCGCCAGCTCGGCGCGGACTTCGCTGATCTTGTCCTCGACGCTTGCGGTCTTGTCGGCCAGCAGCAGACCCGCCATCAAGAGCATACGCGCTTCCGGCATCCGGCCCACCTGATCGCTCAGCACCTGCGCTTCGTCGTCCAGCATTTTGGCGGCAGAATGCAGATAGCTCTCTTCGCCTTCCTGACAGGCCACCTCAAACTGGCGGCCACCAATTGTGATCCGTACTTCGGGCATCAGGTGTTCTCCTCGTTCGTAGGCTCATAGGGCTGTCCGGCAGTGTCCAGCAGCGGTGTGAGCGCTGCCAGAATGGCGCTTGTTTCAGCCACATCGGATGCTCGTGCGGCCCGCAGGCCCTCAAGTTCGGCCAGCATGGATTTGTTGATCAGGTGCGGGTCGCCTACGCCTTCAAGGTTCGCCTCGCGCAGGGCATCACAGGTTTCGACCAGCTGCGCATTGGCATGGCGCAGACGCTGCAATTCGACGTCAAGCTGCGACATCCGCGCTTCGCCCTCGTCCAGCTGGGCACGCAGGCTGGCCATTTCAGCATCGAATTTGGTTTTCAGCGCGCGCACACGTTCTGTCAGCTGCGCGTTGGCGGTGCGCTCGTCTTCCAAAGCCTGTGCTGTTTCGGGGTCAGGGCCGGCGGGCGCGGTCGCGATCTTGTCCAGACCACCGGCCACCCGGTCCATCGCGGATGCGATGCGGCGTTGCAGCTCGTCTATGTTACTCATGTCCAGGTCCGTCCCCCAAATCTGTCTTTCGCGCCACTGCGCCGCTGCGCGTACCGCATGCCATGTTCCAGATCAACAAGGTCCGGTTCAAGGGGCGAATCGCAAAAACGGCAGGCTTTGGCCAATCCTACCCAAAGAATTGACCGAATGCGCCCCCCTTTCAGAACAGCCACTTGAACGGCGAAGTTGAACCGATCCGGTAAGGCTACGTGCTCAGGCACCCCGCTTTGGCTTGAACTTTGCCGACCTGCTGGTATGCACGCACGAAACATGCCCTCTGACAGGTAAGGAAGCCTCCCTTGGATCTTAACGCTCTGCGCACTGCGAACCCCGACCACTGGTCCAAAGCCACCGCCATCCGGGCGCTGACACTGGACGCTGTTGCTGCCGCCAACTCCGGCCATTCGGGCATGCCGATGGGCATGGCGGATGTGGCGACGGTGTTGTTTGAAAAGCACCTGAAATTTGACGCGGCCAATCCGCTTTGGCCTGACCGGGACCGGTTCATCCTGTCGGCGGGCCACGGCTCCATGCTGATTTATTCGCTGTTGCATCTGGTCGGTGACGCGCAGTTCCCCATCGAAGAGATCAAGAACTTCCGCCAGGCTGGCGCACGCACCGCAGGACACCCGGAAAACTTCCTTGCCGACGCGATCGAGACGACCACAGGTCCGCTGGGCCAGGGCATCGCCAACTCCGTCGGCTTTGCGATGGCAGAAGAGATACAGCGCGCCACATACGGTGCCAAGGTTGTGGATCATCATACCTATGTCATCGCCGGCGACGGTTGTCTGATGGAAGGTGTGAGCCAGGAAGCGATCACGCTGGCAGGCCGGCATCAGCTGAGCAAGCTTATCGTGATGTGGGACAACAACAACATCACCATTGATGGCCCCGTTACCCTGTCCGATCGCACCGATCAGGTGGCGCGTTTTGCCGCCGCGGACTGGCATACGATTGAAATCGACGGCCACAATCCTGATGAGATTGACGCGGCGCTGACAGAGGCTCGTGCCTCTGACAAACCCACGATGATTGCCTGTAAAACGCATATCGCTCTGGGCCATGCTGCACAGGACACGTCCAAGGGCCACGGCGCGCTGACCGACACAGACCAGATGGCAGCCGCCAAAGCCGCATATGGCTGGACCACCGGCCCGTTCGAGATTCCCGCAGATGTGAAGTCTGCCTGGGAAGAGATCGGCAAACGCGGCGTGGCCGAGCGTGAAGCCTGGGAAGAGCGGTTCGACAAGATGCCGCGCGCCAAGCGCGAGACCTTTAACCGTGCGCTGGCGATGGACGCGCCGAAAAAGCTGAGCGCCACCATCAAGGCCTTTAAAAAGCAGATGTCCGAGACCGCGCCCAAACTGGCCACCCGTGCCTCCTCGGAGAAGACGCTGGAAGTGATCAACCCGATCATGGCCGAGACTGTTGGCGGATCTGCTGACCTGACGGGATCAAACAACACCAAAACCGCTGATCTGGGTGTTTTCGACACCGATAACCGGGCGGGCCGCTATATCTATTGGGGCATCCGCGAGCACGGCATGGCCAGCGCGATGAACGGCATGGCGCTGCATGGCGGCGTCCGGCCCTACGGCGGGACTTTCATGTGTTTTACCGACTACGCCCGCCCCGCGATGCGTCTGTCTGCGCTAATGAAGGTCCCCACAGTCTATGTGATGACCCACGACTCCATCGGTCTTGGCGAAGACGGCCCAACCCACCAGCCGGTCGAGCATCTGGCAATCAGCCGTGCCACGCCCAACACCTATGTTTTCCGCCCCGCCGACACGGTCGAGACGGCAGAGGCTTGGGAAATTGCGCTGACGACAAAACAGACGCCATCGGTTTTGTCGCTGACCCGTCAGGGTCTGCCCACCGTGCGGCTTGAGCACAAAAACAACAACCTTGTCGAGAAAGGTGCCTATGTGCTGGCTGACTCGGAAGGCAAGCGTCAGGTTATCTTGATTGCCACCGGCTCCGAAGTGCATCTGGCGATGGAGGCCCGCGAGATGCTGCAGGCCGAGGGCATCGGCACACGGGTTGTTTCCATGCCCTGCATGGAGCTTTTTGCGGCGCAGGACGATGCCTACCGCAAGCGTATCCTGCCAGGTGGTGCCGTACGCGTGGGCGTCGAAGCAGGCGTGCGCATGGGATGGGACCAGTGGCTTCTGGGCGAACGTGGCAAATTTGGCAAAGCCGCCTTTGTCGGCATGGACAGCTTTGGTGCCTCAGCCCCCGCCGAGGAGCTGTTTGAGAAGTTTGGAATCACGGCTGCAAGTGTCGCGCAAGCGGCCAAAGACCTGCTTTAAACCGAATATAACTAACCTGCCCCGCTCTTTGTTAATGGAGCGGGGCAGGATTTAGGCATAATTCGGCGCATCTATGTTGCCCAAACAGGCACATACTTGCCGAAACTCTCTTTTTCTTCTGAAACGTGTCGCTCTTTTGGTAAAGCCAACCTAGAGTTGAATACATCTCCTTAACGCTTCGTTAGAGAGACCACTGCTAGATTGTAAGCAGGCGTTAAGTTTGGAAAGGGATTGCATGTCGGTAGCACTTTTATTCACTGCATTCTTTGCAGGTCTGACGACAGCTACCGTGTGGCTGGTGATGGGTGGCAGCTTTTTGGAAGCTTTTGTGGCCTATATTCTTTCAGGTCATATCGCGATGATGATCGTGATAGCAGGTACGGCTTTGCGTCCGTTTATCTGGAAAACCGTCTCCAGCAACTAAGCGCTCGACAGCGGATCCCACCGAGCAGTTGTAATCATCACCTGTTGAGGAAACGAGCGAGAGTGCGCTTGCGTGTGGGTAGTGTACGCCCAACCCAATAAAGCAATGAATAGACCCTGCCTTGATGCAGTGGGTCCACGCGACATACCTGCCCCTATTTAGACCGGGCTGCGCGCCATTCGCAAACTATGCCTTTTTTGGCTTTCTTGCAAAAATGGCGCGCCACGCGGGGGTGACAATCTTTTCCCCGATCGGGATCAGCAGCAGCCCCAGCGCCAAACCAAAGACACCGTCCATTGCAGCTTTGGCGACCCACTCGGTCGCGCCTTCAATCGCGGGCGGCACCATGTGGGCAACGGCATAGGCTGCGTCATGGATCCAATGACCCAACGTGCCGAGCCCCAATTCTTCCAGCCCGTGGACGATGATCGACCCACCGACCCACAGCATCGCTGCCGTGCCAACAATTGTCAGCAGTTTCAGGAACCCCGGCATCCCGCGCACAATGGCTCGGCCCAAGGTGCGCGTGAGGCCCAATCGCCCCTTGTTGGCCATGACCAGCCCCAGATCATCCATCTTCACAATGATCGCCACCGATCCATAGACCGCCACAGTGATCATAACGGCCACGGCAGCCAGCGTTGCGGCCTCCATCCAGAATGTGCTGGTTGGGATGGCGGATAGGGCAATCGTCATAATTTCTGCTGACAGGATGAAATCCGTTTTGATCGCACCCTGCGCTTTTTGCTCTTCAAGATGCGCGGGGTCTTCTATGACCTCTTCCTTATGTGCGAAATCTTCATGGCCGTGTGCCCACCCCAAGGCGTGGGCCACCTTCTCGGCCCCTTCAAAGCACAGATAGGCACCGCCCAACATAAGCAGCGGTGCAATGGCCCAAGGCGCAAAGGCAGACAGCGCCAGGCCAGCCGGCAGCAAGAAGACCAGTTTGTTCTTGAGACTGCCTTTGGTGATCCGCCAGATCACCGGCAATTCGCGGCTGGCCTCGAACCCCTGTACGTATTTCGGCGTCACGGCGGCATCGTCGATTACGGCACCGGCGGCCTTGGTCCCGGCCTTTGCAGCCTGTCCGATGACATCGTCAATGGAAGAGGCCGCAACTTTGGCAATTGCTGCCACATCGTCCAACAATGCAATCAATCCGCTCATCTCGAAGGCTCCTTATCACCGTTCTACTCTTCCTAGCGCCTCTTGCCGGTCAAGCAACCCCCCGACTTTATCGCTAACATGAATATTTAGCGCTAACAGAGACTTATCCAACCCCTTTGGCCCTTTAACCTTTGCCCGCCACCCAGCTATAGAGCGGCCAAGCATCCACCCCGAAGGGACTTCACACATGACCATTAAAGTTGGCATCAACGGATTTGGCCGCATTGGCCGCTGCACACTGAGCCATATCGCGGCATCGGGGCGTAAAGACATTGAAGTGGTCAAGCTGAACGCAACCGGCCCGCTGGAAACCGCAGCCCACTTGCTGAGATACGATTCGGTGCATGGGCGGTTTCCCGGCGAAGTCCGGATCGAAGACGGGTATCTGAACCTCGGCCAGAATGACATCGACGTCATGTCGTCCTATCGCTTGGAAGAGCTCGACTGGAGCGGCTGCGATGTGGTTCTTGAATGCACCGGCCAGTTCAACGATGGCAACAAGGCAAACGTGCACCTGAAGCAGGGAGCCAAGCGCGTGCTGCTATCCGCTCCGGGCAAGAACGTCGATCGCACAGTCGTTTACGGTGTGAACCATGACACGATGGTCGCCACTGACAAAATGATCTCGAACGGGTCCTGCACCACGAACTGTCTTGCCCCGCTTGCCAAGGTCATGCACGAGGCCATCGGCATCGAGAGCGGTCTGATGACAACCATTCACAGCTACACGGGCGACCAGCCCACGCTGGACCGTCGCCACGCTGATCTATACCGCGCGCGGGCCGCTGCGATGTCGCTGATCCCCACGTCAACAGGGGCAGCCAAAGCCTTGGGCAATGTATATCCGGCAATGAAGGGCAAGCTCGACGGCACTGCCATGCGCGTGCCAACGCCGAATGTTTCTGCCGTGGACCTGACCTTTACCGCCTCGCGCGATGTGACCGTCGAAGAGGTTAACGCCGCTGCCAAAGCCGCCGCCAAAGGGCATATGAAGGGCGTAATGGGCTATGACCCGGAGCAGAAGGTCAGCGTCGATTTTAACCACACCGAGGAAAGCTGCATCTTTGCGCCGGACCAGACCATCGTAGTAGCAGGCCGTACGGTGCGGGTCTTGGCATGGTACGACAACGAATGGGCGTTCTCTGTTCGTATGGCAGATGTGGCCGTTGCTATGGGTCAGTTGGATTAACCAGCCTTCCGGTCAGGGCCGCGCCCGCGACTTGCGCGGCCCCGTCGCCCCTGTCATATCGGGCACACCCCTGCCGGAGCTTTTCACTTGACCAACACCATCGCAGCCATCCTTGCCCTGTTGCTTGTTTCTGCTGTTGTGGTCGATGTTCTGTTCTATGGGACAGAGCATATGATCTTTCTCGGCAAAAAGATGTTTGAACTGATCGAGTGGATCGCCTTCTGGCGCTGATCCGGTCCTGCCCTCTCTTCGAAGTCACGGCCTATCTTAAATTGTATCGGTACTTTTTTCCCGATCTACAGCCGTTGACTTGCGGTGGCTTGCCGCCATCCTCCGTTCAGAAATTTGATCAAAAGGCGGCGTGATGACGGTTACCCTTGCAATAAATGGCTTCGGTCGGATTGGCCGCACAGTGTTACGCGCACTGATGGCACGAGAGTCCACGCAGTTTCAGGTCGTCGCAATCAACGATCCGGTACCAGCAAAGACCTTGGCACATCTGTTCGAATTCGATTCCCTTCACGGTCGATATCGCGGCCCTATGCGCATAGAAGACCAGACCCTTGACGTGGGCGCAGGCCCCATCCGCCTGACGGCGGCGTCATCGCCGGAAGAACTGCCCTGGGATGACGTGGACATCGTTCTGGAATGCAGCGGCTATTTCCTGACAAAAGATCGCGCCGCCCTGCATCTCGCCGCCGGTGCGCGGCGCGTGCTGCTCTCTGCACCCGCGGCGCAGGGGGCAATAAAAACAATCGTTTACGGCGTGAATCACGATCTGATCACGGCCGATGATGTCCTTGTCAGCAATGCATCTTGCACCACGAATTGTCTGGTGCCGGTGGTGCAAGTACTGCAACAGGCCTTTGGCATCCAGCGGGGCCATATGACCACGGTGCACAGTTACACCGGCGCCCAACCTTTACATGATCAAGCCCACACAGACCTCTCCCGCGGGCGGGCGGCCGGGCTGTCGATGATCCCCACGACCACCGGCGCGGCAGAAACGCTGGGCTTGGTGCTTCCTGATCTGGCTGGATGCATCACCGGCACCGCGATCCGCGTGCCGACACCAAATGTCTCCTGTTGTGATTTGGTTGTCGAATTGGACCGAGCGACGGACGTGAACGAGGTCAACGAAGTGATGCGAAAAGCCGCCTCAGGTCCCATGCGCGGCGTATTGGATACAACCAACCGCAAACTTGTGTCTGTGGATTTTGCAGGAGACCCGGCCAGCGCCATTGTCGCCACCGATCAAACATCGGTTCAGGCGGGAACTCAAGCGCGTGTCTTGGCGTGGTATGACAACGAATGGGCGTTTTCCAACCGGATGCTGGACACCGCCGGCGTGATGGCCCGCCTACTCTAGTCCGCGAATTTGCCGCGCACTGCCTTATCCACATTGGGCGTCACGAATTTGCTGATGTCGCCTTCCAGCCGCGCAATTTCTTTGACCAGCTTGCTGGCAATCGCCTGATGCTGGGCCTCTGCCATCAGAAAAACCGTCTCGACCGAGGTATCAAGCTGTCGGTTCATGCCAACCATCTGATATTCGTACTCAAAATCCGCCACGGCCCGCAGACCGCGCACAATCATTTGCGCACCAACATCGCGGGCGCAATTGATCAACAGATTTTCGAAAGGGTGCACCACAATTTCGATGCCGGTGGACCCAGCGAGGATTTCACATTCCGCCTCGATCATGGCCACCCGCTCTTCAAGCGAGAACAGCGGCCCCTTGTCGCGGTTGATCGCCACGCCAATCACCAACTTGTCGACCAAAGTGGCCGCACGGCGGATGATGTCGATATGACCCAAAGTGATGGGGTCAAAAGTGCCTGGGTAAAGGCCAATACGCATGGTTCGATCCTGACTATCCTATCTTCGGCGCAAGCAAGCATGCTGCGCCTTGGGGTGCAACCCAGTATCCCGGATCAATGGCCCATGATCATCCCTTCAAGCGCATTTTTCTCCATCGCAAGTTCCATCAACCGCGCTTTGACCACGTCGCCCAATGAAATCAGCCCGACCAAGGCCCCGCCTTCCAGCACCGGCATGTGACGGAAGCGCCCTTCGGTCATCAGCTCAAGGATCGCATCGGCGCGATCTTCCAACCCGCAAGTGACCAGTTTGGATGTCATCAACTTGTCCACCGTCTGTGTCAGGCACCCTGCCCCTTGCTTGCCCAGCTCCCGTACGATGTCCCGCTCGGACAGAATGCCCAACGGCGTCTTGCCATCGGACGAGATCACCAGCGTACCGATCCGCTTGGCCGACAGTTCCGCCGCAGCCTCCGATATCAGCATGCTGGGCGGCGATGTGACAACCCTTTCGTCGGACTTCGATTTCAAGATTTGTGCAACCAGCATGGCGTCCCTCGCTTTTCAGGTTTGTCTTCTGCCTTCCAGCGTCCGCCACAACCTCATGTCCTGTCAAGCTTTTGCCTCAAGCCGCGCGACTTCGGACCGCAAAGCCGCTGATAAAAGTTCGGCAAACTGGCTCAATCTCTGGTTGGTGCGATCATCCGCATGGCGAATGAGATAAAATGCCCGCTCCAGATGCACGTTGTCCGACAGAATGCGCCGCACGCCGGGCAGGAATGGCAGGGCAAAATCATGCACGACACCGATTCCCGCCCCCTGCCGGATCATCTGGCTTTGGACAGAGACGGAATTTGACGCCACAGCCACCCGTCCCAGCCCCAGATCGGCAAGGTAGTCCAACTCCCGGTCAAAAATCATATCCGGAATATACCCTACGATCCGGTGTTCTTTCAGATCAGCCACGCCCTGCACTTCGGGATGCCCCTCAAGATAGGTTTCCGCCGCCGCCAGATGCAGCTTGTAAGAGGTCACCTTCTGCACCATCAGCCGACCCGTATCGGGCGCGCTCACCGCAATGGCCATATCCGCCTCGCGCCGCGACAGGTTAAACACCCGCGGCAAGGCAACAATCTGAATATCCAGCGCCGGATGATCCTGCGCCAAGGCAGCAGAGACCTGTGGCAATAGAAAATTCGCCGCCCCGTCAGGCGCCCCGATCCGCACCTGACCACTCAATTCTTCGTTCGGCGCACGCACACCAGCCGTGGCAAGGCGCATCGCTTGCTCCGCCGCCTCGGCCCGCTCCAGCAATTGCTCCCCGACCCCGGTCAGCGCATAGCCCTGCGGTGATTTCACAAAAAGCGCCGCGTTCAATGTCTTTTCCAGCCGCGCAACTCGGCGTCCCAATGTCGCAGGATCCAGCCGCAAGACCTTACCCGCCCCCGACAGGCTGCGCGCGCGTGCCACCGCCAAAAACAATCTCAGGTCATCCCAATTCTGCACCACACCCCCCATTCACCCTTTTACAAATACCCGGTACAGCCCGAGATACAGGCAAAAACGCAAAACCAATTTGCAACCTTGCCTCTTTGCCTTGCCATTTTGCAAGACTACACTCGGCAGAAATAAGGAGGATTCCCAATGCAAGAACTCACCCACTACATCAACGGCGCCCATGTAAAAGGCACCTCGGGCCGCTTTGCGGACGTGATGAACCCCGCCACAGGCGAAGTGCAGGCCAAATGCCCGCTGGCATCAAAAGAAGAGATGGCCCAAGCCGTGGCACATGCCCAAGCCGCCCAGCCCGCATGGGCCGCCACCAATCCGCAACGCCGGGCCCGTGTGCTGATGAAACTGGTCACGCTGCTGAACCGCGACATGGACAAGCTTGCCGAAGCACTCAGCCGCGAGCATGGCAAAACCCTGCCCGACGCCGCAGGCGACGTGCAGCGCGGGCTGGAAGTTGTGGAATACTGCATCGGTGCGCCACAACTCCTGAAAGGCGAATATACCGACAGTGCGGGCCCGGGCATCGACATGTATTCCATGCGGCAGGCCCTCGGCGTGACCGCTGGCATCACACCCTTCAACTTCCCCGCCATGATCCCCATGTGGATGTTCGCGCCCGCTATTGCTTGCGGCAACGCCTTTATCCTCAAACCGTCAGAGCGTGACCCTTCCGTACCGCTGATGTTGGCGGAACTGGCCGAGGAAGCGGGCCTGCCGAAAGGCATCTTGCAAGTCGTGAACGGCGACAAAGAAGCCGTCGATGCCATCCTGCACGACGAAATCATCCAGTCTGTCGGCTTCGTGGGCTCCACGCCGATCGCGGAATATATCTACGCGACGGGCTGTGCGAACGGCAAACGTGTGCAGTGCTTTGGCGGTGCCAAGAACCATATGATCATTATGCCGGACGCAGATATGGCCCAAGCGGCTGACGCCCTTGTGGGTGCAGGCTACGGTGCGGCAGGCGAGCGCTGCATGGCGATTTCCGTCGCCGTTCCCGTGGGCGATGAAACGGCCGACAGGCTGATCAAAGAGCTGGTCCCGCGCATCGAAAAGCTCAAAGTTGGCCCCTATACCTCCGGCAAGGATGTCGACTATGGCCCCGTTGTCACCGCACAGGCAAAGGCCAATATCGAACGCCTGGTACAAACCGGCATCGATCAGGGCGCGGAACTGGTTGTTGATGGACGTGATTTCAAACTGCAAGGCTATGAGGACGGCTATTTCATCGGGCCACACCTGTTTGACCGCGCCACCAAGGACATGGATATCTACAAACAGGAAATTTTCGGGCCTGTCCTGACCTGTGTCCGCGCCCAAAGCTACGAAGAAGCACTGGGTCTGGCGATGGATCATGAATACGGCAACGGCACCGCGATCTTTACCCGCGATGGCGACGCCGCGCGTGATTTTGCCAACCGCATCAACATCGGTATGGTCGGCATCAACGTGCCGATCCCTGTACCGCTGGCGTACCACACCTTTGGCGGCTGGAAGAAATCTGTCTTCGGTGATTTGAACCAGCACGGGCCGGATGCGTTCAAATTCTACACGCGCACCAAAACCGTGACTGCCCGTTGGCCATCGGGCATCAAGGAAGGTGGCGAATTCTCCATCCCCGTGATGGAGTAACAACAATGGGGTGGGCGTCCTGCCCACCCCTCCCAGCCGATGGAGCCCCCCGTGCAAGACAGTTTCACCATTGGCATCGAAGAAGAATATCTACTGGTGGACCGCGACAGCTTCGCGCTGGCCGCGGCCCCCGACGCCCTGATGACCAGTTGCAAGACGGCTCTTCAGGATCAGGTCAGCCCCGAATTCATGCAATGCCAGATCGAAGTCGGCACAAAGGTCTGCACCAATGTGGCCGAGGCCCGCAGCGATCTGGGCCATCTGCGCCGCACCATCGCTACTGAGGCCGCCAAGCACAATCTTGCCCCCATTGCTGTCTCCTGCCACCCGTTTACCGATTACAAACAGCAGGTTCACACCGACAAGGACCGCTATGCCCAATTGGAAAAAGAGCTAGAGGGCGTCGCCCGCCGCATGCTCATTTCAGGCATGCACGTCCATGTCGGCATTGCGGACAATCCCAGCCGCATCGACCTGATGCCACAACTGGCATATTTCCTGCCGCATCTCCTGGCGCTGTCCACCTCCTCGCCGTTTTGGCAAGGCGAAGACACCGGCCTTGCCTCTTACCGGTTGTCAGTTTTTGACAATATGCCCCGCACCGGGCTGCCACCGGTTTTTGCCAGCTGGGGCGAGTATGAACGCACAACTGGCACACTGATCGACTTAGGCGTAATCCAGGATACCACGCAAATCTGGTGGGATCTGCGCCCCTCTGACCATTACCCCACACTGGAATCGCGCATTTGCGACGTGCAGCCGAGGATGGAGCATGCTCTGGCCCTGGCAGGCCTCACACAATCGCTGGTCCGTATGCTCTTGCGTTTGCGCGA
Source organism: Sulfitobacter noctilucae (assembly GCF_000622365.1). Taxonomy (GTDB): domain Bacteria; phylum Pseudomonadota; class Alphaproteobacteria; order Rhodobacterales; family Rhodobacteraceae; genus Sulfitobacter; species Sulfitobacter noctilucae. The sequence goes on along the minus strand of NZ_JASC01000014.1, from coordinate 788,291 downwards.
CAACAATCTGCGTTGGCGGGCCTATGACGCATTCCTGATTTCGGAAAACCGCTGGCGTGCGCAGCGCTACGGCGTCACCGAAGGGCTGATCGACTTCGGCGAACGCGCCATCCGGCCCTTTAATGTGATGCTGGACGAGCTGATCGCCTTGCTTGCGGAAGACGCCGAAGCCCTTGGTTGTCTTGATGAAATCGCCACGCTTCGCGATGTGGTGGCAAATGGCACAAGCAGCACGCGTCAACGTGCGGTCCGCGCGGCTGATGGGCCCGAGGCCGTTGTCCGCCATCTGATCGAGGAGTTTCACGCCGATCTCTAGGCGGCCACAAGACTTGCAAAACTTCTGCAAAGATTAGAATTTAACATATGGTCAATTAATCGACCGGGAGGGGACTTATGGATTTCGCACTCAGCGAAGAGCAAACGGCTATCTTCGATATGGCCTATGGTTTCGGCCAAGAACACATCGCACCTTTTGCCCAGCAGTGGGAGCGGGATGGCACCATTCCCAAGGATCTTTGGCCCAAGGTCGGCGAATTGGGCCTTGGCGGGCTCTATGTGTCCGAAGACGGCGGCGGCACGGGGCTGGGGCGTCTCGACGCTACGCTGGTTTTCGAGGCTCTTTCGATGGCCTGCCCTTCTGTGGCGGCCTTTCTTTCCATCCACAACATGTGCGCCAAGATGATCGACAGCTTCGGCTCTGACGAGCTGAAGTCCCGCGTCATGGAAGACGTGATCGCGATGAACACTGTCCTCAGCTATTGTTTGACCGAACCCGGTTCCGGCTCTGATGCTGCCGCGCTCAAGACGCGCGCGACCCGCACCAACGAAGGGTACACACTGGACGGCACAAAGGCCTTCATTTCTGGCGGCGGTTATTCCGACGCTTATGTCTGCATGGTCCGCACATCGGATGATGGCGCGGCGGGTGTCTCTACGGTCTTGGTGGAAGACGGCACCGATGGGCTGTCTTTCGGCGGATTGGAGGACAAAATGGGCTGGCGCAGCCAACCAACAGCGCAAGTCCAGTTCGACAATTGCAACATTTCGGCGGCAAACCTGGTCGGCGAAGAGGGAAAGGGTTTCAAATATGCGATGGTTGGTCTTGATGGCGGCAGATTGAACATCGCGGCCTGTTCCCTGGGCGCGGCTCAGGTCGCTTTGACCAATACACTCGCTTATATGGGCGAGCGCAAAGCCTTCGGGCAGTCCATCGATCAGTTCCAGGGCCTGCAGTGGCGGCTTGCGGACATGGAGATCGAGCTGCAAGCGGCCCGTACCTTCCTAAGACATGCGGCATGGAAGCTCGACACGGGCGCACCGGATGCCACCAAGTTCTGCGCCATGGCAAAGAAGTTCGTGACCGAAGCAGGGAGCAAGATCGTTGATCAATGCCTGCAGCTACACGGCGGCTATGGCTATCTGGCCGACTACGGTATCGAAAAGCTCGTGCGCGATCTACGGGTCCACCAGATCCTTGAAGGCACAAACGAGGTCATGCGCGTGATCGTGGCCCGCGACATGTTGAAAAACCGATGAGCGACATCGACATCCGCATAACGGGCCGCGCAGGACGCATCACGCTGAACCGTCCTAACGCATTGAACGCACTGACTTATGAGATGTGCTTGGCAATTGAGAAAGCCTTGGACCGGTGGCGGGAGGATGAGGCAGTCCATCTTGTTGTCATAAACGCGGCAGGCGACCGCGCCTTCTGTTCCGGCGGCGACATCGCCGATCTTTACGCGAATGGCATCAAAGGCGATTATGCCTATGGCCAGAAATTCTGGTCCGATGAATACCGTCTGAATTACAAGATCTTCAACTACCCCAAGCCCTTCGTTTCTTTTTTGCAAGGTTTCACGATGGGCGGCGGCGTCGGTATCGGCTGTCATGGGTCACATCGCATCGTGGGCGATACCAGCCAAATTGCGATGCCAGAATGCGGCATCGGTTTGGTACCGGACGTCGGCGGCTCTTTGATGCTGGCGCTGGCCCCCGGGCGGCTTGGGGAATACCTGGGGATAACCGCCAGTCGTATGGGACCGGCAGACGCAATTTATGCAGGCTTTGCAGATCATTACGTCCCCGAGCTCATGTGGACCGATCTGATCGGACGCCTTGAAACCTCTGGCGATGCGAGCGTGGTTGAAAAGGCTGCGCAGTCCCCATCTGCGGGCACCTTGAAAGCAAATACAGCGCAGATCGACAGGCTGCTGACGGGAGAGCGACTTGGCGATATTCTGACTGACCTGAAGGCTGACGGATCAGAGTTCGCGCAGGACACACTAAAGAAACTATCGCGCTCTTCGCCTCTTTCCATGGCTTGCACAATTGAAATGTTGCACAGGTTACGCGGCCCTTCTCTTACGCTGGAAAAGGCGTTGGATCTTGAATACCGCTTTACCTACCGTGCAAGCGAACATGCTGATTTCCTGGAAGGAATTCGTGCGGCCATCATCGACAAGGACCGTTCCCCGAAATGGCAATACGGGGACATGGATGTACCGCTGGCGGCTGTTTCGAAAATGTTGCAACCTTTGGGGCGCAATGCCCTGTCCTTTGAGGAGAATGATATGACCACGCCCCTGACCATAGGATTTATCGGACTGGGAAACATGGGGGCACCGATGGCCACCAATCTCGCCAAAGCCGGACACAGCGTGAAGGGCTATGATGTAGCCGGGACAACGGCAGAGAACGTCACACAAGTTTCAGGCATTCCAGAGGCCGTGGACGGGGCAGATGTGGTGATCACCATGCTGCCCAACGGTTCTATCTTGCGTCAGGTCGCAGCAGAAGCGATCCGGTATATGCCCAAGGGCAGTCTGTTGATCGACTGTTCGACTGTTGACGTAGAAAGCGCGAGAAACACATCGGAAGCTGCTGAAGACAAAGGTATTTTGTCTGTAGACGCACCTGTGTCCGGTGGCATTGGCGGTGCCTCAGCCGGCACGCTGACCTTCATGGCGGGCGGGCGCGTAGATGCCTTTGCCAAAGCCGAACCCCTGTTTGACATCATGGGCCAGAAAGCCGTGCACTGCGGCGAAGCCGGTGCGGGGCAGGCCGCAAAAATCTGTAACAACATGATCCTCGGGGCCACGATGATCGCCACCTGCGAAGCCTTTGCGCTGGCCGATAAGCTGGGACTGGAGCGGCAAAAGATGTTTGACGTCGTCAGCACGTCATCGGGATACAGCTGGTCGATGAACGCCTACTGCCCTGCTCCAGGCATCGGCCCCACTTCCCCCGCAGATAATGGCTATGCCCCCGGTTTTGCGGCGGAACTGATGCTCAAGGACCTTGGCCTGAGCCAGCAGGCCGCCGCCGCCGTAAACGCCGACACACCGATGGGAGAGCTTGCACTGCAACTCTACGAGCAGTTCGTGGAACATGAAGACGGGCGCGGAAAGGATTTCAGCGCCATGCTGCCGCGTCTGGCCGCACGCGGGCGCGACGACTGAGGTCGCATTTAGGCAATCGCGCGGTGCAACCTACACTAGGCTAGGGACATATCAAGCCGGAGCGTGCTTATGTCCCTGCCCTTTCATCGTTTCGCCGCCGATCTGACCTATGGCGACCTGCCTGACGATTTGCTTTCGATCCTGCGGCGGTCGTTTTTGGACACGATGGGCGTTGCTGCTGTCGCCTCCACCACGGATATGGCCCGGATCGCCGTGCGTGGGGCGCGTGCAATGCTTGGCGTGGGCGAGGCAGGCGCGGCACGCGTGTTGATGGATGGAACTGCGCTTTCGCCCGCCGGTGCTGCGATGGCGGGCGGCTTTACCGTCGATGCGGTGGATGCCCATGACACGACATCGCCCTGCAAGGGGCATGTCGGCTCTGCGGTGTTCCCGGCGTTGATCGCAATGGCCGAGGTGATGCCCAAACCCCTGACAGGGCAGGACTTTGCCGCCCATTTGGCTGTCGCTTACGAGGTCAGCAGCCGCGCAGGATTGGCACAGCACGCGACCTGCGCCGATTATCACACGTCCGGTGCCTGGACCGCCATTGGCGTGGCTGTGGCATCCGCACGTATGCTGGGCTGCAACGCAGAGGTTTTGCGGCATGCCGCCGGTATCGGCGAATACCACGGGCCGCGCAGCCAGATGATGCGGTGCATCGATTACCCGACGATGGTCCGCGATGGCGTGGGCTGGGGTGCGCCATCAGGCGTTGTTGCGGCCTATCTGGCACAGGAAGGGTTCACCGGTGCCCCTGCCCTCACCTGCGAACAAGCGCCTGAATTCTGGGAGGATTTGGGCGATGCCTGGCGCACGGTCGAGGATACAAGTTACAAAGATTACCCCTGCTGCCGTTGGGCGCACCCCAGTATCGATAGCGTGGCCCATTTGATGGGGACCCACGGATTGACCCATGAGCAGATCGCAGCGGTTGAGATCAAAACCTTTCACAATGCAACGCGCCTTGCCGGCCACAGCCCCGCCACGCCAGACGAGTTCGCCTATGGCATCGCCTTCCCGGTTGCGACCATGATCGTACGCGGACAGATCGGGGTGCCGGAGCTGGCTGCTGAGACCCTCTCGGATCCCGCTATCAAGCGGATCAGCGCGGCGGTGACACTGATCGATGATCCGCATTTCACGAAAATCTCTGAGGGCAAACGCTGGGCTCAGGTCACGCTGCGCACCACGGACGGGCGCAGTTTTGAAGACCAGCCACGCACCCCCAAAGGTGACAATGATCTGCCGCTGTCAGATGCCGATATCTCGACGAAGTTTCACCTGTTCGCGGATCCGGTACTGGGCAAAGAACGGGCCACGGAGATTGAACACCTCAGCACCCGTTTCGACAGTCTGAATGCAGCGGATTTCGCCAGACTTCTGGATCTCTGCCTTACGGCTCCCTGAAAAGCAGCGTGCTACTCCGCGGCCAGTTTGCGCTGCTTCTCCAACATCGGCTTGAGGTATCTCCCGGTATAGCTCTCGTTCACCTCGGCCACAGCTTCGGGCGTGCCGGTGGCCACCACCTTTCCGCCACCGTCGCCGCCTTCGGGGCCGATGTCGATGATATAGTCGGCGGTTTTGACCACATCGAGATTGTGTTCAATCACGATCACCGAATTGCCCTGTTCGACCAATTCATGCAGCACTTCCAACAGCTTGCGTACGTCTTCAAAGTGGAGACCGGTGGTCGGTTCATCCAGGATATAAAGCGTTCGACCGGTCGAGCGTTTACTGAGTTCCTTGCTCAACTTCACGCGCTGCGCTTCACCACCCGAGAGTGTGGTCGCCTGCTGGCCCACCTTGATATAGCCAAGGCCCACACGCATCAGCGCATCCATCTTTTCGCGGATCGATGGGACCGCCTGAAAGAAGGTTTGCGCGTCTTCAACCGTCATATCAAGAACATCGGCAATCGACTTGCCCTTGAATCTGATTTCCAGCGTCTCGCGGTTGTAGCGAGCCCCCTTGCAGGTTTCGCATTCCACGTAAACGTCCGGCAAGAAGTGCATTTCGATCTTGATCACACCATCGCCTTGACAGGCTTCGCAGCGCCCGCCCTTGACGTTGAAACTGAAGCGACCCGGTTTGTAACCCCTTGCTTTCGCTTCGGGAAGCCCCGCAAACCAATCGCGAATGGGTGTGAATGCGCCAGTGTACGTGGCCGGGTTCGAACGCGGTGTGCGACCGATGGGGCGTTGATCAATGTCGATGACCTTGTCCAGATGCTCCAACCCTTTAATCGTCTCGCAGGGCGCGGGTGTCTGACGTGCGCCATTCAGGTTCATCGAAGCAGTTTTAAACAGCGTCTCAATGGTCAGCGTCGACTTACCACCACCAGAAACACCGGTGACGCAGACAAATCGGCCCAATGGGAAATCAACTGTCACATTCCGGAGGTTGTTGCCCGTCGCCTTCACCACCTGCAGCTTCTTTTTATTGCCTTTGCGGCGGGTGGCAGGGATCGATATTTCCCGCGCCCCCGTCAGATACTGACCTGTGATCGAATTTGGGTCTGCCGCAATCGCGGAGGGCACGCCGTGGCTGACGACCTTACCACCATGCACACCCGCTCCTGGACCAATATCGAACACGTAATCCGCCTCGCGGATCGCTTCTTCATCGTGCTCCACCACGATCACCGTATTGCCCTGATCTCGCAGGTTCTTGAGCGTCAGCAAGAGGCGGTCGTTGTCACGTTGATGCAGCCCGATCGAAGGCTCGTCCAACACATAGAGGACGCCTGTCAGGCCGGAGCCGATCTGGGAAGCCAATCGGATACGTTGGCTTTCCCCACCACTTAAAGTACCACTTGAACGAGCCAGTGTAAGGTATTCTAATCCCACATTATTCAAGAATCCCAAACGCTCCCTGATCTCTTTCAAAATGGCCTTTGCGATCTCGTTCTTCTGCGGCGTCAAAGCCTCCGGCACCGTGTTGCACCAGTCAAAAGCCTCGCGGATCGACATTTGCACAACCTGTCCAGCATGGCGCAGGTCGTTCTCTGTGCCGATCTTGACCGCCAAAGCCTCCGGACGCAGGCGGTATCCTTCGCAAGTGCCGCAAGGACGGTTGTTCTGATACCGTTCAAACTCTTCGCGGATCCAGTTGCTGTCCGTCTCGCGGTAGCGGCGCTCCATATTCGGGATCACGCCTTCAAAAACGCGGCTTACCTCATAGACACGTCCGCCCTCGTCATAGCGGAACTTGATCTCTTCTTTGCCGGAGCCGCGCAAAAATACCTTTTGAACCTTCGGGTCCAGATCTTTCCACTTGGTGTTCGGATTGAACTCGAAATGCTTCGCAATCGCTTCGATGGTTTGCTTGAAATACGGGCTTTTACCTTTCCGCCACGGAGCCAGTGCACCATCGTAAACCTTCAGGTTCTGATCCGGCACCACAAGCCGCTCGTCAAAGAATAACTCCACCCCCAAACCATCACAATCAGGGCACGCCCCGAAAGGCGCGTTGAAGGAGAACAGGCGCGGTTCGATTTCGGGGATGGTGAAGCCACTGACCGGACAGGCAAATTTCTCGGAAAACGTATAGCGTTCTGGTTCGCCCTCACTGGGGGCCGTTTCTAGAATGGCAATGCCGTCTGCAAGATCCAGCGCGGTGCGCAAGGAATCTGCCAACCGCGTCTCAAGGCCTTCGCGGACCACGATCCGGTCCACCACAACGTCAATGTCGTGGCGAAACTTCTTATCCAGTGTCGGCGGCTCATCCAGCTCGTAAAATTCGCCGTTCACTTTCACACGCTGAAAGCCTTGCTTGCGCAACTCGATGAATTCCTTGCGGTATTCGCCTTTGCGGTCGCGGATAATCGGGGCCAGCAAATAGGCGCGTGTGCTCTCCTCCATCGCCATGATCCGGTCGACCATGTCCTGTACCTGCTGTGCCTCGATCGGTTTGCCAGTGGCGGGGGAATAAGGCGTCCCAACGCGCGCAAAGAGCAAGCGCATGTAATCGTAAATTTCCGTCACGGTGCCGACGGTCGACCGGGGGTTCTTTGACGTCGTCTTTTGCTCAATGGAAATGGCAGGAGACAGGCCCGAGATGTGATCGACGTCTGGCTTTTGCATCATGTCCAGAAACTGCCGCGCGTATGCGCTGAGCGATTCGACATAACGGCGCTGACCTTCGGCATAAATTGTATCAAAGGCCAAAGAAGATTTACCCGAGCCCGAAAGCCCAGTGATAACAACAAGTTGGTCGCGTGGAATATCCACGTCGATGTTCTTGAGATTATGTTCGCGCGCGCCGCGCACTTCGATATTTTTCAGCTCTGCCATGACACACCCCTTATCATTGTTCACAAATAGGGGCTCTGGTCGGATTCTCCAATGGAAAAAGAAGAACGAAAGATGAACGCGCGCCTATCGCCGCAAACGACCCAGCAGCAGATGCAGCACCAAACCTAACAGGAAGGCCCCTCCGCCCAGGAGCGGCAGCGCAGTGTAGCCCTTTGCGACCAGCGCATAGGCCATTACAGGCGTGCCCAGGGTATTGCCGATATTGCCCATTTGCGCCATCGCGCCATTGGCCCGCGCTTGTTGTGCCGGTTGGTCATTCAATTGCGGCACGGCGGCAAAACTTGCCCCCTGGATCAGGCCCATCGCCGCGGCAAGTGCCAGACAGGCCAGCGGTGCCGCTGGTGTCAGCAAAAGCCAGACCATCGCCAAAGCCGACAGGGCAAACCCCATCTCGACCACCCGGACCGCAGTCAGATGGCGCAATAGCAAAACGCCGATGGTCATCGAGACCGCGATGCTGGTCAATGGCATGGCAGTCATGACTGCAGCGCGATCTGCCGGGTCCAGATAGGGCGGCAGAACCGTCAGGATCGACACAAAGCTGAAGGTGTAGAACAGCCAGCCGATAGCGGGAGCAGAGATATAGGCCGAACGATAGATCACAATATGGTCGCGCAGGATTTGCGGCAAGGACAACACCGGTTGCGCCCCCTCCACCGGCAAGGCCCGCAACCGCGTGCCTAGGGTCAAAGCGATGGCCACCAAATAGACCGCATGCGCCAAAAAGAGAGCGGACAGTCCAAGATTTAGCGCCAACGGACGGCCTGCGAATGCCAGAATGGCAAAGGACACGCCAAAGAATGTGCCCCAGATCGTCAAGGTAAGCCCCCGGTCCTTGGGCGCGCTCAACTGGGCAATAAGTGTCGGGACTGCAACGACAATTGCCAGATGCGACGCCCCCTCGACGATGCGGGTCAGGAGCATCCAGGGCAATGGCGGCAGTGCGGCCTGCACCAGCGACATTGCTGCCCCCACCCAGAGCGCGACGAGCAACGCCCGACGATAGCGGATGCGGGCCACCACAAGCCCTGCGACCACACCGAACAGGATCCCGACAAACCCCACCAGAGATACAATCCACCCCAGCGCGGGACCGGCCTGCGGATAGGCTTGCGGGAGCAAATCAAAGATAACGGACATCTTGCCATATTGCGCTGCCGCCCCAAGCCCGGCCCCCCAAAGCAACAGGATCAGACCCCAGGGCGTACGCATATCCCTCAGACCTTTTGGGCCAGCGCCCAGGCACAAATCGGCATTTCCGGGTCATTCCTGATATCGTCCGTGGCCTCGTCATAGACGGGCGGCCAGATCTCTTCGAGGTTGCGACGCGCCACATGGCGGTTGCCCCATTGTTCGGCATGGATTGCATCTTCGGCAAAGCCGCCTTCGATCAGCAGGTTCTTCAACCCCCGCGCGTTCCAGCGTGAACAGTCCTGCGGCGCGGCATGTAGCGGCGCAAAGAACGGCACCGCGACCCAGAAATACCCCCCCGGCCGCAACATCGCATAAACATTGCGCGTCGCTGCGTAGGGCCGGTCCAGATGCTCCCACACCTGATTGGCAAGGATCAGATCAAAAGACAGCGGCGCGCCGGACGCAGGGTCGGAAAACGGATCACCGCAGACATCATACTCGGGATAGCGGAACTGGCGATAGCTTTTAAACTCAAAGCGTTGTCCCCATTTGCCTGAAATCTCTGCCGTATCAAGCCCTTGTGGACCAAGGGCCTTGATCATTCGGCGGCTTGAGGGCTGCATGACAACGCGGTTGAGACTGACCATAGCCCTGTATGCCACCCCCCTGCCAAACGGTCCAGACCCATCTGGCAGCTACCGCGATTCGAGGCTGGGTCAAGGATGCGCAGCACCGGGCTTGCCCGGCCTGTCCTTGACGCAGGCACGACTCGCTTAACCCTCGGACTGGCGCGTTCAGGGCAGACCTGCCCCTGAACCGTTTCTCAACATCGGGATGAACACCTCACCAAACACGACGCCAGATGACGGCCCCCCGCCGACCTGCACGCACTAAAAATGACGTCGCGCTTTGCGCCTCCTTTGGTTCACGCCCGCAACGGGACCTCACATATGGATGACGCGGTCGTAAGCATCCAGCACGCTTTCGTGCATCATTTCAGACAGGGTCGGATGCGGGAAGACGGTGTTCATCAGGTCTTCTTCCGTGGTTTCCAACTGGCGGCCCACGACGTAGCCCTGGATCAACTCGGTCACTTCCGCGCCCACCATATGCGCACCCAGCAATTCGCCGGTCTTCGCATCAAAGATGGTTTTAATCATGCCGCTCTCCTCGCCCAAGGCGATCGCTTTGCCGTTGCCGATGAAAGGGAAGCGCCCGACCTTGATGTCAAAGCCCAATTCCTTGGCCTTTGCCTCGGTATACCCCACGCTCGCCACTTGCGGATGACAATAAGTACAACCCGCGATGCTTTCGGGCTTGACCGGGTGCGCGTGTTTGCCCGCGATCAGGTCGGCGACCATAACACCCTCGTGGCTGGCTTTATGTGCCAACCATGGCGCGCCCGCGATATCCCCGATGGCATACAGGCCTTCAACCCCAGTGCGGCAACATTCGTCGGTCACAACGTGCGTGCGGTCAATCTTGACGCCCAGCTCTTCCAACCCGAGGTTTTCGACATTGCCAACGATGCCCACGGCGCTGATGACCGTATCAAATTCGTGCGTCTCGACCTTGCCACCCACTTCGATATGCGCCGTGACCTTGTCCTTGGCGCGGTCGAGCTTCTTGACCATCGCCTTTTGCATGATCTTCATGCCCTGCTTCTCGAACGCCTTCTTGGCGAAGGCCGAAATCTCGGCATCTTCTACTGGCAACACACGGTCCATGACTTCGACCACGGTCGTGTCGGCACCCAGAGTGTTGTAGAAGCTCGCAAACTCGATCCCGATGGCACCAGATCCGATGACCAACAGCTTTTTCGGCATATGCACTGGCTCCAATGCGTGGCGGTAGGTCCAGACCAGCTTGCCATCCGCTTCAAGCCCCGGGAGTTCCCGTGCGCGTGCCCCGGTGGCCAGCACAATGTTTTTGGCGGTCAGTTCTTCAGTGCCTTTGTCGGTCTTGACGCTGACCTTGCCCTTGGCGCGCATTGTCGCCTCGCCCATCACCACGGTGATCTTGTTCTTTTTCATCAGATGGCCGATGCCGCCTGACAACTGACCCGCGACACGGCGGCTGCGCTTTACCACCGCATCCAAGTCATAGTCGATACCTTCAGCTTTCAGGCCGAATTCCTTGGCCCGGTGCATCAGATGAAAGACTTCGGAAGAGCGCAGCATCGCCTTTGTCGGGATGCAGCCCCAGTTGAGACAGATCCCGCCCAGATTTTCTCGCTCGACAATGGCGACCTTCATGCCCAATTGCGCGCCACGAATGGCCGCGACATAGCCGCCTGGCCCGGCCCCGATTACAATCAGATCAAAGGATTTTGCAGCCATGGTCAGCACCTCACGGGTTTGATGGTGAAATTAGTTTACCATTAAACCAACTGGGCAACCATCACAACCGCACTGTGCAGCGATGTCGTGCTTCGCAAACTTCGCACCGGAGGTAGGTATTAGGCAGCGGCGGCCTCTGCCTCAAGCCCGCGCACTGTACTGCCATAGCCCCCGTCCGACATATAGCTTTGCTCAAGCTGTGTTGAACTGCGTGCCAAAGCGGCGTTGCGGTAGGGAAAGCGGCCAAAGCGGCGGATGACTTCGCGGTGCGCCCGGGCATGCAGCAGGTTGCTCGCGCCTTCTTCGCCCATGCGACCACACATCAACCGCACGCAGCGGTCCTGGTCCATCAGGTTCTCGGAATGCATCATCGGCAGGTAGAAAAACTGCCGTACCGGCACGTCGATGCGCATATCCCAGCCCCGGTCCACCGCCGATTTTGCCGCAGCCAGCGCGATACGGTCACTGGCAAAAGCCTTTGCCTCACCCCGGAACATGTTGCGCGGGAATTGATCCATCAGAATGATATAGGCCAGCGCCCCGGACGGATAGGTAAGCCAGAGCGAGAATTTGCCCTCGCATGCCGCTTCCCACGTGCTGAGAAAGCGCGAACGGATAGTCTCATCCAGCGCATCATCAACCGCGTACCAGCCCTTCGGGCCAATCTCATCAATCCAGAATTCCAGAATCTCTTCGGGGCTCACCATGTCGTGTTCCTTCGCCACTGGTATAACCCCTCGACACTAGGAGGTTATTCCCGTTCAAAACCACTCACGAATTATATCAAAACCGTCATTATTGCGGGTTTGTCACAGTATTCTCGCTATCAAGCTCGGTTTCAGCGGCATTTTCCTGCTCAACGGCGTATTCCTGCGCATATTCGACCGCTGTGACTGTCGCGGTCGGATAGATCGCAACATAGGCCCCGGTCTCGTCAGATGGCACTGCAGCACGCTGTGTCGCGCGGTAGCCGGCGTAGACCATCAATAGGCCAAAGAGGATGGCGGTGTAGAGATAGAAGGCAGGCGGCCCAATTTGGGTGCCCATCAGCCAGCCCACGACAATCGGTCCCATCACTGCACCTAGCCCGTTGATAAAGATCAGCCCGCTTGAGGCGGCGGCCATGTCCTCGTGCTCCAGAAAGTCGTTCGTGTGGGCGATCAACAGCGAATACAGCGGGTTCAGCATCCCGCCCAGCAAGAAGGCCGAGACCAGCAGCCAGTTGAAGATATGGCCAAGGAACATGCCCAGCAGCGATGACAGAACCCCAACAGCACAGAGCGCGATAACAAGACGGCGGCGGTCCATCCGGTCCGACATCCAGCCGATCGGGTATTGCAACACAATGGCACCGACAAAGAAGGACGACACAAAGATCGAGATTTGCGCGACGCTCAGCCCGGCCTGCGCGCCATAGACCGAGGACATGCCGAACTGCGCGGCAAAGATGCCGCCCACGATGGCCATGCCCACCGCGCCCAGCGGGGAAAAGTCGATCAATGTGCGCAGGCTCATCGGTTTTGTGGTGTCGAATGCCGGTGTCGGGGTGATCGACAGCAAAATCGGCGTGACCGCCACGCTAACCAAAACCGACGGGATCACAAAAAGCACAAAGCCGGAAGGGTCCGCAGTAAGCAGCAGCGCCTGCGAGATCACGATCCCCAATGTCTGAACGATCATATAGAGCGACAAGGCCTGTCCGCGGTTGGTGTTATCGGCGGCATTGTTCAGCCAGCTTTCTGCGGTGACGTAGACCGCCGAAAAACAGAAACCGATCAGCACCCGACCAAAAGACCACACGATGATGTTGGGAAAGGTCGGATAGATGATCATGATGGCCGAGATCAGCGACGCCAGTGCCGCAAAGACTCTGACATGGCCCACGCGGCGGATCATTCCGGGTGCCATACGCGACCCGCCCAAGAACCCGACAAAATAGGCCGACATCACGATCGACATCTCGAAGGTCGAGAAATTCTCGATCGCGCCCCGGATGCCTAGCAATGTGCCCTGCATACCATTGCCAATCATCAAAAGCCCCATGCCCAAAAGCAGCGCCCATGCGCTGGAAAGTACCTGGATCATCGTAAGGTTCCTTGCATTGTTAGTGCGCCCCTGCACGCTTTGGCGCAGAGTGGCAAGCCCGTCCGCGACACGCCGTGCCACTATTCCGGAATTTGGCCGTTTGGGATTAATAAAGAGGCGTCACCATAAGAGAAAAACCGGTAGTTCTCTGCGATGGCGTGGGCATAGATCTTCTTAATTGTATTGGTGCCCATCAAGGCGGACACCAGCATCATCAAGGTTGATTTGGGCAAGTGGAAGTTGGTCATCAGCGCATCCGCCGCGTTGAACGTAAAGCCGGGGGTGATGAAAATATCCGTGTTGCCTTCCCAGGCTTGGATCGAGCCATCTTTGGCAGCGGTTTCGATCAGCCTGAGGGCGGTTGTTCCTACCGGGATCACCCGCCCGCCTGCCGCTTTGGTTGCGGCAATTTCCTGTGCTGCCGTGGCGCTGACCTGCCCCCATTCGGCGTGCATCTTGTGATCCGCGATGTCGTCCACCTTGACCGGCAGAAAGGTGCCCGCGCCCACATGAAGCGTCACATATGAAAATGTTACACCGCGAGTTCTAAGTGCCGCCAACAGCGCGTCATCGAAATGCAGCGATGCCGTAGGGGCGGCAACGGCGCCTGCGTTTTTGGCCCAGACGGTTTGGTAATCGGTGAAATCCTGCGCATCCGCCGGGCGTTTTGCCGCAATATACGGTGGCAGGGGCATGGCACCGGCCGCGTGCAGCGCCGCATCGAAGTCATCACCTGTGCAGTTGAACCGCAAATGGGCCTGCCCCTCTGAGGCACCCTCCATCGTGGCGTTGAGGTCGTCGCTGAAAACAACAATTTCGCCGGACGCGAGTTTGCGCAAGGGTTTCACCAGCGCCGCCCATGTTCCGTCGCCGCGCGGTTCCAGAAGTGTGACTTCGATCTTGGCGCTGACCCTGCCCTGTGCGCTATCGCGGGTACGATGGCCGGTCAGGCGAGCCGGAATGACGCGGGTGTCGTTCAGCACCAACCGGTCACCCGGACGCAGCCAATCGGTCAGATCCGTGACCCGGGCATCGGTGATCTGCGCCCCATCGGCCACCAGCATACGTGCCGAAGAGCGTGGCACGGCGGGCCGTGTCGCGATGCGGTCTTCAGGCAGATCAAAATCGAAGTCCGAGAGTTTCATATCCGCGCCTTAGCGCCCCACATTGCTGTCGGCAACCGGTCTTTTGGGCGGGCGTGCGGCTTGAGGCAAAGTGCTTTCTGTGATGCCATCCACGGGCGGCAGATCGGGCGGCGGGCTGCGGAATATCTCGCGGAACATCGCAGGCGTCAGCGCGGAAAGCGGATTAACCGAAACGCGGGGTTCTTTGGCGGGCCCGGAAAGCGCGTAGTTGAACCCGATCAGACCTTCGCCCTTGCGGGTGAAAAGAGATCCGATCCCATTCAGCAGATAGACCGGGCTGATCACACCCTGCATCGCGATGGTCCCTTGATCGAGCGCGTAGGTGCCATCCATCGACAGCCCCATAGAGGCCCCCACGGCGCTGCCCTCTGTCAGGGTCAAACGATTTGGCGTCAGGCGAAAGCTGGCTTCTACATCATCGAAATAGATGCCGTCTCCATTCAATTCATTGACCAGTCCGACGACAGATACGGCGTTGAGCAGCGCCGCGATAGCGGGTGCGTCCTTGATCCTGACATCGCCGACCTCCAACCGCCCGTCAAAAGCACCGCCCGACCCGACAGGTAAAAGCACAAGCGACAGGTCTCCGCCAACGACCTGTTTGACCAACCCGGCCGCCCGCAGCACCGCCCCTGCGTCACCGGAGACAAGACGCACCGCGCTGCGTCCACCCTGTGGCAAGACACGCCCCTGCACAGGGGCGGCACCGTTCAGTTGCGCCTTAAAGCTGCCGTCGAGACCCGCCTTGGTATCAAACCGCCCTTGCAGGCCGGTCAATGCGATCGTGTCGGTGATGCGCAGGCTGTCCAGCCGCACGTCCATTGCCGGTGCAGCCGGATTTGGATCAGATGCCCCGAACTCTGCCCGTCGCAGGTCAAGCGTACCGCCGCGCAGGGCAAGTTGTAGCGGGCGGCCCGCTCCCCGGCCCAGCAGGTCAACTGGCACATCAAGCCAGTCACCCACGCGCAGCCGGTCGAACCGCACCCGTTCCAGCGATTTGTCGGCGTTAAAGCTGACATCTCCCTGAGCCTCCAATCCGGGTGCTGTCAGCGCCAACCGGTCCACCACCGGCACCGGCGACAGGGTCATGCCCAGAT
The DNA here is from genome assembly GCF_000622365.1 of Sulfitobacter noctilucae. Taxonomy (GTDB): domain Bacteria; phylum Pseudomonadota; class Alphaproteobacteria; order Rhodobacterales; family Rhodobacteraceae; genus Sulfitobacter; species Sulfitobacter noctilucae. The sequence continues at coordinate 772,717 of NZ_JASC01000014.1, read as the reverse complement.
CAAGCCGCCCTGCCCGGTTTGCTGCCTTCGACCACGAGACCGCGGGGACGGCCACCCGCAGCCCCACCAAATCAGAGGTAAGAGACAATTCAGGGGCGCGGCCTTTTGCCAATGTGACCAGAACATCGGCAGTTGCCCGCCCTGAGACAGAGCCGGGCGGCAGGGCCACATTGAAAGCGGTGAGGGTTTTTGGCGTTAGCGCCACCTGCGCTGTCAGTTTGGCTGGTCCTGCGCCCACGCCGATGGGCTGGCGATAGTCTGCCTCGAAGGGCACACCATCCAATGTGCCGGGGCCCGTGATGCGCAGGGACCTGTTATCGACTGAGATGTCCAGCCGATCCGCATTGATCTCGCGCCCTTTGACCAGTTGGTCGCTGCGCAGGTTCACCAACTCGCCGGTCACAAAATAGTCGACCTGTGGTTTCTGACCGGGCCGCAGGGGCAAAGCCAGTGTGCCTTCCAGAAGGGCTTCGCCGTCGGCCAGAGCGACAGGTTGTTTGACCTTGTCCATGACCGACAGCGGCGGCAGGTTCAGCAGTGACAGTGCCGCCGTGATGCTGGAGCGGGTGCGCAGGCGCACGACCGAAGGGGTGCCTTCCGTCGCCGTCACATCGGGAATGATGAAAGACGAACCGGTCACGGTGATATCGCCGCCGGTGGGCGGGCTCAGTTTGCCGGTATCAAGCGCGATCACCAGGCGGTTTTCTGACAGGCTGAAATGGCCACGCCCGTCGGTGACAGGCGGCAGGTTTCGGGCAAACTTGACGTCTGTCTCGGCGAAATCGAAGGCCAGATAGGTCTGCGGAGCAGCATCGGGGCTCCGGCGCAGGGCCAGGTCGATGTTGCGGATCCGCCCAGCCTGAAGATTGGCAGCCAACCATGCCCGTGTGCGCGGCACCGCGCGTTCCGGCCACAGGGTCATCAGGCGGGAGCGATCAAGCGCATCCATGCGTCCGTCCAGTGACACGCGCCAACCTTCGGGGTCCGCGCCGATGGCACCTGACACCAGCAGGGTCTTGTCCAAATCAGTGATCTGGGCATTCCCGAGCGTCACACGAAAGGGATCAAGTTCGAGCCGGAAATCAAGGTTCGCGCCCGCCATTTGCACAGGCGCATCGTAAAGCCCAGCAGGGTTGGCAGAGAGGTCCGTCAGTCTGATCTGGCCGACCAGATCGGTCAATTTGCCGCCCTGCGCATCCACACCCAGCACAGCTGTGCCCGTCGCCTGTCCGGTGATCCATTTGCTGCGCACCGAAAGCTCGTCGAATGTCAGCAACTTGGCGGCAGGGTCATAGCTGAAATAGCTGCGGGCCTGATCAAAGGGGATAGGTGGCGTACCATCGTTGGGCCGCACGGCACCTGCCGCAATCTGCAAGGTGGCAGCGACCGGCGCAAAGCTACCATCGGCGTTCAAACCGCCGCGCACATTTCCCGCAATCGGTGCCTGCAGCACGCCGAGCCATGCAAAGGCCGGCCCCTGCGCCGCGATATCCTGCGCGGCAAACCCGTCGAGAGCGGCACCGAACTCGGCGGATGTTTCACCAATCTGACTGCTATAGTTAGCGGCAAGCGTCGCAACGCCGACGCCACCGTCCAGCACAGCCAGATCGGCGGTCACGTCGACCCGCCCGGCATCGCGGGTCAGAACCAGCCGCCCGCCATCGACCGTCCAAACCCGCCCCGAAGATTCGTCTTCATAGCGCAGCGTAAGGGCCCTGATCTCGGCTGTGGTCAGCGTGGAAAGCGTGTCGGTTTGCAGGGCCGCATCCATCTGGGTGATAATTTCGGGCAAACTGGCCCCGCCACCGCGCAGGTCGTCCAGTCCGGTTTGCAGCGCAAAGCTGCCATCAGCCTTGCGACGCAAGACTGCGGTAATGCCGGACAAGGACATGTGGCTGGGCTGTACCTGCCCCCGCATCAAGGGCGCATTGGCAAACGTCGCCTTGAACTCGTTGACGCGCAAAAGGGCAGCGCCAGCCGCTGTATCCACGTTGACATCGCGCAGCCGGATGCGCGGTCGCCAGCCCTCCTCCATCACAAAAGCCATCTCGCCAAAGGACACCCGCGCCAGCGGCAATTCCTTTGCAATGCGGGCCTCGATCCGGGTCTGGACCCAGCCCGGCGCGGTCACAGCGTAATTCTTGAGATAAAACACAAGCCCACCCAGCAGCAGAACCGCAACTGTGACCGCCCCCAATCCAAGGTTCAGCAGCCACATCACCCCGAGGCTGACGTGATGCGCCTTGGATTTCGGCACCTTCTGTTTTTTGGATTTCAGCGGTTTGGCCTTGCTCATGTCCATCCGGTTTCGCTTCTGGCTTGGCACGCGCCAATACGACACTACTATGTCAGCCCTGACACCAGCTTCCAAGTGAAAGAGATGTGATACATGCCCGAGGTTTCCGACACCGCACCCGATTTTACCCTGCCTGTCACCGGCGGCGGTGATGTAACGCTAAGCGCCCTGAAAGGCACGCCCGTGGTGCTGTTTTTCTATCCGCGTGACGACACGCCGGGCTGCACGAAAGAGAGCATCGGCTTTTCCGGTGCTTTGGCCGAATTCGAGGCGGCGGGTGCGAAGGTATTTGGCATATCCCGCGACACGATGGCCAAACACGATAAATTCACGGCCAAGCATGATCTGACCGTGCCGCTGTTGTCGGATGAAGAAGGCAGCGTGACGGAGGACTACGGCGTCTGGGTCGAAAAGAATATGTATGGCAAGAAGTCCATGGGGATCGAGCGGGCGACCTATCTGATCGCTGCGGATGGCACCATCGCGCAGGTCTGGCGCAAGGTTAAAGTGCCCGGCCATGTGGAAGAGGTACTAGAAGCGGCACGTGGGCTATGATCCCGCTTGCGCAAATGGCGGAAGCGGTGCTGCGCTGTGCGGACGGACGGGAAAAGACTGCCCTGTCGCGCCGCTATGCAGCCGAGTGGCAAGCGGCGCGCGCCGGGGGCGAAACGCCAGAGATCGGCTCTGCCGCGCCGCCGCTACACCCCGCACGCCCCGCAAAACCGGAGCTGCTGAGCCCGCGTGATGTGCCCAGTCGCAAGCCCGGCACGCCGGAAGGTCGCATCGCCCTTTTGCATGCTGTCGCGCATATCGAATTGAATGCGGTTGATCTGCATTGGGATGTTGTTGCACGGTTCACCGACACCCCGATGCCGATGGGATTCTATGATGACTGGGTCAAGGCTGCGGATGAAGAATCCAAACATTTCAACCTGATGGCTGATTGTCTTGAGGAACGCGGCAGTTACTACGGTGCCCTGCCAGCCCATGCCGGCATGTGGCGCGCTGCCGAAGATACGGTGGACGATCTGATGGGGCGATTGGCCGTGGTGCCAATGGTCCTTGAAGCCCGCGGGCTGGATGTGACACCAGGCATGATCAAGCTGTTCAAACAGGCCAAGCAAGACAGCGCGGTGAAAGCGCTTGAAACGATCTATGGGGAGGAAGTGGCCCATGTGGCCTACGGCAGCAAATGGTTCCACTTTCTGTGCGGCAGGCATGATCAAGACCCCAAAGAGCGGTTTCACGCGCTGGTGCGCCAGTACTTTCACGGGGCGTTGAAGCCGCCGTTCAATGAAGAGAAACGCGCCGAAGCGGGCATCCCGCCGGACTTCTACTGGCCCCTGACAGCCTGAGTTCCGCACAGGTTGTAGTGTGAAGCACGCAACCCAAGTCACTGGTATCGGCGGATTTTTGCCAGTTTGCATCATTCCGCTGATTTGACGTAGCGGCTTGGGTCAACAGACTTGCCCCACCTGCCCCCACTGGATAGACAGCCATCAATGAAAAATGGCGGCGGGGAAACCGTGGCTACGTTGGGACAGACCAAGGATCGACAACATGCGTACACGGCTCGGTATAAAAATCCATTCTATATTGGAGACTTACTTTCCCGAACGCCGTGTATTCCTGAAATCTGACAACGACACCCGCTTTATCCGTTTGCGCCCCGGCACCCAGTTGGTGGCTTTTGCAGGCAGCGCTCTTTTGGTTGCCTGGTCCATTATCGCCACTGCCGTGATCTTGATGGACAGCATCGGGTCCGGCAACTTTCGCGAACAAGCCAAACGCGACCAGCGCACCTATCAGGCCCGGTTGAACGATCTGTCCTCGCAGCGCGACATCCGCGCGTCCGAGGCGCTTGCGGCGCAGGAGCGGTTCAACGTCGCGCTCAAGCAGATTTCGATCATGCAATCCGAGCTGTTGCAGTCCGAGACACATCGCCGTGAGCTGGAAACCGGGATCGACGTTATTCAAAGCACGCTGCGCGAAACGATGCAGGACCGCGAGGCGGCACGTGACCAGCTGGCAAGCCTTGAAGGGTCGCTGGAAGAAGGCGGCGCTACTACCGTGCAGACCGCGGCAAACTCCGCACCGATTGATTTTCTGGCCCAAGCGCTTGAGCGGACCGCCAAGGAGCGCGACCAGGTTGTCGCCGAAGCACAAGAAGCGCTGTTGCAAGCAGACCGCATGACGCAGGAAATTGCTTTGATGCGGGATCAGAACGATACAATTTTCCGCCAGCTTGAAGAGGCGATGACCGTGTCTGTTGCGCCATTGGACAAGATGTTCCGCAGCGCTGGCATGCCGACCGACCGTATCCTTGAAACCGTACGCCGTGGCTATTCTGGTCAGGGCGGACCACTGGCACCGCTGTCCTTTACCACGCGTGGTGAAGCACCAAGCGCCGATACGCTGCGGGCCAACCGCCTGTTGAACCAGATGGACCGTTTGAACCTCTACCGCATCGCGGCACAGAAAGCGCCTTTTGCGAACCCTGTGAAATCTGCTTTCCGGTTCACCTCCAAGTTCGGCTTTCGTCGCGACCCAAAAACAGGTGGTCGCCGGATGCATTCTGGCGTCGATTTTGCCGCCGGTTTGGGCACACCGCTTTATGCCACAGCGGACGGTGTTGTGACCCATTCGGGCTGGCAGTCCGGATATGGTAGGTTGGTCAAAATACAGCATGAATTCGGCATCGAAACGCGATATGCGCACATGTCACGGCTGCGTGTAAAAGTCGGACAAAGGGTCTCGCGCGGTCAGCAAATTGGTGATATGGGAGCCTCTGGACGAGTAACCGGCGTTCACCTGCACTATGAAGTGCGTGTAGGTGGTAAGGCTGTAAACCCGATGATCTATATCAAGGCAGCAAACGATGTTTTCTAAAAGCAAAATCAACGATCCCGCACCCAGTAAGGACGGCGAAGCACGTGCCACGACGTCCACACCTTCGAGCTCTCCTGCGCCACAGACTGCCCAGCAGTCCAAACCGAGCGAGTTCAAAGCTTCCGCGCCGAAGGCCAAGCCGCCCGCCTCTTTGCTCTCTGCTGATCTGCATGTGACCGGTAATATGAAGACAACCGGCGATATTCAGGTTGAAGGCACTGTCGAGGGCGACATTCGTGCCCATCTGCTGACCATCGGCGAAACGGCGACCACCAAGGGTGAAGTGATCGCCGATGATGTCGTGATCAATGGCCGCATCGTAGGTCGTGTGCGTGGCTTGAAAGTGCGTCTGACCTCGACTGCGCGTGTTGAAGGCGACATCATCCACAAGACAATCGCGATCGAATCCGGCGCGCATTTCGAAGGCTCCGTACAGCGTCAGGACGATCCGCTGAACCCCGGTGCAAAGTCTTCGCCAGCGCCCAAAGCGAACCCTGCTGCCGAGTAAGAGCCGACAGCACGACGTTAATTAGGAAGGCACTGCACCGGATGGCGCAGTGCCTTTTTCTTTGCGCTACAGCCGCGTGCCACCTGCAGACAAGAGAAAAAGGGCGCGCCCCGCGGCACGCCCTTTTGGTTCTCGTCCGTCGGTTGGGGTTATCCCCTACTCCGTCACTGTGACCGAGGTCATCACGTCTGGCGCACCGATAACGGCACCGTTGCCGCCGGTTCCGCGCTTGATCGCGTCAACCACGTCCTGTCCTTCGGTCACACGTCCTACCACGGTGTACTGACCGTTCAGGGAAGCCGCCGGGCCGAACATGATAAAGAACTGGCTGTTGGCAGAATTCGGGTTCTGGCTGCGGGCCATGCCGACAACGCCTTGCTCGTAAGGAATGTCCGAGAACTCCGCTGCGAGGTCGGGAAGGTCGGAACCGCCCGTACCCGCGCGGCGCATATCGTCGCCCATTTTGCCGAACTGCACATCGCCGGTCTGAGCCATGAAACCATCGATTACCCGGTGGAACACGACGCCATCATAGGCCCCTTGCTCTGCCAAGGTTGTGATCTGTTCGACATGCGCAGGGGCGACATCTTCCAACAGGTCGATCTTGATTGTCCCGTTGGCTTCGCCTTCGACATTGATCTCAAGACCGGCTGCCAAAGCCTGCGTGCCGATAAGTGCCGCGAAAAGCGCGGTTGTCACTGATGTCTTAAACATCCGCGGCGACCTTAACGCTGATCATGCGATCCGGCTCGGCGGGTGGCTCGCCTTTTGCGATGGCATCGACATGTTCCATGCCTGATGTGACCTGACCGTAAACGGTATATTGGCCGTTCAGGAAATCATTATCTTTGAAGTTGATGAAGAACTGGCTGTTGGCCGAATCCGGATTGGCCGAGCGTGCCGCACCCAAGGAACCACGCGCATGGGGCACCTTGGAGAATTCGGCCGGCACATTGCCCAGATCGGAGCCGCCCGTGCCTGCCATACGCAGATTGAAGTCGCCTTCCATGTTGCCATGCTCCACATCGCCTGTCTGGGCCATGAAACCGTCGATCACGCGGTGGAAACAGACGTTGTCGTATTTACCTGCACGCGCGAGCTCTTTCATCCGGGCGGTATGCTTGGGGGCCACATCGGGCAGCAGTTCGATGGTCACAGTGCCACCCTTCAGCTCCATCAGGATCGTGTTTTCGGGGTCTTTGATCTCGGCCATGCCGTGCTCCTTTTAACTTATTTGCCTCTACCTAGGCCCGTTGACCCAGATTGCCAAGCATGTGCATTGACCAAGAGCGCCAGAAAGGCAAAACACCACCTACACAATTACGGGAGACGCGCGATGGGCTGGAAATCACTGGATGATATGGATCTTGCAGGCAAACGCGTGCTGGTCCGCGTGGACATCAATGTGCCTGTCGAAAATGGCCGCGTGACAGACGCGACGCGGATCGAACGGATTGTACCAACCGTACGCGACATCCTGCAGAAAGGCGGCAAGCCGATGCTGATTGCCCATTTCGGGCGGCCCAAGGGCAAGGTGAACCTTGAGATGAGCCTTGGACAGGTGTTGCCTGCGCTGACTGCGGCGCTGGATTGCAATGTTGTGATGATCGAGACGCTGGAGGGGGCCGAGAACCTGACGCAAGAGGCCCTCGATGCCGATGTGCTGCTTTTGGAGAATATCCGGTTTTATCCGGGGGAAGAGGCGAATGATGCCGATTTTGCCCGCAGACTTGCAGCGCTTGGTGATATCTACTGTAACGATGCGTTTTCTGCCGCACACCGTGCGCATGCCTCAACCGAGGCCATAGCAAGGCTGATGCCCGCCTGCGCAGGGCGCCTGATGCAAGCGGAACTGCGCGCGCTTGAGGCCGCTTTGGCCAAACCCGAGCGGCCTGTCGGCGCCGTGGTGGGTGGTGCGAAGGTATCGACCAAGATCGCACTCCTTGAAAACCTCGTGACCCGGCTTGATCTTCTGGTGATCGGTGGCGGCATGGCGAATACCTTTCTGGGCGCGATGGGTGCCAAACTGGGTGCCTCGCTGCAAGAGCTGGATTATTACACAACGGCGCAGGACATTCTGGCTCAGGCAAACCGATCCGGCTGCCGCGTGATCCTGCCCGAAGACGGGCTGGTGGCGCGTGAATTTGCGGAAGGGGCCGCGCATGAGGTACAGCAATTGGGCCCGGATGCCCGACTGAAGGCCGACCAGATGGTGTTGGATGCAGGGCCGAAAAGCGTCGAAACCGTTCGCGCGGCCTTTCAAGGTTTGAAGACTCTGATCTGGAATGGCCCCCTTGGCGCGTTTGAAATCTCTCCCTTTGATACGGCCACCGTTGCGGCGGCGCAGATCGCCGCAGAGCGCACCCGCGACGGTGTGCTGACCTCTGTCGCAGGGGGCGGGGATACGGTAGCCGCGCTGAACAAAGCGGGCGCTGCCGATGACTTCACCTATATCTCCACCGCTGGCGGCGCATTTCTGGAATGGATGGAGGGCAAAACCTTGCCCGGCGTGGCTGCGCTTGAAGGGCGCCCTCTATAGGGCACTGACCGCCTCAATTCGATTAAAAACTACGGGTTCTGGGACGTAGGGGATTCACATCGCGAATCGCCTGTGTCATAGTTGTGTTACGTCCACCAAGAGACGATCGAGGCAGACCAGATGACCCGCACACCGCCCTTCGGCACATTGATCTTTTTCGCGATTGCTTTCGCGTTGAGCCTCTATTTCACTTTTGCCGCTGTGCAGGGTGACTTTGGCCTGTTCCGCCGGGCCGAGATCGTGGCGGAGAGCCAAGACCTTCGCAACCAGTTGGCACAGGTGCGGGCCGAGGTGGCCGAGATGGAAAACCTGACCAAACGCATGTCAGACGATTATCTTGATCTTGATCTGCTCGACGAACGTGCCCGCAGTGTGCTTGGCATGGTGCGCACGGATGAGATCGTCATTCGGTAAAGCTCTGAACGGTAACAGCAAAGTCGAGCTGCCAACTTGGACCGATCTCTGCCCCACGATCGTTCGTATTCGACGGTTGTTTTCAAATCAAAATGTCTAAGGCTTCTTGCGCTTTGTCGATACAACGCCTTCACTTAGAACGTTAGATCACACAAGGTTGTGGGAAGCGGCGGTCAAGCGCCGCCGGTACAAGGGCCAAGACAATCGCAAGCGTTTGCCCCCTACCAATCTTCGCGCGAATCCGGTAGGTATTAGTTTAACGCTAAACTATTTGTGCAATGCACTGAGGGAGGGACGCCACATGGCGGCGAAGAAATCCACCAAGAAGCCAAATGTGTCGGCAGATGAGCTGAAAGCCTACTACAAAGACATGCTGCTGATCCGGCGGTTCGAGGAGAAGGCAGGACAGCTTTATGGCATGGGTCTGATTGGCGGTTTCTGTCACCTTTACATCGGACAGGAAGCCGTTGTCGTCGGGCTCGAAGCCGCTGCGAAGGAAGGCGACAAGCGCATCACATCATACCGCGATCACGGTCACATGCTGGCCTGCGGCATGGACCCCAACGGGGTCATGGCCGAGCTGACGGGCCGCGAGGGTGGATACTCCAAGGGCAAGGGCGGCTCCATGCATATGTTCTCGAAAGAGAAGCATTTCTATGGCGGTCACGGCATTGTTGCGGCGCAGGTGCCGCTGGGTGCGGGCCTCGCGTTTGCTGATAAGTACAACGGCAACGACAATGTGACTTTCACTTATTTCGGCGATGGCGCGGCGAACCAGGGTCAGGTCTATGAGGCCTACAACATGGCAGAAATTTGGGACCTGCCCTGTATTTTTGTGATTGAGAACAACCAGTACGCCATGGGTACCTCGACCCAGCGTTCCACCCATTCGACCAGCTATTGGGAGCGCGGTGCGGCTTACGGCATCGAAGGCGAAGAAGTTGACGGCATGGATGTGCTGGCCGTCAAGGAAGCGGGCGAAAAGGCCGTGGCCCACTGTCGTGCGGGCAACGGTCCCTATATTCTGGAGATCAAAACATATCGCTATCGAGGGCATTCGATGTCGGACCCGGCCAAGTACCGGACCCGCGAGGAGGTGCAGAAGATGCGCGACGAGCGTGACCCGATCGAGGCTGTGCGCAACATGTTGCTGACCGGCAAACACGCGACTGAGGATGATCTGAAAGCCATCGACAAAGAGATCAAGAAGGTCGTCAACGACAGCGCCGAATTCGCCAAGGAAAGCCCCGAGCCGCATCTCGACGAATTGTGGACCGATATCTACGCAACCGAAGTTCCGCAGGAGGCTTGAACAATGGCTACTGAAATTCTCATGCCCGCCCTGAGCCCCACGATGGAAGAAGGCACGCTGGCCAAATGGCTGGTCAAGGAGGGCGATACCGTGTCCTCCGGTGACATCATGGCCGAGATTGAAACAGACAAGGCGACGATGGAGTTCGAAGCCGTGGACGAAGGTGTGATGGGCAAGATCCTGATCGCTGAAGGCACCGAAGGCGTCAAAGTAAACACCGCCATCGCGGTGCTGCTTGAAGAAGGCGAAAGTGCCGATGATATCGACACGGCCAAGTCGGAACCCGCCTCTGCCCCCGTCCCTGCCGACAAGGAGCAGTCGTCCGAGACAGCCCCCGCCGCCGGAATGAGCCATCCGGAGCCTGACGTAAGCCCCGATTGGCCCGAAGGGACAACTCTGAAGCAACAAACGGTCCGCGAGGCGTTGCGCGACGGGATGTCGGAAGAAATGCGCCGCGACGAAAGCGTGTTCTTGATGGGCGAAGAAGTGGCCGAGTATCAAGGAGCCTACAAGATCTCCCAAGGGATGCTGGATGAGTTCGGCCCCAAGCGGGTGATTGACACGCCGATCACCGAACACGGATTTGCCGGCATCGGTGTGGGTGCGGCTTTTGGCGGCTTGCGCCCTATCGTGGAATTCATGACCTTCAACTTCGCCATGCAGGCGATTGACCATATCATCAACTCTGCGGCCAAGACGCTTTATATGTCTGGGGGTCAGATGGGTGCGCCCATGGTATTCCGGGGTCCCAACGGTGCCGCCGCCCGCGTGGGCGCGCAGCATTCTCAGGACTACGCTGCATGGTACATGCAGATACCGGGTCTGAAGGTCGCAATGCCCTACTCCGCTTCTGACTATAAAGGCCTGATGAAAACAGCGATCCGCGATCCCAATCCGGTGATCTTCCTTGAGAATGAAATTCTCTATGGTCGCAGTTTCGATGTGCCGGAACTTGATGACTATACGGTGCCGTTTGGCAAGGCGCGCATTTGGCGCGAAGGCGATGATGTCACCATCGTCAGCTTCGGCATCGGGATGAGCTATGCCTTGCAAGCCGCAGAGAAGTTGGCCGAAGACGGGATCAACGCCGAAGTCATCGATCTGCGCACTTTGCGCCCGATGGACACACCCGCTTTCATCAAGTCGGTCAAAAAGACCAACCGTCTGATCACCGTCGAGGAAGGCTGGCCACAAGGGTCGGTAGGCAACTATATCTCAAGCGTGGTGATGCAGGAGGCGTTCGACTATCTGGACGCGCCGGTGATCAATATCACGGGCAAGGATGTGCCGATGCCCTATGCGGCGAACCTTGAAAAACACGCGCTGCTGACGGTCGATGAAGTGATCGAAGCTGTGAAAAAAGTCACCTACAAATAAGGAGCGGACAGAATGCCTACAGAAATCCTCATGCCCGCCCTCTCGCCCACGATGGAAGAAGGCACTTTGGCCAAATGGTTGGTCAAGGAAGGCGATACCGTCAGCTCCGGCGATGTGATGTGCGAGATCGAAACCGATAAGGCCACGATGGAGTTCGAGGCCGTGGACGAAGGTGTGATCGGCAAGATCCTCGTCGCCGAAGGGACCGAAGGCGTGAAAGTAAACGCTGCCATCGCCGTGCTGCTGGAAGAAGGCGAAAGCGCCGATGATATCGGAGAGACGGCTGAATCTGACGGTAAGGCCGAGGCACCCTCGAATGCGGCTCCGGCGGAAGCATCTGATCAGACCGCGCCAGCGTCGGGCTATGGACGCGGCGAAACAGATGCGACGCCGGCACCCGCTGCTCCGTCTGCCGCTGACGGGTCGCGGATCTTCGCCACCCCGCTCGCAAGGCGGATTGCAGCGGACAAGGGTCTTGATCTGTCACAGGTCAAGGGTTCAGGCCCGCATGGGCGTATTATCAAGGCTGACGTGGAAGGGCTGTCCAAGACGGACGCGCCAAAGAAAAGCGCTACTGCGGCGGCACCGGCCAGCGATGCGGCCAAGGCTGCTGCGCCAGCCGGTCCGGCAACAGACACCATTGTCAAGATGTACGAAGGCCGCGAGTACGAGGAAATCAAGCTCGACGGGATGCGCAAGACCATCGCTGCGCGCCTGACCGAAGCAAAACAGACCGTGCCCCATTTCTATCTGCGCCGCGATATTCAACTCGACGCGCTGATGGCTTTCCGTTCGCAGTTGAACAAACAGCTTGAGCCGCGTGGTGTGAAATTGTCGGTCAATGACTTCATCATCAAAGCCTGCGCCTTGGCGCTCCAACAGGTGCCCGATGCCAATTCTGTCTGGGCCGGAGACCGTACGTTGAAGCTCAAGCCATCGGATGTGGCCGTGGCTGTTGCCATTGAGGGCGGATTGTTCACGCCCGTACTGAAAGATGCGGAGATGAAATCGTTGTCGGCCCTCTCCGCCGAGATGAAAGACCTCGCCACCCGCGCACGTGATCGCAAGCTCGCGCCGCACGAGTATCAGGGCGGCAGCTTTGCCATCTCCAATCTGGGGATGTTCGGGATCGACAACTTTGATGCCGTGATCAATCCGCCGCACGGCGCCATCCTGGCGGTGGGTGCCGGGGTCAAAAAGCCAATCGTCGGCAAGGATGGCGAACTTTCTGTTGCAACCGTGATGTCCGTCACGCTTTCTGTCGATCACCGCGTGATTGATGGCGCAGTGGGGGCCGAATTGCTGAATGCGATCAAGGACAACCTTGAGGCACCGATGACGATGCTGGCGTAACCGCAGCATCCGAAAAACAAAAAGGCCGGAGGTTTTCTCCGGCCTTTTTGCTTTTACAACAGCGTTCTAGCCTTCGTCCCAAGGGCCCAACATGTGGTTCATCGAAATCGCAGGCTGCTCACAGCCCGCTTCGCCCACGATCCGCGCGGGTATTCCCGCGACAGTCTTGCACGGTGGTACGTCTTCCAGCACCACCGACCCTGCTGCGATCCGGCTGCAATGGCCGATCTTGATGTTGCCTAGCACCTTTGCCCCGGCACCAATCAAAACACCGTCTGCGATCTTGGGGTGACGGTCTTCTTCTTCCTTACCAGTGCCGCCCAATGTCACGGAATGAAGCATCGAGACATTATCGCCGACGATTGCGGTTTCGCCTATGACAATGGAGTGGGCGTGATCGATCATGATACCACGGCCGATACGTGCGCCCGGATGAATATCCACGCCAAAAATCTCGCTCACGCGCATCTGAATGAAATAGGCTAGATCACGATGCCCTTTCGACCAAAGATGATGTCCCACGCGATAGGCTTGTACGGCCTGAAATCCTTTGAAGTAAAGAATTGGCTGGGACAAACGATGGCATGCCGGATCGCGTTCGTAAATCGCCACCAAGTCGGCGCGCGCGGCCTCAACCAATCCCGGATCGTCGGCATAGGCTTCTTCGACAATCTCGCGCACCACGACCATCGACATCTCGTTTGATGCCAGTTTGGCTGCTATGCGGTAGGATAACGCTTTATCGATGGTCTTATGATGCAGGATACAAGCATGCACAAATCCGCCAATCAGCGGTTCATCTTGCGCGGCCTGCTGGGCTTCGGTCTGGATACGGTCCCAGACCGGATCGACGGCGGCAATATTCCTGCGCGGGTTGACCATAAGGGTATCCTTTGTCGCGTTCCTAGACAGCACTTAGTTTGTTCCTACCAAAGGCAAAGCGCGGGCGCAGCATTTTTCTGATCACGATATGTCAAAGAAACTTACACTACTTCGCAAGCCTTCTGTTCCAGTCGCTGCAAGACCTCCATAAAACAGGCGCGATAATCGGGATTGTCAAAGCTTGGTTCAGGTTCCGGCACATGCCTGAAGGCCGCTCCACGCAGCGTGCCGTTGCCATAGACCGGATGTAGCTTGCCTAATTTGCGAAGAAATCGGTCCGCCGTTTCCGCTTCCGCAAACATTTGCGCGCAAAGCGCACTCCGGCTTTCACGCGGCACTTTCAGCAAAACCCGCGCTGCGCCAGAGACATCGCTATAATAGACCCGTCGCATCAGCCCACAACACGCAAACGCTGGACCAGCCCGGCGCCATATATGGCCGAAACCTGCGCCACTGTAATATCAAAGGGTGCCACAGACCCGTCAGCGGCCTGCATCATAGCCGTATAGGTCCACTCCGGACTTGAAGTCATGGTCTCCCTCAGCACTTCTGTCCCCTGGATGATCCGCAGCAGATAGCTTTCTGTCTCTTCGCCCAGCGGCACCTCCGGTGCCTCCCAACTATCGCCATTGATGCGCGTGCGCCTGATCCAATTGACCGTGTATGACCTATCGCCCTGCCTGACGGCTTGGAGGTGACACGGGCTATAGGGGCGTAGCCCGTTACCATCAAAAGCTTGAACGATGTGGCGATACGAAGGATCATCCAGCCCGCGCCGCGCTGGCCCGATCCGGAAATTCTGCGCAACACGCCGCAGGTTGGGGCTTAGCTCAATCTGCGAAGGAGTGCCATCGAGCAGGACGAAATTCGATCCCGCAGGCCAGCTTCCCGGCATCAACCCATCCGAGCCCGCCTGCCCCCTCAGACGTTTCCTCAACCAATAGGTACGTGGGGCCACCAATTGTGCTTCAGCGAACTGGAACACTTCCCATTGATCAAAGCTTCCGTCGCCGATCGCAGCTGTGTTCGCCCCCGCCAACAGCGCGTCTTCGGTGACTGAAGACAAGGTTCCGCTGACCAATTCGACTTCAAGCACATCCCCCCGGTCCACCACCCCAGAACAGGCAAACGGCAATGCGGTGCGCGTTACACCCATGATCGACCGCGTCGGAATGATCTTGTTCAATTGATAATTCGCATCCGTGCTGGAAGAGTACAGCGCTGCCGGTCCAGGCCAGGGCTGCGCTGTTGCCGCGATATGAGGGGCATGCGGCACCTCATCACCACGGATCAACGGCAGATCAAGGAAATGAGACAGAATTGGTGTTGGTGCGACAAAGGCACGGGCCTGTACCACCTCGTCAAATATATCGGCCATATCGTAGACTTGCGGCTCGATCCGCACACCTTCGATCAGCTGCAGATTAGACTGCTCTACTCGGTCAATCCGGTAGAGCGCAGGGCGCTCCGAACCGTCCGCAGACAGTTCAAACACATCGCCCGCACCGAGGTTCATCTGGGACGGCGGCAGAGCGAGCCGAACGGTATCGCGCGCCACCCGCGCCTCCGTTAGCCAACGTTCGACCACCTGACGCCCCTCTCCCCGTGTCAGGGCAAGATTGATTTCCGATCCGGAAACAGAATGCGTCGCTTCATCCGCGAGAACCGCTTCCTCCGCGATGACGTCAAAATCAGCATCCGCCTGGACGAAACGCAGTCGCATCCGGCCCGAGACTTCGGCATCTGCTTCCCGGGTCTGCTCAACCGTGCCATCCAGCTCTGCACTTACCGCAAGTGAACCTTGCTCAAGCGGCACCGGATCCAGACCGTCGCGCATGCGAAATTGCAGCAGCCCATCGCGTTCAATTGCATCAAACCCGTAACGGATCATCAAAGGCTGCAAAGCGGCCCTCGCGTCGCTGACCTGATCCACCGCATAGCCGCGCACATAGCCATACAGACCTGCTGTGCTGAACGCCTTAAGCCCAGCGCGGGTGCAAATCTCGGCGACGACAGACGCCAGTGTGCGCCCCGCAGTACGCCCGTTGATCCAATGACCCCGCGTATAGTTCTCTCCGTCACTCCATTTGTCGACATTGTTTGGGAAAAACGGATAGGGCCGCGTATCAAACGCCCAAACGAAAGCACGGCTCATGTCCAACATCCTGCCCTCGTATTCTGTCGACAGCGGATTGTTATTCGGATCATTCCAATGCTCTGACATCGCGCGCAGATACTGCATCTGCATCAATTCATCCCGCGCGCCCGTCGAGAAATAAGGTAGTTTCCCTTCAGAGCTTTTGCGATCCAGAAACTTGTTCGGTTGGTTTGCGCCTTTATCGATCGCAGCACAGCCATATTCCGTGAACCAGATCGGCTTGGATTGCGGCAGCCAAGCTGTTGGGGATGCACGACGTTGTCCGTTTACACGCTCGTGATGGGTGTTTTCCCACCAGCTGCGCACGTCCTTGTACCGGTAGATCCAGGGCTCGAAGTAAGCCTCGTCCGTGATCTCCGTCCGGATTTGCGCCTGCCGCGCTTCGGTAGAATGGTAGTACCAATCAAACCCCTCGCCGCCTTCAATATTGGCTTTGAGGTACTCCAGATTGTAAATTGAATCCCATGTCTGACCGTCCAAATGCTCCTCGGTGTCGCGCCAATCGGCCAGCGGCATATAGTTATCAATACCGATGAAATCGATGTTGGGGTCAGCCCAAAGCGGGTCAAGGTGAAAGTACCTGTCGCCAGTTCCATCCTGCGGCTGATAGCCAAAATATTCAGACCAGTCAGCGGCATAGCTGATCTTGGTATTCGGCCCAAGGATCAGCCGCACCTGCGCCGCAATTGCCCTTAGCTTTTGCACAAACACAAAAGCCCCGCCGCCGCCACGCAGCTGTGTCATGCCGCGCATTTCGGATCCGATGCAGAACGCCTCTACCCCACCGGCCTCTGCACACAACATGGCATTGTGAAGAATAAATCGGGAGAAGGTCCAGTGGAGACGCGTGTCTTCTTCGGTTTCGTCGTCCTCGCCCTCGCTTTCAGCTTCTGTCTCACCCTCGGCCTCGCCGCCTCCCTCGCCCTCGCCAATGGTGTCCCCTTCCTCTTCTTCTTCCCATTCGGGAAGATAACGGATCACGCCGTCCTCCACTTCAAAGTCTTCCGCCACCGCGCCGCCAAAGAACGCATCTATTTCGTCATTCGCCAAAGGTGTCTGATCAGGACTTCCCGGCTGTCCCGGGGCTTTGGACAAGGTGATACGCCCGCGCCACGGCAGATTGGGCTGAAACTCATTGTCGCTGTAGGGGTCAGGCAGATCGTTGCCTTTGTAGGGATCCATAAGAATGAAGGGATAGAACATCACCTCTTGTCCAGCAGTCCTAAGCGCTTTAATCGCTTCGATCACCGAGGCGTCCGTCGGCGTGCCCCCGTAGATCGGGCGACCTTCTTCCTGAACGATGGCTTGCGCCTCTTCACGGACCAGACCAGAGACATTCCACGGCATGTCTGCAGAATCGAAAAACGGGTTCTCGACCTTCGGTCTAATGCTACATTCCCCACATCTTAGGTCATCTCCGAACCACGACACCACAAGCGATGCCGCTTTGAGGTTCGGCAACTCTTCTGTCATCGCTTCCGTGGCTACGGTGAAATCGGGCTTACCCTGCGGGGTCGAAATATTGGCGCTGGTGAAAGCACCAGTTGATTGCTGAAAATTAACCGGGGTCGTGGCCAGCGCGTATTCCCCCGTTCCAGGGATCAGCGCGACACCCTCAATGCCAAAAGCGGGAGTGTGCTCCTGTCCTGCGACACCGGGCTGCTCCGCTCTCAAAACCTCGAACGAGAATTGCGGCACGCGGTTACCAAAGGCAGCAAGCCCGATGTCTTCCATCACCACATAGGCAGTACCTCGATAGGCTGGCACTCTGCCCGCCCCTTCGATGGCTTCCATTACTGGATCAGGCAATTGATCTGCTGTGCCGTGATAGACCCGCATGTTCAGGTCATCTGTGGCCACTTCCTGTCCATCGGCCCAAACCCGACCCACTCGCAGAATTTCGCCCTCACATAAAGCCACGGCGAGGCTGACTGAATAGCTGTATTCGGTGGTTGTCGGCTGCGATCTGCTGCCCTTACCGCCGCCGCTCGTGGTGGTTGTTTCCTGAAAATCGGACGCCCAGATGATATGCCCGCCCAATCGCATCCTGCCATAGGTCTGCGCAATCGGGTCGCCCTCTCCTGCACTGGTAAGCCGAATGCGATCTACCTTGCCGGTCTCAATCGCCTGACCACCCTGCCCCAGCAGGCGCTGATCGATGACGCGGCCCAACGTGGCCCCCACCGCGCGGCCAATGGCAACCGATGAAAGACCCGCAAGTGTGCCACCGACAGAGCCGCCGATTGCAGCACCTGCCACAGAAAAAAGGACTGTTGCCATCAGTTACTCTCCTTGAGGAAATTCAAATCGCGCCACAATGCGCCGCTGCCAAGGCAGGCTGAGCGGGCTTTCGACCACGCCATGGCCGGTATATGCATGGATAAAGCTGGGGGCTGCGCCGACTGCACTCTGGACGCCCAGGTGTTTGGCCACACTCTGGCCGCGCATCCTAAATAGCAGCACATCACCGACCGCCGCCTCAACGCGCGGCTTCGCGCTTAAGTGCCGGCCTGCTGCCGCCCACAGCCGCTCGTCACCCTGCGGCTCAGACCAATCCATAGTGTACGCCGGAATCACCTCTGGCTCCGCACCGAACCGCTCGCGCCAAATGCCACGCAGTAGCCCCAAACAATCGCATCCCGCGCCTAAAGCGGAACTTTGATGCACATAAGGTGTCCCGATCCACTGCCTTGCTGCCCGTACGATGTCATCACCGCTCATCGCAATGACCCGCCTGAGTTGGTTCCTGTGACTTTCGGCACCGCAATCACCCAGTCTTCGCCCGGAATGTCCGGGAAACCCTGAAAATTCAGCAAGTTGTTAAACTTCAGCCGACAGGTCTCCATCTGTTTGTTGCACCCTGCAATCAGCTTGATCTGTGTCCCGCTGCTGACATCGCCCTTGATAGGCTCCCACAACTCAATGGTGCGTGTTTTGCCGCGCACCCGGTCGTGTTTGATCAAGCCGAAAAGACCCTTTGCCGGCCCTTCCAGCACGTTGACCCGCCCGCGGATAAAGAATTCCTCGTCGAACCCCGGCAGACTGTCCCAGATAAACCGTCGACCTTCTTCCTGCACATCGACAGGCAGGGTTAGCGTATAGCCCGGCAGCGTCGTATCAAACCGGCACTGGGCGTCCCCAAGCACAGCCGTGCACGGCTTTTGGTACACGCGCCCCAACGTTCGGTTCAGCGCTTCCGTCAACCCCCGTAATTCGGCCCTGAACGCCCCGTCGGCACGGCGTATCTCACCAATTGTGCCCCGAAACTGAAGCCAGCGCTGGCTCACGTCTGCCCAGTTGACCAGCCAAGCCACCACCTCGGCGCCATCAAACCGTCCCTGCTCGATCTCGTCTTCACGGATCGATGCATCGCTGAGCGCGCCGATGGCTTCCGTATTGTCCACCGCCAGCCCCGTGGTCTGCGCAATCGCCTTGGCGCTCAGCCCCGCATCCGCGCGAAAGGTCGCGCCGTTGAACACGAGCGGCAAATCGTGGTCCGTAAAAGCAAAGGCTACACCGTCGCTCCGGGTGATCTGCCACGCATGGCAAACGGTTGTCAGCCCCCCCTCAAGATGCGCCTGCAGCGCAGGATCAATACCAGCCATCAGATCCGCACCTCGATCACCGGCACCGATGGCACCTGTCCCGCTTGAAAGCTCTCGACGCTCGTCAAGATGCGGTCGGTATCAAAGCGCACCGGCACATCAAATTCATACCCCGCATAGATTTCCATATCCGGATCTGGCGGATGGGCAAATGTGATGATGCCCGTGGTCGGATCAACTTCGTAATCCAGCCCCTCCTGCAATTCATCCTGCTCCACGCCGACCTTAACCGATCCGGCAACAGGCTTGCTGATCGGACGGCGGTAAAACTGATCACCGGACCGGTAGGTTTTCATGATCTGGAAATCCCGGTCGACACCGTTGCCATAGCCAATGCTTTGGTCGTCAAAGACAGGTGCCAGCGTCGCGCGACCCGACTTGTAATCAGCCCAGTCTTTCCAGCGAAAGGCGTGCATCTGGCCCATCCGCGCTTCAAAAAACCCGATCAAGACCTGCAAATCATCAATGGACCGCATTCCAAGCCCTGCATCATAGCTCCGCCGTGAATGAGCCCAGGGCGTGTTGCGCTCCTCGAACCCGTTGGCCAGCGTGACCACATCGGTGCGCCGCTGCGGTCCACCCAGCGATCCAAAACTCAGCGTGGGGGGAAATCTTACCTCGTGAAACGCCATCAACCTGCTCCTGTCATCTATACTTTTTCAGCGATTGCGATTGCCCGACGACAACGCCCGGCTCATCTGTGCTGCGATCTGCGATTGGGACCGCTGGAACCCCTGCACATCCGGTGTGGTGATATGCATCACGACCGATGGACCGCCGCTGCTTCCCCCTCCGCGCACGCCCAGCTTGCCATCGGGTCCGCGCGCCAGCGGCATGATTGCCTCCGGCCCAGCTTCGCCCATAAGCCCCGTGCCACCGCGCATCGGAAAGGTCGTCGCACCGCTCACCAAGCCGCCCTGAGCGAAGGGCATCACCTTGCCCTGCGAAAATGCGGCCCCGTCGGCAAAGGGCAGGATACCCTGCATCAGCGATCCGAAACCCTGACTGATCAGCCCACCGAAATGGTCGGTGACAGGCTTCATTGCAGCGTTGTACGTGGTGTTTGCCAATGACTGGGCCACGGACTTCAGCGCATCCGACATCTTCATGCCGTCGAAAACCACCCCGTCAAACGCCTTGCGCAGCCCCCGGCTCAGACCCTTCTCAAGCGTCTGCACATCCTTGCCTGTCGCCGCCAGCGATGCAGACATTCGGCGCAACTCGCCATCAAACCCTGCGACCAGTGCGCCTGTTTGCGAGAGCGTCGCGTTCAGGTCTTCCGCATGACCCTCAAGTCCGCCATAGTCATCAAAATTAGCCATTCTCAGACCCTTTCGTTTTGTCGGGATACGCGGCCATCAACGCCGCCAATCCATCGCTTAACATCGGCTTGTCCGTGCCCGCCGCACCCAGCATCACTTGCAACTCCACCGGCGTCAGCGCCCAAAATTCATCGGGTTTCAGACCCAGACCATGCAGGCCCACCCGCACCAGGGCGGGCCAGTCCAGGCCCTTCACTCCGGCACCACAAAAGCCCGTGCCAGCAACTCCGCCGCCGCTTTCGCCGCTGCCATAGGACCACCCTCGATCCGGGCTGCCGCGATCTCTGCGTCGGTCATATCCAACCCACCCCCGCGCAAACCTGCCCCCAAGAGCGCCACAACGTCCCGGCTTTTGAACCGGCTGGCCTCAAAGCGCTCCACCAGCCCGACAAGCGATGCCTCACCCAAACCCTCTTCCAGCTCTGCCAAAGCGCCCAGCGTCAACCGCGCTACACAACGTTTGCCATCCAGCACCAACGCCACGTCTCCCCGCCACCGGTTCGCCATGCTCAGACCACCAGATCAGGCGTAAAAACCAGAATGCCCGCCGACTGCAGGCTCAGCTCATAGGTCGCCTCGCCGTTCAACTGGCCCGCATATTCAAGAGAGGTCACCTGAAACGGCCCCTGCACCACGCCAAACTCGGGAATGATGATCTGGAAATCGGGCGTCAGCCCGTCAAAGAACAACTGCCGCGCCCGTTCGTCGGTGCCCTCGTCCCGGAACACGCCCGATCCGCTAATTGCAGCAGATCGTACACCGGCCCCCGCCAGCAACTCACGCCAGCCCCCTTCGCTGTCCAGCGTGGTCACATCCACGGTCTCGGCGTTGAAGCTGACCCGCGTGGCACGCAGCCCGGCGATGGTTTCAAACTGACCATCACTGGTCATATCCACTTTGACCAAAAGGTCCTTACCTGCCTGAACAGCCATCATAGTTCTCCTTGAGAATACAAAAAATCAGTCGTCCTGAACCCGCGCAGTAAAGCGCAGATCAATCTGCCGGGTTGCGGCACTTTCCACCCGCGCCACCCGCGCGCGATCGAACCGCATCGATACCAGCCGGCCACGCGCAAGGCTCAATGCCGCTTCATGCAATACATCGCTGATCGCCCCCGCAGCGGCCTTAGCCTGCGAAAATCCGGGCCTCGACGTGATGACCGACACGGTCAGCCGGTGCACAGCACCTGCGCCACTGCCGTCCGACGCATCGCGGACTTCCTCACTGCCCAGCCGCACATAAATGGGCGGTAAGCTTCCACTCGGCATGGCGTCATACACCGCTGACCCCACGATTGCCCCAAGGACAGCGTCCCCCACCAGCGCATCGTAAACTGCTGCTTGCAACGGCCCTGACATGGCAAAACTCATACCGCGACCTCCTCTTGCGCAAAGCAGGTCAGATAGCGGCCCTCGGGGTGTCGCTCTGCCACTGCTTCAATGGTGAAAATGCGTGTACCGTGGCGCAGGCGCTGCTGCGGCTTGGGCCGCTCGGGGGTGCCAAAAGGGGCGCCGCGCACCGTGATCTTGTACCCAACACGGCTCGTCGGTGCGCCGATGTTGGCCGTCTCCCGCCCGCTCCCGGCTTTGATCTCGGCCCACAGCGTGCCCAACACGATCCAGCCTTCGATAAATCCACCAGAGCCATCACTGACCCGCTCGGGCGCTTCCAACACCAGCGCCTGATTGAGACGCGGCAAACTCATGCACTTGCTCCGGTGCCGATCCGAATATGCTTGTAGCGCTCGATCAGGCTTGAGACGCCAAAGGGCATGCAGCCTTTGCTCAGGCCCGTGTCATGACGGTACTCATAGTAATGCGCCGCCAGCATCAGCACCGCCTGGCGCAGATCCGCAGGGACATCTTCCCAAACAGATGCAAACCCCGCAGCAAAGGTGATTACCACGGAGCCACTCATTGGCACTGGTGGCAAGGAATTGCCCGTGGCGCGCAGCATCGGCGTCAGGTTGTCTTTCTCCAACCACCAAACCGCTGCACTGACCAAGCTGCGCTGACCATCCCGCGTCACCCGCTCCACGCTTGCAACCTCCACAATCGGCGCTGCGGGCAGCGTGAAGGCTTCGGAATTGCGCCATTTCGTGACTGTGGTCGAAAACTCGCGCTGCAACAGCACCTTGCCCGTCCGCGCCTCGACCGCCGCGATTGCCGCCCGCAGAAAGGAATTCAACACCGCGTCCTGCGTGTCATCAGGGCCAAAGCCACTGCCCAACCGCAGATGCGCCTTGAATGCTTCGACCGGCACCGCCGCGTCTAAGATTGGTGTCTGTTCAATCAACATCATGGAAGTCTCCAAATTTCTTTCCCCGTCCGGGTCAGGAAAACCCGGACGCGCGGCCTCCTGCCCTGCTCGGTCAGAGGGGAGCAGCTAGGCAAAGCAGGTATCGCGGTCGCGCGCCCGGACCGGGGTCAAGTTACCCCGGCCCCGGTATCCGCTACCGCTTATGCGACGCCGAATTTCAACAGTTTGATCGCGGCAAAGTCGCTCACATCACCACCCACGCGTTTGGTCGCATAGAACAGCACATGCGGTTTGGCGCTAAAGGGATCGCGCAGGATGCGCAGATCGGGACGCTCGGCCACGGTATAACCTGCACGGAAATCACCAAACGCGATTGCAAAGCTGTCGCTGCCCGCATCCGGCATGTCCTCGGCCACCAGCACCGGATAGCCCATCAGCATCGCAGGCTCACCCGCTGCCAGACCGTCAGACCAAAGGAACCGCCCATCCGCATCCGTCAGCTTGCGCACGCGGCCTGCTGTCTTTGAGTTCATGACGAAAGCACCATTGGCGCGGTACTGCGCTCCCAGTGCGTAAACCAGCTCAATGATCGCATCGGGTGTGACTTCACCGTCAATTTCCGTCGGCACATAACCAAGGTTGCCCCAGGTCCAGACGTCATTGTCGACCGCTGTGTGGGTCAGGAACCCCTTGGGCTTGTCGATCCCGTCACCGCTTACGAACGCGGCGGCCTCTGCGCGGGCAAACTTGTCCGCAATACGGGCCGCCAGCCAACCCTCGATGTCAAATGCACTGTCATCCAGCAGACGCTGCGATGCCTTCGGCAAAGCACTCAACTCATGCAGGCCAATGGTGATACGGTCAATTTGCGGCGTGTCCGTCTCCGTGACAGAGCTATTCTCCGTGGCCCAACCGGCACCCACCTCCGTGTGATCCACCAGCACGTCATAAGAGGTCGCCTCGACCTGAACGACGCTTGCAATCGCACGGATCGACGCGGTGGCATTCAGCACCGACTGTACAGTCGCGCTGGTCTGTGGATCGACCAGATAGCCGCCATCCGAATTCACCGCCGTAGACAGCGATTTTCCCTCGAGCTCCAAACCGCGCAACCCGTCATCATCGCCGTTGCGCAGATACATGTTGAACGCCTTCTGATGCGGTGCGCCCGCATCCGTGGCACCGCCCAGAGGTGTTCGTGCAGGCATAGTCATTTTTCGATCCAGCATGGTCATCCGCTCTTCTGTTTGTTGAAGTTTTGTCTCGATTTCAGCCTGAAAGCCCTTGAAGTCAGTGACAAATCCCGTCACCGCCGCGCGCACTTCCTCAGCCGGGGAAATCTCCCCGTTTGTCGTCTTGCTCATCCGTCACTCCCGAATTTGTCGCGTTACTCCGACGCGAGCCCCCGCTCCGCCATCTCGGCCCGCGCCCCCTCAAAGGTCGCTGCCATCTCCCGCAGAATTTCGCCGACATGGGCAAAATCGCCCTTGCCCGCCACCCGCGCACTGGGCAGCATCGGAAAGGTCACCAACGACACCTCCCAAAGCTCCAGTTCCGACAAGAGCCGCTGGCCCTTGGTGTTCTTGCTGGCCTTCACCGTGCGGTAGCCGATCGACAACCCATCAATCGCCCCCGCCGCGATCAGCGCCGCCGCCTCGCGACCCTTCTCGACCGAAGACAGGATGCGTCCCTTCACGAACAGGCCCTTTGCATCCTCGCGCACTTCATCCCAAACCCCGATGGGCTGTGTGGGATCATGCTGCCACAGCATCTTGATTTTGCGCCCGGCGGCCTTCACAGCCTTCAGCGACACACCATAGGCGCCTGCCTCGACCAGATCGCCGCCCTGATCCACCGCGCCGAACAGGCTGGCGTAGCCGCTGATCTCGGTGCCGCCCTCGACCTCTGCGACCTCTTCAAACGCCATGAACTTGCGCTCCAGCGCTGGCATCACGCCCGACACATCTTTCCCGTTCTCCGGCCCAAAGCCGAAGTCCCTCACGTCATATCCCATGACGTCCTCCTTGAAATTCCGCGCCCTCAGGGGGCCACCACCAGCACGCCCTGTACCGCCTGCGCCAGGATCACCGCGACGACCCCGTAAACCGTCAGCCACAAGCGCTTTTCCATCCGTTCCATCATGGCCTCCAGCCGGTCCAGCCGCTCCAGCATGTTGGCATGATGGATCGCACTCACCCGCTCATGTGCTTCCAACCTTAGCCCCGGCGCACAATCGAACCGCTCATATACCCCTGGATCAGCCATCATTCGCCACCGCTGGCAGCCCCAACAGATTGCGCTTTTCAGCCTCTGTCAGGAAATCAGCCGCCGCCACCCGCGCCCATTGCGCATCCCGCTCTGCCGACAGGGCAGGCACCTGATCCAAATCCGGTTTGATCTCGATGGGTGCGCCGGTGAAGCCGTCAAGCCAGTTTGCCAGCGCCGCCGTCACCCGTGTTGCCAGCGGTAAGACTGTCAGACGATAAAACGCACGGTGGGCCTCTTGATAATTGGCATAGGTGGCATCCCCTTGAATACCCAGCAACATTGGCGGCACCCCGTAGGCCAGCGCAATCTCCCGCGCCGCCGCCTCCTTGGTCTTCTGGAACTCCATGTCCGAGGGCGAGAACCCCATCGGCTTCCAGTCCAGCCCACCCTCCAGCAACATGGGCCGACCCGCATTGCGTGCCCCCTGATGATGGCTCTCCATCTCAGCCACCAGGCGGTCGTATTGATCGGAGTTCAGATGCCCCTGACCCTCTGCACCCTTGTAGACAATCGCACCCGATGGCCGCGCCGCATTGTCCAGTAGCGCCTTGGACCAACGCGAGGCTGCGTTGTGTACATCCAGCGCCATTGCCGCTGCCTGCATCGGCGCAAACCCATAGTGGTCATCCTGCGGATGGAACGCCTTGATATGACAGATCGGTGAGGCCCCCTCGGCCACGCCAAAGCGGTGCTTGCGCCCGCCCACCGCGTATTCATAGGCCACCGGCCAGCCATCGGCCCCCGGCACCACCGACATCCGGTCAGAGCGCAGTACATGCAACTCCTGCGGCATGCCCTCGCCCACCGCCTCGACATATCCGCTGCCTGACAACAGCAGCTGCGCGTAGAGCGCCTCAAGCAATTCCGCCCGCCCCTGCGCCGCGTTGGGCCGCGCCAGCAGTGACACGATGGGATGCGTGTCATAGCGCCGCTCGGCGTCCTGCACGACCAATGGCAGCGCCGCTGCGGCCTCTGCGATCAGCTTGACGGACCGAAACCCGACAGGGTTGCCGCAAAACCCAACCTTGGTAAGGCTCACCGCATCCCGCGGGCTCCAGGCCACGCGACCAGACGTGGCATAGGCCACAACCGGACCCGTCGCCGACGCCTTCTGCTCTGGCACAGATGCCGCCGCCGTGCCACGTCGCAGAAAATCAAACATATGCCCCAACTCCTTTTGCCCATCCCCCGGTCGACACCCTGTGTTGTCCGGCTTGAAAACAAATTGCCTCAAAGAGTTTAATTCTCGGTGACCCCACCGTGCGCAGGGGGATGCAACACCCCGTAAAAAAGAGGCGCGCGGATCGAAACCCGCGCGCCTCAATCTCTTCAAAGAAAATGGCCCCTCACAAGGACCGCACCGCAGGCCGCCGCCAATGTGCTGCCGGCTCAATCATCAGCTCATGCAGCGCCCAGACCAGCGCATCGACCCGGTCGGGTGATCCGCCCCCCTCGAACCCACGTGCAGTCATCCGGCACATCTGGTCCTCCAACGCATCAAGCCCGCGCATATGCGACACGCGCCCCTGCTCATAAAGCGCCGCCACAGGCTCCGCCCGTGCGACCTTCCCGCGTGAGGCGTGGACCGATTTGAGCGGCACCAGTGGATCAACCTGCCGCAGGACTTCACCCACCATGGCACCCCCTTGATTGACCTCCGCCACAAGCTTGTCCCCGCCGTAGTGCTCCATCGCTACAATCGCTGCCTTGGCCCATCCCGAAGGAGTTGCGCCCTGCACCGTACAATCTGCCAGCACCACCGCGCGCCAATCCTGTACCGGCCCCTGTGTCACAGCACCCACGACCACGATGCCACATTCGTCCGCCGATGCCCCCGAAGATGCCGCAGGGTCCAATCCTACGACAATCCTGTCAAACGAGGGGGCAATATCCAGCCGCCCGGCTTCCAATGCCTCGGACGTCCACAGCGCCCCTTCCGCATCGGCCAAAAGCACGCCGTCCAACTCCTGACGCCCCAGCCGCGTGCCTTTGTACCGGGCCTTGACCTCCTCCAGAAAGGATGTCGCCAGATTGGCCGCATTCGCTTGTGTCGGCGCATGGGTCTTCACCGTGGACGGCGACGCCATCAACCGTTTCAGCACATCCAAGTTGCGCGGGGTCGTTGTCACACAGACGCGCGGATCATCCCCCAGCCGCAGCGCAAATTGCAACTGGTCCCAGGTTTCCTGTCCACGTTTCCACTTGGCCAATTCATCCACCCAGGCCGCATCAAACTGTGGCCCGCGCAGTCCTTCGGGATCGTGGGCGGTATGTACCGTCGCAATCGCGCCATTGGGCCAGACCAGCCGCTTGCGCCCAGCCTCCCATGTCGGACGACGGTCTTCTGGAGAACACGCAAGGATGCCGCTGTCGCCAAAGATCATCACTTCGCGCACCTGATCTATTGTCTCGCCCACCAGTGCAATGCGCCGACATTTGCCCGCGTCCAGCGGCCTCGACCCTTCTACCACCGAACGCACCCATTCAGCACCGGCGCGGGTCTTGCCTGCCCCCCGGCCGCCGAGGATGACCCAGGTTCGCCAGGCACCCTCGGGCGGCAGTTGATGCTCCATCGCCCAGAACTCAAAGAGATAAGGCAGCGCCAGAAGCTCCTCCTCGCTCAACTCATTCAAGAACTCGTCTTGCAGATCCGCATCTGCGGAGGCGATCCAGCTTGCACCCGATTTCAACCCGGGCTCTGTCCAGATCGAAGGCGTAGCCTCCCTTTGCAATACCAGCTTGCTTGCTTCTGCACTCATTGAGATAAACCTCTGCTTTGGCGCACTGCGTGACCAACTCCTTGAGCTTGCCCAAGGATTGCTTCGCCGCCGTTTCATTCATGGTTCCGTCAGACTGGGCGTCCTGAGTCAGCCCTTCGATCTCTCGTCTGAGATCGGTTATCGCACCCCGCAAGGTGTCCAGTACGTCTGATGCGTTTCTGACTTCTTGATCTTGGGTAACAGTCGTCATGGTGGCTCATACCTCTTGTATGGTCCCCAACCGAACAGACACAAAAAAACGACTTTCGGGAATGTCCCAAAGCCGCTCGCCCATGTCCTCTAGCATGTCAAAATCTATACGTTAGACCGTGCGCAAAGTCAAGAAAAAGAGAGTTAACAAAACCCTGTAGGACCGTGCGATCATTCACAAATCAAAGGTAAATAAGGGTGCCACCCCGTCCCCGCGGGGACAGGAGGGCATCATGTGACGGGTGTCAATCCGTGCCGCCGGTAGATGCATTTCCTGCAGCTGCGGCGCCACGCTCCGCTTCGATCTGCCGCCAGCGCGCCACATTGGCGTTATGCTCTGCAAGGGTCACCGCAAAAGCGTGGCCGCCTGTGCCGTCCGCAACGAAAAAGATGTATTCGCTCTCGTCCGGCTGTGCTGCTGCCATCAGGCTGGCACGTCCGGGGTTGGCAATGGGTGTGGGTGGTAGACCATCAATGACATAGGTATTCCAGGGCGTCTCGGCCCGGAGCTCAGACCGCCGCAGCCCGCGGCCCAGCACACCCTCGCCTCGAGTGATCCCGTAGATCACTGTCGGGTCTGTCTGCAATCGCATGCCTTGGTTCAAGCGGTTCACAAAAACGCTGGACACCTGACGCCGCTCTTCCGCAACGCCGGTTTCCTTCTCGATGATCGAGGCTAGCGTCAGCAATTCCTCAGGGCTGGCGATGGGCAGATCCGGATCACGCGCTTCCCAGGCTTCGGCCAAACGCGCTTCCTGTGCTGCCAGCATCCGCGCGATCACAGCGGCGCGGTCATCGCCGGGTCGCACTTCATAGCTGTCAGGCGCAAGCGTGCCTTCTGCGGGCACCTCACCGGCTTCTCCTTCCAGCAGATCCATCGACTTCATCGCATCAATGATCTGCCAGCTGGTCACACCCTCGGCCAATGCAATTCGAAAACGCGTGTCTGCCTGTGCTAAGGTCTGTGTATAGACTTCCGGCGCCTCATCAGCCTGCGGATTGAACTCCGCCCGCTCAACAAAGCGCCCTGTCGCTGGGTCAAGCTCACGCACCTGTACTGACACGCGGTTCACACCGATCCGGTAGACAACCTCGGTGCCACAAGTGCTCGCGCCGCCCTTGGTCACCGTCTCGACGATCTGCGACATAGAACTGCCCGGCTCGACCAGAAAACTACCCGCCTTCAACAGGCTGGTCTTTTCCTCATAATCTGCACCCATGCGAAAAATTGCGGCCGAGCTAACGGCCCCCTGCTCAGCCAGATCACCCGACACGCGGCGCATGGTCGATCCAGGCTTCACCTGCAAACAAATGGCCTGATCCAACGGCCCGGCAGAGGTATACTCAGACCGACCCCAAATGATCACGCCGCCCACCATGAACAACGCAACGACCAGAAAACTGATCGCATTCGACGCGATGTTGCGCCACATGGCTCAGACCTTTCCGAACAAGACGCTGGCGTTGGTGCCACCGAACCCGAATGAATTGGACAGCGCCACATTGATCTCGCGTTTAACGGCCTTGTTCGGGGCCAGATCAATAACTGTTTCCACAGCTGGGTTGTCCAGGTTGATCGTGGGCGGTGCCACCTGATCGCGGATTGCAAGGATCGAGAATATCGCCTCGATCGCGCCTGCGGCCCCCAGAAGGTGACCCGTGGCGGATTTTGTCGATGACATGGTAACCTTACCCGCATCGTCGCCCATCATCCGCTCTACTGCGCCCAATTCAATGGTGTCAGCCATGGTCGAGGTGCCATGCGCGTTGATGTAATCGATGTCTTTGGGCTCTTTGCCCGCGTTCCGCAAGGCGTTGCGCATGGAACGCTCTGCCCCTTCACCGGTCTCGGAAGGTGCAGTGATGTGATATGCATCCCCCGACAAACCATAGCCCAGAACCTCGGCATAGATCTTGGCACCGCGTGCCTTGGCGTGCTCGTATTCTTCAAGCACCACAATACCGGCACCTTCGCCCATGACAAACCCATCGCGGTCCGCATCATAGGGTCGGCTAGCCTTTTGCGGATCATCCCCACGCTTGGTGCTCAGCGCTTTACAGGCGTTGAAGCCAGCAATGCCAATCTCGCAAATCGCGGCCTCTGCCCCGCCCGCGATCATCACGTCGGCATCACCGTGCATAATAAGCCGCGAGGCATCACCAATCGCGTGCGCACCCGTCGAACAGGCCGTTACCACCGAATGGTTCGGCCCTTTAAATCCATAACGGATCGACACTTGGCCCGAGATCAGGTTGATCAATGCACCGGGGACAAAGAATGGGCTGACACGGCGCGGCCCTTTTTCTTTCATCATGATGGCAGTGTTGGCGATGGAATTCAGCCCGCCTATGCCTGAACCGATCAGCACACCAGTGCGCTCAAGGCTCTCGGTGTCTTCCGGCATCCACCCTGCATCCTCCACCGCCTGCTGGGCAGCGGCCAAACCGAACATGATGAAAGTATCGACCTTGCGCTGTTCTTTCGGAGCCATGTAGGTGTCGGCGTTGAACGTGCCATCGCTACCGTCCCCCAATGGCACTTCGCAGGCGTACTGCGTGATCAGCGCACTGGGATCGAACCCTGTAATTGGTCCTGCGCCGGACTGACCGTCCAGAATACGGCTCCAGCTTTTCTCGACACCATCAGCCAATGGCGTCACCAAACCCAAACCTGTCACCACTACTCTGCGCATCCGAATGCCCCTTTTGTCGCTTTATCAAGGCTATACCGCGCTGCGGGTGCCGGGTTCAAGGGGCAGAGCACTCCGAGGGGCGGAACCAAGCCACTTGGCAAGCGCTCCGGTTTGACCGGATTACACAAATGCCTGCTTGCGGCATTCTTTGTCGGCGTTTCTCGTGTTGTTGCCAGCAACTCCCCGCTGTCCCGCCCGAAGGATTTGCAGCAAACAAAGGGTGTAGGAACGACCATTCCTGCAAACCGTCAGACCGGTGGCCCCTTGCGGGTCATCAGATCAACCGTCTCACCGTCGATCTGGGCTTGCCGCAGGGATTGATAGCCCACAGCCTCGGCGATCCTAAGAGACCCGGTGTTTTCCGGCGCAATCATGCAAACAGTCCGGCCCGCGATCACCCGGTCAAACCAGTCGTGGGCCGCCTGCACCGCTTCCAACCCCAATCCCTTGCCCTGCGCATCGGACGCCAGCAACCACCCCGCCTCGGGATAGGGATCAAAATCTGCGCCCAACTTCCGCGAGCCAAAGAAAAAGCCGCACTGCCCCTCCATTTCGGCGGCACCACGGGGCTGAATGGCCCACTGGCCAAACCCGCTGATCTGCCAATGCCCCGCATTGCGCAGAAACGCGTCCCAGGACTGCGCCTTGCTGCGCGGTTTGCCGGAAATATGCGTCACCACCTCTGGCATAGCCCAGATCGTCGCAAAGCGCGTAAAATCCTCTGCCCGCATGGCGCGCAGCGTCAGACGGGCAGTGTTGATGGTCGGAATCGTACGGGACATTAAAGCAGGGCCTTCACACGGTCGGGGGATGAGCGCCAAATTGCGAATCCGCGAGGCCTTTCGCAAGCCCCGCAAAAATCACCGGAATCAAAACGGCGTCATTCCGCTTGGAATGACGCCGTTTCAGGATGGTTCTCGCCGAAGGGCCAAGGCCCTGCCGGATCAGGAGGCTTCTTTGATGAACTTTACAGCATCACCGAAGGTCTGGATGTTCTCGGCGGCGTCATCGGGAATCTCGATACCGAATTCTTCCTCAAAAGCCATGACCAGCTCGACTGTGTCGAGGCTGTCTGCGCCCAGATCGTCGATGAACGACGCATTCTCGGTCACTTTGTCTTCTTCCACACCGAGGTGTTCCACAACGATCTTCTTCACGCGTTCTGCGACGTCGCTCATATTAAGTCCTCACTCTTCAGGGCACTTGCCCCATTATATATCCGCGCGCCCCAGGGGCGGTTGGAGGATGCCCCGGTGTGGGGCGGCTCTGCCCCTGTTTGCACAGGGAAAGGATGCAATCAAGCACCCCAGATTACGAATCTGCATGTCCTTTAGCACAGGACAGCCCCTGCGCAAACGGGTTAGCGATCCGCACTACAACATGGACATACCACCGTTGACGTGCAAGGTCGCGCCGGTCACATAGGCCGCCTCGGAACTCGCAAGGTATACCACGGCGCCCGCAATCTCGGACGGCTCGCCCATGCGTCCCGCCGGAATTTGTCCCATGATTCCAGACTTTTGTTCATCCGTCAGCTTGTCTGTCATGGCCGTCGCAATAAAGCCCGGCGCCACAGCGTTCACAGTAATGCCCCGGCTCGCCACTTCGTAAGCAAGCGATTTCGACATGCCGATCATCCCTGCCTTCGATGCTGCGTAATTTGCCTGACCGGGGTTGCCGGTGGCCCCCACGATGCTGGAAATATTCACGATCCGGCCCCACCGCGCTTTCATCATGCCGCGCATGACGCCTTTGCACAGTTTGAAGGTGGACGTCAGGTTCACATCCAGCACCGACTGCCATTCCTCGTCCGACATCCGCATAAACAGATTGTCGCGTGTGATACCGGCGTTGTTGACCAGAATGTCCACTGCGCCCATCGCTTCAATGGCCTGTTTCGGCAGCGCGTCGACCGCCGTCATGTCACTCAGGTTGCAGGGCAGCACATGAGCGCGGTCGCCCAATTCCGATTGCAACGCCTCAAGCGGCTCGGTGCGCGTGCCCGAAAGCCCTACGGTCGCCCCCTGGGCGTGCAAAGCGCGAGCGATATCCGCCCCGATCCCGCCGGACGCACCAGTGATCAGTGCGGATTTCCCTGTCAGATCAAACATCTCGATTTCCTTCTTATTCTCAATACATGCCGATCCTGCGGCGTTCAAACGTCCTGCAAGGCCGCCACATCTGCCGGCGTGCCAACCGCGCGACAAGTGGTCTCTTTAGCAATGCGCCGGATCATACCAGACAGAGCTTTACCTGCGCCGATCTCCCAGAATTCGGTCACGCCCTGCGCGACCATATATTCCACCGAAGAGCGCCAGCGCACGCGACCTGTGACCTGTTCGACCAAAAGCGCCTTGATCCTTGTGGCATCGCTGACCGCATCAGCCAGCACATTGGCCACCAACGGAACGGAAGGATCATTGAACTGCACATCTTCCAGCGCACGCGCCATCTCATCTGCGGCGGGCTGCATCAATGCACAGTGGAACGGCGCCGAAACCGGCAATGGCAAGGCCCGCTTGGCCCCCGCTTCCTTGGCCAGCACAATGGCCCGCTCGACCGCTGCGGCACTGCCTGAGATCACATTCTGCGTCGGATCGTTTTCGTTGGCCAACTGACACACATCGCCTTGGGCGGCCTCTTGCGCCACACGGTCTACAGCATCCGCGTCCAACCCCAACACAGCGGCCATTGCGCCCTGTCCCACCGGAACAGCGGCCTGCATCGCCCGACCCCGGATGCGCAACAGCCGCGAGGTATCACCAAGCGACACTGCCCCCGCCGCGCACAGCGCTGCATATTCGCCCAACGAATGACCCGCCACAAAGGAGGCACGGTCCAGACCGATACCTTCGGCCTGCATCGCCGCAAGTGCGGCCATCGACGTGGCCATCAGCGCGGGCTGCGCGTTTTCCGTCAGCGTCAGCGCTTCGATCTCGCCCGTCCAGATCAATGTCGACAGCTTTTCACCAAGCGCGTCGTCCACTTCGTCAAACACCTGCTGCGCCGCCGGATAGGCTTCGGCCAAGGCCTGTCCCATTCCTATGGCTTGTGCGCCCTGTCCCGGAAATACGAATGCGATGCTCATACTGGCCCTCCCTGCTTTGTTCTTACTCTTGGTCTAGCCTGCGACCCGAAGGTGAACAAGAGCGCAGACCCTCTGTGCCAAAACGAAGATTGCCGACGCCGTACAACGCTATAAGTAGGCAACACGCGAACGCAGGAGCATATCATGGCCTTTTCCAATACCGACATCCGCTATGGCGGCGTGACCAAAACCTTTCACTGGCTGACGGCCTTGCTGATCCTGACGCTGATCCCCTTGGGCCTTTACGCCAATGATCTGCCCTATCAGACAGACGCAGAGCTCACCCGCAAGGCGTGGTTCTTTTCGCTGCACAAGACGCTGGGCGTAACTATGTTTTTCGTGGCCGTGCTGCGCATCGCATGGGCGCTGAGCCAACCCAAGCCCGGTCTGTTGAACGGCGACAAAAAGCTTGAAAGCTTTCTGGCCGAGACCGTGCATTGGCTGCTTTACGCATCCTTGGTCATCGTGCCGCTGGCGGGCTGGATCGCCCATGCCGCCGCTGCAGGCTTTGCGCCAATCTGGTGGCCGCTTGGCCAGAACCTGCCGCTGGTGCCCAAATCCACCGGGGTGGAGCATGTCTTTAGCGCTATACATCAGGTCGGCACCAAAGTGCTCGCAGCTTCGCTCTTGCTGCATATCGCAGGTGCCCTCAAACACCATTTTGTCGACCGCGATGCCACATTGCGCCGGATGCTACCGGGCGAGCCTGTTATCGGCCCTTTGCCGCCTGAACACAAAAGCAAAGCCCCGGTGATCGCAGCCGTGGCAATCTGGGCTGTGGCCCTGTTGCTTGGCGGCACATTCGGCTCAATGGGCCAAGAAAAACAGACCCAGCAAGTGGATCTGGCAGAAGTCTCCTCCGACTGGACCGTACAGGAAGGCAACATCAACATCACCGTCACACAGTTTGGCAACGAGGTAACAGGCAGCTTCGCCAATTGGACCTCTGCGATCAGCTTTGATGAAAACGCGCCGGGGCCGGACGTTGGCACCGTGACAACCACCATCGCGATAAACTCGCTTGAATTGGGCTCGGTGACCCAACAGGCGCTTGGTGCTGATTTCTTTGACGCAGACACCTATGAGACAGCGACCTATGACGGCATTATCAAGCGCGCCGTGGATGGGTACGAAGCCGTGGGGACGCTGACAATTAAGGATCAAAGCCAACCTCTGACCCTGCCCTTCAACCTGTCGCTGAACGGTGGCGAAGCTGAGATGCGGGCGGACCTGACCCTGAACCGGCAGGACTACGGCATCGGCGCAACCGTTGCGGAAGAAGCGACACTTGCCTTTGATGTGTTGGTAAACATCGCGTTGAAAGCGACTAGATCAGTAGACTGATCCACAAACCACTCGCTTAAAACAAAAAAGCCCGCCATCGACGATGGCGGGCTTTTCCTTGTCTGTTCGGAAGTTGCGCAGCAGCTTATTCAGCCTTCATCGCCTCGACCGAGATCATGATATTCACATCATCGCTGATTGCCGGGGCAAAGGCACCCACACCAAAGTCGGACCGTGTGATGTTTGTGGTCGCGTCAAACCCCATCCAGGCTTTGCCGGCCATCGGGTGGTCGCCTTTCTGGTTCAGCTTGGCGTCCAGAACCACGGACTTCGTCGTGTCGTTCATGGTCAGATCGCCCGTGATCAGCGCAGTGTCTTCGCCAGTCACCTCGATACCGGTGGAGGTGAAAGTCACCATATCACCCTCTTCGGCACCGAAAAAATCGCCGGACATGAAGTGGTCATCGCGTTGTTCCCAACCGGTGAACATGGACATCACGGGCATGGATACATTGACGCTGGACGCTTCGGGCGCTTCTTCGTCAAACATGATTTCACCTTCAATGCCGGAGAACATGCCGTATGTCGTGGAGAACCCGAGGTGGCTGTAGTTGAAGACCACCTGGCTGTGGCTGGAATCCAGTGTGTATTTCTCTGCGGCCATTGCTGCTGTTGAAGCAAGCCCAAGGGCAGTGGCGAGGATCAGTGATTTCATGAAGAAGGCTCCTGTTGAACTAAGATACTAGGTTAATTGGGGTTTCACGGGACCAATTCAATCCGGCAGCCCTCAACAGTGCCTGCGCATTTATGAACAGCGCGATGTGCACGCAAAAACGCACTGGCCTTGAGGAGGTCCGGTGCGTTCTGAATTAGAATAGGTATGTCGCCTACAGCTCAGTCCAGCTTGCCCGCATCACGCAGCCCCGCCAGCAGGCTGTTGCGTGCGGCGCGGTCACTCAGGTTCACTTCGGCCAGAAATACACCGGCTGCGTCCCATAGCCGGATGTTCGTGCCATCATGCTCAACCTGCGCCAACGTGGCAAAGCCGGAAGACTGCAGCACAACAGGCGATTGCCCGCGAACATACCGCACCAGACGCACTTCGCGGCGGATCGTATCAATCTCGATTTCCGGGGGGGGAGGCGTGGCACTGGTTTGCATCATGGCAACACCTGCAATCACAGCCGTAACTGACAATATTAGCTTAAACAGCATGACATCGCTTTCCCATGCCGCACCAGGTGCGAGCCAAAGGCCAAAGGCTGACAGGATAAGGGCAGCACCCAAAAGCCGCTGACTGCCCCGGATGATCATTCGGCCCCCATCAGCCATGCGAATGGGCAGAGCCGTCAACGCGGGGTTTGTCATGAAATCTGATGTTGCGGTCATCGTCTTGTTCCCTCGACTTGCAGTTTTCTGCATCATTTTGCGTTAATTACGACCTTACCGACAAAAACGACCAAAACTGGGCGGCGGCGTGACGGGAGACAGGCCATATCATGGTAATCACAGGCCGCTGGCCGATCCGCCAGCTTTCCCAGCGTGCCACGTTGACAATGCGCCTTGCCCGGACCGCATAACCGTGTATATGGACACTTCCTTTGCAAACACGTTGAACCGCGCAGTCTCTCGTGGTGGGGCCGCAAAGGATCATGCCCTGCCTATGAAATGCGCCTTGATATAAATGGAGATACCATGCCGCTGTATGAGCATGTTATGATTGCGCGTCAGGACCTGTCCAACACGCAAGCTGAAGGCCTTATCGAACATTTTGGCACCGTCCTCGCCGACAACGGCGGCAAACTCGTGGATAGCGAGTATTGGGGCGTTAAAACGATGGCTTACAAAATCAACAAGAACCGCAAGGGCCACTACGCCTTTCTGCGCTCCGATGCACCGGCCACAGCCGTGCAGGAGATGGAACGTCTGATGCGTTTGCACGACGACGTGATGCGCGTTCTGACCATCAAGATGGACGAGCACAAAGAGCTGCCTTCCGTTCAGATGCAAAAACGTGACGAGCGCCCAGAGCGCCGTGAACGCCGCTAACCCATAGCTTGAGAGAAAGGACCTAAACCATGGCCGCAAAACCATTTTTCCGCCGTCGCAAAGTCTGCCCCTTCTCGGGCGACAATGCACCTGCGATCGATTACAAAGACACACGTCTGCTGCAGCGCTACATCTCTGAGCGTGGCAAAATCGTTCCTTCCCGTATCACCGCAGTCTCTGCGAAAAAGCAGCGTGAACTGGCCCGTGCCATTAAACGCGCCCGCTTCCTCGCCCTGCTGCCCTACGCCGTTAAGTAAGGAGAACCATCATGCACGTTATCCTACTTGAGCGCGTCGCGAAGCTTGGCCAGATGGGCGAAGTCGTTGACGTAAAGCCGGGTTATGCACGCAACTACCTTCTGCCCCAGGGCAAAGCGTTGAGCGCATCCAAAGCCAACATCGAAGCTTTCGAGGGACGCAAGTCCCAGCTTGAGGCACAAAACCTCGAGACCAAAAAAGAAGCCGAGAAGATGTCCGAAAGCCTGAACGGTCAGCAGTTCATCGTGATTCGCTCTGCGTCTGACGCTGGTGCGCTGTACGGCTCTGTCACCACCCGTGACGCTGCCGAAGCCGCGACCGAAGCTGGCTTTACCGTTGACCGCAAGCAGGTCGTTCTGTCCGCGCCGATCAAGGAACTTGGTCTGCACGACGTAACGGTCGTTCTGCACCCCGAAGTCGAAGCAACCATTCAGCTGAACGTCGCCCGTTCACCTGAAGAAGCAGAACTTCAGGCCTCCGGTAAGTCCATCCAGGAGATGGCTGCCGAAGAAGAAGCCGCTGCAGACTTCGAAATCGCAGAACTGTTTGACGATATTGGCGCTGCTGCGTCCGACGACGATAGCCTTGCAGATTCTGCAGGCGTTTCGCCCGACGACACACCCGACAACATCGTTGAAGGCGCACGCGACTAATCGCGACCCCGCCTTTACCGCAAATACAGAAACGCCGCGCTGGTTCAGCGCGGCGTTTTCCGTTTACAAGGCCTGCTGGCCAACGGTGTTCCCTGCCTATTTTCCGATTAACCGGCTAAGCAAAGACCGTGGTTTCTCAATATAAGTCGCTTTGCCCGCCTCTGCTCCGGTAGGGGCGATAGGAGGCAGTGTCGCTGCTTTAGACGGGACGGCGTGCTGCGGCGCAGACGTCGCCTGCATATGCGGCGGTTGTTGGAGAACAGGCCGTTTCGGCACCACAGTCGCGCAGGGGGTTTCCCAGGTGTCCGCGTTTTGCTCCGCTGGCGTTTGAGACTTGGTCAATTCTTCCATACTCGTGCCTTCATCGGCCAGTAATTCCGAGATGGTCTTCATCGTCAAAGCCGTCTTTTCATAGCCGTTCTTGCCCTGAATTGGCTTCTTCTTCCCGTACTCCATGTCTCACGTCTCCAATAAATTGGTGCTGTCGCGGAAATACATGCGACGCTCTGAGGTAGGAGACAGTTTAACCTTGGTTTATGGCAGCAATATGCAGGGCTATGGGCGATTTCGCGCCACTTTCCACCCCCGCGCATATCTCGCTTGCACGTTCACGGCAGTCGCTGCATCGCTCGGGCGATAGCTGTTCCTAGATAGAATGCCACGGTCATGTCCCATCTCTCACGCCGTACCTTTGTTGTGCTAGGCTGCGCGGCGCTGAGCGCCTGCACGGTCAAAGATGCTCCCGACAGCGTACCAGAACGCCACGAGCCCCCTCTCTATCCGAACGAGACCCCGCAACTCCGTGCCAAGATCAACCAGTGGTCAGATCACTACGACCTGCCCCGCGCTCTGGTGCACCGGCTTGCCATTCGCGAAAGCACGCATCAACCCAAAGCACGCAACGGTCCCTACTACGGCCTGCTGCAGATCTTGCCTGCCACAGCCCGTTCGATGGGGTTTCGCGGCAAACCCGGCGATTTGCTCGATGCCGATACCAACCTGCAATACGCGCTTAAATACCTGCGCGGAGCCTGGCTTTTGTCGAACGGAGACCATGCCACCGCGATCAAATGGTACGCCCGCGGTTATTATTACGAGGCCAAGCGGCACGGCATGTTGGTGGAGACAGGTCTGCGGCCCGGCTAGCCCGACGCACGCGGTGCATCGTCCCTGCCCCGGAACTGGCCGATCAAAACAGAAGGCCGATCCCAAGAAAAAAGCCCCGCAAAACTGCGGGGCTTTTCTAAATCACATTACTGAGAATTTACTCAGCGTCTTCAAGCGCCTCAACGGCTTTCTGCAGATCGTCCTTCGAGACTTCTTTCTCGGACACTTTCGCATTCTCTGCGATATGGTCGATCACCTTGTCTTCGAACAAAGGCGCACGCAGCTGCTGCTGCATCTGCTGGTTCTGCTGCACGAATTCAAAGAACTGACGCTCCTGACCGGGATACTGACGCGCCTGCGCCATGATCGCCTGCGTCATCTCCGCGTCAGAGACTTCAACCTCTGCCTTCTGACCGATCTCGGCCAGCAAAAGACCCAAACGCACGCGGCGTGTGGCCAGCTTTTTGTGCTCTTCGGTTGTCTCGATCTCGGGGTGATCATGGCCTTCGACGTCAGGGTTGTCCTCGTGCCACAGCTGATGCGCGATCTGACCCGCTTCTGCATCCAGCAGTGAAGGTGGCAGATCGAAATCCACCATCTTGTCCAGCGCGTCGAGCAGACCACGCTTCATGACAGCACGGGACGCACCCGCATATTCGGCTTCCAGACGCTCGGCGATCTGGGCTTTCAGACCGGCAAGGTCTTCTGCGCCGAACTTGGTCGCCAACTCATCGTTGATCTCGGCGGCCACAGGCTCGGACACTTCTTTGATCGTGCAGTCAAACACGGCTTCTTTGCCGGCTAGATGCTCGGCCTGATATTCCTCGGGGAACGTCACCGTAACAGACTTTTCCTCGCCCGCTTTCACACCGACCAACTGCTCTTCAAAACCGGGGATAAAGTTACCCGACCCCAGAACCAGCGGGAAATCTTCGGCAGAGCCGCCTTCAAACGCTTCACCGTCCACCTTGCCGACAAAATCCATCGTGACCTGATCGCCGTCCTTGGCCTTGGAGCCTTTCTTGCGGGCTTTAAAGTCCTGTGCGGTTTCGGCCAGATTGGCGAGCGCCTCTTCAACGGCTTCGTCCTCGGCTTTAACGACCATGCGCTCAAGCTCGATCTTGGACATATCGATCTCAGGGATCTCGGGCAGCGCTTCATAGGTCATTGTGACCTCGACATCGTCGCCTTCTTTCCAGTCTTCGTTGGTCATCTTGACGTCAGGCTGCATCGCGGGGCGGTCGCCTGATTTTTCGAAATGCTCGGACATCGCGCCATCGATGCTTTCCTGCATCGCTTCGCCCATGATCCGCTGGCCGAACTGCTTTTTCAGCAATGCCATCGGGACCTTGCCTTTGCGAAAGCCCTTCATTTCGACTTCTGGCTGTGCCTCGGCCAGTTTTTCGTTGACCTTCGCGTCCAGCTCGGCGGCTGTAACCGTGATGGCGTAGCCGCGTTTCAGACCTTCGTTCAGCGTCTCGTTGACCTGCATGTGTGCTCCATAGAAATAAGCCGCGCGGGGGTCCGCGCGGGGGAAAATTTGCATCCTTCTATTGGGCTGGGTGACAAGGTGCAAGAGGCCTTTGTGTGGCCTGTTTTACGCAGTCCCCGGATGCCCGTCGAAGGCGTGGCCAGGCTCACATGCCCAGCGCTTCCTTGTACATCTCCATCACCGCTTCTTCTTCGGCAATATCATCTGCATCGCGTTTGCGCAGGGCGATCACCTTGCGCAGCACCTTGGTGTCATAGCCGCGGGACTTGGCTTCAGCCATGACTTCCTTTTGCTGCTCGGCCAGATCCTTTTTCTCGGCATCCAGCCGCTCGATCCGCTCGACAAACTGGCGCAATTCATTGGCTGTGACGCGGTAGGTCGCGTCGCCGGCGCTTTCGACGACTTCGGGGTTGGTGGATTGATCGCTCATCTGGCCTGTCCTGCGGTTGGGAATAATTTGCGCCTGAGTACCCGCGACGCCCGCGCCCCGCAAGGCACCCTTGCCACTGCCGGCGACTTGGCGTAGCCAATCGTCCATGGAGACCCAGAGCACATCCGTTTTTGACATCATCATCTGGTCCGGCGCGGCGATTTCGCTCCTGGGGCTGATCGGATTGATATGGTGCATCCTGCGCGTCAGCCGCGCCAAACGCGCCAAGCTGGATGACGAGGCGATGCGCAAGGTCCTGCAATCGGCGCTGCCGTTGAACCTTGGCGCGCTGTTTTTGTCTGTGATCGGCCTGATGATGGTAATCGTGGGTATTTTTCTGGCCTGACGTCGGGCCTTTGCGCCAAAGGCTGGACAGCGCCCCGGCGCTTGCGTAGATCAGTCGCATGGATATTCGACAGCTTACCCCGACCTTCTACGTCAGTCCGCAGATTGATCCCGCCGATATGGCCGAATTGCGCGCTGCTGGTATCACCCACATTCTGTGTAATCGCCCCGATGCCGAGGTGCCACCAAGCCATACCGCCGCAGCCATCCGCACGGCGGCCGAAGCGGCAGGTCTGACGTTTGCCGAGCAACCACTGACGCATCAAAGCATGGTGCCGGATGTGATTGCACAAAACCGCAGTCTGGGGGCTGGGACTGAAGCCGTGACGCTGGCCTATTGCGCCTCTGGCACCCGCTCGACCATCGCGTGGGCTTTGGGTGAGGCAGGAACACGCGATGCGGATCAGATTATCAATACAGCGCGAGATGCGGGATACGATCTGAGCCACATGCGCGGTGTGCTTGCGGAGCCCTTTGTTTAAAGCGTTCTACGGGCGGACCGCGCTGGCCTAGCCCGCCTGCATAGTTGTGAGCGACGGCATATCGTCGAAATCGGGCAGGTCCGACATATCCGGTAGGTCTGGCAACTCGGGCAAATCCGGCAGTTCCGGTGCCGTTTCGCTTTCCCCCAATGCGGGCAATTCACCAACATCAGGCATCTCCGGCAACTCTGGCATCTGCTCCGGATCATGCCTAGATCCGTTCAGACCACCAAGGTCCGGTGCGACAGGACCATTTAGCCCCACCATAGAACCGGCTGTGTCATCCAGCATCTGCTGCTTCGGCTTGGCCAGCACATCGGACGCCTGTACCGCACGCAAACCGTCGACCTGCCCCAACACACCGCGGCCCACGGGTGCGCCGTCAAGGCTTTGGATACGCACATCTTGAAAGTCGGCGCGGCCCAGATCGATCACTGCGCCAATCTCTAGCTGGCTGAGCGTGCGCAATGGCATGCGCAGGTTTGCCAAGGCGATGCGCAAATCCGCCCTGAGGTTCTGGACCGTTTCTGATAGGGTCGCAGTCGGCGCTTCAACTATTGGACTGACATCGCCCCCCGTTGCGCCAGGTTCGCGCCCCTCCGGACAGGCATCTGCATCCGCATGGGGAAGGCACAGCGTCAGGTTGCCTTGCTGGACGCCGCCCGCGATATCGAGCGACATGTAGATGATCTCATAGCTATGCGCCTCAAGCGCCATGCACAGCACACGCGGGTCTTCGATCCATGCGCCAAAATGGTAGCCTGAGATCAGCGCTTGATCCTTGCTGTCATCCGGTAACGGAGTAGCACGCAGCAGTAGCCGATCCAGAAACGGTGCGGTGATGGCAGCATCCGTGGGCGTCATCACGCGGGCCGGATCACTCTCCCCCGGCAAAACCTTTCCCATGGTTTGCTGCTGGATCAGTCCGGTCACAAGCGGCACATCAAGGATCGCGGCACCCCGGCTGCGATTCGGCCCGTCGAGCAGCATCAGCAACCCCGCCCCGGCCAGCTTTTGCTGCAGACTTTCACCCTCACAGCTTTCACTGCGCACCGCTATCGCAGACATCGACATATCAAACAGGTCGTCAGCAACCTTGGCCAGCGTCAGACGAAGCGCTTTTGAAAGCGACATCGCCCGCGACTGGTGGTCCGCCCGGCCCGCGCGGGCCTTGCGATGAACGATCGTGCCAGGGGAATCCGCGCCCGGTTGGGCTGACGGCTCGGGCGCTGTCATAGGCTGCTCTGATCCAAATATCTGCGTCCGCAAGGACGGTGTTAGACCTGATGCTTAACGCAAAAGTCGTTACCAGAGCCTTTACGTTTGCGCTTTCATCCCGCCGAAGCCGCTGTTCGTGCTGTCCCCTCGGCCAGTGCCGTTGCGGGCAGACGCACGCGAAAGGTGGTGCCGCCCCTCTGCGATGATTGCCCGGACAGACAGCTGATGCTCCCCCCCAAACGGATCATGATCTCGTGGCAAATGGCAAGGCCCAGACCTGCCCCCTCGCCCTGCGCACCAGGTACCCGGTAGAACTTCTCAAAGATGACCGCCTGCGCGTCCGCTGCGATGCCAGCACCATTGTCAGCGAAGTCAATCACCAGATCACCGCCGTCCCGTTGTGCACTAATGTCCAGCTGCGGGCTTTCCGCTTCGCAGTATTTCTGCGCATTTCGGATTAGATTGATGAAGACCTGCACAAGCCGGTCCAGATCACTATAAAGATCCACCGGCGGCTCAATCGTACC
The DNA here is from genome assembly GCF_000622365.1 of Sulfitobacter noctilucae. Taxonomy (GTDB): domain Bacteria; phylum Pseudomonadota; class Alphaproteobacteria; order Rhodobacterales; family Rhodobacteraceae; genus Sulfitobacter; species Sulfitobacter noctilucae. Next base: position 728,941 of record NZ_JASC01000014.1, on the reverse strand, counting down.
GATCTTCACCTCAAGCGGCTGATCCGAGCCAGCAAGGGCGGCAGTGACGGCCCGTTCCATCACGTCGGCCAGTGACGCGCGCGCCAGATGCAGGGAAACCTGACCATTCTCAAGCACCGACAGATCCAGCAGGTCATCCAGCAAACGGGTCAGACGGATGGTTTCTGTGTGAATGATGGACACATAGCGTGTCTTGTCCTGCTCTGTCATCGTCGAACCGTCGCGCAAAATCTCCGAGAACGACCGGATCGAGGTCATAGGCGTGCGCAGCTCATGGCTGATCTGGCTCAGAAACGCATCCTTTTGCAGGCTGAGCTGGGTCAGCTTTTCATTGGCAGACCGCAGCTGTGCCGCGGTCACGGATAACTCGCGGGATTTCTGTTCAAGCTGGTTTGAATATTCCAGCATTTGCGCAGATTCGTCCGCAACCGCCAGCAAATCCTGCACCGATACCGATGTGCCGCCCACGATCTGCGAAATCATCGCATGGGCGGTTGCCGCCCCGACAGATCCTGCCAATTCCCTCTCAAGAGCCTGAACAAAAGAAGGCGTGGGTTCTGGCAATTGCCCGCCTACTCCCTGACGCTTGGCCTCCGCTTTGAAAAACCGCTGCGCATCTGGGGCACCCAATATGCGTTGGGTCATGATCATCAGGTCTTCCGCCGCCGCGGCCGAGGTGGTCCACACCCGTGAGGGGCCGGCGTGTTCCAGCACATTGACAAATTGGGCACCCTGAAGGCGTTCAATCGGGTCCGGGAAGGTTATGAGAGAAACCACAACAAATACCAGCGTATTGAGAGACAGGCTCCAGAACGCGGCGTGGACCAGCGGGTCAATGCCCTCAATCCCGAACAGCGCTTCGGGGCGCAGGATGCTAAGCCCAAAGAGCTCCTGCTCAAAAATCTCGGAGGGCAGAACGGCGTCTCGTCCGAAACTGGGCAACAGTAGTGTGAATATCCAAAGTCCGAACCCCACAAACAATCCGGCAAAAGCGCCGCTGTGCGTCGCTCCGCGCCAGAAGATCCCGCCCATCAGGACAGGAAGGAACTGTGCTACACCACAAAAGCTGATCGTGCCGATAGCCGCCAGTGCCCCACCGCCGCCCGAGGCGCGATAATAAGAAAAACCCAACGCGATAATCATCAGGATCGACAGCCGCCGCGCCCGGATCACCACACTACGCACGTCGCCTGACTGCGATGCCCCGCCTTGCCGAAGCGCCAACCAAACCGGCATCACAATATGGTTGCTGACCATCGTGCTCAGCGCCAGCGTGGCCACGATCACCATCGACGTGGCCGAAGAGAACCCACCCAGAAAGGAGAGCATCGCCAGCCCGTTCTGGTTCTGGCTTAGCGGCAGCGACAAGACAAAAAGATCCGGGTTGGACCCCGCAGGCAGCAGATCGAGGCCGACAACGGCGATCGGCACAACAAAAAGGCTCATCAGCAAAAGATAGGTGGGAAAGGCCCATGAGGCGATCTGTAGATATCGCTCGTCGTCATTCTCGACCACCATGACCTGAAACATGCGCGGCAGGCAGATGAAAGCCGCCGCCGAGAGCAGCGTCAGGGTGGCCCAACGGCTGCTTTGCACCTCCCATGTTCCGATGGCCGAGGCGTCGATACGCGCAAGTGTCTCTGACGGTCCGCCTGCCAATCCCCAGACGACAAAGATGCCCACCGCAAGAAGAGCGACAAGCTTGACGACCGACTCGACAGCAACAGCGATGACAATGCCGTGCTGGCGTTCGTTCACGTTCAGCGTGCGGGTGCCAAACAGCACGGTGAAAAGCGCAAGGCCCATCGCCACCCAGAATGCCGCCTGCGTAGGGTTGAACGAACTGGCAGCATCTGCGCCGTCCCCTCCGATCTCGGGTATGGAAAAGATAGAGATCGACAGCACAACCGATTGCAATTGCAACGCAATATAGGGCGTCACACCGATGACAGCCATTAGGGTGACCACAATGGCCAAACCGTTGGATTTGCCGTAACGCGACGAAATCAGATCCGCAATCGAGGTGACGCGATGGCTGCGTCCGATGCTGACCAGACGGCGCAAGACCCACCACCATCCGATTATGACCAGCGAAGGACCAAGGTAGATGGTCACATATTCCAGCCCCGACCGCGCGGCATAGCCGACAGCGCCATAGAAGGTCCATGCCGTGCAATAGATCGACAGCGACAGCGTATAGATCACCGGTGCCCGCAGGACTGCAGACCAGCGGCCGCTCATCGCGGCACGCTCTGCCAGAAACGCGATGCCGAACAAGAACACCACATAGGTCAGACAGACCAGAACCAGTTGGTTCAGCCCCACCATCAGTCCAAAGAGCCCGGCGATGCGGCAAGCGGGTCAACGACGGCGGTGCCCCGGCTGCGCAACCACAGGCCGAAGGCTGCGCAAACCAGCCCCCCCCATATGCAAAAGATATAAAGCAATGCCGTGCTCATGCGGACTGGCCCGGCAGAACCCGTTGCAGTCTCGACAGGTATTGCAGAGGTCGGCCAGACCAGAGGCACCATCCACAAGGCCGCTCCCAGAAACGGCAGCAACCGCACCGCATCCATGATGCGCCGTTGGCGATAGCTTTGACGGGCGAGAAAGACAGGACGGTTGGACATGCGCAGACCTCTTGCGGCAGGTGACGCCGATCAGCAGGTCAGCGCGCGCACCGCATCCAGCATCTCGGCGTTGGAAAAGGGTTTGGTCATAAAGCGGCTGACCCCCGCCTTTTCAGCCATTTCACGGTCGCGCGCCTGCCCGCGCGCGGTCAGCATCAGCACAGGCAATTCTGCGGAAGCAGGATCAGCACGTAATTCGTGCAAAATCTCGAACCCGCTTTTGCCGGGCAGCATCACATCCAGCATCACCAGATCGGGTGTCGCCTTGCGGATCACCTCCACCGCCGACGACCCGTTGGCCAGCATCTCAACCCGCCATCCCTCGTTGGACAGCAGAAAGCGGATCGCCTCTGCGATGTTTTGTTCATCCTCAACCAGCACAACATGTTTGCCCATGTGCGTCAGCCCCTCCCTCATCTGGCAGAGCGGACTGTCTTGCGCATTCCGTCACCACCTTTCACAGGAAGATGCACCGGAACTGGGGGCCTGTCAAAAGATCATATGCCGCAGCGTTCAGACACCTGCTTTCATGACCGAAGGTTCGCGCCGGGCGCGGCAGGCTTCATGCGGGCAAATGCGGCAGGTAGACCCAACCGGTGCGCCGCGTCCGCTTCCGGGTGGCACCGGCAATAACAACATGACCGCCCGTAGCAGCGGGGGCGCGTTGTAGAGCGGCACGCCCACCGGCTCGCTGACCGCAAAACTGTCAAAGGAGGCATCGGCCCGGCCCAATTGGTCAATCCGCTCTCGGATAACACTGCCGGGCTGGCCCAACGCACCAAAAAGTGGCCAAAGTGGGCAACACGACCCATGACGCGGGATGGTGAACCCTTCGATGGATTTGCGAAAAATTACGGTGCCGGACCGGTCACATACCACCAATCCCGCACCCAATTCAGGCAGCGCAGCCATGCGCCGAAGCACGCAAGGCACCGAAACCCGCAGCCTGCGCGCCACAGCCAGCGGATCAGCACCGTCCTGCGCCACCGCATCGCGCAGCGCTGCCAGTTTCAGCACCGCGGCATCCTCTGCAACCTGCCGCAACACGGTCGCAGCCCCGAATTGCCCCGCCTGAGACGTCAGCTCAGGTGCCTCGGCAATCATCGCGTCTATCTGCGCGGGTGCCACGGCTCCACTCTCCAGCGAAGGAAAGTTGAAGTCATGAGCGTTAAGATATTTCTCCACCTCCTCTTGTGGCGAACTGGCAGGGTCAGCTGCCCCTGGTTCGGCATCCAGATAGGTCACGATGGACTCCGCACTGTCAGACAACCGGCGGCTGTCCTCGTGAATGTTGGCATGAAAACGATCCCGCCACTCGGGTTGCAGGGTCTCTGTCTCTGCTAGAATGGCAGCGGTCGACCGGATCGCCGCGGCGGTGCTGAGCAATTCATGCATGGAAGCGGCCAACAGTGGATCATGGGCCAACCGGTCGCTTAGCGCTTCAACCGTTTGCTCCAGTGCGGCGACGCGCTTTCGTGTGCCGGCCAGCACATCGGCCCAGCCCGGAAACCGGCCCGCAAATTCATCGGCGCGGTCCGCGTCTTGTTGGTTCAGGCCCACATCATCCGCAGCCTCACGCAGAGTGGCGATCAATGCGGCTTCTGCCCCTTCGGTCAGGCTTTGGGGTTCAACCGCAAGCGCACCCGCGATGTTGAGCAATAGTTTTCCGCCGATTCTGCGGCGGTTGTGTTCGATCAAATTCAAATAGCTGGCCGAGATCCCGATCTGGCGGGCCAGATCGGCTTGCTTCAATCCTGCCATCACCCGCCGTTCGCGGATCCGACTGCCAGTCAGTGCTTCACGTGCCATAGATCCCCATCCGATTATAGCGCAATTTCAACGCGTTTCTGCGCTGCAACATCATACTCTTTACAGAATACACAAATCCAATGCGAAGATGTTTACAAAAAAAATGTGTTTAACAAGGGGCTTATTGAACGGATTTGACTGCCATGATGTACTTTTCTTTGCACACCTGTGCCATTCGACCGCGTAACATGCGGCGATGCTTTTACCCAACGGGAGGAATTCATGTCATTTTCAAAACTGACGCGTCGTGGACTGATCAAGACGGGCGCTGTCGCAAGCGCCGGTCTTGCATTGCCAACATATTTGCGTGCCGACGGCCACAGCGGCTTTACCAACGCGCCACAGGGCGACACGGTAACGCTGGGCTTTAACGTCCCACAATCCGGCCCCTATGCCGATGAAGGCGCAGACGAGCTGCGCGCGTTTGAGCTGGCGGTCGAGCACCTGAACGGTGAAGGTGACGGCGGCATGATGCAGACTTTCAGCTCCAAAGTGCTGGAAGGGAACGGCATCATGGGCAAGAAGGTCAACTTCGTGACCGGCGACACCCAGACGAAATCTGACGCCGCGCGCGCGTCGGCGAAGTCGATGATCGAAAAAGACGGCGCTGTGATGATTTCCGGCGGTTCCAGCTCCGGTGTGGCCGTGGCTGTGCAGGCGCTTTGCCAGGAGGCCGGGGTTATCTTTATGGCGGGTCTGACACACGCCAACGACACAACCGGCAAGGACAAGCGGGCCAATGGCTTCCGCCACTTCTTCAACTCCTACATGTCCGGTGCCGCCCTTGCGCCCATCCTTTCCAACGAATACGGCGCGGACCGCAAGGCCTATCACCTGACGGCGGACTACAACTGGGGCTACACCACGGAAGAAGCCGTGCGCTCTTCGACCGAAGCACTGGGTTGGGAAACTGTGAACGCGGTGAAAACACCTCTGACACAAACCGACTTCTCGGCCTATATCGCCCCTGTTCTGCAGTCCGGCGCAGACGTGCTGGTTCTGAACCACTACGGCGGCAACATGGTCAACTCCCTGACAAACGCGGTCCAGTTCGGCCTGCGTGACAAGGAAGTGAACGGCAAGAAGTTCGAGATCGTCGTGCCGCTTTATTCCGAGCTGATGGCCCGCGGTGCTGGCCAGAACATCAAGGGTATCCTTGGTTCGCAGAACTGGGACTGGAAGCTTGAGAACGAATTGGGCAGCCGCTACGCCGGTACCAACGCCTTTGTTCAATCCTTCGGCACCAAGTACGGCTTCCCACCCAGCCAGGCGGCGCACACCTGCTATGTTCAAACGCTGCTCTATGCGGATGCGGTCACACGCGCCGGGTCGTTCAACCCATGTGCGGTTGTCGAAGCCCTCGCGGGCTTTGAATTTGACGGCCTGGGTAACGGTCCGACCCTCTACCGTGCCGACGATCACCAGTGCTTCAAGGACGTTGTTGTCGTGCGCGGCAAGGAAACGCCCGAGAACGAATACGACCTGGTGGAAATCGTGGAAGTCACCCCTGCCGAGCAGGTGACATACGCCCCCGATCACCCGCAGTTCGCTGGCGGTTCACTGGGTACATGTAACGCAGGCGCATAAGCCAGCCATACAGTCTTTCGTCAGGGCGGATATCGTTCCGCCCTGACACTTATGGCCCGAGCAGGCCGCGCGATTGGAGGGGGGAAGACCATGGACGCAATTCTTCTGCAAATTCTCAACGGTATGGACAAAGGGTCGGCCTATGCGCTGATTGCCTTGGGCCTCACGTTGATCTTCGGAACACTTGGCGTGGTCAACTTTGCCCACGGCGCGCTGTTTTTGATCGGTGCTTTCTGCGCTGTGACATTCAGCAAGATCCTGTCGCTGAGCCATGTCGTGATTGACGAAAGCCAGAAGGATTTTCTGGGCAACCCGCTGAAAGTCGAGGTGCCCTACATCTATGATATGTTCGGACAAGCAACAGGCGATGTGATCATTGACTGGGCTGTCCCGCTGTCCCTGCTCTTTACGGTACCGGTCATGATCGCCATCGGATTTGCCATGGAACGCGGCCTGATCAAGCATTTCTACAAGCGTCCCCATGCCGATCAGATCCTCGTGACCTTTGGTCTGGCCATCGTGCTGGCCGAGATCGTCAAGTATTTCTACGGGGCCAACCCGATCCCGACACCTGCACCTTCCGCCTTTGCCGGATCGTTCGATTTCGGTGCAATGCTGGGTTTTGACCCCAATACCATCATCTACCCCTACTGGCGGCTGGTCTACTTTGCCTTTGCGGCAGTGATCATCGGCGGTGTCTTTGCTTTCTTGCAGTTCACCACCTTCGGCATGGTTGTGCGCGCCGGGATGGCCGACCGCGAAACCGTGGGTCTGTTGGGCATCAACATCGACAAACGCTTTACCATCATGTTCGGCATCGCGGCTGCGGTCGCAGGGGTGGCGGGTGCGATGTACGCGCCGATCAACTCGCCCAACTATAACATGGGTATGGACTTTCTGGTGCTCAGCTTTGTGGTTGTGGTTGTCGGCGGCATGGGCTCGTTGCCCGGTGCGGTGCTGGCGGGCTTTCTGCTCGGCATCCTCGAAAGCTTTGCCTCAATGTCCGTCGTGCTTGAGACCCTGCCCGGCATCAACCAGATCATCATCTACCTTGTGGCGATCATCATTCTGCTGACGCGACCACGCGGCCTGATGGGGCGCAAAGGCGTGATGGAGGACTAAGAACATGTTTGGACTTAACAAAAAAGACGCGGGCTTGTTGATTGTCGTCGCAATCCTGGCACTCGCCGCTCCCTTCATCCTGAACCCCTTCCCTGAAGGCTCGGCGATGGCGCAATTCAACGCGGGCTACCCCGACCTGATGCAGCGTCTGGTGATCTTTGGCATCTTCGCCATCGGCTTTAACATCCTCTTCGGCCTGACAGGCTATCTCAGCTTCGGCCACGCGGCCTTTCTGGGTGTCGGTTCCTACGCGGCAATCTGGATGATGAAACTGCTGACGATGAACGTGATCCCTGCGATCGTTGTCTCGATTATCATTGCCGGTCTGTTCTCTTTGCTGGTCGGGTTTATTTCCCTGCGGCGCTCGGGGATCTACTTCTCCATCCTGACGCTGGCCTTTGCCCAGATGTCCTACGCACTGGCCTATTCGGTGCTGACGCCGATCACTGGCGGTGAAACAGGCCTTCAGCCGAAATACACCGACCCCCGTGTGCTCGACAAAGCGCTGGAGGCGGGCCAGCAGCCCCGCGCCAATCTCTTTGGCCTCGAAATGAACCAGGGCTTCCAGCTTGAGATGGGCAACTGGGTCTTCACCTTTAACGCAGGCTATTACATCGCGGCTGTGGTGATGCTGGTCGCCTTCTACCTGTCGATCCGCATCTTCCGCTCACCTTTCGGTATGATGCTGCGGGCGGTGAAATCGAACCAGCAGCGGATGAACTACACTGGCTTGAACTCCAAACCCTACACGCTTGCGGCCTTCGTGATCTCCGGTATGTATGCCGGTCTGGCGGGTGGTTTGTTGGTGGCGATGGATACGCAAGTGGGCGCGGAACGGATGTTCTGGACTGCTTCGGGTGAGGTGGTCTTGATGACCATCCTCGGCGGTGCAGGCACATTGATAGGCCCCGTGCTTGGTGCCGGTTTCATCAAATACATGGAAAACATCGTCTCCAAGATCAACAAATCCGTGCTGGAGCAATGGTTTGCCTTCATGCCGGACGGCATCGAGGATGTATTGGTCGCAATCATCTATCCCTTCGTCGGCAAGGGCTGGCACCTCACGCTCGGTCTCTTGTTCATGCTGGTGGTGATCTTTCTGCCGGGTGGTCTGGTCGAAGGCGGACAGCGGATCGGTAAGATGTTCCGGCGCCGCGACGCCAACGCAAACAGCATCGAGGCGGACGCCGCCGAACAACGCAAACCTGCGGCTGAATAAGGAAATCCGATATGGCTATTCTTGAAGTAAAGAACGTGGGCAAACGGTTTGGCGGCCTTCAGGCGCTGGGTGACGTGAACCTTAATGTGGCGGAAAATTCGTGCCACGCGATCATCGGGCCGAATGGCGCGGGCAAGTCGACGCTGCTGAACTGTCTGGTAGGCAAGCTGATCCCCGATACCGGATCGGTCATGTTTGATGGCCATTCCGTGCTGGGTCGCAAACCTTATGAGATCAACCAGATGGGCATCAGCCGCGTGTTCCAGACGCCCGAGATCTTTGGTGATCTTACAGTAATGGAAAACATGCTGATCCCCTGCTTCGCAAAACGCGACGGTGCTTTTCGCATGCACGCCATCGAAAGCATCAAGCATGAGACTGATATCATCGGCAAAGCCGAAGGTATGCTGGAAGAAATGAAGCTGATCGAGAAGCGCCACATGACGGCCTCTTCGATGTCACGCGGAGACAAGCGCCGTCTTGAGATCGCGATGTGCCTTGCGCAAGAACCGCGGTTGCTGCTGCTGGATGAGCCCACCGCCGGTATGGCACGGGCCGATACCAACAACACCATCGACCTGCTCAAGCAGATCAAGGAAGAGCGCGACATCACCATCGCCATCATCGAGCACGACATGCATGTGGTATTCTCGCTCGCGGATCGGATCACCGTGCTCGCGCAGGGCACACCTCTTGTCGAAGACACGCCTGACAAGATCAAAGGCCACCCTAAGGTGCGCGAAGCCTATCTGGGCGAGACGCAGGACGCCGCATAGGGCGGAATCACCCCCGCTCCCCCGGCCCCAAAGGATAAAAGACATGACCACACAAACGCTTGAGAAAAACGCCAACCACGCGGCCACCGCACCCGCCTTCCTGTCGGTCTGGGATCTGCACGCCTATTACGGCGAGAGCTATATCGTGCAGGGCGTCAGCTTTAACGTCCACGAAGGCGAGATCCTCGCGCTTCTGGGTCGAAACGGGGCGGGCAAAACCTCGACTTTGCGGGCCATCGCGCGGCTTGCCTCGCCCGAAGCACGATCCGGTGAAATCTGGCTGGACCATCAGCCTCTGCACAAGATGCAAGCCTTCCAGGCCTCACAGGCGGGTTTGGGTCTGGTGCCCGAAGACCGCCGGATTATTCCCGGCCTCACGGTAGAGGAAAATCTGAAACTGGCCCAGATCGCGCCGCCCATCGGCTGGTCACTGGAACGGCTCTACACCCTGTTCCCCCGCCTGGGCGAACGCAAAAGCCAAGAGGGCACCACCCTTTCCGGCGGCGAACAGCAAATGCTGGCCATCGCCCGTGCGCTGGCCCGCGACATCAAGGTGCTGCTGCTGGATGAGCCATACGAGGGCCTCGCCCCCGTGATCGTCGACGAGATCGAAAAAACACTTGGCATAATCAAAGAACAGGGCATCACAACCATTCTGGTCGAACAGAACGCCGTCCGGGCGCTCAAACTGGCAGACCGTGCCGTGATCCTCGATACCGGCGGCATCGTCTTTGACGGCACCGCGCAAGAAGTGCTGGAGAATGCGGAACTGCGGGCGGAATACCTCGCAATCTAAGCACCCCGCCCCTGCTTCACCCTTTCAAAAATACCAAAGCGCGCCGTCACATCCGGCGCGCTTTCTCGTTACAAAGCCACCCTCAACATCGCGCCCCTGACTACAGAAGATCCCGCAAGGCAGTCTTCAGTACCTTGCCGTAATTGTTTTTGGGCAATTGCGCCAAACGGACATAGGCTTTGGGCCGTTTGAACCGGGCGATCCGGTCCAGACATAGCTGGTCCAACGCCTCTTCCGCTACATCACCAACGATAAAGGCGACGACCTCCTCACCCCATTCCGGGTGTTCGCGGCCGACGACCGAAACTTCTTTTAGATCAGGATGTGCCAGCAAGACCTCCTCCACTTCGCGCGGATAGACGTTTGAACCGCCGGTGATAATCACATCCTTGCTCCGGTCCCGTAGCGTCAGATATCCCGCTGCATCAAGGCTTCCCATATCCCCCGTCATCAGCCAGCCGTTGCGCAGCGTCCGGGCTGTCGCCTCGGGGTTGCGCCAATAGCCGGGCATCACGGTAGCACCGCGTACCATGATTTCGCCGGTCTCTCCGACCGGTAGGCTCTCACCCTCCGGCCCGCCGATCCGCAGCTCAACCGCCGCCTGCACCCTGCCAACCGACGCCAGACGCGCCTCCCAATCGGTTTGGCTGCGGTCAGACACATCGTGACGCGACAGGGCCGTAATCCCCATCGGGCATTCGCCCTGCCCGTAGATTTGCAAGAACTTTGGCCCGAACCAATCCACCGCATCTATGATGTCAGCATTATACATCGGCCCGCCCGCGTAAACGATTGTGCGCAGCCCCTCACCCCTGTCGTCTGCCGCACGGGCACCGTCGGTCAGGCGCTTGACCATCGTGGGGGCAGCAAACATCTGCACATCACCAAAATGGGCAGCCAGAGACAGAATCTCTCCTGCCTCGAACCCGCCTGAGGCCGGACAGACGTGCCGCGCCCCCGCACGCACATGCATCACCGCATAAAGCCCCGCGCCATGGCTCATCGGAGCCGCGTAAAGCGTGGCATCCTCTGCGCGCACAGGCTCCACATCGGTGTTGTAGCACAGCGCCATCGACATCAGCATGCCGTGGGTGATGATCACACCCTTGGGCTGGCCTGTGGTGCCCGATGTGTAGAAAAGCCAGGCCAGATCATCCGCGCTGCGCTCTGCAACCGCTTCCAGCGGCACCTGCTGCGCCAAGTCGTTTTCAAAACCGGCGGTGGCCACGTCGATAGAGTGTTCAGCTCGCAAGTCATCACTTTGCCCGGCCACAAAGATCGTATCGCAGTCCGCATCGGTCAATATCCACATCACCTCGCGGGGATGCAGCTTGGCGTTAATCGGTACTGCCGCCGCACCGGCGATCCATATCCCATAGAGGATCACCAGATAGTCCGGCCGATTGGCCATATAGATCGCCACGCGGTCAGCGGGTTGGACGCCCTGCCGGTGCAACAGTGCTGCGACACGCTTGGCCCGATCCGCGAAACCCGCGTAGTCCGCCACAAGTTCGGTCCCCAGAAACAAAGCCGGGCGATCCGGAAAAGCCCTCTGTGTTTCGACAAGCCAACAGGCCATGTTCATAGCGCCCCCTCCCTTTTCTTCGGCACAATGCCCGCAGGCTCGCCGCATGACAACGCCACTGGCACGGGATGGGTTTTCACTGACAGTCCCATGGCCTATAAGAACCGGTGACGTAGCGGCGCATGGCGTCGCCGGACAGGCACATGTCGAGGATTATATGACAAAAAACACCCATGACGCGGATGTCGCTTTCATCCGCGCACTTGCCGAGCTTTTGAACGAAAACGACCTGACCGAGCTTCAGGTCAAGCGGGACTATGCCGAGGACGACAGTCTGAACGTGCGCGTCAGCCGCAAACCTCCGCAGCAAATCATGGCTGCCGCCCCCCAAATGCAGGCTGCTCCGCCGGCGATGGCCTCTCCTGCTCCGGCTGCGATGTCTTCCCCTTCCGCGGGGGGTGATGGCGCGGCAGACCCCGCCAGCCTGCCGGGTGCTGTGACCTCTCCCATGGTCGGCACGATCTATATGCAGGCCGAACCGGGCGCACCTGCCTTTATCACTGTGGGGGCTTCGGTGGCCGAAGGCGACACACTGTTGATCGTCGAGGCGATGAAAACCATGAACCACATCCCCGCGCCGCGCGCAGGTACGGTCAAGCGCATCATGGTCGGGGACGGTGATGCCGTCGAGTTTGGCGCACCTCTTGTGATCCTTGAATAAGGCTGCCGCAGGATGTTCAATAAAATTCTGATCGCCAACCGGGGCGAAATTGCCTTGCGCGTGATCCGGGCCGCGCGCGAGATGGGCATCGGCTCCGTTGCAGTGCATTCGACCGCAGACAGCGACGCGATGCATGTGCGTATGGCCGACGAATCCGTCTGCGTTGGGCCGCCGTCTTCGGCGCAGTCTTACCTGTCAATTCCGTCAATCATCGCCGCATGCGAAATCACGGGAGCCGAAGCGATTCACCCTGGCTATGGATTTCTGTCGGAAAACGCCGCTTTTGTGCAGGTGGTACAGGATCACGGGCTCACCTTTATCGGCCCCACTGCCGAACATATCCGCGTAATGGGTGATAAGATCACCGCCAAGGATACCATGAAGAAACTGGGTGTGCCTTGTGTGCCCGGCTCGGATGGCGGCGTCGCCACACTAGAAGACGCCAAGGCGCTTGGCGAAGAAATGGGCTATCCTGTGATCATCAAGGCCACGGCAGGTGGCGGTGGCAAAGGCATGAAGGTCGCCCAAACCGCCAAGGATATGGAGCGCGCGTTCCAGACCGCGCGGGCCGAGGGCAAGTCGAACTTCGGCAATGACGAAGTTTACATCGAAAAATACCTGACCACGCCACGCCATATCGAAATTCAGGTTTTCGGCGATGGCAAAGGCCGCGCCGTGCATCTGGGCGAACGCGATTGCTCGCTTCAGCGCCGCCACCAGAAGGTGTTCGAGGAAGCCCCCGGTCCCGCCATCACCCCCGAAGAGCGCGCGCGCATCGGCAAGGTCTGTGCGGATGCCATGGCCAATATCAACTACATCGGCGCAGGCACGATCGAGTTTCTCTATGAGAACGGCGAGTTCTACTTCATCGAGATGAACACCCGCCTTCAGGTCGAACACCCGGTCACCGAAGCGATCTTTGGCGTCGATCTGGTGCGCGAACAGATTCGTGTGGCCTCTGGTCTTGATATGTCTTTTCAGCAGGACGATCTGACGATCAATGGGCACGCCATCGAGGTGCGGATCAACGCCGAGAAGCTGCCGAATTTCACGCCCTGCCCCGGACGGATCACGCAGTACCATGCGCCGGGTGGCCTCGGTGTGCGGATGGACAGCGCCCTTTACGATGGCTACTCAATCCCGCCATTTTACGACAGCCTGATCGGCAAGCTTATTGTCCACGGCCGCGACCGGCCAGAGGCGCTGGCCCGTCTGGACCGCGCACTCGGAGAACTGATTGTGGACGGTGTCGATACGACGGTGCCGCTGTTTCATGCCCTTCTTCAGGAAAAGGCGATTCATACCGGTGACTATAACATCCACTGGCTTGAACAATGGCTGGAAACCACTTTGGGCGATGCCTGACGCGCGATGCCCGACCTGACACCGGAGCTTTTGCTGCACGGCTATGCTATCGGGATTTTTCCGATGGCAGAACACCGCGACGACACAGAGATCTTTTGGGTCGATCCCGAACGGCGCGGGGTGCTGCCGCTGGACGGCTTTCACATGTCCCGGTCGCTGGCCAAAGCCATGCGGCGCAGCACATTTGAGGTGGCGATCAACCGCGATTTCGACGCCGTGGTCGCGGCCTGCGCGGACCGTGCCGACACATGGATCAACGCTGAAATATCCAGTCTTTACAGCGCGCTGCACCTTAGGGGGCACGCTCATTCGCTAGAAATTCGGGATGCGGGCAGCCTGGTTGGTGGCGTTTACGGAGTGACGCTGGGCACCGCATTCTTTGGCGAAAGCATGTTTTCACGGCGCAGTAATGCGTCGAAGATGGCGCTGGCCGCATTGATCGACAGATTGAACCGCGCTGGTTTCACCCTGTTTGACACGCAGTTCCTGACCACACATCTTGCGTCCCTTGGGGCGCAGGAAATAACGCGCAAAGCATATCACACACTACTGGAACATGCCCAAACCCGCACGGCAGACTTCACGGGTCCAGAACCGCTGACCCTTTATGAGGTGATGCAGCGGATGACCCAAACATCGTAGCGCGGATGTTCTAGCGCTGACAAAGCGGGAGAGGATGAAATCATCCAACCCGAAAACAGAACGCCCGCGCGCCCCTGTTCGGAAATCTCAAGGGAAGCGAAGGCATTGCCCGAAGGATTACCCTCAGGGTAGCGACAGTCGTTCAGCACCACTTGCACCGGGCCAATCGCCTGTATTTGGCCGACACGCAGTTCGAAATCCCTCGTCTGACCAGAAGTCTTGTCAAGCGATCGCAACACGGCACCGGGGCCGCTTGTCACGCTCTGTCCCGCTACAGGACTTGCCAATAAACTCAGCAATGCCAGTGACTTGAACATCTGCCTGAAAGCGTGTTTCACGCGATCACTCCGGCGTCCATGCCTCGTAATCGGAACGGTCCGCAGGCTTTTCCTGCCGGATCGACCCGGCCGGCGCATAGGCCATTGCGGTCCCTGTCAGGTTCTCGATATGCGGCTTTTCCCAGGTCTTATGCGCCAAGGGCCGATCTGTCGGCGGCTCGTCCCATGTATGGTGCAACCAGCCGTGCCAGTCCGGACTGACCCGTGTCGCTTCCATTTCACCATTGAACATGACCCAGCGCCGGGTGTTGTCGGCATTGCGGAAATAAATATTTCCCTGCTCGTCTTCCCCCACTTTGACGCCCTTGCGCCAGCTCCAGAACTGGGTGTTCAGGGTGTTGCCATCCCACCAGGTCAATGCCCGAAAGATTGTATTCAAAAGGCCCATGATGCTCTCCGCGCTCGATTAAAGCGGTTATGCACCACTGCGCGCGGCGCGTCCAGCGGCAGGACGGTGTTGCGACAAAGACTCGGACCTTTGCCGAGGATTAAGCCTCTTTGGCAAAACCATTGGCCCAGATGCCCCCGCAAGGTAGTGTTTTTGAAACGGAGACAATCCCATGGCAACCAAAAGCACCGAACCGACCCATGCCGCAGAATGTCATGGTGTCAAAGTGCCGGACAGCCCCCTGCTCACCCCCACCCGTATCGAGCGAATCAATGGTGCACGTTATGAGGGACAGGAAATTGCGGGCGCTTTGAAGGTGGTGCGCCGTGGCGATAAGGTGTTGGAATTGGGCGCGGGCATCGGCTTGGTCGGTGCAATTGTCGCAAAAAACGCCGAACCGGCCAAAGTGCTGTCGTTCGAGGCCAATCCGAACCTGATTGAGCATATCACTGCGCTCTACGAGCTGAACCGGCTCGAAACCAAGATCGAAGTCCGCAACGAGGTGCTGATCTCGGCACCCGACGCGCCCAAAACCATGACCTTCCATATCCGCAACTCCTATCTCGGCTCATCGTTGATCGATACCGACAGCCGTGCGACCACAGCAGTCGAAGTCCCGACAGCGGACTACAAAACCGTCCATGCAGAATTCGCTCCGGACATCCTTTTGATGGACATTGAGGGCGGCGAGCTCGACTTTTTGCGCCATGCCTCACTCGATGGGATCCGGGCCATCGTGATTGAATTCCACCCCGAAGCCTATGGCGTGGAAGGCATGATTGAATGTAAATCCATCCTTGAACGTGCCGGTTTCGCCAAAGTGGCCGGCCATTCCACCCGCCATGTCTGGACCTGCACCTTCGACAAAGCCTTGCAGCCCCCCGTGCCCGAAGGCGGATGGACCACCCAGATCGAAACGCTGGAAAAGGCCGTCGTCGTCCCTCCGACGGAACAGAACTTTGTCCAAAAGGCCGGCCTGCTGCGCAGCGACGGCAGCTATCACAGCTCCGGCGCGTTGTGGCGGAACGGGCGCTCTTTGACGATAAAACCGCCGATGCCGGAAGGTGAGCTGCCGCTGCGCAAGGGAACCTGGCTATGGGGTGGTGTGCTTTGGATGCACTTCGGACATTTTCTGGTGGAGAGCACGGCACGGCTCTGGGCACTTGATCACCTCAAAGACAAGATCGACGGCATTCTCTTCATTCCCAAACGACCGCGCAATGGCGAAGACGTGCTTCAGTTCCAACGTGATCTGGTTGCCCTACTTGGCACAGATGCCCCCGTGGTGTGCGCGGCAGCCCCCGAGCGTGTGGAAAAGCTGATCGTCCCTGGCCAAGGCTTCGGTCTGGGCCGCATGATCGAAGGCACCCAAGAATACCGCGCCGCCATCGCCAACCGCTTTGGCAAGGACGTTAAGGCAGACGGCGCCGAGAAGCTCTATATCAGCCGCAGCAAGCTGCCCGCCGGACGTGGCAACCTGATCGGAGAGTCAGAGCTTGAGGCCAAGTTGGCTGCCGAAGACTACAGCATCTATCACCCTGAAAAGCATGACATATTCCACCAGATCGCGACCTATAAGGCCGCCAGGCAAGTGATTGCCGCAGAAGGATCAGCCCTGCATATGCTGGCAATGGTCGCGGATCCGAAAACCGACATTGCGATGATCGTACGCCGCCCGTCCGGTGCCACAGCCAACCTTGAAACGCACGTCCGGTCTTTCACCGGAACCGCGCCTGTGACCATCACCCACCTCAAGCGATCATGGAAACCTCTGGGGGCCGCCAAGCCGCGCATGTGGATGGGCGAGTTGGACATGCCCGCAGTGCAAACCGCCTTGGCCCAGGCAGGCTTCATCGCGAAGGGGAGCGCCCGCTGGGATCCGCTTGACCCGAAAGAGGTACAGGAGCGCCTTGGCGACCGCTTCGAGGAAGTCGCCTAGGCCGGCAACAGCGCTGTCACTTCGATCTCGATCCGGTACTTCGGGTCGATCAGCCCACATTCGATCATGGTTGCCGCGGGCGGGTTCTCACCAAATGCGGCCACCAGCACGGGCCAACACGGCTCGAACTCGGCGCGATCCGGCAGCATGTAGGTCACCCGCACCACATCCGCAAAAGAAGCGCCTGCTTCATCCAGTGCCGCTGCGATGATTTCCAATGCAGACCGGCATTGACTGACCACATCATTGCCCTGTCCCACGGTGCCTGCAACATGGACAAATCCGCCCGCGACAACTGCACGGCAATAGCCGACCTTCTGCTCGAATGCGCCGCCCGATGATATCCGTCGTATGTTCATGTCAATCCTCCCGCTGGTTTCGGAGCCGCCCTTGCTTGAGCACAGACGGCCTGATCGGGGGGACGGCGTCAAGATAAATTGCCGAGGGACCGCTTGCGGGAGACGGCCAATTGTCTTGAGGACGGCACCACGATCCGGCAGGCAGAGATCAATCAAGGGCGGGTGCGAGACCTGCTGGTTTTGGTGAGACCCGCAGCCTTTCCCCCCACGAAAAAGAAAAAGGGGCGCGTCCTGAAACGCGCCCTTTTTAGCCACTAAACTCGTGCAACCCGCAGGTCGCCCCGCTCTTAACCCGCTGTTGCAGGCTCTTTCTTTTCCGTCTCGCCGTGGATCATCAACGGAGTGGCATCGGTGTTCACCGCCTCTTCGTTCACCACAACTTCACTGACGGTTTCCAACCCAGGCAGATCGAACATGGTATCCAGCAGAATATCCTCAAGGATCGACCGCAAACCACGGGCACCTGTCTTGCGCTCGATCGCGCGCTTGGCGATAGCTGACAACGCATCATCGGTGAAGGTCAGCTGCGTGTCTTCCAACTCGAACAGGCGCTGGTATTGCTTCACAAGCGCATTCTTGGGCTGTGTCAGGATGGTGACCAAAGCATCTTCGTCCAGATCTTCCAGCGTGGCCAGAACCGGCAAACGACCGACGAATTCCGGGATCAGACCGAACTTCAACAGGTCTTCCGGCTCCAGATCGGTGAAAATCTCGCCGATGCCGCGCGCATCGTTGTCGCGCACATCCGCGCCGAAGCCCATGGCTGAGCCTTTGCCCCGTGCCGCGATGATCTTGTCGAGACCAGCGAAAGCACCGCCGCAGATGAAGAGGATATTCGTGGTGTCCACTTGCAGGAATTCCTGTTGCGGATGCTTGCGCCCGCCCTGCGGCGGTACGGAAGCCACAGTGCCTTCCATCAGCTTCAGAAGCGCCTGCTGCACCCCCTCACCCGATACATCGCGTGTGATCGAAGGATTTTCCGACTTTCGCGTAATTTTATCGACTTCATCGATATAGACAATACCACGCTGTGCACGCTCTACGTTGTACTCTGACGATTGCAGCAGCTTGAGGATGATGTTTTCGACGTCCTCACCCACATAGCCAGCTTCGGTCAACGTCGTTGCATCGGCCATCGTGAATGGTACATCAAGGATGCGGGCCAGTGTTTGCGCCAGCAACGTCTTGCCGCAACCGGTGGGGCCAATCAGCAGAATGTTGGATTTCGCCAGTTCGATGTCGCCGCCCTTCTGGGCGTGATTCAATCGCTTGTAATGGTTGTGCACCGCCACCGACAGCACACGTTTGGCCATCGCCTGACCGATTACATAATCGTCCAGAACCTCACAGATGTCTTTCGGCGTGGGTACGCCGTCCGTCGCCTTCAGGCCACTCGCCTTTGTCTCTTCGCGGATGATATCCATGCAAAGTTCGACACATTCGTCGCAGATGAAAACGGTCGGTCCCGCAATCAGCTTACGCACCTCATGCTGGCTCTTGCCGCAGAAGCTGCAGTACAATGTGTTTTTGCTATCACCGCCAGAAGTATTCGCCATGTCAGCCCTTTCAGGTCTGTCGTGAATTTTGCACCCCCGAACAGGGTGCGGTCCTTGCCCAAACACTAGGGCAGTGCCACAGGCGCTACAATCGTAAAATCGCAGCACCTGAGGTCTTGGTTACTTGTCGCCTTTGGGCTTTTTCGCCTTGGCCTTGGGCGCATCGCTGTCGTCTTCCTTGCCACGGTTGGCAACGATTTCGTCGATGTGACCCCATTCCAGCGCTTCATCCGGCGTCATCCACAGATCACGGTCCAGTGCCTTTTGCACAGTCTCATAGTCCTGACCGGAGTGATGCATATAAAGTTGGTACATCCGCTCGCGGGTGCGTTCGATGTGACGTGCAGAAATCAGGATATCTTCGGCAACGCCCTGACTGCCGCCGGAGGGCTGGTGAATCATGACTTCGGCATTGGGCAGCGCAAAGCGCATGCCCTTCTCGCCGCCGATCGCAATGACAGAGCCCATCGAAGCCGCCATGCCGCAGATCAACGTGGACACTTTGGGGCGGATGTACTGCATCGTGTCATAGATCGACAGACCGGCCGACACCTCGCCACCGGGCGAGTTGATGTACATTGAAATTTCCTTGGAGGGGTTTTCCGCCTCAAGATGCAAAAGCTGCGCCACCACAAGATGGCTCATACCGCTGTGGATCGGGCCGTTGATGAAAATGATCCGTTCTTTCAGCAGACGCGAGAAAATGTCGTAGGCGCGTTCGCCCCGGCTGGTCTGCTCGACCACCATCGGGACGAGGTTGCTGTAAGTTTCATGGGGATGGTTCATAATGTCTGCCTGTATTTGTGTTCGCAGGACCATACCTGCCAAACCGTTAGCATCAGATTAGTCGCGGGCAGACGGACCTTCAAGGGGGGCCGGGCATGTTGCCCTTGCGCAAGCGCGCCCTAGGTGCCGCACATGACCCAAGAAACAGCACATGACGATCTGATCGCAGCCCCCGGCCTTACGGACGCCCGCGCCCGATTGGCCGGCTTCGCGCCCCATGCCGGCAGCGCCTATGCGGAAGGGCGCAATTTCGATCACGGGCCGGGGCGGCATGATGCTGTCTCGACCCTCTCGCCCTATCTGAAACTGCGTGCCTTGGACGAAATCGACGTGACCCGCGCCGTGCTCGCCCATCATAGCGCAGAGGCTGCAGACAAGTACCTGACAGAGGTGTTCTGGCGTACCTATTGGAAAGGCTGGATGGAGATGCGTCCGGGCGTCTGGGAGCAATACCTAAGCGATCTCAATCAGTTGCGCGACGACGTTCAGACCCAGTCGGGCTTGCGCGCCCGTTGGGAAGACGCCTGCAGCGGCCAGACCGGGATTGCGCCTTTTGACGCTTGGGCGCAGGAACTGGTGCAAACCGGCTATCTGCACAATCACGCACGAATGTGGTTCGCATCGATCTGGATCTTTACGCTGGAATTGCCGTGGCAATTGGGCGCAGATTTCTTCCTCCGGCATTTGCTGGATGGCGATGCAGCGGTCAATACGCTCAGCTGGCGCTGGGTCGCGGGCATCCAGACGCGGGGCAAGAGCTATCTTGCGGATCCCGGCAACATCGCGCGGTTCACCGGTGGCAGGTTTGTCGGTGTGCGCGGTCTGGTCAGTACGGCCCATCCCCAAGAGGCACCGCCGAACCCCGATCCGATGGCCCTGCCGCCCTGCGACACGGTGCCGCTCGCATCACGCTATGGCCTTCTGCTGCATGACGATGATGTGAACGCGGAACGGATGCGCGCGGCAGCCCCCGACGCTGTCGCAGTCGCCTATGCCGATGCCAGCGAAGGACACAGCCCGTGGCATATTGCCCCTCATGTCGCGGCTTTCAGGCAGGCCACCGCGCAAAGCACCCTGCCCGAGGGTCAGCAGATGGATACACTCGCAACGGCGCAGGCCATAGCAGATTGGGCGCGAGAAAATGCCTTGGAGCAGATCGTCGCAGGCTATGCTCCCGTTGGTCCCGTACAGCAGATGTTCGCCGCCTACCGCGCCATCGACGGTGTGCCCCCTATCAACCTGATGCGGCGTCCGTTGGACAGCACGGCTTGGCCGCTTGCTACCAAGGGGTTCTTCCCGTTTCGCAAACATATACCTGATCTGATCGCCCGCTTTGCGCGGGATTGATCGGGGACAAGAAACTGTCCCGCCCCGACGCGGGCGTGGCAGAATACCTTCAAAGCTGTCACATTGCAGAAACAAACGCGGGGCAAATCACCGCAGAGTGAATTCAATCGTGAGAGCGACGCCATGAAACGCAGTGACATCATCAACGACCCCTCTATCGGCAACAAGTCCGAAGCCTATGAGGCCTTTGACGACATCCCGACCAACCCCAATCTCGGCCGTACCATCGGGGATGTGATCAACACCCGCTATGGCCGCCGCGATGTCTTGCGCGGTATGCTTGGCGTGTCGGCCTCAACTGCGCTTTTCAGCACCTCCGCCCTCGTTGCCCCTGCCCCGGCACAGGCAGGCACTGCGAGCCGGTACAGGTTCGAAGAATTGATCGCCGGCAATGATGAGATGCACCACGTAGCCGACGGGTATGACGCCAAGGTGCTCCTGCGCTGGGGCGATCCGATCACCGCCGATGCGCCGGAATTCGACGTGATGGACCAGACCGCTGCGGCCCAGTTGAAGCAATTCGGCTATAACAACGACTATATCGGATTTGTGCCGCTGAATGAGGCTGGCACGCGTGGGTTGCTTTGTGTGAACCACGAATACACCAACGAAGAGGTGATGTTCCCCGGTCTGGGCCGTCAGGACCGCGATGGCTTTGCCGGTATGACGCCAGAGCTGATCGACATCGAGATGGCCGCCCACGGCGGGTCTATTGTCGAGATCACCAAGGACAATGCAGGCACATGGCAGGTCGTGCGGGATGGGAAGATGAACCGCCGCATCACGCCGCTTGATACCGCCATGGTGTTGAGCGGACCTGCCGCGGGTCACGAGCGCATGAAAACGAGCGACGATCCCGATGGTGTCAACGTCATCGGCACGCTGAACAATTGTGCAGGCGGCATGACCCCCTGGGGCACTTGGTTGATGGCCGAGGAAAACTTTCACGGCTACTACTGGACCGATGTGCTGGATGCCGAGGGAAAGCCCGATCTTTCCGCGCACAGCGATGCAGCCTCCAAGAAACGTTATGGCGTGCCGGGCATGTGGTACAACTGGGGAACCCGGCACGACCGCTTTAACATCGACCGCGAACCAAACGCGCCCAACAAATTCGGCTGGGTGGTCGAAGTGGATCCGATGGACCCGACCTCAACCCCGATCAAGCGCACCGCTTTGGGCCGGTTTCGTCATGAGGGGGCCGAGACCACAGTCAGCAGCGATGGCAAGCTCGTGGTCTATATGGGCGACGACAACCGCTTTGATTATCAGTATAAATATGTCTCCGACGGTACAGTTTCCGATGTCGCCTCCGAGAACGGCAAGCTCTTGGACGAAGGCACGCTTTATGTGGCGCGGTTTGACGCCGATGGCACCGTCACATGGATGCCACTGGTGCATGGGACCGGGCCACTGACGACCGTGAACGGCTTTGCCTCTCAGGCCGATGTGCTGATTGACACGCGCCTCGCCGCCGACGCGCTGGGGGCCACGCCGATGGACCGTCCCGAGGATGCGCAGCCGCGCGGCGACGGCACCGCCTATATCATGCTGACCAACAACTCACGCAGAGAACCGGATGAAGTAAACCCCGCAAACCCCCGTTCCAAAAGCCGTTTTGGCCATATCATCGAGATCAAGGAAGATGGCGGCAACCACGCGGCGACCTTCGGCACATGGTCGATCCTCGTGAAATGTGGCGATCCATCACTGGCCGAAGTCGGTGCCCAATGGAACCCGGAAACATCCGAGAACGGCTGGTTCGGATCGCCCGACAATTGCGCCATCGACGCGGACGGGCGGTTGTGGGTGTCTACCGATCAGGGATCGAACTGGGGAAGGACCGGCAAATCTGACGGGCTTTATGCGGTGGAGACTGAAGGCACCGCGCGCGGCACTTCAAAGCTGTTTTTCCGGTGTCCCGTCGGCGGCGAGATGTGCGGCCCCTATTTCACCGACGACGGAAAGACTTTGTTTCTGGCGGTCCAGCATCCCGGTACCGACGGCACAAAAGACCTCAAAGGGTTTGAACGCGCCTCGACCTTCGAAGACCCCGCGACGCGCTGGCCAGACTTTGACCCCGCCATGCCGCCGCGCCCTTCGGTGGTTGTGGTGACCAAAAAAGGTGGCGGCAAAATCGCCGTCTGATTATCAGATTGGTTGACCGCCGATGTGGCCCCGCCGTTTAACCGGCGGGACTAGGTCACGCGGCTGCGAACCTTGTAGTTTTCATCGTCCCACAAGGCGTTCTCCATCACATCCTTGATCACCCGCACCGCAGCACTCACATCGCCCGCATCCAGATAAAGCGGCGTAAAGCCAAAGCGCATGATTTCAGGCGCACGGAAATCGCCGATCACCCCCCGGTCGATGAGCGCCTGCATCGCAGCATAGCCATGCTCGAACCGGAACGAGACTTGCGAGCCGCGCACGGTGCTGTCACGGGGGCTGGCAAGGGTCAGCTGCGGCACGTCCCGCTCGACTTCCTCGATAAATTGCTCTTGCAGTTCGATGGAAGCTGCGCGGACATCCTGCATCGACACGCCTTCCCAGACTGCCATCGCTGACTGAAGTGCCGCCAGTTGCAGCACCGGCGGCGTGCCCACGCGCATCCGCTCGATCCCTTTGGCGGGTTTGTAGTGCAGATCGAAATCGAACGGGCTGTGATGGCCCAACCATCCGCTAAGCGCCGGCTCAGCACTATCGGCCAGATCGGGGCGCACATAGATGAACGCAGGGGCACCCGGCCCGCCATTAAGATATTTATAGGTGCAGCCCACCGCAAATTCGCAGTTTGCTGCGGCCAGATCGACAGGGATGGCACCCGCAGAATGGGCCAGATCCCAGACCATCACCGCGCCCGCTGCATGGGTCATTTCGGTGATCGTCTTCATGTCGTGCATGCGGCCGGTGCGGTAATCGACCTCTGTCAGCATCACGACGGCGACATCATCACCGATGGCATCCGCCACTTCGTCAGGCGCAACGGTGCGCAGCTCATAACCCTGCTGTAGCAGCCCGACCAACCCTTCAGCCATATAGAGATCGCTCGGGAAATTGCCGGTATCAGACAGGATCACCCGCCGGTCCGGGCGCATTTTCAATCCTGCGGCCAGTGCCTGATAAACCTTGACCGACAACGTGTCGCCCATCACCACAGACCCCGATGCCGCGCCTATCAATTGGCCCACCGCATCGCCCACATCCGATGGCATAGCCATCCAGCCTGCCTTGTTCCAGCCGCCGATCAGCATTTGGGCCCATTCGTCATTCATCGTGCCTGCCACCCGTTCAGGCACAGTTTTGGGCATCGGTCCCAGCGAGTTGCCATCCAGATAGACGACACCTTCGGGGATGATAAAAGCCTCTTTGTTCAACACGTTCGCCACTTATAATGCTCCTCTGACATGCCATAACTCCGGAAACAGCTCGACCTCTAGCATCTTGCGCAGATAGGCCACACCACTGGTGCCGCCGGTGCCGCGTTTGAAGCCGATGATCCGCTCAACGGTGGTGACATGGTTGAACCGCCAACGGCGGAAATAATCCTCAAGATCGACCAGTTTCTCGGCCAATTCGTACAGCTCCCAATAGGTGCCGGGGTCTTCGTACACCTTCTGCCACAGTTCCTGAATGGCCGGGTCGGCCTTCCAGTCTTCGGTGCTGGGTTGTCCGGCCAAGGAGGCCACCCCCATCCGCGAGCAGGTGACGTCGATGGCCACCTGATACAGGCTCGGCAACGCCAGTTCCGCGCTCAGCGCTTCATAGGCATCCGGCTTGTGCGCGTGGAGCTTCATCAGCGCCCCGATGCGGTTGCCCAGCAGATATTCAACCAAGCGGTATTGATGCGACTGGAACCCAGATGAATTTCCCAGTGAAGGGCGAAACGCCGTGTATTCACTGGGCGTCATGGTGCGCAACACGTCCCAGGCCGAGTTCAGCTGCTCAAATATGCGTGCCACGCGGGTCAACATCTTGAACGCCGGTTTCAGCTTGCCTTCCATCATCACCGCTCGCGCCGCCTGAAGCTCGTGAATGGCCAGCCGCATCCAAAGCTCGGATGTCTGATGCTGCACGATGAACAGCATCTCGTCATGGGCATCAGACAACGGGTGTTGCGCAGTCAGGATCGCATCAAGGCCCAGATAGTCGCCATAGGACATATCCTTGGCAAAATCCATTTTCGCCCCCGTCGAGGCATCGTCGAAATCGCTCATGACTGCTCTCTCAACGCGAAGCGCTGGATCTTGCCCGTAGCCGTCTTGGGCAGCGCGTCGATGAACCGGATATCACGCGGGTACTTGTAAGGGGCGATGGTGCTTTTCACATGGTTCTGCAGTTCCTTAATCAGCGCATCATCTCCTTTGACGCCGGCCACCAGCACGATATGCGCCTGCACGATGGCACCTCGCGTTTCGTCTGCGGCGGCCACAACGCCACATTCGCTGACCGCAGGATGCGACAGCAAGGCGGCCTCCACTTCCGGGCCGGCGATGTTATAGCCTGCGCTGATGATCATATCGTCGTTGCGGGCCGCAAAATGCAGATAACCGTCCGCATCCATGCTGAAACTGTCACCGGTGATGTTCCATCCGTCCTTCACATAGGCCTGCTGCCGCGCATCCGCGAGATAACGGCACCCCGTAGGCCCGCGCACGGCCAGACGCCCGACCTCTCCGCGCGGCACTTCATCGCCGTTCTCATCAATGATCCTGGCCTCATAGCCGGTGACAGGTTTACCGGTACAAGCCGCCCTGTGATCATCAAAGCGGTTCGAGATAAAGATATGCAGCATTTCGGTCGCGCCGATCCCGTCCAGCATCGGCTTGCCGGTCTTTTCTTTCCAGTCATGATAGACGGGTGCGGGCAAGGTCTCCCCCGCGCTGACGGCCGCCCGCAGCGAGGACAGGTCCGCCCCCTCTTCCATCGCCTGCAACATGGCGCGGTAAGCAGTGGGCGCGGTAAAACACACCGTCGCTTTAAATTTCTCGATGATCTCGATCATATTGGGCGGGCTTGCTGTCTCCAGCAGTGTCGCTGCCGCACCAAAACGCAACGGGAAAACCGCCAGCCCCCCCAGCCCGAAGGTAAAGGCCAAAGGCGGCGAGCCGACAAAGACGTCATCAGGGGTCACTTGCAAGACTTCGCGGGCATACCCATCCGCGATGATCAGCAGATCGCGGTGAAAATGCATCGTCGCCTTCGGCTCGCCCGTAGTGCCCGAGGTAAAGCCCAGCAGCGCCACATCATCCTGCGCCGTTTCCACAGCCTGAAACTGTACAGGTTTTTCCAGTGCCAGTCGGTCCAGTTCGGCGTCATGATTGCTGGTCCCGTCGAAACCCACAACACTGGTCAGAAAGTCAGAGGTTTTCGCACAGGCCGTCATCTCGTCCATCAACCGCGTGTCACAAAGCGCATGTGAGATCTGGGCCTTGTCCACGATCGCGGCCAGTTCACCCGCCCGCAACATCGGCATGGTATTGACCACAACCGCCCCTGCCTTGGTCGCAGCCAACCAACACGCCACCATCGCGGGGTTATTCGCAGACCGGATCAGCACCCGGTTGCCCGGCTTCAGCCCCAGATGATCCACCATCGCATTGGCCAGCTTGTTGGTCCAATCCGTCAGTTCCTTGTAGGTGCGTCTGCGCCCGTTGCCGATCAGCGCGGTATGATCGCCAAATCCTTTTTCGACCATCTCATCCGTCAGTTCCACGCCGACGTTCAGTTGATCGGGATAGTCGAAAGCCTCCAGCAGCAGGTCAGGCCACTGCCCCATATCCGGCAGGTTGTCGCGGGTGAAGGTGTCACTATGCGCTGACGGTCCCAGCATCTATCTGCTCCCCAGAGTTTGGCGGGCAATCACCACACGCTGCACATCGGATGCCCCTTCGTAAATGCGCAGAGCGCGGATTTCGCGGTACAGACTTTCAACCATTTGACCGTGACGCACACCGTCGCCCCCGTGCAATTGCACGGCCTTGTCGATAACGGTCTGCGCATGATCCGTGGCGAACAATTTGGCCATCGCCGCCTCGCGCGTGACCCGTGGCGCACCACTGTCCTTGGCCCAGGCAGCACGGTAGATCAACAAAGCGGAAGCATCCACATCCACCGCCATATCCGCGATATGCCCTTGCACTATTTGCAAATCCGATAGCGGCGCACCCTGCACCTTGCGGCTGGTGACCCGCTCGATCGCCTCATCCAGCGCACGCCGGGCAAAGCCCAATGCGGCCGCCGCCACGGTAGAGCGGAACACATCCAGCACCGACATGGCGATGCCGAAACCGCGGCCACTCTCGCCGATCAAAGCCGATCCGGGCACTTTCACCCCATCAAAATGCAACGTGGCCAGCGGATGCGGTGCGATCACCTCAAGCCGCTCTTCCACCTTCAATCCGGGGGTGTCGGCAGGCACGACAAAAGCCGACAGGCCCTTTGCCCCCGGTGCCTCACCCGTCCTAGCAAAGACGGTGTAGACATCTGCAATCCCTCCATTGGAAATCCAGGTCTTGCGCCCATCCAGCACAAAACCATTTCCGTCAGCCGTTGCCGTCATGGTCGAGCTTGCCACATCAGACCCCGACTGCGGTTCTGTCAGCGCAAAGGCGGAAATCGCGGCACCGCTGCGGGTTTTCGGCAGCCATTCGCTCTGCTGCTCCTCTGTCCCGAAAAGCGATATCGCGCCAGTCCCCAATCCCTGCATGGCAAAGGCAAAGTCAGCCAGGCCATCATGCCGCGCCAGAGTTTCCCGGATCAGACACAGGCTGCGCACGTCAAGGCGCTCCCCCGCCTGAGCGCCTGAATGGCGCAACCATCCCCCCTCGCCCAGCAAGGTGACAATCGACCGGCAGGCCGCATCGGTATCGCTGTGATCCACAGCACTCAAATGCTGCGTGGCCCAACCGTCCAGCGCATCCGCCAACTCCCGATGCCGCTCTTCAAAAAACGGCCAGGTCAGAAAACTCCGGTCACTCATCGCGCCACATCCCTTCTTTCTTGCTTTCTCTTTTTGGCCTTATATCCCGCGGGGTCTGGGGCAGAGCCCCAGTCGACGGCCCCACGTCAGTCCCCCTCGAAAACAGGGCGCTCCTTGGCCACGAACGCTTTATACGCCCGCTCGAAATCGCCCGTTTGCATGCAAATTGCCTGCGCCTGCGCTTCGGCCTCGATCGCTTGCTCGATCGACATCGACCATTCCTGCGCCAGCATGGTCTTGGTCATCATATGCGCAAAGTTCGGCCCGGCCTGTATTTGCTGCGCCAGCGCCAAAGCCTCCGCGTCCAGTGCATCTGATGAAACCAAGCGATTGAAGAAGCCCCAGCGTTCGCCTTCCTCCGCCGACATCGACCGGCCCGTGTAAAGCAGTTCTGCCGCGCGGGTCTGGCCAATCACACGCGGCAGGATTGCACAGGCCCCCATGTCGCAGCCCGCCAGCCCGACGCGGGTGAACAAAAATGCGGTTTTCGCCTCGGGTGTTGCAACCCGCAGGTCCGATGCCATCGCAATGATCGCCCCCGCGCCCACGCAGATGCCGTCCACAGCCGCAACCACAGGCTTGCCGCAGTTCACAATCGCCTTGACCAAATCGCCGGTCATGCGGGTGAACCGCAGCAGTTCTTTCATGTTCATCCGGGTCAAAGGCCCAATGATATCATGCACATCGCCGCCAGAGCTAAAGTTGCCCCCATTGGATCCAAAGACCACCACATCAACGTCATCGGCATAGACCAGATCGCGGAACCAGTCGCGCATCTCGGCATAGCTGTCGAATGTGAGCGGGTTTTTACGATCAGGCCGATCCAGCCGGACAGTGGCGATCCCGTTCTCGATTTCACAAATAAAATGTTTCACATCACTGCGCATGTACGCTTTCCTTCTTTTGGGTATCGGCGTCTGCGGCGGCCGCAAAGGCCTGCAAGCGTTCCGCCATCGCGCGGGCATCTTCGGGGCTGACGCCGCTCAACATCTCGTTGATCCAATTCTCATGGGCGCGGGCCTGGACCGCAAATTCCCGCTCTCCCGCAGGTGTTAATTTCAGCAAGATGGCGCGGCGGTCGTCGGGGACGGCGATCCGTTCAACCAGCCCCTCTTCGCCCAGCCGGTCGGCGATGCCTGTCACATTACCGTTCGAGACGCGCAACACGCCGGACAACTGGCTCATTTTCAGCCCCTCGGGGTGGCGCGACAGAGCCGACATCACATCAAATCGCGGCAGGGTCGTGTTGTGACCCCGCCGCAGGTTATCGCGCAACTCGTGCTCAATGCCGCGCACGACTTTCAGCAGCCGAAGCCACAGTCGCACGCGGTCTTTGGCCGCTGTCATATTTCGCCGCCCGAGACCACCAGATCATGACCGTTGATCATCGAAGCTTCTGGCGATGCCAGGAACCGCACAGCGGCGGTGACTTCATCCACTGTGATCATCCGGCGCATCGGGTTATTGGTCACCAGCATTTTCTCGGCGGCCGCTTGGTCGACTTCCATGCGTTTCATGACGTTCTTGACCGCACCCGCTGCCATGTCGGTGTCCACGAAACCGGGGCAGACCGCGTTGCAGGTGATGCCCGATTTGGCCACCTCGATAGCAAGGGACCGCACCAGCCCCAGCACACCATGCTTGGCCGCCGCATAGGCCGCCAGACCGCCACCGCCCTTGAGGCTGGCAATCGACGCCATGGCGATCAATCGCCCACCGGGCTGCATTCCGGCCTGCAATGTTTCGCGGAAGGTCAGAAAGGTGCCGGTGAGGTTCACGGCCAATGTATCATTGAAAAGCTGCAGCGGCATGTCCTTGACCGGCATTCCGTGGCCATAGCCTGCGTTGGCAACGACCACATCATAGGGACGATCGAACATGGATTTGACCCCGTCCTCATCGGTGATGTCCACCTGCACACAGCGCATCTTGCCGCCTGAGGTTTCCTCAAGCGCGTCCATGCGGCGCCCTGCGATGGTCACCTCGTCGCCGCGCGCCAAAAAGTCCTGCGCCACGTCGCGGCCAATGCCCGATCCGCCGCCTGTTACCAAAATCTGTCTCATACTTTCTCCATTTCCGCGGCCTTGTCGGCCAGCCGCCACATCTGATCGCGCCCTGCTTCGTAGGGCAAGGGCCACTTGGCGTGCCGGTCGCCGATTGCCGCCCCTTCACGTAACGTCCAATAGGGATCGGTCAGATGGGGCCGTGCAAGGCAGACCAGATCCGCCCGTCCCGCCATCAAAATCGAATTGACATGATCCGCCTCGAATATGTTGCCCACGGCCATCGTCTTGATCCCGCCTTCGTTGCGAATGCGGTCCGAGAATGGCGTCTGGAACATGCGGCCATAGACCGGTTGCGCCTCTGTCGAGGTCTGACCGGCGGAGACGTCGATGATGTCAGCGCCTGCCGCCTCGAACATGCCGGCAATTTGCACTGCCTCTTCGGGCGTCACGCCGTCTGCGTGCCAGTCATTGGCCGAAATACGCACGGACATCGGCTTGCCCTTGGGCCAGACCACGCGCATGGCCTCGAAGACTTCCAAAGGATAGCGCATGCGGTTCTCAAGCGAGCCGCCGTATTCATCGCTGCGTGTGTTGGACAGCGGCGAGATAAAGGACGAAATGAAATACCCGTGGGCGGCGTGTAGCTCGATCATGTCAAAGCCCGCACGCTCTGCCATCTGGGCCGCCGCCACAAAATCATTGCGGATCCGGTCCATGTCGGCGCGGCTGGCTTCGATTGGAGTGGCGTTTTCCTCTGACCACGGGATCGCGGAGGCCGAATAAATGTCCCACGCCCCCTCGGATAGCGGCTTGTCCATCCCTTCCCAACCGATCCGTGTCGCCCCCTTGCGCCCCGCGTGGCCGATCTGGCAACAGATTTTTGCGTCGGTTTCGGTGTGTACGAAATCAGTCAGCCGCTTCCATGCAGCCTCGTGTTCAGGCGCGTAAAGCCCCGGACAGCCAGGCGTAATCCGCCCATCAGCACTCACGCAGGTCATCTCGGTATAGACCAACCCTGCCCCGCCCTTGGCCCGTTCACCGTAGTGAATGAGGTGCCAGTCGGTCGGACAGCCATCGACCGCTTTGTACTGCGCCATCGGCGAGACGACGACGCGGTTCTCGAGCTTCAGATCGCGCATTTGGAACGGCGCAAACATGGGCGCGCGTGCGGGGCCATTGGACCCGGCACCGGCCTGTTCCATGAACCACTTCTCGGCACCCGCCAGCCATTCAGGGTCGCGGGCGCGCAGGTTTTCATGGCTTATCCGTTGCGAGCGGGTCAGCATCGAGTAGTTCAGCTGCACCGGATCAAGATCAAGATACCGCTCCACATCCTCGAACCATTCCAGTGAGTTACGCGCCGCCGACTGCAAGCGCAGCACTTCAAGCCGCCGCGCGTCCTCGTATTTCGCGAAGGCCACGTCGATCTCGCCTTCGGCATGGACATGATCGGCCAGCGAAATGGCGGATTCCAGCGCTAGCTTGGTCCCCGACCCGATGGAGAAATGCGCCGTCGCCGCCGCATCGCCCAGCAGCACGACATTCTCGTGATGCCATTTTTCGCAGAGCACACGGGGGAATCTGATCCAGGCCGACCCGCGAATGTGGTTGGCATTGGTCATCAGCGCATGACCGCCCAGATGCTTCTCGAACACCTCTTCGCAGATCGCAATGGTGTCCTGCTGCGACATCTCGCCAAAGCCGTAGTTGTCAAAGGTCTGCTGCGAACATTCCACAATGAAAGTCGCCGTATCCTCATCAAATTGATAGGCATGGACCCAAAGCCACCCCTTATCTGTCTTCTCGAAGATAAAGGTGAAGGCGTCGTCGAATTTCTGGTGCGTGCCGAGCCAGACAAACTGGCATTTGCGCACATCTACATCGGGCTGAAAGGTGTCCTGAAATTCCATACGCGTTTTGGAGTTCAGCCCGTCGCAGGCCACCACCATGTCGTAGTCGTCCATATAGGCCGATGCTGATTTGACCTCGGTCTCGAATTGCAGATCGACGCCCAGATCGCGGGCGCGGTTCTGCAAAATTTGCAACAAACGCATCCGTCCGATCCCGCAGAACCCGTGGCCGGAGCTGACCGTCTTCTGGCCTTTATAGACCAGCGCCATGTCGTCCCAATAGGCAAAATTCTTGCGAATCTCTGCGGCTGAGACGGGATCGTTGGCTTCGAGATTCGACAGCGTCTCGTCCGAGAGAACCACGCCCCATCCAAAGGTGTCGTCGGGGCGGTTACGTTCCAGCACAGTCACTTCAGCTTGCGGATCACGCAGTTTCAAAGAGATGCCGAAGTATAGGCCAGCCGGCCCGCCGCCCAGACAAATTGCACGCATGTCGCCCCCAAATCTCAGGTTGTTGTCATCGAGTCGATGTCTTGCGGCCAAATGTAATCAGATTATCCTTCAGGTCAAAACATTTTATGTATAAAATAAAAACACGCCCATCGCCTATCGTTATCTTGGGACGAAGTGTTAATCTGGCCTTCACAGGATTCACACGAAAGGGCGGACCATGCTTTTGACCGATGCAACGCAAGACGCGGTGGGGTTGAGATGACCAACCAAGCAGCGCCAGACTGGATCGGCCTATCGGCGGACAGCGGTACCTTGCGAGGCTGGTCGATCAGCGGTGGCACCGTGAAGGCCTCAACACAGATCGAACTTGATGACACATCGGAGCCGGACGCCACGGTATCATCCCTTCTGAATGCTCTCGAGGCCCTTCCCACCACTGCGATCATCGCCTGCGGTGCATGGTTTGAGCCTGCATTGCGGGCCGTGCCCTGCACGCCCCTGCCCGACAAGTTGATCCCGGTGCATATGGCCGGTCGCACCCTCCATATCCTTCCCGGTTTGCGGCAAAGCACGCCATCGGATGTCACTCAGTCCGCCCCGGCGGCAATTGCGGGATTTCAGGCACTGAACCCCGGCTGGGACGGCGTGATTTGTCTGCCCGGTGATACAACCCTCTGGGTGCAGATTTCAGCGGGCGAAGTGGTCAGCTTCCAGACCTATCTCAGCGGCACGCTGGCTGAACTGATCACCGGGCATCCGCTTTATCAAACGGCGCTGACAGGGTCCGACTGGGACAAGGCCACTTTTGACCGCACGGTCGAGGACGCGCTGAGCCGCCCGGAAAAGCTCGCAGCGCGGCTCTTTGCCATCCATGCCGATCATCTGTTGGAGGAGACCGCGCCGGCCCTAGGCAAAGCCCGCCTGAAGGGCTTGCTGATTGGTGCAGAAATGGCAGCCGCACGGCCCTACTGGTTGGGCATGAATATTGCCCTGATTGGGGCGCAAAGCGCCGTTGCCCCCTATGTGCGCGCTTTGCAGACCCAAGGGGCACCGGCCACCCTCGCAGATGCGGACCGCATGTTGATTGCCGGACTGACTGCCGCCTACCGTCTGTTGCAAGAACCGACCAAAGCCCAATGACCCTTTTGCAAAACAGGACAGACCGATGACCCCATTCGACACACGCCTATGCAGCTTGGGCGAGGGGCCGTTGTGGCATCCAGACCGCCAAACACTCTACTGGTTCGACATTCTGGGCCAACGCATGTTGGCGCAGGGCGAAGACGGGCAGACGCAGGAATGGCAGTTCGATGAAAGTTTCTCGGCCGCTGGCATTATCGACGCAGAGCGGCTTTTCCTCACGTCTGAAACCGCCTTCTGGACCTTTGACATTGGCAATGGCGAACGCGAGCGGCTCTGTGCCTTTGATGCAGAGAACCCGCTCACGCGGTCCAACGATGGCCGCGCTGACCCTTGGGGCGGGTTCTGGGTCGGGACCATGGGGAAAGAGACCGAGCCGGGCATCGCGGCGATCTACCGCTATTACAAAGGCGAATTGCGTCAGCTTGTTGAGGGCGTCACGGTCAGCAATACCATCTCCTTTGCCCCCGACCAAAACTGTGCCTATTACACCGATACGCCAACGCACCGGATCATGCGGCAACCCCTGACTGCGGCTGATGGCTGGCCGGAGGGACCGGCGGAGGTCTTTGTCGATCTGACGGAAGCACGGCTATATCCCGACGGCGCGGTGACGGATGCGGCGGGCAACTTATGGGTCGCCATGTGGGGCGGGTATTGTGTGGTGTGCTTTGATCCCACGGGCCGCGAGGTTGACCGCATTGCCGTCCCCGCCCGCCAGCCCAGTTGCCCGGCCTTTGGCGGGCCGGATCTGCGCGATCTCTATGTCACATCGGCCACCACGGGTGTACGGGAAGAGGAACTGACCAAACGCCCGATGAACGGCGCAACTTTTGTGCAGCGGGACGTGGCACAAGGACGACCCGAGCCTCGGGTGACACTGTGACAGGAACGCCTTGCAAGGCACGGATATCATGGAAGAATGCAGCCGTAGCTGCGGAACACGACAAAGGACAGCGCATGGAATGGGAAGACTTCAGAAAGCGCGGCGCGGATGCGGCGGAATGGGCGGCTGACTATCACGCGGGCCTGCGGGATCGCCCTGTGCGGGCGCAGACCCAACCGGGCGAGGTCATCGCTACCCTGCCCGCCAGCGCCCCCGAAGGCGCTGAACCACTGGACGATATCCTGAGCGATCTTGAACACAAGATTATGCCCGGTATGACCCATTGGCAGCACCCCCGGTTCTTTGCCTATTTCCCCGCGAACGCCGCCCCCGTTTCCGTGCTGGCGGAGACCTATGTTTCGGCCATCGCCGCCCAATGCATGTTGTGGCAAACCTCCCCTGCCGCGACCGAGCTTGAAACGCGGGTCTGCGATTGGATGCGTCAGGCGGTGGGCCTGCCCGACGGCTTCACCGGGGTCATTCAGGACAGCGCCAGCACCGCAACGCTTTGCGCTGTTTTGTCGATGCGCGAACGGACGCTGGACTGGGCGGGCAACCGCGAGGGTCTCAGCGGCCAGCCGCGCCTGCGCATCTATTGCAGTGCAGAGGTGCATACCTCGATCGACCGCGCCATCTGGATCGCGGGCATAGGTGAAGAGAACCTCGTGCGGATACCCACCTCCGGTGAGAGCCGCGCAATGGACGCAGACGCGTTGCGCGACGCCATCGCCGCGGACCGGGCGGCAGGTTACGCGCCTGCGGGTATCATTGCCTGTATCGGAGGCACCAGCGCGGGTGCCTCTGACGATCTGAACGCAGTGATGGACGTGGCAGAGGCCGAGGGGCTTTATACCCATGTCGATGCGGCCTGGGCCGGGGCGGCGATGATCTGTCCAGAGTATCAGACGATTTGGCGCGGTGTGGAACGCGCCGACAGTATGGTGCTGAATCCGCACAAGTGGCTGGGCGCACAGTTTGACTGCACCACACATTTTCTGCGCGATCCCGCGACCTTGGTCAAAACGCTCGCCATCCAGCCCGAATACCTCAAGACCGAAGGCGCGGATGGAATCGTGAACTATTCCGAATGGTCCGTGCCCCTTGGCCGCCGGTTCCGCGCACTGAAGCTATGGTTCCTGTTGCGCGCACACGGGCTGGACGGCCTGCGCCAGATGATCCGCAACCATGTGAACTGGGCCGAAAACCTCGCGACCCGCCTGGACGACGCGCCGGGGTTCGAGGTGGTCACACCGCCCATGCTGTCCCTGTTCACGTTCCGCTTTGTCCCGGATGGCGCAGGCGATCTTGAATCGCTGAACCAGCGGTTGGTGCAAGCGATCAACGACGATGGCCGCATCTACCTGACGCAAACCCGCATCGACGGCGATTTCGTGATCCGGTTCCAGGCAGGTGCCTTTACGTGCACGGCAGAAGACGTGGACATGGCCTATGACGTGATCTGCGAAGTGGCTGGTACGCTGGCCTAGTCCCCCCTTACAGGAGCGGATTTCAGGGCGTGATGACCGTCACGCCCTGAATGCGCTGCACCTGCAACAGGTCTTCGTCGTAAATATCGGTCAGCTCTTCGACCAGTTCTTCGGTCCAGCCAGGCATGTCGAGTTCTTCTTCAATCTCGTCCTCAAGGGCAAATTTGTCGAGGAAAGCCGCAATGACCCGGCGCTTTTGGATCTCGGTCATTTCCTGATGCGAATGCATATAGCTGCGCAGCCGCTCCATCCCCTCTTTCGACATGATGCTGCTGAGAAGATCAAAACCGCCAACGATCTTTTCGTGATGCTCGATCCCTGCCATGTCCCGGATGACCTGCGACCAGATCACAGGCGTATCCTCGTTGCACCAAACCGTGATGGGCACGCTGGGTGCAGCTTCGCGGATACCTGCAATCAGCTCGGACCACAGCAGGTCCTGCGGGCGGCGGCCTTCCCAGAAGGCTTCGGGTGACTGGTCGATTGACGTGGCATAAAGCAACGGCACCAGCGTAGCGGGATTACGGATACCCATGAAGATTTCGATCTCGTCATCGGGGAAAAGAGATACCATCGAGGCCATCCGCTGCGCTGCTGCAGGATAGAGTATACCTCGTTGAACGGCCGTCCCTGCGGTACGAAAGAAATTCGCATCAGACAGGATCACCCGATCCGCCGGGCTGCCGTCAAGGATCACGTCCAAAAGCACGTCACGCGCATCAGGCGAAGCCGCCGCACGGCTCATCGCGTTCAACGTATCGCGCATCAGCCCCCGGTAACTGTTCGGCCCCGGCACGATGATCCCGCGCTGGGCAAAATCATCTTTGTTGCGTAGGACCGATTTGATCAAACGCTCTTGCTCTGTGTAATGGACGCCAGTGTGCAGAACCAGTTGCATGAGGGATACTCGATAGATTGCGGATGGGCCATTGGATATAGGCAAGCGGACCTCGTGTAAAACGCCAAAAACATGGCAATGTGGCAGCGGATCGGAAGACAGCAAAAATCATGCAAATTCTGCGCCGACAGTGCTTGCATCCTCAATCTGCATCTACTAAAGAACGCCCACGCTGCAGCTTGGTATCGCCTGCTCAGCGAAAGTCACCCTCGGGTGCCTGCCCCTATAGCTCAGCTGGTAGAGCAACTGATTTGTAATCAGTAGGTCCGCGGTTCAAGTCCGTGTGGGGGCACCATTTTTTCGATAAAAATCAAACACTTAGATGGCGGCAAGGCTTGCAATCGATTGTAGCGAGCAGCTAGGACGCGCATAGGACGCACGTAATTTTGACCATCTAGTCGGTTTTTCCTAATTGATTTTCAGCGTTAGGCAGCGCGATCAAACCGAGAAACGTCTGTGTACAGCAGGCTTAAGTCGCTTTCCGCCAGCAGTTTTCTCACAACGTTACCAACAGCTTGAGCCAAATTACATGGCACCGCATTGCCTATCTGCCTGAAGATGGAGCTGCTCCGTCCGGCGAGACAGTAGTTGGACGGAAAGGTCTGGAACACTAGGCACTCGTCGATGGTGAGACGACGCAGTCTCTTCGGTGCTTGGCCAATCCTTGGGTCCTTACCTTCCAAAAGTCGCTTGTGATAAGCCTCAACGAAACTTGGAGCGCCCTCAAAAATCTCCGCCTCATCAACTATTGGCGTCTTGTTCCCCCCCATTGATGCAGGAAGGGTAGAAGCAAATCCGTCGCTTTTGAGAGGCCTTCCAGCACCGTTAAAGAGCATGCCCGCGTATGGAGACTTTCTAAGCACTGGCGCTCGCGCAAAGGTTATGCGCGCCTTGCATTCACGCGGGTTCGCTATGCTCCCAGCTCTACCCAGCTTTGTGACAACAGACTTTACTGTAGGCGCATCGCAATACTGCGATTTAAGCAACTCTTCGACGATCCGCTGGAACTGCCCATCAGTGAGTGAATTTCCGGCCTTTCGCATCCCAATGATAAAGACACGCTCTCGCCTTTGAGGTACTCCAAAGTCGCTTGCATCCAGCACTACCATAGAAACGAGATAGTCCTTCGCAATCCGGGCAATAATCCCTTCCCTAACGCCCTCCCATTTTTGGAGCACAGCAAGCGCCTTAACATTCTCACAAACAAACGCTCTTGGCCTAAGCGCTTCTACCGCATCAAAAAAGGAGCCAAGCAGCTCACTCCTCGCATCCTGCGGGTCCATTTTTCCTGCAACTGAAAAACCTTGGCATGGAGGCCCTCCAAAGAGAATATCTACGCCTTCAAAGTGCTTTAACTCCCCCCAGTGTTCCCGCAAGTCTCCCTCGACAATCCGCGACCCGTGGTTCCGACGGTATGTCTCGCACGCGTCTGGGTCTATGTCGTTCGCTATTTCAACTCGAAATCCAGCAGCTTGAAAACCGACGTCCATACCGCCCGCGCCCGAGAAGAGAGAAACCGCAGAAAGACTGTTCGCTGCCATCATACACCCTAGCCAACAAGAAATGGTACCATCTAGCGGGTACCCACCTAAATCTAGGCCGGTTCGGCGTTCCAGTAAATGCCAAACGTCGACGTAGACACCATAGTTGCCGCTGATCAACAGTTTCCTAATTGCGTGGATATTGGCAAGCGTAAGGGGCTTGAGTTTAGATTTGAGTTTTAATATGACGAAGGCGAAAACTCAAAATCAGGTTGGATTAGTACTCTCAAATGACGCCACAAGCACTTGCCGCGAAAATGACCGAGCATATGAAAAACGCGTTGTCTCGGTTAAGCCCATCCTCATCAAAGGAGTACAATCTGCCAGTCTCACTTCGCACTGCCTGCGAGGAGCTAGTCAGCGGCGGCAAGGAGACAGCAAGACTTGTGGCGATCACGAATGTGGCCGGATGTTCGGTTAATCCAGAAATTCGGCCAGACTTGCTGCAAGCTCAGGCTGGTGGAGTTGACTTTAGATCACTGTACAAAAAATCCACGCGTCCAACACTCATCGACCTAGCGGAAAAGGCCGAGGTGAAATGGACGCCTTCGGCTGATCCATACGTCTCTAATCCATATCGAGAACACCAGATCGATGAAGATTGGGTCGCAAGGCGAGGCAACAAGTTGCCCGGCGCTAACTCTCTGCATCAAATAGTCAGTTCGGTAAGGCGGGAGCCAGACCTTGCATTTGCCGTGCTGATTGAGCTGTTTGGTCTAGAAATCAAGCGACTACAGTCGGCAAAAATCACATATAGAATTCCACCCAAACTCACCGTCCCGGTACTCGGAAGGATGTTATCAGCGTGGCTGAATGACGGTACCGGCGGTAAGCGCCTTGAGAGTGCCTCTGTGGCTCTGTTGAGGTACGTTGGTACAACCCTCGGCGACAAGTGGAGCGAGGTGATAAGCCATCACGTCAATGATCCAACTCCATACGACGCTATGTGTATGCGAAAGAGCAAAGCGCATACGCTGGTCGAAGTGAAGGACCAACCTCTAACGAAAGATTTTGTTACCAACTTGGCTGACCAGATGGTTGAGGCAGGGGCCAGTAGAGGTATGTTGCTTACACGGGCGCGATGGCTACCAGAAGCCCAAGACCGGAAGGAAATCGAAAAGTATATTCAAGACAGGGCAGTTCTTGGATTGCGGATTGAGATTGTCAGTGTCGACGAAGCTTTGATTTACTGGTTAGCTTTGCTTGATACTGATGATGAGAGTTTACCTGATTTCCTCTCAAGCTTGACGAAAGAGTTGGACCAGCACGGAGAGCTAGCGGACAGAGTTGCGTTAGCAAATACTCTTAGAGAACTTTGATACTCTCCCCGGCAATGTTCCGCCTTGAATTAGGCAAGACTTCAAAGCTGAGGTGAGTTCTGCGCCCACGCAATCGGCTGCGGCACTTCACACTTGTCGAAGGTTACGGCGGGCATACTCGTATCGCGGTTCTACTTCGTAGATTTGACGATTTTGCCGCTTCGTCCTTAAGACGGGGAAGCTTCCGGTAGACAGCCTCCGAACTGTCGCAAGCATGGGATCGCCAGCCTGCAATACGATCCTACCATGCCTTGCTAGATTGTAGATTATGGTGGTAGCGACGAAGGGGTCTTCCGCTGCTGCGACCACTGCAGCACGTAACTGCTCTGGCGTAGGATCAGTGAAGTGAGGTTCCACCCACCTGCTCAAGTGAGCTAGCACTTCGTTAACGGTATTGGCTGCCTCTTGCTTTAGTCCAGAAACCGCGTCAACAACTTCCGCGAGGCTTGGAAAAGTGCTAGTTGTATGTGATCCACTGCGATAACCATCCACGAATGTTACTTCTAGTCTTATTCGTCTAGTAGTCTTCGCATATACCCTAAGCTGGCGCTTTCTTGTTAGGTAAACCGTTGCACTCTGGCTTTGCCGGGAAACCACCCTTTCAAACATATCAAGTTTCTTTTTGGTAACCCGCATCTTTTTAGCCACGCGAGGCAAATAGTGGGTCAGAGTGTCCACAAAAGCGACAGGGCAGCTATGGTCAAACTCCCAATAAAACTCAATGTCTCCTAGCCTATACTCCTCTGGATCAACTGCGAGAAGTGCTTCTTCAGAATTCAGTTCGGGCGGAGCTAAAACCCCATATTCGATCATCGCATCAGAAATAATTGTGAGTGTTCCCGCCACATAATTTCTAAAGTGTTCCTCGATGCTGCGGCTCAATGCAAAACCAAACCTTGCCCTTTTTCCAATAATAACGTTGTCATCGCCGATGAGTGGCAATTCACTCCGCCACCAGTCTCTTTGCGGCGCTATTGTCATCGGGAAGCCGTATCTTACTTGTGGGCGATAGACGTTTGTTCTCGGTTGAAATTCGTGGGCTTGCAAAAACCTCGTCAAGTTCCAGTTACAATCTAACGTGATTTGGCACCTTGTGGGCGCGTCAGGACTGTAGCTACCACCAGCCCCTAGAAATGTGGCTACCAATTGACCCGAAATAAGTGGTTTCAACGTCAGCTGACTTGGACCTTGGCCGGATTTCCTCATTGTGAGATAGACTTTGCTTCTTTCAGGAGAAGCATCCCGTCGATTGAACAGATTGATTGTACGTCTCGTTGTCGAGCCAACGGAAAACTCTGACATGTTGCTTAAGGCTACAGAGATTGAGTTCCTTGTACCTTCGGCACGCCACTCACCCACAGTGAGCTGAAATCGATCAATCATCACATTTTCGGTTGAAACGCGTTGTCCCGAGGAGATTGTTGGGGCAAATCGCAGACGCAGGCTCATCTGTTATGTTCCCTAATACGGTCTATACTAGGGATACGTAACTCCCCCACCTAGCTAAACTCGGTGAATAAATCTTTTGTATGTCCTATGTGTGGTCGTCGGATGCCAATCCCCACCTCTGAACGCCCGGATACCCCGTCGGTTAAGTTCTTCGGCAACTTCTCGAAAACTCAGTCCTTTCTCGTTCCGAAGATCTTCGATCAAAGGCCCGACTTGAAGGGAGAAATCATTTGCAAAGCTTGAGTTTCTTTTCTCGACGCTTTTTGCATTTTCTCCAAGCCTTACTCCCCGCGCCTTTGCGGCTTGAAGAGCAGAAATAGTCCTCTCGCTAATGCGTCGCGCCTCTTCCTCGGCCATCGCAGCATATACGTGGAGCATAAACCGGTCTGCATTTGGCATGTCTACCGCAACAAAGCGAACCTTGCTTTCAAGAAGGCCCGAAATAAAATGTACATTTCGTGCCAACCGGTCGAGTTTCGCGATGAGAAGTGTGGCACCACTTTCGATGCAGAGTGATAGTGCTTCCTCAAGTTTTGGCCTGTGATTTCTCTTTCCACTCTCAACTTCAATGAATTCGCGGACAACCTTGCCGTTTGAACGAGCCACAAACCGATCTGTCGCGGATTTTTGAGCGTCTAACCCTAATTTGCTTTCTCCCTGTCGTGCAGTCGAAACACGAAAATAAGTTACGAAGTCTTTGCCCATACTTTTTGGTTCCCTTCACAAGTAACGTCGGTTGCTTGTGTACAGAACTGGTCACCTCCGACATCAATTGATAGGTTTTAGGGGCAATAAAATGAATTTTAGGGATTTTACTCATTTTTCGCCGCGGTTTCGGCGTCAAATGCCTATTTTACTAGTTTTTTGAGCCTTCTTGAGCTGCAATCGATTGTAGCAATGAGACGTGTTCGGAGGCAGGGAAGGATATGCGGATAATTTTGTTTAATTTCCGAAACTTGCGCGATTTTTCACTAGCACAGAATGTCGACATGACGTGTTCTGAGGCAAACAAGTATCTGACGCGCCGTTGGACCTATCAATCCGTGATATGAGCATAACAGATTTACTGTCCAACCTGATGAGGATAACCCCTATGTTAGCGATACACCCGTCATTCTAGTCAGAGCACGCTGAAAGCCAGCTCTTGCTCGGTTCCCGCGTATCTTCCAATAGGCATGCTTCTGGTTGTGAACGACGAAATGAAAACCGAGCGCCTTGAGTTGCTCTGCAAAGCTACACTCATCAACGAATTTCTTTGAAAGATACCAGTGATCTTCTTTGCGATTATATCCCCCGACCTTGCGTCCGCGGAACCAGATCATGCTTTGTATGCGTCCCTTTTTGTATGAGTAGTCGGTGTGGTCGTCTATGGACCTGAAGAACTCCAATGTTTTGGTTGCTTCTGAGCAACTCCTCTCGTGACTACCATTATTTGACGGGTGGTCTAAGGCCGAGACTGCCTGCGTCGGCTTTGTTCCTTTTGAAGAATGTGCCTGTTGATTAATCCTGTTCGCTCCTTTTGACCGCGTTTGATGGTAGCGCTCTGCTGCAGCCTCCCATGAAGCAAGTTTATCATCTTGAGATACTCTCGCGCTGGGATGCCGTCCGACGAAGTCATATCGCAATCCAGCCGCGGCAAGCCTGTCTCGTGCTTTGTTTCCGAGAGCCAGCACGAACGCATGTTTGAATATTTCAAGCTGTGGCCCGAGATAGGTTGATGCGCACGCTCCTTCCACACGCTTCAGATGAGCACCTCCGGATACTTGCGCTGGGCAAAGAACCGCATTGGTCGTCCATGTTCTTGTAAGTTGTTCTGTGAGGTTCAGTTCGGGCCAGAAGCAATCAAGAATGAGCCGCATGTTTCGATGAAATGGCGTTGGTCGACCAGCGCGCTCCAAACCGCCCCGCTCCATCGCCTCTTCAAACAGGCGGACAGAGTTTCTCAGCATCTCTTCTGGTCCACCCCGGTAATTGGCAT
This sequence comes from Sulfitobacter noctilucae, assembly GCF_000622365.1. Taxonomy (GTDB): domain Bacteria; phylum Pseudomonadota; class Alphaproteobacteria; order Rhodobacterales; family Rhodobacteraceae; genus Sulfitobacter; species Sulfitobacter noctilucae. Next base: position 686,047 of record NZ_JASC01000014.1, on the reverse strand, counting down.
CATCCGGGGGATCACCTGGCTCTGCGGTAACGATAACAAGTGTCACGTCCTCTATGGTCCCAAATGCGCCACCAAAAGCGCAAGGAACAAGACCGTCTCTCGGTCTCCAGCTACAGGCGTTCGCACAGGCATCACCGAAGTGCTGGCAAGGCGCGTAAGCCGGAAGCAGTATGTCTATTAGTGGTTTAGCAATGGTCATAATTTTGCTTGGCCGCGCCATTGAAGGTGTTAGCAGTCAGCCATTCCTGTCATTTTGAATGTGTTATGTCCGTTTCGGAAAATCTCTCGCCATGGCCAGACATGTAGAGTTACGGGGGCTGCCGCGACTGAAGCCCGAAAAAATGGGTCCGTTTCTTCTATCAAGCAATTGATACTAAGAAGCTTTTCTACACCTCTCGGTCCAAGTCACCGCAACTCTACAACTGCCTTTTCTTGGAACCCCAAACTGCATCAATTGCTTCAGGTCGATAGAAGACGAAGCGACCGCGATGCTCATGTTCGGGCGGCATTCCAAGACTTCGACGATTTTGCAGTGTGCTGGGGCTTTTCCCCGCTCGCTTCGCTGCCGCGACTTCGTTCAGCAGCCCGTCAGGCGTCACTATTTCTCGGCGGGGATTGGGCGCGACTTTCTTAACAACAGTCTTGCTTTTGAGTGTTTTCTCTTCGGCGCGATGCCTTGGGGTTATCCGCCGCGGTGGGCGCTTGATCCGTTTCACTTTTTTCATTCTTCCTCCCCTTTGGTACTGCTCGTCGTGATCAGCAGACGTCCTTTCTGTGCCGCAGCGTTTCGCAAAGCACGGTTTGTGCTTTCTGCACGACCGTGGACGTAGCGCATTGTCGACTGAATACTTCGGTGACCGCCAATCGCCGCTGCAGTGGGAAGGTCTGTCTGGTTAGCAATGTCAGACAGAACTGTATGACGTATGTCGTGCAAGCGGGCATGGCCGACGTCCGCAGACCTAAGTACTGCTGACCAAGATTTCGCAATATTGACAAGGTGCTTTGAAGCGTCGGGTCCCGGAAATACCCACGCTGAAAACTGTTGGCTGGGCAACGATTGGAGCAATCCAGTCAACTCATCCGTCAGAGCCTGTGTTCTCGGATCAGTTTTCGTCCGCGCAAACCGGAGAAAGCCACGTTCGAAGTCAATATCCGACCATTGGAGCCTCAGTGCCTCGCTTTTCCGGCAACCGGTTAGGAAGAGAAACTGAATGACGCTGTAGGCGTATATAGCGGAAGGGTTCTTAACTCTGAGTTCAGAGATTGCAGCACCAATGCGCATCATCTCGTCATTGCTAAAAAGGCGTTCTTTTCCCTCTTCTCTGAACTGCCTGATGCCGTCAGCAGGGTTAGCCCCCTTTGGAACATCTCCCGCGGCCTGCGCATAGTTGTAAATTCTCCGGACAAGTCCGATAGCCCTATTGCTTCTATAGGGAGTTGCGCTGTGAACTTTTTGGAGTTGGCGTAGGTCCGCTTGCGAAATACCTAGCAGTTTTTTGCCGCCGATTGCCGGGTTAATCACCCCTCTAAGCAATCCACGGTAGTCCCTCACCGTGATAGGCCGAAGTTGCACTTCGGCGTAGTCCACAAGGAAGCCGTCCGCGTATGCCGAGAATGTTGGCTCCAGCCTCCGCTGGGCTTTCGAAGCCGAAGGATCATCTCCGAGTTGGACCTTCAGCAATTCCTCCCCCGCCCGCTTTCGAGCCACTGAAACGTTCATATCTGGGAATGTCCCAAGCTTCAGCTTGCGTTCGACGCCATCTGTATTCCGATACCTTATGAGGAAAGTCTTGTTCCCCGCTGGTGTGACCTTGAGGTGCAGTCTTCGGATCACATCGTCCTTAACGAGATAGTCTGTTTGTCCGGCTGCCATCGCTTCAATCAGCTTGCCACTGAGATGCAACCTTTCGTTCCGCGGGATGTAGGGGGAGCGCTTTTTGATGGGCATGACAAAATCTAGGACGCAAACAGGACACGAAAAATCGGGAAACGGCGGTAAACCGCAGCTAGTGGATCGGTAAATTCAGATCAAAAACGGTAAAGATGTCAATAAGATGGCAACGCATCGGTAAACGATGGTAAAGTACCGTAAAATGCTTTGTAATCAGTAGGTCCGCGGTTCGAGTCCGTGTGGGGGCACCATTCTTCTTCGTATCTGAATACACCTTCATCCGTGCGGGCACAGGCGTTCCTTGTGCAATCCGGCAACACAGCGCCCGCTCGTCAGGCGTTTCATTCACGGCTTTGCTTAAATCACGGGAACCGCATCGTGCGGACCTTCCGCCTGAAGAACAGCCTTACGCAGCGGGTGCAACATCATGCCGCAGTGCGCGCATAGCATCATTAATTCTTAATTTACATATTAGTAACAAAAACTTACAGGAACGACCCCATGATGCTCGGTCTTAATCCAACATGCGGGTTTCGATAGTATTGAGGCTGTCTTATCATATATCACTGTCATCAATAGGAACGGGTCGTGCTCGAACCGGCCCTCCCAGAAGACCTGACGGAGTACGATATGTTAGACGGCTTCACGGCAGAGACTCTTGCACGCGTCCAATTTGCATTCACCGTGTCTTTCCACATTATCTTCCCGGCATTTTCGATCGGGCTTGCCTCGTACCTTGCGGTGCTGAACGGGTTGTGGATGACCTCGCGGGATGAGACATATCTCACGCTGTTCAACTACTGGAAAAAGATCTTTGCTGTCGCATTTGGCATGGGGGTCGTGTCGGGCATTGTGATGTCCTATCAATTCGGCACCAACTGGGCGGTCTTTTCGGACAAGACCGGGCCCATCCTCGGGCCGTTGATGGCATACGAGGTTCTTTCTGCCTTCTTCCTCGAAGCGGGTTTTCTGGGCATCATGTTGTTCGGACGCGAGCGTGTCGGTGAAAAGCTGCATATGTTTGCGACCGGCATGGTGGCATTTGGTACGCTGATGTCGGCGACCTGGATCTTGTCCGTCAACTCGTGGATGCAGACGCCCGCAGGCTACGGCATGAACGAGGTGGGCCAGTTTGTGCCCGAAGACTGGTGGCAGATCGTCTTCAACCCCTCCTTCCCCTACCGTCTGGTGCATATGGTGCTTGCCGCCTATCTGACAACGGCGCTGGTTGTTGGGGGCGCAGGTGCGCTGCATCTGTTGCGTGACCGGTCGGACGCCGGTGCAAAGCGGATGTTCTCTATGGCGATGTGGATGCTGATCACCGTGGCGCCGCTGCAAATCTTGGCGGGTGACTTTCACGGGTTGAATACGCTGGAGCATCAGCCTGCCAAGGTGATGGCGATGGAAGGTCATTACGACAGCCATCCCGAGGGTGCGCCGCTGATTCTGTTCGGTATCCCCAATCCCGAGGAAAAGCGCATCGACTACGCGGTCGAGATACCAAAGTTGTCGAGCCTGATCCTGAAACACGATCTGAACGCGCCGTTGGATGGGTTGGACACAATCCCTGACGATGAGGAACCACCCGTCGCCATCGTGTTCTGGTCCTTTCGCGTGATGATCATGCTGGGCTTTGCCATGCTGGGTCTCGGGCTTTGGAGCGTGCTGCAGCGTTTTCGCGGGAAGCTCTATCAGGATGTCTGGCTACACCGGGCCTCGCTTTTGATGGGACCAATGGGGTTTGTCGCGGTTCTGGCAGGCTGGATCACGACCGAGGTGGGCCGCCAGCCGTTCACCGTCTACGGCATACTGCGCACCTCTGACAGTTTGGCCCCTGTTGCGGCACCCGCAGTCGCTGCGTCGCTGGTTGCCTTTATCGTCGTGTACTTCTTTGTCTTTGGTGCGGGCACCTATTATCTGCTGCGCATGATGAACAAGTCGCCCGGCACGTTGAAACTGGGTCTGCGCGACGGGCCGATCCGCACCGCCGGCACGACGCCGGCGATGCAGCCGCCACACGGCTCTGTTCCCGGTAAATAAGGAATACGATCATGTTTGAACTGTCATTCATCTGGGCCGGGATCATCGCATTTGCTGTGCTGACCTATGTCATTCTTGACGGCTTTGATCTGGGGGTTGGTATTCTGTTCCCGCTGGCCGAAAGCGAACGCGAAAAAGCTGTGATGATGAACTCAATCGCGCCGATCTGGGACGGCAACGAGACTTGGCTGGTTCTGGGCGGCGGCGGGCTTTTCGCGGTGTTTCCTCTGGCCTATGCCACTGTCATGCCTGCGCTCTATATGCCGATCATTCTGATGTTGCTGGCGCTTATCTTTCGCGGAGTGGCGTTTGAATACCGCTGGCGGACGGAACGCTGGAAGCATGTATGGGACAAGGCGTTTTTCGGCGGCTCTATCGTTGCCGCAATGATGCAGGGGATTGCTTTGGGTGCCCTCGTACAGGGTATCGAGATTGAAAACCGCGCCTATGCGGGCGGCTGGTGGGATTGGCTGAGCCTGTTTTCTATCCTCACCGGATGTGCGGTTGTGGTCGGCTATGCCCTGCTCGGGGCGACCTGGATCATCTTCAAGACCGAAGGCGGTTTGCAGGCATTGATGCAGCGCCACGCCAGGAGCCTCGGGATCGCTACGCTGGGCTTCATCGGTGTGGTCAGCCTGCTGACACCGTTCCAGGACATCGAATACTTCAACCGGTGGTTCGCAATGCCGGGTGTCTTTTTCAGCGTGATCATGCCCGGTGCCATGCTGCTGACGGCATGGTTGTTGTTCACAGGATTGCGCGATGGCAAGGATGCGCAGCCGTTTCTGGCCTCACTCACCCTGTTTGTGCTGTGCTTTGTTGGCATCGGGATCAGCTTTTACCCTCATATCGTCCCGCCCAGCCTGACAATCGTCGAAGCGGCCGCGCCGGACGAAAGCCTTTGGTTTGCGCTGGTCGGCACCATCATTCTCATACCGATGATCCTGGCCTACACTGGATATGCCTATTGGGTGTTCCGCGGCAAAATGGATCCGGATGAGGGTTACCATTAATGGCACCGCGCTGGCGGCAGATCGGCTGGTTCGTCGCCCTTTGGCTGGTGAGTGTCGGGCTGCTGAGCGTGGTCGCCTTTATCATCCGTTTGGCGATCTACGGATAGATCAACCGCTCAGCCGGTCCACGATGCTTTGTGCGGTGACGGTGCCCAAAACACTGTCGCCCTCAATCACCCGCAACGTCGTTTCACCGCCGCTCAACTGTTGCATTAGTTCTGCAACGGGTGTTTCTGCAGCAACCGTCGGGCCGGTCACATCTGTCTCGGCCTGCATCACATCGCGCGCGGTCAGAACGCCGAGCGGGTTCATGTTGGCCACAAAGTCGGCCACGTAATCAGACGCAGGTTTCGAGAAAATCTCGCGCGGGGTGCCCACCTGTACGATGCGACCGCCTTCCATGATGGCGATACGTCCGCCCAGTTTGAACGCCTCGTCCAGGTCATGGCTGACAAATATGATGGTGCGTTTCAGATCGCGCTGAAGGTCCAGCAATTCTTCCTGCAAGCGGCTGCGGATCAGCGGGTCAAGCGCCGAGAACGGCTCGTCCATCAGCAAGATCGGCGCTTCGGTCACAAAGGCGCGGGCCAGGCCCACACGCTGCTGCATCCCGCCCGAGAGGTCGCCCACCTTGCGGTCGGCCCAGTCGGACAGCCCCACCAGAGCCAGTTGTTTGTCGGCCCGTGCAAGGCGGTCTTTTTTGGGCACATCCGCCAGTTCCAGCGCCAAAGCCACGTTTTCGCGCACAGAGCGCCAGGGCAGCAAGCCGAATTGCTGAAACACCATCGACACACATTCGCGGCGCACCTTGCGCAGGTCACTCATCGCACATTTCTGCACGTTCGCCTGCCATGCGCCATCGTTTACCGTCACATGGCCGCGCACCACCGGGTTCAACCCGTTGACCGCTCGCAACAACGTGGATTTGCCGGACCCCGACAAGCCCATCAGAACAAGGATCTCTCCTTCGGCGACATCAAGGCTGCAATCATGCACACCCAGGATTTGACCTGTGGCCTCCTCGACCTCCGTCCGCGATTTACCCGCATCCATCAGCGGCAAGGCGTCTTCGGGCTTTTCTCCAAAGACGATAGAAACTTTGTTAAAGGAAACAGCCGTTGTCATTTGCTGCCCACCCGCAACATCCGGTCCAGCATGATGGCCACGACCACAATAATAAGACCAGATTCAAACCCCAGTCCGGTGTTCACCGAATTCAACGCCCGCACCACCGGCACGCCCAATCCGTCCGCCCCCACCAGCGCCGCAATCACAACCATCGACAGCGACAGCATGATCGTCTGGTTCAATCCCGTCATGATCTGCGGCAGGGCGTAGGGCAGTTCGATTTTCCACAAGGTCTGGCTGGGCTTCGCACCGAAGGCCTGCGCCGCTTCAAGCAGCGCCTTGGGCGTCGAAGAGATGCCAAGTTGAGTCAGCCGGATCGGCGCGGGCAGCACAAAAATCACGGTAGCGATCAGGCCCGGCACCATGCCGATGCCAAAGAACACGATGGCCGGGATGAGATAGACAAAGGTCGGCAGGGTTTGCATCAGATCGAGCACGGGCGCCATCACGCGGTACAGCCGGGGCCGGTGCGCGGCGGCAATGCCGATGGGCACACCCACGCCCATGCAGACCACACAGGCCGATAGCACAAGCGTCAGGCTCTCGGTGGTTTCTTCCCAATAGTCCTGATTGACGATGAACAGGAACCCCACAACGATCAGGGCCACAGTCTTCCAATTGCGCTGAATGAGCCAGGTCAGCCCGGCAAAAGCAGCGATGATGATGATCGGATGAGGCGTTTGCAGCACCCAGAGGATCGCGTCGATCAGATGCTCCATCACCACGGCCAACCCGTCAAAAAACCAGCCCCCACTGGACTGCAGCCAGCCAAACGCGGCTTCGGCCATGTCATCGACAGGTATCTTATTGTCCGTGAGCCAGTTCATCGGCGTCCCCCAAAGTGCAAATGCCCGCCCCGACTTCAGCCAAGGCGGGCATCATCTGCGTCTTATCTCGCGCTTACTTAAGGCTTTCCGCCGCGGCCATCGCATCGCCGCCATCCACGGTGGTCACACCGTCAAGCCAACCGCCGAGCACGTCCGAATTTGCCTTGATCCATGCGCCTGCGGCATCGGCAGGGTCTTCGCCCTCATCCAGAATGGCACCCATGATCTCGTTCTCCATGGCCAGTGTGAACTCGAGGTTGTTCAGCAGCTTGCCCACATTCGGGCATTCCTCGGCAAAGCCGGCGCGTGTGTTGGTATAGACGGTCGCACCGCCCAGATCGGGGCCGAAGAAATCGTCGCCGCCCTCAAGATACGTCAGATCGAAGTTGGCGTTCATCGGGTGCGGTTCCCACCCCAGAAAGACAATCGGCTCGTCCCGGTCACTCAGGCGTTTGACCTGCGCCAGCATCCCCTGCTCGGAGGATTCCTTGACCTCGAACTCGGCCAGATCAAAGGCGTTGTCGTCGATCATCGACTGGATCAGGCGGTTGCCGTCATTGCCCGGTTCAATACCGTAAATCGTAGCGTCCAGCGCGTCGGCTTTGCTTGCAATATCCGCGAAGGACGTGATGCCCATATCCGCAGCGGCCTTATTTACAGCCAGCGTGTACTTTGCACCCTCAAGATTGGCGCGGACCGTATCAACGGTGCCAGCCTCACGGTATGGGGCGATGTCGGCTTCCATCGTCGGCATCCAATTGCCAAGAAAGACGTCGATATCGCCTGCGGCCATCGAAGTGTAAGTCACTGGCACGGAGAGAATTTTCGTCTCTGTCTCATAGCCCAGCGCCTCAAGCACTACAGATGTGGCGGCAGTGGTGGCGGTGATGTCGGTCCAACCCACGTCAGAGAAGGTGACCTTGTTGCATTCGGCAGAGGCGACAGTGCCAAGGCTCAGCAGAACAGCGGTGGTGGTCAGCAGATTTTTCATGTGAAAGGCTCCCGGTTTTGTTTTTATTGACTGATGGCCCAATCAAATGGCAAGCGGCAGCATAATGCAACCAGCTTTATCGGTCTGTGCGACGTGAGCTAGCCCCGCAGCAGGGCCTTGTCGATCATCATATGCACACCTTTTTCACGGTTCACGGTCTGTGTGATCCGCAGGTCCGCGGCAAGCGAACATAGCATATAGGCCTCTGCGCGGGTGATGCCCACCTGCGCCGCGACCACGGTGATCATCCGGCGCAGGGCGACTTCCACCGCTTGATGCAGATCGGCGTTCATGCCCATGGTGATAAGATGCGTCGGCGTTTCCGCCTGCGGATAGGCCATGTCCAGATCGCGCCGCACGGTCAGGCGAAAGCGCCCTTGCAGTGCGGTTTCAATGGCGGTGACGCAGACCTCTCCGTCGCCCTGCGCGCCGTGGCCGTCACCGCAGGAAAAGAGCGCCCCTTCGGTTTGGACCGGCAGGTACAGGGTGGTGCCCGCGACCAGTTCCTTGTTGTCGATATTGCCGCCATGCACACGCGGCTCGATGGTGGAAATGCGCCCCCAACCGGGCGGCGGGGCCACGCCCATCACACCAAAGAACGGCGCCAGCGGCAACTCCAATCCCCACGGCATGGTGGCGATCCCGCGGTCCGCGTCGAGCGGCAGGATGGTCAGGTGTGTCTGATCGAAATCGAGCGGAAGCGTGCCAGACAGGGGCCGGATCACGTTGTACCCCCAGTCCTGCCGCAGCTGGACGTCCAGGATGTCGACTTGCAAAACGTCGCCAGTCATCGCCCCTTTCACAGCAACCGGCCCTGTCAGGATATGCCCCGGCAAAGGCGGTGGCCCTGCGGCATGAATCTCGAGCAGTTCGGGCGGCACATGAAACCCTTCCCCCGGCAGCACCTGAGGCGCGCCAGAGACGGTGTTGATCATCACCTCTGCCCCGCTGTCGATTTCTGCGATGGCTGGCAGGCTGGCGTCAAAAAAGCCCCAGTGGCAGGTGTCGGGGGATGCATCGATCTGGATCATGGAATGCCTTTGATTGGGTTGACCGCAGGCTATCATGGCAGACGCAGCTTTCAATGGGCCATGCACTTGCGCCCGGCGGGCGGGAGGCGCAGTCTGCGGCCAAATTCAAATCGAAAGCACCATCATGCATTTGCAGACCAACCACCCCTACCCGTCTCGCCGCTCTGCGGTCCTGGCCGACAATATGGTCGTCACGTCACAGCCTTTGGCCGCGCAAGCGGGGCTGTCGATGCTGGCGCAGGGCGGCAATGCCGTGGACGCAGCCTTGGCCACGGCCATTGCACTGACGGTGGTGGAACCCACAGGCAACGGCATCGGCTCGGACGCCTTTGCCATTTTGTGGGACGGTGACACGCTGCACGGGTTGAACGCCTCGGGGCGCGCGCCTGCGGGATGGGACGCCGCGCGGTTCGCCGGGATGGATGCAGTGCCTTACCGGGGATGGGAGAGCGTGACGGTACCGGGCGCGGTCTCGGCCTGGGTCAGCCTGTCTGAACGGTTTGGCAAACTGCCGTTCGAGACGCTCTTTGCCCCGGCGATCCATCTGGCTGAAAACGGGTTTCCCGTCTCGCCTGTCATTGCCTCCCTTTGGGCGCGGGCTGCCGTCGAATTGCGCGACCAGCCCGGTTTCGCCGCAACCTTTATGCCCGGTGGGCGGGCACCGAAAGCGGGCGAGTATTTCACCAGTCCGGGCCATGCCCACAGCCTGCGCCGGATCGCGCAGACCAAGGGCAAGGCGTTCTACGAAGGCGATCTGGCCGAGCAAATCGCTGCCTTTGCCGCCGAACATGGCTCGGCGTTGAATGCCTCCGACCTTGCGATGCATCAGCCCGAATGGTGCGGCACGATCTCGAAGGCGTTCGACGAGGTGACCCTGCACGAGATCCCGCCCAACGGTCAGGGGATTGCTGCGCTGATGGGCCTTGGCATCCTGAGCCATACGTCAATCCGCGATCTGGATGCCGATGATCCCATTGCCCTGCACCTTCAGATCGAAGCCATGAAACTGGCGCTGCGGGATGCTGAAAGCTATGTCGCGGATGCCGGCCACATGAACGATGTAACGGTCGATCATCTGCTCGACGACGGCTATCTGGCGAAACGTGCGGCGGAGATTGATCCCGCTCGGGCGAGTGATTTTGGCGCGGGCGCACCCAAGGACGGCGGCACGGTCTATTTGAGCACCGCCGACGCAAGCGGCATGATGGTGTCCTTCATCCAGTCAAACTATGCAGGCTTCGGGTCGGGCGTTGTGGTGCCGGACACAGGGATCGCCTTGCAAAACCGCGGTGCCGGGTTCTCGCTTGATCCGGCGCATCAGAACCATGTGGCGGGGGGCAAGCGCCCGTTCCATACGATCATCCCCGGTTTCCTGATGGGGCCAGATGGCCCGCTGATGAGCTTTGGCGTCATGGGCGGCCCGATGCAGGCGCAGGGTCATGTGCAGATGGTGCTGCGCACGCAACTTTGGGACCAAGACGTCCAGATGGCCGCCGATGCGCCACGCTGGCGTGTAACGGAAGGGCTGGGCGTTGCCTGTGAGACCACCTTGCCCGACGCCACCCTTGCCGCCCTGCGCAGCATGGGCCACCAGATCACACTGGAAGCGCCGGACAACGCCTTCGGATTTGGCGGCGCACAGTTGATCCACCGGTTGGGTGCACGCGGCTATGCAGGCGGGTCGGACCCGCGCAAAGATGGCGGAGCCGCAGGTTTCTAAGATCTGCTGGGGTCTGACGGACGGCGGTGGGTGGGCAAGTGCCAAAGAGGATATGTCATCGCAATCATCATCCGTCTGTGTCACGGCGATTGTTCCTGAAGGGATGTTAGGGTACCAGATCACGGCACCCTTCCTGATCTGAGGCGCGGTTGCACTTCTGGGCGGCGTGAATGTCCAGACTTCTTACATCAGAACGCGGGAGCTTTAATCAATGCACGCTGAACCCATCATCGCTGTGGCCGGTGAGAACCTGATTGATACGGTCCAGAGCCCATTGAACGATGGCAGCATGACGTCTGCACATAATCTTGGTGGATCGCCCTTTAACGTGGCCATAGCCCTTGCGCGGCAGGGAATGCAGACGCATTTTCTGACCCCCATCTCGACCGATGCCTTTGGCCAGAGGCTCGCCGGGCATCTGGTAGAGAATGGCGTGGCCGTTACGGGAGAGCGTCGGGACGAGCCGACGACACAGGCTATTGTGACGCTTGAGGATGGCGTGCCGAGCTATGAATTCCTGAGGGAGAACACGGCCGAACGGCATGTCACACTGAATAGCATTCAGGCGTCGCAGCCGAAGGGCATGACACATTTCCACGCAGGCTCGCTTGCCTTTGTAGGCGGCGATGATGCGCAGGTTTGGGAGGACGCATTCACAGATGCCCAGCGTCAGGGATGCTCGACTTCGCTCGACCCGAATGTGCGGGCATCTTTGGTCGAAGACCCCGATGCGTACCGCGCACGTATTGCGCGCTTATTGGCGGTGTCGACAATTGTGAAGCTGAGTGATGAAGATTTGCACTGGCTCTTTCCTGATCTGGACCAGACACAGGCGATAGCCAAAGTGGTGTCCTCGACCCCCGCCAAGGTCGTTGCCCTGACAAAGGGACCTGACGGCGCTGAGATATGGGCAGGCGATGTGCACTGCGCGGTGCCGAACCCGCCCCCTTTCAAAATGGTCGATACGATTGGTGCAGGCGATACATTCATGGCCAGTCTGCTTGCACGCGTACTCAGCAAACCGATGGATAACCTAACCCAAGAAGACCTGCGCGACATTACGAGTTGGTCGATCCATGCAGCCTGCCTGAATTGCCTCAAGGAAGGCTGTGACCCACCAAGCAGCGCCGCAATCGAGGCCGCGCTTGTGGATGGCTTGCCGACGGAACGCGTATGACACTTTACCTTGATACGGCGAACACTGCCGACTGGGACGCGCTGATGCCCTTGGGCCTGTTTCAGGGAATCACCACGAACCCTCTACTGGCGGCGCGCGCCGGTCTGGATTATCCGAACATCGCATGGGGTGATCTGGCGGGTCGCGCCCGTGATCTGGGTGCGACGGAGTTTTTTGCGCAGGTCTACGGCCCCCCTGAGGGGTATGTCGATTGGGCTGGCCAGCTTTATGAGGTTGGCAAGTCTGCCGGGATCGAAACCATCGTCAAAATCCCGTTGGTCGAAGATGCCATTCGCGCGACCCCGGCGATCAAGGAATTGGGGGGGCGTATTTTGATGACCGCCTGCTATGACGCCAAACAGATGATTACCGCCAAAGCACTGGGTGCAGAGTTTATCGCCCCCTACTTTGGCCGGATGATGGAAGCCGGGCTCGATGGTGAAGCGCATCTGTCAACGATGGCCGCGATGAACCGCAATGGTGGCCCGGCGTGTCGGGTGCTCGTCGCGTCACTGCGATCGGCGGAGCAAATGGTTACATTGGCAGGGCTTGGGCATGACTGCTTTACCATCGCGCCTGCGGTTGCGCGTGATTTGCTAAGCGATCCGCTGACCCAGAAGGCCTTTGAGGATTTTGAGACTGCTATTCGTTCTGCGCCTTAATCCGCACGACCTTTGCTAAGAGACGCGGGTACAAATCGCGGTGCCCGCTGAAGGTTGGCGCGATGCCAACCGTCCCGCGTTCAAGAAACGCGTTGCGGATCACCAGAGACTTTTGATCCCGTTCCACAAATTGCCTGCCGCTTCGGCGGCTTTCCCGCCGGCGTCTTTGACATCGTCCACGACGTCTCCGGCTTTGTCGGCCAGCGCCTGGGCTTTTTTCTCTAGTTCCTCTTTCGCCTTTCGGGCTTCCTCCAAGGCGCGTTCGGCTGCTGCCTCAAGCTCTTCTTGCGCTTCCCTGGCCTTCTGCTCTGCAAGCTTTTTGGCTTCCTCGGCTTTCTTCATCGCTTCTTTAGCAAAGTCTTCGGCATTGTCCGTGGCCTCGTTAAAGGCCGTGTCGAACAGGTCCATGACACCGCCCACCGCGTCTTCTGCAGCGTCCTGCGCGTCAGAGACAAAGTCGCCCGCCTCGCCTGCCGCGTCTTCAAGCTGTTTCTTGACGGCTTCGGCTTTCTTTTTGGCAGCCTCCGCCATACGGTCAACGGTATCGACAACCCCCTGTCGGGTCTCGTCGAGGAACTCGATGGCTTCTTCGGCGCCTTCCTGAACATCTTCGGCAAATTCGCCGACCTGCTCTTCTACGCCGTTATAGGCTTCTTCAAGCTCGTTTCGCGCGGCTTCGGCGGCTTCTCTGGCACCCTCGGCGACCGACTTGATCTTGTCCTGCACCTCGGCTGACACATCCTCGCCAAAGTCCCAGATGTCGTTGCCAATATCCCAAAGCCCGTCGATGGCCTCGCCTGCCATCTCCTCCATGCCGTCGCGGACCCCTTTGGCAGTTTGTTCCGCCGCTTTGGTCGCGTCCTTCACTAAGTCCCAGACGTCGTCCACAGCCTCTTCAACCTGCTCGCGGGCGTCATCGGCAAATTCCAGCGCCTCTTTGGCTTTTTCGGCGGCCTCTTCACCAAAGTCGGTGACGGCGTCCATGATCTCTTCGCCGGTCTCGCGCAGTTCTTCGATGGCCCTTTTCTTGGCCTCTTCCGCGGCTTTGCGGCCTTCGTTGATCTGCTTCATCAGGTCTTTGCCAATGCCACCCACAACCTCGCCAACCTGATCCGCAAATTCCAGAACGTCATCTGCCGCATCGGCCAGCTCCTCAGCGGCCATGTCTTTCAACTCATCAACAGCAGTTTCGACGTCCTCGACCAACTCTTCCGCCAGTTCGCGGCCTTCTTCCAAGGCCTCTCCAGCCTGCTGGAGCAGATCATTCGCAGCCTCTTTGGCCTCTTTGACCTTATCGCGTATTTCCTGAAGCATCCGTTCGGCTTCCTGACGCCCTTTTTCGATCTCGTCAGCAGCATCATCGATCGCTTCGCCTGCGGTATCAGCCGCGTCGTCGATCTCTTTCATCAGGTCTTCGTAGGCACCGCCAGCCAGCTCTCCGATGTCTTCGCCAGCCGCTTCAAGTTCTGCCAAGAATGCTTCGGCTTCCTGCCGCACACCGTCCATTGCTTCTTGCACTTGCCGTTTGGATTCCTCGTAATCCGCTTCCAGCTTATCAATCACCGCCTGAAGCTCTTGCCCTTCGCGGTCAAAGATTTCCTTGGCGACATCCGGCACGGCGCGAATAAACTCGATGTACTCCAGCGCCTGTCTGCGCTGCTCTTGCGCATAAGCTGCCGGATCTTCGAGAAACTTGCGGATTTCCAGCATTCTCTCGTAATGCTCCATAAAGGTACTCAGAATTGGGACGTTCTTCAGGAATTGATGCTCAAGAAACGCCTGCAAATCATCGTAGACAGGTTCAACCCCGCTAGCCGAAATCTTGAGGCCAATAATCGGATCCCATGCCTGCAAAGTGAGCTTGGCAGCGATGCTGGCGCTTGCGCCACCCTCCTTACCTCCGCCTCCGCCCAAGACCACACTCTCTTCGCCTTTGAACACGATGGTTTGGGGAACATTGAACACCATGTTTTGAGAGACGACATTGATCCCGTCCATGATCAGTTGCTTGAGCGTCTCTATTGAGAGGGAGGCGGTAAGCTCCTGGCTTTGGGCAACCTTGAATTCAAGCTGTTTGCCCAATCCACCCCAATTCTCCCCCGCCGCAGCACCGATACCCGCAATGGCCGAACCACTCGTTGAGATTTCGCAGATGGTGATAAATTCGTCGCCTCTGGTTGTGAAAGAAAATTCGGTCGACAGAGGTTTGAATTCGCCACTGACAAAGATGCCGTATGCACCTGTGCCGATCCTTACGCCCGGGATGTTGTCAATCTCCACGGCGGCCTGAACCTGTCCTTTGTCGGTCAGCTTGAGCTTCAGCGTGCCGCTGTAAGGCCCGACACTCATGCCCACGGAAATCTCGCCGCCTTTGAAACCGATCCCTTGAAGGGTCTCCAGGATAAGTTCTTCGCCGTCCGGGCCAGTGGGCTGTTTGACCGTGATCTTTTGATCCGGCAGGTATTTGTTTGTTTCTTTGACGATCTCTTCGGCAACTTTGGGGTCAGTGGGATCTTGATCAATGACGATCGGCTGCGAAGGATCACCGCATTTCACCGCCTCTGCGATCGCTTCCTTGACCGGCTTGGCTTCCAGCGGCTGATCGTCACCAGAGGCACCACCACCGCCCTGTTCCGGCGCCGTACCGCCGTCCCCTCCGACAGACTGGCCGCCACCAGTTTCAGAAACGCCGCCGCCTGCCTCGGACATACCCTCGCCCGCATCCACAGCACCGCCGTTCAGCGCCTTCATCGTCTTGCCACCCGGCTCGACATAACAGTCGCCAAAGCCCAATGCTTTTTCCTGAAACGCCGTGATTGCCGCGCGTGTCTTGGGGCCGATGATGCCGTCGACCGACAGGCTGGCACCGTTGTTGTTAAGCAGACTTTGAACGACAGTGACATCGTCGGGGCCATTGTCGGCCCCCTTGCCCACAGACCCTGAAATGGTCTTGCCAACCTTGCCTGCGTCTTTCAGCAAGGCTTCAAGGTTTGTCAGCTTTCCATCAATCCTGTCCAGTATTGCCTGCTCATCCGGTTCGATGATCTGGTCGGCAATGAAGTCTTGATAGAATTCGTCTCGTAGCGATTTCAGAGCGTCAAGGCGCGGCTGGAGTTCAGAAGCCTGAGCTGGGCTGATCGTTGACATAGGTCAATCCCCCGGAAAATTGTTCGGATGCAAAATGCAGAAAATTCAAAAATAATGAGAACAAAGTAAGCGGAAGACCTCGATTCACGCAACAATTTTAATTGTGCATGTGATGGAGGAGCTTGTCAGTCGCACGGGAGGCTCGGCCGGTTGGTTGGAGTTGATCTCTAGCGCCTTGAAGCCTGCTCAAAGTCGTAAATGCCTGAGGTTGCCTTGCCAACGCTCGGCGCTTTGCATCTGTTTTCGTACAGAAGGGACATTTGCGGTTCGTGTCTTAAGAAATGGCAGGCTCAATGCAACCACCGGTTATCCGCTGCGAATTTGGGATAGAGGTGAACCTAAACGCCAGCCAAACAACCGGCTGCTACCTCAGGAAAGCACGCCGGTTACGGACTGATACAACAATTTACAGGTATGCTGGCGGAGGCTCAGGGATTCGAACCCTGGGGACGCTCTCACGCCCGCCGGTTTTCAAGACCGGTGCATTCGACCACTCTGCCAAACCTCCGCAGCACGGACCCTCCTAATGGGCTGTTATTGATTCGGCAAACCCCGAAATCACCTATGGCAACGCACGGGGATCAGGGTGGAATTTTGCCGATCTTGTGCCAGCGGTCTTTTCAGGTAGGCAGATGCAGGTTACTGTGCGCACAAGAACCCCGGCAAGGGGTCCGTAAGTATGCCGTGATCCACGGCGAAATGAGGCCGAACAGGCCCACAGGCAAGGACGACGCAATGACACGCAGGCCCTCGGACAGAAACCGCCATGTTTTGCCGCGCCTGCGGCTTGTCGCAGTTGGGGCTTTGGCCTTTGGTCTGCTTGCAGCCTGTGATGAGAACAGCAAATTCAATTTGCAGATGCCCGGTGCAAAGTCGGTCGCATCCACAGCGGGCAGCACCAAATCGACCCGGCTGGTCGAGCGCGATGTTGAAGCACCCGAAGTGTTTTCTGCAACCGATCAGGGCCTATGGGACGGTCGCCCTTCCCTGGGCGGTGTCTGGGTTGCGCATCCGGATGTCAGCGACCCCGAGCGGGTGATCATCCGCAACGAGGCCAATGGTAAGTTCGTAATCGGTGCGCTGTTCCGCAAGGAACGTGACCTGCCCGGGCCAAAGCTGCAGATCTCATCGGATGCGGCTGCGGCCCTCGAAATTCTTGCCGGTGCCCCTGCCCCGCTGAACGTCACCGCTCTGCGCCGGGAAGAAGCGCCGGAGCCAGCGGAAGAAACAACCGACCCGGGCGAAACCATTGCGGCACCTGCGGATGTGACCGAAACATCGCTTGACCCCATCGCCGCCGCCGGTGCCGCGATCGAGACCGCCCCTGCCACGCCTGTGGCCGCCGCGCCGCAGCCTACCCCTGCACGGCCTGCATCGAACCTGGCCAAGCCCTATGTGCAACTAGGCATCTTCAGCATCGAAGCCAACGCCGAACGTGTTGCCAAACAGATGCGCAGTGCCGGCATGGTGCCCACAGTCAAACAATCCGAAATCAACGGCAAAGCCTTCTGGCGCGTCGTCGTCGGCCCGGCCACCAACAAGTCCGAGTTGAACAGCTTGATCAAAGCCATCAAGGCCGAGGGTTTCTCTGACGCCTACGCCGTGACCAACTGACCCTGAACGGAGCCTCTTATATGATCCGCCATTTTGCTGCCAGTCTGGCGCTGATCCTTACCACCCTGCCCGCTGCCGCCTTTGAATCCAAGGCGACTGCTGCTTATGTCATGGACCAGACCACCGGGACCGTGCTGTTGGCCAAGAATGCGGACGAGCCCTTGCCACCCGCCTCCATGTCCAAGCTGATGACGCTTTATATGGCGTTCGAGGCTGTGGCGAAGGGACGGTTGGAGCTGGATCAGGAGTTGCCTGTCTCAGCTGAGGCCGCACGCTACGGCGGCTCGACCATGTTCCTGCAAGAAGGCGAACGGGTATCTGTCGAAGATCTCATTCGCGGCATCATCGTGCTCTCGGGCAATGACGCCTGCGTGGTGATCGCAGAGGCGCTTTCGGGTACCGAGGGCCGCTTTGCCCGCGACATGACGATGCGCGCCCAACAGTTGGGCATGACCAATTCGACCTTCATGAACTCAAACGGCTGGCCCAAACCCGGCCACCGCATGTCGATGCGCGATCTCGGGCTTCTGGCCAATTTGCTGATCACCGACTTCCCGCAGTTCTATCCGATGTTCGCCGAACGCGAGTTTCTTTTTGACGAGAACGAAAGCGCGAACCGGTTCAACCGCAACCCGCTCCTGACTCTCGACATTGGCGCGGATGGGCTCAAGACCGGCCACACGCAAGAGGCGGGATATGGGTTGGTCGGCAGTGCCAAACAGGGCGACCGCCGGGTCATTTTTGTGATCTCCGGTCTCGACAGCACCTCGGCACGGGCGTTGGAATCTGAATCGATCGTGAACTGGGCCTTCCGCCAATTCAGCCAGCAGTCTCTTGGAAGTGCAGGCACGCAACTGGCCGAGGCACCGGTGGCCATGGGCAGTGCGATCAGCGTGGGGTTGGAGTTGGCCGAAGACCTGTCGGTGCTTGCCCCGATCAGCGCCAGTGGCGGGCTTGAGGGCGAAATTGTGTACAATGGCCCGTTTCGCGCGCCCATCACAAAGGGCGATGAAATGGCCGAACTGATCTTGACCCGCGATGGCTTGCCCGAGGTACGCGTGCCACTGGTGGCCAGTGACAGCGTGCAGCCCGGCGGGTTCATGGTTAAACTTGCAGCAGCCGCCAAACACCTGTTTGCCCGCTTGAATGCAGGGCCACAGGAGGCCTCGTGAGCGCCTGTCCGCGGTCATGAGTACAGGGTTGTTCATCAGCTTTGAAGGCATCGACGGATCAGGCAAATCAACGCAAGCGCGGTTGCTGGCGGAACACCTGACGTCCAAAGGCCATGATGTCGTGCTGACCCGCGAGCCCGGCGGCTCCCCCGGTGCCGAGGAAATCCGCGCTCTGGTCTTGCAAGGCGATCCAGACCGCTGGTCTGCCGAGACGGAAATCCTGCTTTTCACCGCTGCCAGGCGCGACCATTTGGAGCGCACAATCCGTCCGGCGCTAGAAGCGGGAAAAGTAGTTATCTGCGATCGTTTTGCCGACTCCACGCGCATGTACCAAGGGCTGTCCCGCGGTGATCTGCGTGGTGTTGTGGATGATCTGCATGCGCTGATGATCGGGGTGGAACCCGATCTGACACTGCTTATCGACATGGACCCACAACAGGGGCTTTCGCGCGCTTTGTCCCGTCAGACTGCCGAAGAGCGGTTCGAGGATTTTGGCGAAGACCTGCAACGCGCGATGCGGGACGGGTTCCTCACTTTGGCGCGGGAATTCCCGACCCGTATCACCGTGATTGACGGTACCCGCCCGATTGAGACTGTCGCCACAGATGTGCAGGCCAGCGTTGCCGCCCGTCTGCCGGCCTAAGCGACCTTCCTTCCTCCCCCAAACATGTTAAACCCCGCCCATGAGCGATGACGCCCCCCAGCCAGACCGACTTGATGGTGCCCAGCATCCCCGCGACACGCCCCGGCTGATCGGTCAAGGCATGGCGGAAGCGGCCTTTCTGGACGCCTTCAACGCTGGCAAACTGCATCACGCTTGGCTGCTGACCGGGCCGCGTGGTGTAGGCAAAGCCACCCTGGCCTGGCGGATCGCAAAGTTTCTGCTGGCCACGCCCGAGAATGACGGCGGAATGTTTGCCGCACCCGCGCCGGATACACTGGATATTGCGCCCGACCATCCTGTCGCCCGGCGCATTGCCTCGGGTGGTGAAGGGGCGCTGAAATCCGTGACGCGTTCGGTCAATCCCGACACCAAGCGGATGCGTAAGCAAATCGTGGTGGATGACATTCGCGCGTTGAACGGCTTTTTCCAGATGTCATCTGCGGATGGCGGACGACGTGTGGTCATCATCGACGATGCGGACGAGATGAACCCCAATGCCGCCAATGCTTTGCTGAAGATGCTCGAAGAGCCACCCGCGCGGGCCACGCTGTTGCTGCTCAGTCACCAACCCTCCAGCCTGCTGCCCACGATCCGCTCGCGGTGCCGGACGCTCCGGCTGCACCCGCTGCCACCTGATCTGATGGCCGAAGCACTCGGCGCTTCCGGCGTCGCCTTCGACGGTAATCCTGCTGCCCTTGCGGCGCTTTCGGGGGGATCGGTCGGGGGTGCCTTGCGGCTATCGCTGATGGGCGGTTTGCAGATCTATGCCGAATTGATCGGCCTCATGTCGGGCCTGCCGCGCATGGACCGCGCCCGCACCCTCAAACTGGCCGAAGCCGCCGCCCAGCGCGGGGCCGAGGAAAAGCTCATCCTGCTGTTCACGCTGATTGATCTGCTGCTAAGCCGCCTTGCCCGTACAGGGGCCACCGGCTCCCCGCCGGAAATCGAGGCGGCAGAGGGTGAAGCTGCCCTGATGACCCGCCTGTCGCCCGATGCCGCACAGGGCCGGAGCTGGGCAGCATTGGCGCAAGAGGTATCTGTACGCGCGCAACACGGGATGGCGGTCAACCTTGACCCTGCCGCACTGGTCCTAGATACCCTGCAAAAGATAGGTAACTGCGCTCCGAGATAGAGCGCCCCATGATCAAACGCAGGCAGGCATGACCGAGACAATCCAGATCACCGATAGCCACTGCCACCTCGATTTCCCCGATTTCGCGGATTACCTTCCCGAAGTCGTCGCACGTGCCGTCGATGCGGGGGTGACGCGCATGGTCACGATCTGCACCAAGCTGAAAAGCCTGCCGGACGTGCAAGCCATTGCCGAAGCCCATGCGCCGGTGTTTTTCGCCGCAGGCACCCACCCGATGTCCGTGGCGTCAGAGCCGATGGTGACTGTGGACGAACTGGTAGCGGTGACAAACCACCCCAAGATGGTCGGCATTGGCGAGACCGGGCTGGACTATCACTATACCGCCGAAAGCGCAGAGGTGCAGCAAACCTCCTTGCGCATCCATATCGCAGCCGCGCGGGAAACCGGACTGCCGCTGATCATCCATGCCCGCGACGCAGATGATGACATGGCGCGCATTCTGACCGAAGAATACCGCAACGGGGCCTATTCCTGCGTCATGCATTGCTTTTCCTCCTCGCCTGCACTGGCACACGCTGCTCTCGATCTGGGTTTTTATCTCAGCATGTCGGGCATCACCGCATTCCCAAAATCACAGGAGTTACGCGATATCTTCGCCGCGGCCCCGCTGGACCGTATTCTGGTCGAGACCGACGCGCCCTATCTGGCACCCCCGCCCTACCGCGGCAAACGCAACGAGCCTGCTTATGTGGCCCATACAGCAGGGCGTGCAGCGGAAACCTTTGGCTTGGACTACGCCGATTTCGCAGCCCAGACACAGGCAAATTTCGACCGGCTCTTTACCAAGGCTGCTCAGTACAAGGCCGCTGCGTGATGGCCGAAATGCGCATCACAATATTGGGCTGCGGCTCTTCCGGCGGTGTGCCGCGATTGGGGGGCCATTGGGGGGCCTGCGATCCGACCGAGCCAAAGAACCGCCGCCGCCGCTGTTCAGCGCTGGTGGAACGGGTGACGGACGAAGGCACCACCTCTGTCCTGATTGACACCTCGCCCGACATGCGCAGCCAGTTGTTGGATGCAGATGTCGGACGGTTGGATGCGGTACTCTATACCCATTCCCATGCCGATCATGTGCACGGGATCGACGATCTGCGCATGATCGTAATCAACATGCGCGCCCGCCTGCCCGTATGGGCCGATGCCCCTACCAAGGAAGCGCTGCTGGAACGGTTCGGCTACGCCTTCATCCAACCCAAAGGCTCCATGTATCCGCCCATCCTGGATCTGAACGATATCGACGGCGACGTTGAAATCGACGGCCCCGGCGGCACCCTGACCTTCACACCCTTTCTGGTAAAGCACGGCGGCATGGACGCGTTGGGATTCCGCGTCAACGACGTGGCCTATCTGCCCGATGTGGTGACGATACCGGATAACATCTGGGTACATCTGCGCGGCCTGCGCTGCTGGATTGTCGACGCGCTGCGCCGCGATCCGCATCCCACCCACAGCCATCTGGCCCAGACCCTCGACTGGATTGCCGACATGGCACCCGAGACAGCAGTGCTGACCAACATGCACAATGATCTGGACTACGCTACCGTCGCCGCAGAGACACCTGATCATATCAAACCCGCCTTTGACGGTATGGTACTGCGGTTCGATCTGCCCTGAATTCACCCTTTTAGAAATACCAAAGAGCCGTCCGACCGGCCCAGACGCGAGGCCAGCAATTGCAAACTCTTCTGGACGTCATCCTGCCCGTCTTTTTGGTTATCGGCTTTGGTTATGTCGCGGTCTGGCGCGGGTTTTTTCCAGTGGCGGGCATCGACGGGGTGCTGCGCTTTGCCCAGAACTTTGCCGT
Source organism: Sulfitobacter noctilucae (assembly GCF_000622365.1). Lineage (GTDB taxonomy): Bacteria > Pseudomonadota > Alphaproteobacteria > Rhodobacterales > Rhodobacteraceae > Sulfitobacter > Sulfitobacter noctilucae. The sequence continues at coordinate 664,013 of NZ_JASC01000014.1, read as the reverse complement.
GCCCTGCCTGCTGTTTCAGGCCATCGCCCATATCGACATCGGCGCGTCCTTCAACCCGCGTCTGCTGATCAGCTTTTACGCAGGTGCCGCGACCTGTTTTGCGCTGGGGATCGTCGGAGCGCGGGTGATTTTCAAACGAGACTGGGAGGATTGCGTCGCCATCGGTTTCTGCTGTCTCTTTTCCAACTCGGTCCTGCTCGGCCTGCCCATCGCGGAGCGGGCCTATGGGGCGGATTCGCTCACCGGCAATTATGCGATCATCGCGTTCCACTCACCCTTTTGCTACGGGCTGGGCATCACCACCATGGAGTTTGTGCGCAATCGCGGCCAGTCGGGGCTGACGCTGATCCGCTCCGTGGGTCAAGCCATGTTCCGCAACGCATTGGTGCTGGGCATTCTCGCGGGGTTCGCAGTGAACTTGTCCGGCGTCGCCTTGCCCGGCGTCGTGGATGATGCGGTGTCGCTCATTGTGCGGGCGGCCTTGCCCGCCGCGCTCTTCGCTCTTGGGGGCGTTTTGTTTCAATACCGGCCCGAAGGGGACATGAAAACCATCGCCATGGTCTGTCTCATCGTCCTGTTGTTGCACCCGGCCATCACATGGAGCCTTGGCACCGCATTCAATCTTGAGCAGGACCTGTTCCGCGCGGGCGTGTTGACGGCGGCGATGGCACCGGGTTTCAACGCCTATATCTTCGCCAATATGTACGGCCGCGCCAAACGCGTCGCGGCCTCGGTCGTGTTGATCGCCACGGCCTCGTCGATCCTGACAGTCTGGTTCTGGCTCGCGGTGCTGGGCTAGCCTGCGAAACGCGCGCCTTCGGGAATTGTGCGGGGCCGTGCGTTGGTGTCTGCAACGCTGGTGCCTGCGGTGGATTTGTACTTGTCCGCATGAGCGGCCAGTTCGGCCTGCGGGATCACATCGTTGATGTGTTCGAACTTGCCGCCGCTGCGCGCCTCGACCACGTCCAGAATTGTATCCGGCCCGGCCACGCGGTTCATCAGCGTGACCGCATTTGTCACGGGGCGCATATCCGCCTCATAAGCTTCAAGTGCGACCTGCGTCAGCCCGTGGCTGAGAAACGCTGCCCCCAGACGCCGTGCATCAAGAATAGCGGAGCCTGCCCCGTTCGATCCAACGGGATAGGCCGGATGCGCCGCGTCGCCCATCAGCGTAACACGCCCGTCGGTCCAGCGCGGCAGTGGATCGCGGTCTACCATTGGATATTCAAGCACTTCGTCCGATGCTTCGATCAGGCCCGGAATGTCGATCCAGTCGAGGTTGAAATGTTCGAACTGCGGCAGGAAATCATCCAGGTTGGCCTGCCGGTTCCAGTCTTCCTTGCTGAAGTCGGCCCCATCGGCAAATTTCAGATTGGCGATCCAGTTGATCGTTGCCAGCCCCGTTTCTGGGTCCGCTTCGGAAATGGGATAGGACACAAAGCGCAAACCGGTATAGCCGATCAGCACCATCGAGGCGCCACTTTTGTAGGGCTTGCCCAGCGCAGTACCGCGCCACAGGATGTTGCCACCCCATTTTGCTGGCCCTTCATCCGGGGCCATCTGCGCGCGAATGGCGGAATGGATGCCATCTGCAGCAATGATCACGCTGCCGGCTTCTTCGCGGGTCTCGCCGTCCTGCCCTTGCAAGTGCAGCACCGCACCACCCTCTACATTGCTGAACCCAGTGGCCCGCCAGCCTGTCTCAATGCAATCGGGGCCTGCGCGTTCCAGCAATGTCTCATACAGCATGATCAGCAGCTTGCCGCGATGGACCGAGAACTGCGGCCAGTCATAGCCTGCATCGGTGCCGCGCGCTTCGGTCCAGATGTGCAGCCCGTGTTTGGAATAAAGTCCGTATTCACGGGTGCGCACGCCGATGGCCGACAGTTTGTCTTCTAGCCCCAGATCGAACAACTCACGCACAGCGGTGGGTTGCACGTTGATGCCAACGCCCATCGGCTTGATCTCGGGCGTCGCCTCGAACACTTTGAACGGCACCCCGATCTGGTGGCAGGTCAACGCCAGTGCCAGCCCCGCAATACCGCCGCCGTTGATCAAGACTGTCATCGCTGTTCTCCCCTGCCGTAACGGGCGCAAAGAACCCTTTGCCGGTTGCCATGTCAACTGCGCTGATGGTGCAGATGCTGGCAGGCAAGTCTTGCGGTTATTTGCGCAAGGGCGTGGGAATTTTCTTGGGTGCAGGGTTGCTTTTCCTCTCGCATCGCTGTGTCATTGACGTGTCTCTTTGCAGAAAGCCCTTTGTGAAAAAGTCCAACCTCTTCTACCAAAGCCGTCAACGCCGCCCCGAAGTCGACCGGGCCGAGGGCATCTATATCTGGGCGAACACCGGAGACCGTTATATCGACGGCTCCTCTGGTGCGATGGTCAGCAATATCGGACATTCCAACCGGAACGTGCTTGCCGCGATGAAGCGCCAGATGGACAGCGCGACATTCGCCTACCGCCTGCACTTTGAAAACGCCGCTGCCGAAGATCTGGCCAGCGCGATCGCGGACCGGATGCCCGACGGCCTGAACCGCGTATTCTTTGTTTCGGGTGGGTCAGAGGCGGTGGAGTCTTGTGTAAAGTTTGCCCGGCAATGGGCGGTCGCCGCAGGCCAGGCCAGCCGGTGGAAGGTGATCTCGCGTTTTCCCTCCTATCACGGGTCAACATTGGGGGCGCTGGCCATCACCGGCTACGGGCCGCTGACAGATGCATTCACGCCGCTGCTGACCGAGATGCCCAAGATACCCGCGCCGACCTGCTATCTGGATTGCGATAACCTGTCTGACCACGACCGCGGCCTGAAATACGCCGAGATACTGCGCGACGAGATCATCGCGCAAGGACCCGAAAGCGTGCTGGCCTTCGCGATGGAGCCGGTGGGTGGCGCCTCGACCGGGGCTCTGGTGGCCCCCGATAGCTATTACACCCGCGTCCGGGAGATATGTGATGAATTCGGCGTCTTATTGATTATGGATGAAGTTATGTCGGGCGTGGGGCGCACGGGGGCGTTCCTCGCCAGCGATCACTGGGGCGTGCGGCCCGATTTGGTAGCGCTGTCCAAGGGCTTCGGCGCGGGCTATGCGCCGCTGGGCGCGATGATCGCGGATGACGGGATGGTCGACACGGTGCTGGATGCCGGGGGCTTTGCCCATGGTCACACCTATGCCGGCAATCCACTGGCCTGTGCCGCCGGGCTTGCGGTGCTGCAAGAGATTGACCGCCTTGATTTAATGGCAAACGCCGCCGCGATGGGCGAAGTGTTGATGCAGGGACTGACCGACCTGATGGCGCGTTATGCCTTCATCGGGGATGTGCGCGGCAAAGGGTTGCTGACCGCGTTCGAGATGGTCACGGACCGCGAGACGATGGCACCCCTTCCCAAATCCATGAACGCCTACGAGCGGTTTGTGGACATCTGTTATGACAACAACCTGATCACCTATTCGCGCCGCACCCGAGGAGGGATTGAGGGGGACCACTTCTTGATCTGCCCGCCGATGATCGTGACCGAGGAACAGATTGGCGAGATACTGGGCATCCTCGATACCTCCCTTGCGGCCTTTGCCGCGAAAGTGGGACTGGCGCATTAACGCGCGGCGTCAAAGAGAGCCGCGGGCAATTCGCATCGGTTGGTCAAGCGAGAGTTCTGGCGCGTTCAGCGTGCTGCACAGGATAAATCCGGCAAGGAATCGTTGAGAACGATGCACTTGAAACAAACCTGTGACGAGTAAGGCTTTCCACTGCTGAAAAAGGCGGGCCCTCTGCATATTCTCCGACAAAGGGCTTCGTTGCGGGAATATCTGTCAGTCAAACACGGTATTTAAGGTGAAAACCCTTATTTCAATGCAATGTCTTTAAATCAATTTGCTATGACCAGGTTAATTGCCTAGCCTTTTGGGATGCCTCGGATGATGCTGGCTGTCAGCGTACATCCATAGCTAGCCGACACCTTATAACAGGGAGAAAACTCAATGAGTTTCGCTAAAATTACAAAAATTCTATCCGTCAGCGCCGTCAGTGCACTTATGTCGACTGCCGCTTTTGCGCAAGAGACGACGTTGCGCTTTGCCGGGGTTTTCCCGATTGACCATCAGGGCACCATCACCATGCAGCAGGTCGCCGATGAGGTCGCCGCGGCAGACGTTGGTCTAACGATCGAACTCTTCCCTGCCAACCAGCTCGGCTCGGGCGAAGCGCTGTTTGAAGATGTCGCGCGCGGCAACATCGATCTGGCGGCGGCGTTCATCTATGCCGACACCGATCCCCGTCTTGAATTCCTGTCCATGCCTTTCCTTGTCAGCGGATGGGACGACATGAACACCATCATGCGTGACATGGGGTCCGAATATAACACGATCCTTCAGGAAATCACCGACGAGTATGGCGTGCGCGTCATGGCGCAGAACCCCGAAGGGTTCGTAGGTGTTGTTGCCACGAAAGAGCCGACAAACTGGAATACTTTTGACGACAAAAGCATGAACATCCGTGTGTGGTCTTCAACAATCGTGAAGTCCATGATGGAAATGATTGGTTTCAAGGCCACTACAATGGCATGGGGCGATATCTTCCCGGCGATCCAGTCCGGCATTGTTGACGGCGCGATCTGCTGCACAAAGACCGCGACTTACACAATCTTTGCGCAGTCCGACGTGGGCACGCACTTTGTCGAGTATAACGCGATTTCCGAACTGACGAGCTTTTACGCCTCCCAGCGCACCCTGGACAAGCTGACCGACGAGCAGGTCGAAGTCTTGCAGGCCGCGATGACAAAAGCTTCCGATGATTTCTTTGCCTACAACCGCGAGAACGATGATGCCTACGCGCAGCGTCTCCTGGACAGCGGCTATACCATCCTCAGCCTGAACGAAGAAGATCAGGCCGCGATGGCGTCAAAGGTGCGCGAAGAGATTTGGCCAATGATGGCTGACAGCGTAGGCCAGGACATCATCGACCGCCTGAAGGGCGCGATGAACTAAACCACCACAACCCGAGGGCCGGCAGAAATGCCGGCCCTTTTTAGTATGCGTTAAAAACAAGACCAACAGGGGGCGAACGGCATGTCGAACACAATTGACGAATTGCCAACGGGTGCCGGTGGCGAAATTGATGGCCACAGGATCAGAATAACAGACGAATTGCCGGTCTTTATCGGCCTGCCGATGAAGGCCATTTTGATCGTGATGCAGGGCATCGTGATCTTTTCCGGGTTTCTGATGGCTTTCACTTTTGGCGCTGTCGTTGTGATCCGCTATGGCTTTGGTGGCGATCTGTTCGCGTATGAGGAATGGCTGCTTGCCATCAGCATCGTCGGCTTTTTCGCCGGTGCTGTGCTGGCCTCTGAGCGCCAGTTGCACATCAGCGCCGATATCCTTGGCATGATGATTGAAAACCCCCGTCTGATCTGGTGGCGCACCTTTGTGGTCCTTGCTGTCGAAGTATTCGTGACATTGTTTTTGGTCTACGCCTGCTATGTTTCCCTGCTGGATGACTTCTCCTTTCCACGCCTGCGCGCCACAACAGTGCTGCGCATTCCCTTCGTATCCTGGCGCATCGCGATCATGGTGGCCTTTGGCCTGATGGCCATGTTCACCGCAGCCTACATGTACGTCCACATCCGCCGGGGGCTGGGATATCCGCTTAAGTCCGAGACCGCGAAAGGTGCAGCGCAATGATCATTACCGGAAGTCTTCTTATCGTATGTGTGATGCTGCTACTGGGCGTCAGCGTCTATGTGGCGTTCGGATCGGTTCTGATCTTTATCGCTTTGGTCGGGGATCAGTCGATCTCGGGCTATCTGCCGACAGGGGCCACCGGCATCCGTTCGCTGGTGCTGCTGGCGGTGCCTTTGTTCATGATCGCCGGTGGCATCATGGAGAAGGGCCGGATCGCTGCCCCCCTCGTCGCTTTGGCCGAGATGTTCATCGGGCACATCAAAGGGGGCCTAAGTGCCGCCGGTGTGCTGGCCTGTGGTATCTTCGGCTCGATCTCGGGCAGTGCCAATGCCACGCTGACCTGTATCGGTGGCATCATGATGCCGCACCTCAAGCGGGCCAATTACCCTACGGGCCTGTCGGCGGCATTGATCGTGTCAGCCAGCCCGCTGGGCCTGCTGATCCCCCCCTCTGCGTCGCACATTCTCTATGGCTGGGTCGCACAGCAAAACGTGTTGAAATGCTTTTTGTCCACTGTGGTCCCTGCGATCATCCTGATCACACTTTTAATCATCGTAAACCAGTTCCAGCTGCGCAAGGTGACCGACATCCAGCTCAAGGAACGCCCCTCGCCCTTCCTACCTGCCATTGCCCACCAGGGACGGCTGGCGGGCCCTGCCCTGATGATGCCCCTGATCATTCTGGGCGGCATCTATGGCGGCATCATGACCCCCACCGAAGCCGCGGGGATCGCCGTGGTCTATGCTATTCCGATCGCGATCTACTTCTACAAAGGGCTGACATGGAAAACACTGGCCCAGACCATCGGATCGTCGGGTGTGACCATCGGCGTGGTTCTGGTGATGATCTTTATGGTGCTGATCGTTTCCGACAACCTGATCGCGCAGGGTGCGCCGCAATTGGCCAAACAGATGGTCTATTCGGTGTCAGAGAACCCGATTATAATCTTGTTAATGGTCAATGTTGTGATGATCCTGATCGGGATGTTGATGGATGACATTTCGGGTCTGCTGCTCGCGACGCCGATCTTGCTGCCCATCGCGCAGAGCACAGGGATGGATCCAATCCACTTTGCCGCCGTGATCGGTGTCAATCTGGGGATGGCAAACATCACGCCGCCCACCGCGCCCCTGCTCTATCTGGGCGCACAGATTTGCGACGTGCCGGTTTCGCGGATGCTGTGGCCTACACTGGTGTTCATCATCTTTGCATGGTTGCCCACATTGATGCTGACCACTTTCATTCCAGAACTTTCGATGTGGCTGCCTGAGTTGCTGTTGGGCAGATAAGCTCGAAGGCTCCAAACGCAAAGGGCACCCTTCGATGAGGGTGCCCTTTGACGTTTAGAGGTTTCGTGACATTGATCTGGCGCAGGGGACGCAAAAGCAAGTCTGCCTACGCCAGGCGCTGTTAATTACAGGACAAACATCCATGAATGCAGGCCAATAAGAACAGCAGTGATCGCGACGAAAGATGCGATCCCGAAGACGTCTTTAGAGAACTTTGACATTGTGCTGCTCCTTCGAACTAGCGTTTCTATAATCGGCAGATAGGCCTGTCGGGTGGCATTTAGAACCTACAGTTTAGCATAGTTGTCATGCATTTTCTGCATGGCGATCCCACCGCGGAACGCTTCAATTCAAGCTAAATTGTCAAAGGGCCGTTGTGGCGCGATAAAGCGGCCAGTGGCCAGCGCAGAAGCCTCGATCTAACGGAGCCGATGCCCGTGCACAGCAACACAAACCGCGCTTGTCTGTGCTTGTCAAAGACCACCCGCCCGTTCGGGAAGGGTGTTTGGTGCGGGTGAAGGGACTCGAACCCTAATCGCGATATTATATATCAATGGGTTACGGGTCATTTTGTAACCATGTAACCGACTTTAGAATGGACCGTTTCTAGGCCAAACTGTATACGATTATGGCGATGACTATGCAGACAAAAGCACTCCGGAATCGGGTTTGGGTCTTCGCCCTTATAGAAGGTAGCCCGACAGGCACTTTACAATCGATCGGGCGAACGAAGTTTTGTTGGTCGCAATTTTCTCATTCTGTTTCTCAGTGGCAGGTTTCGGCGAGCGATTTGAGCATGCACGCGATATTGGGCGACAAGTGGGCGAAACCTTGATGACAGAAAGACGCAAGTTCTACCTCAACCACGCGATGAAGCGATGGAACGAAGAGTGAACATATGCAATGACAGGTGTATGCCCTACCAACCTGTTATCCTTGGTCTAAAGTTCGAAGTCAGGATTGCTGACCTGACCGCTCGTGACGTTCTCATAGTCACCTGCCCCGCCTGCCACTGGATCAGCAACGTAGCGCCTCACGTCTTGTTCGCCCGGTATCACGAGATGAGAAAGCTGATACATGTTCAGGCTGATATGAAGTGTAAGCGGTGTGGGGCCGAGGGTAATCTTAGCTGGCGTATTGAGCGTGCGCTTGGACCAGAGTTTCCACGGTCGGCGTAGGAAGCCCGCCGGAAGTTATCCGGCGGGCTCAGCTCATTGTCATTCAACGCGCCGTTTGCTCGCTATGAGCCGATCATCTCTGCAAGGATAGTCCTGGCCAGCACAGACTCATTGCCTTTCATGCCGCCGACTTGAGTAGCCTTTGTCTGCCCCGCATAGGTCACATAGAGCATCTTTCCTTTGACTATGTATGTGCCGCTGTAGGTCGTGCCGCCGCGGGTGATGGATACCTGTTTCATGCTGCCACCTCGTGCCGCAGGTTTTTTCGCTGCAAATCCTCAGGTCGAATGACGCAAACCCGCTCTTCGCTTTCGATGGCACCTATGATCGGCCCCATCTCCAAATTGTAGACTTCGAGCAGAAAAGATTTGCTAGTGCCAAAGCTAGGTGCCTCATCGTCACCGCTGTGGACCATCCGTCCGAATGCCTTCAGCACTAGTGCTCCCTGAGAGCGGCGCGTCATGTAATGAACATTATACGCCATCTTGTTTGCCGCGTTTCCTGTAAGCGGTTTAACGATGTTTCGAGGACTTACGATGTTTTCGCTGAGCGCTGCCGGATGAATCCCATCCACCTGCCCTTCAAACGTGTCATGATGAGCAAACACAATCAAACCGAATGGAGAGTTGAAATACTCAACCGTCGTATATGGCGCATGCAGCACGAGTGATGGGCGAACCTTTTCGGTCATACTGGTAGCACACACATACGACTTAAATGCGGCAAGTGTCATGTTTTCATCCAAAAATCTTGCATCACTTCTGTCATTGGTGATATTCTTAATCATAATGTCTCTCCTCTTTTGAGACGTTGCTAAAGCGGCTTGATCCGGTGTCGAGTGTCAGAATTTGATCACCAGATCAGCCGCACTTTGGGCTTAGATGCCCGTTACCTTCCACTGTGGGAAAGATCGTCTGACCTGCTTGTCCAGCTGGTCTAATATCTTGGTGAGCTTCACTGCTTCCTTCATAGCAGTAGCTCGGTCAGCTTTTTCGGAATTTTCAAGTTCGGCAAGGCGGGCTTCGATCTCTTGTCGCTTGTAATTTTGAACGACATTGGCGAGTTCCATCGCTGCATCTATGAAACAATCGATCATGATTTCCGCTCTTCCGATGGCACCTTTTGCGCCGGGAAACGGATCATCAACGCCAGCGATGACGTCCTCCAAAGCAAAGTTCTCCGGCCCCATCTCATCTTCTATTAAGGGGGCTTCTATACCGGCTAGACCGAGCGCAATCTCGACGCTGGAATAGTTACCTTCATGTTTGAGAAATTCCGAGAACGTCTCCTTTAAGTATGGATAGGTTGAGTCTTCAGCTGCCCTGCGTGCAGCTTCTTCGCGTTCTTTCTTAGCCTGCATTCTTTCAGTTGAAGTCTTAGCCATTTGCAGCCCTCCCGTCATCGTCAACGTAACATTGACGATGACGGTTTGCAAGCTAATTCTCACTACGGATCAATTCAGGCCAGATATCGGCGATCTCACCTAGGGCAGCCACAACCTCTGTTGCAGCGTCTGTGCCGCAACCCTCAGACTGATCCCCAATGAGGTGGACCAGCCTCTCCTTGAGCTGATTGTAGGTATGGTCAGGCAGGTAAATTGATTTGTCTTGGCCAAGTGCCATGCGCGTTCCCCCTTTGGTGCACGATGCAGTTAGCCCTAGCCTGCTCATTCAAGCAAGTTCGAATTCTACTTAAGTCATTGTTTTATATAAATAAGTCAGAACTTACTTACGAGATACGGCCCCGAACTTTGAACTTACTAAGGTGATCCCGCCCGGAGCCGTCACTCTGCCTGAGTGTTGTATATATGCAACAAAATTACCAAAGCATCAAGGCCATTCTCACAACGCCGAACATGGTCCAGCTTAAGAAGTGCCTTTGACGCTCAGTCTGTCGAAAGGGAAAACTCACGCGCCGCCTGCACCATCGATCTGTTTAGGAAAGGTCGCGCTACGCCCTTCAGCTCTTCATTGGTGCGTTCTTTGTCTTTGCCGCAATAGAAAGCCCAACCACCGCCGTCAGACAGGTTCCTAAGTGTGAGCTGCCTACTGCCTGCCCTGCCGGAGATATGACCACCAGCGGCCCTCAGAGCGGCCCTGACGGCCTTGTCTGTGTCTGGTGGCGCGACAAGGAAACCATGAACGTGCAACTTGTCTGCCTTGCTGTCTTCAAGTGTCAGAGCGTAGGAAATGCCGAACAGTCCATACGCTTTCAGTTGGCGGTTCAGAATGTCTGAGAAGGCCCTTAGCGGGTCGTCATGGATACGGAGCTTGTCTTGTGTGGTGGGCGATAGGTTCAAGCTGAATGCTTTACCTTCGGCACGTTCGGCCCAATGACCGGCATAGCGGAACTTTTCATCAGGCGTAGCTCGTTTCCATTTGGTCGTCGGGATGGACTTGCGGCTAATCAGGTTGGCGGCTCTGGTTTCTTCACGCTTGTTCTGCGCTTTGGCCTTTGCGATGAAGGCTTGGACTTCTGGTGACTGAAGGAGGGTGGTGAGGCGTGTGGATTGAGTTGTTGGAGGGGTTGAGGTGTTGACGATGGAGGGGTTGGTTGGTGTATCAACTAGACAACCGTTTTCAGAAGTTGCCCGTGGGGCCTTTGCTTCATAGCGGAAATGCTGGGCTTCCGCTCTTTTGCTCTCCGCAACTTTTCCAACTGAATCCAATGGATCTTGCCCGGCTGTGTTTGCATCCGATGCGGGATGATTGACCTTAATGCACGCATCGGCTGACACATGACAACTTCTTAGTCGCTTTCCAGTATTTTGGTATCGCTTCATCACACCACCACCACCAATCCTCAGATCAGATCGGCCCATCGTTGCTGCGGCGGGCCGATTGGAATTCAACTTTTTGAAGCGCGCTCCAACTGAGCCGCTACGTCTAGGGCAACGCTCAAAGCGAGTGTGGTTTCTGATCCAGTTTCAGTATCTCGGATTTTGACAGACGTTCCTCGCCGCGTAACACCGAAGTTTTCTGGTAACGGCATCAAAGGGTTGTTTTTAGAAGGTCGCGTTATAGCACGAATTGAAGCCGCTGCGTCTTCCAGAAATTGTATTCTGGACGACCGAAGATCAACATCAGGCGTTTTAAAACGAACTTCTTTTGCTGACTTAGACACCTGAACACCGGGCACATCTGGATCAAGGTTCCCTTTTTCTATCTGCTCAGCGATAAACTGACCGATGCAGTCCGAGATCGGCATTTGTAGCTTGGAAGAAAGCTGGCGCAATTGTTCGACGCGCTGACTTGGAAGTTTTACTAATTCTGGCATGTTGCCTCCTGCTTTTAATCAGCTATACTGGTTATACCCGTAATGCGCAAGATCTACAACAGGAAGGTGACTTATCCCGGTCTTTTTGAACGTCAAAGAGCCAAAATCCGCACCAGTATCGAACTCTCGATAGTCCGTAAGTATATTGGGAAAACATACCAACAAAATCGCAGCTAATAGGATGACACTTCTCTTCTCACCAAATATTCTCATTCCATTGTAGCTTTATTTTGCGCAACCATTGAACTGAAGCAGGACAAGCCGCGAGTAGTCTAAGTCGCCCAAGAGAAATAGAAAGCCTGAATATTACTGACAATTAAAATTCAAGTTAACGTTTATGTCGCCGCCACCGCTATCAAAGTTGTTGCCATCAAAGCTTCCGTTGCCATTTCCGCTTTGTCCGTCGCTAGTGCTGGAGCTACTACTACTGCTATCGCTGTCACTGTTATTAGTGTTGTTGTTGTCATTACTGTCGCCACCGTTGTCGCCGGTCGCGCCTCCGGCATCACCGCCAAGTCCACACATTTTTGCTAAACTGCCCGCCAACGAGACAGCTTGCTTCCAGTATCTGCCCATAAAGCCAACGATAAATGGCTGAGTAGTTATATCGCTTTCAGGAACTTCGACGACGACTTTTCCCGACCTTGATCTCGCCTCTAGTCGAAGCATTCCTTGTCCGATTGGTTGCGCTGAAACCGTTACTTCTTGGACACGTCCGTCCACTTCTACGCTGATTATCTCTCTGAACGCGCTAAGATCATGAGCAATCGATTTGCTTGCCGAAAGAGCTAACACATTAAAAACTAACGCAAATATACTAAGCACGCGAATACACATATTCTCGTCTCCCAAATAAAATGCTTTAATTACTCTTTGATATTGCAACCGGAAGTCGTATGGGTCAAGTGCAGCAGCCCTACTTTCGTAATTTTGCGCCATACGACAGACTTGAATTATTGCAACACTGGCCAGCAAAAAGCAGGATTGGTCACTGCTTTCCGAGCAAATTGCCGGGGCGCATCTGACGACGCATTTCGTCGACAGCGACGCCACGCATAGTCGCTTCTAGTTTACGCGCCATCTTCAGCGCCAGATCATCATTCTGGACCGGTGTCCCGGCAGAACCGTTGACCGTTACCGGCGCATTGACCACCAAAGAAGGCATCGCCTCAGAATGCCCCTGAGCGCCACCCTGGAGGCCTGCCTGCCCTCCTACCAGCCCGCCCCCAGAATAGCCTTTCAGGGCCGCGCTATGGAGCGCTGCGAGTCGATCAACCCCTAATCGTTGCACTACGGTCTGCGGCATGACGTATTCACCCTTGTGGACCACCCCGGCTGGCTGGAACTTTCCACCTGCCCCTGTGTATCCACCTTCGGCAAAACCGCCGCCTAAAACGGTCAGCATAGTTCCAAGCCAACTGCCGGAAGCGCCAGCGGCCATGTCCATGAACCGCTTTTGCATTTCCATCTTGAGCATTTCCACTATCAATTTGCCGACTGCTTCTTTTGCGGAGAGTGCGCCAGTTGCCATCTGCTCAAAAACACTTGCGACGGAGCTCGCACCTTTCCGACTTGCCTCCTGCACTTCGCTGATCTTTTCCGCCGCAAGCTCTGCACCTCTGCTGGCTTCGATATAGGCATCGGCCATCGTATCGATCTGAGCGCGTAGAACTGGTGTATCGGCAAGGCCAGACCGTCGCGCAGCTGCCAACAGCTCAGCTTTGGTTCGCGCCAGTTCCATCGCATCCACGTTTCGCAATTGAGCACCGGTAACCTGCGCCAGCGCTTCAGCTTCCAACTTCAGGGCTGCTGTTTCTTCAGCGATTGATTGCAGCTCGCGTTCAAAGTCATTTTGACGACTGGCACCGCTCTTGCCACCACCACCGGAACTAGGTTCTGGGGTGCCAAAGCTGGCGTCTACGCTCGGCAGGGTCGGGCGAGCAGATGTAGCCGTAGCCAGCCCCGGTGTCGCTGCTCTATGGCCGTTGCGCGTTCTTGGACCGGGATCCATTGGGGCAAGTGTTTCGGTTTCGCCACCGGGCATGGCCCCCGGCAATGCGCTGCGCAGCTCACGGGCTTTCGTTGCCGCTGACGCCAGTGCGGTGACCAGACGGCCAAGCCCACTGATCACATAGTCGAACTTACTGCCATTGATCGCAGCCACTTCTGCAAGGGTGTCTTGCGCCGCACCTGTGGCATCGGTCAGGCGTTCCTCAAACTCTGTCGCTCCAATTACGCCGTTGTCGAACTCTTCGGTCAGCTTTCTCATTTCAGCTGCGGCACGATCCAGCTCGTTTGCTGCGTCAGTCTGGCCCATAGCACGCAGTTGCTGTGCGACATTCGCCAACCGTGTTGCTGTGCGATCTGCGATGTAGGCTGTCTCATCATAACTGCTGGCCAGTGCTTCGATCGTCTGCCTGTGTTCTTCGACAGCGCGTGCATTTCCGTAAAGCTCAGAGGTGATACCGCTGCCAAGGATGGAACCCGTCTGCCGTGGATTATCGAAAAGGTTGTCGAGATATGAACCGACGCGTTCAAGTTTGGGGCCGGCAGACGCAATGCCGACCACGACTGTCTTCACAAATGTATCTACACGGGTGGTCAGGGCTGCAAATTTACGATCCAGCTCAGCTGCTTTTTCGATAACCTCGCGGTCCAGAACGGCACCAGTGTCATTTGCCGCCTTGATCGTGCTGCGCAGCGCTTGCTCACCACCCGCAACAAGTTCGGCAAAGCGCTCGCCAGCACTGCCGCCGAAAAGTTCATCGGCGATGCGAATACGCGCTGCATCGTCCAAGGCTTCCATTCTGCCGATGATTTCCAACAGTAGTTCGGACGGGTCTTTCAGTTTGGTTTTCAGTTCACTCGCGCCGTAGCCCAACCGGGTGAAGGCTTCTGCCGCTGGCCCCTTCGACGTGAGAATGAATTCATCCGCACGCAAATTCATCTCTTTCAGACCATCCACGATGGCATCTGTGCCAATGCGGTTTTGCTTACCGACATAGGTCCACTCTTGCAGCGCACGAACTGAAACACCGGCGCGTTTTGCCTCATCTCCGATCTGAGCTGTCTCTGTCACGATCCGGCCAAGGCTACTGGTCAAAGCCGCGAACCCTCCAACGGCCAAACCACCGACAAGTGCCGGACCGATTTTGCTGAAGCTCGCAGCGATCGCACTGCCTGCTTTCCCGTAGCTGGCTTGCATCCTTTTTGCGGAAACCTCTGCACGCCGTTCCATTTGGCCGGACGAACGCTGCTGCATGCGGTTGGCCCGTTGCAGCCCTCTTTCGAGCTTGTCGACGCGTGCTTCTAATGGAACGATTAGGCCGGGAAGTTCTGTCATGTTTCTATTCCTCAGAAAGTAAAAATTTCGGCGTCAGCGCCGGTGTATTTGGATTTGTTGGTCTCACCAGCGATAGCCCTGTGCACCGCCATCGCGGCTGCGATCGCGCCGTCGATGCGATCGGTCTTTTTGCCTTTGTGCATGCGGATCAGGCCCGTGGTGTCATTCCGCGACACCACCACATTTTCGAAGTGATTGCGTAGAACTGCGTGACCGTCATGGCGGATCAAATGACCGTTCACGGTCCGCTCTAGATCGCCAGCAGCAACGCCCATTGTGAGCGGCGCTTGCCGCAGTTCGACCACCGACAGACCATCATCATAAAGGCGCTGCATCATCACCCGGGCAAGATGTGGATCGAAAGCGATCTCTTGCACGTCATGGCGTGCGCTCAGTTCGCGTATGTGATCCTCCACGATGAAAGGATCGATAATTGGCCCCGGTGTAGCGGTCACCAGAGCAGCGTCACGCCACTGCACGTATGGCACGCCGTCGCGGTCGGCCCTGCCCTCTAGATCATCCCCTGGCACAAAGAACCATGGCTTCAAGGTGATCTGCCCATCATCGTGCAGCCATGCCGCTGCAACACAGGCAGTGTCGCCGTTCACGGCCATATCGACGCCTAGCCAGCAAGGCAGCTCTTCTAAGTCCGCCTCATCATCATCAAACCGGCGTGCGTCATACGTTGCCATCTCGAACAGTGGATCACGGCTGTTGGCTTGCCAGACATTCAGGTTGAACTGAAGGAACGCCGCCCGATCTGAGGGCCGGTGCTCAGCTTCTTTCGCCAACGTCCGCATGCCTGCCAATGATGGAAAACCATGCTGCAAGCCGGGGTTCGCTTTGTGCCAGACTGCTTCGTCGTGCCAGTCATCATCTGGTCCAGCGTGGAACAGAATGGGGAGATACGCGGGATTGATCACGTCGCCTTTGGCAACAGCCGTAGCATAGGCGAACTGCTCTGCGGCTAGGGTCTCTGAACCGCGACCGGCGGTCGTCGCAATGACAGTCAAGCTGTCATCAACCTTGGCTGCTCCAGAGCGCAGCGCTTCCCATAGATCGCGCCCCTTCCAAGCATGGATTTCATCGATCAGGGTGAAGGTCGGCGTCATGCCGTGCGCAGCACTGCCATCGCTGCTGATTGCACGCAGGGTCACCTTGTCGGCGTTCATCACGATTTGCTTCGCACTGTTGAAGGCGTCGTAGATTTTCGTTGCCGCAACCAGCCGCTTGTCTTCCCGCACGATATTTGCGGCTTCCCGAAAGCCGATGCCTGCCTGTTCACGATCGGCTGCGGCAAAGATCACTTGCCCTGCCGGAACGCGCTCAGGACCGATCGTGTGCAGCAAGGCCAAAGCCGCGGCTAAGCTGGTCTTTCGGTTGCCCCTTGGCACCAGCAGAAAGACGTTCTGCACGACGCGATGCCCATTGCCGTCCCGTGGCCCATAGATGCGCCGCACGATACGTTCCTGAAAGGGTGCGATTTGAAAAGCACGCGGATGACTGTTTGCGTTAGCAGCCTGTGGGTTGAATGCGTTCGGGTGGCGCAAGCGCTTCAGGAACGTGACTGCCCTTTCGCCGTAGCCCAAAGGATCAGGAATGTCCGACCCATCATAAATCCACTCTGGATACGCCGTGGCAGGCATTACCGCACCGCAAGCGGATTGTCATCGTCATCGGTGTCAGTGTTAGCAGCACCAATGCGTGCGCGGCTTGTCGGCGTCAGGCCGTATTCTGCGGCAAGCTGGCGTGCTGTTTGCGTCGCACGGTTCAGAACGCCGAACAGTTTTATATCGATCGCGCCGCCAGCCGCCGCACGTTCCTCTTCGATCTGCCGGATCGTGCCGATCATCGCGCAGTAATTTTCTACCCCGGCAAGGTCAGCCCGCGTGATAATCTGGCGGCTGATCAGCTGCGGCATGATCCGCTTCCATTCCGCTTTTGCGTGCGGTGCAAGATACTTCGGCACGGGCGGTGCCTTGCTGAGCGCTTCTGTGTCTGAACTGAGGGGCGGCTTTACTCCGCGTAGGTGCGTCATTACCAGTTCGCCGAAGAGAGTATGTTTCCCGGATCGTCCGGATCGATAATCGGCAGGTCTGTCAGATGAGGCGGCGTGTCCCGGCTGATCATGTTGGTGCTCAGCTCGATAACACGCTTGCGACCGATCTCTTCCATCGCTTCGATCTCGTAGACCCCTAGCCCATAGATGATTCGGTCTGCGGTCATGATCCCCGGACGATATCGGATGCGGAAAACTACGGGACCAGCTTCGGCGTCACCAAAACCACGGGTCTCTTCGGCGATTTGGTTCACCACCAATTCTGCACGCAGAACGCCAAGCTGCCCCCACTGCACATTGACAGCCCCGCTGGTAGCAACGGTTTCAAACTCCCGAATGATCGTGATCTGCTGATCCAGTTTCCCGGCCCTTTGCACTTTCAGAGCGCCCATCGAACTACCCCTTCGACAGTGCCGACGCCGTGACAATATGCGCGGCTCGGATCAGGGTCACGCATGTAGCGAAAGCTGGGGCGGCTGTAGGCATCGATATCGTTTTCGGTCGAGCATGGCGTATCCCATAGGGCAACCGAGATTGCCGCTCCGATTTGGCGTGCCACATCAGCACCGTCCTCAATCGCCCAGATGTGCACATCGATGAAAACACGGGTCAGAAACGATCCACAACTTGCCTTGCCCAGATGGATCGTCTGAGGATTCGCCAAGATGATTGTCGGCAGCTTTTCAGGGCGAGTTGATCCGGCGCGAATGTGATCCGCTTCTACTAGATACGTGACCCTTGGGCTGGCCACCAGAGCCGCCCGAACAGCCGTTTGGAATGTGATGCTAGGATCAATCATGCCTTACCTCCCGCTGCCCTCTTGATGGACTGACCGATCGCACGGATGATCCTGCGCTTGGCCTTTGGTCCGGCAAGCCGTTCGGCAGGTCGCAGGAAGGGCTGCGCTTCCTGCTTGACTGTGCCGAATTCCTGCAAGTGACCGTGCCGGACGTTCTCATTACCGACGGTCACCAGCGCCTGATTTGGGCCTGCTGTCCGCTTGCCACCACCTTCAGCGTAGGCAGGTGTTGTCTGCCCCGGCTTGGTCACCGTGATAGAGGCTTTCAGGTCGCCATCATCAACAGGAACCAGCAGTTCCATGGTCGCTGCAATCTCTTCGGCACCTTTGATCAAGGCAGGGCGAACGCCTTCAAGCACCGCTTCAGGGATGGCTGCCAAGCGCTTGGAAAGCTTTTGGGATTGCTTACTCAGAGACATGGCCGGTCACCTGAGTCTTGTAGGAATCCAGAAGCTCCCGCACGCCGAAAGGTGCTGGCTTCAGGGCGACGTCAAAGCCCACTGCTTCACGCTGTTCATACCAGTAAGAGGCAAGCTGTAATGCAGCCTCAGTCAACGCCGCGTTGCCTTCTGCGAAAGCACTGCCGGTGTAGTTTGTGATCCAGAGTTCGGCTGCGTCCAGCTTGTGCTGTAGCAGTTCGTCATCAAGATCATGCTCAAGATTGAGTTGCAATTTCAGTAGGGTGACGGGTGTGGTTGAAGTCATTTCTCAATTATCCAGCGCAGTATTGTATGGTATGTTATAACATATCGTAATCGTGTTTGGAAGTCTGGTTGTAATTTTGCAGCTCAAAGCAATACAATTCCCACATTGGAGGGCGATCGTATGACAAAGAGATTTATTGCAGCACCGCTTGTTTACCTTGGGCTGCTTTCACAGTCATTGTCGGCACAGCCGTTGTGGGAACCTAAAGTGTTTGATGGCGTCTATGTTACGATCCGTGATCACGCCGACGGTGGCTGTTGGACCAACATTCGCGAGACCCGCAATTATGCACAAGACCAATTAGAACTCGTTGGGTTTAACGTGATTGAAATGCCCGAACGAGACAACGGCCTTCCTCATCCAGTTCTGAGAGAGAATATCGCAGAATTCAAGATTCAAGTGGATGCAACTCGTGCGGAAACCGGCCTTTGTCACGGCTCAATTAATACTTCATTTTGGGCAGCTGTTTCACCAAAATACAATCAGAGAAAAATTATCATCGGACAGATCGGGCTCGACCTGCACACGACAATTTATAACAGCGATACGCTCAACGAAGCCATGTTCGACAGTATCAAGACCTCAATTCAGTCGTGGATGAGAATAGGTGTTGAAAAAGCCCCCGGCGAGTAAAGCTTAAATTCTCTTTGGAAAATCTATTTTCGAGCTGTCCTGTGCGGCACTCCCCCCGCCGGTCCCCTGAGCGGTCCGAAAAGCTAGACCACCCCCCATACCTTTGAACGAGGGTCCAACCGCTTCAGTCAGGGCGCGTTCGACTGGCCAGCCATTCTTGATACGGTTGTGCAAGACGCGGTAATTGATGCCAAAGCACTTCGCCCATTCTGTCATTCTGCGGCGCTCACCTTTGTAGGTGAGGAACAGCTTGCGCCTGTGCGCTGGCTTTGAATGAAGCTTTTGGCCGCGTCTTTCTGCATGTGGCATTCCAAACAGCAGTTCCGGCGTAGCTGCTGCTTCGATCAGCTTGATCATCCGCTCGCGGACGGCTTCCGGATCAACGCCAGCCAGATTGCAGACAGTCGTGAAGTCTTTGTTGGTCTCTGTGAAATAGCTGCGTGCCTTGTGGGTTTCTTCTACCCGATCGCTAGACCAGCTGGGTGCACCTTCCAGAGCATCGGTGATGGCTTTGGATAACACTTCAAGCCAGAGCTTCTGATGTTGGTTATCTGCCATCGCTACGCTCCTGCCGTTGCTTGCGGCGATCATGGCAAGGTTTGCAAAGCGGTTGCCAATTGCTTCGGTCCCAGAACCGGTCTTGGTTGCCGCGATGCGCAATGATGTGGTCCACAACTGTCGCCACAGCACCGCAACGGGGCCATGCGCAACGATCATTTATCTTTAGGAATGCTGCACGGGCCGTTCGCCATGCGCTGCCGTAACCGCGCTGCGAGGCTGTAGGGCGGTTGCGATCGTGGCGCTGATTGCGTGCGCGATTGCGAATAATCTGACAGGGACATCTTTGACCGTGCGCGACTGTTTTGCCGCATGTGCAGAGCCTTGGTGGTCTACTCATAGATCCACCTGCCCTTCACGCGCTTTGCTTTTAACCTTCAGCGCGTGCAGACCGGCCCTGTCGAACTCAGGATCAAGGCCCAATGCGATATTCTGCGCTCTTTGATTTGCGTTCGTGCTGTCAGGTTCATCATCCGCCGCACCGTGCAGCGCCTTCAGCTTGTTCAGATGTGCATCAAAGGCGTCTGTGATCTCTTGCGGCGTGGCATTCCATGCCGTTTCCGGTGTCCAGCCAAGCCAGCCGGTTGCGATCTTGAAGAGTTCAGTGAAGGCATCTGCCCAAGGGACTGAAGCACCATCGCTATCAGTTGTCGTAGCCTTTGGTGCGATCGGCAGCAGTGCCGCCACCAATGCAAACAATGGGCCTGTAGCGGCATGTGAGAATGCCGTAAGAGGTCGTGTTGCTGCATACGCAAGCAGCGTGTCACTGGCGTCTTTGCCAGCAGCTTCCTTGATCACATGCCAGACCGTTGCGGTGTCAAATTCTGCCAGCTTTCTGAGCAAGCCCGGAAAGCCGCCATGCAGCTGTTCGAGAAAGAATGCAGCACGCAACGAGGGTAGCAGGAAAACGGTGTTGCCACCGTATTCCAAAGCGATCGCCCGAAATGCGTGCTGCTTTGTCATTGCTTAGGCAGCCAGCGACAGTTTTGCCAGAGCTTCACCCATGACCACGCGGCCACCTACACGGCGCCGTGCAATCAACTTGACCATGCCAGACGCTGCACCGGTCAGTTCATCCCGGATGATTTCAAAGCCTGTGCGATCGGCGATGGCATATCCTTCGGCAAAGTCACCGAAGACAATCGGCGAATTGCCAGCAGTGGGGTCAGGCATATCGACAGCTTCATAGACCGGACGGCCCAACAAGTTTGCTGGTTGGCCGGACTGTAGACCCGCCTGCCAGATATACTGACCATCGGCATCCTTCAGCTTCCGGACCAATGCCATCGTCTTGCGGTTCATCAGCCAGACGCCATTTGAGGCGTAACCGGTCTTGATACCGTAATAGTGATCGATCAGAGCATCGGCGTCGATGGAAGCGACTTCGTTGTCCAGAATATCGGCTGAAACCATCACGCCTTCGGCCTGCGATGTGCCATTGCCGTTTACGAACCAAGTCGCTTCTTTTTGACCAAACCGGCGGGCAATGTGGTTTCCCAAATATGCCGAAAGATCGATGTGAGCGTCTTCCAAAAGGATCTTGGTAACGGGAACCACAACGCCCATTTCGAAAGGCTTAAGATCGATTTGGTCGAATGTTGGTTCGTCCACGTCTTTTTCCGCGCCCTCAGCAACTTCTGCCGGATCGACCTCTTGCTGAAGCCGGGGCAGCTGTAGCAGTGGGCCGTTCATCTGAATGGTTTGCGCGACGCTGCGCACGGGCGAGAATTCAGCGATCTTTTCGAGGATTGATGTGCTGACTGTCTCAGGCGCGAGAATGCCACCTGTGCCAGAACTATAGGCAAGCGATTTGATCTCTGTTCGATCGCCTGTGCGCAGGTAGGCCGCAAATGCTTTGGTTTCGTCACCTTGCATGACCGGGTTCTGGTCATGGCTGATCCGAGGCCGATTTGCTTTTGCTTCCATGCGATCAAGCCGGACCTTCATTTCTTCGAAAGCCTTGGTGTCGATCTGCGGGGCATCGTTCGCAGGGACTTTTGGGTCGATTTGATCGCCTGCGATTTCTTCTTTTTCCATGTGGGTTCTCTCCTGAATTGTCATGGTGGTGTCATCGGATTTGATGGAAGTGATCTGTGCGCCCGGATGACACGGGACCGCGACAACTGAAATTTCGTGAAGGTGCGCAGCTGTGATCGTGCGGCCTTTGGCGTGCCGCTTGGCTTGCTTGGTGACAAAGCCGATCGACAGGCCGGTGACGGCCTTACTCTGGATCATCGCACGCACTTCACGGGCGCGTTCTACGCCGTCTACTAGCAAGCGGCCTTTTACGGTCAGCCCTTGGTCCGTCTCTGCGATGTGATCCCAAACGCCGACGACTTGGCCTTGGTCGTGAGCGAACAGCATGGGCAAGGTTGCCGGTGCTGTTATGGCACCCTTTTCGATCACATCGCCAACGCGGTCTGCACTACCGAACGGCCATGCAATACCGGTGATCTCGCCTGCGTCTGTGACGGACAGAGCTGCCTTAACTTCGATGTAATTGGTCACGCTCCGGCCTCCTTATCGGGTTCAGTGCCGTTCCAGCGGGCGTCCAAAATATCCAAGGCCAGTGGAAACACTTCGCCCATGGGACGATTGCGTGCGTAGGTGTCTGTCAGCTGCATCGCCTCTTGAGGCGTCATGCCACCGCCGATCAGGCCAAGTCGGATGATTTCTGTCAGATCAGCAGACCTGAAGGCCATCGCCACCGTGCGCTGATAAAGCGTGCCAATGCCGCAATCGCAGACGCGTTCCAGTTCGGCGATCATGGCATCGGTCAGGGTGAAGGTGTGATCTGCGGTGCCGAAGAACCCAGTAAAGGTGATCATTCTGTGACCTCCGGTTGATCAGGCTGCATATCGGTAGTCGTAGTGATGTGGGGATTGTCGAGCTTGTTGCCTTCCGGGTGATCCGCCATGTTTAAGCCTCTGCGGACTTCGTTGCCGGTCATCACACCCATAGACCGATATTGCCCGTAAGCAGTTGCACGGGTGGCATGATCCGTAGACAACAGATCATCGGTGATGAATTCGATGTAGGCTTCGGCGCGTTCCTCTGGGGTCAGCAGGCAACGTGCATACGCAGCCTGCCAGTTGGTCAGCCAAGGCCGCAGGGTAAGCGTGAGGAACTGGCGCATCATCTGTTCGGTATTGGACCAAGTGCCACGGCTCAGCTCGAAAAGCATCGTAGGGGGCACTCGAAACACACGGGCAATTTCACGGATCTGCTCAAGACGGTTTTCCGCAAATTGAGTATCCGCAAGGGTCATAGACAGTTGTTGATAGTCCATGCCTTCATCGAGCAAGGCAGTGCCGCCTGCATTCTTGCCGCCGTGGGTCGTGAACCACGATGCAGCCAGCTTCTTTTTGGCTTCTGCGTCGAGGGACTTCTGTGCCTTGATCACTCCTGACGGACGGCCACCATTCGCAAACACGCCGCCGATATGGTGTTCGAAGCTGAGGGCCAATGCGATTGCTTCGCGACCCAAAGTGACCGGAGATATCCCGCCGAAAGCCTCAACGCGTAGTATGTCGCTGTAAGGTATGCGTGCTTGGCCGGAGACCGTGCTAACAAGGTAGAAAGGTTCGCCGTCTTGTTCTAGCTGGCGCTGCACCTTACCCGGTTCGATGCGATGCAACTCGAACGGTGTGCCATCCGGAAACCGGATAACCTGTGCGTGTCCTGCCCCGTGCAACAAAGCATCTGTGGTCAGCTGTTCGCGCAGCTCAGATGCACTTGTCCAAGGGTTCGCCTCATCATGGATCAAGCGATAGGCAGCGTGAGTAGTGAGCTAATCCTTCGTGTCCCGGTCGAACAGTTTGACCGGCATAGCACCAATAGTTTCGCTGATTAGCGATACTGCACATGCAACGGCAGGAACGCGCATGGCGCTTGATGGACCAACACTGATACCCGACGCAGTAGGCATTGATCCGAACAGCGCCCATGCTTCCGGATCAGTGAGCGTGATGGCTTTCTGTTCGGTAGTGAAGCCAAGAGCTTGCTTTAGGCGAGTAAGGGCCATGTGAACCTATGTAACAAATTGAGTGTTGCATAAATACCACAGTAAGAATCCGAGGGAAAGAGCAAAGTTATTTTATGCCGTCATGCAGTTCAGATCGTAGTTCGGGAGCTGCTCTATCGCGTTCGTTTTCGTCTTCAAGGTTACATCGCCATAGTTGTCTGACGAAGTTTTGGCCGCATGTCCTTGGATTGCATCTACAACACGATCAGAGATGCCCAGCTCACGGCATTGGGTCTTGAACCTGTGCCGCCAAGCATGGTTTGGCTGCAACCCGTCAGGCCGCAAGCCTGTAGTGCGGAGCCATTCTGAAAGCTTGTTAGATACTATGACCGCTGCACGTTGGAATTTCTCAGGGTCTTTCGCGTTATGGAAAAGCGGGCCGTCTTTTGCCGCCAGCACGAACTCAGGGAAACCTTCGGCAATGATCTGGTCGTGCAATGGGATATCGCGATATCCGCCAGACTTCACTGTGCCAGCATCCGGAGTAATCCTGATCACCCACCGCCCTTCCACCTTCGTGACGTCCTGTTTGCGCAGCTGGATAATCTCTGAAACCCGTGCACCTGAAAAAGCGCAGATCATCGGCACCCAACGCTTCACATTTGCGATTTGGACTGATTCACGCACGTTCCCGAACTCATCAACTTTTGACTGATAAGATCGGGACGCCTTCAGAACCTTCAGCGCTTCTGCATCTGTGTAACCGCGTTCGCGGCTGTAAACCTTCCTCGCCTTCGGCTGCTTCACGGATGCTGCTACATTTTCGGTTAGGCGCTCGTTCTCAAACGCCCAAGAAAACAGTGAACGAATTGCCGAAAGATAGACGTCGTTCACGGTCTTTGCACACCGGTCTTCCAGCACCTGATCGCGCCATTCGAGCAAGTCCCTCTTGGTGATGCGTCTCGCGTCATTGTGCTTAACGAATTTTCGCAGGCTTTCGATAACCGGCAACTGACGCTTGCCCTTGTCCCGCATGAAACCGGCCTGAACGCGACTATTGACGTAGTCGGTCCAAAGCTGCGTGAGATTCACGGGCTTGTCAGGGTTCTTTGGTGGCTCTGCATCCTTGAGGAGCGGCAAATTAGTTTCGCCAGAAAAGTTGCCTTCATCCCGTTCGACAATACGTTCGAGTGCTTCCAGATCGGCCATGCAAAGCGCTCTGGCTAGTTCCCGCCAAGCCGGACTGCCCTCTAGAACATCTGTATTGCCAAGGGTCCGATACCGTTCGATGTGCGGCCCGACCAGCACCTTCAGCTCTTCGTTAGTTGCATGCCCCCCAACAGCTGCACGCAACTGGTCTACAAGCAGATCGTTGATGCCGATTTGACCTATTGGAAAGTGATTCCGTCGCCGCTCATCGAACATCAAGCGCAAGGAATAATGGTTATAAGCCAACTGATCCGTCGCAAGTGGGTAACGTGCCGGAGTGCCGTCGCCGATCCCTGCCTCACGCTCAGCGAGAGCAATTTTGTGTTGAAGTTGAGCCACCGCACCGGGCAGCAACTTCACCGCCTGCCGATAGTCACCGCCCAACGGAGTTCGAAGTTCCGTTTTGCCAACAAATTTTCGCAGGTCTTTCGGGACCACTAACCGTGCATGGTAGCGTCCACGACGGTTCACCAAATTCTTGATTTTGCCTGTCACATCACGGCCCGTTTGTAACCAAAGTTGTAACCATCAAACGGACTTTGCCCCTTGTTTGCAAGGGCATTGTTTACTTTCAAGGAGTTAGAGTGGTGCGGGTGAAGGGACTCGAACCCCCACGCCATAGGCGCCAGAACCTAAATCTGGTGCGTCTACCAATTCCGCCACACCCGCAACAATCGCCGAAGCGATTTGTGGTGACTAGCAAAGACTGCGGCGATTTGCGAGACCAAAAAAGAGCAAGACATTAACATCTTTTTGGCATATAGTTTTGATAACCAGAGCAGGTTAATAAGAAAGAGACGCCCATGAAACCGAACACGGTCGGGCGCGTAGACGGCAATGATCGTCATGCGGGCCAATTTTCGCCTTATGTCACCGTTGATACGGGGCTGATCCAAGGCGCTATGCTGCTAACCCTCGACGGTGAAATGCCGGTCGAATTTGTGTCGGTCGGTGACAAGCTTATCACCCGCGATACAGGCATTTCCAAAATCACGCATATCCAGCGCACCACTCGCGAGGTGCATCAGATTGCCCTGTCCGCAGGATCACTGGGGCATACCCGCCCCGAACGTGATGCGGTTCTGGCAGCTGAACAGATGGTGCTGATCCGTGATTGGCGCGCACGGGCGCTCTTTAACACAGAAGTGGCGCTTGTTTCGGCGCGGGCATTGCTGGATGGTGAATTCATTACCGATCTGGGCACGCAGGAAACCACGCTGTACCAGATATTCTGTGACGGCCCGCATATCCTGTATTGCGATGGGCTTGAGCTGAGCACCGCTGATGGCGCGCGCGCCCGCGGTGCTGTCTTGCACGCCGCTTAAAGGCCCAGGTCTTCAAAAACTTTCGGTAGCTGCTCCGGCAGATCCTCTGCGATCAGGCCGGGGCCGAAACCTCTCGCACATTCGACATGCAGATAGGCCGCGAGTTCGGCGATCTGAAAAAGCGCTGCGCTGGTGTGCGGTGCTGCCAATCCTGCGATCAACCCCGCCAGAACATCGCCTGCGCCCGCCGTTGCGAGCCACGGTGCCTCGCGCCCGTAGGCCGCAACGTGAACCGACGCGGCCCCTTGCGGGCTGGCGATGACCGTATCAACGCCTTTCAGCAAGATGATGCAGCCTGCGCGAGCTGCCGCTTCGCGCACCACATCGACTTTCGACTTTCCCTGCCGTTCCGAGCGGGCCAGATCGGGGAACAGCCGTTCGAGCTCGCCCTCGTGGGGCGTCAGGATGGTGCGGGCATGGGTCTGGGCAAAGAGCGCTTCGGGATCATCGGCAAAACAGCTTAGCGCATCGGCATCCAGCACAACCGCCGGATTGCGATCTAAGCGTGGGCCAGCGCGGCGGGCCAGCACCTCAAGCACCAAAGAACGGGTGCGAGGCGTAACCCCCATACCCGGCCCCATGCAAAAGCCAGACACCCGCGCATCGGCGACATCTTCAAGCGGGGCGTCTTTCTTCAAGGCGCGCAGCATGATCGCAGTCAACTGGCAGGCGTTTTCGATCAGCGCAGCAGGCGGACAAAGCACCGTCACCAGACCCGCGCCCGAGCGCAGCGCGGCACGGGCAGCCAGCCGTGCGGCACCGCCCTGCCCCACACCACCCGCAAACACTGCCACATGACCAGAATCATACTTGTGGCCGTTGATCCCGGGCTTCCCCATGACGGATTTTAACCACACGCGCGGGGGTATGGCCCGTCCGGTAAAGACCGGCTCGACCAGCCGGATGCGCTCCGGATTAGGGTCTTGCATAAGAGCCCGCTGTTCCTGCGCCGCACCCTGTAGACCAATATCAACAGTATGAACCCTTCCACACAAGATCGGACCCGTTCCGAGATAGTGGCCCGGCTTGGGACTATGAAAAGTGACAGTCAGGTCGACCTTGTTCTTGGTTTGGGGCCAGTTACTGTCTCCCGCCTCAACTGCAGCCGTGTCAATGACAACCATACCGGTGTCGAGATCAAGCCCTGATGGGCCGTCGACCGCTACGCGCTTGATCTGATGGGGCTGCTTCCACGCTTTCATCGCGCCTGCGTCGAGCACTTCTGCCACGACATCCGGTACCGGGCGCGACAATCCGATGCCAAATACCGCATCGATCCAGACATCCGGACGCGGCCCTGCGAACACTGTCTCGCTGTCCAGCGCATGCACCGGCCCATCCGCGCTCCACAAATCGTAGTTTGTCTTGGCATCCGCGGACATCCGGCCCGGATCGCCGAACAGATGCACGCGCACCTGCCACCCCTTGGCCCGCAACAGTCGGGCAATGACAAACCCGTCGCCGCCGTTGTTACCCGGTCCGCAAAGCACAACAGCACGGCGCTCGTCCTTTGCCAACTCGGGCCATTGCGCCAATATCGCATCCACCACGCCCTGGCCTGCACGTTCCATCAAGGTCAGGCCGGTGACCGCACCCCTGTCTATCTCGGCTTTTTCAAAGGTACGCATCTGCTCGGATGTCAGCAATTCGGTCATTAAAGCCCCCAAGTTTTCATTCCGCACATTATTTAGGCACGCCGCCACTTTTTACGTCAGCGATGCCGGTTTCCCAGCACTACCCCCTCCGAGTCGCCTGACCTTTATGGATTCCCCCTATGCGAAATGAAATGACCTCGAACAGCCAATGCATTTCCGGGAGGGACATCGTATGAAGAAAATCGAAGCGATCATCAAACCGTTCAAGCTGGACGAAGTCAAAGAGGCCCTTCAGGAAGTCGGCGTACAGGGTCTTTCCGTAATCGAGGTCAAAGGCTTTGGGCGCCAGAAAGGCCACACAGAACTGTACCGCGGCGCTGAATATGTCGTTGATTTTCTGCCAAAGGTGAAAATCGAAATCGTTCTGGACGACGAGCAGGTCGATGCGGCCATCGAAGCCATCGTAGCGGCGGCCAAGACCGAAAAGATCGGCGACGGTAAGATCTTCGTCTCCCCGATCGAACAAACCATTCGTATCCGCACCGGCGAAACCGGCTCGGACGCGCTGTAAACAAATACCCACTCACTATCTCAAGGAAAAGGACACTCCCTGATGAGCAATTCTGATTTTCTGAAGCAAATTAAAGACGAGGACATCGAGTACGTCGATATCCGTTTCACCGACCCACGTGGCAAGCTGCAGCACGTCACAGTCGTGTCCGATCTGGTGGACGAAGACTTCCTTGAAGAAGGGTTCATGTTTGACGGCTCCTCCATCGCGGGTTGGAAGTCCATCGAAGCCTCCGACATGAAGCTGATGCCAGATGTGAACAGCGCCTACATCGACCCGTTCTATGCGGAAAAAACAATCTGTGTGCACTGCTCTATTGTCGAGCCTGACACCGGCGAAGCCTATGACCGCGATCCACGCGGCACAGCGCAAAAGGCCGAGGCCTATCTGAAGTCTTCCGGCATCGGTGACATCTCTTATTTCGGTCCCGAAGCGGAATTCTTCCTGTTCGACGATGTGCGTTTCTCCAACTCTATCAACAAAGTATCCTACGAAGTTGATGCGACAGACGCATCCTGGAATACCGATACCGAGTATGAAATGGGCAACATGGGCCACCGTCCGGGCCTCAAGGGCGGCTACTTCCCTGTGAACCCGACGGACGAAGCACATGACCTGCGCGCTGAGATGCTCTCCACGATGAAGCGTCTGGGCATGAAGGTCGACAAGCACCACCACGAGGTGGCGTCCTGCCAGCACGAGCTGGGTCTGATCTTTGGCTCATTGACCGAACAGGCGGACGAGCTGCAGAAGTACAAATATGTGATCCACAACGTGGCGCACGCCTATGGCAAATCGGCCACCTTCATGCCCAAGCCTATCTACGGCGACAACGGCTCCGGCATGCACGTGAACATGTCGATCTGGAAAGACGGCAAGCCGCTCTTTGCGGGCGACAAATATGCCGATCTGTCCCAAGAAGCGCTGTACTTCATCGGTGGTGTTTTGTCCCACGCCAAGGCGCTGAACGCGTTCACCAACCCGGCGACAAACAGCTACAAACGCCTGATCCCGGGCTTTGAAGCACCCGTGCTGCGCGCCTATTCCGCGCGGAACCGGTCGGGCTGTGTGCGTATTCCGTGGACAGAAAGCCCCAAAGCCAAGCGCGTCGAGGCCCGTTTCCCCGATCCGGCGGCAAACCCTTACCTGTGCTTTGCAGCGCTGCTGATGGCTGGTCTTGACGGTATCAAGAACAAGATCGATCCCGGCGAGGCGATGGACAAGAACCTTTATGACCTGCCTGCAGAAGAGCTGGCGGATATCCCAACAGTGTGTGGCTCCCTGCGCGAAGCGCTGGAAGAGTTGCAGGCCGACATGGACTTCCTGCTGGCCGGTGATGTGTTCACCCGTGACCAGGTCGAAGGCTATATCGAGCTGAAGATGGAAGAGGTGCACAACTACGAGCACACGCCTCACCCCGTCGAATTCGGCATGTACTACAGCTGCTAATCGGCACGACTTTCATGAGGGAGGGCGTCCTTTCGGGGGCGCCCTTTTTCGTTGCACCCATTTCGAGGTCATCTCAACCTTTCCCAGACTATGCCCGTTCCCTGCCCCATTTCCGCCCAGAATCCTAAGCATACGCTAACACAAGGAAACGAGGAGACTGTCATGGCCGTATCTACCACAACATTTGAAGAGCGCCTTTCGCGTATCAACAATGGCCAGACTGTCGATGCTGCCGCAAAGGTCGGACGCACGAAAAACCGCCGCAGCTTTCGCGCCCGGATGTTGACCTTCCCATGCCTCGTCGGTGTCGGCATCCTTACCGGTGGTGCAGCCTATGCATTTGCTTCCGTGCAGCCAGAAATGCAGTGGGTTATGGCACTGGCAGGCTGAGCATAGCATTCCTGATCTCCACAACGTTCTAAGTTGAACCTTGAGCAAACCTCGCTAAGCTGTGCGCAACAGTTTTGATGAGGTACTCCCATGCGTAATATCCGGACAATTCTATATGCGGCTGCGGCTTCTATGGCCCTGACCGTGCCTGCTTTGGCTGCTCAATGCGGCAACAATGCCGGCGGGTTCAACCAGTGGAAAGCCGCTTTTGCCGGCGAAGCGCAAGCGGCAGGTGTGGGCCAGCGCGGGCTGCAGGCCTTGGCGAATGCACGCTATGCTACCGGCACGATCCAGGCCGACCGCAATCAGAAGTCTTTCAAATATTCCCTGTCGAAGTTTATGCAGGTGCGCGGGGCTGACACGATCGTCAGCCAGGGCCGTAAGCGCAAGGCACGTAGCGCGGGGTTCTACCAGTCGCTTGAGCAACGCTACGGCGTGCCTGCGGGTGTTATTCTGGCCATCCACGGGATGGAAACCGGCTTTGGCGGGTTCATGGGCAAGAGCGAGGTGGTTTCGGCCATCACCACACTGGCCTATGATTGCCGCCGCTCTGCGTTCTTTGTGCCTCACGCGATCGGCGCGCTGAAACTTGTCGATCAGGGGGCGATCACCAACGCCACCAAAGGTGCCAAACACGGCGAGCTGGGTCACACGCAATTCCTGCCCGGCAATGCGCTGAAATACGGCGTGGATGCCGACGGTAACGGGCGGGTGGATTTCTATAACCAGACCGATGCGCTGGCCTCTACCGCGAACTTCCTGCGCAAGAAGGGGTGGAAACCGGGCCAAGGCTATCAGGAAGGCCAGCCAAATTTCAATGTGATCAAACAGTGGAATGCGGCAACCGTCTATCAGCAGGCCATTGCAATCATGGCGGCGCGGATCGACGGATAAGGGCATTTGAGCCACAGTTTCTGCAAGGCCCGCCCGTTCCAACACGGCGGGCCTTGTGCGTTTTGCATGACCTTCCTATATGCGGTGCAAGGGTCAGGCCCCTGCCGTCCGCATTCCGGTGAAGTCCTGTAGTAGAGACCAAACCTTCAATCTCGCTGATTGATGGGCAACGCGGACCCCCTGATCCCCTGCGAGAAGGAAAGTTTGATATGAATACCACCAAAACCCTTCCGTCCCGCGATATGCTCAAGGCGCAGGCCAAGCGGTTGCGTGCCGATTTGACCGCACGCGGCCAGGTGATCAGCCACGCGCAGGCATTGGAAACCATTGCGCACCAATGGGGTGCCCGCGATTGGAATACGTTAAGCGCCCGTGCCTCTACCCAGCATCCCGGCGGCTTTGCCCCCGGCCAGCGGGTGACCGGACGCTATCTGGGCCATCCGTTTCAGGGCGAGGTCAAGGCCGCGCGTCAATCGGCAAACGGCTTCTGGTCGCTGACCCTGCGCTTTGACACGGCAATCGATGTCGTGACCTCACCGCTGTTCAGTTCGATGCGCAGACAGGTGAGTGCGACGGTGACGCCCAAAGGTGTCTCGCCGCAAAAGACCTCTGACGGGCAACCGCATATGGTACTTGATATGGCTTGAGGCTTGGAGGCCGGAGCTTGTTTCTCACGCTTCGGCCCTTTTTTGTGCCACCACGAATGTATGAATGGCAAAGACCACAGCCTTGGTCTGTGGCAAACGCAGGATGCATTGCCGTTCGGAACGGATGAAGCCGCCTGCTCCGCTCGCTTTGCGATAGGGTTGGTGCAGATCTGCATCAAGGTAATCGAGCCGGTTGAACCGCCACAAGGGGCGCCCCACCTGCACCCCGTCGAACAGGCGCTGCACCCGCCGCGCCAGCTGATTATCATACTCATCGACAGGATCGTGAATGGCGAGAAGCCCGCGCCCCACCTTATCGGCCAGCCGCCAGTTTGCTGGAAAGCAAAGGACCGCGCCTGTCAGCACATGCTCTTCTCCGCGCCTTTCCAGAATACACAGGTCTTGCTGCACCAGATGGCCCAGCGTCAGCAGCGGGTCATCGTCCGTTAGCGGCACGCTGATACCATCCGGACAGATCACATGACCGTCGTGCACCGCAAAACCCAAATCCGGCAGAAGGGCGAGAACCTCCCGCAAAAGCTCTTGCGCTGCAGGCTGTGCCGCAGGGTCGGTCCACAACACTTTGTCGCTGCGCGTGCGCAGTAACTCTCTGCGGTAGGCCATCTGAGCGGGATAGGCCTCATCCACCCGTAGCCAGTCCTGCGCGGCGCAGGGGGCCACGCCGGGTAACGCTTTGAGCACTTCCATTTCGGGCGGCAAGGTGGATTGCAGGATCACGGTCATGCCCTTTTGCGTATCTGTCGCCGCCGTCGGTGTCTTGCAAAAACGACATTCCCGCGCGTCGGTTCCGGCCAAGACGCCTGCACAATATGCGCCAAGCTGGGTCAAAGCCCGAAGGACGGCCCGCCATGAACACCCATTTCCTAGAGACCCGCAAAATTGATCCTGGCAAAGGCAGCCATCTGCCTGATGGCTCGCCCAATGATGCAGACCGGGTGGAGATCGGTCCGACCCTGCTCGCCTTTCGCGAATGGGAAACTGCGGGGCTTATCCTGCCTGACCTGAAGAGGATGCGCCGCTATCGCTGGGAGCGGTTGACGCGCCATGTTGTAGAGCGCGGGTACGGCGGGCTGTTGATGTTCGATCCCCTGAACATCCGTTACGCCACCGACAGCACCAATATGCAGTTGTGGAACACGCATAACCCGTTTCGGGCCGTCCTGCTGTGCGCGGATGGCTATATGGTGATCTGGGATTACAAGAACTCGCCTTTCCTCAGCGAATTCAACCCCTTGGTCCGGGAGCAACGCTCGGGCGCGGACCTGTTCTATTTTGATCGCGGCGACAAGGTGGATGTGGCCGCAGATGTGTTCAGCAACGAGGTGCGCGACCTGATCGCAGCCCACGGCGGCGGCAATATGCGGCTGGCAGTGGACAAGATCATGCTGCACGGGCTGCGCGCACTGGAGGCGCAGGGCTTCGAGATCATGGACGGGGAAGAGGTCACGGAAAAGAGCCGTTCGATCAAGGGACCGGACGAAATTCTGGCGATGCGCTGTGCCAGTCATGCCTGCGAAACCGCCGTGCGCCGGATGGAGTATTTTGCCCGCACCGAAGTGCCTATGGGTGCCACTTCAGAAGATGACATCTGGGCCGTGCTGCACGCGGAAAATATCAAGCGCGGCGGCGAATGGATCGAGACACGCCTACTCACCTCCGGCCCACGTACCAACCCGTGGTTTCAGGAATGTGGCCCCCGGATCGTGCAGAACAATGAAATCGTGGCCTTCGATACCGATCTGGTGGGCAGCTATGGCATTTGCGTCGACATCTCGCGCACATGGTGGGTCGGAGACCAGAAGCCCCGTGCGGATATGATCTATGCGATGCAGCACGGGGTCGAGCATATCCAGACCAACATGCAGATGCTGCGCCCCGGCGTGATGATCCCCGAGTTGTCGGCCGGCACCCATGTGCTGGACGCGCAGTTTCAGGCGGGCAAATACGGCTGCCTGATGCATGGCGTAGGGCTTTGTGATGAATGGCCGCTGGTGGCCTACCCCGATCACGTAGTTGCGGGGGCCTATGATTACCCGCTTGAGGCGGGGATGGTGCTGTGCGTCGAGGTGTTGGTGCAGCCTGAGGGCGGCGATTTCGCAATCAAGCTCGAAGATCAGGTGCTGGTCACGGAAGACGGGTTCGAGAATCTGACGACCTACCCCTTCGATCCGCGCCTGATGGGCGCATAAGCATCTAGATCAGCTG
This sequence comes from Sulfitobacter noctilucae, assembly GCF_000622365.1. Lineage (GTDB taxonomy): Bacteria > Pseudomonadota > Alphaproteobacteria > Rhodobacterales > Rhodobacteraceae > Sulfitobacter > Sulfitobacter noctilucae. The sequence continues at coordinate 630,225 of NZ_JASC01000014.1, read as the reverse complement.
ATAAACCGATTGCTACCTGAGATTGAATGTAATCTCATCTGTGGTTTTGTTTTGACCGCTCCTTGAGCCACCCGATATAACCCCCACAACTCTATAGGCAGCAGGCTGGGCGTTCCACCAACCTACATATTGGGTCCGATTCGAGGGGGTACAAAGGAATTAAAGCCATTGGCTTGCACGCCTTAGGCCGCTTACTTGATGCAACCTAAAGGCGCAAAAACAACAGACCTCCTGCCGTTCGGCACCACAGAATCACAGCACTCCCCTACCTCATGCCAGCGTGCGCTTTCACGGTCGGGATGTTTCGTTCTCCATATTTCCAGTTTCGCGATTTTTCCGCTCTGTCGACGCACTATTGAATAAAAGGCAATCATTATGAAAAGCTATCAGGCCAAAGCGCCTTATGACAAAAACGAGAAATCATTCCCGCTTCTGCACATCGCTGTCGGCGGTGGTGCCTTTATGGTGGGGGCCTTGCTGGCTTTTGGCTATGCCCAATGGAATGCGCAAAAACAGCAACTGGCCCTGATGACCCAGATGGTCGACCAGTTGAGCCAGCCGCAGACGGCCCTCGCGCCCCAGCCGGTTGCGGTCTTACCGCACCCACAGGTCCCGGCAGAACAGGTCACGCGCAACGCGCCTATTGATCTGTTGACCCTCAACAGCGCGTCGAATGCTGCGCCGCAAGCAACGGCCGCCGTGGCTTTTGTTCAGCCAGATGCGCCCAGCGGGCCAAGCACAGCCGAAAAACTGCGCCAGCTTGTCGCCACGCCGCCTGTCCCCGCCTTGGACGATAAAGTCATTGCGGATGCCAGACGCCTTGAAACACTAGCGATCATTCAGGCAGGTGTTCAGGAGCTTGTCGGTGCTGTTGTTGCGGGGAACTATGACATCCACACCGACTATGAGGACGAGACATTCTCTGGCCGGATCCATTTTGCCTTTGTCGGGCATGAAGAGGACCAAACCGAGCTGGAACGATTTCTGGCCAATGCTGCCGAGGCTGGCATCGTAGCCCACAGCAATTCGGTGGTGGATGCCGATGGCAAGGTAAACGGCCATATCCTGCTGTTCGATCTGGTGGAACGTGCGCTGCAAAATGGCACGCTGGAAGAACAGCATGCCGGTGAAAAGATGCGCAAAGCTGCGATAGCGATGCTGGCCAAGGACAAGACGGTCGGGTCAGAAACCGCCTCTGCCGTGACAGGAGAGCGGTATTACACCGTCGAAGCTGGTGACTCCCTCGCCTATATCGCGCTGCAATTCTACGGCAAGGTCGATGCGTACGAGCTGATCTTTCAGGCCAACCGCAGCAAGCTTAGAACACCGGATCGCATCCGTGTGGGCCAGCGCCTTCTGATCCCGAGCGCGTGAATTTGCGTCACTGGCGGTCACATACCGCCGGTGCCTCGCCTCACGTCTACTGGCCGAGCGCTTGAGCCAGATCGCGGATCAAATCGTCCACATCCTCGATCCCAACGGACAGACGCAGCAGGCCTTCGGGAATACCGGTATGGGGCTCGATTGTATGACGATGCTCGACAAGGCTTTCGACACCGCCCAATGACGTGGCCCGCTGGAACACCTGCATGCGGCCAACAGCCCGCAACGCAGGGGCGGCACCGCCCCTGACCACAAAAGACAGCAAACCGCCAAACCCGCCGGACATCTGTGCCTTTGCAGTCGCATGGCCGGGGTGAACCGGCAAACCGGGATACAGCACGCTTTCGACTTGAGGGTGGTCCGACAAATATTCAGCAAGCGCCATCGCATTGCGCGACATTTCCCGCATCCGCAGCGGCAAGGTACGCATGCCCCGCAACAGCAGCCACGCCTCCATCGGGCCAAGGACAGCACCTGCGGTATCACGGTCCGCGCGGATCATCTGCCAGATGGGCGCCTCCGTATCATTTACCGAAAGCGACCCAGCCAGCACATCTGAATGACCGTTGATTCCCTTGGTTGCCGAATGCATCACCATATCCGCGCCATGCGCTAAAGGCTGGCTAAGCACGGGTGAGGCTGCGGTGCTATCGACCACCAACTTTGCCCCGACCGCATGGGCCATGCGCGCAGCACCTGCAATATCAGTGACCCGTAGCCAGGGGTTCGAAGGCGTCTCAACCCAGACAATTGCAGGTTTATGTGCGGCACAGGCCGCCTCCAGCGCCTGGGGATCGGCGGTTTCGACCTCGTGCAGATCAATACCGCGTCTTTCGCAAAAGCTGCGGATCCAGGCTGTCGTGCCCCAGTAGATCTGGCTCTGCACCACCACGCTGGCCCCGTTCGGCACCGTCCGGAACACTGCCGCGACCGCCGCCATGCCAGAGGGAAAGAGCAATGTTTCCGCCGCCTTTTCGAGCGCGGACAAGACCCGTTCCGCCATGCGCGTGTTTTCACTGTGCGAGCGCAAATAGACATTGTCGGCGTTCAGCAGACTGTAGTCCTCGGCGCGTGCAAAGGTCGTGGCCATATGCACAGCGGGCACCACACCGCCGGTATCAGGGTCACTTTGCCCTGCCGCGTGGGCGGCAATCGTGGCGGGATGTAAGGGCGTCTTGGGCGGTTGCGTCACGGCGGTGATCTCTTTTCTAATGCAGGCCCGGCCTTGCTATACCCCGCATCTTCTACAGGCAATCGCATTGCCTGCGTCACGGTAAAGTGAACTTGCGGGCTTTGGCTTGCGCCTGCCTGCCGCCTGCCCCACCCTCACCCCAATCACAGCAGGAGCATCGCATGCCAACCCAACGGATCACCTTTCCCGGTCACGACGGCAGCCAGCTTGCCGCGCGTCTTGACCTGCCAGAAGGGCCACATCTGGCAACGGCCCTCTTTGCGCATTGCTTTACCTGCGGCAAAGACATCCCCGCGGCACGGCGCATTGCAGCGCGGCTGGCGGGCATGGGTGTTGCGGTATTGCGTTTTGATTTCACAGGGCTCGGCCATTCCGAAGGCGAGTTTGCCAACACGTCCCTCACCTCCAACGTGGCGGACCTGGTCGCAGCGGCCAATTACCTGGCAGAGCAGAACATGCCCCCGGCCTTGCTGATCGGCCATTCACTCGGCGGCGCTGCAGTCCTGCGCGCAGCGCCCCAGATTGAGGGGATCAAAGCCGTGGCGACCCTAGCTGCGCCTTTTGATCCCGAGCATGTCACCCACCATTTCGCGGCCTCCCTGCCCGAAATCGCCGAAAAGGGCGTGGCCGACGTGTCTCTGGCTGGCAGGCCTTTCAAGATCGGCAAGAGCTTTGTGGAGGATGTCTCTGCCGCACAGCTCGCCCCTGCAATCGCCTCTCTGCACACCGCTCTATTGGTGATGCATGCGCCACTGGATGCGACGGTGGGCATCGACAATGCCTCCCATATCTTTGGTGCCGCCAAACACCCCAAAAGCTTTGTGACGCTCGATGATGCGGATCATCTGATCAGCCGCGCTTCAGACGCCGAATATGCCGCAGACGTCATCGCCACATGGGCGCACCGCTATCTCGGGCTGACCCCGCCTGCACCGCCCCCCGGTACGCCGGAAGGTATCGTACGTGTGGCCGAGGCCGATCCGGCAGGCTTCCTGCAGGACGTGAACGCGGGTCCCCATCACCATGCCCTGGCAGATGAGCCACTGGCCTACGGCGGTACAAATCGCGGCATGTCACCTTACGGGTTCCTCTCTGCCGGCCTCGGGGCCTGCACCTCGATGACCATCCGGATGTATGCGCGCCGCAAAGGCTGGCCGCTCACCCACGTCAGTGTCGATGTCTCGCATAACAAGGTCCACGCCCAGGATGCCGAAACCGGGGGCGGCGACAAGATCGACCTGTGGCACCGCTGCATCAAACTCACGGGCGATCTCAGCGCGGATCAACGCCAGCGCCTGTTGGAAATCGCCGACAAATGCCCGGTTCACCGCACGCTCGAGCGGTCCTCGAATGTGAAAACCAAACTGATCGACTAAGACCCCTCCCCGGCCCCTTTCTCTTTTTGGCCTTATATCCCGCGGGGAATCGATCTTTGATCGATGGGGCAGAGCCCCCTTTTAAAGACTCCAGCGCCAGAACATCCAATCGGGGCCATCCATCTTGTTCTCGCGTCCCTGGCAAGCTATGCCGCGCAGGAGTTTTGAACCTGTCGCAACCCAAAGGCCGCTGCCCATGATCCCCCGCTATTCCCGTCCCGAAATGGTCTCTATCTGGTCTCCCGCCACTAAATTCCGCATCTGGTACGAAATCGAAGCCCATGCCTGTGATGCCATGGCCGATATCGGCGTGATCCCGCGTGCCAATGCGGATGCGGTCTGGAAGGCCAAAGACGTGGAATTCGACGTGGCCCGCATCGACGAAATCGAAGCCGTCACCAAACATGACGTCATCGCCTTTCTGACCCATCTGGCCGAACATATCGGCAGCGACGAGGCGCGCTTTGTGCATCAGGGCATGACCAGCTCGGACGTGCTGGACACCTGTTTCAACGTGCAACTGACCCGCGCCGCCGACATCCTGATCGCGGATGTCGAGGCACTGCTGGCCGCGCTCAAGCGCCGGGCGCTGGAACACAAGAACACCGTGCGCATCGGGCGCAGCCACGGCATTCACGCCGAACCCACCACCATGGGTCTGACATTCGCGCGGTTCTACGCCGAAATGGACCGCAACCTGCGCCGGCTCAAGACCGCACGGGCCGAGATTGCGACGGGTGCCATCTCCGGTGCCGTGGGCACTTTCGCCAACATCGACCCACGGGTCGAGGAACATGTTTGCGAAAAATTGGGCCTTTCGCCCGAGCCGATCTCAACCCAGGTGATCCCCCGTGACCGCCACGCGGCCTTCTTTGCCGCTCTTGGTGTTGTCGGCAGCAGCATCGAAAACATCGCGACCGAAATCCGCCACATGCAGCGCACCGAAGTGCTGGAGGCCGAAGAATTCTTTTCTGCGGGCCAAAAAGGCTCTTCTGCGATGCCGCACAAGCGCAACCCGGTGTTGACCGAAAACCTCACAGGCCTTGCTCGTCTGGTGCGCATGGCCGTGGTGCCCGCAATGGAAAACGTGGCCCTCTGGCACGAGCGCGACATCTCGCACTCAAGCGTGGAGCGGAACATCGGCCCCGACACCACCATCACGCTAGATTTTGCCCTGTCGCGTCTGACCGGTGTGATCGACAAATTGGTGATCTATCCTGACAACATGCTCGCGAATATGAACAAATTCCGTGGCCTTGTGATGTCACAACGCGTTCTTCTGGCGTTGACACAAGCGGGCGTCAGCCGCGAGGATTCCTACAAGCTGGTCCAGCGCAATGCGATGAAGGTCTGGGAAGAAGGCAAGGATTTCAAAACCGAACTTCTGGCAGATGCTGACGTACTCAAATCGCTGAGCGCAGAAGAGATCGAAGAGAAATTCGATCTGGGTTACCACACCAAACACGTGGACACGATTTTTGCCCGTGTTTTCGGCAGCTGATCGCCTGCAAAACAGGCAAACTCAGGCACAGGGTGTTGCAGGGTGACGCAAGGTAATTGATTTGTTCCGCAATCGGTGTACCCTTTAAGGTCTAACCAGAAGGAGACGGACCATGAAGATCAAGACCCTTGCACTTGCAATCGCCCTGACCGCCGCCCCTGCGCTCGCCTTTGCCGAAGGTTGCAATTACTCCAAGCAAAAGCAGGCGATGTCCTGTGCTGCTGGCACATCCTATGACAGCGCAACACAGACCTGTTTGCCCGTCAGCACCTGACATTAGGTCACTCAGACAACACTTCGAACGCGGTATCCGGGATCGGGTGCCGCGTTCTCTTATGAACGAACCCCTTTGTTGCGATGCTGCCGGCGCGAAACTTTTCCGCTCACAGCTCCGTGTTAAAATCACATGACACTTGGCCGAGATCGCAAACACGCTATCTTTCTGCCGAACATGAACAGGAGCGTCCCATGAAACATTTTATTCTTTCGACCGCTATCGCCTTGCCGCTGTCCGTATCCGCCGCGTTCGCCGCCGGTGGCGGAAACGAGACCGCGCCTCCCAAGCCCAAATGCGAGGCGGGTATGGTTTATGACAAAGAAACAAAGTCTTGCGTGAACGCACAGGAAAGCAATCTCGATGTCGACAGCCTTTACGAGAATCTGCGCGAACTGGCATATGCTGGGCGTTATAAGGACGCCGAAGCGGTGATGGCCCAGATGCCGGTTGATGACGACCGCCGCCTGACCTACATGGGCTTCACCCAGCGAAAGCAGGGCAATGTCGATGCGGCAATGGGATACTACGCGCAGGCGCTGGCGCTGAACCCGGCCAATAATCTGGCACGCTCCTACATGGCGCAAGGCTTTGTGGAGCAAGGCAAAATGACACAGGCGCTTGCCGAATTGCGTGAAATACGGGCGCAGGGCGGCTCCGGGACATGGGCGGAAGCATCCTTGCGCACGGCCATCGCTACGGGTCAAACCTTTAGCTACTGATTTCAGCTTTTCTTCATCTTTGCGGGCCATACCGACGCCATAACGGGGGTCCTCAAAAATGAACGATATTGTGCCAATGAATAGCTTTGCGCCGCTGCCTGAGCACGTGGGCGGCGGCTTTTCCCATTCTCTCAGCCGCAAGGCCAAGGCTGCGGTTGTGGTACGGCTGCTTCTGAACGAGGGTGCGGATGTGCCTCTTGATGAACTGCCAGAGGACCTGCAGATCGCGCTGACACAGCAAATGGGGGCCATGCGCGTGGTGGACCGTGATACGCTCAACGCTGTGGTCTCGGAATTCTCGGAAGAACTTGATCGCATCGGCCTCTCCTTCCCTTCCGGTATTGCGGGTGCACTCGATGCACTGGATGGCAAGATCAGCCCCCAGACAGCGGCAAGACTCCGCAAGGAAGCGGGAGTGCGGCAATTTGGCGACCCTTGGGCCCGACTGCGCGAATTAGGCGTGGATGCTTTGGTGCCGGTGCTGGAGAATGAAAGTATCGAAGTGGCCGCCGTGATGTTGTCAAAGCTGCCAGTGGCTATGGCGGCAGAGCTTTTGGGCCGCATCCCAGGCGCGAAAGCCCGAAAGATAACCTATGCCGTCTCCCTGACCAGCGCCGTGACCCCCGACGCGGTGGACCGGATCGGCCTGTCATTGGCGGCCCAACTCGATTCTCAGCCTGAGCGTGCCTTTGCGGATGGTCCTGTTGCGCGGGTGGGTGCGATCCTTAATTCCTCCACCTCTCTCACCCGTGATGAGGTTCTGACCGGCTTGGACGAGACCGATCAGGGCTTTGCCAATGCAGTGCGCAAAGCCATCTTTACCTTTGGAAATATCGCCAGTCGCATTGCCCCGCGCGATATTCCCCGCGTTCTGCGCGATGTCGATCAGGCCAAGCTGGTCGTGGCCCTCGCCGGCGCAGAAGCTGCGGGCTATGCCACGGCCCGCGACTTTATCCTTGAGAACATATCAGCGCGGATGGCCGATCAGCTGCGCGAAGAAATAGAGGCCGCCGGTAAGGTCAAAGCCGCCGATGCCGAAGACGGCATGTCCGATGTGGTCAGCGTGATCCGCCGGATGGAGCAATCGGGCGATCTGCTATTTATCGTTGAGGACGAGGAGGACTAGCGCCCCGCACATCCCGTTGCAGCGGCATTTCGCACCGGGGTCAAACCACACTTGTTGCCTATGGGTGAGCGGGCTATGTCTGGCGGACCCGATCCAAACCACCGAGCCTTATGTCAGAACAGCCTGCCCCGGATGACCCTCATGATGCCCCGCTGCGGCGTGCCAGCGACTTTCTGACAAATGCTGCGATTGTAGGGGTCATCAAACTGGCGCTTGCCCTGCCCTATGCGGCGCGGGTGCGCTTTGTCGGCTGGCTGGTGGAACGGGTGATTGGACCCGTCGCAGGCTACAGACGCCGCGCGTTGCATAATCTGGCTTTGATATTTCCGAGCATGCCCGAGGACCAGCGCGCCGCCATTGCAACACGATGTCTGAACAATGTGGGTCGCACTTTTATCGAAAATTACTCTGATCGTGATTTTCCGAACCGTATGGCAGACATCACCCCCCATGGACCCGGTGCGGAGGCTCTGAAGGATGCTGTGGCAGACGGCCGGCCGGTGATCCTTGTGACCGGCCATTTCGGAAATTACGAGGCCACCCGCGCTGCATTGGTTGCGCAGGGCTATGACATCGGCGGGCTCTACCGCGATATGAAAAACCCCTATTTCAACGCCCACTACGTCAAGACGATGGAGGCGTTCGGCGGGCCGGTCTTTCCACAAGGGCGGCGAGGTACGGCGGGGTTTGTGCGGCACCTTAAAGGCGGCGGGCAGCTTGTCTTGCTGTTCGATCAGCATGTCTATGCCGCGCCCGTGCTTGATTTTCTGGGATTGCCTGCCCGCACCGCCCTGTCGGCCGCAGAGCTTGCCCTGCGCTATGACGCGCTGCTGATCCCGTTTTACGGCATCCGGCAACCTGACGGGTTGAGCTTTGATGCGGTATTGGAAGCGCCCATCCAACCGTCCGATGCCGAGACAATGACACAGGCATTGAACGACAGTCTTGCAGCGCGGGTGCGTGAAATGCCGGAACAATGGTTTTGGGTGCACCGCCGCTGGCGCGGCGATGAAGTCTGATCAGCGCAGTCGTGCTGCGGCCATGATTGGCCCGGCGTTCTGCTGTTGAATGATCACCACGACAGGTTTGTCCCCTGAGACTGACGTTGTGAGGTCCAGCGGCGTTGATCCGTCCCACTCTGCCAATTCCGTCCATCCCTCGACGATGTTATTATAGCGCAATGTCTTGCCCCGGTTCTCACCCCGCTTGATTTCTGTCGTCTGGCTCGGCGCATAACGCAAAAGATGCACTGTCATGACACCTGGCGGGGTCCCGACGACGTCGCCCGTGATACGAAGGTCATCGCCCTGCCGCGACAGTCCAACCGTTACAGAGGCCGGTTTGCCTGCATGTGCTGCAATCGCTTCGGAAAGCTTCATCGGTTTTGCGCCGACGATATCGGTGCTGCCTTGCACGATCATTTCGGGCGTATAGATCGACCGCCGGTTGCCCGACGCCGCATATGCCCGCTGACGTGCTGCATGTGCAGGATCGGCAAAGACGTCTTTCCAGCCGATGTAATCCCAGTAATCCACATGCAGCGCCAAGGCGATCACATCCTCGCGCCCGGCCAGTTCATGCATGATCGCATCTGCAGCCGGGCAGCTTGAACACCCCTGCGAGGTATAAAGCTCGACAACAACGGGAGTGTTCTGCGCGGTGGCAGCCCCCGCGAAAGCAGTGACAGCGGTAAAGAGGGCAGCGGTGAGATATTTCATAACGATCCAGTGACAGTCGAAACCTGTTTCCCTCGGTGTATCCCCGCCATGAGAAAATAACCAATCAAGGTTTCTTGAAACCCGTGTCAGTGTCACAGAAATACCCCGAAAATTTGTACACCATGGTATACAAAAATGCGAAAACCCCGCGAATAGCGGTTGATTAGGCCCCGTGAGAATGGCATCTAAGTTGTAACATCCCAATAGCCACCAGCCCCAGAAAGGGAGTTTCTTATGACGATTCAAGTCGGACAGGACACAGCCAAAGCCCGCAAAACGATCACAGCAGGCGACCAGAAAATTGCCTATTATTCGATCCCCGCCGCGCAAGAGGCCGGCTTGGGCGATTTCTCGAAGCTCCCTGCGGCGTTGAAAGTCGTATTGGAAAACATGCTGCGGTTTGAGGATGGCAAAACAGTTACCGTGGATGACATCAAGGCCTTCGCCGAATGGGGTGCCAAGGGTGGTGTGAACCCGCGCGAGATCGCGTACCGCCCTGCCCGCGTTCTGATGCAGGACTTCACCGGAGTTCCTGCTGTTGTCGACCTTGCCGCGATGCGCGACGGTCTGGTGGCGCTGGGCGGCGATGCGGAAAAGATCAACCCGCTGAACCCCGTAGATCTGGTCATCGACCACTCCGTCATGATCGACGAATTCGGCAATCCGCGTGCCTTCCAAATGAACGTCGACCGCGAATATGAACGCAACATGGAGCGTTATACCTTTTTGAAATGGGGCCAGAAGGCGTTTAACAACTTCCGCGTTGTGCCCCCCGGCACCGGCATCTGCCACCAGGTGAACCTTGAATATCTCGCGCAGACAGTATGGACCGACACGGACCAGAACGGCGAAGAAGTCGCATACCCCGATACGCTGGTTGGTACAGACAGCCACACCACGATGGTCAACGGCATGGCCGTTCTGGGCTGGGGTGTTGGCGGGATCGAAGCGGAAGCCGCGATGCTGGGCCAGCCGATCTCCATGCTGATCCCCGAAGTTGTCGGCTTTGAGCTGACAGGCAAGATGATGGAAGGCACAACGGGTACGGACCTTGTGCTGAAAGTCGTTGAAATGCTACGCGAAAAGGGCGTGGTGAGCAAATTCGTCGAATTCTACGGCGAAGGTCTGGACCATCTGCCGCTGGCGGACCGCGCAACCATCGCCAACATGGCACCGGAATATGGCGCGACCTGCGGCTTTTTCCCGATCGACGGTGAAACCCTGCGCTATCTGCGTACCACGGGCCGCGACGAGGACCGCATTGCATTGGTCGAAGCCTATGCACGCGAAAACGGCATGTGGCGCGACGCGGACTATGCGCCGATCTACACTGACACACTCAGCCTCGATATGGGCACCATCGTGCCTGCGATCTCCGGCCCCAAGCGGCCACAAGATTATATCGCGCTGACTTCTGCGCACACGGCCTTTGCGGAATACGTCAAAGGCGTGCGCGAGGGCAAAGATGCCTCAGCCAATGCCGAAGTGCGTTGGGAAGGTGAAGGCGGCCAGCCCGAGCCAGAGGATATCCCCGGCGATGAGGGCAACCATAAGCGCGGCTATGTCCAGACCGAGGATGGCCACTACCAACTGCATGACGGTTCTATTGTGATCGCCTCGATCACCTCCTGTACCAACACCTCGAACCCTTATGTGATGATCGGTGCCGGTCTCGTGGCGCGCAAGGCGCGTGCGCTGGGTCTCACGCGCAAGCCGTGGGTCAAAACATCGCTGGCCCCCGGCTCTCAGGTGGTTTCGGCTTATCTGGAAGCGGCAGAGCTTCAGGAAGATCTGGATGCCATCGGTTTCAACCTTGTCGGCTACGGCTGTACGACCTGTATCGGCAACTCCGGTCCGTTGGAGCCTGCGATCAGCAAGGCAATTAACGACTACGATCTGATCGGCACCTCGATCCTGTCGGGCAACCGCAACTTTGAAGGGCGCATTTCGCCCGACGTGCGCGCTAACTATCTGGCCTCGCCGCCTCTTGTGGTGGCCTATGCGCTGGTCGGTGACATGAACCACGATCTGGCCAACAGCCCGCTCGGTCAGGACCAGGACGGCAATGACGTCTATCTGCGCGACATCTGGCCCACGACGCAGGAAGTGGCAGAGCTGGTCGAACAGACCGTGACACGCGAAGCATTCCAGACGAAATATGCGGATGTCTTCAAGGGTGACGAGAAGTGGCAGGGTGTGGAAACCACGGATGCCAAGACCTATGACTGGCCGCCTGCTTCTACCTACGTTCAGAACCCGCCCTACTTCCAGAACATGTCGCCAGAGCCGGGCGTGATCACCAACATCGAAGGCGCGAAAGTGCTGGCGGTCCTGGGAGACATGATCACCACCGACCACATCTCGCCCGCGGGTTCGTTCAAGGAAACCACGCCAGCGGGCCAGTATCTGACCGAACACCAGGTGCCGGTGCGCGAGTTCAACTCCTATGGGTCGCGCCGAGGCAACCACGAAGTGATGATGCGCGGCACATTCGCCAACATCCGGATCAAGAACGAGATGCTGGATGGCGTCGAGGGTGGTTATACCCTTGGGCCGGATGGCAAGCAGACCTCGATCTTTGACGCGGCCATGGCGCACCAAGAGGCCGGCACACCGCTGGTGATCTTTGGCGGTGAGCAATACGGCGCGGGTTCCTCGCGCGATTGGGCGGCCAAGGGTACCGCGCTTCTGGGTGTGAAGGCCGTGATTGCGGAGAGCTTTGAGCGGATCCACCGTTCGAACCTTGTTGGCATGGGTGTGATCCCGTTCGAGTTCACGGGCGGCGACACGCGCAAATCGCTTGGACTGACAGGTGAAGAGACGGTCTCCATCTCCGGTCTGGACACAATCAAGCCATTGCAGGAAGTGCCTTGCGAAATCACGATGGCGGATGGTTCGGTGAAGAACATCCAGATCAAGTGCCGGATCGATACCGCGATCGAGATCGAATACATCGAACACGGCGGCGTATTGCACTATGTGCTGCGTGATTTGGCAAAAGAAGACGGTGCGATTGCTGCTGAATAAGCTTCTAGATAGCTGAAATAAAAGGCCCCCATAGCATCGAGCTGTGGGGGCCTTTTTCATTTATGGGTTACTACCGAACACCTTAAAGGACGGTGCCTCTGGGGAATAATGACACCTATCTTCAGGTTTTCCGCAGCCTATTGGTCCATCGCCGCCTGCAAAGCAGGCAGGAACCGCTGCTCATAGTCGCTGCCGACCAGAGGTCCGGCAAAGCGAAACAGCACGGTGCCGTCGCCATCCAGAATGAAGGTCTCTGGCGGGGCGGTCACGCCCCAGTCGATGGCGGTGCGGCCTTGCGGATCAAAGCCGATGCCAAAGAACGGATTATCGTCCTCAATCAGGTATTTCGACGCATTGGCAGCCGTGTCTTTGAAGTTGATCCCCGCGATGGGTATGCCCTCGGCGGCCATCTCCAACAGCTTGGGGTGTTCGGCGCGGCAGGGCGGGCACCAGCTGGCCCAGAAGTTCACCAACGTCACCTCGCCCGCAGCCAGCATGTCGGCGCTCAGCTCGGGGAACCCTTCCAGCGGTGCTTCGGGAACACCTGGTGCGGCTTGACCTACCAGCGTGGAAGGCAATCCATCTGGATCTTCACGGTACATGCCAATGGCCGCAAGGGCCACGAACCCCGCAAAGATCAGTGGCGGAGCAATCATCAGGGGAGAGATTTTAGCCATTCTTGCCCACCTCTTTCTCAATGTCCCGCAGTTCCGCGCGCGCGGCACGGCCCCGGCGCAAGGTCAGATAGATCAACCCACCCAGCAGCGCCAACGACGCCGCATAGGCCGAGAGCACCTCGACCGCGTATTTGCCCAGATCAGGGATCACAGTCTACGCTCCATCCGGTTGCGCAGCGCTTGTGCACGCCGCAGGCGAATTTCGGTACCAGTGCGGTAAAGCACCAGTGCCAAAAACAGCAGGCCAAAGCCGATCATGCTGGTCAACAGCGGATACCAGAAGACATCCGACACCGTGCGTTCACCCGTGGCGACCGGAATCGACGTACCCTGATGCAACCCTTGGTTCCAGAATTGCACCGCATAGCGCGAGAGCACTGCAAAGACCGATCCGACAAGGCACAGAACCGAGGTGAGGTCAGCCGCGGTGTCGGGGTCCTCGACCGCTTCCCACAAGGCGATATACCCGAGGTAAAATATAAACAGGATCAGAAACGATGTAAGCCGTGGATCCCATGCCCACCATGTGCCCCACATCGGCTGGCCCCAGATGGCCCCTGTGACCAATGCGATCAGCGTCATCACCAACCCCACGGGTGCTGCGGCCTTTGCTGCCAGAGCACTGACGTGATGACGGCGGATCAGCCAGATTAATGAGGCGACCAGCATCATGAACCACGCATTGATCGCCATCAGGGCGGTGGGCACATGCAAATAGATAATCTTGACGGTGGACCCTTGGCGGAAGTCATCCGGGGTGCCAAAGAAACCCCATAAAAGTCCCGTTACAACGCAGACCGTTGCGACAACCCAAAGGATCGGCTGCACCTTCTCGGAAAGGGTCAGGAATTTGACCGGGTTTGCATATTGCCAGATAGACATTGTGATTATCTAGTCTCCCCTGCCCTGCGGCTCAATGGGCAAAGCGCGGGGCATCTGTGTGCCGGACAATTTGTCATCCTCACCGAAGCCCCATCCGCAGGACCGCAGCACTGGCAAAGGGCATCAGCGCGATGGTGCCCAGCGTGATCCCTGCCAGCATCAACAGCGGTGTGGACGTATCGAGCCCGGCAGCGCCGCGCCGCGCGGCCTCTGCCCCGAAAATCAGCGTAGGCACATAGAGCGGCAGGACCAGAAGCGAGAGTAGCAATCCGCCACGTTTAATTCCCACGGTCAAGGCCGCGCCAAAGGTGCCGATCACCGACAGCGCAGGCGTGCCAAGCGCCAGCGAGATCACCAACCAAAGGTATCCGGTCGGGGGCAGGCTCATCAAAACGCCCAGCACCGGCGCGGCCAGCACCAGCGGCAGGCCTGTGGTCAGCCAATGCGCCAGCGCCTTGATGCTCACCGCCGCTTCCAGCGGCAGGGGTGCGGTCAGCAGCAAATCAAGCGTGCCATCCTCGTAGTCCAGCGCCAGCAACCGGTCGAGCGACAAGAGACAGGCAAGCAAAGCGCCCAGCCACAACACGCCGGGCGCGATAACGCCTAACAAAGCGGCTTCGGGCCCTACGCTGAACGGTACCAGCGTGGTCACGATCAGGAAAAACGCCAGCCCGAGGCCAAAGCCGCCGCCTGCGCGGAAGGACAATTGCAGGTCGCGGCGCAGCAGGGCGATCACAGAAAAGCCTCGTCGCTGGCACCGGCGCGATCTGTGGGGTCTGCCCGAAAGGGGGTGATAACTAGCACCTCTGCCTCGATGCCAAGGTCGATATGAGTGGCGATCAAGGCCGATCCGCCGTTGGCCAGATGGACGCGTACTGCATCCGCGAACATCGTGACCGCTTGGGTATCCAGCGACACGGTAGGTTCGTCCAGCACCCAAACCGGGCACGCGGTTACCAAGAGCCGCGCAAGGCCAAGGCGCCGCTGTTGCCCCGCAGAAAGCGTACCTGCGAGGCGGTCTATCAGCGGATGCAGGGCATAGGCGTCGAGCGCAGCGTCAATCTGGGTGCCGCCAAAAATACGCGCCCAGAACTGGAGGTTCTCCCGTACGCTCAGCATCGCCTTGATGCCATCCGCATGGCCTGCATAGGCGATGCGATCGTCGGCACCGGCAATTTGACCGCTTAGCGCCGGTTGCAGCCCCGCGATGGTGCGCAGCAATGTGGTCTTGCCCGACCCATTCGGCCCGCGCAAAATCAACGCCTGCCCTTCTTCCAACATAAAAGACAGCCCCGCCACAACAGGCACGCCGCCCCGCGCAATGGTCAGGTCCCGGACCGTCAGGCTCAATGCATCACACCGGGATCAGGGCCAAAGCAATCCGGCGGCCCTCGCTTAGCAGAATGTTGTAGGTACGGCATGCGGCCGGGGAGGCCATCGCCTCGACCCCGACGCCTGCTTCCTGCAAGGTTGCCAGCAGATCATCCGGCAGATGCGCCACATCCGGGCCAGTCCCAACGAACAGCACATCGATCTGGCCTGCCAGCGCGACCAAGGCATCGGTATCGTCAAACCCGCCCCAAGATTTGGTTCCAGTTGGTCCTGTGATCACAGGCCCGCGCAATACCTCACCGCCGATGCGAAAGAACCCCGGTCCATAGCCTTCAATGGGAGTGGAATCGTTAAAGTCGATCTCGTTCAAGCGCATGGATCATCCTTTCATCATTGGCGCAGCCAGCTTAGCTCAGGCCGCCCCTGCGATACAGATCACGACGCGAAAAAGCAGTGCACCGCCAAGGTCAAAACGTCGCGCCGCGCGGCCAAGCGTCAAGCGTCAAGCGTCAATATTGGCGTACTGGTTCCCGGCATTGGCGTCAGGTTTAGACCAGTCTCGCTTGACCCCTAGATAAAGCAGAATCGCGGATGCCACAAAGATGGACGAATAAGTCCCCACAATTACGCCCCAAATCATCGCAAAGACAAAGCCACGGATCACGTCACCGCCCAGCACAAACAGCGCGATCAACGCAATCAGCGTGGTGAAAGAGGTCATGAACGTCCGGCTCATCGTCTCGTTGATCGAGAGGTTCAGCACCTCCTTCAGGTCGCGCTTTTTGTATTTCCGAAGGTTTTCACGCACGCGGTCAAAAACCACCACGGTATCGTTCAGCGAATAGCCTACAATGGTCAGCAAGGCCGCAATAATCGCCAGATCGAACCGGAGTTCCAGTTCTGAAAAGATGCCGATGGTCAGGATTACGTCGTGCACCAGAGCGAGCACAGCCCCCGCAGCGAATTGCCATTCAAACCGCAACCAGATGTAGATGAGGACCGCCCCGATCGCCAAGACCACCGCGATCACCGCCGTCTGTATCAATTCACCCGAAACTTTGGGGCCCACTGATTCCACCGAGGTGAATTTGATATCGGGTCTCACCTCGATTAACGCAGCCTCCACCGCTTCAACCGTCTCGACAGTTACAGCTTCTTGGCCATCCTGTGCCTGAATGCGGATCATCGCTACATTCTGATCATCGCGGAAGGACGGATCAAAGACTTCGGTGATCGAAATATCGCCCAACTCCAGCGTGTCGATAGCGGCGCGGTACTCGGCCACATCCACCACCAGCGGGCTTTCAGTACGGATCGTGGTGCCGCCACGAAAGTCGATGCCGTAGTTCAGGCCCTGGATCATGAAAGACGCAAAGGCGACAACCATCATAAGACCGGAGATACCCAGCCAGATCTTCCAACGGCTGAAGTAATCAAAATTTGGCGCTTGGTTGAACAGACGAAGACGCATCATCAAACCTCAATCGTTTTGGGACGTGCCCGTTCAAACCAGATCACCACCATCAGGCGGGTCACAAAGATTGCTGTGAACACCGATGTAATGATGCCAAAACCCAGCGTGATCGCAAAGCCGCGCACCGGGCCGGAGCCCATGGCGAACAAGATTACCGCTGTGATCAGCGTGGTAATGTTCGCATCGATGATCGCGCTTAGCGCCTTTTCATAGCCCAAGGATATGGCCCGCGCCGGACCTTTGGCCGTGGTCAATTCCTCGCGAATACGCTCGAAAATGAGAACGTTGGCATCCACCGCCATGCCCACGGTCAGCACGATCCCCGCAATGCCCGGCAAGGTGAGCGTGGCACCAACAAGACTTAGCAAACCAAACACCATCGCCACGTTTATAATAAGCGCGATATTGGCAAAGATGCCGAACAGACCGTAGCTGGCGAACATGAAAAACAGCACGGCGACAAAAGCAACTACCGTCGCAATTCGGCCCGCATCAATGCTGTCTTGGCCCAGTTCAGGGCCGATGGTGCGCTCTTCCAGAAACTCCAGTCCCGCAGGCAGGGCACCGGCCCGCAGAAGAATGGCAAGGTTGGTGGATTCCTCCACATCAAAATTGCCGGTGATGATGCCCGATCCGCCGGGAATATGGCTTTGGATGGTGGGGGCGCTAATCACCTCGTCGTCCAGCACGATGGCAAACGGCGCGCCGATGTTGTCGGCTGTGTAATCGCCGAATTTCCGTGCGCCCGACGTGTTGAACCGGAAGTTCACCGCAGGCCGCCCGTTCTGGTCAAAGCTGGGCTGCGCATCGACCAGTTCTTCGCCTGCCACCACAGGGGAGGCTTCAACCACATAGAATGCACCCGGCTCGTCCAATGAGGGGATCAGCTTGTTGCCGATACCGGGGTTGGCGTTTTCGTCGGTGCCGCGGCTGACCACAGGGTTGAACGTCAGCTGCGCGGTGGTGCCGATGATCGCCTTTAACTCTGCCGCCGATCCGATACCAGGCACCTGTATCAGAATACGGTCCGCGCCCTGCCGCTGGATCGTGGGCTCGCGGGTGCCAACCTCGTCGATGCGGCGGCGGATGATTTCCAGCGATTGCTGCATGGTGCGTTCATCCGTGGCCTGCCGTTCGGCATCGGAAAGCGTGATGATCAGCAAGCCAGCGTCGCCGCTCACGTTGATGTCGGTGGCCCCGGCCCCCGTCAGCGTTGGAACAGGCCGCGCCAGATCGCGTACGATCTGCATCGCTTCGGCCATCTTGCTCTCGTCGTTCAGCCGCACGCGCAGCTCGTCTGCCGGGGATTGCTGGCGACGCACGGGCGTTAGACTGCGCAGCGCATCGCGCACCTCGGGCCATTGCGCCTCCATCCGACTGGCGTAGACGTCCTGCACCCGCACTTCGGCCAGCAGATGCGCCCCGCCGCGCAGGTCAAGGCCCAGATTGACTAGGCCAGAAGGCAGCCATTCGGGCCAAAGCGCCTTTTGCGCCTCAAGCTCGGGCGTGTTGCCGCCAATCTCGATCGCCGCAACCGCATCATTGTGCTGTTCCACGGGGCCATAAAAGGCATTGGGCAGCGCCAACAAAAGGCCTGCCGCACAGGTCAAGGCGATCAAAATCCGTTTCCACAGATCAATCTGAAGCATGTCTGCGCCCTTCCTTAGGCCCGTGGGGTCGGATTACTTAGCGGGTTCGGTCTTGGACACAACCGTGGCGATGGTCGACTGGATCACCCGGATCTTGACGCCATCGGCGATCTCGACTTCCAGTTCGCCGTCTTCCTTGACCTTGACGACCTTGCCGATGATCCCGCCTTGGGTGACCACCTGATCGCCGCGACGCAGCGCCGCAACCATGGCGGCATGTTCCTTGACCTTCTTCTGCTGCGGACGGATCAGCAGGAAATACATGATCGCAAAGATCAGAATAAGGGGGATGAATTGCTCGATACCGGCCATCGGGTGCGTCCTTTTAGGTCTGCAGGGCAGCAGAATTCTGCCCCGTCGCTGAGTTTGGCAGAACCTATGCACGGGCGTGGACGGGCGCAAGGTGCAAAGGGGGTTTTGGGTGGACTATCGGATCGGTCCAAATAGTCTGAACCTAGGAACCGGCCTTTGGCGGAGAATTTTTACCAGATTCAAGCGCAAGGATGGTACCTAATATACGCGAGCAGATGCGACATCTACGCGAGCAGGTGCGACAGCTCTGCACTAATGCTGATTGCGCAGGCCTTCTGACTTCGCTTAGAAACTTACTTCTACAGTTTTGCCCGTTCGCTCCTCTGCCCGCAGACACGATGACTTGCGAGCCACTCAAACCCGCAGTAGCCCTCCCCCGCGCAATCCGGCATAACGCGACCCAAACGACTCACAGCCCAAGGACGCTCCCATGCACGACATCCGCGCCATCCGCGAAAATCCCGCAGCTTTTGACGCCGCCCTTGCCCGGCGCGGGGATGCACCTATGTCTGCCGATGTGCTGAAGCTTGATGAAGCACGGCGCGGCAAGATCGCAGCGGCGGAGACCGCGCAGGCGGAGCAGAACAAGGCTTCAAAGATGGTGGGTGCCGCCAAAGCGAAAGGCGATGAGGCGGAGTTTGAACGGCTGCGCGCCTTGGTGAGCGAGAAAAAGAACGAAGTCTCCGCGATGCAGGCCGAGGCCAAAGCGCTGGACGCGGAGTTGACCGATATGCTCGCCCGTCTGCCCAACAACCCTGCCGAGGATGTACCCGAAGGCAAAGACGAGGACGACAATGTCGAGGTGAGCCGCTGGGGCGACATTCCCGCCTTCGATTTCAAGCCCAAGGAGCACTACGAGATTACGGGCGTTGCCGCTTCGATGGATTTTGAGACGGCGGCCAAGACATCTGGCGCACGTTTCGTCATGCTCAAGGGCGCCGTGGCCCGCATCCATCGCGCTTTGGCGCAGTTCATGGTCGACATTCATGTTGATGAGAACGGCCTGACCGAGGTGAACACGCCCGTGCTGGTCAAGGACGAGGCGATGTACGGCACCGACAAGCTGCCGAAGTTTGGCGAGGACAGCTATCAGACGACCAATGGCTGGTGGTTGGTGCCGACCTCCGAGGTGCCGCTGACCTACACGGTTGCGGGCGATGTGCTGGAAGAAGCAGATCTTCCCAAGCGCTACACCGCGCATACCTTATGTTTCCGCTCGGAGGCGGGCAGCGCGGGGCGTGACACCTCCGGCATGCTGCGCCAGCACCAGTTCGAGAAGGTCGAGATGGTCAGCGTGACCCTGCCCGGCGAGAGCGATGCGGAGCAAAAGCGCATGCTGCGCTGTGCCGAGGATATTCTGGAGCGGCTGGGTATCCCCTATCGCACGGTGCTTTTGTGCACGGGCGACATGGGATTCGGCGCGCGGCGCACCTTTGATATCGAGGCCTGGGTGCCGGGGCAGAACACCTACCGCGAGATCTCGAGCGTTTCGACGACAGGTGATTTTCAGGCCCGCCGCATGAATGCGCGGTTCAAGCCCGCGGATGGCGGCAAACCGCAGTTTGTGCATACGTTGAATGGCTCCGGTCTTGCGGTGGGGCGCTGCCTGATCGCGGTGCTGGAAAACGGCCAGCGGGAAGATGGCTCTGTCGTCCTGCCCGACGCACTTGCCCGCTATCTGAGCGGCAAAAGCACGCTGACTGCGGACGGTGTCTTGGCCTAAGGTGTTGAAGGGACGGCCCTTACCGCTATCTTTTGAATCGATCTGATCTGAAAGGTGCCTGCCCTATGCGCTCTGCCCGTCCAATTGTTGCGTTACTGTGTTTTGTCCTCAGCATCGCCTTTGCCGCCTCGCCTTTGTTTGTCGATGGCTTTGCCGGGTTTGACCCCGATCAATTCCCTGTACCGCAGAATGACCCGCCTGTGCAGCCCGAAGGCTATGCCTTTGCGATCTGGGGCGTGATCTATGGCTGGCTGATCCTTGGGCTGGGCTGGGGACTGGTCAAAGCGCGAGATGATGCGCAGTGGCATGACATGCGCGTGCCGCTTTGTGTGTCGCTGGCGGTAGGCACGGTGTGGCTGGCCGTGGCGGTGGCCAGCCCGGTTTGGGCGAGCCTGTTAATCTGGGTGATGTTGCTAAGCGCACTGGCGGCCCTTTTCCTCGCGCCTGTGGCCAATACGGTCTGGGCTGCCTGGCCGGTCGGGCTTTATGCCGGATGGCTGTCGGCGGCGTCTTGCGTGTCGCTCGGGCTGCTCGCTGCGGGCTATGGCTTCATGGACCAAACAACTGCGGGTCTGGTTTTTGTCGGACTGGCGATCTTGCTTGGCGGGTTTATCCAAGGCGCATTGGGCCGCGTGCCAACCTACGGCATTGCGGTGATCTGGGCGCTGGTGGCCGTGGTCGTGGCCAATATCGAGAGCACACCTATCGTGGCCTATGTGGCAGGCGGCGGGGCTTTGGTGCTCTTGCTTCCGACGCTCAAGGCGTTTCGCACGGCCTGATCCGCGCGCACGTTTTCTTTGAAAGAAAACGGGCGGAAACTTTGAAAGTTTCCGCCCCCCCCCCCCCCCCTTCAGTCCCGGCGGCGTCCGTCGGTATGTTTGCGCAGCTTCGACGGCGGTGCCTTCTTGCGCCCCTTATAGGGGTTGGCATCGTTCTGTCCGCGCATCCATAGGCGGATCGGCGTGCCCGGCATGTCGAAATCCAGCCGCAGGTTGTTCACCAGATAACGGCTGTAGCTTTCGGGCACCTTGTCAGGATGACTGCACATCACCACGAACCCTGGCGGGCGCGTTTTGGCCTGCGTCATATACCGCAGCTTGATCCGCTTGCCCTGTGGCGCGGGCGGCGGATGCGCCTCCATCATGCCCGCCAGCCAGCGGTTCAACTGAGCAGTCGTTACACGCCGGTTCCACGTTTCATAGGCCCGCATGATCGCCTCGTGCAAACGGTCCAATCCGCGTCCGGTCTTGGCCGACACGGTGATCAGCGGTGCGCCGCGCAGTTGCGGCAACAAACGCTCGAAGCTCTCCTTGAGGTCTTTCAGCTTGGCCTGGCGGTCTTCCTCGATGTCCCATTTGTTCACCGCGACCACCACTGCACGGCCCTCGCGTTCGGCCAGATCAGCAATGCGCAGGTCTTGCTGCTCAAACGGGATTTCCGCATCGAGCAGAACTACCACAACTTCGGCGAACTTCACCGCGCGCAGACCATCCGAGACGCTGAGTTTTTCGAGCTTTTCCTGCACCTTGGCTTTTTTGCGCATGCCTGCGGTGTCAAAGATGCGCATCGGGATGTCATTCCATGCGGTCCGCAGCGATATCGCATCTCGGGTGATCCCGGCCTCTGGCCCGGTCAGCAAACGGTCTTCGCCGACGATCTGGTTGATCAGCGTGGATTTGCCCGCATTGGGCCGCCCCACCACCGCCACCTGCAGGGGCTTTGCGTTGGTCGGGACGGGAACGGCTTCGATTTCGTCCTCTTCGTTGTCCCCCAGATCCACATCCGTTTCGGGGGTATCGTCATCCGCCTGCTCGGCGTATTTGTCAGCCAGCGGCATCAGCATCGTATAAAGGTCGTTCAGCCCTTCGCCATGCTCGGCAGACAAAGCGATCGGTTCGCCCAGCCCCAGACTATAGGCCTCCAGCACACCGGATTCGCCTGCTTTGCCCTCGGCCTTGTTGGCCGCAAGAATAACATTGGCAGAGCGTTTGCGCAGAATGTCGGCAAAGACCAGATCGGACGATGTGATCCCCACCCGCGCGTCCACCATGAACAGACAGATGTCGGCCATATCCACCGCGCGTTCCGTGAGCCGCCGCATCCGCCCTTGCAGGCTGTCGTCGGTGACTTCTTCAAGCCCTGCAGTGTCGATCACGGTGAAACGCAGGTCGGCAAGGCGCGCCGCCCCCTCGCGCAAATCGCGGGTGACACCGGGCTGATCGTCGACCAAGGCCAGACGTTTGCCGACAAGGCGGTTGAACAGCGTGGATTTGCCCACGTTCGGGCGGCCCACGATGGCGAGGGTAAAGGACATTTTCGGCTCCAAAGCCCAACAAGGGCCTATATCAAACCCGGCCTTTAGCCCATTTTGCGCTTAACGGAAAGCGAGCAATTTGCCCTTGCGCGAGACAACATAGAGCGTTCGGCCTGCAACCACCGGCGCGGTGGTCGCGCCGCCGGGGATTTCGACCGTACCGGTCAATACGCCATTCGTCGGGTCATAGCTGCGCAAGACCCCGTCGCTGGAAGCAACGCGCACGCGGCCTCCCGCCACTACGGGGCCATGGTTGCCAAAGATTTCGGACTGGCGGCGCGGACGGTCCTTGACGAAGTTGGGCAGTGGCACGCCCCAGATACGGCTGCCGTCAGAGGCATCAAGCCGCAGCAGTTCGTTCAAATCCGAGATTGCAAAGATGCTGCCGCCAATGGGCCAGACCGGCGTGATCGCCCCTTCGCGTGCGGTCCAGATCGGCATGCCATTTGCCAGGCTCAGTGCAGCCAGACGTCCCGACTGGTTGCCCACAAAGACACGGTCGCCCGACGCCACTGGTGCGCCCGTCACATCCGAAATGGATGACAATGCACGTCCGGGCCGTTTACCGACGACTGCCGTGTTCCAGCGATCCAGCCCCCCGCGCCGGAAAACCCCCTGCACTTCGCCAGAGCCGTAGGCAAAGATCGCCACTTGACCCGCAATGATCGGGGCGGGCGCACCGAGCACGTTGTTGATGCTGGGCGTGCCACTTGTCTGCCAAGCCACACGCCCGTTGGTTTTGTTCACGGCCCAGCCGGTGTCGTCGCCTGCCGTCAGATAGACCAGATCGCCCGACACCATTGGTGTGCCTGAGCCTGAAGCCTCAAGCTCTTGGGTCCAGCGGGTGCCGCCCGTGGTGACATCCAGCGCGGCCAGAATGCCATAGCCGATCGAGACATAAAGTGTGTCGCCGTCAACCGCTAGGCCGCCGCCGGAACCCTGCCCCTGCCGGTCGCTGGCCGGGGTCAGATCGCGTGTCCACAGCGTTTGACCAGACGTAGAGGTCGCCGTGACCTGCGCCCCTGAATCGAGGGTAAAGATGCGGCCCTGTGACACGACCGGATCGGCAGTGATCCGGTACCGCCGGCTGTCGCCTGCGCCGATATCAGCCGACCACAACAATTTTGGCGTTGCCGCGAGTGCGGGATGGCTTGTGCGGGTTGCGGGATTGCCGACTGCCGCCGTCCAGTTTGCGTTGTTGGTGGCGGCACCCAGCGATATCGCCCTGCTGACATTTGCTGTCACGGATTCACCAGGCAGCGGAGCGGCCAAAGCGGGGTTTTGCAACACGGCGCGGACGTCTTCGCGTGGACCGGGCAAATAGGTTTCGCGCTCGTTGCACCCGCTTAGAAACAGGATCCCCGCCAACAGAGGCAGACCGAAGGCTTGCACCCCAGATTTCAACGATTGGATCATGGCCTGCTCACTTTATTACTTGCGCCGTTTCTTTCGTCCGGTCGGTCGGTTCTAGTCCGTTATCGCGGTGCTGCTGTCGGGTACCAGCGGCATGGCGTCGGACAGTTCCGGCTCTCCACCCAGTGCCACAATCACCTGTAGTGCGCGTTGTTGCAAGTCCGGGCTGACCTCGGCGTCGTCGATAATGGATTGGTATTTCGCAATCGCCGCCGCCGGATCACCGGTTTCGATGTCGATCAGCGCCAATTGTTCAGTCGCCAAAAGGCGCAAAGCGTTTCCGGGTTGTGCCATCGCCTCAAAGGCCTGACGGCGGT
Source organism: Sulfitobacter noctilucae (assembly GCF_000622365.1). Classification (GTDB taxonomy): domain Bacteria; phylum Pseudomonadota; class Alphaproteobacteria; order Rhodobacterales; family Rhodobacteraceae; genus Sulfitobacter; species Sulfitobacter noctilucae. The sequence goes on along the minus strand of NZ_JASC01000014.1, from coordinate 605,813 downwards.
CAGCTGACTCCAGGCTCGCGCTTTGCAGGGTGACGGATTTGAACTGAGCCAACTGGCGGTAGATTGCGGGCACTTCCCCATCGACAGCAAGCGCATCCAGCGTTGCCGCAGCTGCTTCGGTATCCCCTGCGCGGGCCTGTTCGGCAGCAGTCATCATACGCAACACGGCCCCAGCAGCCAGGCTGGCAGGATCAATCGCTGCCAGTGATTCTGCCCGTTCGGCGCTATCGTCCAGCGACAGGGCCGCCAACATCGCATCGCCTTGCGCCTGAGCCGAGGCGGCACGCTGTGCTTTGCTATATTCCGTGTAGGCCGCACCGCCCACGATCAGGACAATTGCCAGCACCGCGATCCAGCCATAACGGCGGAGTAGGCCGTAAAGACGGTCGCGGCGGACCTCTTCGTTCACTTCTTCGACAAAGCTGTCTGTATTGCTCATCCGGTCACACCTTGCCCTGCAGTTTGCCCCTCTTAACCTGCGCCGCCCGGCAAGCCAATACCCTCCTGCGGCCACAGTTTTGCAACTGTAATAGGCAGTTGGGTGCGGCTTTTTGAAAAAAACGCGCACCTAAACTAGTCAGTTCACTTAATGCAGCCTACATAGGCCGCATCATTGGCCGGTCTTCGGCCTGCGCCGTACAGGGTTTTGACATGCGTATATTCTCAATTATTGCGGCAATCGCTGTGACAATCATTTTGGCAATGTCGATCCTTGCACGTCCTCAACTGGAAGCCATGTTCAGCGGATCGTCCGATCCGGTGGATCAAACGGAAGATGCATCGGTCGAAGAAACTGATCAGAGCGGTGCAGCGGTGCAGAGTGATAAACTGGTCAAAGTCTCTGTGCGCAAGATCACCGGTCAGGAAGTTGACAGCGCGGTGATCCTGCGCGGTGAGACCGAGGCGGCGCGTCAGGTAGATGTGCGGTCCGAGACCTCGGCGATCGTAATATCCGAGCCCTTGCGCAAAGGCGCCAAGATCACCCAAGGTGAAGCGCTATGTGTGCTCGATCCGGGCACCCGTGGTGCGGCACTGGACGAAGCGCGCGCGCGGCTGAGCGAGGCACAGTCCCGCGTGCCCGAAGCCGAGGCCCGCGTGGAAGAAGCCCGCGCCCGGCTTGACGAGGCCGAGATCAACCAGAACGCTGCGTCGCGGCTTGTGCAGGATGGCTATGCCTCGCAGACGCGCGTCGCAGGGGCTGACGCCGCCACCGCAGCAGCGCGCGCTGGTGTGACAACGGCCACGTCGGGCTTGAGTGCGGCGCGGTCGGGCATTCAGGCCGCCACTGCCGCAGTCGCCAGTGCGGAGAAAGAGATTGAACGGTTGGAAATCCTGGCCCCGTTCGACGGGCTTCTTGAAAGCGACACCGCCGAATTGGGCAGCCTTCTACAGCCCGGTGCGCTGTGTGCGACGATCATCCAGCTGGATCCGATCAAACTGGTAGGCTTTGTGCCGGAAACCGAAGTGAACCGCGTGAGCCTTGGTGCCCGTGCCGGGGCGCGACTGGCGGCGGGCGGTGGTGAAGTCGTGGGCGAGGTCACCTTTCTGTCGCGCTCTGCCGATCCGGAAACACGTACCTTCCGGGTGGAAATCGAAGTGCCCAATGGCGATCTGGCGATCCGGGACGGGCAGACCGCCGAGATCGCAATCGCCTCTGCCGGGGTTAAGGCGCATCTGATCCCGCAGTCCTCAATGACACTGAATGACGAAGGCACCCTAGGCGTGCGCTTGGTCGAAGACGAAAACGTCGTGGCCTTTGCCCCTATCAGCATCATGCGGGACACCATTGACGGTGTCTGGGTCACCGGCCTGCCCGAAGAAGCAGACGTCATTACCATCGGCCAGGAGTTCGTGACCGCAGGTGTCACCGTCGCCCCGACCTGGGAAAGTGAGGTCACACAATGACTGGTGTAGTCGATTGGGCCGCCAACCGTGCTCGCATGGTGATTGCCTTCATTCTGCTAAGCCTCGTTGTTGGGGGCTATTCCTACAGCACCTTGCCTAAAGAAGGAGAGCCGGACATCGAAATCCCGGCTCTTTTTGTGTCGGTGCAATTCCCCGGCATCTCTGCCGCTGACAGCGAAACCCTGTTGGTCAAGCCGATGGAAACGGAGCTGTCCGATCTGGACGGCTTAAAACAGATGTCCGGCACGGCGGCAGAAAACTACGCCGGTGTTGCGCTGGAATTCGAATTTGGCTGGGACAAGACCAAGATCATGGCCGATGTGCGCGATGCCATGTCGACGGCAGAATCGCAGTTTCCCGATGGTTACGAGAAATATTCGATCAACGAGATCAACTTTTCCGAGTTCCCCATCATCATCGTTAATCTGACAGGCCCCGTGCCTGAACGCACGATGGCCCGCGTGGCGCGTGATTTGCAGGACGATCTGGAAGGTCTGGATGCGGTGCTCGAGGCAGGTCTGGCCGGTGACCGTGATGAGATGCTCGAGGTGATCATCGACCCGCTGCGGCTGGAATCCTACAATGTGACCGCGGGAGAGCTGATCAATGTCGTACAGAACAACAACCAGTTGATCGCTGCGGGCGAGATCGAGAATGCGCAAGGCGCTTTTGCGGTCAAGATTCCGTCTTCTTTCGATGAACCGCAGGATGTCTATAACCTGCCGGTCAAGATCAACGGTGACCGGGTGGTGACCTTGGGTGATCTGGCACAGATCAACCTGACGTTCGAGGACCGGCGCGGCACGGCCCGGTTCAACGGGGAAAAGACGCTGGCCCTGCAGGTGGTCAAACGCAAAGGCTTCAACCTGATCGACACATCGCGTCAGGTGCAGGAGATCGTTGCGGAACGCTCTGCTGACTGGCCCGATGGCCTGCAGGCGGCGGTGACAGTTGGCACCTCGAATGACCAGAGCCGCATCGTGGATTCGATGGTGCAGCAATTGTTGGGGTCAGTCTTTACCGCCATCGCACTGGTCATGATCGTGGTACTGGCGGCCTTGGGGATTCGCGCCGCCCTTCTGGTAGGCTTTGCAATCCCGACCTCCTTCTTGCTGTGTTTCGCGTTCCTCGCATTGATGGGTATTTCGGTGTCCAACATCGTGATGTTTGGTCTCATTTTGGCCGTGGGCATGCTGGTCGACGGGGCCATTGTGGTGGTTGAATACGCCGACGCGCGACAGCAACAGGGCGATGGCCCGATGCAGGCCTATACCGAGGCGGCCAAGCGGATGTTCTGGCCAATTATCTCGTCAACTGCGACAACGCTGTGCGCATTTTTGCCGATGCTGTTCTGGCCCGGTGTGCCCGGACAGTTCATGGGCATGTTGCCGGTCACGCTGATCTTTGTTCTCTCTGCCTCACTCGTGGTGGCGCTGGTCTACCTGCCCGTAATGGGCGGCGTGACGGGCCGGTTGGAACGCTGGATGGCCGACAATATGGAATCCATCGCGGGCCTGCGCTGGTATCTGCATTTGCTTCTGTTTCCGGTGGCTTTGGTCATGCTGATGCTGCCCATGGCTCTGATGCAGCCGCTCTTTGGAATCATCTCGGCGCAGTTCGCGGCGATGGACGGGTTCGATTTGCTTGGCTCGGTGATCCCGACCTTCTTCGTGGTTTTTGTCAGCGTGCTGGCGCTTTGCGCGCTGGTGGCCACGGGGTTGTCGGGTGCCATGCTTGGGTTACTGGCGTTCTTTGGCATCTTCACCCGCGCCGGACGTGGCGGGCGCTGGGTCACTTCCAAACTGTTTCGCACCACACCGACCCGCATTGAGGCTGGCTATAAACGGAACGGCTTTGGCCGGGTGATGGCCTTTATTGTCGGCAATCCGGTGATGCCTCTGGTCATGGCCGGTATCGTTTTTGTCTTCGTCGGCACGGTGATGATCTTCTTTGGCAATAACTCGAAAGGCGTAGAGTTCTTTGTGGAATCCGAGCCCGAGCAGGCGATTGTCTATGTGCTGGCGCGCGGCAACCTTTCGCTGGAAGAAAAGGATGATCTACTGCAACAGGCTGAAGCGATCGTTCTGCGGCACCCTGGTGTTCAGACGGCTTTTGCTTTCGCAGGCGAAGGCGGGCTGGACAGCAACACAGGCGGCGCGCAATCGCCCAAAGACACCATTGGTCAGATCCAGTTTGAGACGATCCCCTGGGAGGATCGGCCGGAGATTGTCACGCCGCTGTTTACGGTGCCCCTTCTGGGCTTCGACATCAATCGCAGCACTCAGGACCCCGCTTTTGACGGCGATGTCATCATCGCGGAGTTGAACGAAGAACTCGCCGCTTTGCCCGGGATCGGGACCGAAACACTGAACCTCGCGATGGGACCTGCCTCGGGCAAACCGGTGCATTTGCGGATCAAATCCGACAGTTTTCCCGATCTGCTGACCGCAACGGCGCTGACCCGCGCCGAATTCGAGCGCACCCCCGGTCTGACCCTGATCGAAGACACACGCCCCCTGCCCGGCATCGATTGGCAGATCGATGTGGATGTCGAAAAGGCCGGGCGCTACGGTGCGGATGTGCTGACCGTGGGCGCGATGGTGCAATTGGTGACGCGCGGTCTGCTGCTCGATACCATGCGCGTTGACAGCTCGGATGAGGAAATCGAGATCCGCGTGCGCCTGCCTGAAGGCGATCGCGTCCTCTCGACGCTTGATACGCTTAAGGTACGCACCGGCGATGGTCTGATCCCGCTGAGCAATTTCATCACCCGCACGCCCGTACCCAAACTGGCCGAGATCAACCGCATCGATCAAAAGCGGTATCTGGATGTGAAGGCCGATGTGACCGCCGGTCTGATGAAGGTCGTTGAGGTAACACGTGTCGATGGCACGGATGTCAGCACCACGATGGCCACCCTGCGCCCAGCGGGCAATGACGCGGATGTCACAGCCCCCGATGGTACCGCATACAAGCTGACACAGCGCACAGAGGCCGGCACGGGCGTCGATATCGCGGAGGGTGTCTCGGACGGGAGCCTGCGACTGGTCCCGATCAACGCCAATGAACGCATTGCAGAGATCACCAAATGGCTGGATGAAAAGCCGTTGCCTTTCGGGGTCACAAGCGAGTGGACCGGCGATCAGGAAGATCAGGCCGAAAGCCAGGCCTTCCTCAGCTCCGCCTTCACTGCTGCATTAGGGCTGATGTTCATCATCCTGCTGGCGCAGTTCAATTCATTCTACAATTCGGTGCTGGTTTTGGTCGCGGTCGTGCTATCAACGACAGGCGTTCTGATCGGTATGCTTGTGATGGACCAGACCTTCAGCATCATCATGACCGGCACGGGGATCGTGGCGCTTGCCGGAATTGTGGTAAATAACAACATCATTCTGATCGACACCTATCAGGAATATGAACGCTACATGCCGCGGATCGAGGCGATCATTCGCACCGCACAAGCGCGCATCCGGCCCGTTTTGCTGACGACGATCACTACGATGGCCGGACTTGCCCCGATGATGTTCGGCCTGAGCCTCAACTTTGCCGATGGCGGATATACCGTCGATAGCCCCACCGCCCTGTGGTGGAAGCAACTGGCAACGGCGGTGGTTTTTGGCCTTGGGGTGGCGACGGTTCTAACGCTGATGGTCACGCCGTCGCTGCTGGCGATCCGTGTCTGGGCGACCACCTATATCCGCTGGATTGCGCGGCTCTTGGCCAAGCTTTCATTGGGCCGCGCCAGCAAGGCGGCCCGCGACTGGGCTTTGCAACGCGATGCGCGGCGCATGTCGAATGAAGAGATCATCTGGGACGCGGGGCCGCCGCCATCCACCATCGCCAGCCGCCCGCAGGTTCCTGCCGCGGCGGCGGAATAGGACCGATCAAGCGGATGTGAGGGCGCGTCCCTCGCATTCTGCGCGATCTGCGATAGGTTGATGGTCTCTCAACACAGGAGTTCTTCCATGATCCGGTCCACCGTCCTCGCCTGCACAGCCGCCGCCCTTTTGGCACTGCCCGCATTTGCCGCCGATATGGTCAACAAAGTAAGCCCGTATAGTGTCTCGACCACGATGGACCGGCTGGAAGCTGCTGTGGAGGCCGCAGGTGCGACAGTTTTCGCCCGTGTGGATCACGCCGCTGGTGCCGAGAAGGTCGATATGGAGTTGCGCCCCACCGAGCTTTTAATCTTTGGTAATCCCAAGCTGGGCACGCCTGCGATGCAGGACGCGCAAACCGCCGGACTTGATCTGCCGCTGCGGGTGCTCAGCTATGCCGACGGCGAAGGTGTCGTGCATGTCAGCTATCACGCGCCCGCCAGCCTTGTTGCGGACCACGGCCTTCCGGCCGATGCAAAATATATCCAGATGATGACCGGCGCGCTGGACAAGCTGACGTCGAAAGCCATTGCCGAGGATTAGAACCAACGCACCAGTTTAGCGCGCGAGTGGCGGGGCGTCACTTATCCTTTGGGGGATCGCCCCGCTCCCGGTCTTCATCGCTCAGATCAGCCCACCACGCTGCATAGATTGAATTTCGGGGGTGCTTGCCGCCCTCGTCAGGACTGCCATCTCGCCACCAGACAGGTCCGCGCTCTCCCAACTCCCTCTTGGTCGCATCGACCTTGTCCCGGGCCGCGCGGGTCGCTGTCTCGGACTCAGCTTGGAATACCGCCCTGCGTGCCTGCATCAAGGCTTTAACCGCCGCGCGACGTGTACTGTCGTCTAGCGACGGATCGGTACAGCGCCACAGCCGCCCCTTGGACACAAAGAAATGCCCGTCCGGCGTGCGCGGATAATCCTTGCCCCTGCTCACGCTTCTTCGGACTGCTGACGGTGCCACAACTGGGCGTAACGCCCTTCCTGCGCCAAGAGCGCGTCATGGGTGCCCTGTTCGACGATCTCGCCTTTTTCCAGCACGACAATCCGGTCCGCGTCAGCAATTGTGCTGAGCCTGTGTGCAATTGTCAGCACTGTCCGCCCTTGCCCTGCGCGCATCAAGGCGTCCTGAATCTCGTGCTCCGTTTCGCTATCAAGCGCCGAGGTCGCCTCGTCCAGCAACAGGATCGGGGGGTCTTTCAGCAGGGTGCGGGCGATGCCCACGCGTTGCTTTTCGCCACCCGACAGCTTCAAGCCACGCTCGCCCACGGTGGTGTCGTAGCCGTCGGGCAGGCTTAGGATAAAGTCGTGGATCTGCGCATCTTTTGCTGCGGCCTCGACCTCTGCCTGGGTGGCCCCATCGCGCCCATAGGCGATGTTGTACCCGATGGTGTCATTGAACAGCACCGTGTCCTGCGGCACGACACCAATCGCACGGTGCAGGCTGTTTTGCGTGACGTCCCGCACATCTTGCCCATCGATCTTAAGCGCGCCATTGTTCACGTCATAGAACCGGAACAACAGCCGCCCGATGGTGGACTTGCCAGATCCGGTCGATCCGACTATCGCCACGGTCTGCCCCGGTGCGGCCTCAAGCGAGACACCCCGAAGGATGCGCCGCTCACTATCATAGCCGAATTGCACATCCTCCAGGGTAACGCGCCCGCCGGTGACATTCAGGGCGGGTGCACCGGGTTTGTCCGAAATCTCGGCAGGTTGTTCCAACAGGCCAAACATCTGGCCCATATCGACCAGCGCCTGCCTGATCTCGCGATAGACCGTGCCCAGAAAGTTCAGCGGCACGGTGATCTGCACCATATAGGCGTTCACCATGACAAAATCGCCTACCGTGAGTGTGCCATTCTGCACGCCGATGGCGGCCATGATCATGACCGCCACCAGTCCTGCCGTAATGATCAGCGACTGCCCGAAGTTCAGAAAGGCGAGCGAGACGCTGGTCTTGATCGCGGCATCCTCGTAGCCCGCCATCGCTCCATCATAGCGCTGCGCTTCACGGGCCTCGGCACCGAAGTATTTGACGGTCTCGTAGTTCAGCAGGCTGTCCACCGCTTTTTGGTTCGCATCGGTATCGGCAGCGTTCATCTGGCGCCGCTGGCGCACGCGCCATTCGGTGACCGAAAAGGTGAACCAGACATAAAGCCCGATGGTGACAGCCACGACCAGCAGATAAGTCCAGTCAAACAGATAGGTCAGCACCGCGCCGATCATCAGCAATTCCAGAATCAGCGGGCCAATGTTGAACAGCAGGAAGCGCAGGAGGAATTCCACACCTTTGACTCCGCGCTCGATGATCCGGCTGAGCCCGCCGGTCTTGCGGGTGATGTGGTAGCGCATCGAGAGCTTGTGGATGTGCTGGAATGTCTCAAGCGCCAGCATCCGCAGCGCGCGTTGGCCCACGCGCGCAAATATTGCATCGCGCAATTGCTGGAACCCCACGGTCATCAGTCGTGCCATACCGTAAGCGACCGTCAGCCCAATCGCGCCCAAGGCAACCATCGGCACGCCCTCGCCCGCCAGTGCGTCCACCGCATCGCGGTAAAAGAGCGGTGTGGCGACCGAGATCAACTTGGATACAAAGAGCGCGATCATTGCCCAGACAACGCGCCGTTTGACCCAAGGCATGTCCGCCGGCCAAAGATAGGGGGCCACTTTGCGTAGAACCAGAAGGCCGGACTGGCCCTCGTCCACATTCTTAGGGTCCGGGTCCGGCGACTTTTGCGGGCCTGTCTTGCGGGGGAATTTTTTGGTGTTTGCAGTTTGGCTCGTATCAGCGGGCATTCAAGTTCCAGTCTCTTTGCCTGCTACATAGCCCCGCGACGTGGCGGTTGCCAGTCACGGCGCGGAATTAGCCGTAATGCCCTTAGCAACATTAGTCCGGCAGATCGAAAATCTGGCCGGGATAGATCAGGTCCGGATCGCGAATGGAGGAGGCATTGGCCTCGAACACCCGCACGTAAAGCTCTCCATCGCCATAGCGTTCGCGTGCAATCGCCCAGAGCGTCGCGCCTTTTTGCACAGTAATCGCCTTGACCGGCCCGCTTTGGGCAGCGGTGGCATCGGCCAGCACCTGAGCATCTTCGCGCTTGAACGGGGTCTCAACGCGGCTGGTCACAGTCCCCTGCGAAGAAACTTCGTCGACGCGCAGCGTATAGATGCCTTCGTCCACGTCAGGCAATTCCCCTCGCCAGCGGCCTGCGGCATCCACTGCGAGGTTCACAACAGGCGCATTGTCGAGATAAACGCGCACCGATGCGGTATCGCTTTGCGCACGTCCGGCCAGCTGAACCTCACCCGCGCCGGAATAGCTGATGGTGTCGATGGCGACATTCGTCATGGCTTGGGGGCTTGGGGTGTTCAATAACTCCACGCCATCCTCAGTGGACTTGAGCACGGCAACTGCTTGCGGCGCCTGAGCGGCGGGAGCCGGAGTGGCCGTGGGGGCGACAGGTGTCGGTACGGGTGCAGGGTCAACCACTGGCGTCTCGACAGCCGCGATTTTTGCAACGGGTGCTGAGGGTTCGGCCAATGGCGCGGGGTCTATTTTCGGGGGTGACTCCTGAAGCACTTCAGATGCGGCAACCTCCGACGTCAAGTTTTCAGACGGGTCCGCCACTGTCGATTGGGTGTCTCCGGATTGTGCGGCAATCTGGTCGGGCACCTTATCCGGAACGGGGGCCTTTTCGGCAGTTTCCTCCTCCGGCAAAGCGGCGGGCGCAGGTTCAATGGCCGTTCGCGGCGCAAGGATGATTTCGTCCTGCGATATGGCCTGCGTCCCGTTGAGGGTCTGTGACAGGCTCAGCACATGCCCTTCGCCATCCGGCGGAATGATCGCGAGCGTGGCGAATTTGCCGTTCGGGTCTGCGGTGGATTGGGCCACCTCAACGCCATTTTGCATTACACTGACCGCAGATCCCGGAGTTGCGCGACCTGCGATGACGGTCATGCCATCCGCCTCGCGGCGCACTTCGTCAAAGGCCGGGGCAGTTGGTGAATTAGTATTCGCAGTCTCGGATGTATCCGCTTCGCGCGGTGCCTCTTCGATTTCCGCCGTTGGATCGCTGCTTGGCATCTTCAAAGCGACTTGCTGTTCCACATCCTCAACCGAGGGGCGTTGCTGTATCCAGATGCCCGCACCGACCAATACCAGACAGACGATGCCGGCCGCAAAGGCACCTGCCCCACCGTTGAGCCGTGCAAACATGTTTCGCATCATCGTTCTATCCCAAAAGGTTGAGCCTTTTTAGCAAGCAGTCTAACAGGGGTCAAAATGCCACTGGTCCCACCAAGGCACACTTTCACAAGAAAGGCGACAGAATGACGCGAAAATCGGTATGTGTATTCTGTGGGTCACGGCCCGGCAACGATCCGACATTTACCCGCGATGCCGAAACGCTGGGCACGGGATTGGCAGAGGACGGGTACCGGTTGGTCTATGGCGCGGGTGATGTTGGGCTGATGGGCAGTGTGGCGCGATCGGCACAGGCGGCGGGCGGTGAAACCTTTGGCGTGATCCCACAGCATTTGGTCGATTGGGAAGTGGGAAAGACCGATCTGACCAGCTATGTGGTGACCGAAACCATGCACGAGCGCAAAAAGGTCATGTTCATGAATTGCGACGCAGTACTTGTCTTGCCGGGCGGTGCGGGGTCGCTGGATGAACTGTTCGAAGTCTTGACCTGGCGCCAGCTTGGGCTACACAAAAAGCCGGTGCTGGTGATCAATACGAACGGCTATTGGGATAAACTGGGTGATCTATTGCAGCATGTCGTCGCCAGCGGGTTTGCGGGCGACGACATATTGGGTTTTGTAAGTTTTGTCAGGGATGCTAAGGCGGCGCTATCGGCGCTCGACACTGCGCTCAGTTAACGGACGGTTTCTCCCTCGTCACGCGGCGGCCAGTTCGGCAGCGACAATTTTTTCTATCTCGTCAACAGGGTGGTTCGTCAGTGTCTTTGGCACTTCGCCGATGACCTTGGTAGAAACTTCCTGATGCATTTCGTTACGCAATTCGCCCAATGTCTTTGGCGGTGCAACGATGACCAGTTTTTCGAACGCGCCCTGATGCGCTTTCTTATAAAGAATCTCAGCAAGCTCTGCTGCGAACCTTTCCTTTGAAAGCTGGTGCCAGTCCGTATCGTCTACGGCAGAACGGTGCACACTTGGGCCATCATTGAACCGCCCACGGCGATTTGCAGCTTGCTCTCTGTTCGGCGGGTTTTCCTGTTCTTCCTCGCGGAATACGTCGAGATATGGGTCTTCGCCGTCTGTGACGTTCTGCAAAAAAAGCGCCTTCTCACCGTCAGCGATCAGCACCCATGTTCCGTTGGTCAGATGGGTCATGCGTCTTCTCCATGGTTGCGTTTGTCTGAGCCGGTTACGCGCGTTACACCAGCGGGCATCTCTTCCGCGCGCTTTTCTTCGTTTTGGGTGGCGATGTCTCTTTGCAAATTGCCTTGAGCGCGGCCTTGCTGGCTGACTGCGATTTGGTCATCGCTCTCTTTGACGACCTTTGCGCCCTCTTTGTCGGCTGCATCTCTCTTCGTCATAATGTCCTCCTCATGTCTTGCTGTTGATGACAAAACCCTTCCGGAAGGTCGCAGGTTCCAAACAAAAACCCCGCGAAGCCGAAGCTTGCGGGGTTTCCAGTAGGTGCCAGAATAGCACGCTGCCTATCGCGGTTACATGCGCGAGGCGACGTTTTCCCAGTCCACAAGGTTGTCAAGGAAGTTCGACAGGTAGTCGGGACGCGCGTTGCGGAAGTCGATGTAATAGGAATGCTCCCATACATCACAGCCCAGCAAAGCGGTCTGGCCGAAGCACACAGGGTTCACGCCGTTTTCGGTCTTGGTGACCTTCAGGCCGCCGTCCGTGTCCTTGACCAGCCAAGCCCAACCGGAGCCGAACTGACCGGCACCTGCCGCCTTGAATTCGTCCTTGAATTTGTCGACGGAGCCAAAGCTTTCGGTGATCGCCTTTTCCAGCTCGCCGGGCATGGCGCTGTCATTCGGACCCATCATCTCCCAGAACTGATTGTGATTCCACAGCTGGCTAATGTTGTTGAAAATGCCCGACTGCGCCACAGCATTCGCGTCATACGTACCCTTGATGATCTCTTCGAGAGACTTGCCTTCCCACTCTGTGCCCTCAATCGCCTTGTTGCCATTGGTGACATAAGCGTTGTGATGCTTGTCGTGATGGTACTCCAGCGTCTCGGCGCTCATGCCTTTGGCGGCAAGGGCGTCGTGGGCATAGGGAAGATCGGGAAGTGAAAAAGCCATTGTTGGGCCTCCTTGATGTTAAAGTATCATTTCTTATCAAATGAAGCACGCGCCAGCCCTTAGTCAAGGCTGCGCCTTGGGAAACATCACCACAGGATCAACAGGCACCAGACGCTTTATGCAGGTTCGGACCACTACGGATTTGCCGCAAGCCTCAGGTACTGAAGGTATCATCAACAGTCTGTCGGATACCTTTGACATGCTGCAATTCTGCAAGACCGAAGAGAATAAGTAAAACACCGAAGAGCGTTTTAAACTGCATGATGATCATGAGCAGGAAAATGCCAGCATTTTCAAAATGCGTCAGGCCGACGGCGTGCCGGACGCTGGCTGCCAGAAAAAGCGCTCCAAGAACAATCCCGGCACAACCATAGATCGTGTGGTTTCTTGTTGCCTTTGGCGTCGATTGCTCACCGGCCGGTCCTTCTGAACCAGAGGTTGCGGGTCTGACACCGACTGCGCCCTTCAAAGGAGGCTCGATCCGTTCGCGGCGCGGCGACGGAAGCGGGTTGTCGCCCGAGTTGCGCAGATGGCCTCCGATCATCGCCAGGATCACCAGCAGAAAGAGTACCGGGATGCGCAGAAACATTCCACCCAGAAAAAAGGCCCAAATCGCCCCTTCGTTCCCCAGAAACGCGGCACCACCCAGCCAGATGATCGAGAGAACGGTCGCGCCAACCAGCGCGAGTATAAGTGTTCCAAAGGCTTTGCGCATCTTATTGTCTCCTCGCCCCACCCCTTCGGTAGACAAGCACAGAACACCTCGAATGCGGCCGTACCAAGACCAACTGCGGGAAAGTCAGCGGCGGAAGTAACCCACTTCGGATCTGCTTTGCGCCGCCATGCCCAAAAGATCGTACATATATCGCGCAACGGACCGGAAGCAGATGACCTGCACCACATCAGGTTCAGGCATCCAAAAGGCCGCAGGCACCTGCGCAAAACGAGTGCGGCGGAACATGCCGGGCGTGAAGGCATCGGGATGCATATCCACTGGCGCAACCTTAGCGATAACTTCGCGTGCATGTGCACCACGGACCCGAAACATTGCGCGGGCATCGGACACATTCACCGCGAGTGTGTGTTGACCCGACAGCTTCTTGTTCAATGCCGCCAGACGGTCGTGAACATCGCCGTAGGCGCATAGGATCAACAGTTCATCCGGCGACATCCAGGCCATCGCGTGATTGCCTTCGCTGCCAATGCGACCCTGTTCCGGCATGGTCACACCACTCGCGGCCACCGCTGCTTTGATCACTGGCTTAGCAGACAGATCACCACGCAGGGTGATCATGCCCGTCGGGCCGACCTCGCTGATCGACGCAAACCCACCCGTGTTCTTCAAGCCTTTCAAGGCGGTTACAGGATCAGACATTCTGCTTGCTCCCTTCCTTGTCATAAAACACCGGGTCCACGATTTTGGCCTCGTAGATCTTGCCATCGGTGCCCGGGAATCTGAGCACTTCGCCCATGCGGTCAGGAGCGTTCAGCACAAGCCCCATGGCAATGCCGCGATCGAGGGTCGGAGAATGGTAGGTTGAGGTGACGCGACCGATCATGTTCTGCTGGCCGTTGGCATTGGTCCCCTCGCCCGTTGCATAGGCCCCGTCCGGCAGCGTGGATCCGTCTACAGTCTCAAGCCCCACAAGCTTCCAGCGCGAAGGATCGGTCATATGGGACCGCGCCTGTGCGCGCTTGCCCAGATAATCCTCTTTCTTTTTCGAGATCGCCCAGTTCAAGCCCAGATCCTGCGGGATCACGGTGCCGTCGGTTTCGTCCCCGATCATGATGAATCCTTTCTCAGCGCGCAGGATGTGCAAACATTCGGTGCCGTATGGCATCGCGCCCAGATCAGCGCCTACGGCCAAGAGCGAATCCCACAGTGCCTGCCCGTGGCCTGCGTCGATGGCAATCTCGTATGAAAGCTCGCCCGAGAAAGAGATCCGAAAGATACGGACCTTGAAGCCACCCAAGGTGCCATCCGCCCAGTCCATGAACCCCAGCGCCTCTTTTGACAGGTCCATGCCGCCCAAACGCTCCAACGCGGTGCGGGCATTCGGACCGACCACAGCGATTTGCGCGTATTGCTCTGTCACGTTCGCCACATAGACGTTCCAGTCCCACCATTCGGTCTGCAGCCATTCTTCCATGTGGGCATGAATGCTTTCCGCGCCGCCGGTGGTGGTGTGACACAGCCATGTATCCTCGTCGATCCGGGCAACAACACCGTCGTCGATCAGGAAACCGTTCTCCGAACACATAAGGCCATAGCGGCATTTGCCGGGCTTCAGCGTGGACATCATGTTGGTGTACATCATGTCCAGAAACTTGCCCGCATCGGGGCCTTTGACGATGATTTTGCCAAGGGTCGACGCGTCCAGCAAACCTAGTTTTTCGCGAGTGTTCTTTACTTCACGCATTACTGCATCGTGAGTGCTTTCCAGTCCCCGCGTGAAGGCGTAGGGCCGACGCCATCGGCCAACAGGTTCAAACACCGCGCCATTGGCCTCGTGCCAGTCCTGCATCGGTGTGCGGCGGATGGGCTGAAAGATGTCGCCCCGCGCCTCGCCGCCAATCGCGCCAAGCGATATGGGTTGATAAGGCGGGCGGAAAGTGGTGGTGCCCACAGTTGGAATATCCGCGTCCAACGCCCCCGCCAGTGTGGCCAGCCCGTTGATGTTGCTTAGCTTGCCCTGATCGGTCGCCATACCAAGCGTGGTATACCGCTTTGCATGTTCGACACTGACAAAGCCTTCTTGCGCGGCAAGCCGGACGTCGGACACCTTGACGTCATTCTGATAGTCCAGCCATGTCTTTTCGCGCAGTTTGACGCTTGCCCCCTGTGGCATCATCCAGACGGGGGCCATCGGGCTTTCCTCGCGCCGCTCAGCGATGGGAGACGTCACATCCTTGGGCAGTTTCATATCGAGACTGGTGATCACCCCTTCGGCCGCAGCATGGGCGTCATGCAGCACATCATCCAGCGCAAACATACCCGATGCCGCCCCTGCCGGGGTCACAAAACCCATGCCATCGGAGCCCTTGGGCGGATTATCCACATCGGGGCTAAAGCAGGCATGAGCGGTGTCCCAGCGCAGTTTGCCCCCGCAGTGCGACCACAGATGCACCACCGGGGACCAGCCGCCCGACATGGCCACTGCATCGCATTGGATTTCTTCCAGTACGGCACCTTCGCCGGCTTGGGCGCAAATGCTGACGCCGGTCACGCGCTTGCCGCCCTTGACGGTTGCAATGGCGTGGCCCATCAGTACACGAATGCCCAGCGCCTTGGCCCGTTCGATCAACCCGAGATCGCTGGGCAAGACCCGCGCATCAAGGATCACCGGCACATCGAGGCCTGCATGTTTCAGCGCAATTGCCGTCAGATAGGCGTTGTCATTGTTCGTCACAACGACCGTGCGGTCGCCCACGGATACGCCATAGTTGACCACATAGTCGCGCACTGCCGAGGCCAGCATCACTCCCGGGATATCGTTACCGGCAAAGCTGAGCGGACGCTCGATCGCACCCGTCGCGGTGATGATTTGTGCGGCGCGGATACGCCACAGGCGATGACGCGGACCTGCTGCTTCAGGTGCATGGTCGGTCAATCGTTCGTAGCCCAGCGCGTACCCGTGATCGTAGACGCCCGCCCCCATTGTACGCAGACGCATCTCTACATTGTCCATGGACCGCAGCGCGTTGAGGGTTTCTTTCACATAGTCATCCACGGGGGCACCATCGATCCGGCCCCCGTCCACCGGCGCACGCCCGCCCCAATGATCGGTCTGCTCGAGCAGGATCACCCGCGCACCGGCTTTGCCTGCGGTCAGCGCGGCTTGCATCCCGGCAACCCCGCCGCCGACGATTAATACATCACAAAAGGTGTAGAAGTGTTCGTAGGTGTCCACATCCCGCGCCTTCGGCGCTTTGCCAAGACCCGCAGAGGCGCGGATGATCGGCTCATAGACATGTTCCCAAAAGCTGCGCGGATACATAAACATTTTGTAGTAAAAGCCCGCAGGCAGAAACCGGCTGAGCTGTGCATTAATGGCCCCCACATCGAATTCCAGGCTGGGCCAGTGGTTCTGGCTGCTGGCTTCCAACCCCTCGAACAGCTCGGTCGTGGTGACGCGCTGGTTCGGCTCGAACCGGCCTTCGGACCCTAGGTTGACCAGCCCGTTCGGTTCTTCCGCCCCCGATGCCACAACCCCGCGCGGGCGGTGATATTTGAAAGAGCGGCCCATCAGCATCTGGTCGTTGGCGAGCAAAGCGGAGGCGAGCGTATCGCCCTTGTAGCCACGCAGCTGTTTACCGTTGAAGGTGAAGGAGACCGGGGCAGCTTTGTCGATCAGTCGGCCGGGGGTGGCGAGGCGTGTGCTCATGTGTGCGACCTATGGTGTGGGTGGTTGGTGCGGACGGTATGTCGGGGCATTGCTTTCCCGATAAACAAAGATGCGGCACAAGGCGCGTTTGACTGCAGGGAAAGGCAGCGTCTTGTGACACCTTTTGAAAGTGAAGACCCTTTGGCCAAAAAGAGAAAGGGGGTCACTTTGGTGCCTCTGTGGCGTTCCAGTCTGGGCGACGGTTTTCGATGTGGTTGATGATCTCTTTCGGCGGTTCGGTGGTCTGGGCGGAATAGCTGCCGAAGATTTCCAGGGTCGTGGTGCAACGCGCCACATGGAACCACTTGCCGCAGCCGTACTGGTGCCGCCAACGCTCGAAGTGTACGCCCTTGGGGTTTTTGCGCATGAAAAGGTAGGATTCGAAATCGTCTTCGGAGGACCCGGGGCCGAAGCGTTTCAGATGCGCCTCGCCGTGGGCGTGGAACTCGGTTTCTTCCGCCGTGACGCCGCAGTTAGGACAATGGATCGTTAGCATGTCGCAAATTCCGTTCGTGAATGTGGGACGGATCGCGCAAAGCAATGGCTGCCCCTCGTCAGAAGAGCAGCCACATCGGTGTTGCTACCTAGATATACGCTGCGCTTAGTCAGCGACAGCTTCGGCACCCGAAGATGCGGCACCTTCAACGGCGTCCGCTGCGCCTTCGACGGCATCGCCTGCACCTTCGATTGTGACGTTGACGTCATCGGCTGCGCCGTCGGACGTGTCCGCCCCGTTGCCGAAGACGACGTAGGCAAGGATGCCGACGATGACCACAAGAGCCCCGACGATAAATCCCATGCTTGCGCCACCCGAGGTCGTTGTGGTGGTCGTGGTGTTACGTTCAGATACGGTACGGTCTGGATGTTCCATTTTGCATTCCCTTCTATTTCAGGTTCTGCACAGGAAACATCCGGACCTCTATAAAGGTTCCCTAAGCCCGCAGCGGTGTTGTGAAGTGGCAACATCAGTGGGCCACCCCCGCAGCCACGCTTTCATCAATGAAACGGCCTTCGGTAAACCGCTCCAGCCCGAAGGCATCGGTCAGTGGCGAGCGGCCTTTGGCCATCAGTTCCGCCATGGCCCAACCTGAACCAGGTATCGCCTTGAAGCCGCCGGTGCCCCAACCGCAGTTGATAAAGATATTTTCGACAGGTGTTTTTGACAGGATCGGCGAGCGGTCGCCTGTCACATCCACGATGCCGCCCCATTGGCGCAGCATCTTGAGGCGCGAGAGCATCGGGAAGGTCTCGACCAGCGCCCTGACCGTTTCCTCGATATGATGGAATGATCCGCGCTGGGTGTAGTTGTTGTACCCGTCGGTGCCACCGCCGATGACCATCTCGCCCTTGTCTGATTGCGACAAATAGCCGTGCACTGTGTTGGCCATCACGACGACGTCCATACAGGGTTTGATCGGTTCTGATACCAGCGCCTGAAGCGCTACGGATTCGATGGGCAGACGGAAGCCTGCCATATCGGCCAAATGGCCGGAGTGGCCCGCGACCACCATACCCAGTTTGTCGCAGCCGATGTCGCCCCGGCTGGTGCTGACGCCGACAACTTTGCCGCCTTCCTGTCGGATGCCCGTCACTTCGCATTTCTGGATCACGTCCATGCCCATGTCGGAGCATGCTCGCGCATAGCCCCAGGCGACCGCATCATGCCGCGCTGTGCCGCCGCGTGCTTGCCACAGGCCACCCAGTACCGGATAGCTCGGCCCGTCGATGTCCATGATCGGGCAGAGTTCCTTGACGCGGGCGGCGTCGATGAATTCGGTCTGCACGCCTTGCAGCGCATTGGCATGCGCCGTGCGCTTGTAGCCGCGCACCTCGTGTTCGGTTTGCGCCAGCATGATCACACCGCGTGGGCTGAACATCACGTTATAGTTCAGATCCTGGCTCATCGTTTCGTAGAGGGATCGGGATTTTTCATAGATCGCCGCAGACGGGTCCTGAAGGTAGTTCGAGCGGATGATCGTCGTGTTGCGGCCCGTGTTGCCACCGCCCAACCAGCCTTTCTCCAAAATCGCGACATTGGTGATGCCAAAATTCTTGCCGAGGTAGTAGGCCGTGGCCAAGCCGTGCCCCCCTGCCCCGATGATGATCACGTCATACTTTGCCTTCGGTTGCGCATCGCGCCAGGCGCGGTTCCAGCCGGTGTGATGGCGCATCGCTTCGCGGGCGACGGCAAAGACAGAGTATTTCTTCATATCACAGATCCTTGGCAGAGACAGAAGGCGGCTGGCGCAGTCCGCTTGGCTGATACCCCTGTTCTGACGGGATGCCCAGAAAAAGGGATACTGGTATCGGCGTTTGCTACCAGTTTTGCGACATGGCCCGCAATTGCGCCGGGGTGTCGCAGGGGCGCAGGCAAATGCCCCCTTTTTTCCAAGCGGTGGACCGATTAGGTACGCATAACCGAAACATAAGGGCAGCACATGGGTTTCTGGATAATCACCGTCGCAATGGCCGCCGCCGTCACTGCCCTGTTGCTGCGGGCGATGTGGCGCAAAAGTGAGACGGAAATCACCGACGGTGCCGCTTATGATTTGCGTGTTTACCGCGACCAGCTGGCCGAGGTGGAACGTGACGTGGCGCGTGGCGTGATCCCGGCTGACGATGGCGACCGCGCCCGCACCGAGATTTCGCGCCGTATTCTGGCTGCCGATGCCGGGCGCAGCACCCAAGCCTCCCAGTCCGGTGGACCCAACCCCCTGTTCATGGGCGCGATTTTGGTTGCGATGATCGGCGGGAGCCTGGCGATCTATATGAAGCTCGGGCAGCCGGGGTATGGCGATCTGGCTTTGGAAGACCGCATCGCGTTCGCCGAAGAACTGCGCGAGAACCGGCCTGATCAGGCGACCGCCGTTGCGGGCCTGCCGCCCTTCACCCCGCCAGAGCCCCCAACGGCGGAGTTTCTCAGCCTAATGGAACGGCTGCGCGAAACGGTTGCCGCCCGCCCCAATGACCTGCAAGGCAATCAATTGCTGGCCCAGAACGAAGCGCGGCTGGGGAACTTCACCGAAGCCGCCGCCGCACAGAACCGAGTGATGCAAATCATGGCGGATGAGATTACCGCCAGCGATATATCTGACTATGGTGAGTTGCTGGTGCTGGCCGCAGGCGGCTATGTTTCGCCCGAGGCCGAGACCGCCTTTCGCGCCGCCCTTAATCTGGATGAGACTGATGGTAGAGGGCGCTACTATCTGGGTCTGATGATGATCCAGACCGGCAGACCCGATATTGCTTTCCGGCTTTGGGATGCGCTGCTGCGCCGTGGGCCACCCGATGCGTCCTGGATCGACCCCATCGTATCACAGATCGAAACCGTCGCGCAACTTGCCGGGGTCAATTACACGCTGCCTGCGATCGGTGCGGGGGCCGCCCCCGGCCCTTCGGTTGACGACATTGAAGCGGCGGCACAGATGAGCACTGAAGACCGGATGGAAATGATAGGCGGTATGGTTGAAGGGCTGTCCGACCGTTTAGCCATGGAAGGCGGCCCTGCCCGTGACTGGGCACGGCTGATCACATCGCTGGGTGTGCTGGGCCGCCGGAGCGAAGCATTGGCGATCTACAACAACGCGGCAGAGGTCTTTGCGGGTGAGCCAGCGGCGATGGACATCATCACGAAGGCCGGACAGGACGCCGGGGTGGCAGAATGATCTTTGACGATATGACCGAATTCGCGGCAGTTCTCCCACCGATGCAGGCCTTGATCGGCCTCGATTTGGGGGAAAAGACCATCGGTGTTGCCGTGACCGACAGCTTCCTCAGCGTAGCCACGCCGCTTGAAACAGTACGGCGCAAGAAATTTGGACTGGATGCCGCCCGCCTGATCGAGATCATCAAGGATCGTCGTATTGGTGGTCTGGTGCTCGGTCTGCCGCGTAACATGGACGGCTCCGAAGGCGCGCGGTGCCAATCGACCCGCGCCTTTGCCCGGAATTTCGACCGGATCAGCCCGATGCCCATCACCTACTGGGACGAGCGCCTGTCAACTGTGGCCGCCGAACGCGCACTTCTCGAGGCGGATACGACACGCAAGCGTCGCGCAGAGGTGATCGACCATGTGGCGGCGGGATATATTCTACAAGGTGTGCTGGACCGTTTGGCGGTCATGCGCCGGCAAGGAGCGCCGTTGTGAGCGATGATGTCTGGAAACGGGCCGAGGTTGAAAGCCCTTGTATCAAGATTTGCGTGGTGCACCCTGAGGCGCGGCTGTGTACTGGCTGTCTGCGGTCGATCGACGAGATCGGACGCTGGTCGCGCATGGATCCGGCGGAACGGCGCGAGATTATGGATGAACTGCCCGGACGGGCGGGACAACTGACCAAGCGGCGCGGCGGCAGGGCGGCACGTTTGGCAGGGCGGTAGATTACCGCGCGCCCGCAATCCTAAAAAGCAGATCGACGCCCGCATCCCAGGTCACTGCACCCTCGAAGTCCGCTGGCGGGTGATTGCTGTTGGCGGCAAAGGCGCTAAGCCCGCTAAAACCGCAGAGCTCAGGCTTGCTAAAATTACCTTTGTGGTCAAATGCACGGCTGCCGGGGCCGGTAGCTTTCCCGGTCCAGTAGGCCAGTGACCCCTGTGCGCTGGTGATGATGGATGCCATGTCGGATGCTTTCGATTGCCTGTTGATACTCCATTATATCGTGTCCGAAATGGCGACAATGCGGCAAATAACCGGTCTTTGTAAGAAAGTTGCGCTATTTTATTAGGGGTTTATCCACTCTTCAGCGGTGAACTGCGGGCGGAAATATGCGATCATCCGACCCTCATCGCTGGGTGCCGCGCTGCCCCAAGACGCAACCCCATGCAGCAGGTGACGGTGTAGCAACACAGATTGGCCCGGTTTCAGGCGAACAGGTCGCGCAGCGGTGGTTTCAAACACCTTCCGGCGCGCCGCTTGATAGGCCTCTGTCAGATCAACTTCTTGGGGGTCTACATCACCAATCTCAGCGCGCAAGGCATCCCCCATCACATGATGACTGCCCGGCCAAACCATCAGAGGGGCGGCATCTATCTCGTTCAAAGGCAAGCCCAGTATGAAGGCGTGCGGCTCGCGCAGATAACGCCGCCTTGCCGGGCCGATGGGCAAAAGGCCATCAACATGGGCAGCATGCCGTTTGATCCTGTAGCGGTGGTTGGCATCACTTTCGTCTTTGTCTTGTCCCGGGTAGCCGGGATAAACGATGGAAAGCTGCGCGCGGTGCCAGCTTTGCTGGGGCGCAACGCACTTCTCCAACGGCCCTTGCAGAGGCACCTCTCCGATACTGCCGTCCGTGGCGTTCGGCAGTACATCGACGCCCACAAACCATGTCTTTGCATGGCGCAGATTTGCGCGCTGCATCTGCGGATCGTTCGCAATAGCGCGAGCAAGGTCGCCGGCCGCCGTTGCCCATCTGAGTGTGGCTGGATCGCTGTCAAAGACGGTATAGCCGTCTTCTACCATCCAAGCGCTTTGCGCAGCATGTTCAGCCCCACAGCAATCAAAAACACCGCAAAGACCCGTTTCAGTGGCTTGGGATCCATCGCGTGTGCCAGTTTCACGCCGTAGGGTGCGGTGATCAGGGTCATCGCAATGATGATGCCGAAGGCCACCAGATTGACCGTGCCCAATGTTAAAGGCGGTGCGCCGGTGAGCATCGGCACGAAAAGAAAGCCGATGACCGCGGGCACCGCGATTAGCACGCCGAACCCCGCCGCTGTGGCTACTGCACGGTGGATCGGCACGTTAAACAGGCTCATGAGCGGCACACCAAAGCTGCCGCCGCCAATGCCCATCAGCACGGACATAAAACCCATAAGCGGTGACAGGACCACCCGTTTGATCCCCGTCGGCATGGCCTGCCCCAAACGCCATTCCGACCGGCCAAATCCCATATACAAGCCGACGATCAGGGCGAGCACACCAAAGATTCCCTGCAAGGTATTCGAGCGCAACTGCGCCACCGTCAGCATCCCCAGTACAGCGCCGATCACGATGCCGGGTGCCCAGGTGCGCAGGATGTCCCAATCCACTGCACCCTTTTTATTGTGACTGAGCGCCGAGCGCACCGATGTCACGATGATCGTTGCCAGAGAGGTCGCCAGACACATCTGCATCAACTGCGGTCCCTCATAGCCAAGAGTCTGAAACGCATAGAAAAAGGCAGGTACCAGAACGATGCCGCCGCCGACACCCAAGAGCCCGGCAAGCACACCGGCAAAGGCACCGATCAGCATCAGCAGAAGCGCCATTTGTATCAAAAGCATGGTATCGGGCATGGGGTTCTCCGGTTTGGGTGCCCCCTGCTACACCGCTTCTTGTACCTGTGCCAGCGTCTTGACCTGATCCAGCGCCGCCAACACCAGTTCGGGCCCCGCACCTGGGCGGTGCGCCTCCTCCGACAACATCCGCCGCCACTGCCGCGCACCGGGGCGCCCCGCAAACAGGCCCATCATGTGCCGCGTGATCTGGTTTAGCTTGCCCCCCGCGGTCAAGTGATCCTCGATATAGGGCAGCATTGCCAGCACCGCCGCTTCGGCTGTGGTATCGGTGCCCTCGTTGAAAATGCGCCGGTCTGCCTGCGCCAAAATGTCAGCCGGCTGATGATAGGCACTGCGCCCGATCATCACCCCGTCCAGCCCGCCATCCAGAAACGCCTCTGCCTGATCAAGCGACGTGATGCCGCCGTTGACCGAGATATGTAGGTTCGGGAAATACTCCTTCATCAGGTGGACAAGCTCATAGTCCAGCGGCGGAATATCGCGGTTTTCCTTTGGGCTGAGGCCCTGAAGCCAAGCCTTGCGCGCATGTATGCTCACGCGGATACACCCCGCTGCTACGATGCGCGACAAAAACTCCGGCAGCACATCCTGCGGGTTTTGATCGTCTACACCGATACGGCATTTGACGGTTACATCCACGTCAACCACCGCCTGCATCTCGGCCACACATTCGGCAACCAGCGCTGGCTGCTGCATCAAGACGGCACCGAAACAGCCCGATTGAACCCGGTCTGACGGACAGCCCACATTCAGGTTGATCTCGTCATATCCCGCATCGGCCCCTAGTTTGGCGGCCAGCGCCAATTCCTTGGGGTCCGATCCGCCCAATTGAAGTGCCACGGGGTGTTCCGCCGGATGATGGTCCAACAAATGCATGGCCCCGCCTCGCACAAGCGCAGGTGCGGTCACCATTTCGGTGTAGAGCAGCGCCTGGCCGCTCAGCTGCCGGTGCAGATAGCGGCAGTGACGGTCCGTCCAATCCATCATCGGTGCAACGGATAGGCGGGCTGCCTCGCAAGCCCTTCGATTTATTGCACTATTTGACATGTAATTCAAATCTCACTCGGCCACTCTCTGGACCTTTTTGACATGTTCGGCTCGATACAACTCCGCCCCGTGTTCCTAAGACTACCGAAGTATCAATGAGGGCGACCGCCATGGGCTCAATCGTCGAACGTAAACGTAAAGATGGCTCGGTCAGCCACCGCGCTTAAGTGCATATAATGTCCAAGGGGCGGATCGTCCATCAGGTGTCGTTCAGCTTTTGGCAGGTATGCGCTTCCAGGCATGTTTCATCGCAATTCTGACAAGTCGTCCAAACATCTCTGCGATACTGTGTTCGCCGCTTAAAGCGTACGCAGTGATTCTGATCTCCCCTATGAACGGGTGAATTTTCCGCTTGCCGCGCTTAATATCTCTGGGGACCTTTTCGGCAAAGTTTTGCTATTACCAGCGGTTTGCCTCCGTCCGCCCCGTCTCAGAGGTCACAATAGAGGCACAAGCAACCTCCTTGAATACAACGATTTCTTTTAACAACCAGCGACGATCTCGCACATCTCCAAGTTAATGTTGATTGTATACAATTGACATTCTACAGGATCTGCGGCTTCTTTCTTCTCGAGCACTTTGGGAGGAGGGACTCGCGCATGTTTGAGACGGACTCGCTGGCGGAGCTATACCGACGCCAACAAGAGACCCGGAAAATGGGTGGTGAAGAGAAAGTTGCGCGGCACAATGCGCGCGGGAAACTGGATGTTCGCACCCGGATCGACCAGCTCTGTGACCCGGGCACGTTCCGCGAGATCGGTTCCATCGCCGGGGTTGGGCAATACGGCTCCGATGGCAGTCTGCAAAGCCTCTCCCCCTCTAATTTTATTTTCGGGCGCGGTCGGGTAGACGGGCGCGATGTTGTTATCACCGGTGACGATTTCACCGTACGCGGCGGCTCGGCCGATGCGATGATTTCTGAAAAGACAATCCAAGCCGAGAAGATGGCACATGAGCTGCGCCTGCCGCTGATCCGCTTGATTGACGGCACGGGAGGATCCGTGCGCACGGTCGAATCTATCGGAAGAACCTATGTGCCGGCCTGTCCCGGTTGGGATTCGATCATCGAAAATCTTGAAACTGTTCCGGTCATCGCGCTGGTACTTGGGTCGGTTGCAGGTATCGCATCTGCGCGGGCGGTATCCGCGCATCTGACAATCATGACCCGCTCGACCTCGCATATGTTTATCGCAGGTCCGCCTGTGGTTGCGCGGATCGGCATCGACACAGACAAGGACAGCCTTGGCGGCCCGCTTGTGCACGAACGCTCGGGTGCCGCTGATCTGGTCGTCGAAGATGAAGCCGAAGCATTTGATACCGCGCGCCGGTTCCTGTCTTACCTGCCCTCATCGGTGGGCGATGCGGTTCCGGTTGCGGCACCCGTGTCCATCGCTACTGACCCTTCATTGCGCGACATTGTTCCGACATCACGGCGCCAGACATACAAGATGCGGACCATCCTACGGCGTGTGCTGGATCCTGAAAGTATGCTTGAACTGGCACCAAAGTTTGGCCGCGCAACGCTGACCGCACTGGCCCGCATCGACGGGCATCCGGTGGCCATTCTGGCATCCGACCCCAATATATACGGAGGCGGCTGGTCTGCGGATACGTGCGACAAAATCACCCGATTTATAGATTTTGCCGAGACATTCCGCATTCCACTTATTCATTTCGTAGATATCCCCGGCTTTATGATCGGCCCCGAGGCCGAGGCGACAGGCACCATAAGACGCGGCGCACGGACCATGGCTGCGGTCTACCGCATGACGGTGCCCACAATGGGTGTGATCATCCGAAAATGTTTCGGCGTGGGTGGTGCTGCGCATATCAATCCTGAAGGCTTCAGGCACCGGATTGCATGGCCTTCGGGCGATTGGGGATCGATCCCGCTGGAGGGCGGCATTGAAGCGGCCTATCGCGCGGAGTTGGATGAAGCGCCCGACAGGGAGGCGGCGCTTGCTGAGATCGAGGCGCGGCTCGACAATCTGCGGTCACCATTCCGCACGGCAGAAGCATTCGGAATTGAGGAAATCGTAGATCCCGCTGAAACAAGGGCGTATCTGGTAGATTTCATCCACCTTGCCTATCGCCGCAATCTGCGCGACGCGCCAGCGACACGGTATCGTCCATGAGTACGGCCGCAGTGATTGATGCAACCGCGCCCCTGCTGGATGTGCGCAACCTTTCGATATCCTTCCAAGGACGGCGCGGACAGCCTTCGTCGAACATTATCCATGACCTGAACTTCAGCATCAAACCCGGCGAGCGGGTGGGCCTTGTGGGTGAGTCCGGCTGCGGGAAATCGGTCACCGGCCTGTCCTTGATGCGTCTGCTGCCCGGCACCGCGAAGATCGGCGGGCAGGTCCTGTTGCAAGATATCGATATGGCCAAGGCGAACAGCAAACAGATCCGGCGGATGCGCGGCAAATCGATCGCCATGATCTTTCAGGAGCCGATGAGCGCACTTGATCCGGTGTTTACCATCGGCAGCCAGATCAGCGAGGCCCTGCGCCTGCACGAGCGACTGCCCCGCGCCGAAGAGCGCGAAAGGGTCATAGAAGCGCTCGCCGAGGTCGGGATACCGGCACCAAGCCAGCGCATCGACGATTATCCGCACCAGTTGTCGGGAGGAATGCGCCAGCGCGTGATGATCGCAATTGCGCTGATTAACCGCCCCCAGTTGATCATCGCAGATGAACCGACAACCGCGTTGGATGTGACCATTCAGGCGCAGATTATGGAATTGCTAACCCGCCTCTCGGAAGAGCGTGGCATGGCAATGCTGTTCATCACCCACGATCTGGGCGTGGTGGCGGAAACCTGTCAGCGCATGATCACGATGTATGCGGGCCAGATTATCGAGGACGCACCCGTGGATGAAGCATTGGCACAGCCTGCGCATCCCTACACCTCCGGATTGCTGCGCTCGCTGCCGCATTTCAATCACGAACGGGGAAATTTCGCGTATATCGCGGGGCGTGTGCCCTCGCCGTTCATGATGCCGGACGGATGCAGATTTGCGGCGCGTTGCCCCCACCGGATTGAGGGCTGTGACGCGCCACAGGCGCTGCGCGATATTGCGCCCGACCGACGTGTGAGATGCTGGCGTTCCGAAGACCTGCGCCTGAATGGCGCGGTGGACACAGCGCCCGCCCCCATGCCGGAGGTAATCTCATGAACCGTACCGCTGCAGCACAACCGCACGAGTTCATTGACACGACCACACCCGTGGCCTCAGTCACCAACCTGTCCATCCGTTTTCCCACCCTGGATGGCACTGCGGAACTGCGTGCCGTGGACGATGTCAGCTTTGATATCCGGCACGGCGAGACCTTCGGAATCATCGGTGAGAGCGGGTCGGGCAAATCTACCATCGGTCGCGTGCTGGCCGGGTTGCTGGCCCCCTCGGACGGGACCGTGCAGTTTGACGGCACTGATCGCGCAACCTTGTCACGCCGCAAATGGCGCAGCTTTCGCCGTGCCTTCCAGATGATTTTTCAGGATCCGAGTGCCGCGCTTAATCCGCGCATGACAATTTTGGATAGCCTGCTGGAGCCAATGCGTTTCATGGGCGGGATGGACAGCGCAGAGATGCGCAGCCGGGCGCTGGACGCGCTGGAACGGGTCGGCCTGCGCCGCGATCTGGCGCTACGCTATCCACACGAGCTGTCGGGCGGACAGAAACAGCGGGTTAATATCGCGCGTATCCTGCCGCTCAGCCCGAAACTTGTGGTCTGTGACGAGGTCGTGGCGGCGCTGGATGTCTCGATCAGGGGCGAGATCCTCAATCTTTTCGTCGAGTTGCAGCGCGATCTAGGGCTGGCCTATGCGTTTATCGCCCACGATATCGCAATTGTCGCGCAGATTTCAGACCGGATCGCGGTGACGTATCTGGGCAAGTTCATGGAATTGGGCCTGACCGATGATGTGATCGACCGGCCATTGCATCCCTACACCATCGCCCTGATGTCGGCAGAGCCACAGCCCCTGCCCGCGCATTTGCGCAACCGCACCCGGCTGAGGCTGGAAGGAGACATCCCAAGTCCGCTGGATCCGCCCGGCGGCTGCCGGTTCCATACACGCTGTCCTTGGGCAACCGAGATCTGTCGGACAGAGGCACCCGAATGGCGCGAATTGCGGCCGGATCATTACACCGCCTGCCACCACACCACGCCGGACGGCTTGCCGCCGCTGCCTGACAGAACGGGCGAAAAAGGGGCCGCCTGACGTAAAATAATGCCCCAATTCTACAACAGTGAAACTTGAAATCGGGAGGATATCAAATGAACGAGACAAAACGAAAGGCTATCGACGCCCTACCGCCTTTGCGGCGCAGGCAGGTCCTGAGCGGGCTGGCCGGTCTGGCAACTGTGGCCTCGATTGGCGGTCTGCCCGCCATGGCACAAGCCAACGGTGAAAATATCCTGCGGGTGCGCGCCAATGCCAACCCCTCAAGCCTTGATCCTGCTACCGGCGGTTCCGGTTCTGACCACACGTTCCTCTACAACCACTATGACACGCTGATCGACTGGGAGCCCGACACCCTTGCTCCCAAACCGGGCCTTGCGGCCGAATGGTCCTTTCCGGAGCCCAAAACGCTGGTGCTGAAACTGCGCGACGGGGTCACCTTCCACGACGGGTCTGCCTGTGACGCCGAGGCCGTCAAATTCAACCTGGACCGGAATCGCACAGCACAGATTTCCAACATCAAACAGGACCTTGCCAGCGTCGAGACGGTGGAAGTAACCGATCCGCTGACTGTCACCCTGCGTCTGTCTGCACCCGACACAGCACT
The DNA here is from genome assembly GCF_000622365.1 of Sulfitobacter noctilucae. Taxonomy (GTDB): domain Bacteria; phylum Pseudomonadota; class Alphaproteobacteria; order Rhodobacterales; family Rhodobacteraceae; genus Sulfitobacter; species Sulfitobacter noctilucae. The sequence goes on along the minus strand of NZ_JASC01000014.1, from coordinate 577,228 downwards.
TCCGCTGATCCTGTCTGACCGCGCAGGCATGATGGTGTCGCCAACGGCACTGGGGAATGATCCGGAAACCAACGTCGACCGTGAACCCGTCGGGACAGGACCTTGGTCATTTGTCTCCTGGACGGACGGCGAAAAAGTAGTGGGTACAAAGTTCGACGCGCATTGGCGTGACGGGGTACCCGGTACCGACGGCATCGAAATGTTCGTGATGCCCGAGGAATCCACCGGCTTGCGCGCGGTGCAATCGGGACAGGTCCACATCGCCTACCAGCTCAGCGAACGGCAGAAAATCCTGGTAGAAAAAATACCAAATCTCGGAATTGTATCGGGTCCGACGCTTTATATTCATCAGCTTTACGTGAATGCCGCGCGCGGGGCTTTGCAGGATGTGCGCGTCCGCCGTGCCCTTTCGCTGTCCGTCGACCGCAACGCCTTTGTGGCGGCGACACAGGCCAATGTGGGCGAAGCCGCCTATATGAACCTGCCCAAAGCACACTGGGCCTATTCCGAGGCGGCCGCAGAGCTCACAACATATGATGTCGATGAGGCAAAAAGATTGATGGAGGAAGCGGGCTACGGCGATGGTCTCGAGCTTGATCTAAGAGGTTATCCGGATCAGGGATCGGTGCAGCGCCAAGAAGTTCTGCTGGCACAATGGAGCAAGATCGGTGTGCGCGGTCGCTTCCAGAACGCGCCGGTCGCCGAGAACTCCGGCCGCTTCTTCGGCGAGGAAAAGCAAGGTGATCTTCTTATGTCGGCGTGGACGGGCCGGCCCGATCCATCGCTTACCTATGCGCTGCTTTACTCGGAAAACTCCTTCTACAACCCCGGACGGGTTGCACCGCCCGAAGGGTTTGCCGATGCGATCCAGCGCAGCCGCGAAACTGCGGATCAAGATGCGCGCAAGGTAGCACTCGGCGAAGTGCAGCAAATGGTCATGCAGGCTCAGCTCACCATCCCGCTGGCCGTGCGCTACGAAGTCGATGCCGTCACCTCTGAGGTGCAGGACTTCAACGCCAATCTGCTTGGCAAGCCGAAGTTCAACGATGTGAAGCTCGGCTAGAACCGGCGCACCGGAGCGGCCACTCGCTCCGGTGCCTCCCCTTCCCCCTCGCCCTTTTGCGAAAGACTGCTTTATGCTCAACAAGCTACAACGCAGAATGCTGACCCGAAGGTTGCTACAGGCGATCCCTGTTCTGCTACTCGCGACTTTTTCGGTGTTTATGCTCCTGAAACTGCTGCCCGGCGACGTAGCGATCACTCTTGCGGGTGAAAACGCCACCGTCGAGAGGATCGAGGAAATTCGCCGTCTCAAAGGGCTGGACCAGCCATTGATCGTGCAATACGGCCAATGGGTTATGGGCGCGATACAGGGGGACCTGTCAGAATCCCTCCTGTCCGGAGAGCCGGTTTCCACCACCCTTGCGCGGGTATTTCCCAATACCCTGTTCATCGTTCTCTACGCAGTAACGCTGTCCGTGGCGGTGGGCGTGCCCTTGGGCATTCTGGCGGCCTCGCGGGCGGGCGGGCTTGGTGACAAGCTGGTGATGGTGCTTACCTCTGTTGGCGTGGCATTGCCGAACTTCTGGATCGCCATGATCTTTGTTGTGATCTTCGCCCTGAACCGCGCCTGGTTTCCTGCAACCGGTTTTGTGTCCCCCTTCGAGGATCCGCTGGCGGCCTTGTGGTATGCTACCTTACCAGCTGTCGCCCTGGCGGCCTCCGGCATGGCGGAAGTCGGACGCCAGCTCCGTTCGTCATTGGTCGAGACGCTGCATTCACAACATTTCCGCACACTGCATGCCAAGGGCCTGCCGTTCCGTTCAATCCTATGGAAACACGGGTTGCGTAATGTGTCGGTCAACCTGCTGACGGTGATTTCGCTCCTGATCAGCCGTACACTGGCCGCTACCGTTGTGGTCGAGGTGGTCTTTGCGATCCCCGGCATGGGCAACACCATCGTGAACGCCACGCTCCAGCGCGATTTTCCCGTCGTTCAGGGGGCTGTGCTGGTCATGGTCCTGACAGTGATCACCGTCAATCTCGTCACCGACATTCTCTACTCCATCCTTGATCCGAGGATCGCGCAACAATGAATGATATGTCCCCACCCGCCGATGCCTCCGCGACAGCGCCGACCACGCCACCCCGGGTAGACCGGCCCGGATTGCCGCTGCGCATTCTCCACTGGATGATCGACGATCCGATTGCAGCGATTGCCTTGCTGGTGTTGCTGGTCATCTTCATCTGCGCCCTTTTTGCGGACCAGATCGCGCCCTATGATCCTACGCTTCAGGACTATGCGGCGATGCTGAACCCACCTTCGGCAATGCATCTTCTGGGAACGGACGATCTGGGTCGCGACGTATTCTCGCGGCTCATACATGGCGCGAGCGCATCGGTATACGCCGCCGTCCTCGCAGTCACCGTTGCGACCGTTCTCGGCGTGCCCGTGGGTCTGATAGCAGGCTACACCGGCGGCTGGATTGACCAGATCATCAGCCGGCTCCTTGATACATTCCTGTCCTTTCCCGCCATCGTACTGGCCATCGCGGTGACAGGCGTTCTGGGCATCGGATTGACCAATGCGATGCTTTCTGTCGGCATCGTCTTTGCGCCACAACTGGCACGGCTGGTGCGCGCACGCGCACTGGTGCTGAAACAGGAACTCTACGTCGAGGCGTCCCAGTGTTTCGGTGCCTCGTCGGGCTGGATCCTGATGCGCCATGTCCTACCCAACGCCATCCAACCGGTTCTGGTGCAGATGACCCTTCTGATGGCTGTGGGACTGCTGGCCGAAGCATCGCTGAGCTTTCTGGGTCTGGGCATGCAGCCGCCCGATCCTTCCTGGGGGTCGATGATTGCGCGGGCATATGTCTACGCACAGATCGCACCTGCACAGATGTACGCCCCCGGCATCGCAATTCTGATAACGGCACTTGCCTTTAATACCGTGGGCGAATCCTTGCGCGAAGCACTGGATCCGACGTCCCGCACCTGAACCCCAATGACCGGAGTACGCCATGCCTGAGTTTACATTGAAATCCGACGTTTCCGGACGTGTCTGGCAATTACTGAAGTCTGTCGGAGATACCGTTGACCGCGACGAGACGGTGATGGTTGTCGAGGCGATGAAGATGGAAATCCAGGTCGCCACCGAAACAGCCGGTCGCATCAAAACCCTGTTGGTCGCCGAAGGTGACGAGGTGAGCGAAGACCAACCGGTCGCCATTCTGGAAACAGCAACATGACCACGGAAACGACCGTCCTGACCCCACAGCAGGTGTTTGACAGAATGACCAGCCACGGTGACGTGCTGCTGCATGCGTTGGATGCCCACGCGGCACGCCAACCCGACAAGCTGCTGCTACACTATGGTGACGAAAACCTCGATCTGAGCTATGCCGATTTTGCCGCCCGCACGCGCCGGATGGCGTCACTGCTTATGTCGCAGGGCGTGACCGCGGGGGATCATGTAAGTGTGCATTCGCAAAACGCGCTCATCACTGCTCTCTCGATGTTTGCGATCTGGCGGCTTGGTGCTGTCTTTGCGCCGATCAACTACAATCTGCGAGGCGGGTTCCTGAGCTATCAAGTAAACGACACAGCACCCAAAGCGATCATCGCAGATGGGCCCGGTGTCGCATTAATTAACGATCTGCGGGCGGACATGCCCGGGTTCATCCTGATCGGCCCCGGCGGAGACGTCGAAACCTACGAAGCCGACGCCCCCCTGTCCGAAGCACCGCCGCTCGGGCCTGACGACACCGCCGCCATCATCTATACCTCGGGCACCACCGGTCCGGCCAAAGGCGTGCGGCTGGGCCACCGCTGGATAAACCAGTATTGCTACACCTCGCGCGACATCAACACAGCCGAAGACGTGGTTCATTGCGATCTGCCGCTCTACCATGTGGGCGGGGCATTCAACCTTTTCGGCCGTGCGGTCTGGACCGGCTGCACAACCGGACTGTGGGACAGGTTCTCGGCGAGCGAATACTGGGCACGGATTGCCAAAGTGGGTGCTTCTGCGACCACTCTGCTCGACGTGATGATCCCGCATATCATGTCACAACCAGAGAGTGACAACGATGCTGCCAATACGCTGAACAAGGTCCACATCCAGCCCTACACCCAACGCCACCAAATCTTTGCACGCCGCTTCGGGATCGATTTCATCACAGTCGGGTTTGGCCAAACTGAAAGCGGGTCCGTATTTTCCGGCGTCATTGATGAATTTCCCGACGGTCAGGGCACCCCTGAGGCGCTTTGGAAAGGCCACGACAAAGCAACTTATCGCACCCGGGTCGCAGCGCTTGGCCGCCCAGTGTTTGACGGGCGCACGGGCTTGCCCAAGGGCATCATGGGCGCGCCGGTCAAATTCTTCGAGGCCGCTGCGATGGACGAGACGGACACACCGGTGCAAGCAGGCGAGGTTGGTCAGCTTTGCCTGAGACCCCGTTTTCCCGAAATGATCCTGCAAGGCTATCTGAACAAGCCAGAGGCGACCCTGAAGGTTCTGAAGAACTGCTGGTTTCATACCGGAGATGCGGTGCGCTGCATCGACGCGGAAAGGAACCTGTTTGTCTTTATCGACAGGATGGGCGGCTATTTCCGCGTCCGCGGCGAGAATGTCAGCTCCTTCGAGGTGGAATCCGTAATCCTTAACATCGAGGGTGTCCGCGCCTGTGCGGCCGTCCCCATCCCCGCAGCCATAGGCGAGGAAGATGATATCGCGGTCTGGATCGAGGCCGAGCCGGGCACCACCCTGTCGCTTGAACAAATCACCGCGCATACGGAGGCCGAGATGCCGCGCTACATGCGCCCGCGTCACATCCGTTTCATAGACGCGCTTCCGATCACCCCCACCGCTAAAGTCGAGAAATACAAACTGCGCGAGCAGATCCTGAATGAACTGAAAGAGGTTGATACGGCAAAATGACGAAACAGACTTCTATTGACCTCGATACCTATCTTGCTGACATGAAGGCCCGGCAGCTGGCCTCCTGGCCCGAGGGGCTGTCGCGCGAGATCGCTTATCCGCTGGGCGAGCGGCCTCTGTCGGAGCATTTGTCCCACTGGGCACAGACCCGCCCCGATGCGCCCTCAATCTTTTTTTATGGCAGCGAGGTTTCCTGGGCCGAACTCAACGCTCAAGCCAACCGTTTTGCTGCGCTGCTGGCGGCACGCGGGCTTCGCAAAGGGGACCGTGTTGCAGTTTTTATGCCCAATTGCCCGCAATTTCACATTGCCTTTTTCGGCATCCTGAAGGCAGGCCTTGTCCACGTCCCTATCTCACCGCTCTCTACCGCGACAGAGGTGGAATATGTACTCAACGACACTGACGCGACGCTGATCGTTACCATCGACGCGCTCGTGCCAATCGTTGAAACCGCAAAGGGCGACACCGCGCTTCGAGAAATTCTGTCGACGCCGCTCGCCGCTCTCATACCCGAAAACCCTACCATCCACTGCCCGGACAGCGTGATGGCCCCTGCAAAGAAGCCATCGGGCACAACAGATTTTCTGGCGGCGCTATCGCAGATGCCGGATGCCGAAATCTCGCTCGGGGATCTCGATAGCCCTGCGGCGCTCAACTACACCGGCGGGACCACCGGCATGCCGAAAGGCTGTGTGCATACCCAACGCGACATGGTGTTCACGGGGGCTGCGAATTGGGCCGTCACCTCCGACCGCGAAGAAGGCGTCAGCCTGACGTTTTTCCCTGAATTCTGGATCGCCGGGGAAAATATGGCACTGATCTTCCCGCTGATGACAGGCGAGCCGTTGGTTCTGCTGACACGCTGGGATCCGCTGTCGGTCTTGCAGGCCATAGAGGCGTACCGCGTCACCGTTTTCGGCATGATCGTCGATGGCGCGATCGAGCTCATGAACCGTCCCGACTTCAAGGACTTTGACCTCTCCTCGCTTACGCGGGTCCGTGTGGTCAGCTTTGTGAAGAAGCTCGATCCGGACATTCGCGCACGGTGGAACGCGCTCACAGGGACTATTCTTGCAGAAGCGTCCTGGGGCATGACCGAAACCCATACCTCCAACACCTTCACAACCGATATGCAGGACGATGATTTTGATCTCAAACAGCAGCCGGTTTTTGTTGGATTACCACTGCCTGAGAATGAATTCGTAATCCGCGATTTCGAAACCGGCCAGATCCTGCCCCCCGGGTCCGAAGGTGAAATCACCATGAGAAGTCCGGGCATGTTAAAATCCTATTGGGGCAAGCCCGGGGCAACTGCCGAAGCGATCAGGGACGGGTTTCTGTATACCGGCGACATCGGTGTGCTGGATGAAATGGGTTATCTACACTATCTGGGCCGCCGCAAAGAGATGCTCAAGGTGCGCGGCATGTCCGTCTTTCCCGCGGAGATCGAAGCGACGCTGGGCAAGCATCCGGGCGTTCAGGGATCAGGTGTGGTTGGCCGCGCCGACGCGCGCTCTGGCCAGATCCCCGTTGCCTTTGTCCAGCCCGCCGATCCGGACCTAAGCGCGCAAGCGCTGACCGATTGGCTCGCCGAGCGTATATCAAAGTACAAACTCCCCGAAATCCGTTTGGTGGACTCCCTGCCAATGACCGCCACCGGCAAGGTGCGCAAAGCTGAACTGGCCGATTGGGTCGAAAATGAAAGTAACTAACATGGCTCATTCCCAGCCCAAAATCCAGAAACTGTTAATCGCGAACCGCGGTGAAATCGCGCTGCGCATCGCCCGTACCGCCACCGAAGCGGGTATCGAGACCTGCGCAATTGCGCCGGAGGATGATCTGGCTTCGCTTCACGCCCTGCGGGCCGACAGTCTGGCCACCCTGCCCGGGCGCGGCGCGGCGGCCTATCTTGATATCGACGCGGTAATCCGCGCCGCGCGCGAGGCAGGCTGTGATGCCGTCCATCCCGGATATGGTTTTCTGAGCGAGAACGCGGACTTTGCGCGCGCAGTAAACGAGGCAGGTCTGGTCTTTGTCGGCCCGACACCGCAGTCGTTGGAACTGTATGGCGACAAGCTGTCGGCGCGCGCCCTCGCCGAACGGACAGATGTACCGACCTTGCCCGGCACGTCCGGACCTGTGGATACCGAAGGGGCAGCAGCCTTTTTCGAGACCTTGCCGCAGGGCGCTGCAATGATCGTCAAAGCGGTGTCGGGTGGCGGCGGGCGCGGTATGCGCGTGGTAGAAAGCCGCAACGCCACTGCCGAAGCTGTGGCTGCGGCAGGTCGTGAAGCGGGTGCCGCCTTTGGTGACCCTTCAGTCTATGTCGAACGGTTTATCCCGCGTGCGCGTCACATCGAAGTGCAGATCATCGGCGACGGCACCGGTCAGGTGATGACGCTGGGCGAGCGGGATTGTACGCTCCAGCGTCGCCATCAGAAGCTGATCGAAATCTCCCCCGCGCCGAACCTGTCTGACGCGCAGCGCAGCGCCCTGCACGGCTACGCCGAAAAGCTCGCGCGCGATGGCAACTACCGCAGCCTTGGTACATTCGAGTTCCTGCTGGATCAGGACAGCGGCGAGATTTTCTTTATCGAGGCTAACCCGCGCATTCAGGTAGAGCATACGATCACCGAAGAGGTATTCGACCTGGACCTTGTGGCTTTGCAGTTGCGGATCGCAGGTGGTGCGTCACTGGACGATCTCGATCTGTCTGCTACACCGCGCGGCACCGCGATCCAAACTCGTGTGAACATGGAACGTGTCGATGCAAAAGGCGCTGTGCGGCCTTCCGGCGGAACGCTTACAGCCTATGACCCTCCCGCCGGTCCGGGCCTGCGCGTGGACGGTTTCGCCTACGCCGGCTACACCACATCGGCCGCTTACGATTCACTGCTGGTCAAGGTCATCAGCCATGCCGCCGATTTTCCATCCGCTCTTGCCAAATCCGCCCGCGCTTTGTCGGAGTTCCGAATCTCCGGGCTGGAGACGAATATACCCTGGTTACGCGCACTGCTGACCCATCCCGATATGCAGGACTATAGCGTTTCCACCCGCTTTATGGATACCCAGGCAGCGGCACTAGGCGAAGCAGCGGCGGGAATGCACCCTGCCCTTTACGGCAACGATACAGCGGCAGCCGCACAGCAAGCGCAAAGTGCAACAGAACTGCCCGAGGGCGAAACGGCCATCGCCGCCCCCATGCAGGCAACTGTGGTATCCTTTGAAGTGGCGCCCCGTGATGATGTCGCAGAAGGACAAACATTGGCAGTGCTGGAGGCCATGAAAATGGAACACGTCATCGCCGCGCCTTTTTCAGGAACAGTGGGCGCACTTCTTGTCGCTGTCGGAGACACGGTTCAGGAAGCAATGCCGCTGATGTCCATCCGCGAGGGCGATAACATAGCTGTCGTCGCCGCGCAGGATGAGGAGATCGACCCCGACTACATCCGCCCCGATCTTCAAGAGCTGTTTGACCGTCAGGCCAAAGGCCGCGATGCCGCCCGACCTGCTGCAGTCAAGAAACGCCATGACCGCGGACAGCGCACCGCGCGCGAGAACCTCGACAGTCTGGTCGATGCCGACAGCTTTAACGAATACGGCGAGCTTGCCATCGCTGCCCAGAGTAGCCGCCGCACCCGCGAGGATCTGGAGGCCAATACCACAGGCGACGGCATCCTGACTGGTACAGGCCGTTTAAACAGCGCCCTGTTCGGCGAGGATGCCGCACGCTGCGCCTTTGCACTGGGGGACTATACCGTTCTTGCGGGCACCCAAGGCCAGCGTCACCACCGCAAACTTGACCGGATTTTTGAGCTGGCAGGTGCGCATGACCTGCCCTTGGTGATCTTCGCAGAAGGCGGCGGTGGCCGACCGGGAGATAGCGACCGCGCAAATATCGCAGGGCTTGATTGTGCAAGTTTCGGGTCGCTGGCGCGCCTATCAGGACGCGTCCCGGTTGTCGGCGTGGCAGCGGGCCGCTGTTTTGCGGGCAATGCCGCCTTGTTGGGGGTCTGTGATGTGATCATCGCTACCGAGAACAGCAATATCGGCATGGCCGGTCCCGCTATGATCGAAGGCGGCGGGCTGGGCGTTTATAGCCCTGAAGAAATAGGCCCGATTGATGTGCAGAGCGCCAACGGCGTCGTCGATATTCGCGTGGAAAACGAAGAGGACGCCTGCGCAGTTGCACGACAGTATTTGTCCTACTTCCAAGGCCCTCTCAAGGATTGGACCGCCCCCGACCCGCGGCATCTGCGGCGGGCCGTACCGGAGAACCGGCTGCGCGTTTATGACGTGCGCGAGGTTCTGGCCGGTCTGGCGGATGAAGGCAGCGTGATGGAGCTGCGCAGCGGCTGGGGACCCGGCATGGTGACGGCGCTGATCCGGATTGAAGGAAAGCCCTACGGCGTTATTGCAAACAATCCCAAGCATCTCGGCGGCGCGGTGGATGCCACTGCCGCAGACAAGGCGTCCCGCTTTATGCAGCTCTGCGAAGCGCACCGTCTGCCGCTGATCTCGCTATGTGACACACCTGGTTTCATGGTCGGACCCGAAGCCGAAAAGACCGGACTGGTCCGTCATGTCTCGCGCATGTTTGTCACAGGTGCCGCGCTGAGCGTGCCGATCTACGGCATTGTCATGCGCAAAGGCTACGGACTGGGGGCCATGGCCATGATGGGCGGTAGTTTCCACGCGCCGGCCGTCACCGCCTCTTGGCCAACGGGAGAATTCGGCGGCATGGGTCTTGAAGGTGCCGTGCGTTTGGGGTTCAGAAAAGAACTCGACGCCGAAACCGACCCGGCGGCCAAGCAAGCGTTGTTCGAAGAACTTCTGAACAAATTCTATGATGACGGCAAGGCGGTGAAATATGCCTCCGCGACAGAGATTGATGCCGTCATCGACCCCGCCGAAACGCGCCGTTGGATCGCCAATGCACGTAATGCTGCACCCGTGCCCGCCCGGGCCACATCACGGGGATTTATTGATACTTGGTGATTGCGCTTTAATTAGGGTGGATGGACTTTCTAACGGCCTGACAAACGGGATATATAATGGCTCGCTTGCCTATAACAGAAACGAGCAATTATGCTCCGGCACGAAGTGATGAACGAAAAGATGCAGTCAGATCCTTCTCAGTTGCCTGAACATATTCAGTCTGTCCGCCCTTTAACCACGGCAGAACAGGTCGCGGACCATTGCGGATTGTTGATCGTTGAAGGCCGTATCGCAGCGGGTGAAAGGCTGGGCGAAGAACGGCTGGCTGAAATATGTGGCGTCAGCCGCGGACCCGTGCGCGAAGCTTTAAGAATATTGGAAAAGCGTCGCCTGATAGAGATCATACCGCGCCGGGGTGCCTTTGTTCGCGAGGTCAACCTTCATACGATCTCGGATCTCTTCAACGTCCGGAATGCGCTTGCAGCGATGGCCGCCGCGTCGATGGCAAGCAGAGACTGCGAAAGGCAGGAGACGGAGGCATTCAAACGCCTGGAGAGACGCGTGGCCCAGATTGCTGAAATAGCAAAGGACCCGACGACCGAACCTCTCGCCTTCTCTTTTCAGGTCACTCGATTTGTCTTTGCAACGATTGTCGGAAGCGGAAACTCTTTGCTTTTGGATATTTGGGGTGAATTGAACGAAAATACGTTCTGGACCACGATCTGGAAAGTACCGCAAATCGGCATCACACCCGAAGAACGGGTGGCAACCTATCACCAGATAGAAAGCATCGTACGTGAAATCGGTGCCGGTAATGTCTCGGCGGCTGAAGAACAGATGCGGAAGTGTCTTGACGACGTTCGTGATCGTGTCCTCCAGAATCTTGAAGTGCAACGACCGTCTGGAATTCGTTGAACTTTCAGGGTGCCGGTGTCTTTCGCCTTCGCATTCGCCATCTCTTGTTGATCAGCAGACTACATTTGCGAGGATAAGAGGTGCGGCTGCGGACAGCACTCACCGGATCCAAGTTGTCTGCATAGAAGCGGAACCGTGGCAGCGCATTTTAGCGTAACCGGTTGGCAATCAAACAATCATTGTATTCGAGAACCGCCGCCTTTGACAACAAAACCAAGGCGCGGGATCGAACACTGAACCGAGCCAGAGGCTTCGATGCTCTAGCCCCTCATAAAATCAACCCTGAACGCTGAAAAAGGTGGCCCGCCCCCTATTCGACGACGAGAAAAGGAAGAACCCAGACAAGTGTCAGCAGCACCTAGCCCCCCTGTTATAGAGGCAAGGCGCTGCTTGGTCAGATCAGTTTGTACCCAGAATGCCGTTCAGGGTCTCGGAGGGTGCCATGACCGCTGATGTTTTGCTATCATCCGTGTGATAGTAGCCACCCAGATCCACTGCGTTTCCACGGCCCTCGTGCAGCTCGCGCAGGATCGCGTCCTGATCGGCTGCCAAAGCCTCAGCGATGGGAGCGAAGTGGTCGGCGAGTTCCTTGTCTTCGGTCTGTGCCGCCAGCGCCTGCGCCCAGTAGAGCGCAAAGAAGTAATGGCTGTCGCGGTTGTCGGGCTGGCCAACCTTCCGACCCGGCGATTTGTTCGCGTCCAGGATGCCCTGGGTCGCTGCATCGACAGCCTTGCCCATCACGGTGGCCTTGGCGTTGTCGTTCACCATACCGAAGTACTTGAAACTTTCGCCCAAGGCACAGAATTCACCCAGTGAATCCCAGCGCAGGTGGTTTTGTTCGACCAGTTGCTGCACGTGTTTCGGCGCAGAGCCACCGGCTCCGGTTTCGAACAGACCGCCACCGTTCATAAGTTTGACGATCGACAGCATCTTGGCCGATGTGCCCAGTTCGAGGATCGGGAACAGGTCGGTCAGATAGTCGCGCAGCACGTTGCCGGTGATGGCAATGGTGTTTTCGCCCCGGCGGATCGTTTCGAGCGACACGCGCGTGGCCTCTTGTGGTGCCATAATCTGGAACTTGTCCGCAACGCCCGCCTTGTCCAGCAACGGCTTGATCAGCTTGATCAATTCCATATCGTGGGCGCGTGTCTCGTCCAGCCAAAAAATCGCCTGACAGCCTTCGGCCTTCTGCCGTTCAATAGCCAGCTGCACCCAGTTTTCGATGGGCGCGTTGCGGGTCGAGGCCGAGCGCCAGATGTCGCCTGCTTCAACGGTGTGGCTGTGCAAAACATCGCCATTGGCCGCGATCATCGTCACTGTGCCATCAGCCGGGATTTCGAAAGTGGTCGGGTGAGAGCCGTATTCCTCGGCCTTCTGCGCCATCAGGCCGACGTTCTGGACCGTACCGGATGTGGTCGGGTCAAGCGCGCCGGTCTCTTTGAAATACTTGATCGTCTCGTCATAAACGGACGCATAAGAGCTGTCGGGAATGACGCAGTTGGCGTCGCTCTCTTTGCCATCAGGCCCCCAGCCTTTGCCGCCCGCGCGGATCAGCGCAGGCATGGAGGCGTCAATGATCACATCGGACGGTACATGCAGGTTGGTGATGCCTTTGTCGGAATCGACCATGTAAAGCGGCGGGCGTTCTGCCATCAGCGCGTCAATCTCCGCGCGGATTTCAGCGCCGTTGGGCATTGTTTCCAGCGTTTCAAACATCGTGCCAAGGCCGGAATTGGGATCGATGCCTGCCGCGTCAAACTCGGTGGCGTATTTGTCGAAGACCGGCTTGAGGAAAGTGCGGACCGCGTGACCGAACAGGATCGGGTCAGAGACCTTCATCATCGTGGCCTTGAGGTGCAGCGAGAACAGCGTCCCTTCGGCTTTGGTTTCCTTGATCTGCTCGGCCAGAAAGTCCTGCAGCGCTTGGGCGGACATATAGGTCCCATCGACCACAGTGCCTGCCGGAAAGCTGACGCTGTCTTTCAGCACTGTTACAGTGCCATCGCTGGCAGTGTGTTCGATCCGTGCGGCACCAGCCTGCGCCTCGGTCAGGGTGACAGAGGTTTCATTGCTGCGGAAATCTCCCGCAGACATGGTGGACACGCGTGTTTTGCTGTCAGCGGACCAGTCCCCCATGGAATGGGGGTTCGCCATCGCATATTTCTTCACTGCAACTGCCGCGCGGCGGTCGGAGTTGCCTTCGCGCAAGACAGGGTTCACCGCCGAGCCTTTGATCGCGTCATAGCGAGCGCGGATGTCTTTTTCAGCATCGGTGGCGGGTTCTTCGGGATAGTCCGGCAGGTTATAGCCCTGCCCCTGCAATTCGGTGATTGCCGCAACCAGCTGTGGCACGGAAGCAGACACATTGGGCAGTTTGATCACGTTGGCGTCGGGTTGTTTCACCAGTTCGCCCAGTTCCGCCAGATCATCGGGCTGGCGCTGTGCCTCGGTCAAACCTTCGGGGAAGGCTGCGATGATCCGTCCGGCAAGCGAGATATCCTTGGTGCCAATCGTGATACCCGCCGCTGTCGCAAAGGTGTGCAGGATCGGCAGCAAGGAGGCAGACGCAAGCTGCGGTGCCTCGTCTACTTTGGTGTAAATGATATCGGGGGACGCGCTGTTGGCCATGTGATTTCTTACCTCTAATTACCTGGCTGCGGCCTACCCTTTCGCGCCGCAAGAGTCCACTTTGCAATCGCAGATATTGGCCGAGCCGCGCGGCGGTCTGCTCGCATCCTGCACAGGCGGCATACCATGGGCCTGTGCTCGCGCGTCTATATTCCACCTTGTCTATTGCCTGACCCGTCTTTGACCGCCAAACAGATATGGCACACTTAGGGAGGCTGCTATGAAGACCAGAACCAAAGTCGCTGTCATCGGGGGTGGTATCGCAGGCTGCTCGACGCTCTATCACCTGACGCAAGAGGGCTGGAGCGATGTGGTTCTGATCGAACGGGACGAGCTGACATCGGGCACCACATGGCATTCGGCCGCACAGGTCACGAATTTCGGCATGACGCAGACGATGGTCGGTCTGAAATCCCATTCCATTGCGCTCTACAAAAAGCTGCGCGACGATCCCGAGTATCCGGTGGGCTATCACCACGGCGATGGCGGCATCCGGCTGGCAAATACGCCCGAACAAATGCAGGGCTACCGCCATTTCGCGTCGATGGCTCGGGGCATGGGCGTGGAATACGAGGTGATCGACGCGCAAGAATGCGCACGGCGGCACCCGCTGATCTCGACTGACAATCTGCTGGGTGGGCTGTGGGACGGCGAGGACGGAGACATTGATCCCGCACAATTATGTCAGGCGCTGGCTTTTCATGCACGCAAGGCAGGCGCGGAAGTCTATCGCAACACCGCTGTCACCGGATTGACCCAGCACAGCGACGACACCTGGACCGTTGAGACGACCCAAGGCAGCATCGACGCTGATATCGTGGTCAACGCGGGCGGCTACCGCGTGAACGAAGTGGGCGCGATGATGGGGGTGCATCACCCTGTCGCCTCAATGGAGCATCAGTATTTCGTGACCGAAGACATCCCCGCCATTGCTGAGGCGGGCCACCGAATGCCCCTGCTGCGCTGTCCGATCAGCGATTATTATTCTCGGCAGGAAAAGAATGGTCTGCTGGTGGGGTTTTATGAACAGGACTGCCGCACATGGGGCATGGACGGGATCAGCCGCGGCTTTTCCAACGACCTCTGCCCAGATGATCTAGATCGGGTGATGGATGTGCTGGAAGGCGCGTTCGAGCGGATGCCCGCGCTGACGGAGGTCGGGATCAAGCGGGTGGTCAACGGCCCGATCACTTATACCATCGACGGCGCGCCCTTGGTCGGCCCCATCCCCGGCAAACGCAACGCCTTTTGCATCATCGGGTTGCGGGCGGGTCTGGGTGAAGGCGGCGGGCATGGCTGGCTGCTGGCCCAACAGATCGTGCACGGCGAGGCGCAGTATGACACATGGGTCATCGACCCACGCCGCTTTGCCGGACATACCAATGTGGAACTGACCGCGCTCAAGGCGATCGAGGATTATCAAAACGAATTCCGCTTTCATTTCCCGCACGAACATCGCCCCGCCGGGCGCAATGCCAAGACCACGCCGCTGACCCCTGTCATGGCCGCCGAGGGTGCCGAATTCACGGTGGTGAACGGCTGGGAACGCGTCGATTACATGAAGCCTTCGCCTGATTTTCATCCCAGCTTGACCTTTGATTTCGACGAAGCCTTTGATGTGGTGGGCGCTGAAGTGCGCCATATCGCCGAACACGTCGGACTGGCCGAGGTCAACGGCTTTAACCGGATCGAGATCACCGGCGCGGACCGGCATGCTTTTCTGGACCGTATGATCTGCGGCACGGTGACCAAGCGCGAAGGCCGCGTGGGGTTGGGTTATCTGCTGAACCATCACGGCTATATCAAAGGTGAGGCAACGGTGGCCAATCTACCCGCTTCTGATCGCGGACCTGCGCGGGTTTGGTACGGCTCCGCCGCCGCGTCCGAAGCGCATGACATGGATTGGCTGACGGCCCATCTGGACCCGAGCGAGGACGTCCAATTGCGCAGCCTGACCAACGATCACACCATTCTGGTGCTGGCCGGGCCAAAGGCACGCGATGTGCTGTCAGCCTGTGCGCGCGGTGACTGGTCCAAAGACGCCTTTCCCTGGCTTTCGGTGCGCGGATGTTTCGTCGGCTTTGCCCCTGCCATCGTGATGGGCGTCAGCTTTTCGGGTGAACTGGCCTATGAGATCCACGTCCCCAATGCGTCGCTTTATGCCGCCTATCTTGCGCTTCGGGACGCAGGCAAGGCGCATGACCTGCGGTTGTTCGGGGCGCGTGCGGTCGAATCGATGCGGATGGAAAAAGGGTTCCTGCATTGGAAGGCCGATCTGATCACCGAATTCGATCCGTTCGAGACGGGGTTGGACAGGTTCGTGAAGATGGAAAAGGGTGATTTTATCGGCAAGGACGCGCTAGCCAAACGGCAGGCCGCCGGCCCTACAAAACAGCTGGTCACCTTGCAGGTCGAAGCCACGCATGCCCCCGCGCATCCCGGCGCATCGCTGATGCGCGATGGGTCCGTGGTGGGCACAGTCACCTCTGCCGATTGGGGTCACAGGCTCGGGATCAACCTGGCCTATGCTTTGGTGGACCCCGCGCTGTCTGGGGTCGGCACACCACATCAGATTGATATGTATGGTGATTTAGTTGATGCCACAGTGATTGCGCCTTCTCCCTATGATCCCTCCTTCGCCCGGATGCGGGCCTAACGCGGGGCGCTAACGATTGGTCTTCGGGGATTGATCCAGATCAATTCCCGATCCGCCCTTTTGCTGTAGGCTGACGCCATACTCTGTAAACAGCAGGAAAGGACGTTTCCAATGGCTCCCAAGACACTCCTTGTTTGTCTCACGACCCCCGACCACGCCGAAACGCTGATGAAATTTGCAGTGCCACTGGCGCGCAAGCATGGTGCACATCTGATCGGGTTGCACACGATCGAGGCGCTGGTGGTCTATCCCAGCATCGCGATGCACATCCCGGAACCCGCCTATGCGTCGTTCAACGAAAGCCAGCGTGAGGAATCCGAGGAGATCAAAAAGATCTTCAACGCCCACACGCAAGCCGAGGAATTCGTCAGCGAATTCAGAATGATCAAAGCCGAAGCACAATCCGCGACCGAACGCATGGTCGAAAGCGCACGTTCCGCCGATTTGGTGATCATGGCTCATGAGGACCGTAACACCGACCGTTTCGACCAGCGCCATGCTCAAGCGCAAGTGATCCGCGAAGGCGGGCGCCCGGTGATTGTCGTGCCCCCCTCTTATGATGGTCCGGAGATTGGCAACAACATCCTGCTGGGCTGGAGCGATACGCGCGAAGCGGCACGCGCAGCGCATGACATGCTGGATATTGCGGCAGATAACGCTGCCTTGACCGTGCTGCGGGTCGGCGCGGGGCGGCAGGATGCATTCAGGGATTCAGATGCGGTGGATATGGTCGAGATGTTCTCGCGCCATGGGTTGAAATCAACGCTGGAGTATCGTGATCCGCTGGGCGAAAGCATTGCGGACGTCCTGACTGCGACCGCCCTTGAAAAAGGCGCTGACCTGATTGTGACGGGGGCCTTCGGCCACTCCAAAGCGTACGATTTTGTTATCGGGGCAACAACCTACGCGCTGTTGCGCGATCAAAAGCTTCCGGTGCTCTTCAGCAAGTAGCGGGCCGGTCGCTGTGAAGACCTCTCGCGTCTGCCGGAAGCTTCGGCAGGCGCTGGCTTGGCCGTGGGAATGCAGCATCAAAACGTCGTGGAAGATTAGGGAGCTCTGGAAATTCGGGGCTGGGCAGTGTTTAAAGGTGTTAGCGAACACCCGGATTCTAGAACAGCCCATGAACTTCCCGCTCAAAGCGGCCGTGAAATGCGGCCAATGTCCGATCCGTCACCGCGCCGTCTGCGCGCATTGCGACGACGACGAACTGACGTTGCTGGAGCATATGAAGTCCTACAAAACCTTTGCCGCGGGGGAAACAATCCTATGGCGGGGTGATGAGTTGGCTTTTGTGGGGTCGGTTGTGCAGGGCGTTGCGTCCTTGTCCAAAACGCTCGAAGACGGCCGGACCCAGATGGTGGGTCTGCTGCTGCCGTCAGACTTTATCGGGCGGCCCGGACGCCAGCAGATCGAATTCGATGTGACCGCGACGACCGAAGTTACCCTGTGCTGCTTTGAGCGCAAACCCTTTGAGCAGCTGATCCAGAACACGCCCCATGTTGCCCAGCGCTTGATGGAGCTGGCACTGGACGAACTGGATGCTGCGCGGGACTGGATGTTGCTTTTGGGGCGCAAGACCGCGCGCGAAAAGATCGCGACCTTCGTGCAGATGTTGGTAAGACGCACGCAGGTCCGCCATATCGACGGCAAACTTCATCCGCTTAGCATGCCGATGACACGCGAACAGATTGCCGACTACCTTGGCCTGACACTGGAAACCGTCAGCCGCCAGTTCAATGGCCTGAAAAAAGAAGGCGTGATCGCCTTTAGTGACCGCCGTCAGTTTGAGGTGCTGGACCTTGCCGGGCTGCACGCTGCGACCGGTGATGATGCGGAATTCATTAGCTAACACCAAAGCACTTTTTCGCGGATCCTTGATGTAGATCAAGGATCGCAATCCCGGCACATTCCATACCCCCCTTGCGAACAGGAGCGCCTTTGGCTGCTCGTCCGAAACCAAGGGGACGCATATGGACTACGTCAAACTTATAATTTTAGGCCTCATCACACTGATGTCGGCCATTGCATCAAGCTGGGCCCATGATCTGGCCTATCAGGTGCATGCCGCGCTGATCATGATTATCTCGGGCGGGATGTTCTTGTGGGTTCTGCGCCATACGGATGAGCCCAAGCCGCTGGCCGATACCTCGCGATATGCCGATGGGGTGATCCGCGCAGGCGTGATCGCGACTGCTTTCTGGGGCATTGCCGGCTTTCTGGTCGGCACGTTCATTGCGTTTCAGCTGGCTTTCCCGGAGTTGAACTTCGATTGGGGTCAGCCCTTCACGAACTTTGGTCGGCTACGTCCCCTGCACACCTCTGCGGTGATTTTTGCGTTTGGCGGCAACGCGTTGATCGCGACGTCCTTTTATGTTGTTCAACGCACCAGCGCTGCACGGCTTTGGGGCGGTAACGCGCATTGGTTCGTTTTCTGGGGCTACCAGTTGTTCATCGTCTTGGCCGCTACTGGCTATTTGCTGGGTGCGACACAGTCCAAAGAGTATGCAGAGCCCGAATGGTACGTCGACATCTGGCTGACCATTGTCTGGGTCACCTATCTGGTGGTCTTTATGGGCACCATCATGGTGCGCAAAGAGCGCCATATCTATGTCGCCAACTGGTTCTATCTGGCGTTCATCGTCACCGTCGCGATGTTGCATCTGGTCAACAACCTGTCGATCCCGGTCAGCATTTGGGGCAGCAAGTCCGTGCAAGTATTCTCGGGCGTTCAGGACGCCATGACGCAATGGTGGTACGGCCACAACGCCGTGGGCTTCTTCCTGACCGCAGGCTTTCTGGGCATGATGTACTACTTCGTGCCCAAGCAGGCTGGCCGCCCGGTCTATAGCTACAAGCTGTCGATCATCCACTTCTGGGCGCTGATCTTCCTGTATATCTGGGCTGGTCCTCACCATCTGCACTACACCGCCCTGCCTGATTGGGCCGCGACCCTTGGCATGGTGTTCTCTATCGTGCTCTGGATGCCCTCATGGGGAGGTATGATCAACGGTCTGATGACGCTGCAAGGCGCCTGGGACAAGTTGCGCACCGATCCGATCCTGCGGATGTTTGTCCTCAGCCTTGGCTTCTACGGCATGTCCACCTTCGAGGGACCGATGATGTCGATCCGCGCGGTGAACTCGCTGTCGCATTATACCGACTGGACCATCGGACACGTTCATTCAGGTGCCTTGGGCTGGAACGGTATGATTACCTTTGCCTGCCTTTACTTCCTCACGCCAAAGCTTTGGGGCCGCAAGCAGATGTATTCGATGGCCGCGATCAACTGGCACTTCTGGCTCGCGACAATCGGCATCGTTCTTTATGCGGCATCCATGTGGGTGACCGGCATCATGGAAGGTCTGATGTGGCGCGAGGTCGATGACCAGGGGTTCCTCGTCAACAGCTTTGCCGACACCGTTTCCGCAAAATTCCCGATGTATGTGGTGCGTGGACTGGGCGGCGTGATGTTCCTGTCAGGTGCGCTGATCATGTGCTGGAACATGTGGAAAACCATTCGGGGCGCAGAGCCGGCACATGCTGCCCTGCCCGCCGCAACACCTGCAGAATAAGGAGACGGACACATGGCACCGAACGAAAAGATCCCTCATCCGTCATCCGCTGACGATCCAAAAGTCAGCACCTTGTCGGATTTTCCGGACGAGATACCGAACGAACTGCCCCACCAGACCAAGTTGATCGACAAACACGCCATTCTGGAGCGCAGCCCGACCTTGCTGTTGATTGCTTCGCTCCTGGTGGTGACCATCGGCGGCATTGTCGAAATTGCACCGCTGTTCTGGTTGGAAAATACCATCGAAGAGGTCGAAGGCGTGCGCCCCTACAGCCCGCTTGAGCTGACCGGGCGTGATGTCTATGTCCGCGAAGGCTGCTATGTCTGTCATAGCCAGATGATCCGCCCGATGCGTGACGAAGTCGAACGTTACGGCCATTATTCGCTGGCTGCAGAATCGATGTATGACCATCCGTTTCAATGGGGCTCCAAACGCACCGGGCCTGACCTGGCACGGGTCGGCGGGCGCTATTCGGATGCATGGCATGTGGATCACCTGAAAGACCCGCAATCGGTTGTGCCCGAAAGCATCATGCCGAAATATGCGTTCCTGGCCGACACAAAGATCGAGAACACCCACATCACGGACCTGCTGGAAACGCACCGTTTCGTCGGTGTGCCCTACACGGATGACCAGATCACGGCGGCGCCTGCCGATTTCCGTGCTCAGGCTGATCCAGACGGCGATTGGGACGCGCTGCAAGAACGCTATCCCGGCGCGGTTGTGGGCAATTTCGATGGCCAACCGGAACTGACCGAGATGGATGCATTGATCGCCTATCTACAGGTGCTGGGCACCATGGTCGATTTCTCCACCTTCACCCCCGACGCAAGCCGATAGGAGGCACCGATGGATACCTATTCCTTCCTGCGCGAATTGGCCGACAGCTGGGTTCTGCTTGCCATGTTCGCCTTCTTTATCGGTGCTGGGGTCTGGGCCTTCTGGCCCGGCCTGCGCCAGTCCCGCGAGGACGCAAGCATGATACCGTTCCGCAACGAAACGCCCCGTACGGTCAGCACGGATCCATCCGGCACCCGCCGTCCTGCGCCCGATCTGAAGAAAGGTCCGACCGATGACTGATAAACAGGTAGATGAAGAAACCGGCGTTGAAACCACAGGCCACGTCTGGGACGGCATCGAAGAGCTGAACAACCCCCTGCCCCGCTGGTGGCTCTGGACGCTTTACGCCACCATTGTCTGGGCTATCGGTTATACGATCGCCTACCCGGCCTGGCCAATGATTTCAGGGGCGACCAGCGGTCTGCTAGGGTATTCGACCCGCGCCGAAGTCAGTGCAGATATCACCGCGCACGAGGCCAAGAATGCCGGTCTGGTGGCCGAACTGGTTGCGGCCGAGATGACCGAAATCAGCCCGCAGGACGATCTGCACCGCTATGCGGTGGCCCGTGGCGGTTCGGTCTTCCGCGCTCAGTGCAGCCAGTGCCACGGACAGGGTGCCGCCGGGGCCAAGGGCTATCCCAACCTGCTGGACAATGACTGGCTCTGGGGCGGCGACCAGGAAGCGATTGCCTATAGTATCCGCCACGGCATCCGCAACGAGACGGACTTCGATGCCCGCTATTCGGAAATGCCTGCTTATGGCGAGATGTTCTCTGAAGCCGAGATCGGTGCCGTGGTTGAATATGTCGTCGGTCTGAGTTCTGCGGAACATGACGCAGCCCTGGCAGCCGAAGGCGCACCGCTTTTTGCAGACAATTGCGCGGCTTGTCATGGCGATGCGGGTCTTGGCAACCGTGAGATGGGCGCGCCCAACCTGGCTGACGCGGTCTGGCTTTATGGCGGTGATCGCGAGACTCTGACTGAAACCGTTACCTACGCACGTTATGGCGTTATGCCGGCTTGGGGTCAGCGCCTGAGCGAAGAAGACGTCCGCGCAGTTGCGATCTATGTCCACAGCCTTGGAGGAGGCGAGTAGACACAGGCATGGGGCCGGACTTCCGGCCCCGGCATCCCCCGGAGCGGCCCTGTTCGCACATTAAGCCGTTCCGGGGGTCTTGTTTGACTCAGATCAAGGCAAGACCCCTGCCCCCATCCTAGAAAGATTCTGCGAACAGGACTTTTGAAATGACCCAAGCTCCCCTCTATGCTCCCCGAGAGCCTATTTTCCCACGCCGCGTATCCGGCGCGTTCCGCCGTTTGAAATGGTGGATCATGGGCGTTACGCTGGCGATCTACTACCTCACCCCGTGGATCCGTTGGGACCGGGGTCCCAACCTGCCGGATCAGGCGGTGCTGGTCGATCTGGCAAACCGGCGTTTCTATTTTTTCTGGATCGAGATCTGGCCACACGAATTCTACTTCGTCGCCGGTCTGCTGATTATGGCGGGGTTGGGGTTGTTTCTCTTTACCTCTGCCCTCGGGCGGGTCTGGTGCGGCTATACCTGCCCGCAGACCGTCTGGACCGATCTGTTTATTCTTGTCGAGCGTTGGATCGAAGGCGACCGCAACGCGCGGGTCCGACTGCACCGGGCAAAATGGGACTTTCACAAATGGCGGCTTCGGGTCTCCAAATGGGTGGTCTGGCTAACCATCTCATTGGCAACAGGCGGAGCTTGGGTGTTCTATTTCACCGATGCTCCGGCGCTGGCCGCTGATCTGGTTCGGCTCACCGCGCATCCTGTGGCCTATATCACCATTGCAGTGCTGACGCTGACAACCTTTGTCTTTGGCGGGTTCATGCGCGAGCAGGTCTGTATCTACATGTGCCCCTGGCCGCGTATTCAGGCGGCGATGATGGACCCCGATACCATCACAGTCGCCTACCGCGAATGGCGCGGCGAACCGCGGGGCAAGGGCAATGTGCGCAAGCGCGACCGTGCTGCCGCCGAAAAGGCAGAGCGTGAAGCGCAGGCCGCGGGTGAAGGACAACAGGTCCGCTACAAGGCGACGCCCTACCCAAGCATGCCGCTGCAGGTTGGCGGTGCGCCAAAACTGACCGCCGAGATCAACGAGCATGGCGATTGCATCGACTGCATGGCCTGCGTCAACGTCTGCCCCATGGGGATCGACATCCGTGACGGCCAGCAGATGGAATGCATTACCTGTGCCCTCTGCATCGACGCCTGCGATGATGTCATGGACAAGATCGGCAAACCGCGAGGCCTGATCGATTATATGGCACTGTCGGACGAGGCTGCAGAACGGGCGGGCGGAGTGCCAAAGTCCATCTGGCGGCACATCTTCCGGCCCCGCACTTTGCTTTATACGGCACTGTGGGCCGCACTTGGTGCGGGTCTGGTCTATGCCCTGTTCATCCGCAGCGACATCGAACTGACTGTCAGCGCGGTGCGCAACCCGACCTATGTGATGCAATCAGACGGCTCTATCCGTAATATCTATGACGTGCGACTGCGCAACAAGCTGGGCGAGGACCGCGTGTTTCATCTGAGCCTCAGCAGCGATGATCTTTTGCGCATCGAGGTGCAGGGGGCGGACGGCACGCTGGATGTCAACGTGCCTGCCGACAGCACGACCTTGCAACGGGTCTACGTCACCGCGCGTCCGCAAGACCCCGCGGCGACCCGCGCCAATACCGATCTGCGCATATGGGTCGAAGACAAAGGGACCGGTGACCGCGCCAGCCGCACCACCACATTTAATGGAAAGGAAAGCGAATGACCGAGATTAAAGGATGGCACGTTTTCGGCGTTTTCGCCTTTGCCTTTGGCATCATCATCACCGTCAATTTGACACTGGCCTTCAATGCCGTGCGCAGCTTTCCGGGGCTGGAGGTCAAGAACTCCTATGTCGCCAGCCAAAGCTTTGACGCGGACCGTAAGGCGCAGGATGCGCTGAACTGGGATGTCACGGCCCGGATCGAAAAGGGCGAGTTGGTGCTGAGCATCCTCAAGGGGGGCCGCGCCGTGGTGCCGCAGATCATCGAGGCCACCTTTGGCCGCGCCACAATGGTTGCAGCCGATCAGACCCCTGAGTTTGTCCATGACGGATTGGTATTCCGCGCCCCTGTCGATGTGCAGAAAGGCAACTGGAATCTGCGCCTGAAGGCGCGTTCGGCCGATGGCACGTTGTTTCAGCGTCGCATCATCCTCAGGGCCGCATCATGACCACTGCCTGCCCTGCGTGTGTGGCCATGCCAATGGCGCAAGAAGTCGCCGCCGGGCCTGCGCTGCAATTCTCGCTGCCCGGTGTGCATTGCGCCGCTTGTATCGGCAAGATCGAGCGCGGGCTGGAAAGCCTGCGCGGAGTAACTTCGGTGCGCGTCAACCTGTCCCTGAAACGGGTGTCGATTGCGGGACCTGTTGATGCCGACCGCGCCCTTGCCGCGCTTGAGGGGCTGGGATTCGAGGCTTATCCCTTGGATCTGGCCGCCCTTGCCAGCGCCCAGGACACCACCGGACGGGCCTTGCTGATCCGGCTGGCCGTCGCAGGCTTCGCGATGATGAACGTCATGTTGTTGTCCGTGGCCGTCTGGTCCGGCGCTCAGGACGCCACACGCGATTTGTTCCATCTCATCTCTGCGATGATTGCCCTGCCGACGGTCGGCTACGCCGGGCAGCCGTTCTTTCTGAACGCGCTTAGTGCCTTGAAGGTGGGGCGGCTGAATATGGATGTGCCGATCTCGCTGGCCATCATTCTGGCCGCAGGCATGTCTCTGTTCGAGACATTGAATGGCGGGCAGCACGCCTATTTCGACGCCGCGCTGTCGTTGACGTTTTTCCTGCTGATCGGTCGCTACCTTGACCACCAGACCCGAAGTGCGGCGCGATCTGCCGCCAAGGAATTGACCGCGCTCGAGGTCCATACCGCACAAGTGCTGATCGACGGACAGAGCCGGAAAATGCCGGTGCAGGAAATTACCGCCGGCGATCTGATCCTTGTGCCCACCGGCGCACGGATACCGGTTGATGGCACGCTAACCAGCGCGTCCGCACTGCTGGACCGCTCGCTTGTCACCGGCGAAAGCCGTGCGGCCAAGCTGGCCGAAGGTGCCAACGTGCAGGCAGGCGAGGTCAATCTGGCAGCCCCCGTCACCCTGCGCGCGGCCGTGAACGGCAGCGATACCAGCCTGCGACGCATGGCAGCGATGGTGGAACTGGCAGAAAACGGGCGCAACCGCTATACTGGTTTGGCCGACCGGGCCGCGCAAATTTATGCGCCCGCCGTACATCTGCTGGCCTTCGCTGCCTTTGTCGCCTGGTTCTTTGCCACGGGCGACACGCGGCATGCACTGAATATCGCCATCGCGGTGCTGATCATCACCTGCCCCTGT
Source organism: Sulfitobacter noctilucae (assembly GCF_000622365.1). GTDB lineage: Bacteria > Pseudomonadota > Alphaproteobacteria > Rhodobacterales > Rhodobacteraceae > Sulfitobacter > Sulfitobacter noctilucae. The sequence goes on along the minus strand of NZ_JASC01000014.1, from coordinate 552,323 downwards.
GCGCTTGGCCTTGCCGTACCAGCGGTCAGTACAGCTGCAATCAGCAAGCTTTACTCCAACGGCTTTCTGGTAAAACACGCCACCGCGCTGGAGCGGTTGGCCGAGGTGGATCATATCGTGCTGGACAAGACCGGCACGCTGACGCTGCCCGCAGGCGTTGACGTAAGCCGTTTGTCCGCAGAAGAGAAATCCATCGCGGCGGCGCTGGCACAGGGATCGGCACATGTCTGGTCACAGGCGTTGCTCGCTGCTCTTGAAGGCGTGAAACCCGCAGACCTGACCGTCCTGAAAGAACAGGCGGGCAATGGCATCGAGGCGCTTTGGCAAAGTCAGCTCGTGGCGCTGGGCCGTGGTGCTTGGCTCGGTGACGATGCGGTCGACCTGGGGCTTAAAATTGGCGATGCCCCCGCGACTGTCCTGCAAAAACACGAAAACCTGCGCCCCGGTATCGCCGAAGCGCTGGAAGCTATCGGTTTGCCATGCGAAATGCTGACCGGGGATGACACGTCCCCTGCCCGCGCCATTGCCGCGCGCTTGGACTTGCCCATGACCGCAAACGCTCGCCCCGAAGAAAAACTGACGCGGCTGGAAATGTTGAAGGATCAAGGCCACCGCGTGCTGATGATTGGTGACGGGCTGAACGACACGGCGGCACTGGCCACCGCACATGCATCCATCGCCCCTTCAACCGCACTGGATGCCGCCCGCAACGCCGCCGACGTTGTCGTGCTACGCACCAGTTTTGCAGATCTGCCGCTTGTGCTGCGCGTGGCGCGCTTTACGCGGGCTCTCTCGCAGCAGAACTTTGCCATCGCGGCGGCCTATAACTTCATCGCGGTGCCGGTTGCGCTGGCGGGGTTCGCCACACCCCTTGCCGCAGCGCTCGCGATGAGCATCTCTTCCATCACCGTTTTGGCCAATGCCCAACGTATGAGGTTTGTGAAATGAACGTCCTTGTCATTTTGATCCCTGTTTCCCTAATCCTCGGAGGTGCGGGCCTTGCCGCCTTTATCTGGACCTTGCGCAGCGATCAATATGACGACGATCAAGGCAATGCCGCGCGTATCCTGCTGGACGATCCGCGGGATTGAACGCAGCCTGTGTCCGGCCCTGCGAGATGACGTTCCGGCTAACTGAACAAAGCCCCCTTTCCGCCTCGGGCGATTGGGCATAGACAGTTGGCAGACAGGTATCTGCCGGGTGCTGCCCGGCTGATGCGGAACCATCATAATCAAAGGCTGAACACATGGAAAACGCTGGCAACTTCTACATCGACGGCAAATGGGTCGCCCCACAGGCGGGCAAGGATTTTGCAGTCATTGATCCATCAACCGAAGAAACCGCCGCAACAATCTCGCTCGGCGGACAGGCTGATACAGATGCCGCCGTGGCCGCCGCTAAGGCCGCGTTCGGCACATGGCAGCAATCGTCCAAAGCGGAACGGCTCGAGCTGATGCAGTCCATCCTCGACGTCTACATTCGCCGCTCGGACGAAATGGGCAGCCTGATCAGCACCGAAATGGGCGCACCCATTGCGATGTCCAAGACACAGCAGTCGGGCACCGGTTCTTATCACATCAAGGCGTTCATCGACGCGCTGAAAGATTTCGAGTTCGAGACGGCGCTGCGCCCCGGCGACGAAGATACACGCATCATCAAGGAACCCATCGGTGTCTGCGCGTTGATCACGCCCTGGAACTGGCCGATGAACCAGATCACCCTCAAGGTGCTGCCGGCGCTGGCCACGGGCTGCACCATGGTGCTGAAACCCTCCGAACAATCGCCGCTGTCGGCGATCCTGTTCACCGAGATCATGCATGAGGCGGGCGTGCCTGCGGGTGTCTACAACATGCTGAACGGTGACGGACCGGGCGTCGGCAGCCAGTTGTCGGCGCATAAGGACGTGGACATGGTCAGCTTTACCGGGTCGACCCGCGCGGGCCGTGCCATCACCATCGCAGCGGCGGAAACCATCAAGCGCGTCAGCCTTGAGCTGGGCGGAAAGGGTGCCAATCTGGTCTTTGCCGATGCTGATCCCAAGGCGGTCAAGCAGGGCATCATCCGGTGCTTCAACAACACCGGCCAGTCGTGCAACGCACCGACGCGGATGCTGGTCGAACGCTCGCGCTATGACGAGGCGGTCGAACAGGCCCGCGAAGCCGCTGAGGCCACAAGCGTGAATGCCGCATCCGAGGAAGGCCGTCACATCGGGCCGCTGGTCTCAGAGGTGCAGTTCAACAAAGTGCAGGACCTGATCCAGAAGGGCATCGACGAAGGGGCCAAGCTGGTTGCAGGTGGCACCGGGCGGCCCGATGGCTTGAACCGGGGCTTTTTCGTGCGCCCCACGGTCTTTGCCGATTGCACCAACGACATGACCGTGATGCGCGAGGAAATCTTTGGCCCCGTGCTGTCGATGATGCCTTTCGACAGCGAGGAAGAGGCCATCGCGATTGCCAATGACACCGACTACGGCCTGACCAACTATATTCAGACGGGCGACGACGAACGCGCGCGCCGCGTTGCGCGCGCCCTGCGCTCTGGCATGGTCGACATCAACGGCAAGGGCCGCGGTGCCGGTGCGCCTTTTGGCGGGATGAAGCAATCGGGCAATGGCCGCGAAGGCGGCGAATGGGGTCTGGATGAATTTGTCGAAGTGAAAGCCGTTGGCGGCTGGCCCGTCGCGTAGCGCCTTTGCTGACTGCATCTGACCAAGATGCTATCGGGGCTACCGCAGATGATTTCTGCGGTAGCCCCTTTTGCTTGAGGGTTTTCAGATTCCTCCGCTTTGTCGCCGGTAGAAAAGTGGCAGCGCTGCAGTCTCCGCTCTTTCGTGCCGCCCAAGCAGACGCTAAGAAGGTATGGAGCATAATCATTTTCTGACCATGCGCAGACCCAGGAGACCGAAATGAGTCATACCATCGAGACACAGGTCTGCATTATCGGCGCGGGGCCCAGCGGGTTGTTGCTTTCGCAGCTTCTGGCCAACGCGGGCATCGACACCGTGGTGATCGACCGCAAGGACCGCGCCTATATCGAGGGCCGCATCCGTGCGGGTGTCTTGGAGCAAGGCACGGTGACCGCCTTGGAAGAGGCCGGCGTGGCTGATCGGTTGCACCGTGAGGGGTTGCCCCATAGCGGGTTCGAATTGGCCTTCGACGGGGATCGTCACCGCATCGACATCGAGGCTCTGACCGGCAAGACGGTGACCGTCTATGGCCAGACCGAAGTCACCAAGGACCTGTTCGACAAACGCCATGCAGAGGGCCAAGTCTTTTACTTCAACGCTGACAGTGTCAGGCCGCAGGATTTGACCGCTGACCGGCCTTCGGTCAGCTTTACCCATGACGGCGCAGAGATCACCGTCAGCTGCGATTATATCGCGGGATGTGACGGCTATCACGGGGTGTCGCGCCAATCCATTCCAGCGGATGTGCTGAAGACATTCGAGCGGGTTTATCCTTTTGGCTGGTTGGGCGTCATGGTCGAACGTCCCCCGGTCAGCCACGAGCTGATCTATGCCAATCACGCGCGCGGGTTCGCGCTGGCCTCCATGCGGTCCGAGAGGCGCAGCCGCTATTATGTACAATGCGATCTGGATGACAGCATCGACAACTGGTCTGACGACCGGTTCTGGGAGGAACTGGCGTTGCGCCTTGGTCCGGATGCCGCAGCCCACCTGCAAACCGGCCCGTCGTTCGAGAAATCCATCGCGCCGCTGCGGTCGTTCGTGGCCGAGCCAATGCGCCACGGCAATCTGTTTCTGGCGGGCGATGCCGCGCATATTGTGCCGCCCACCGGGGCCAAAGGGCTGAACCTTGCCGCTGCCGACGTACGCATCCTCTCGCGCGCACTAATCGAACATTACACCAAGGGCAACGACCATCACATCGACACCTATTCCGAAACGGTGCTGAAACGGGTCTGGAAGGTCGAGCGGTTCTCGTGGCAGCTGTCGACCTTGATGCATCAATTCCCCGAAAACTCACCGTTTGAAAAACGCATGCAGCGGGCCGAGTTCGATTATCTGACAACATCCGAGGCGGCGGCCCGCTCCCTTGCCGAAAACTATGTCGGATTGCCGCTGGAATGACGGGCAACACGACGCCACCAACACAGGAGCCCGCTTATGGCTGATCACATCATTGCGCCGCGTGACCTTGACTGGCACCCCAAACCGCTGGCCCCTGACTATCGCTCGTCGCTGCTGCGTTCGCCCAACCACACACGTCTGCACTATGACCCCACGGTGACGGAGATGACCGGTCCGACCTTTGGCCATGGTATGCTGGGTCCGGATGATGACGATCTGATCGTGAATTACGCTCAGGCCGGAGAGGCGGCGATTGGCCCGCGCATCATCGTGCATGGCAAGCTGCTGGATGAAGACGGTCGCCCCGTCTCGGGCAAGCTGATCGAGGTCTGGCAGGCCAATGCAGGCGGGCGGTACCGTCACAAGAAGGACGGCTACGCCGCGCCGCTTGATCCCAACTTCGGCGGCTGCGGGCGGTGTATTTCGGGCGAGGACGGCAGCTATTCCTTCCGTACGATCCAGCCCGGCCCCTACCCCTGGCCCAACGGCGGCAATGACTGGCGGCCTGCGCATATCCACTTTTCGGTCTTTGGTGACGGGTTCGCCCAGCGGCTGATCACCCAGATGTATTTCGAGGGCGATCCGCATATTGCGCTGTGTCCCATCGTGCAGTGCATCCCCAGCGACACAGCCATTGACCGCCTCGTTGCGCGGCTTGATATGGACAACACCGTGCCGATGGACATCCGCGCCTACCGCTTTGACATTGTGCTGCGCGGGCGCGGTGCGACGATATTCGAGAATCAAATGGAGGGGACATGATGGCCGACTTCAAGGAATCTCCATCCCAGACCGCGGGACCTTATGTGCATATCGGCTGCGTGCCGACCTTTGCGGGTTTGCAAGGCATGTATGGCGGCAATGATCTGGGCGCGAAGATGATCACCGGCGATCCCAACGGCAGCCGCATTACGCTGACCTGTCATGTCATCGATGGTGACGGCGTACCGCTGAAAGACGCGATGGTCGAGATTTGGCAAGCAGGACCTGATGGCACTTATGGTCCTACCGAAGGGTTCAGCCACTGGGGCCGCCAGCCTACGGATGCCCATAGCGGAGAACTGGTGTTCGAGACATTGAAACCCGGTGCTACGGCAGGACAGGCCCCGCATCTGCTGGCCTGGATCACAGCGCGGGGGATCAACCTTGGCCTGACCACGCGCATTTACTTCGCGGATGAGGACAACAGTAGCGATCCGGTGCTAGCGGTGGCAGGCGACAGGCAGGCGACACTGATTGCCCAAGGCGGGGATGGCAGCTATCGCCACGATATATATTTGCAGGGCGCGCAGGAGACTGTCTTCTTTGACGTCTGATCCGGTGACGGCAAACAAGCACCTGATGCAATTCCAATCCGCAGATAAGGGTGATTACTGATAAGCATTGGTGCCAGATCGCATTTCATTCAAGCTTGTCGCAATATTGGCGGCCGGGGCCGACACAGCACAGCCTGACCCTCGCGTTCCACATCTGACTGGCGCTGTCGCAAATTGTCTGTTTTGTCATGGCTTTGTGACATAGAGCTGGCAGAAATGACCTGCACGGGAGGGTGAATGTTCAAACGGTATGCTGTCTTTTACACGCCCATCGGCCCCTTGGCATCCTTTGGTGCTGCATGGCTGGGATGGGACAGTGCAACCGGTGCCTTTGTGGCGCATCCGGAGGTTCCGGATATAGATGTGGCTGCGGTGACAGCGCGGCCACGCAAGTACGGCTGTCATGCAACGCTCGTGGCGCCGTTCCGGCCTGCCCCGACGACAGATCTGACCCAGATTGAACAAAGCGCAGAAGCCTTTGCGGCCTGCCATGCCCCCGCGCCCATCGGCAAGCTGGCGCTGCGCCATGATCACGGGTTTCTGGCCCTGCGGCCCGTCACGCAAAGCGCGGCCCTCAGCAATCTGGCGGCGGAGTTGGTGCAAGCGTTCAACCTCTTACGCGCACCGCTTACTGCCGAAGACATCACCCGCCGCCGTCGCGCCCGCCTGTCAGCGCGGCAGGATCAACAGATGCTCGACTGGGGCTATCCGTTTGTCTTTGATGACTTTCACTTTCACATCACCTTGAGCGGCCGAATTGCCGGAGCCGCCGCCGATGGCGTTTTAGACGCCTTAGAGCCGCGGCTGCTGCCCTTGCTGGAGCACGATTATGCCGTGGAGGCGATCACCCTCATGGGCGAGGACGAGGCAGGGATGTTCCACCAGATCAAGCGCTTTGCCTTGAGAGGCTAGCGCGCGACATCCGGTGCGGACACACCGATATCCCAGAACAACCCTGTCATCACCCGCAAGGCATCGCGACACACGGGCAGCAAGACATGCTCATCCGGCGCATGTTGGTTGCAGCCGAGATAACTGTGCGGCACCCAGATCGTCGGCAGGCCTAATACATCCGCAAAACAGTCGTTAGGCAGGGACCCGGCCAGATTGGGCAGGACATGCGGCGCCTGCCCGGTGGTGTCTTTCAGGGACGCCTCGACATAGCGCACCCAGGGGTGATCTGGGCTGAGGCGGGTGGCGGCAAAAATGCCTTTATCTACTGGCACTACCTCAATCGTTTCAAAACCATGGGCGTCCAGATGGCGGCGTAGGGCGGGCAGGATGTCGTTCATATCCGTGCCCACCACGAAACGCAGTTGGCAGCGTGCGCGGGCGCTGCCCGATATTGCATTCACCGGCGCATCCGGCACGCCGGATGTCATCGCCAGCACCGCAAAGCTGTTCCAGCCATAGGCGCGTTCGACCGGCGTCAGGCTTTCCTCGCCCCAGTTTTCCTCGACCGTGACAGCATCGCCCACAATCGCGGGCAGTTTGGCAAGGGCGGTGCGAATGTCGGGTGTCAGGCTGTCGGGGCGCCATTCCGGCACAAGGATCTGCCCGCGTTTATCGGTAATGCAAGCCAGCGCTTGCGCCAGCAGGATCGCCGGATCGGCCAGCAGCCCGCCCCAGTTGCCCGAATGATGCGCCCCTGTGCGCAGATCGCAGACCAGATCAAAGCTGACTCCACCACGCGAGCCCATGAACATGGTCGGCACATCCGGGTTCAGCCGGGGTCCGTCGGATGCAATCAGAACATCGGCGGCCAGCGTATCGCGGTAGAGATCCATCATCTGCGCCAAACCGGGAGAGCCGATTTCTTCGCTCATCTCCAGGACGATCTTGACGTTGAACCCAAGCGAGCCGCGCTGCTTCAGCACTGTCTCAAGCGCGCAGATGTTGATCAGGTGCTGCACCTTGTTGTCAGCAGCCCCCCGGCCATAAAGCCGCTCGCCCTCGCTTGTCAGGGTGAAAGGCGTAAGCCCCTCGCGCCATTGATCCGCCTGCCCCCAGATCACATCACCGTGGCCATAGGTCAGGATTGTCGGCAGGTCAGGGTCTTCGATGCGGCTGCCAAGCAGGAACGGGCCACCTGTCTCAGGCTCCGCAGGGTTTTCATGCAGGGTGCATTCAAAGCCTATGGCCTCCAGCCGGGGCTGGATCGCATCGCTCAGGTATCGCCACAACTCAGCCTGCGCCTCGGGGTTCTGGCTTTCGCTGAGATAGCTGACCCAATCGGCCAACATGTCTTGCAAACGTCCCGTATCAACGAGGGCTGCGGCCTGTTCAATTGCCTGTGCGCGGGTCATGTGAGCGGTGTTCCTTGGATAGAGAGGTTCGACACCACCCTAAGTCAGCCACGGGCGAACGGCCAGATGCTCAGCCACCATCCGCTGTGAAACCGGCATTCTCGATGGCGGCGATGGCACAGGCTTCATCGCGGTCGGAAGTGTCGCCGGTGATGCCCACTGCCCCGATGATGACGCCGTCCTGTTTGATCAAGACACCACCAGCGACCGGCACTAAAGATCCGTCTGCCAATCCGTTCATGGCCTGAATAAAGAAGGGCTCTACCTTGGCGCGTTCATAAAGCGCACGGGAGCCAAGCCCCATCGCGATGGCCCCGGCAGCTTTGCCCTGAGCGATCTGCGGGCGCAGATTGCTGGTCCCATCCTCGCGGGCAAGCGCCATGAGATAGCCGCCACTGTCCAGAACCGCGACGGTCAGTGGTTTGAGGTCATTGGCCTTGCGCCAGTTAATGCAGTCGCTGATCAGGCTTTGCGCCTGTTGCAGAGTAAGGGTCATGAGGGCGTCCTGTATGTGTGAAGTTATACCGCGTCAGCCGCAACGACGGCACCGCTGGTGATCCAGTTTTCAATCTGTGTCGTCTCATAGCCGAATTCAGCTAGAACGGTGCGGCTGTGCTGGCCCAAACGGGGTGCTGCCTGGGTGACTTGCGCCGGCGTGCGACTGAACTTGACCGGATGGCCGATGGTCTTGACCGGGCCTGCTGTCTCGTGATCGACCTCAAGGATCATCTCGCGATGTTGCGCCTGCGGGTCGGCGTGCATTTGCAGGATGTCATTCACCGGCCCTGCGGGCAGCTGCGCCGCCTCCATTCGCGCCAACCAGTTTTCCGTGGTGTCCTGTCGGATGTAGCTGTTCAGAATTTCGACCAGTGCGGGCAGATTTTGAATGCGCGCCGCATTGGAGGCAAAACGCGGATCGGCGTCCAGCTCAGGGGCTTCGATCACATCGAGAAAACGCAGCCAGTTGCTTTGGTTCGCGGCTCCGACATTGATCCAGCCATCGGATGTTTCGAACGCCTGATAGGGCGCATTCAGGGGATGGGCTGAACCAAGCGGTTCCGGCTTTTGCCCGGTGGCAAAGGCGATCGCGGACTGCCAATAGGTCTGCGTGATCGCGGCCTCAAAAAGCGAGGTATCCACCTTTTGACCCCGCCCCGTTTGTAGCATGTTTGCGTAGGCGGCCGAGATGCCCATTGCAGCAAGGATACCTGCGTTGATATCCGATATGGGAGCGGCGACCTTGACCGGCGGGCGGCCCGCGCCCTCGCCCGTGATCGACATCAGGCCCGACATGCCCTGCGCGATCAGATCAAAGCCCCCGCGCTCAGCATACGGTCCCGTACGGCCAAAGCCGGAGATTTCACAGTAGATCAAGCGCGGGTTCGCCTTGGCCAAATCGTCGTAGCCCAGCCCCAGCTTCTCCATCGTGCCTTTGCGGTAATTCTCGATCACCACGTCTGCGTCGGCCAGCATCTTGCGCAGGATCTCCACAGCGTCCGGGTCTTTCAGGTTCAGTGCAATGCCGCGTTTGTTGCGGTTCATCATCATATAGGCGGCGGCCTCTCCGCCTATCTCGGGCGGGGTGAAGCGGCGGCTGTCGTCGCCGGTCGGCTTTTCCACCTTGATCACATCGGCGCCCATATCGGCCAACATCAATCCGCAAACGGGGCCTGCCATGATATGGGCGATCTCGATCACCCGCATGCCCGCAAGGGGGCCGGTTTTGCTGTTCACTTGCCTGTCCATACCGGTTTTCGCTTCGCCAGAAAGGCTTCCATCCCCTGTTTGAAATCATCGCTCATGTAGCAAGAGATAATCAGATCATCGTCCTCGACCTTTGCTGCTGCGCGGTTGCGGCGCATGGCTTCCTTTGTGGCGCGCAGGGTCAGCGGTGCCATGGAGCCTACGTGTTGGGCGAGTTCCTCGGCACGGGTCATCAGCGCCGTCTCATCGTCGAGTACCTCGGTTACCAGCCCGATGTTCAGCGCCTCTTCGGCCTGGATCAGACGGGCAGTGAAGACCAACTCCCGGACGCGTCCTGCGCCCACCAGTTCGGTCAGGCGGGCAAGATTGCCCGCCGCCAGGCAATTGCCAAGCGTACGTCCGATCGGAAAGCCGAACTTAAGGCTGCTGGACGCGATGCGAATATCACAAGCCGCCGCAATGGAGCCGCCCCCGCCGGTGCAGGCACCGTTGACGGCCGCGATCGTAGGCACCGGACAGCGCTCGACCGCCTCCAGAACAGCGTCAATCTGCGCCTCGTAGTCCAACGCATCTTGCGGTTTGTCAAAGGCGCGGAACTGGGTCATGTCGGTGCCAGCGGCAAAGGCTTTGCCCCCTGCACCGGAGAGAACAACAGCGCGGACGCTGCCGTCGGTCGGCATGGTTTGACACAGTTCGGCCAACCGTTCGTACATGCCGAAGGTCAGCGCGTTACGCGCCCGCGGGCGTTGGAACGTGATCCACATGATACCATCGCGGACCTCGTCAGTGATTTCGGGCGCGTCATTCATCGGTAAAAATACTCCACTAGGAACATCGGCACGGACGGCACATAGGTGCACAGCATCAGTACGGCCAGCAGCACGCCGACGAACCAGATGTTGACTTTTGAAACCTCCCAGATGTTGGCGCGGGCCACCGAACAGGCGGTGATCAGGACCGAGGCCACAGGCGGGGTTTGTTGGCCAATCGCCAGGTTCAGTGTGACCACGAGGCCGAAGTGGACCGGATCGATCCCCGCCGCCGTGATCAGGGGGATCACGATGGGAATGACCAGAATGATCGCCGCGGCCGAGTGCAAAAAGAAACCGATGATCAGAAAGAACACGTTCAGGATCATCAGGATCGCCCATTGCTGGGTGGTGATCGACAGGATCCCTTCGGCCAGCTGCTGCGGGATTTGGGCGCGGGTCAGGAAGCCGCCCATCAGCACCGATGCCGCCACCAGAAGCATGACAACCGCGGTCTGGATGCCGCCGTCCAGCATGGCGCGGCGCAGATGGCCCAGATCCAGATTGCCGTACCAGGCCGACACCGCAAGTGATGCGATAACCGCAAGGCCCGCCGCTTCGGTCGCGGTGACATAGCCGCCAAAGATGCCTCCCAAGATGATCACCGGCAGGGTAAAGGCGGGCAGCGCATCCATGAATGTCTCGCGCAGGCGGGACAGTTGAAAGGCCGCTTCGGTCGGGAAGTTATAGCGTTTGGCGAAGAGGTAGGCGACCGTCATCAGCCCCCCTGCCCCCAGCAATCCGGGCACGACACCCGCAACGAACAACTGCTCGACTGACGTATTGGCCGAGGCGGCATAGAGGATCATCGGGATCGACGGCGGGATGATGATGGCAAGCGAGGCCGAGGAGGAGGTGACCGCCGCAGAGAACTCTTTGGAATAGCCGCGCTTTTTCATTTGCGGGATCAGGATCGAGCCCATTGCGGCCACATCCGCCACCGCAGAGCCGGAGATTTCGGCAAAGAACAAAGACACACCAATGTTGACCATTGCAAGGCCGCCGCGGATGAAGCCGATGATCGCGGAGACGAAGTTGATGAGCCGGTCAGTAATGCCGCCTGCGTTCATGATGGCCCCTGCCAGCACGAACATCGGAATGGCGATCAGCGAGAATTTCGTTGATCCGTCGTACATATCCAGCGCGATGGTCACGAGGCTGTCCGTCCCTTCGGTGACCAGCAAACCCAGCACACCACACATGGCAAGTGCCACCGCGATGGGTATGTTGATGCAGATCATCATCAGCATCGCGATAAAAATTCCGGCCATCAACATCAGACGCGATCCTTGTTCTTCTCAAGTTCGGTTTCGACTTCTTCCTCGATCTCCGCATGCTCCAGCGAGATGCCGGCGGCGGTGATTTTGAGGTACGCGGGCAGACTGAGCATCTGGCACAGCATGAACAGGATCGCACCAATGGGGATCACGGATTGGGTCAGCTGGATCGGCACCCATGTCAACGAGATCAGCGTATCCCCGGCAAGCACATCCAGAACCTGCAAACCGGCGCGGGCCATGAGGAAAAAGAAAACAAGGACAATCAGCTCCCCCACCAAAAGTGCCGCCACGCGCAGGTTGAGGGGCATCGCCAGGAGAACAGTATCAAAGCCGATGTGGCGCCGGTGCAAGGCTGCCAATGCAGACCCGTAATAGGTAATCCACGCCAGCATGATTGCTGCAACTTCATCGTACCACGAAAAACTTTGCCCCATCAGCCGTGCTATGACGGCCATGGCAACAATCAGCGTTAGCATGATCATCAAGCTGATCGTGATCCATTCAAGAACCCTGCTGAGCGCGCGGTTGATGCGCGAGAGCGTGGGATAGGCAGCGTTTTCCATGAGGTGGCCCTGTTGGGTGACGCCGATCCGCTGCTGCGGATGCAGGTGGGATCAGCGTTGAATTCTAATGAACAGGCGGGGCAGCAAATAACTTGATGCCGCCCCGCCGCTTTGATTAACCTGCGTTGCCGAGGCCAAGCACAGTGTCGATCATTTCCTGGCCGCCTTCGACCTCATCGGCAAACTGCTTGTAGATCGGCTTGGAGGCCTCAATGAACGCTGCCTTGTCGGCCGTGTTCACCTCGACACCTGCATCTTCGATCACTTTCAAAAGGCTCGCTTCAAGCTCTGCGGCCTTTTCATACGTGAAGTCCTGCGTTTTGCTGGCGCAATCGGTCAGACCCGCCTGCACGTCTTCTGGCAGCCCGTCGAACTTCTTTTTCGAGGTCAGGATATAGGCTGGTGTGTAGACGTGACCGGTGACCGACAGATACTTCTGCACTTCCTGAAACTTGGCCGATGCGATCTGGGCATAGGGGTTTTCCTGTCCGTCAATGACGCCGGTTTGCAGCGCGGTAAAGACGTCCGAGAACGCCATCGGCGTCGGGTTGGCACCGTACTCCTGGAACATCTTCAAGCGCCAGACGCCGTTCGGCGTACGCAGTTTCACACCCTCAAGATCGGAAGGCAGATTGATCGGGCGCACATTGTTGGTGATGTTGCGGAAACCGTTCTCGGCCAGACCGACGATGTGATAACCGTTCTCGTTGGCTGCGTTCTGGAACGTGTCCATCATCTCGCCCTGCACGCGGCGCATATGATCGCGGTCTGTGATGATATAGGGCATCTCGAAGATGCCGAATGAATCGTCGACCGATGACATGACCGAGGATGGCAGCGCGAAATCAACCTGACCCAGCTTGATCTTTTGCAGCAGCTCCTTGTCCTTGCCCAATTGCGACGAACCGAACGTCTGCACTTCGACCTTCTCCGGCATCGCACCGTTCACACATTCGGCAAAGTTATTTGCCGTCGCCTCGAACAGCGAGCCGGGCGCGCCTACGTGGCCGAATTTCATTGTCATATCGGCAGCTGAAGCGGCAGTGGCCATGCCCAGCGCCGTTGTTGCGGCGAGTAGTTTTGCGATTACTTTCATGAGGATCTCCTCCCAGAGACTATGTTGGTTTTTCGGTTTTTTGAATCGCCCCACTTCGGGGGCGTTGGTCTTATGATAGCAATTCCATCGCGGCCTGCACCCCACCTATGTTGTGCGGCACGTTTGCTTTTTTCAGGCCCATTTCCACACCGGCCAAAGTGCCCACCAGCATCAGGTCGTTGAAATCGCCCAGATGTCCGATGCGGAACACTTTGTCTGCGACTTTGGACAACCCGTTGCCCAGTGAAATATCATAATGCTCAAGGGTTGAGGCGCGGAACGCATCAGCGCTGTGACCTTCCGGCATTTTAACTGCCGTCAGCACGCCGCTTTCCTGACCTTGTGCTGCACAAAGCACTTCAAGGCCCCATGCCCGCACCGCCGCACGCGCCGCCTTACCGTGGCGGGCATGACGGGCAAAGACGTTCTCCATCCCCTCTTCATGCAGCATGTCCACAGCTTCGTTCAAACCATAGAGAAGGTTCGTGGCGGGCGTATAGGGGAAATAGCCGGTCTTGTTTGGTCCGACCATTTCGGCCCAGTCCCAGTAAGACCGCTGCAAAGTGGCGGTCTTGTTCGCTGCCATTGCCTTGGCGCTGGCCGCATTGAACGACAGTCCGGGCGGCAGCATCAGGCCTTTTTGCGAGCCGGATACGGTGACATCCACGCCCCACGCATCGTGCTGGTACTCGAGCGATGCGAGGCCGGAAATGGTGTCGACCATGAACAAGGCGGGATGGTTTGCGTTATCAATCGCCTGACGCACAGCCGCGATGGGCGATACGGAACCGGTCGATGTCTCGTTATGAACAACGCAGACCGCTTTGATCTCGTGGTTTTTATCTTCGGCCAGATAGGCTTCGATCTGGTCGGGATCCGCCCCGCCGCGCCAGTCGCCTTCGATGAACTCGGCCTTGAGGCCCAGTTTTTCCGCCAGTTTCTTCCATAGCGTTGCGAAGTGACCCGTTTCAAACATCAACACGCGGTCACCGGGTGACAAGGTGTTCACCAGCGCTGCTTCCCATGCACCAGTGCCGGAAGACGGGTAGATAAAGACCTGCTCTTTGGTGTTGAAGATCGACTTCATCCCATCAAGCGCACGCATTCCGACTTTGGCAAAGTCCGGTCCACGATGATCAATGGTCTGCTGACCAATTGCGCTCAGGATTCGGTCCGGTACGGCGCTTGGCCCCGGAATCTGTAAAAAATGACGACCGGCTTTTCTCATGATTTCTCCGCCCCAGACCTAGTATTTTAAATCGATGATCCGGACGGCAGCGCCGGATCTCATTGCTTTTCGGTTGCTGCACGGTAATTTTGAATTCATAATTAAGTCAACCGCAAATATAAAATTTCCCGTTCTCAAACTTCCGGTGCTCCCATGACCCAGCTTGCCGACATTTTGCAAACCCGAGTAAGCGGCGACCTTCTGTTCGACAGCTTCTCACGTGGACGCTATGCGACCGATGCGTCGCTCTACCAGATGATGCCTCAAGGTGTGCTGTCGCCGAAATCGGAAGACGACATTCGTGCTGCGATCGAGGTTGCAGGCCAGCAAGGGGTGCCGATTCTGGCGCGGGGGGGGGGCACTTCGCAATGTGGCCAGACGGTGAACGATGCGCTGGTCCTGGATAACACGCAATACTTCAACGACATCCTTGAGCTGGACATCGAAAACATGCGCTGCGTGGTGCGCCCCGGCATTGTTTTGGACGAATTGAACCGTGCGCTGAAACCCTATGGTGTGTGGTTTCCGGTGGATGTCTCGACCGCCTCCCGCGCCACCATCGGCGGTATGACCGGCAATAATTCCTGCGGCGGCAAATCGCTGCGCTATGGCACTATGCGCGACAATGTTCTGTCGATTGATGCTATTCTTGCGGACGGAAGCCAGCATCACTTTGGCCCTGTCGGCAATACGCTGACCCCCGCCTATGCCGCTCTACGCGATGATTTGCTGGCGCTGGGTGCGCGCGAAGCCGAAGAGATCGACGCCCGTTTCCCCAAGGTGATGCGCCGCGTGGGTGGCTATAACATCGACGCGCTTGTGCCCAAGGATACGCCGAACAATCTGGCGCATCTGCTGGTCGGCTCCGAAGGCACACTTGCCTATTCCACCGCGATTGAGCTGAAACTCTGGCCGATCATCTCGCAAAAAGTCGTGGGCGTGTGCCACTTCCCGACCTTCCACTCAGCGATGGATGCGGCACAGCATCTGGTAAAGCTGGACCCCCAGGGGGTCGAGCTGGTGGATTCCACGATGATCGCACTAGCCCGCGACATCCCGATGTTCCGCCAGACCATTGAGGAATTCGTCACGGGTGATCCGGCCGCCCTGCTGCTGGTTGAATTTGCCGAAGAAGACCCCGGGCGCCACGCCGCCAAGCTGAAAGAACTGGACGAGATGATGGGCGATCTGGGCTTTTCGTGGAAAGGCACCGGTGAAAAATGGGGCGGTGTCACCCATGTGACGGACCCTGCCCTACAGACCCGTATCGCCGATCTGCGCAGTTCCGGCCTGAACATCATGATGTCGATGAAGGACGACGGCAAACCTGTCTCGTTCGTCGAGGATTGCGCCGTTGAGCTGCCCGATCTGGCGGCCTACACCGATGGTCTGACCTCGATCTTTGAAAAACACGGCACCAAAGGCACATGGTACGCCCATGCCTCGGTGGGCTGTCTGCATGTGCGACCCGTGTTGAACATGAAACTGGATAAAGACGTCAAAACCATGCGGGCGATTGCCGAAGAATGCTTTGATCTGGTCAAGCGCTACAAAGGATCGCATTCGGGCGAGCATGGCGACGGGATTGTCAGGTCCGAGTTTCACGAAAAGATGTTCGGCCCGCGCATGGTTGCCAGTTTCCAAGAGGTGAAGCATCGGTTCGATCCCAAAAGTCTGTTCAACCCCGGTAAGATCGTGGATCCGCCCAAGATGGATGACCGGACACTCTTTCGCTACGGTCCCGACTACAATGCACCTGCCTTTGACACCAAGCTCGACTGGTCCGACTGGACCGGCAGTGGTGGCGGTTTCCAAGGCGCTGTCGAGATGTGCAACAACAACGGAGCTTGCCGCAAGCTCAAAGGCGGCGTGATGTGCCCCTCTTTCCGCGTGACCCGCAAGGAAAAGGACCTGACCCGTGGCCGCGCCAATTCTCTGCGGCTGGCGATCACCGGCCAACTGGGGCCGAACGCGCTGACCTCTGACGCGATGGCCGAAACGATGAAGCTCTGCGTGTCATGCAAGGGTTGTAAGCGCGAATGTCCAACCGGCGTGGACATGGCCAAGATGAAGATCGAAGTGCAGGCCGCGCGCGCCGCAAAACACGGGATCAGCCTGCATGACCGCTTGGTCGGCTACCTGCCCCGTTACGCGCCGCTGGCATCGCGGTTCGCGTTTCTAGCCAATCTTCGCAATCGCCTGCCCTTCGTGGCCAGGCTGACCGAAAAGCTCACCGGATTTACTGCCACGCGCGATCTACCGGTATGGAGTGCGAAGCCCTTCAAAAACACCGAAGCCGCCGTCACAAGTGCACCTCAGGCTGTGGTCTTTGCCGATTGCTTCAACCGCTATTTCGAGCCTGAGAACCTGCGTGCCACGCTCAAGGTGATGGAGGCTGCCGAGGTCCCCGTGCATATCGCCGCTGCCCCCAAAGGCGAACGGCCCCTGTGTTGCGGGCGCACCTTCCTGTCCGCCGGACTGGTGGATGAGGCCAAGGTCGAGGCGCAGCGGCTGGTCGATGCGTTGCTCCCCTATGCGCAAAAGGGATTTCCGATCGTGGGGCTGGAACCCAGTTGCCTGCTGACCCTGCGCGATGAAATCCCGTCGCTTCTGCCCGGCGCGGAGACTGCGCTGCTGGCAAAACACGCCCGCATGCTAGAAGAATACATCGCCGATCAGGCGGAAAACCCCGAGTTCAAACTGCCGCTCAAATCGCCTGCCCCAAAGGTGCTGCTGCATGGCCATTGTCACCAAAAGGCGATGGGTGTGATGTCGAGCATCGAACAAACCCTTGCGCGCCTGCCTAATACGGAGATTGAGGTGGTCGAGACAAGTTGCTGTGGCATGGCGGGTGCATTCGGGTATGGCAATGACACCCATGAAGCCTCTTTGAGAATGGCGGAGCTTGATCTGGCACCGGCAGTGCGGAAGGCCGATGCCGATACGCTCATCGTGGCCGATGGGACATCTTGTCGGCATCAGGTTTCCGACACGACTGGTCGCAAGCCGATCCATGTGGCAAGGTTGCTTGAACTGGCACTGGCACCGGGTAAGAAAGTCAAATGATGAGCGATACAGGCCCTTCGCCGATCCAGCGCAAATCCCTGCATCTGGAACTGGTGGACCGACTGCAGCCCCTGATCATCGGCGGCGAATTGGTGCCCGGCAGCAAAGTCCCCGAAAAGGAACTTTGCGACCGGTTTGGCGTGTCTCGCACGCCGATGCGCGAGGCGCTCAAGGTTCTGGCCTCTGACGGGCTGATCCGGCTGGAACCCAATCGCGGTGCCTGGGTCACGATCGTGACGATCAGCGAGGTGGAGGAAGTCTTCCCCGTGCTCGGCGCGCTTGAAGCCCTGTCGGGCAAACTGGCGTGTGAAAGCATCACCCCCGCCGAACTGGACGAGGTCAGCGACCTGCACGCCCAGATGATTGCCAGCTATGAACGGCGCGATCTGGATGCCTATTTCAGCATCAACCAGAAAATCCACCGTGCCATCCTGATGGCCGCGCGCAACGATACGCTGACGGCGTCCTGCCAGGCGCTATCATTGCGGATGCAGCGGGCTCGGTATCTAGCGAATATGACTGAAGGGCGGTGGTATGACGCCGTGCAGGAGCACGAGCGTATCCTTCAATACCTGTTGGCCCGGGACGGCGAAAATCTGGCACAGACCCTTTTGGAGCATATGGAGGCCAAGCGTCAGTCGGTGGTGCGTTGGTTGCAGGCCCAGGAGCAAGAAGCGGCTGAATAGCTGCCGCTCAGGCCGCCGCTTCCAGAATGGCGATCAGCTCTGGTTGGCTCAGCTTGAACGGGTTGGCTTTCATCGAGGACGCTCCTGCACTGGCCTCTGCCACCGCTGCATGATCTCCAGCTGACATGCCCATGGCCGATAATCCACGCAGTCCCTGTTCCTGCGACCAACGGCGCAACCCTTCGACGCCCTGCCCTTCCCCTCCGAAATTGCTGTCGATCTGTGCGAGGACCCACGCGAGCCGACGCGCGACCTCGGTGTTTGGTTCGGCCATGCGTGCGTGCGCCTGCAAGACTGCCGGCAGCAATGCGCCGCAGACCTCGCCATGCGGTGCTTGGGTCTTGCCGCCGATCACCCCGGCAAAGCCGTGTACCGCGCCCAATCCTGCGTTGGCCAGGGCCAGCCCGCCACAGGTGCTGACCCACGCCATTTTGTCCCAAGCCTCTGCCGTATCCTGTTCGACCAACGCCCTAAGGTGATCGAGACCTGCGGGTATGGCCGCGCGGCACAGCGCATCGGTCATCGGATTGGCCTTGGTGCATAGATAGGGCTCGATGACTTGGGTGATCGCATCAATTGCAGCGGCCAGAGCCACCCGGCGGGGTGCGCCTTGCATCAGATCGGGGTCGACGATGGCAATTGCGGGCACCATGCGGGGGTCGCGCAGGCTGACTTTGACGCCATGTTCCGGCACCGCGATCACCGCGTTCTTGGTGACTTCCGCACCAGTTCCTGCCGTTGTTGGCAAGGCAATCATCGGGATTGGCGCGTGATCCAGCGCCCTACTCCCACCGACCCCTTCAAGGTATTCAATCGGCGCACTATCGCAAGGGATTAACGCAGAAAGCGCTTTGCCAAAGTCGAGAACCGACCCGCCCCCCAAAGCGACGACAACATTCGGGCTGAAACCTTTGAGTGCGGCCAAAGCCCCTTCGATCTGCGGCAGGTCCGGCTCCGTTGCGCACCCGATGGTCTTCACCATCAAACCCGCCGTTGCGCACTCCTTGATCAACCAGTCGGCGCGGGCGGGCGTGGCCCCATGCACCAGCAAAACCTGCGCACCAAAGGACGCGGCAAGCCCGACCGTCTGGCGGCTCTGCCCGCGCCCGAAATGCAACACCTGCGGGCTCGTGAAAGAAAACATTTGTTCGGCCCCCGCCATCACAGGCTGAGCGTTGCAGCGATGGCCTTTTGCCAACGGGCGTATTTCGCGGCTCTGAGATCCGCGTCCAACGCGGGTGTGAACTGTTTCTCTTGCGCCCATCCGGCGGCAAAACCAGCCTGATCGGGGTAGACACCCGCATGCATCCCTGCGAGCCACGCCACGCCCAGTGCGGTCGTTTCGTGCAATACGGGTCGGTCGACAGGTGCACCGATAATGTCGGACAGAAACTGCATGGCCCAATCGTTCTCAACCATGCCGCCATCGACCCGCAGGGTCGGTGTGACATCGTCGCTTTGCCAATCTGCGGCCATGGCCTCTAGCAGATCACGGGTTTGCAACCCTACACTTTCAAGCGCGGCTTTCGCCATCTCCGCAGGGCCACTTGCGCGGGTCAGGCCAAAGACCGCGCCGCGACAATCAGGGTTCCAATAGGGCGCGCCCAGGCCAACAAAGGCGGGCACAAGAATGACCTCTTGCTCGGGATCGGCCGCGCGGGCCAGCTCTTGTGTTTCCGCGGCCTTGCCGATGATCTGCAACCCATCGCGCAGCCATTGCACCACCGCTCCGGCAACAAAGATCGACCCTTCAAGCGCATAGGTCGGCGTGCCGTTCAACTGATAGGCAATCGTGGTAAGCAAACGGTTTTGGGAGGCCACCGGCGTTGTGCCGGTGTTCAGCAGCGCAAAGCAGCCGGTGCCATAGGTCGATTTCATCATCCCGGGCTCAAAACAAGCCTGCCCTACCGTTGCGGCTTGCTGATCGCCTGCGACACCGTGGATGGCGATCGGGCCGCCTAGTAGCTCCGGATCAGTGTTGCCGAAATCATCGGCGCAATCGCGGACTTGCGGCAACATCGCGGCAGGAATATCAAGCAGATCACAGATCGTCTGGCTCCACCTTCCTTTGCGGATGTCATAGAGCATCGTGCGGGCCGCATTTGTGGCATCGGTGGCATGCACCTTCCCGCCCGTCAGCTTCCAGATGAGGAAGCAGTCGATTGTTCCGCACAGCAGATCGCCCTTCTGAGCTTTCGTGCGGGCCCCATCAGTATGATCCAGAATCCATTTGAGTTTTGTGGCCGAGAAGTAGGGATCAAGCAGCAACCCGGTCCGCTCTGTGATCATCGGCTCGTGGCCGGCATCACGCAGAGTGCGGCACGTATCTGCGGTGCGGCGGTCCTGCCAGACGATGGCGTTGTAGATCGGCTCGCCGGTCTGGCGGTCCCAAACCACCACGGTTTCGCGCTGGTTGGTGATGCCGATGGCGGCAATCTGGTCTGCGGTCAGCCCGGCGCGGCGCATGGCCTCGCGGCAGGTGCGCAGGGTCGTGTCCCATAGATCAGTGGGGGCATGTTCAACCCAGCCGGACTGGGGAAAATGTTGAGGGAATTCTTCCTGTGCGGTGGCAACAGGTTTCATCTCGGCGTCAAAGATAATGGCGCGGGAAGATGTGGTGCCTTGGTCGATAGCAAGGACATGAGAGACGGGTGGGGTCATGGGTGGCCCTCGATGACTGAGTAAGCGACGTGGACAAAAGATCGGGGCCGGACGAACCGGCCCCGGTCAAAGCATTTACTGCCAGGATTTGATCAGCTCGTCATAAGCAATCGTGACTGGCGTTTCATTCTCGTCCGCCAGTTTCGCCTTGGGCGCTCCGGGCTGCGAGAGCCAGTATTCCGCGTCACGCTCTTCGTTCATGACCGGACCCAGATCACCCTGTACGCCAGCGCGCTCGAGACGCTCCAGCACACGCTCCTGATCGGCGCAGAGCTGATCAAGTGCTTTTTGCGGGGTCTTGGCACCCGACATCGCATCGCCGATGTTCTGCCACCACAGTTGCGCCAGCTTTGGATAATCCGGCACGTTTGTCCCGGTTGGGGACCATTGAACACGCGCGGGCGAACGGTAGAATTCGACCAGACCGCCCAGTTTGGGCGCACGCTCGGTAAAGCTTTCGTGCTGGATCGTGCTCTCGCGGATGAAGGTCAGACCGATGTGGCTCTTCTTGACGTCCACAGTCTTGGAGGTCACGAACTGCGCATAAAGCCATGCAGCCTGTGCGCGGTCCACCGGTGTGGATTTCATCAGTGTCCAGGAACCGGCATCCTGATAGCCGATCTTGGTGCCTTCGGTCCAATAAGCACCATGCGGGGATGGGGCCATTCGCCATTTGGGCGTGCCGTCCTCGTTCATCACAGGCAGATCAGGTTCTACCGATGCGGCGGTAAAGACCGTGTACCAGAACATCTGCTGCGCGACATTGCCTTGCGCCGGAATTGGTCCGGCTTCAGAGAACGTCATGCCAGCCGCTGCGGGGGGCGAATACTTTTGCAGCCATTCGATGGCCTTGGTGACCGCGTAGACAGCCGCCGGACCATTGGTTGCACCACCGCGTGACACACAGGAGCCAACGGGCTGTGAATTGTCGTTCACCCGGATGCCCCATTCGTCGACAGGCAGGCCATTTGGCTCGCCTACGTCACCCACGCCAGCCATCGAAAGCCACGCATCGGTATAACGCCAGCCCAATGATGGGTCTTTTTTACCGTAGTCCATGTTGCCATAGACTTCGCCTTCGACGCCCATACGACTCAGGTCGCGTCCGGTGAAGAATTCAGCGATGTCCTCATAGGCTGTCCAGTTGACCGGCACGCCAAGATCATAGCCGTATTTCTCTTTGAAATCCGCCTTGTTCTGCTCGTCGTTGAACCAGTCGTAGCGGAACCAATAAAGGTTCGCGAACTGCTGGTCGGGCAGCTGATAGACTTTGCCATCTGGGCCTGTGGTGAACGACAGACCGATGAAATCTTCCAAATCAAGGTTGGGGTTGGTCACTGCCGCGCCCTCGCCCGACATCCAATCCGTCAGGTTGCGCGCCTGCTGATAGCGCCAGTGCGTCCCGATCAAATCGGAGTCGTTGATATAGGCGTCATAGATGTTTTCGCCCGACTGCATCTGCGTTTGCAGCTTCTCGACCACATCACCTTCGCCGATCAGATCATGGGTGACATTGATACCCGTGATCGCGGTAAAGGCCGGGGCCAGTACATTGGCCTCGTACTCATGGGTCACAATGGTTTCGGACACCACGTTAATCGACATCCCCTCGAAAGGCTTGGCCGCATCGATAAAGAATTGCAGCTCCGCTTCCTGGTCGGCGCGTGACAGCGTCGACATATCGCCGATTTCACTGTCGAGGAAAGCTTTCGCAGCCTCCATATCGGCAAAGACGGGTCCGGCGAACATACATGTCGCCAGCGCAATCGCCGTTGTCCCTCTAAGTCGCAAGTTCATTTTTGTTCCTCCCTAATTAGAACGTTCAGGCCGACGGGCCTTGCTTGCCCGGTGCCCAGTTGGTCTTTTCTAAACCCAGCGGAACACCGCCAGCGCGTAGAAAAAACAGACGACCAACGCACCCCATTGCGGCGCGCTGAGCAGTCCAAGCCATGCCAGATTGATAAAGGCAGAGCCCAGCAGCGTGATGAACAACCGATCACCCCGCGTCGTTTCGATCCCGAGCACCCCATGGCGGGGCACCTCGGGGTATTTGATCGCCAGCACCGTGAAGGTGATCAGCGTGGCCGCGATGATCCCGAAGAAAGCGGCGGTCGGCCATGTCCATGCCATCCAGTCCATAGTGGTCCCCTCCCAGTTAGACGCGGCCCAGGGCAAAGCCCTTGGCGATGTAGTTGCGCACGAAGTAGATGACCAAAGCACCCGGTACGATTGTCAGCACACCGGCGGCGGCCAGCACGCCCCAGTCGATGCCTGCTGCACCTACGGTGCGTGTCATTGTGGCGGCGATGGGCTTGGCATTAACGCTGGTCAGTGTGCGGCTGAGCAGCAGTTCCACCCATGAGAACATGAAGAGAAAAAACGCCGTCACACCGATACCGGAGGCCACCAGCGGCGTGAAAATCTGCACGAAAAAGCGCGGGAAGGAATAGCCGTCGATATAGGCCGTCTCGTCGATTTCCTTTGGCACGCCGCGCATGAAACCTTCGAGGATCCAGACCGCCAGCGGCACGTTGAACAGGCAGTGCGCCAGCGCCACAGCGATGTGGGTGTCAAACAATCCGACGCTTGAATACAGCTGGAAAAACGGCAGCGCGAAAACCGCAGGCGGGGCCATCCGGTTGGTCAACAGCCAGAAAAACAGATGCTTGTCGCCTAGAAACGAGTACCGGCTGAAAGCATAGGCCGCAGGCAGTGCGACAGCCAAGGAGATGACCATGTTCATCACCACATAGGCCATCGAATTCAGGTATCCCGTGTACCACGAAGCATCGGTCAGGATGGTGCGGTAGTTGTCAAAGGTCAGGTCGCGCGGCCATAGGGTAAAGCTGTTCAGGATCTCGCTGTTGGTCTTGAGGCTCATCATCAGCAGCCAATAGATCGGCAGCAGCAGGAACAGCAGATAAAGCCCCATGACAACAGCACTGCCCTTGATCCGACGGCTGCGGCGCAGGGTTGCAATGGTGTCGGCCATCAGTAGCCCTCCCGCTTATCAAGGTTCGTCATCACGGTGTAAAAGACGTATGAAATCAGTAGGATCACGAGATAATACATGATCGAGAACGCCGCCGCAGGGCCAAGGTCAAACTGCCCCAGCGCCATTTTAACCAGATCAATCGACAAGAAGGTTGTCGCATTGCCCGGACCGCCGCCGGTGACAACGAACGGCTCGGTATAGATCATAAAACTGTCCATGAAGCGCAGCAGAATGGCGATCATCAGCACACCCATGATCTTGGGCAACTCGATGAAACGGAAGACTTTCCAACGGCTGGCCTGATCAATTTTGGCGGCTTGGTAATAGGCGTCGGGGATAGACTGCAAACCGGCATAGGCAAGCAGTGCCACCAGCGAAGTCCAGTGCCAGACATCCATCACAATAACGGTGATCCACGCGGCATAGATGTTCTGGGTATAGTTATAGTCGATCCCCATCGCCGCCAGCGTGTGGCCCAGCAGGCCGATATCCACGCGGCCAAAAATCTGCCAGATGGTGCCCACCACGTTCCACGGGATCAGCAGCGGAAGTGACATCAGCACCAGACAAAGCGACGCCCAGAAGCCCGATTTCGGCATGTTGAGCGCTACAAATATCCCCAGCGGAATCTCGATGGCCAAAATGATGGCAGAGAAGGCAAGCTGGCGGCCCAGCGCATCCCACATCCGCTCGGAATCCAGCATTTCCTCGAACCACTCAAGCCCTGCCCAGAAGAACTGGTTGTTGCCGAAGGTGTCTTGTACCGAATAATTCACCACGGTCATCAATGGGATCACGGCGGAGAATGCCACCAGTACCAGCACGGGGAGGATCAGAAACCAGGCCTTTTGATTAACGGTCTTGTTCATGCGGCGTCTCCTTTTGGTGCGACGCGCCAGCTGTCGGCATAGATGTTCACGCCCGCCGGATCGAAGGTGATGCGGGTCATGTCGGGCGAGATCTCGCGGCCCTCCTCGACGATCACGTTGAGAGGGGTTCCTTCAAAATCGGCGCGGACGATCTTGTGGCGGCCCACATCCTCGATCCGTTTGATCGTCACGGGCAACCCTGTGTCCTCACTGGTCAGACGGGTGAACTCAGGGCGCACGCCCAATTCGACCTTGCCCGTGGGCGCACCAAAATCACGGCCAAGCGCAACTTGCGTACCTGCAATCATAGCCCGGTCACCGGTCACTTCAGCGTTCAGCACATTCATGCCGGGCGAGCCGATGAAGTAGCCCACGAAGGTATGCTCGGGCCGCTCGAACAATTCCTGCGGCGTGCCCATCTGCACCACGCGGCCATCAAACATTACCGCAACCTTGTCGGCAAAGGTCAGCGCCTCGGTCTGGTCATGGGTGACATAGATCATCGTGTGTCCGAATTCGTGGTGCAGAGATTTAAGCTGGGTGCGCAATTCCCACTTCATATGCGGGTCGATCACCGTCAGTGGCTCGTCGAAAAGCAGCGCGTTGACGTCTTCGCGCACCATACCCCGCCCCAGCGAGATCTTTTGTTTGGCATCCGCCGCCAGCCCGCGCGCCTTGCGGTTCAGCATGTCTTCCATACCGATCATCGCCGCAATCTGCTGCACGCGCTGCGCGACGTAAGCCGCATCCGCCCCGCGATTGCGCAGCGGAAAGGCCAGATTATCGCGCACGGTCATCGTGTCGTAGACCACCGGAAACTGAAAAACCTGGGCGATGTTGCGTTCGGTCGTGGGCGCGTGTGTCACGTCCTTGTCGTCAAAGAGGATGCGACCCTGGCTGGGATGCAGCAGGCCCGAGATGATGTTGAGCAAGGTGGATTTGCCACAGCCCGATGCCCCGAGCAGCGCATAGGCTTCGCCATCGACCCAATCGTGGTTCAGTTCCTTAAGCGCAAAATCATCCTCGCCCTTGGGGTTGGGCAGATAGGAATGTGCCAGATTATCGAGTGTGATCTTTGCCATATCCCCCCCTCAGGCCGCCTTTGCATAGGATGCGGCCGCGACGGATGTGCCGTTTTGGTCGAAAATGTAAATGTGGCGCGGGTCCAGATAGACCTTCAGCGTCTCTCCGATGGTCAGGTTTTTAACGCCATGTACCAGACCGACCCAGCTTTCACCGTGATGGTCGAGATGTACAAAGGTCTCGGACCCGGTAATCTCGGTCACGCCCAGTGGGCCGGTGAATTCAAGTGCGTCGCCCGTGTGCTGCGACAGTTCCAGATGGTTGGGGCGGAAGCCAGCGAGATAGACACCGTCCTCCAGCCCGTCAAAGGCCGCGATGGCCGGTGCTGTCTGCCCTTCCCCGAAGGCCAGCGTGCTGCCTGTCTTGGTGATGGTCAGAAAATTCATTGGCGGGTCCGAGAATACCCGCGCCGTGGTCGCATCGACCGGCTGGCGGTAGACGGTCGGCGTCGGGCCGAATTGGGTCACCCGCCCTTCCCACATGGTCGCGGTGTTGCCGCCCAGCAAAAGCGCCTCTTCGGGTTCCGTGGTCGCATAGACAAAGATCGAGCCTGCCTCCTCGAAAATTTTAGGGATTTCAGCACGCAATTCTTCGCGCAGCTTGTAGTCGAGGTTCGCCAAAGGCTCGTCCAGCAACACCAACCCCGCATCTTTCACCAAGGCCCGCGCCAGCGCGCAGCGCTGTTGCTGTCCGCCCGATAGCTCAAGGGGTTTACGGTCCAGCATGGGCGTCAACTGCATCAGATCGGCAGCCTTGCGCACCGCCGTATCAATCTCGGCTTTGGACTTGCCCAGCAGACGCATCGGGCTGGCGATATTCTCGTAAACGGTCATCGAGGGGTAGTTAATGAACTGCTGATAGACCATCGCTACGCCCCGGTCCTGCACACGCATTCCGGTGACATCTTTGCCGCCCCAGATCACGCGACCTTCGTTGGGCACATCCAGCCCCGCCATGATGCGCATCAGCGATGTCTTGCCCGCCTGCGTTGGGCCCAACAGCACGTTCATCGTGCCCGAGGACAGCTCAAGATCGGTTGGTTGGATATGGGTCTGGCCGTTCACGACCTTGGTGACCCCCTCCAGCACAAGTGACATATTTCTCTCCCCCGTCACGGCCCTAGACCGCGCTTTTCTTTGCGATGGCTGCTGGCCCGTCTGCCAGCCAATCATCAAGCGTTTTGATCTGCTCGGATGTCAGGCGCAGCCCCAGCTTGGACCGCCGCCAAATAATGTCCTGAGCGCTGCGCGCAAATTCCCGGTCCACCAGCCAGAGCACTTCGCGTTCGGTCAGCGTAGCCCCGAAATCCTGCCCCAAATCATCCGCTTTTTTAGCGTCGTCCAAAACATCAAAACTCTCGGTGCCGTAGGCTTTGACCAGCCGTGCGGCCCAATGGGGCGACAGAAACGGATAGGCCTTTTCGAGCCGTGCCTGCAGCGCGGCCACGCCGTCCACCGCAAAATCACCACCCGGAAGGGCCACGCCAGCGGTCCACGGGGTCAACGCCCCCTCGAAGAACGGCACAATTTTTTCTAACGCCGATTCCGCCAGCTTGCGGTAGGTCGTGATCTTGCCGCCAAAGACATTCAGCATCGGTGCCCCGGCGGACTGATCTACCTTCAACACATAATCGCGTGTAGCTGCCGTGGCCGAACTTGCGCCATCGTCATAAAGCGGACGTACACCTGAATAGGTCCAGACCACATCATCCACTGTCACCGGCACCTTAAGGTACTTGGAAGCAAAATCCAGCAGGTAGTCACGTTCCTCGGGCGTGCAGACGGGTGTCTCTGTCACATCCGTATGTTCGGCATCCGTGGTCCCGATCAGGGTAAAATCGCCCTCATAGGGGATGGTGAAAATGATGCGCCCATCCTCGCCCTGAAAGAAGTAGCATTTGTCGTGATCATAAAGCTTGCGTGTCACGATATGGCTGCCGCGGACCAAGCGCACGCCCTCGCTGGAATTGATGCGCACCGTGTTGCGAATGACGTTTTCGACCCAAGGCCCGCCCGCATTCACAAGCATCCGTGCGGTGACACTGCGCGTCTGGCCAGTCGTTTGATCTTCGAGTGTGACGCGCCACAACCCGTCCACCTGTTCGGCGGCAGCAACGCGCGTGCGGACGTTGATCTTTGCACCACGGGCCTGCGCATCACGGGCATTCAGCACCACCAGACGGCTGTCTTCGATCCAGCAATCCGAATATTCATACGCTTTCTCAAAGCGTTCCTGCAGCGGCGCACCCTCGACCGTACCGCGCAAGGAGACCGCAGTCGTGCCCTTCAAAATCTGCCGCCCGCCCAGATTGTCGTACATGAAAAGGCCCAACCGGATCAGCCAGGCCGGGCGGCGGCCCTTCATCCACGGCATCACCACGTTCAGCAACTTGGACGTAGGCGTGTCGCCTTCGAACCGCATGTCAGGGTGGTAGGGCAGTACAAACCGCATGGGCCACGAGATATGCGGCATGGCCTTTAACAGCGTTTCACGCTCGATCAGCGCTTCGCGGACCAGCCGGACTTCCCAATACTCAAGATACCGCAGGCCGCCGTGGAAAAGCTTAGTGGAGGCAGATGAGGTCGCGGATGCCAGATCGTTCATCTCGGCCAGTTCAACGCTCAGGCCACGTCCCGCCGCATCACGGGCGATGCCACAGCCGTTGATCCCGCCACCAATGACGAAGAGATCGACGATGTCGTGATCTGTTGGCTGATCCAATGAAGCCCCCCGCATTCATCATCCACCCCAGCCTCCTCGCTCGAGCGTTTCGACACTAAGCACGACAGCCTATCATTCATCAAGCGCGAATGTTCGTTTATGTTCGCTTTTGATCCACATACTACTATACGGGGAAATCTACATTAATCTATTCTTATTGGATCAAAGAAGCACGAAACCGAACACCCGTGAGACTTGACGCGGGCCGCGCTGCGGTGATTGTGGTCAGACAAATGAAGACGGAGAGACAATGGTCTCGAATTTCAGACAGAAAGAGATTTTGGAACTTGCCCGCAAAGAGGGCAAAGTGACCGTGGACGGGTTGGCAGAGGCGTTCGACGTGACGGTCCAAACGATCCGTCGCGACTTGTCTGAACTGGCCGATACCGGACGGCTGGACCGCGTGCATGGTGGCGCGGTTGTGCCATCAGGCGTGGTAAATATTGTTTACGAAGAGCGCCGACGCTTGAACGAAGACGGCAAGAAAGCGATAGCGGAGGCCTGCGCGCAGGCGATCCCCCCCGGTGCGTCAGTGTTTATGAACATCGGCACGACGACAGAAGCCGTGGCCCGCGAGTTGCTGGATCACGAGAACCTTCTGGTGGTGACCAACAACATCAACATCGCCAATACGCTGGCGGCCAATCACAGCTGCGAGATCATCCTGACGGGCGGCGTGTTGCGCCGTTCGGATGGTGGCATGGTGGGCGGGCTGACGGCGGAAATGGTCAAACAGTTCAAATTCGACGTGTCAGTGTTGGGCTGTTCCGCGATCGACGAAGACGGAGATTTGCTGGATTTCGACGGGCAGGAAGTGCTCGTCAGTCGCACCGCGATCCAACGCTCGCGCAAGGTGATGGTCGCGGCGGATCATCTGAAATTCCAGCGCAAGGCCCCGCTGACGATCTGCAGTTTGCAAGATGTTGGGACGCTGTTTACCGATGGTCCGTTGCCGCCAAAGCTGACCCAGGCCTGCGGGGCCTGGGGTACGCAGATCGTCGCTGTTTAACGGCTAGCGCTACTCCGCAAACATCCCGCCATATTGATCACGCAGAATATTCTTCTGCACCTTGCCCATGGTGTTGCGTGGCAAGGCATCCAGTACCACCAATTTACGGGGGTGTTTGAACCGCGCCAGCGACGCTTTCACCGCCTCCATGATCGCGTCGGTGTCTGGGGTCTGTCCGGCAGCGGGCACCAGCACACCGACAACCGTTTCACCAAAGTCGGGATGCGGCACGCCGATCACCGCGCTTTCCAGCACGCCGGGTTGTTCGTCCAGCACCAGTTCGATCTCTTTTGGATAGATGTTATAGCCACCAGAGATGATCAGATCCTTGTTGCGCCCGACAATGTGGACGTAGCCATCCTCATCGACCTTGCCCAGATCGCCCGTGATGAAGAACCCGTCTTCGCGCAACTCGGCTGCGGTCTTTTCCGGCATCTGCCAATAGCCCTTGAACACGTTGGCACCGCGAACCTCAATCTGGCCGACCTCACCATCCGCCAGCGTATGGCCATCCGCCGGATCGGTGATTTTCAGCTCAACCCCCGGCAGCGGGAACCCCACGGTACCTGCACGCCGCTCTCCCTCATAGGGGTTGGAAGTGTTCATATTGGTTTCCGTCATCCCGTAGCGTTCCAGAATACGGTGGCCGGTGCGCCCTTCGAACTGCACATGGGTTTCAGCCAGCAACGGGGCGGAACCGGAGATAAAAAGCCGCATATGCGCGGCGAGATCTTGAGTGAAGCGGGCATCATCCAGCAGACGCGTGTAGAAGGTCGGCACCCCCATCATGCTGGTCGCTTTCGGTAGCCAATCGATGACCTGATCGGCGTCGAACTTGGGCAGGAAGATCATGCTGCCCCCGGCGGCCAGCACCGTATTGGTCGCCACGAACAACCCGTGGGTGTGGAAGATCGGCAGGGCGTGCAGCAGCACATCGTCTTCGGTGAAACGCCACTCCTCAACCAGTGTTTCCGCGTTGGACAGCAGGTTCGCTTGCGTCAGCATCGCACCTTTAGAGCGCCCGGTGGTGCCTGATGTATACAGAAACGCCGCCAGATCGTCTGCGCTGCGCGGCACGGTGTCAAAGCTGCCAGATGCTTTTGCGGCCATGTCAGGCAAGCTGCCCTGCCCGTCCGCGCCCAGCGTTTCAATCTGTGCATTCAGGTTTGTTGCAACAGGTGTCAGGCCCTCTTTCTTGGCAAGGTCACAGACCACCAGTGCTGCCCCACTGTTGTCGATGAAATAGGTCAGCTCGTCCACGGTGTAGCCAGTGTTGAGCGGCAAAAACACAAGCCCCGCCTGCGCACAAGCGGCATATAGAGCCAGCGCCTGCGGAGATTTTTCGATCTGGGCGGCGACCCTGTCACCGGGTTTTAGGCCAAGATCAGTGATCGCGTGGGCAAAGCGTGCGGTCGTCTCAAGAAAGTCCTGATGGGTCCAGACGCTGCCATCCGGCAGGTGCAAAAAAGGGGTCGTCGCACCGGCGTGGGCACCGAACAATGTGTCATAAAGCGGATTTGCCATGGGGTGTCTTTCTATGTCTTTGACCGCAGTGCAGCCTCGGCTAATGTGGTGACCTCGGCAGAGGCTACAATCTGACCTTTGGTTACGAATGTCTCATGGTTTTGCGCAACCTGCTCGAGATCGTAAAGATAATTGACCATCGTCCCGCCCGATTGGCTGCGTCCCTTGTCCGAGGTATCGGCATCCGAATGAACCTTGTGGACCAACGCGCCATTGCCCAGATGAAACCGTGCAACCGGATCATAGGGCGCCCCTTTCGACGTCTTTCCTTCCAGCAGATAATGCGCTGCCAACCTGCGCATGCTGTCGGGATCGGTGGTGTCCCACTCAAGCCCCTTGTCGCGCAACCAGCCGGTCAGACCGGGGATGGGCGAGAGGGTGACAAAGGTCTTCAGCCCCGGCAATTCGGCGGCCAGATCATTTGCTACCTGTTTGATCAGCGAGTTGCCAAAGGAAATGCTCGCCAGCCCCGCCTGACAGTTGGAGATTGAATAGAAGACCGCCGTATCGACCTGATCCACCGGCATTGACAGCCGATCTTCGGCCAGTAGCGCCTGAATGGATCCGGGCACGCCCTGCACCAGCGCCACTTCGACAAAGATGAGCGGTTCATCCGGCATTGAGGGGTGAAAAAAGGCAAAGCAGCGCCGGTCTTTGGGTTGCAGTCGGCGGCGCAGGTCGTCCCAGCTGTCAATCGCATGGACCGCCTCATAGGCGATGATTTTGTCCAGAATATGCGCGGGACTTTCCCAACTGATCGGCCTCAGCACCAGAAAACCCCGGTTGAACCACGACGCGAAAAGGTGACGGAAGTCCAGATCAAGCGCCTCAAGCGCGGGAATGCCCCGCCCCAGCCGCAGCAGATCGGCCCGCATCCGCACCAGTGCTCCTGTGGCACCCGGTACCGCGTTCAGGCGACGGATCAACTCCTGCCGGCGCGGCTCTGCTGCGGCCATGAACGCGCGGTAGCTGGCCTTGGATGGCGTGCGCTCATAATCATCGAGCGTACTGCGCACCGCTTCGGGATCAATGTTCAACTCGGTCGAGATATCCTGGAAGAACGCCAGTTTGGCGTCATCATCCATCGTCGCAAAGTCAGCCAGAATATCGGCCGCAAGCGCCAGACCAGAGGTTTCGCTGGTCGCCCGCACCAGTGCTTGTACCAACTCGGCTGCGGGGCGTTCATCCTTGGTCCCCTTGGCAGGTTGGCGATAGCGCCGCTCGAATACGGTAGAGAGCAGATCGGCCAGCAAGGTCATAATGCCGCCCCCATCACCGCGTCAGGCAGCCATGTGGCCAACCCCGGAAACATGCACAGCAGGACGATGGCCAACAACATACAGCCCACGAAAGGCAGTGACCCTATCAGGATTGTACGCAGCGATATGTCCGGCGCGATGCCGTTGATAACATAGAGGTTCAATCCCACAGGCGGAGAGATCAGCCCGATTTCCATATTGATCGTCAGCACCACGGCAAACCAGATCGGATCGAAGCCGGCGGTCAGAATGATGGGCAGCAGGATGGGTGCCGCCATCAGGATCACCGCAACGGGCGGCAAGAAGAATCCCGCGATGATCAGGAACACATTCACCGCGCCCATCAGCACCCAGCGGTTCACATCCAGCGTGCCGATCCATTCGGCGATGGACTGGGTGATGTAGAGCGAGGACAGCATATAGGAAAACACGCCCGCTGCGGCGATGATGAACAGGATCATCACGCTTTCTTTGGTACTGTCGCGCAGCACGACCCACAGATCACGCGGGTTCCAAAGCTTGTAGATCACCATGGCGATGACCAGACACAAAAGCGCACCCACCGCCGCCGTTTCTGACGGGGTCGCGATGCCGCCGTACATGGCGTAAAGCACACCGACAATGATCGCGAGGAAGGGCAGGACACGCGGCAGGATTTCAAACCGTTCGGCCCAGCTATAACTGCCCGACGACAACAGCTCTGTGTTGCCAGAGCGCCAAGTCGCGTACATCGACCAGGCCATGAACAATCCTACCAGCAGCAAGCCGGGGATCACCCCCGCCAAGAACAACCGCCCGATCGAGGTCTCGGTGGCGATACCGTAGACGATCATGGTGACCGAGGGCGGGATGAGGATGCCCAATGTACCGCCGGCTGCGATAGAGCCTGCTGCGACACCATCCGGATAGCCGCGCTTGCGCATTTCGGGGATGCCCATTTTGCCAATGGCCGCACATGTCGCCGGGCTGGAGCCAGACATGGCCGCGAACAGCGCACAGGCACCGAGGTTGGATATGACCAAACCGCCCGGCACGCGGGTCAGCCAGCGTTCCAGCGCTTCATACAGGTCCGCCCCTGCCCGCGTTGACGCGATCGACGATCCCATGATGATGAACATCGGAATCGACAGTAGTGCGAAATTATCGAGCTTGCCGAACAAGATTTCCGGCATCAATTCCAGCGAGCGCATGCCATCAAAAATGATCAGAAAACCGGCCGAAACGATCAGCAGGCCCATTGCCACCGACACGCCAGAGAACAAGACCATGATGGTCACAAGGCCGACAAGGCCACCGAGTACGAGAGGATCCATCGCTCAGTCCTCCAATCCGAAAGGATTGTCATAGCCCAGCAGCACCGCCACCAGATCGGCAATCAGTTGCAGGAGCAAAAGAGCAAAGCCAACGGGCAGTGACAGATAGGGGATCCACAGCCGCACGCCCCAGATCGTATCAGACCGCCAGCCGCGATCCCAGGCAAAGTGCCAGTATTCATAACCGTACCACAGCATCAGCGCGATGATCCCGATAGACAGGGCCGAGGTAAGCAGAAACATATAAAACCGCGCTTTTGCCCCCAGCGCGAGGGGAATCAGATCGACATTCACATGGCCACGTAACCGCTGCACATAGGGCAGTCCGATCAGCGTGGCCGCGATGACAAGGTAAATCACCGCTTCGGTTTGCCACACGGTCGAGCCGTTCAGTACAAAGCGGACAAAGATCATCTGGCAGGTAATAGCCACCGCCGCCACGATCATCCCCGCCGAACACCAGCCCGCCAGTGTCGATAGGGCCGCAACCCCGCGCAGGAAAAGGTTATCGCCCGTCCGCGCAAGCGCACCCGTGCTCAGTTGACCTGACATAAATCTCTCCGATGGAAGGTGTCTGGATGTGTGGGTCGGGGCAGCCCAAGGCCGCCCCGGTCTCGATCACTCGACGGACAGAGCCATGTCCAAGAGCTCCTGCCCGTCCGGCACTTCTTCGACGAACTTGGCATAGGATGTTTCCTGCGCCAAGGCACGCCATGCCTCGAAGTCGGCCTGCGACATCTCTGCGATCTCGACACCAGCATCCGCGAACACTTTGGCCGAAGCCGCGTCTTCTTTCTTGGCTTCCTCAAGGTAGTAGGCCTGTGCCTTTTCGGATGCGGCAAGCAAGGCTGCCTGCTGGTCTTCGGTCAGACCTTCAAAGGTGCTCTTGTTCATCAACAGCGGCTGATACATGAACCACAGCGCCACGTCGCCTGCTGGCGTATAGCAGCTGACCTGCTCGTAAATCCGGTAGGACACGAAAGACGAAGACGACGTGTTGGCCGCACTCAGAACGCCGGTTTGCATGGCGTTGTAGATCTCGGAAGAGGCCATCGATGCGATGGACGCCCCGGCCCCAGCGAGCATCTGCTCGAATGACTTGCCCGCAGCACGGGTTTGCAGACCTTCGACATCCGCTGGCTTGGTGATGCACTTATCTTTGCCCGCGAAACCGCCAGCCAGATAACCGTGTACCAGCACCATCACATCATCTTCGGCCATCTTGGCCTCTAGTGCTTCCATGAAGGGAGACTCGTTTAGACGGGCCGCGTGGTCGTGGTTTTTCACCAAACCGGGCATCAGGGTGAGGTTGAAGGCCGGCTGCTGTCCGCCCGCATAGCTCAGCGGCAGAACGGTCATATCAAGCTGTCCCCGGCTCAGCGGCTTGTACTGCTCGCGGGGCTTGAACAGCGACTTGGAGCCGAAAATCTTAATCTCAAGATCAACATCGGCCTCGGCAACGCCATCGGCCACGATCTGCGCGACCTTGTGACGGATATCGTTGTTTGACCACTGGTGCGACAGACGCAGCTCGGTGGCACCGGCAATGCTGCCCGCAGCGACCAAGGCCAAAGCTGCAACGGCGCTTTTCAAAAGTGTATTCATTATTTCCTCCCAGAACTTTTTCCCGCTTGACGGGGAATCGCTTAAACCTAGGGGCTGAGTGTTCCTAGGGTCAAGGGCTTTGTATACAAGAATGTTATTCTTGAATATCGAAGGGCGCCGGCTAAACTAGTCGCATGGTACAAAGACGCGCAGATAATATCTCGGCCAAGCTGGAAGAGCTTATCTTTAATGGCAGCTTTGCCGACGGCGACCGTCTGGACGAAGTGCGTTTGGCAGCGCATTTTGGCGTATCCCGCACACCGCTGCGTGAAGCATTGCAACGCCTGGCGCTGACCGGGTTAATAGAGCTTATTCCCCGCCGTGGCGCCTTCGTGCGCCAGCCCGGCGCGGCTGATTTGTTGGAGATGTTCGAGCTGATGGCGGAGCTGGAAGCCTCTTGCGGCAGGTTGGCCGCCGCGCGAATTTCCGATGCTGCATTAGATGATTTGCACGTTGCCAATGTTGAATGCCAGGCGGCGATAGATGCTGGCGATGTTGATCGCTACTACACTGAAAACGAAGGGTTTCACCGCATTATCTACCGCCACTCCGGCAACCGTTTTCTGGAACAGGAAGCCGCGCGTTTACATGACCGCCTCAAGCCCTTTCGTCGGCAGCAATTGCGGCTACGGGGACGGATGAAGCAATCCATGGCCGAACACGAGGCAATTGTTGCCGCTCTTGTCGCTGGTGAGCCGCTTGCCGCCGCCGAAGCATTGCGGACCCATGTGGCGCAACAGGGCGGCAAGTTTCAGGACCTGATGGCCGCCGTGCGCAATGCCGCTGAATAAAGCGCCGATCAGGTCAGGTTCATCAGCAGTCCAGCCATAAGGCGCCCCCGCTCTGACAGGCTGTCCACCTGGATATACTCCTTAAGCGTATGAAGCCCCTGCCCCCGCACGCCCAGCGAATCGAGTGTGGGGATACCCATCGCGCCGGTGAAATTGCCGTCCGATCCGCCGCCTTGGCTGCGGCCCTTCATCTCGAATCCGATTTCCTTTGCCAGTCCTTTGGCGATCTCGAATATCTTCATCGTACCGGGCTGATCGGGTTGCCAGACAGGGCGCGTCACACCGCGTTTGACCTCAAACGCTACACCCCCAGCCTCGCCTTGCAGCGCCATCATCCGGTCAATGCCATCGTCAAGGTCTTCTTGTTTCTTGGCCATGCTCAACGCCTCGGCATCGCAAAAGGACGACACACAATTCACCCATTGCCCCGCGTGGATCACCCCGACGCTGAAGGTGCAGTCGGGGCCTGTCATATCCTCGATCTCGATGATCTTGCGGGCCATCGCAGCGATGGCGGATTTGCCGTCGGACAGCCGTGCGCCTGCATGGCTGGGCTGACCCACCGTGCGCAGGTTGAACCGCGCAATCGCGTAACGTCCGATGGTCACGCCGCCATCTTCATGTCCAGGTTCGGGCACCAGAACGTAGGCATTCTTGGCCGCCTCCGCCTCGATCAGCTCGCGGGTCGAGGGGGTGCCGACCTCCTCATCAGGTGTGAACAGCACCGTCACCGGCAGTGGCGTTTGCAGACCTGCACGGATCAACTGGCGGATCGCCTCGACACTCAGATAATTGCCCCCCTTCATGTCCATGATGCCGGGCCCATAGCAAATGTCGCCCTCGCGTTTGAACGGCAGCACGTCAATCGTGCCGATGGGATGCACGGTGTCCATATGCCCCGCGATCAGGATGCCCGGAACCTTGCCATGATCCGGATGCGGGATCTTGACGCGCACACAGCCACCGAACCCCATGCGCCCGGGTATCCGCTCGACCATACCGATCTGCGACAGGTCATAGGCCGCGAGGTCCATCATCCGGTCCACGGCGGCGGCGTCATGGGTCGGGCTTTCGCATTCGATCCAAGGGCGCAGCCCTGCCAGCATTTCATCATCATCAAAAGGAAGGTGCAGCGGGTTCATGGGTCTATTTCCTTATGCGGTTAAACGGCGTTCAACGATCCGCGCCATGATAGACGCGCCCACCGGTAGCACATCGGGGTCGAGAAAGAAGCTGGGGTTGTGCAGGCCCGTCGTGCCGGAGTGGCCGATGCGGCAATAGGCACCTGGAATGACCTTCAGCATGTCGGCAAAGTCTTCGGAGCCCGTTGCCGGTTGATCTTTGCCGGAAATGTTCTCCTTGCCGACAACGTCGGCGGCGGCTTCCATATAGGCATCCGACAGGTCGGCGTCGTTCATCAGAACATCAAAGACATTGCGGATGTCAATGTTGATCTGCACACCGTAAGCAGTGGCGAACCCGGCGCAAAGCTCGCGCATCCGGGTCTCGGCCATCTGGCAGACCTCGTCCTTGAAATAACGGATCGTGCCGGCCAGCGTCGCCGTGTCCGGCACCACATTATAGGCTGCTCCGGCATGAAGCTGCGTCACTGACAGAACGCAGGTGTCCAAGGGCGGCAGGTTACGCGAAAGAATGGTTTGCAGGCTCCCCACCAGCGCGGACGCAATCACCAAAGGGTCTTTGGACTGGTGCGGCATCGCGGCGTGGCTGCCCTTGCCCTGCACGGTAATGTCGAAAAACGATGCCCCTGCCATCGCGGCCCCTTTGCAGATGCCCACGGTGCCCGGCTCGCCATTGGGTGAATTGTGCATCCCGTAAATCTCGTCACAGGGAAAGCGGTCAAAGAGCCCGTCCTTGAGCATATCGCGTGCACCGCCCAAGCCTTCTTCGGCAGGCTGAAAAATCATCACGGCCGTGCCTGCGAAATCACGGGTGGAGGCCAGATGTTTCGCCGCCCCCAGCAGCATCGTTGTGTGGCTGTCATGGCCACAGGCATGCATCACGCCGGGGTTGGTGGATGCATACGCGAGATTGGTTTCCTCGTAGATCGGCAGCGCGTCCATATCCGCGCGCACCCCCACGGTGCGGTTGCCCTCGCGATTGCCCTTGATGATGCCGACAACGCCGGTCTGGCCGATGCCTACGTGCACTTCGTCCACGCCATATTCGCGCAGCTTGTCTGCCACGATGGCCGAGGTACGTTTCTCCTGAAATCCGATTTCAGGATGCGCGTGCAGGTCTTTGAATATCTCTGTCAGCTCGGCAGTACTTTGGTCGATGATCGGTAGAATGCCCATGTCGGGTCTCCTTTGAATGATATGTCAGGGGGCTTCGGCGAAGGGCCGGAAATTGGCGAAGTCCCAATGCCGCCCCGGGGCCGCCGAGATCAGCGCCTTGGTATAATCTTGTTGCGGTGCGCCCAGCACCTGACCGGCTGGACCGTATTCTACGACACGCCCATGCTGCATCACCAGCACCTCGTCGCAGATTTGCGCGGCGACTCCAAGGTCGTGGGTGATGAACAGGATGCCAAGGCCAAGTCGTTCCTGAAGCTCTGCGAGCAAGTCCAGTACCTGTGCCTGTACCGAAACATCAAGCGCCGAGACAGCCTCATCCGCGACCAGCACATCGGGGTCCATGGCAAGAGCGCGTGCAATAGCAATCCGCTGGCGTTGGCCGCCAGAGAATTGATGCGGAAAGCGGTCCACCGCGCTGGCAGGCAGGCCCACCAGTTCCAGTAATTCGCGCGCGCGGTCCATCGCCTGCGATCGGGGCACACCAAAGTTCAGTGGTCCCTCGATGATGGATTGCCCCACCTCGATGCGCGGGTTCAGCGAACGCATGGGATCCTGAAACACGATCTGGATGTTCTTGCGCTGGGGCTTCAGTTCCTTCTGACTCATCGTGGCGATGTCCTTGCCGCCGACCATGATCGCGCCTGAGGTGGGATCAATCAGCCGCATGATGCAGCGGGCGACGGTCGACTTGCCCGACCCGCTTTCGCCCACGATGCCAAGTGTGCGGCCCTTCATCAGCTTGATGCTTACATCCCGTGCGGCCTTCACCTCGCGGGACTTGCTGAACAAGCCGCCGCCGCCATAGGTCTTGCACAGATCATCCGTGGCCAGCACCACATCGGTCGACACACCATCACGCGCCATGCGCGGCACCTGGCTTGGCACCGATTGCAACAGGTCGCGTGTATAATCGGTCTGGGGCCGGCGCAGCAGGGTCTCCACCGGTTGGCTCTCCATCACCTCACCCAGCTTTAGTACCGTCACATCATCGGCGATCTCTGACACGACCCCCATGTCGTGCGTGATAAAGAGCACCGCCGCCCCCTGCTCTTCGCGCAGCTCGCGAATGAGGCTTAGGATCTGCGCCTGTGTGGTCACGTCCAGCGCCGTGGTCGGCTCGTCCGCGATCAGCAGTTGCGGCCGCATGACCAGCGCCATTGCGATCATGATGCGCTGGCGCTGTCCGCCCGATAGCTGGTGCGGAAAGCTGCGGTACATCTTATCGACGTCGGGCAGATGCACCTGCTCCATCATCTCGATCACGCGCTTGCGCCGGTCAGATGCAGACAGGTCCGAATGGAACTCGAGCACTTCCTCGATCTGTTGCCCCACGCGGGCCACAGGATTAAGGGCCGTCATCGGCTCCTGAAAGATCATCGACATGGATGTGGCGCGCAACTCGCGCAAACGGTTAGGACTTGCTGTGAGCAGTTCCTCCCCCTTCAATTTGATCGACGATCCCGACAGCGGCGTAAGCACGGGCGGCAACAGGCCCATCGTCGCCAAAGCGCTCAGCGATTTGCCCGACCCGCTTTCGCCCACCAGACACATGGTCTGGCCCGGCTCAATCGACAGGTTCAGGCCTTTA
The DNA here is from genome assembly GCF_000622365.1 of Sulfitobacter noctilucae. Taxonomy (GTDB): domain Bacteria; phylum Pseudomonadota; class Alphaproteobacteria; order Rhodobacterales; family Rhodobacteraceae; genus Sulfitobacter; species Sulfitobacter noctilucae. The sequence continues at coordinate 512,443 of NZ_JASC01000014.1, read as the reverse complement.
ACCACCTGTTTGTCGTTCTCGCCATTCAGGGCGATGCGCAGGTTGCGAATGTCCAGAAGTGTATCGCTCATCTCTCGATCCCCCGCTTGGCCATGCGCGGATCTAGCGCGTCACGCACCGCGTCCCCCAACAGGTTGATAGACAGGATCGCAACCGAGACCACGAGACCGGGCCACAGCACGATGCCGGGATTGATTTGGAAATAGATACGCCCTTCGGCCATGATGTTGCCCCAGCTGGGTGTTTCAGGATTGATGCCTGCGCCGAGGAACGACAGGATCGCTTCGGTCAGGATGGCAGAGGCACAGATGTATGTGCCCTGGATGATCAGTGGTGCGATGGTATTTGGCACCAGATGACGGCGCATGATCAGCGCGGTGGACGACCCCGCAGCAATCGCCGCTTCGACATAGGGTTCCTCGCGCGCGGAGAGCACCAGCGAGCGGACCAACCGTACCACGCGCGGCACTTCGGGAATGGTGATTGCGACCAGCACGGTCCAGAGGCTTGCCCCCCAAAGCGAGACAATCGCGATGGCCAGCAGGATGCTGGGAATGGCCATCAAGCCATCGACCATCCGCATCAGCACCGCGTCAATCCAGCGAATGTAGCCTGCCAGCAGGCCCAGCAGCAGGCCAAAGATCACAGCAAAGACTGCCGCCGCGACGCCTACCACCAATGATATGCGACCCCCGTAAATGATGCGGGAAAACAGATCGCGGCCATAGGCATCGGTGCCCAGCCAGAATTCCTCGCTTGGCGGCTTGAGGCGGACCGAAGGCGTCAGGCGCACGGGATCATGGGGCACGACCCAAGGCGCAAAGAGCGCGGACAGCACGATGATCACAAGGATGATCGCGGCGATAAGGACCAGCGGACTGGAAGTCACGATCTCGCGGACTTTCGTAAGCGGCGAGATCCGGTCAGGGGGCGCGACGGAGGTCATCTGGTCGGTCATGAATAACGGATCCTTGGATCAAGAAGCACATAAGCGATGTCGATCAGCAGGTTGATGACGACATAGATCAGAGAGGCTAGAAGGATGACGGCCTGAATAACGGGATAGTCGCGGCTTAGCACCGCATCGACCGTCAAACGCCCCAGTCCGGGCAGGTTGAACACCGATTCCGTGACCACAACGCCCGAGATGATCAGTGCAAAGCCAATCCCGATGACGGTGATAATCGGCACCGAGCAATTGCGCAGCGCATGGCGCATCAGCACCCGGCTTTCGGGCAATCCCTTGGCCCGCGCCGTGCGAACATAATCATCGCCCAAAATCTCAAGCATCGAGGTACGCGTGATCCGCGCGATCAGCGCAATATATAGCAACGTCAGCGTGAAGGTCGGCAGTGCGATGCGATGAAAGAAGTCTCCCAGCCCTTCGCCAATCGGGCGGAAGCCTTGCACCGGGAACCAGCCCAACTGCATCGAGAAGAGTGAGATCATCAGATAGCCGATCACAAAGACCGGGACCGAAAATCCCAGCACGGACAGCAGCATTACAAAGCGGTCGATCAATGTGCCTTGCTTCCATGCGGCGATGACACCCAAGGGAACCGCGATGATCACCGACAGGATGATCGTGGTCAGAGCCAATGAAATTGTCGGCTCCATCCGGTCGGCGATCAGCTCGATCACGGGTTTGCCTGACAGGATCGAGGTGCCGAAGTCGCCGCGCAGCAGATCGGTGATCCAGCTGAAAAACTGCACCAGCAGCGGATCGTTCAGACCCAGCGAGTCGCGGATCGCCGCCAATTGCTCGGGCGTTGCGGTATCGCCCGCCAGGATCGCCGCTGGATCGCCCGGCGTCAGACGCAAAAGGAGAAAAACAAAGAGTGCAACGAAGCCCATCACCGGGATCGCGGCGAGGACGCGTTGTAGAATGTAGCCGTACATGTACCGAACCCCTCGGAAGGACGCGCCTTTGCGCCATGTCGTGATTTACAGAGAAAAGCTCCGGCCCTCGCACGATGCGCGGGGCCGGAACAGTCAGCTTACTTGGAGATGTTCCAGAACAAAGGTGCCGGTGCGTCCAGCACGCCTTCAAGCTCGTTGGACCAAGCGGTCGGCACGAAATACTGGCCGATGGGCGCATAGACGCCCTCTTCATAGGCGACCTTCTGGATTTCAGCAGCGTATTCTTTCTGCTTTTCCAGATCGGTCTCCGTGGCATAGGACATCCGCAGCTCTTCAAGCTTTGGCACATCAGGCCAGCCGAACCAGCCGCCTTCCGGACCTTTGCCATTGACCATGTTGTTCACCAGCGGGTTGAACACATCAGCGCCGACCCAGTTGGTCATGAACATGTGCCAGCCGCCGTCAGCGATGGCCGCCTGGCTTGCGCGTTTGCCGACCAGCGTCTGCCAATCCATCGCTTGCAGATCGACGGTGAAGCCCGCGTCGCGCATGGCCTGCGCCACAACCACCGGCTGGGTGCGCAGCGTGCCCACGTCTGTGGGATGCATGATCACGATGGGCGTGCCATCATAGCCAGCTTCCTCAAGCAGCGCCTTGGCCTTTTCCATCCCGTTGCCCTCGGTCAGGGTTTCGGACCCGACATCGGATGCAAGCGGCGTGTTACAGACGAACATCGCCCCACAGAGCGCGTAAAGCTCCGGATTACCGACCAAGGCATCAAGCACGTCTTTTTGCTTGACCGACGCAATGGCCGCTTGGCGGATGCGGACATCATCCATCGGTGCGTTCAGCGTGTTTGGACGCATGATGGTCTGCATGCCCAGCGCGTTCAGGTTCTTGACCGTTACATCGGGATTGGCATCAAGAATGGGCAACAGATCGGACGGCGGGCTTTCCCAATAGTCGATCTCGCCGGCTTGCAACGCGTTCAGCGCGGTTTGGTCGTCAGGCATCACCACCCATTCGACACGTTCCACATTAACGACCTTACCACCGGAAGCCCAGCTTGGGGGTTCTGAACGCGGGACATAATCCTCGAATTTGGCATAGACCGCTTTCACACCCGGCTGGAATTCCTCTGCCACCCATGTGAAGGGGCCAGAGCCGATCTGCTCGGGGATTGGCTCGGTCGAGGGCGTTTCGGCAAGCCGTTTGGGCATGATGAACGGCACGTTTGAGGATGGTTTCGCAAGGCTGTCGATCACCAGGCCGTACGGTTCTTTGAGATTTATGACGAACTCGTTGGCCGAAGCCCCTTGTGTCATGCTTTCAACGAAGGACATCAGGACTTGCCCCATGCCGTCCCGCTCACCCCAACGCGCGATGGAGGCGGCAATGTCTTCACCCGTCACTGGTGCACCATCATGGAACGCCAGACCGTCACGTAGAGTGAAGGTATAGGTCAGCCCGTCATCGGACACCGTGTGGCTGTCGACCATCTGTGGCTGGGGCACCAGATCGCTGTCCAATGCATAAAGCGTGTCAAAGATCATGTAGCCGTGGTTACGGCTCATGTAGGCGGTGGTCATGATCGGGTCGAGCACCCTCAGCGCCGAGTGTTTCACTGCTGTGAGCGTTTGGGCAAAGCTGGGCCCCGCCATCAGGGCAAGGCTCGCAACCGTGGCGCTTAACACGGATGTGCGCAGCATTTTGCCCATCCCGCGTGCCTTGGTTTTCTCGAATGTGGTATGTTTCATAGTAACTCCCTTGGTTGGTTATCGAAACGCCGGGTTTGGTGACCCTTTTGCGGCGCGGTCTTGTTATCTGGGGGCCTGAAAGCCAGCTGTGCAAGCATCAGGATAATTCAATTTCACGGACCTCCTCCGGGTCGAAGACACGGCCCATCGGTTCCATCCGCATACCGGGTGCCAAATTACGGAATGGCAGGCTGGCCGGGCTGACAGGCATCGGACCGGGGGCGGTACAGGTCAGGATCACTTCGGCGATCGGGTCGAAATCCGCACGGAAATGCACCGAGCTTTTGTTCACCAGTATCTTCTGTTTCGTCGGTTCGATTCCGACAAAGCGGTACATTTCCTGATCTGCCATCTGCGCCTTGTTGCTTGTCACGACGATACGCACATCGCCAATGCGCAAACAGGCCGATGGGCCCAGATCAAGCGGCGCACCTCCATAGAATGGCCCCGATGCGATCAGCTTGCCGTCGCTGAGCGTTTCAACGGTGAAGCGCCCCTCGAACGGGCTGTCGAGCGCAATATTGGAAAACCCGCCCAGCGCGATGTCGATCTCTGCGCCCTGCCCTGCGGCGTGCGCCGCCTCAGCGGCTTTCGGGTCCACCATGTTGCCGAGCGCGGCGGCTTGGGCGTTGTTGCGTACCAGCGCCCGCAGCATGCCGGTGGTGTTTGAATCGCCACCGGCTCCCGGATTGTCTTGTGTATCAGCAATCACAACCGGTCGCGTTGCAGTGCCCGCGATCCGCATCGCCTCAACCACACCAGCATCCGGGTCAAACGTCTTGCCCGCCAGATCCGGTTCAGCGGCCAGCACGGCAGCTTCGATCCTGTCGGCGGCCGCATCCGTGTCTGCCTGTGTCTCTCCGTAGCAGATGACCGTGGGGCCGCAGCCCGGAAAATCGGCAGCCGGGAAGCCAAAGAAAAATGACGTCGAAGAGACCGCCCCGGTTTCTGTGGCCGCCACCAGATCATAGAGGTCTTTGGCTGGAAATTCTCGGGTGCTTTGCCACGCAATCGGGACGAGGAAAGGCAGCCGCCGAAATGCCTTGGCAAAGGGTATGCCCCGCGCCATCAGATGGTCGAGTTGCACAGCGGCGCGACGGCCTGTCTCGGCCATGTCTACATGCGGATAGGTGCGGAACCCCACCAGAACATCCGCTGCATCCACCATGGTTTGGGTGATGTTGCCATGCAGATCGAGCGCTGCAGCAATCGGCACGTCCGGTCCGACGATATCGCGCAACCGCATCAGCAGCGCGCCTTCGCCGTCGTCTTCATGCTCGGCCACCATCGCGCCATGCAGATCAATGAATACGCCATCCAGAGGCAACGCCGCTTTTATGCCCTCCAGGATCTCGTCCGTGATGCTTTCGTAGGCATTTTGGGAAACATGCGCCGACGGAATGGCCCCGGCCCAGAGAATCGGCACCATCTCCCATCCTGCCGATTCGCCGTGGATCACCGCGCCACCAATGCCAAGGTTGATCCCCTTGCCGCGCGACAACACCTCTGCGCCGCGTGAAATTGGCATGTAGCCGCCGCCCTGAACAAAGTCAGCCAACTGCGCCTTGGTCGGCGCGAAGGTGTTTGTTTCATGTAGAAATCCGGCAACCGCAACGCGATGTGGCATTCATTTCCCCTTCTCGAGATCAACTGCATCCGGTGTGAACACCCGGTGGTCGACGTCTCATTTCCGATTGCAGTGTATTGCATTGCAATATGCTTGCATCGTACTCTAATCGTAGAAGCCAAGCTGCCCTCAGGTCAATGGGTGCGTTGAGGGGAGACAAGATGTCCAGAAACCGGACACGTGCTGAATCAGGCCTTCGCGATCTGTCGGACGCCCAGCGGGCCGATCCGCTTTTCGTGCAATCAGTGGAGCGCGCGATGACGGTCTTGTCCAGTTTTCACCACGCAGATGGGCCGATGTCGCTATCCGAGGTGGCAAAGACGGCTGGCATCGACCGGAGTGCAGCCCAGCGCATGGTGCACACGTTGCGCACCTTGGGTTATGTTCAGCGCGACGCAGGCGGGCACGGCTTCCTGCCCGGCATTCGCCTGCTGGACCACACACTTGATACGCTGCGGCTTGATCCACTGGTGCGCCGCGCCACGCCGGTGCTGCAAGAGCTGCGCAAGGCCACGCGCGAACGGGTCGACCTGTCGCTCTTTGATGATCTGCGTGTGCTTTACGCCGTGCGCCTGCAAACCAAACGGCAGATGTTCTATACCACGCTCGTCGGCCATTCGGTGCCGACCTTCTGTAGCTCGGGCGGTTGGGCGATCCTGTCAAAGCTGCCGGACCCCCAAGTGGCGGATATTCTGGCGCGGTCAGACAAACGCCCCTTTACGCCTGAAACCATAACCGATCCAACCGCCTTGATGGCAGAGGTCCAAAAGGCTCGGCAAGCGGGCTACGCCATTGCCTGTAACCAGATCCTATCGGGAGAGATTGCAGCCGGTTTTCCGGTGATGGATACGCATGGAAACCCGATTGCCGCCATACATATCGCCGGATCATTGTCAGAATGGTCCGATGCGGATTACGCACAGCGCGTTGTCCCCCTGGGCCAGGAAGCCGCCCGCGCCATCAGTCAATATTGAAGGAAGTATTTACATGGACAGTTTTGCCCTCAACGGCCTCAGCGCCCCTGCCACCATCGCCATTGATCACTGGGGCATGGCCCATATCCGCGCCGAGACCACACAGGATGCGTTTTTCCTGCAAGGGTTCAACGCGGCGCGTGACCGTCTTTGGCAAATGGATCTGTGGCGCAAGCGCGGTCTGGGGCTTTTGGCGGCAGACTTCGGCCCCGGCTATCTGATGCAGGACCGTGCCGCGCGATTTTTTCTGTATCGCGGGGATATGGCGGCGGAATGGGCAGCTTATGGCGCGGATGCCCAGGACATCTGCACAGCCTTCGCCGCAGGGATCAACGCCGCCATTGGTCAGGTCAGCGCGGGCAACCTGCCACTGCCGCCCGAGTTCACGGCGCTTGGGACGCAGCCTGCAAAGTGGCAGGCTGAAGACGTGGTGCGCATCCGCACACATTGTCTGTCGCGCAACGGCGAGTCCGAGTTGGCGCGGTCGATTGTGCACCGTTTGGCGGATTCAGAGGTCGATCTGCTGCGAGAAACATTGTCACCACCGGTGCCCGAAAGCGAATGGGAAACAATGCATCCCGCGCCCCTGCCCGATGATGCTTTGGCCGTCTACGCGCTGGCCACTGCGCCAGTGAGTTTTTCTCAAGCGCGTCTGGCCGCACCGTTAGAAGACGCGGCACTTTGGTCCGAGGTTGATGCGGCCAAAACTGTGCACCGTGCGGCACCTTCAATGGAGGGGTCGAACAACTGGGCGATTGCAGCCAGCCACACAGAGACGGGCCGCGCGATCATGGCCAGCGATCCGCACCGCGCGCATGCGGCCCCTTCGCTGCGCTATATGGTGCACCTGAGCGCGCCGGGCATGGATCTGATCGGCGCGGGCGAGCCCACATCCCCAGGCATCATGGCAGGGCACAACGGCACCGCGTCCTTCAGCCTGACGATCTTTTGCGCGGACCAAGAAGACGTACTGGTCTACGACACGCTGCCGGACGACAATGGGCGCTACCGCTATGGCGACGGTTCCGAAGCCATAATGCAGGTCGATGAGGTCTTCGCCGTTAAGGGTGCGCCGGACCAGACCCTCGCCTTGCATTTCACCCGCCACGGTCCGGTGGTTTGGCAGGACACCGACCAAAACCTCGCAGTGGCAATCCGCACCGTTTTCACCGATCCCGGCACGGCCCCCTATATGGCGTCGCTCAAAGCAATGCGCACCGAAACGATGCAGGACTTTCGCGCCGCTGTGACCACATGGGGCGCACCGTCGGTGAACCTTGTCTATGCCGATATGGCGGGTGACCTGTGCTGGCAGGCGGCGGCCTATGTGCCGCGCCGCAATGGCTGGCGCGGTCTGGCCCCCGTGTCAGGGGATGGCCGCTTTGAATGGGACGGGTACCTGACTGCCGCCGATTTACCCGCCATTGAAAATCCGGATCGCGGGTTTGTGCATTCCGCCAACGAGATGAACATGCCGGAGGACTGGGACCATGCAGCCATTCCAGTGGGCTTTGAATGGTACGAGGATGGCCGTGCCGACCGGATAGCCGAGGTGATTGGTGCAGGCGATGCTCGTGACGTAGCAGGCAGCTGTGCGTTACAAACCGACAGCGCCTCGCCTTTTGCGCCGCGGTTGCTGGTGCTTTTGCCGGAAGATCTGCCCCCCGCCATCCGAGATCTGTTCGCGGGCTGGGATGGACGGGCGGACGCGGGTTCTGCGGCCGCGCTGCTGTTTGAGATGTGGCTGTCCTCGCATCTGCGGCCTGCTTTGCTGGAGCGTGTGGCCCCTGATGCGGAGCTCCGCAAATATTTGGCACCGGGGGATATCCCGATGGTGACGCGTTTGCTGGAGGGTGAGCATCCGGCACTGTCAGAGCGTGCCGGGCTAAGCGACCCGGCTGCACGGGATACCTTCCTGCTGGAAACGCTTTCTGCCGCATGGGACGATGCTTGCACACGCTTTGGCAGTGATCCGGCCACTTGGCGTTGGGGCGATCTGCATAAGGGCTGGTTTGCACATGCCGTGACATCGGTCACGGACGGTTTTGACGTGGGGCCGCTGGACAAGGGCGGCGACACCACCTCCGTCATGCTGGCTCATTACGACGCAAGCAGCTACCGCGTCAGCGTGGGTGCATCTGTGCGCATGGTTGTCGATGTGGGCGAATGGGACAATTCCGTCTGGATCAATGCGCCGGGGCAATCGGGCCTGCCGGGGGATGCCCATTACGACGATCTGGCCCCGCTATGGGCGCGCGGCGAGTATGTGCAAATGGCCTACAGCCGCGCGGCGGTGGATGCGGTGACACAGCGGGTGATCACGCTTACCCCTGCCTAGGATTGACCCCGCACCATTCCGCAATGAAAAGCGCCAGCAGTTTGGTCAGCTGGCGCACCGATTCCAGTTCCACGCGTTCGTCAAAGCCGTGGATGTTCTGCGCCCGTGGCCCGATGCAGAACGAGGGGATGCCGTAATATAGGCCGTAAAACCGCGTGTCGGTCAGCGCGGTCATCTTGCTTTCCTGCAAGGCTTCCTCTGCGCCAAAGACCGATTGGTACGCGCTGCGCATCACGTCCAGCGCCGGGTCCGCGTCTTCACCCAAAACATAACCTTCGGCCTGAAACCCATTCCAGATCACCTCGGGCGGGTTGTTGGACAGAAACGGATGGTCGCGTGAAGCATCAGCGACACAGGCGGCAATCTCGGCCTTGGCGGCTTCAAGATCCTGACCTGGCAGAACGCCCATACGGCAATCCACATCGCACCACGCCGGCACGCTTGAGGCCCAATCACCGCCCTTGATCTTGCCTGCGTTGAAGTTGAGCGGATGCGGCACGTCGCCATAGACCGGGTCCGCAGCCGCGCGTTCGTTCCACTTGGCCTCAAGTCCCTGCAAGGCTTTGATGACATCCATGCTGGCCATGATCGCATTCGATCCATCCCCTGCGACGGCGACATGTACGGGCCGCCCGCGCACCGCCAGCCGGAACCACAGCACACCGATCTGGGCACGGTTGATGTAGAAATCTGACGGCTCCGGCAGGACGGCGACATCGGCGCGATAGCCGCGCTGGAGGGTGGAGAGCGCACCAAGGCCGGTGCTTTCCTCCTCGATCACCGATTGGAAATGCACCCGTGCGGCGGGTTCCAATCCAGCCGCTGCCAAGGCATCAAGCGCAAACAGCGCAGCAACCGTGCCCGATTTCATATCCCCTGCCCCGCGCCCGTGCATCCAGCCATCGCGGATCACCGGATCGAAGGGATGGGTCTCCCACATATCGGTCGGGCCGGCAGGCACCACATCCAGGTGGCCCTGCAGGATCAGCGAACGCCCTTTCACCGACTGCGGCTGGTGCGTGCCCACAACCGATCGCGCCCGTGAGAAATCCCCCATGATCGGGCCGAACCCCGGCAGTGGTTCCAGATCGCTGAGGTGAATCGTCCAGTCGTCGACCGAGTAGCCCCGCTTTCGCAGGGCATCGGCCATGAAATCCTGCGCCGGGCCTTCTTCGAACCGAAGGCTTGGGATGCGGACGAAGTCGGCCAGAAAAGCGGTTTGCGCATCAAACCCCGCATCAACGGCTTGGGTGATCTGCGCGATCATATCATCGCTGAGCGGCGCGGCATCGGTCGTGGGTAGCGGTTCCATTCAAATCCTCCAGCTTGGAGCGTCATCCTGCGCCTGTCCCGGCCGTGCGTCAATCGGGTGGCCCTTGCTCCTCTGTCCGACCCTGCGAAATTCGACTGCTTCGCACGAAATACCTGCATGTGTTCAAAATGAATTGAACCTTTCGTGATGCCATTCGTTGTGTTCGGTCAGAGATTTGCCGAAAGGGTTCCTGTGGAACACACTGCCTCAATCCAACGATCCCTCCGCGTTCTTGTCATCCTGTCCCTTTTCGCGACCGCCTATTTCGCCCGGGATCTGATTCTGCCGGTTCTGCTGGGCTTTCTGGTCGCGCTTACATTAAGCCCGGTGTCTCGAGGGTTGTACCGTGTCGGGGTGCCACACGGGGTTTCTGCCTTTATCCTCGTCAGCGCCACCGGCTTGCTGATCCTCGCGGTCATCGCCGGATCGGCAGGCACGATCGCTGCATGGAGCGACGAGCTGCCGCGCATGGGATACGAGATCCGCACCAAGCTGAGCACCATGTCCGATGCGGTGGAGGAGATGCGCTCTGCCACGGAAGAAGTCGAAAAGATCGGCACAGGCGGCGAGGGAACGCCGGAGGTTGTGGTCAAACAGCCCGGCCTGCTGGATTCGGCCTTTGATACGGCTTCGCGGATCGGGGCGACGATTGCAGTGACGTTGGTTTTGGCCCTCTTCGTCCTGTCCTCGGGGTCATTGTTCTACAAAAAGATTGTGCAGTCTTTCCCGACACTCGCAGGCAAGAAACGCGCCCTTTCGACCGTCTACAGCATCGAGCGGCAGGTTTCGCGCTACTTGCTGACGATTTCATTGATCAACACCGGACTTGGCGTCTGCCTCTGGCTCTATCTCGCGTCACTGGGCCTGCCCAATGCCTATGTTTGGGGCATTGCCGCGGCATTGTTGAACTTCCTGCCCTATATTGGGGGTTTCATCGGCAGCGCATTGGTCGCGGCCTTTGCGATCGTTCATTTTGATAGTCTGGGCTACGCGCTGCTTGCGCCGCTTGGCTATCAGATACTTACTGCGATCGAGGGTCAGATTTTGACACCCTGGCTCGTCGGGCGGCGGTTGGCAATGAACACAGTCGCCGTGTTCTTGACCGTGGTTTTCTGGGGCTGGCTATGGGGCATTCCCGGGGCGCTTGTCGCTGTACCGTTTCTGGTGGTCTTCAAGGTGATCTGCGAGAACTTCGAGCCGCTGCACATTGTTGCAAACTTCTTGTCGGGCGACGACGGGTCGCCCGAACTGGAAGAAGAAAGCTTTTCGGACAAAAAGACCGATGCCGCCCTAACCGGCGAGTGACGGCAACCACAGGACGATACCCGGGAAGGCCACCAAAAGGGCGATGGTCACCGCGTCGGCGATGAAGAACGGTGTCACCCCTTTGAATACATCTTGCACGGTCAGATCGTCCCGCACGCCTGCAACGACGAAACAGTTGAGACCGATGGGCGGCGTGATCAGGCAGAACTCTGCCATTTTGACGACCAAAATACCGAACCAGATCGCGCACATCTGACCTGACATACCAAAGGCGGAATCAGCCGCCGCCACGGTTTCGCCACCGTTGAGAGCCATGACCGCCGGATAAACGACCGGCAGCGTCAGCAGCAACATTCCGATGGCGTCCATGAACATGCCGAGCACAGCATAGGCCAGCAAAATACAGATCAGGATAAGGATCGGCGCCATCTCAAGCGAGGTGATCCAGTCTGCAAAAGCAGCGGGCAATTCGGCAAACCCCAGAAAGCGCACATAGATCAGCACACCCCAGATAATGGTAAAGATCATCACCGTCAGCTTGGCTGTGTCCAGCAGCGCCTCTTTCAATTGGCCCCAGCGCATGCCGCGGTAGAGCGCCATCAGGAAGACAATGAACGCACCTACCGCACCGCCTTCGGTGGGTGTGCCCCATGCGTCCCCGAAAGGATTGTAGACAAAGAAGATGATGACAACGACGACCAAAACGATGGGCGATGCAGGTGGCAGGGATTCAAAGCGCTCGCGCCAGGTGAAGCCCGTGACAGGCGGGCCGACGTTTTTCCACATCATCGCGATGCCAATGATCATGCTGGCGTAAACGATGGCCGAAAACACACCCGGGATGAAGCCTGCAAGCAAGAGCTTGCCCACATCCTGTTCCACGATGATCGCATAGATGACAAGGATTGCGGATGGCGGGATGAGCGAGGCCAACGTCCCGCCAGCGGCGACAACTCCTGCCGCGAATTGTTTGTTGTACCCGATCTTGAGCATCTCGGGGATCGCGATGCGGGCAAAGACCGCCGCCGTGGCCACCGATGCGCCCGAAACTGCCGCAAAGCCCGCGGTCGCAAAGACGGTAGAGACAGCAAGGCCACCCGGCACCCAGGCAAACCAGCGTTTACAGGCCTCGAACAGTGCGGTCGTCAGTTTGGCGTAGTAGGCCAGATAGCCGATCATGATAAACACAGGGATCAGAGACAAGACCTGAGCCGACACTTTCGAATGCGGCGTCAGGCCTGCAATCTTGACGCTGATTTCAACGGCTTTCCAAAAGCGGTCGGGGTCATAGTCAAAGCCGTTCCAGCGCAGCCAGACCAGCCCGACGAACCCCGCCATCGCAGCAGCAAAGGCCACGCGCATGCCAAGGACGACAAACACCAGCATCCCGCCCGAGACCCATAGGCCAATTTCAATCGGTTCCATCGGTCAGCCCTTCCAGCGCTTTGGCCTCGATCATCGCCTGTTCGGCGATGGTTAGGTTCAGCGGTACAGCAACGGGGTTTTCCAGCCCCAATATCAGCGCACGCCCATAGCCCCATGCTTGCAAGAGCAACCTCAAGACCAGCACAGCAAAAGCCACCGGCACCACAAGCTTGCTTGGCCAGATCGGGATGCCGACGTCAATGGAACTGTCACGGCTGCACAGGAGCCGCGCGCAATCGAAAGAGCGATCAAAATGCTCCCATGCGCCATAGGTGAGCGCCACGATCAAAATCAGGATCATCAACACGGATATCAGCTCAAAGAACCAAAGCGTCCGGCCCTTGAGGGCAGAGACCAACATATCCATGCGGATATGCGTGCCGTCGCGTTGGACATAGGAGACACCCATGATCGCAATGATCGGCATCGCGGCTTCGATGTAATCGACATAGCCCATCATCGGCGCGCCGAAAAACTTGCGTGACGTCACCGAATAGGCCGCCAGAAACATCAGTGAAAAAATAGCCAACCCCGAGAGCAACGCACAAAAGCGCTCGATCGGTAGCAGTATACGGTCAAGTTTGCTGAGGAGGCTGGAATCTTCCAACACTGCGGCCGAGCCTGCCATGGCGATGTCCTTTGTTAGGGGGGGCGGGGACAACCCCGCCCTACGGCAATACCCACCGTAGGACGGAGTTACCCCCGCCAGTCACGTCGCAGGCTTAGTTGCCAGCTTTGGCATCCGCCAAAGTCTTGACCACCAGATCATAAAGCTCCTGACCGGGCAGGCCCTGCGCTTCCATGTCTGCGATCCAGGCGTCGCGTGCCGGTGCCGCAGCCGTTGCGCGGAACTCTTCCAGCACTTCGGGGGCGATTTCGACCTTTTCGACACCTTTTTCTTCCAGAACCGCATCCCAACGTTTCAGCAACTCGCCATAGTTGGCCAGATAATGGTCGAGCGATTCCTCAACTGAACTGTCCAGTGCCTCGCGCTCTGCATCCGACAGGGATTCGTAGGCATCAATGTTCACCACGACCGGGCAGTTGACGGTGCCGGGGTTCAGGTTTGCGGTCCACCAATCGGCCTGATTGATCGTACCAAAGGACAGATGCGCATGCTGGGCAAAGGCCACCGTATCCACGACACCTGATTCCATTGCCTGATAGGCTTCTGTCGCGGTCACGGATGTGGGCACAGCTCCAACCGCTTCAAACGCCTTGCCCAGACCGCCGGTTGCGCGGACGCGCATGCCTTTCATATCCTCAAGCGTGGTGCGTGGTTCGCCCGTCCCAACGATGTTGTACTGCGGCATCGGCGAGGTCATCAGCAGCTTGGCATTCCACTGTGCCATTTCCTCGGCTGCAGCAGGGTGCGCGTAGACTGCATTTGAGACGGCGCGTTCCTGCTCCAGGTTCTCGACACCCAGGAATGGCAGTTCCAGAACGGTCACAACGCGGTTCTTGTCGGCATGGTAGCCCGCACAGAACTGGGCCATTTCAAAAGCACCGATGGAGATACCATCGAGGTTCTCGCGGTTCTTGGACAGGCCGCCATAGCTGACGTTCATGGTGAATTCGCCGTTCGTCTTTTCGCTGACCAGTTCGGCCAGCTTTTCAACGTGTTCTGTAAAGGCCCGGCGCTTGCCCCAGACGGATACATTCCATTCGGTTGCTGCGGCTTCGGAAACGAAGGCAAACGAAATGGCGCAGACGGCTGCGCCGCTCAAAAACTTGGTCATTGGTGTCTCTCCCATTGATGCGCACCTTCCTCAGTGCGCTTGGGTCAGAAGCTAACGCGCAGAGGCCCCCCTGCCAACACCCAAGTGCTATTTCAACTCGATCTCGACGAATGACATCGGCGCCTGGCCCGCATTGATCACATTGTGCCGGACACCGCTGTCACGGCGGTAGGTGGTCCCGGCCTCGATCATGACTTCGCTTGTGGCTCCGTCCGGTCCTTCCAGCATCATGGTACAGTCCGTCAGGGTGGTGATCACATAGTCCAGCCCGTGCTCGTGCCATCCGGTCTCGGCTCCGATCGGGAAATCAAAACAGGTGACGCGAACGCGCGCATCGTCGATCTGAACTGTGGCAGTGACCTGAGGTCGGGGGATCGGACTCTCCATTGTCATATGAGCCGCGCGGCTCACTCCAGCGCTTTGGGCAATCATAGCGGCATTCTTGGTCAGACCGATACGCCAAAACCACTGGCCTTCCTCTCCGCCAAAAAATTTACAACTTTACCCGCAGGCCGGAAAATCATTTACAAGCGAACCGCGCCACGCCAGTTGCTTATTTCTTTCCGTCCACAGCCCGTTATGATCCCTCGCAATGATTGCGGCGCGACCGGGCCATTCCGGCAGAGCCCAGCAAAACCATTCAAGGGGGGAACTACATATGTCCGATACAGCAGCCACAACCTATCCGCCAAGCAAAGAGATGGCCTCGGGTGCCCATGTTGATGCCACGCGGTACGACGAGATGTATGCCGCCTCTATTGCCGATCCAGATGCGTTCTGGCGCGAACAGGCAGGCCGTGTCGACTGGATGAAACCCTTCACCCAGGTCAAGGATGTCGATTTTACGCTCGGCAATGTGCACATCAACTGGTTCGCCGATGGTGAGTTGAACGTCGCCGCGAACTGCATTGACCGCCACCTTGAAACGCGCGGCGACCAGACCGCGATCATCTGGGAGCCTGATAACCCTGATGAAGAGGCGCTGCACATCAGCTACCGCGAGCTGCACACAAATACCTGCAAGATGGCCAATGTTCTGCGCGACATGGGCGTGGGCAAAGGTGACCGCGTCATCCTCTACCTGCCGATGATCCCCGAGGCGGCCTATGCCATGCTCGCCTGCGCGCGTATCGGTGCGATCCACTCCATCGTGTTTGCGGGCTTTTCACCGGATGCCCTGTCTGCACGGATCAACGGATCCGACGCCAAGGTGCTCATCACGGCAGATCAGGCTCCCCGTGGTGGCCGCAACACAGCACTCAAGACCAACGCGGATCAGGCGCTCTTGCACTGCAAGGACACCGTCAAATGTCTGGTGGTCAAGCGGACCGGCGGCCAAACGACTTGGGCCGACGGGCGTGATTACGATTATCATGCGCTTGCCGCAGAGGCTGCAGACACCTGCGCCCCCGAAGCGATGAACGCCGAAGATCCGCTGTTCATTCTATACACTTCGGGCTCCACCGGGATGCCGAAAGGTGTCGTCCACACCACCGGGGGCTATCTGGTCTATGCGGCGATGACGCATGAGGTCACCTTCGACTACCACGATGGCGACATCTATTGGTGTACCGCCGATGTGGGCTGGGTCACCGGCCACAGCTATATTGTCTACGGTCCGCTGGCGAACGGGGCCACGACGCTGATGTTCGAAGGCGTGCCAACGTATCCCGACGCCAGCCGTTTCTGGCAGGTTTGCGAAAAGCATAAGGTGAACCAGTTCTATACGGCCCCGACCGCTCTGCGCGCGTTGATGGGCAAGGGCAAGGATTTCGTCACCAAGTGCGATCTGTCCAGCCTCAAGGTGCTGGGCACCGTGGGTGAGCCAATTAACCCGGAGGCTTGGAACTGGTACAACGAAGTCGTCGGCGGCGGGCGTTGTCCGATTGTGGATACCTGGTGGCAGACCGAAACCGGCGGCCACCTGATGACCCCCCTGCCCGGTGCACATGCGATGAAACCCGGCTCTGCGATGAAGCCGTTCTTCGGTATCAAACCTGTCGTTCTTGAACCAACCACGGCCGAAGAGCTTAAAGGCAATCCGGCGGAAGGCGTGCTGTGCATTGCCGACAGCTGGCCGGGTCAGATGCGGTCGGTCTGGGGTGATCATGAGCGGTTCGAGAAAACCTACTTTGCGGATTATCCGGGCTATTACTTTACCGGCGACGGCTGCAAGCGCGATGCGGATGGCGACTACTGGATCACCGGTCGCGTCGATGACGTGATCAATGTTTCGGGCCACCGGATGGGCACCGCCGAAGTCGAAAGCGCACTGGTTGCACATGCCAAGGTCGCCGAAGCCGCAGTCGTCGGCTATCCCCACGATATCAAGGGTCAGGGCATCTATTGCTATGTGACCTTGATGGGCGGCGAAGAGCCAACGGAAGAGTTGCGGGCCGAATTGCGGGGCTGGGTGCGCACAGAGATCGGGCCCATTGCATCGCCCGACCTTATCCAGTGGGCCCCTGGCCTACCCAAGACCCGTTCGGGCAAGATCATGCGCCGCATCCTGCGCAAGATTGCCGAGGACGATTTCGGTGCCTTGGGCGATACCTCAACGCTGGCGGAACCTGCGGTGGTGGACGATCTGATCGAAAACCGCATGAACAAAAAGTAACGCACGGAGCGCCACCGCAAAAATTTGCCGCGATCCCGACCTGATCCTGTCGGGATCGCGCCCTATATACTGGTCTGATCCGAAACTGCATTTGCCTGTGGGCCTATGGCCGAGCAGCGCTTTGCTCTATCGAAAGGCCGCGACATGGGGCTCTATGGACAAATGAATCCGGGCGTGGCAACGCAGGCTCCGATGGACAATGACTTGAGCTTTTTCGCGCCCGGTGATGCGGCGGCTTTGCGCTCCGCTTTCGGGCGGTTCGGCACGGGCGTGACGGTCATCACCACGCAAACCGACGCTGGCCCGATGGGCATGACCGCAAATTCATTCTCTTCAGTCTCGCTTGATCCGCCGCTGGTCCTGTGGTCCGCAGCATTGCGCTCGAAACGGCACGATGTATTTGCTACAACGCAAACCTACTGCATCCATGTGCTGGGACAGGATCAGGAAGCAATGGCTTTGCATTTCGCAAGCCAGGGCCATGACTTTACGTCCTTCGACTGGACCGCCGGACCGGGCGGTGCCCCGCAACTCGAAGGGTGCCTTGCCGCCTTCCATTGCAAGTTGGATGCTGTTCATCCCGCCGGCGATCACTCGATTATATTGGGTGAAGTCACCCATGCCGCCGAGCGGCCGGGCGACGGTGCGGGGCTGCTGTTCGACAAGGGCCGTTTTGGCGTCTTCACCGCCAAAGCCGCAGGCCCTTAGTAGTCCTTCTCGAAGAAAATCCCAATACCGCTGTTGCCGTCTGACCCAAGGGTTGCCCGACCGGTCAGGTTTGGCGTGATATCGATGTTTAGCGAGATTTCCGCCTCCCCATCTGATGCGGCGGTCACATCGCTGTAGACGTTTTCAGAGATGTACTTGCCCGCCCGTACCGCCGTGGCCCCGCTGTCGGTGGTCGTCACATCCAGATCGTCCAGCCCGAAGTTTTCCCGCAAGTTCGAAATCACCCCCGTGCCTCCACGTCCGGCGAGTGTCGCCACCGCATTGGCCAGTTGCAGCGCCTGAAGGGCCGATATTTCGGTCAGATCGCGCCCGAACAGAAGTTGCGCGAGAACTTCATCCTGCGGCGCGTCAGGTGTTGCTTCGAAGCTTACGGTGGGAGAATCGGCACGGCCTTCGACGACCACGCGCACTTCGCCCGTGTCGGTGGAGGTAGCCGAGACAAAGCGGATATAGGGCACCAGATCGCCTTGAAACTGGATCGACCCTTCGCGCAGATCAAAGCGCTGGCCCAGAATATCAAGCCGACCGCGAATAAGATCGAACCGCCCGGTAGAGATGATGCGGTTTGTCGTGCCTGTCAGTCGCAAAGCCCCGCCCAGTTCAGTATCAAGCCCGCGTCCCCGCACAAAAATACGATTGGGTGCGTTGACCGCGATGTTCAGGCCAAAGCCACCGGAGCCATCGCTCGTCGGATCATCCCCCGCCGCAGCACTGTCGATCCCGGCTTTGCGCCGCGTGGCGATCACAGGACGTGTGGCACCGATATGGTTGATCGGTGGAATATCTCCGATGCTGGTCAGCCCGGTCGACGGGACAGTAACATCGGTTTCACCGACATCGACTTGCCCGCTGATACTGGCCCCACCGCTGAGCGGCCCGGCCAGGCGCAAGGCGCCACTGACAGATGTGCGGTAAAGCTTGGGGTCGATCAGAACCAGATTATCAAGACCAATCGTCAGATCCGCAGGCAATCCGCCGCCCAGCCCGACTGTGCCACCAACACGCAATTGCCCGCCGTTGGTGGCGCGGCCTGTTACGTCGATTTGTGCCCGGCTGTTGACCAGACGAATATCAGCATTGATCCCTTCCAGCGCCAGCCGCAGGTTCGGGGCGCTGAATGTCGCGTTTGCCGTGCTGATCGTGCCACTGACCGACGAGAGTGCCGCCGGACCGTTGATGGCCAGATCGAACTGGGCCTGCCCCTGTAGATCACGGGGTTCCAGAAATGGTCGGGCCAGACCTAAAGGGGCCGACCCATCGACATCGAGGTTCAATTGCCCGCCGGGGTCAATCGTGCCTGACACCTGCGCGCGTGTGCCCGACGGGCCGTCAACATCGGTACTGACCTGAAATCCGCTGCCCTGACGTCGGGCCGACCCTGCGATGCTGAGGGGGCCACTGATATTGTCGACCAGCGCCCCGATGTTGGGCATATCGGCCGTAAATGTCACATTGGCCTGCGGTCCGGTCACCAGACCTTCGACTGCGGCGCGGGCGCTGTAGGGGCCGCTCGCCGTTGTCTCAAGCATGATGCCATCTGAGGTCTGCCGTACAATACCATTGGCCGAAAGCGGGCCAGAGATGCCGGGTGCCAAGGGGCTGACATTGGGAACAGAAACATCAAAAGACAGACGCATGTCGGGCCCTGTGGCCAATCCTGACACAGCAGCCTTGGCGCCATAGGGACCATCGGCGGTGGTATTTACCATGATGCCCTCGGGGGTCTGACGGATATCGCCGCTGGCCGACAAGGCCCCGTTGATGCCCGGTGCAAGGGGGCTGACATTTGGTAGGGACAAATCGAAATTGAGCTGCATGTCGGGGCCGGTGGCCAATCCGTCAACTGCGGCACGCAATCCGTAAGGACCGGTTGCGGTTGTATCCACCACAAAGCCCTGATCGGTCTGACGCAACTGTCCCTGCGCCTGAAGCGGCCCGCTGACCTGTGGCACAAGCGGCTGCACATCGGGCATTGAGAGATTAAAGCTCACGTCGATGGCAGGTGTGACAAGCCCTTCAATCGCCGCCTGCACATCGTAGGGGCCGGTCGCCCCCGTATCCAGACGCCAACCGTCCTCGGTCTTGCGCAGAGTACCATTGGCGGTGACGGGACCTTCGATTTGCTCGGCAAAAGGTTTGGCGTCCGGAATATTTGCACTGAACCGTAAAACCGCATTCGGGCCGGTCACCAACCCCTGTGCGGTCAGCGCAGCCTCATAGGGGCCGTCGGTCCTGGCATCAACGCTCCAACCGCGCGCGTCCTGAGTTGCGGTAGCAGACACCGTGACGGGGCCGCTGTACTGTGGCATCACAAGGCCGATATCGTTCAGCCGGAAGTCGGCCTGCGCCTGACTGTCATCGGTGCGCAATGCAGCCTCCCCCGTCAGGCTAAGCGCTGCATTCTCCACCGCCAGATCGCGGAGGAAAGTCCCTGTTTCGTCGCGGCGGGCGGCAAGGCTCAATTCGGTGCGTCCTGCCAGAACCGCATCCGCCTGTTCGATGCCCAGCGCCAGATCCTGTGTCGTCCCGTTCAGCACCAGATCGAACTGCCCCGCCAGCAAGGCGATACTGCCCTCGAGCGCCAATTCGGTCTGGCCGTCCAACTCGCGCCCCGCAAGAGCCGAGAACCGGCTGATGTCGGTGGCTCGCAATTGTGCATCAAGCTGGGTTTGCAAACCGGTTTCGATCCCGTCGACCACTGCGTTGCCGGTCAAGCCAAAGTCCGTGCCGCTCAGGTCCAGATTGCTCAACCGGAATGGCTGATCGGTGATATAGGCAAGGGTTGTGCGGCCCGTGATCTGATTGCCCGCGGCCTCGGCCAAAGCCGCATCGCGCAAGGCAAGCCCGGCAAGATCAAAGGCCACGTCGCCGTTGAATTTTCCCGGCTCATTCTCGCCGCCAGTCAATGTGCCGTCCAAGCTCAATTGGGTACGCTCAATTTCACCAGCGCTCATCGAAAGACCAGCAATATCAAACAATGCCTCGATTGCGTCGCTACTCGACGCATCGTAATCCACACGCAGATCAACCGCCTCCACCTGGGTCCCCTCACCACCGACCGGCAGCAGAATGGTGGTGCCATCGGGATTGGCAATGCGTCCGGTAATATCGATCAAGGTCGGCCATTTGCCAGCATTCAACGCTACGCTGCCTTCGATATTGGCGGCCTGCGCATTCAGAGAAAAAGCGCTCACGTCCACCGCGCCGGAGCTTTGCAGCAGGGCGTCTGCCTTTAGCTGCACATCTTCACCGAAGAACTCGCGAAAGCGGGGGGCAAGAAGGGCCGTGATATCGCCGCCTATGTCGGCCTGAACACGGCGGTCGGGCGTATCCCCCCCACTGCGGGCGTCCTGGGTGCCGAGAATCACCTGTCCGGCAAGACGGGGCTGGCCGTCAGTATCCAAAGCAATGTCCGCCGTGAAATCATCAATAGGTCCACTGCCCTCGACCGAGAGCGCCACCGATGGCCGGTCCGGGATGTTGAGCAGCTGCGAGACTAGTCCCTCGGTGCCTTCAGTTAATTGCAGCATCACGTCCAGCAAGCTATCGCTGCGCTCGAAATTTGCACGCAGGATGAACTCGCCCTGTTTACTGTCGGTGCGGCTGGCGGTCAGGTCGATATCCGCTTGCTCGCCATTCAGTACCGCAGACGCCGCCACGGTCAGTTGGGCCGACTCGCCTAGCAAGGGTGCGCCAAGGTTGATCTCTTCGATGCCAAGCTCGGTGATCTCGATAGAGACAGGCAGATCAGGCAGACTAAAGGGGGTCGCCTCAGCATCGGGGAGCGGGTCGCCTTCGGAGATGGGAAGTCGCGGGAGATCAAGCTTCTGCGCAGTCAGACTTTCGACCTCCAGCCGTCCCCGCAACAGGGCGCTGCGGTTCCAGTCCAGCACCACATCTTCAAGCGTCAGCCAGACACCTTCGCCATCGGCTATCGTCATCCGGTCAAACCGTGCTGCCGAGCTGAGCGCGCCTGCAAAGCCGTCAATGCTGACCGTCCGGCCTGCGCCGCTAAGCGCGTCCTGGATCGTGCGGGTCAAAAACCCTTTGTCTTCGCTCTCTTGCGCGACTGCTGCCAGACAGGAGCAAAATACAAGCGCCAAGGCTGCGAAGGCTGATTTCAGTAAACCCATCAAAACGATTGCCCTATGCCGATGTAGACTTGAAAGTTCTCGTCGGTTTCGGGACCGGATGTCGGCACTGCAAGGTCAACACGAATAGGGCCGATGCCGGTATCATACCGAACCCCGATCCCTGCGCCAGAATGCCAGACGCCGGACCCGTCATAGAATTCCTCTGACCCGACATACCCCCCATCGACAAAGCCGACCACGCCAATGCTCTGGGTGACCATGATCCGCGCCTCTGCCGATACCGCCACAAAGCTGCGTCCGCCAACGGTCTGATCGTTGCTCAGATCCACGCCAAGTGTCTGGTACGGTTGGCCCCGCACCGTGCCACCACCGCCCGAGTAGAAAAGATAGTCCGCAGGAGCCTCGCTGAGGTCCGGGCCGTACACAGACCCCAATTGCCCGCGCAGCGCAAAGGTCACGGGACGGGCTTCACCAAAGGTGCGGTACGCCCGTGCATCCACATAGGTACGCAGGCCATTGTCCGACCCGCTCACGGCCAGGAAAGGCGTGAGACTGGCGTTCAGATAATAGCCGTTTTTAGCATCAAGCCGGTTGTCGCGATAATCAAACTGCGCGCTAAGCGGCAGTGTCAGCAGGGTATAACGGTTCTCGCCAAAGGCATCCCGTGTCTCGGCCGTGCGCAACCCCAGACCCAATGTGTAGGTGCGGTTTTCATTGGCGATCCTTTCGATCCCGGCCTCAAGGTCAAGCTGGCGAGAGAAATAGTTTACCTCATCCAGTTGTTCGATCTGCGCAAGGGCATAGAAATCGGTGTCTTCATTAAAGGTCGCGGGGCGTTCAAAACGACCCGAAAGTCGGTAGTCTTCTCCGCCTGAATTGCCGCCGATGCCTTTGATCTCGCCTTCAATCCGCAGACGTTCTGCCCCGCCCAGCAGATTGCGGTGCAGCCAGAATGCACTGAGCGTAAGCCCTTCGAGCGATCCAAGTTCCGCACCAAAGCCAAAGCGGCGCGGCTTGGCTTCGGTCAATTGCGCGGTGATATCAAGCGTCTGGTTTGGGCCGATCCTGTCGGGCTCTAGCAATGCCACTGAGCTGAACGCCCCTGTGCGGCGCAACCTAGTGGCGGCCAACCGCAATTCACGCGGATCGAATATTTCGCCTGTGGGCAGGCCAGCAATGTCCAGAATACGGTCTGTTCTGACGGCGCTGTTGCCGGTGACCTGCAAAGGTCCGAACCGCAAACGCGGCCCCGGTGCCAGCCGCAATTCTGCATTGATCGTGCGATCCTGATGCCGCGCCGTCAGCTGTTGGCTTTCCAAATCCGCCTTGGCATGACCCTGCGCCCGCCAACCGTCGATCCCGCTGGACACCGCATCTTTGAGCACGCTCAGACTTGCAGTCTGGCCCGTGGCGAATTCTTCGGGCAGTTCAGTATCCGGTGCGACAGGGGCGATCTGCGCAGTGCCGAAGCGGAACAGAGGACCGGTATCAACGGTAATGACCGCGCGATCAATTGCGTTCGGAGGCTGCACCGGCGGGATGGCCGCCGCGTCAATACCGTCCAATGTAATCTTGATGACCGGACCAAAGTATCCCTGGTCATAAAGCACAGCCAGCAGCCGCCCGTAATCCGCTTGCGCGGCCGCGACGACTTCTTGCGTCGACGGGGTTTCTTCAAGGCTGGTCTGTTCTATCAGCAGGGAACCGCCAGACAGCGTGCCATAAAGATCGCTATCTTCTGAAACGCCTGTCAGAGTAACCTCTGCCGCGTTCATAATAACGGGCCAGCATAAGGCAGCGGTAACCGCCCCAGCTGAAATCCAACGCAAAAGCCCCTGCTCTGCCATCACTCGCACACCGCTACCCTTCCGTTGCGACCAGATGCCACGATTTTTCGCGATCTTTCCTGTCGATTGGGTCTGATTAACTCAGTTAGCTCGGTGTACAGTAAAGTCACTATGAAGCGCAAACACAGGTTTAATCTGAGCGGAAACGTGATGGTGCGGCTGGCATGGTGACCAAGTCATGCCCGCGGGAAACCGAAGACAGATCATGCGCATCAGGGCGCAAAAGCCTCGGTGTCGTCAGTGCAATTACAGAACAGAAGGCAAAGCAGGACGCTGCTGAGCGTCACTCTCTGTGAGCGACTTATCACATAAGGAATAAGGGAGTTCCGGCACCTTGCTGCGCAAGAACCAGTGGTGCGGTCGGAGAGACTCGAACTCTCACGGGTGTTACCCCACAGCGACCTCAACGCTGCGCGTCTACCATTCCGCCACGACCGCAAGCCATGTTGGTTTGCGCGGTGTAGCGGGGAAATTCGTGCTTGTGAAGAGGAAAACTGCAACAAAAAACCCCGGTGCGCTTGGGCACCGGGGCTTGGTCTAGGATTGCGTTAAAATCGCGTTATTCTGTGACCGAAAAGGTCGGCAGTCCCCCTACGGAGGCGGCTTGCGGCTTGGGCAGGCCCGCGGGCGCACCAGCGGTACGCTGGGTCGCGGCACGAATGAGTTCGGTCCGTTCGGGCTGACCCGGCACAAAGACCGCCGCCGCCCCGGTATCGACAGCTGTGAGGCCAGCTGCATACCAATCCTGCGCCATGTCGGCACGTTTCGCGGTGCCAAAGCCCTGACCCAGGTGATGGCCCATCAGCTCGCCATAAACACCTTCGCCCATTGTATAGAGCAGCAGGGCAGAGCCGACCGCCACGTCCATATTATCGGTGCGGTACCCCACGCCGAGGCAGATCCGCGCCGTGCCGCCCAGTTGGGCGGGGGACATGCCCGTGGTCAGGATGAAGGAGGACACATCAGCCACCACCGCATCACGGGATTTCAGCGAGAGCGAGGACACAAAGTCTTTCATCGCGGGGCCGAAACCTTCGCATTGCGCGGCGATCTGATCGGGGGTGAAGCCCTGGATCTGGCCGACCAGCTCTTCGGACTTGGCAATCGCATAGGTGCGCGCAAGGCAGAACTGTTCGTTGAGCGCGACATTGGGGTCGGCCATGCTGGCCAGTGTGGTGAAACCGCCATTGGTATTGGTGATCAGTGATACCGTATTGCAATGGGAAGCAAGCGAGGCTTGAGAGCCTGCGCCCATAAAGCTGGGCAAGCCGGCTGCGGGTGCCACGGCTGTCGCCAAAGCAGCTGCCCCGCCGAGCGGTGCTGTAGCAGCGGCAACGGTGGTTGTACCCGGCGCGGGCTGAGGTGCCACAGGCATCGGTGCGGGCTGAGGCGCGACCACGATGGTGGTTTGGGGTGCCGCATTGCCTGCAGGCGACTGGCCTGCCATCTCGGCTCGATATGTTTTCAGCAGACCGCGCGTGCCGTCCGGGGTCGCGGCGACCTGCTGCTGAACGGCATAACCGCCCGCCTGCGCACGGTTATAGCTGGAGGTCAGCAGGTTCTGTTCAAACGCAGAAAGTTGGCCTGTCACGGGATAGCCGAGATAGGCCTGATACTGGGAAACCGCGTTGCGGGTCTTTTGGCCCAACTGGCCATCAACGCTACCTGCATTGAAGCCGAAGTAGTTCAGCGATGCCTGAATATTGCGGCCTTCCTGCGTGGCTGGAATGCGCGGGCGGTACGTCTTCTTCTTGTATACCCTCTTTTTATAGGTGCGCTTCTGTTTCTTCGCATTGGCCCCGACGATACCGCCGATGATGGCACCGGCGATGAAATCGCCCGCGTCCGCTTGGGCGCGTTCGACGGGAATGATGATTAGCGAGGCGCCCAGAACGGCACCGGTGATGGATTTGAAATGCATTTTAGGGTCTCCGGCAAAAAGTGATTCATTATATTGGCGAAAACGCTAGCACATGAATTATGCGCGCCAAAATGAATCCTTGGTCTTTTTTGCAGCCAAGGTTGTAACAGACGTGTCAAAGGACGACATAGAGCACCTGACACACGAAAGGATCCGCCATGTCTTCGACGCAGCCCATCGAGGCCCCTGCCCTGCAAATCGACATCGTCTCGGACATCATGTGCCCGTGGTGCATCGTGGGCTACAAGCAGCTGGAACAGGCGCTTGCAACGCTCAAACTTGGTGCCTTCATCCGCTGGCATCCCTTCGAGCTGAACCCGGAGATGCCGCCAGAGGGGCAGAATGTGCGCGAGCATATCATGGAGAAATACGGCAGCACCGCCGAGCAATCGAATCAGAACCGCGCCCATCTTGTGCAGGTTGGCAAAGAACTTGGCTTTGACTTCAACTTCACCGCAGACAGCAAGATCGTGAACAGCTTTGCCGCACATCAGCTCTTGGGTCGGGCGCAGGAGCAAGGATTGCAGCATCCTCTCAAAATGGCGCTGTTCGATGCACATTTCACCCAAGGACGGGATGTTTCGGATTATGACGTGCTGGTGGATATCGCAGATGCAACGGGTCTTGATGCAACGGAGGCCCGCGGCCTTCTAGACAGTCAGAGCCGCGCAGAAGAAACGCGTGCGCACGAACAATTCTGGACCTCGCGGGGCATATCGGGTGTACCATCGATGGTCTTTGGCGGAAGGTATCTGGTGACCGGTGCGCAAGGGGTCGACGCTTATGTGCAGATGCTGACCAAGGTGATGGAAGAACTCGAAGCCGCCTGAACGCCTCCGAATACCGTCTTTATATCGCCTAAGTGATCCTGCAGGGTAGCGCCCGAAAGAAGGGGCGATCATGCAGGGCAGCACCGCAAAGACACGATCAGATGCGCCCCGCCGGGTCCAAAGCCTGGCGGCGGTGGGCATGTTTGTCGCTTTAACAATTGCGCTCCATGGCCTCCTGCTCAGCGTGGAGTACCGCTGGGCAGAGGTGTTGGACGTGGACACAATGGCGGGTCGGGATGCGTCGCACCGGATGGTGCTATTTGAAACACCCGAACGGCTACGGGTCTTGCAAACCGGGGACCGGTTGATCCCTATCCAGAAGGGTGCCAAGGTTTGTGTGTCGCGCAGACGTATAATCGCGCGACGCTGGCTGCGCTACCGGATCGAATTGCCCGGCTATTGTCGCGGTGTGCCGCGCAACCTGCCGCCGCAAAGTGTTTTCACCGTGGGTTGAGAGGGACGCACCAGACCTTGCTGCTGGATCATAGGGCCGCTACATCGCCTGTATGGTGGATTGGATCACAACAGACGGGCTGACGGATTACCGCACAGCCGAAGCCTGGATGGAGGCGCGGGTGGCCGCGATTGCCGCTGGTGACGCGCCCGAATGCATCTGGCTCGTAGAACATCCGCCGCTTTATACCGCTGGCACCTCGGCGCGGGCGGTGGACCTGACAGATGCGGACCGTTTCCCCGTTTATGATACCAAACGCGGTGGGCAATATACCTATCACGGACCGGGGCAGCGGGTCGCTTATGTTCTATTGGATGTGGCCAAGCGTGGCCGTGACGTGCGGTGTTTTGTGCGTGATCTGGAGGCTTGGGTGATTGCGACGCTCGATCAATTCAACCTGCGTGGCGAACTGCGTGACGGCCGCGTGGGGGTCTGGGTGCAGCGGCCCGAAAAGCCGCCGCAGCCTGATGGCAGCCCCGCCGAGGACAAAATCGCCGCCATCGGCATCCGGTTGCGCAAATGGATCAGCTTTCACGGCATCAGCATCAATGTGGAACCTGATCTAAGCCACTTTGGCGGCATCGTGCCCTGCGGCATCAGCGACCACGGGGTGACATCTCTGGTCGATCTGGGACTGCCGGTCACGATGGACGATCTCGATCTGGCGCTGCGCGAGCAGTTCGTTCAGACCTTCGGCAGCGATGTCACACCCTACGCGGTACAGCCGCTGTAATCACGCCCGCATGCGTGGCACGTCGTTCGGGTCCAGTTTGAGTTCGATCAACATCGGCCCCTTGCGGGTCTGCACCTGATCCATCGCTGCTTTCAGCTCATCCATCGAGCGGACCTCGATCCCCGTGCCACCCAAGGCTGTGCCGACAGCGGCAAAGCTCGGCCAATGGAATTCGGACAGGCTCGGGTCCATTTTGCGATCCAGAAACTGGATATGTTCGGCCCCATAGGCAGAATCATTCGCGATCACCACGATCAGATCAAGGCCCAGGCGCACAGCCGTGTTGAATTCGTTGATGCCCCCCATCATGAACCCGCCGTCGCCGGAAAACAGCACGACGGGCTTGTCCGGATAGGCCACCCCCGCGCCGATAGCTTCCTGCAGGCCCAAACCAATGGAGCCGAAACCGACTGTCGCCACAAAATGCCGCGGGTCTGGCACTGACATACGGCACCAAACCTCTGTCATAAAGCGGCCCCCATCCGTGGCCAGCACGCGATCTTTCGGCAGGGCCTCTTCCATGAACTGAAGCGCCTCGACGTAGTTGATGCAGCCTTCCGACGTCGTTTTAGGGCCGACCGGATGAGCCGTCAGCACGTCGATATCAAGGTCACGGGTAAAGCCGCTGCCTGCGATTTCAGCCTCGTCCAGCCAATAGAGAATCGTTTTGGCCGTATGGCCCGCGTCGGCGATCAATGCCGCATCAGGATGCAATGTGCCGCCGATTGCCGTGGGCTCCGTATCAATCTGGACGATCCGCTTGTCCTTCATCAACTTGCCCCGGTCCGTGGTAAAGTCATGCAGCCCCGTGCCGAAACAGATGATGCAATCGGCCTGCCCCATCAGATCGTACGCAGCAGGTGTCGACAAAGTGCCAAAAATATCAATGTTATAGGGGTGATCGTTAAACAAGCCCTTTGCCATCAACGTGGTTGCCAGTGGTGCTTCCAACCGGTCGGCCAGCGCGATGATTTCGTCGCGTGCATTGATCGCACCGCTGCCGGCAAGGATCAGCGGCCGCCGCGCAGAAGCGATCATACCGATGGCCTGATCCAATGTGTCGCCTTCAGCCACATCGCCGGGATCGGTAAAGACATTCAGAACCTTCGGATCAAAATCTGCTTCCTGCCACATGAAATCGGCGGGCATGTTCAACACGATGGGCCGTCTTTCCACCTGAGCGCGGTAGAATGCGCGGGCGACATCCATTGCGACCGTTGCGGGTGAGCGAAGCTGTTCGAAGCCTGCGCCCGTGGTCTTGACCAATTCGCGCTGGTCGATACTTTGTAAGTGACGCGGGTTGTCCTGCGGCGTGTCGCCAGCAAGCAGAACCACAGGCAGGTGCCCGCGCACCCCTTCTGTCAGGGCGGTAATGCAGTTTGTGACCGCAGGACCGTGGGTCACCGTGGCTACCCCGACCTTACCGGTGACGTGTGCAAAGGCCATCGCCATGAGCACGCCGCCTCCTTCATAGGCGGCAGGCACAAAGCGTCCGTCGCACTCACGTACGAAACTATCGACCATAAAGAGGTTCGCATCGCCCATCAGGCCGAACATGGTGTCGACTTTGTGGGCAGCTACAGCGCGTGCGATGTTTTGGTAAACGTGTGATTGAGGCATGGGATTCTCCGTTGTTCCCGCGAAGATACCAAGGTGCTGCTGCAAAATATGCGCGAGTTCGCCGCTGCTACAGGATCCTGATGCGGGGAATGTCGTAAATTTTACAATTTCATGCGCATATCGCGCATGGCTTTTGTTCTGTGGATTCGATGCAGAACGCGATTCATCGAAGGTGTCGATAGCCCGTCACTACCAAACCAGGCACGCCCGCTTCAGTCGCCATTAAAGAAGTACAAACCCTCAGCAATTATATCTGACCTGCGACACACCGCCCATTGCCCCTGACGGTCCATCGGATTAGAACCAAAACCACTTCGCATCGCGTTTTGCCAACAGGCGCGGTGTATATGCAGTTAATATCGAGGAGGCACCGCATGGCAGACGCAGCCATTCACGGGCACGACCATCACGACGAGCGCGGGTTCTTCACGCGCTGGTTTATGTCCACAAACCACAAAGACATCGGTATTCTGTACCTGATCGTCTCAGCGCTCGCGGGTTTCGTATCCGTTGCTTTCACCGTTTACATGCGGTTGGAGCTGATGAACCCCGGCGTTCAGTACATGTGTATGGAAGGCGCGCGTTTCATCGCCGATTCTTCCGCCGTCTGTACGCCCAACGGGCACCTTTGGAATGTTCTGATCACCGGTCACGGCATTCTCATGATGTTCTTTGTTGTTATTCCGGCCCTCTTCGGCGGTTTCGGCAACTATTTCATGCCGTTGCAGATCGGTGCGCCGGATATGGCGTTCCCTCGGATGAACAACCTGTCGTTCTGGCTTTATGTGGCCGGTACAACACTTGCCGTTTGTTCCGTTCTCGCCCCCGGCGGCAATGGTCAGGCCGGTTCCGGTGTCGGTTGGGTTCTGTATCCACCGCTTTCCGTCAAAGAAGGCGGCATGTCGATGGACCTCGCGATCTTCGCGGTTCACGTCTCCGGTGCGTCCTCTATCCTTGGTGCGATCAACATGATCACGACCTTCCTGAACATGCGTGCCCCCGGCATGACCCTGTTCAAAGTGCCGCTGTTCTCTTGGTCGATCTTTGTCACAAGCTGGCTGATCCTGCTGTCCCTGCCGGTCCTCGCCGGTGCGATTACCATGCTCTTGATGGACCGTAACTTCGGATTTGCGTTCTTTGATCCGGCAGGCGGCGGTGACCCGGTGCTGTACCAGCACATCCTGTGGTTCTTTGGTCACCCCGAAGTTTACATCATCATTCTGCCCGGTTTCGGCATCATCAGCCACGTAATTGCTACCTTCTCTCGCAAACCGATCTTTGGCTACCTGCCAATGGTCTGGGCGATCATCGCGATTGGTGCTTTGGGCTTCGTCGTCTGGGCGCACCACATGTACACCGTGGGTATGACCCTGAACCAGCAAGCCTACTTTATGCTGGCGACGATGGTGATTGCGGTACCGACAGGGGTGAAAGTCTTCTCATGGATCGCAACCATGTGGGGCGGCTCGGTTGAGTTCAAAACACCGATGCTCTGGGCCTTCGGCTTCCTGTTCCTGTTCACCGTAGGTGGCGTGACAGGCATCGTGTTGTCACAGGCTGCAGTCGACCGCTACTATCACGACACATACTACGTTGTGGCACACTTCCACTATGTGATGAGCCTTGGTGCCGTCTTCGCGATCTTTGCGGGTATCTACTTCTACTTCCCCAAGATGACGGGCAAGATGTACCCCGAGTGGGCCGGTAAACTGCACTTCTGGGCGATGTTCATCGGTGCGAACCTGACCTTCTTCCCACAGCACTTCTTGGGCCGTCAGGGCATGCCACGTCGTTACATCGACTACCCTGAAGCCTTTGCCTACTGGAACTACGTCTCCAGCTGGGGTGCGTTCCTGAGTTTTGCGTCCTTCCTGTTCTTCTTCGGTGTCATGGCCTACAGCCTGATGCGCGGCGCACGGGTGACACAGAACAACCCATGGAACGAATATGCTGACACGCTGGAGTGGACACTTCCTTCCCCTCCCCCGGAGCATACCTTCGAGACCCTGCCCAAGCAGGAGTTGTGGGACAAACAGCCCGGCCACTGAGGTCAGACTGACATCTGAAAACATAAGGCTCCAACGGCGGTTGGGGCCTTTTTTTATGTATACTCACGAAGGTCGTTGTCGAAGGTCGCGGCTTGGCCCCTGATGAGATGGAGCACTTTCATTACCAAACTGCCTCTTGGCCACTACAACGCGCCTGCGCTACGGTTTGACTATATGATCCCCTGCCAAAGGTCCAAACCGATGATCCCCCTCCTTACACCCCTCTACGCAGGCCTGTTGGCGCTTATCTTTGTTGTGCTGTCCTGGCGGGTCATCCTCTATCGCCGTGCGAATCTCATCTCCCTGGGTGATTCTGGCGACAAAGCCCTGTTGAAACGCATGCGCGCCCAAGCCAATTGCGCCGAATATGCGCCGGTCGCGATAATCTTGATGTTGCTTGCTGAACTCTCCGGTGCGCCCGGGGTGGCTGTCCATACGCTCGGCATCGCCTTTGTCACGGGGCGTATCCTGCACGCCATCGGCTTTTCAGCAACGCCACAAAAGATAGGATTGCGCCAGATCGGCATGGTTTTGACCCTCATGGGCATCACGTTCAGCGCCCTTGGTCTCATCCTGCATGGGCTAATTTGACAGCGCTTTTGGTCAGCGGACACAGCCCGTCGAAATAAAGAAAAGAAAATCGTACAAACCGCGGATTTCCCTCTTGCACGGGGCGGTCAGGATGGGTATTTCGCTCACACCAAAGGATGCGGGCGTAGCTCAGGGGTAGAGCATAACCTTGCCAAGGTTAGGGTCGGGCGTTCGAATCGCCTCGCCCGCTCCAATTTGGTCCTGCCAAACCCCGGCAGGAATTTGAAAAGACCGCTCTTCGGGGCGGTCTTTTTCGTTTCGGCGTCCTGATGCTTATGTCATCGGCGGACAGCGGCCGAAGTCCTATACGCCACCGGCCCCGCGTTTCAGAATCTTCTAAAATTCGCCACAAACCTGCCTGATTGTAGAGATTTAAAGAATACAATCTCCGGTTACACGCCTTCTGGTTGCCGGGTTGTAAAGGAAAGGTACGCAATGAGACTGCTCGCTGTTGACGACGACCCCCTGATTCTGGACCTGCTCCAAACGATCTTCGCACAAGCCGATCTGCCAGACATATCGGTTGCCCCGTCTGGTATCGCCGGATTGGCAATGCTTGAGGATCCTGACTTCGAAGTGGATGGTTTGATCCTCGATATTACGATGCCTGGCATGTCCGGGATCGATCTGTGCAAGGCGGTCCGCCAGATGCCCCGCCACCGGCACAAGCCGATTCTGATGCTGACCTCTGTCACCGACATAACAACCGTCGAGAATGCCTTTGCCGCCGGGGCTGATGACTACGTGACAAAGCCCTTTGATGTAAAAGAGATCGTAGCACGGGTGCGTGTCGCGGAACGCATGGTGGAAAAGGCCTCACCCCTTTCGACGGTGGAGCCCACCGAGCGCCCGGAGGAACAAGTTGCAGGACAGCACGCGATCGACATTGCAGAGCCGCTGCGTATCGCTGAATTGGCCAACCTGATCCATCCCTTCGCCCTTGGGAACTATTTAGCACAACTGTCGCGGCGCAAGGTCGATCGCAGCACAATCTTTGCTGTTCACCTGAGCCAGATCAGCGACATTTTTGCCAAGTGCACCACGGCTGAACTATCACAGATAGTGAAAGGCGTCGGAGAAGCGATAAATACGGCGGTGGGCCGCCCCAGATTGCTGATGGCCTACGAGGGGAACGGCATGTTCATCTGTATCCTGCCGGGGTCCGAGGCGCTCGAATGGCCGCTTGTGGAACATCAGATCCAAGCCGCTCTTAACGCACAGCATTTGCTGAACGCGGATGGGACTGAGAGGCGGATCGACGTGAGCGTGGGGAACCCGGTTACACCAAGTGCCAGCCGCTTCCAAAGGGTGAACAGAACCTTCGACCGCACACGCGAACGCGCCCTCAGCCGCAGTCGGAGCAAAGGCTCCGACGTCGCCTGAATTGCGTGCCCTCTGCCCCCTGCTGGTGTCAGTCGACGAAAGGGTTGCCTAGTTGATCGGAAACTGTCGCAAACACTGCGTCGCGTTGCGGCGGTAATCCGCGATGGTGTCGTCCACACTGCGCCGGTCGCGCATCAACTCAAGCGCTCTTTTCTTCTGTGACCGCGTGCCGGAGACATGCCGCTCCAGCATCAGGATCGTAATGCCCAGCATCACCTCTTTTTCGTTTTGAGGGATCAACTCGGCGCGGGCCAAGGCGACGGCCGTCAAGGCCAGCGTATTGGCACAGCGCAATGCTGCGGCTTCCGACCCTTCATAGATTTTCTGTGCCTGTGCCGGACCGGCAAACGCGGCCCACCCACAAAGCAAGGCAAAGGCCAAAGCCCGCATCAAAAGACTTTGAAAGTCATCGTGGTCAGCGAGCGCTCAATGCCTTCGATATCCAACAGATGGTCGTTGATATAGACACCGACGTCTTCACCCTTGGGGACATAAAGCTTCATCAGCAGATCGAAATCACCGGACGTCGAATAAAGCTCTGAATGGATTTCGCGCAAAGCGATATCTTCGGCAACGCGGTAGGTTGTGCCGGGTTTGCACCTGATCTGGATGAACACGCAGGTTGTCATGGGAGCCTCATTGGTTGGACCCCCAAAGGGTTGCACAAGCCCCCTTCCCCCGCAATGGGTGATCTGGGGGTGAACGCGCTTGGCCTTCCATCCGTGACTGCTATAACAGCGACAAATCAGCCCGCCGGAGACACCCCATGCGCCAGACGACCCTGACCCGCAGCACCGCCGAAACGGAAGTGAGCGTCGAGATCAATCTTGATGGCACCGGCAGCTATGACAACCAGACCGGGGTCGGCTTTTTCGATCACATGCTGGACCAGCTGGCCCGGCATTCGCTGATCGACATGACCATCCGTGCCAAAGGTGATCTGCATATTGATGATCACCACACGGTTGAAGATGTGGGTATCACGCTGGGTCAGGCGCTCACAAAAGCCCTGGGCGACAAACGCGGCATCCGGCGGTACGGCTCATGCCTTTTGCCGATGGACGACGCGCTGGTACGCTGTGCACTGGATCTGTCCGCGCGGCCTTTCCTGATCTGGAATGTCGATCTGCCAACGTCCAAGATCGGCGGCTTCGACACTGAACTGGTGCGCGAGTTCTTTCAAGCGCTCAGCACCCATGGCGGCATCACGCTGCATGTCGATATGCTGCATGGGTTGAACAGCCACCACATTGCCGAAGCCGCGTTCAAATCCGTGGCCCGCGCCCTGCGCGATGCGGTCGAGGTCGACCCGCGCAAAGCGGATGCGATCCCCTCGACCAAGGGCGCATTGTAAGCTCATGCTGACGGCAATCATCGACTACGATTCCGGCAACCTCCACTCGGCGCACAAGGCGTTTGAACGCATGGCGCGCGAGGTTGATGCAGGCGAGGTTATAGTTACCGCCGATGCCGATGTAGTGGCCCGCGCAGACAGAATTGTGCTGCCGGGCGATGGTGCCTTTCCCGCCTGTATGGAGGCGCTGAAAGGCGCGAGCGGCATCTATGACGCGATGGTCGAGGCGGTCGAGGTCAAGGGCCGGCCGTTCCTTGGCATCTGCGTGGGCATGCAGCTGATGGCCAGCATGGGACGTGAATACACCGACACCCCCGGCCTGGGCTGGATCGCGGGAGAGGTCACGCGGATCACGCCAGCCGATCCTGCACTCAAGGTCCCGCACATGGGCTGGAACGATCTGGTTATTGATCATCCGCACCCGGTCTTTGCCGATCTAAAGACCGGCGATCACGCCTATTTCGTGCACTCCTATCATATGGCCGTCACTGATGCGGCCCAGCGGCTGGCACATGTGGATTATGCAGGCGACGTCACGGCGATCATCGGGCGTGACACGATGCTGGGCATGCAGTTTCACCCCGAGAAAAGCCAGACCACCGGCTTGCGCCTGATCGCCAACTTCCTAAGCTGGACGCCCTAACGCAACCGCTGCCACACAATATCCTGACAGGCGCTCTCGTCGCAGTTTCGCAGACGCATGACGTTGCCCTGCACCTGCATCCGCGCCGTCAGCAGTTTATTGCGCTGCGGTTCCCAGATCTGACCGGCATAGCTGCCGTCCTCCTGCGCGAGCATGCCCATGATCATACGCCGCCCGACAACACTTGATGGCGTGTCATAGCCGCGCAGATCCTTGGCCCGCTCTATCCGGCCACAGATCGCCGACCCGCAATTCTTGGTGCGCACATGGACGACCAATCCCGTCGCATCCGGCTGCGATTGCCATAAACCGACCGCCAGATCGGCCCGAAGCGGTGCCGCGGCCATCGTCGAGAAAACAATAGAAAACAGAAACTTGCAAAGTTTCATCTGCACCACTCCCCAAAGCGATACAAGCACACCCAACGCGTTGTCGACCACCGGCAGTTCAGCGGGTGCAGCGTTTTCTTTACGCCTGGTCAGGCGCTACGTCAAATGCTGTTTTAAGCTCGAACACCCCTATCTGATCCGCCGCCACAGCACATCTTTGCATTGGCCGCCCTCACAGGCCCTCAACCGCATTTCACGACCCACAACTGTGGCGCGACTTTGTGGAAAAACCGCGCCATATCCGTCCCGATATTCGCCGAGAAAACTACCATCCGGTTGCGGCCTTAGCCGTGACAACAATCTTTCGCCGACCGCATCTGACGGCGCATCAAGACCTGCGCGGTTCTTGACCCGTTCAACGCGGGCACAAAGCGCACTCCCGCAGCCGCGCGTGCGTACATGAAACACAACGCCGATGCCGTCAGGCTCGGTCTCCCAAAGCCCGCGCGGAGGGTCGATCCTGCCTCCCTCCTGTGCCGCTGCGCCAGTGGCAAAGCCCACCAGCGCCAGCGCAATCATTGGCCGTCTAAAGCTCACCTGATACATGGTGCCACCCCTCGGCATTCCATAATGAATACTCTAGGAAAGCCGCGCAGCTGGATCAAGGCTTGAGGGCGTTCGGCCTTATTTGACCCGGGCCCACTTACCACCACTGCGACAAATCCCCAGCACGCAGCCTTTGACATCCAGCGCATTGCCGGACAGCACAAGTTGGCCGTTATAGGTTTTGTCCCGATCGGGAGAGAAAACCTTGCCCCCGCCGTATTTGCCACCGCCCTCGTTCTTCATGTCCCAGATCAGCGTGCGGCCCTGACTGTCGGATTTGAACGTTTTGCCATTGGCATCAAACGAACGCACCAAGGTCCCGCAGATCGCCGCACCACATTCCCTGATCTCGATCTGGCCCGAATTGCCGTTGTCGTCCTTGATTGTTTGCCAGGTGCCCACAATAGGATCAGCGGCCCAAGCCGCCCCCGCCAGTGCCACGCAAAGTCCCGCTGCTGTCATCAAAGTTTTCATCACTATCCTCCCTGTTTTGCAGCTACCTTGGTCCGGTGGCGTCCTTTCTGGCAAGACTAACCTTGGGTCGCGTTGCAAATCCCCTCGCCTCATGCAAAACCACGCCCATCGCAATACCAAAGGCTGCGCCATGATCCTCTATCCCGCTATCGACCTGAAAGACGGCCAAGCCGTACGCCTTGTGCACGGCGACATGGACCAATCCACCGTGTTCAATGACGACCCCGCAGCCCAAGCGCGCAGCTTTGTCGAAGCAGGCTGTGCCTGGTTGCATCTGGTCGATCTGAATGGCGCATTCGCAGGTGAGCCCGTCAATGCCGCACCGGTCGAGGCGATCCTGAAGGCCTGTAAGGTACCCGCCCAACTAGGCGGCGGCATCCGCGACATGGCAACAATCGAACGCTGGCTAGAGCGCGGCCTCGCTCGTGTCATCCTTGGCACCGTTGCGGTGGAAAACCCTGATCTGGTGCGTGAGGCCGCCCGCGCCTTCCCCGGTCAGGTCGCAGTGGGCATCGACGCCCGCAACGGAAAGGTCGCCACCAAGGGCTGGGCCGAGGAAACCGATGTGATGGTCACCGACCTTGCAAAATCATTCGAAGATGCCGGGGTCGCGGCGATCATCTATACCGACATCCTGCGCGACGGGGCCATGGGCGGTCCCAACATTGATGCGACAGCAGCGCTTGCGCGGGCGGTTTCCATTCCTGTCATCGCTTCCGGCGGCGTATCCTCACTGGCGGATCTTAAGGCGCTCAAAGCGAGCGGCGTGATCGAAGGCGCAATCTCTGGCCGTGCACTCTACGACGGTGCGATTGATCTGGCCGCCGCCCTCAAGGCGCTCGCCTGATGCTCAAGACCCGTATCATCCCCTGTCTCGACGTGGCCGATGGCCGTGTGGTCAAGGGCGTGAATTTCGTCGGCCTGCGCGATGCGGGCGATCCGGTGGATGCCGCCATCGCCTATGATGCGGCAGGTGCCGATGAGCTGTGCTTTCTGGACATCCACGCAACGCACGAAAACCGCGGCACGATGTTCGATCTGGTGCGCCGCACGGCCGAGCACTGCTATATCCCGCTGACCGTGGGCGGCGGCGTGCGCACCGCCGCCGATGTGCGGGCGCTGCTGCTGGCAGGCGCTGACAAGGTCAGCTTCAACTCCGCCGCCGTGGCAGACCCCGATGTCATCGCCACCGCCGCTGACCAGTTCGGCAGCCAGTGCATCGTCTGCGCAATCGACGCCAAAACCGTCTCCCCCGGTAAATGGGAAATCTTTACCCACGGGGGCCGCAAACCAACCGGCATCGACGCTGTTGAATTTGCAAAAACCGTGACCGCAAAGGGAGCCGGAGAAATCCTGCTGACCTCCATGGACCGCGACGGCACGAAACAGGGCTTCAACCTGCCCCTCACCCGCGCCATCTCGGATGCGGTTGGCGTGCCTGTGATCGCCTCTGGCGGCGTCGGCACGCTGGATCATCTGGTCGAAGGCGTGACCAAAGGCGGCGCATCGGCGGTGCTGGCCGCCTCCATCTTTCACTTCGGCGAATTCACCATTTCACAGGCCAAGCACCACATGGCCGCCGCCGGCATCCCGATGAGGCTGACATGACGCTCGACGATCTCTACGCCACCATCCTCGCCCGCAAATCCGCCGATCCGTCCAGCAGCTGGACCGCGCAACTCCTTGCCAAAGGCCCCGAAAAATGCGCCGAAAAATTCGGCGAAGAAGCGATCGAGGCCATCATCGAAGCGGTCAAAGACGACAAGGCAGCCCTGACATCTGAAGCCGCCGATGTGCTTTATCACCTCATGGTGATGCTCGCCGCCCGTGATGTTCCCCTGACGGATGTGCTCAATGAACTTGCCCGCCGCCAAACCCAATCCGGCATTGCGGAAAAAGCGGGCCGCTGATCCCCCGCCTTTCTCTTTTTGGCCCTTATATCCCGCGGGGAGTCGATCTTTGATCGACGGGGCAGAGCCCCTGAAGAAAGTCGTGCGGGCTTGCCCGCGCCTTTGGGTCACAGCTTGCTCGAAATCACCCCGGTGGCAAATCCGCCTTTGCGCAGCTCGCCAAACAACCGCTGATATTCGATCTTGGGACAGCGGTTCTGGATCACCGTAACACCCTCTGCCTCCGCGGTTTGCGCCGCCTCCGCATGCTCCACCCCGATTTGCATCCAGATCGTTTGCAGGTCCGGAAATACAGACAACGCTTCTTCGACGATTTCGGGCACGGCTTCAGAGCGGCGGAAGATATCCACCATATCGACCCCACCATCAACATCGCTCAAACTTGCAACCACTTTGCGCCCGAACAACGCCTGACCCACATAGGCCGGGTTGACCGGTACGACATCAAACCCGCGCAGCCCCAGATACCGCGCCACGAAATAGCTCGCCCGCACCGGATTGGTCGAGACACCGACCACCGCAACCCGTTTTGCGCGGGTCAGAACGTCGCGCAGGATTTTATCCGAATATTCCATCCCGCAGCCCTAGCCCAACCGCAGACCGAAAAAAAGCGCCTCGAGGAAAAACCTCAAGGCGCGGAAGTGTGGAACGAGGGACAGTTAGGCAGCAGAGGGGCGTTCCAGACCCGTCTGCCTTGGGAAATACTTAAGAATCCAACCCGGCCTGTAAAAGGGGTATCGCGGGGACGTGAACGATAGGTTAAGGCGCTCGGCAAAAACCTGCCCACAGCCCTTAGTCAAATATATCTTCAACCAGATCAAACAACTCTTCCGACAAATCTCGCAACCAGCCTTTGCGTTTCTTCATCTTGCGCGGCTTGTTCTTTCCGACCTTCTTCGGTTTGGCTTGTTGTGGAAACTGGCGCAGAGGCGGTTGGTGGCTGATGGCTGACGGCCGCGCTTCGGGGGCTTTTGGCAGCATCTTGAGATCGCGCAGGGGTGCGCCACAGCTTGCGCAGCTTAGTTCATGCCGCCCGGATGCGAGCGTGAGTGCCGTCCGGCTACCACAATGGCAGCAGGTCGCGATCTTCGTTGGGTAGCCCATGAAACCTGCCTTATGTTCTGCGTCCCACAGCATATAAGGCGATGGCCGCAGCATTTGAGACGTTGAGCGAACCAAATTGCCCGGATGCGGCAATCCGCACCAAAGCATCCACAGTCTCGCGTGTTTTCTCGCGGAGGCCCGGCCCCTCTGCGCCCAGAACCAAAGCAACGGGCCGGTCACGTTTGCCCTCGACCGCAGCCTCAATCGACTGTTCTGCATCGCCGTCCAGTCCCAGCACCAGATAGCCCATGTTCTGCAAAGCGCGGATGGCATCCGCCAGATTACGCACCCGCAAATAGGGTTGCCGTTCCAGCGCGCCGGACGCAGTCTTGGCCAAAGCCCCTGTTTCAGGTGCCGAATGATGGCGTGTCCCGATCACCGCGGATGCGCCCAGCACTTCCGCAGAGCGCAAGATCGCGCCCACGTTGTGGGGGTCCGTCACCCGGTCCAGCAGCATCACCCGCGGTGCCGCATCACCGATGCACACCTCCTCTAGCCGCCCCCAGTTCAGCGGCTTTACCTCAAGCACAGCGCCTTGATGCACCGATCCCGGGTCAAGCGGCGGACGGAATTTGCGGGGATCTTCAATCTGCGGTGTGATGCCTGCAAAGGCAATCGCCTCTTCCAGTTTAGCGGCCGCATTGGGGGTCGCCATCAGTTTGAGCTTTTCGCGATTGGGGTTCATCAAGGCATCGCGCACAGCATGCAAACCAAAGAGCCAGACCGTCAGGTTGGCTTCGGTCTTTTTGTCTTGTTCTTTCTGAACAACCCACTTTGGTTTCTTCATCTTTTCCAGCCTCTCTCTAGTCTGCACAAAACCATCGGTTTTTGCCTTGACGCCCCTTAGGGCCGCTTGTAATCACGCCCACACGTCAGGCGCAATGCGCAGACGTAAGTGGGCGACAGGCCGCAAGGTGTGGCAGGGGACTGTAACTCCCTCGCGGAGACGCACGCCTGGTTCGATTCCAGGGTCGCCCACCACTTATCTTTCAAACACTTACGGGGTTATGGCAGTCCTTTCGTTTTTGGGATTTGCCCCTTGGTCCCAATGTCTGGTCCCAACTTCCGTTCTGTACGTGTTCTATTCTCTTCTCTCCTGTCCAGATTTCGAAAGCATTCTACGGCTCGCTTTCTTACGGTAGTAAGCGACCATCTCTGCACTTTGACCAGTAACCGCTTGGATTTCTGCATCACTTGCACCTGCTTCAGCCAGCCGAATAATAGATAGCTTTCGAAGGCCGTGAAGGCTGAACTTTTTTGCGTCACGACCCAGAGATAGACGCCACGCGCTGAAGCCCTTTTCAATCGCATGATAGGTCATCGGTTCTGTCAGGTTTTTCGAAAGCAGGTGCTGCCCTTCAATCGGCAGGTCTTCGACGAACCGGCGGAGCGCCTGCGGACAGTAAACCTCGAGCTCCTGTTTGCCTTTCTCGTCTCTGACAGTCATCCATTCACCTTTAAACTGATCGCGCCTCATCGCGACAGCCGCCCCTGGCCTTGCCCTGTTCCCAAGATGAGATTTGCCAGAACCTTCACTCGAAATGGCGCTTCATCCAGCGCCGCCACCATCCATTCGGGCCATGGTTCGAACTCACGCTGTTTCCCGAAGTGCTTGATGCCCTTCGCTGGATTCTCGCCCAATGGCCAATCAAGTTCCAAAGCTGCGAAATTCCAGAGAAGTGATACTGTCTGGAGCAGACGGTCTGTTTTTTTGGGAGTGTCCGCGAGCGATTGATGGGCAGCACGCAGGTCTTGCCGACTGATAGATTTCAGACTTTTCGTGCCATTATTTTCAAGAATGGACTCCATCGGCGGACGGTATGATTTCTTTGTGCTCGAAGCGAGCTTACTTTGAAACTGCTTGTCTGATCGCCATGCTTCGATGCATTCGCGCCATGTGTATCGACTTCTTACGATCTGATTAGAATGTCGGCCAGCTTCACATGCCCAGTACAGGCGATCAAGCTCCTGTGGGTCGCCCTTCCACTCCAGCTGAATAGCTCGCTCCTTCAGGGTCCCGCCTTCACGCAAGGTAACTCTGTGGTATGGACGCCACCCACGTTTGCCTTTCCAAACCCACTTCAAATGGGGTTTGGAAATCTTGGGTTTTGGAGGTCTTGTCATACCGTAAAGACCTCCTGTGGGATAGCTGCGCTTCCAGAGAGGATCGCTACAAGATCTGTGACAATCCAAAGCTCGTGTCCCCCGATAACCGTTGGTTTGGTAACGCGCCACACAACACCGACTTCCAAAAATCTCGAACTCACATATCGAGCATTGCTGCAGCATTTCTGTCTGTAACTGCTAAAGGCTGAAACTGCGTTCTCATTCCCTTTCTCATTGATCTTCTCACATCCTCAATCGTACTTATCACAAAGCAGAGAAGCGTCTGGCTACGGGTCGCGCGTGAAACGTCCTCGTAAAATGATCCGCTACCTCTCCTTCATCTTGCCATGATACTTATACGTGATCCACTATCATATTGGTATCATGATGCAATATTGTCGAAGGCACTTGAGGTTACGTTATGATACTTTATGATAGACCATCATGGAATATGTCAAAAAATTACCTTCGACCGAGAAGCTCCTGAATGAGCTGACACCCGAAACAGCCACTGACTGGCGCACCGTCGGACGGGTTCTCACCTCTTTGGAGAAATCTGGACGCACATCATCCGACGGTGAGCAATGGATAAACGTAGTCCGAGAGAAACTGACCATCCTCGGCCATAAGGTCTCGGCAGGTCATTTACACAAAGTCCGCAGAGCTTATAGCTTTCTAAAATCCAGCATGGAAGCAGATCGTATCCCCGAGAAATATGCGTCCTATGCGAAAATTTCTTCGATCGAAATTGCCGAGAGGCTTTACCAGCTTGACAGTGCTGAAGGCTCAGAAGCACTTGCCGCTTGTCTAAACCCTACAAATCCGGCCACTGCCGCAGATATCAAGAAGAGATACGACAATTTTGTACAGCGGCACCCCGAGAAAAAAAACGCCATGCACGCGGCATGGGAGCAACGGAAGAAAGCTGACGATCTGCAAAATAGACCTGAAGGAGCGCAGAAAAACCACGCTCGAAGCATCCTGTTAGAGCTGCAGCAGTACGTCATGTCCCTCGAAACAGGACTATCAGTAAAAGACGCGAATATCGAAATGCTTGAAGAAGAGCTATCAGAGACAAAGCGGCTGTTGGCAGAAGTTGAACATGAGTTATCTATCGTTAAGGACGAATTGAAAGATTTTCGCATGTCAAATAGCAGATCATGAGAAGACTAAATCTGGTTGGACTTCGGTGGCACCCAAATTCTATGCGCTCAAAGCTCAGATAACCCGGAAGCTGTCGTGTAATATGCCCTATAGACACTGAGATGGACGGCGCAATCGATGCTTCTTCCCTTTATCTGTAGCCGAGTTTCGACGGTAAGCAGCAGGGGTATCAAAATGACAGAACAGCACATGCGCACCGCAGAGTATGTGTCACGCTACATGACGTTGACAAAAGAAACCATGCCCCAGCTTGCACGGACATCGCACCAACACTGGCCAGTCCAGAATGACCATTGCTTCCAACGGATCGTTCTGGACACAGTCTGTGGGGGCACATGGTACGACCATATCGCACGCCCCGCTTACAAACATCTGACAAAGGATCAAGCGCTGCGGGCTGTGGCGCTTTGCGACAGGATCATCGCAGGCGAGACTGACCTGACGCGACTAAACATTCAATCTTTTGCATGG
Source organism: Sulfitobacter noctilucae (assembly GCF_000622365.1). Lineage (GTDB taxonomy): Bacteria > Pseudomonadota > Alphaproteobacteria > Rhodobacterales > Rhodobacteraceae > Sulfitobacter > Sulfitobacter noctilucae. The sequence continues at coordinate 469,117 of NZ_JASC01000014.1, read as the reverse complement.
CGTGGGAAGTTGCGAAAAGGCAGCGACTGAAGATCGCGGGTTGTCCGGTTAGAACGTGCAGAAATGCGTGTCGCCATCACTACCGCTGGCCTCTTCGAAATCAGGAGGGGTGATAAAGCGCTCACAGAAACTTGGGGTGCCGCATCTGCAAGGTGAATCAGCATCGTATCACGGGAAATATCGGCCTTGTTTTAGTCTCGGTGGTCATCCGGCATGAAATTTTCGCGGTGATAGGGTTGCGACGACGGTGAGCTGACCTCTGCTGCGTATCGCCCCATGATCCGAAATGCAGAGAAAGCCGACCTCTACTGCAACTATGCTAAGGTCGGCTTTGCCCTATATTACGAGACTACATTGAACACGGGTCCATACGGATAACCTGTAATATTCTCGTTACCATCTTCGGTGATCACCAGAATGTCATGTTCGCGATAACCGCCCGCCCCAACTGTTCCTTCTGGAACCGTCAACATAGGCTCCATTGAGATGACCATGCCCGGCTCAAGCACCGTGTCGATGTCTTCGCGTAGCTCTAAGCCTGCCTCGCGTCCATAATAGTGAGACAGCACACCAAAGGAATGACCGTACCCAAAAGTCCGGTATCGCAGCAAGTCGCGTTCCTCGAAGAAAGTGTTTATCTGCTCGGTCACATCTGCGCAGCTCGCACCCGGTTCCAATAGGCTCATGCCGTATTCGTGGGCTGCCACATTGGCTTGCCAAATTGTGAGGCTTGCAGGATCTACCGTTTCCACGAACAGGGTGCGCTCAAGTGCCGTGTAGTAGGCACTGATCATTGGAAACGTATTAAGGCTTAGGATATCGCCTCGTTGTAGGGTACGTGCGGTGACCGGATTGTGCGCGCCGTCCGTGTTGATTCCAGATTGGAACCAGACCCATGTGTCGCGGTACTCAGCGTCTGGGAAGCGCTTTGCGATCTCTATCTCCATCGCGTCGCGACCTGCCATCGCCACATCGATCTCCCGGATGCCAGCTTTGATTGCGTCCTTTACAGCATACCCACCGACATCGGCCACTTGCGCACAGGATCGGATCAAAGCAATTTCAGCGGGAGATTTGTGCATCCTTTGGCGCATTGTGATCGGGGCCACATCCACCATGGCCTTGGGCGATAGGAAGCCGTCCATTAGAACATGTTGAGCGAAAGTAAGATGATCGGCCTCATAACCGATAGTTTTACCGGTACCAGTGACCGATAGAACTGCACGCCGATAATTGTCACGCTGCCAATCCGTATAGGTGATGTTATCACCACGACTGCGCCGCCAAGGTTGAGCTGCGTCGATACCAGCGCTGATGGTCACATCTTCTGTTTGAGTTACCACTAATGCGTAGGGACGCCCAAACGCACAGTACAGAAACCCAGAAAAGTAGGCGACGTTATGCATCGAGGTGAAAACGCAGGCTTCAATGCCATTGGCCGCCATGTCTGTCCGAAGGCGCGACAGACGGTCTTCATACTCCTGAGGTTCAAAGGGAAGGGTCTTTTCACCCTGATGGAAACGATAAAATTTTGGACGATCCATTGCTGGCTCCTTCGTCATCATGCCGCAGCACGCACCGAAGAAGGCGACCTCCCTCGACTGCACTGCAGCAAAGAAAAATCCCGGCGTTCAGGAAGGGGTATAGGGTTCGCATATGAATGCTGGCGACGCCATCGACGACCCATGAGGCTATGTCGTCGAGAACGACAATCGAAAGCAAGTATTTTCTGAAAGCTGTCATCCAAGCAGAGCGCAGCATTCGAGACTTTGGGCTCGAAGGAGACGTTCTCCGCGACGCAGCTTTCTCAAAGCGGATGTTGACGATGGAGTGCAGCATTTACTTGGGTCCAATGACTGCTATGCGGACAGAGCGGACTTATGCAGCTGCGGCTATTGCTTTCGCAGAATTATCTTGCATGCGCAGAAGCACGCGTGTTGCAGCACGGTTGATGTCTCCAGACCGGTCAATCGCAGGTATCCGATTTGTCCGTACTTAGACCGTATTTTCGCTGCAAACTGATCAGACTAGAGAGACGGGACGAAACAGACCTTCATCTGGATCTCCCACCTCTGCTCACCTAAAATTGGAACAGCCCCATGGCACTCACCACATCGCGCTTTGTCGCCTCGGTGCGCTCTCGCGCCCGTTCCGTGCCTTCTTTGATCACGTCAATTATGTATCCGCGGTCCGCGGAGAATTGTGCCCTACACTCGCGAATTGGGGCAATGAGCTCCTGAAGGATGGCTTCCAGACGCGCCTTGATCTTGCCATCGCCAATCCCGCCTCTTTTATACTGTGCCTTGAGCTTGGCAAGCCCGTCCTGGTCCTGATCGAAGGCGTCGAGATAGGTGAAGACGACATTGCCCTCGATGCACCCTGGGTCTTCGACGCGCAGGTGGTTCGGATCGGTGTACATCGCTCTGACAGCACGTCTGATCTCTTCAGACGACGAAGACAGCGCGATGGCGTTGCCACCGGATTTCGACATCTTGGCCTTTCCGTCGATTCCGGGCAACCGGCCTGCCTTGGGGATGATCGCCCGAGCCTCAGGCAACACGGCGCGGCCTGCGGTTGCATTGATGCGCCGCACGATCTCGTTTGTTTGCTCAATCAACGGAGCCTGATCTTCGCCAACAGGCACGACGGTCGCCTTGAAGGCTGTGATGTCCGCCGCCTGTGCCGCCGGATAGCACAGAAACCCGGCGGGAATATCGCGCCCGAACCCGCGCGCACGGATTTCGTCCTTGATCGTCGGGTTCCGTTCCAGCCGAGCGACCGTGACATAGTTCAGGTAGAGCTGCGACAACTCTGCTAGCGCCGGAAGATGCGATTGCAGACAGATGGTCGTGCGACCGGGATCAATGCCCACGGCCAGATAATCCAGCGCGACCTCGATCACACTGCGCCGCACTTTCTCCAGATCATGAGCGTTGTCGGTTAAAGCCTGTGTATCCGCCAGCAACAGAAATTGTTCGTGGCTGTCCTGATAGCGCAGGCGGTTTGCAAGCGAGCCTGCATAGTGCCCGATGTGAAGTGGCCCCGTGGTGCGGTCACCTGTCAGAATAGTTGGTCTGTTCATTTGCATCTTCCCAAGAAACAAGAGGCGGCGCATCGGGAAGCTCGGAAAACAAAAGGCCGCCCATGCGGCGGCCTCGGAATACGTTTGGTCATCCAGCCACCCTGTCAGGAGGCCAGCCACCAAGTCATTGCGATGATCGAAGTGTTTTCCATAGAATATCGCCTATCCTCGGCGAGATCCCTTGTCAATCAAATGGTAGAAAGAGCTCGAAGTGGGCACGCGGCAGCGCGGTGAGGACGCTTCGGTTCGGGCCCGCCCACCTTCGTTCAAGGCACGGAGCAGGCCTTAACCACACATGCCTGGTTGACCTGCGAAGTCACGGGCCAATTAACGCGACACACCCGCGGGTTGCTGACCGCGACCTTTTTCGCGCTCAGTCCACTTTGGGTGTTGGTTGCGGTCGCGGCGCAGAGCCATCTTCCGTCAGCTGGCCCATTCCCGACCGCTAGGACAGGTTTGGCAATGACAGGCGCATTTCATACTGAACGATGAAACGATCAGCCCCGAGCTCCTGTAGGAGAGAACACAAGACACGGTCGGCGGACTCAACATTGACCAATGTCAGCGAGCCGACTGTCGCTGCCGCAGCGAGGAGGTCCGCCAAGGCCGAGGGGTCGCTGGCGGCTATCTGATGCACGAGACCGCTTGCGCCGACGATTGCGCCGCCTTTTTCATGCAGGAAGGACGTCAGCGGTGAGCCGGAGATGGTTTCCGTAGCGTTCTGCCAGGTCGGCTTCCAAGTCGAATTCGTCTGAATGGCATTGGCAACGGTCCCGAAATCCGTCCGTTCGCAAGCGGACGGATCGGGAAATGGATGATCAAGCCGATAACAGTCGAGCTTTCTGGTCACCTCAAAACCCAACTTCCGATAGAGACGCTCAGCGCCTTCGTTTCCCTCGATGACCTCAAGCCAAAAGCTCTCGCTTCCGGCATTCTTTGCCGCACGTATCGCCGCCATGCCCAGACGAGACGCCAATGCCCGGCCTCTGTGGCCAATCCGGGTTCCGCTGCCTATCAGATACCGTTTGGTGTTCCGCGTCGCCACGTTCCAAAACCCGACGACTTCACCATCGTCGACGGCGACGAAGGACGCCGCGGGGTCAAAACCTCTCGAGCTCAGCGCCGCCTTGAACGTGTCCGCATCTGGTTGCAACGGAACGATATAGTCAGAAAACGCGGCAAGCATGGCGCAATGCAGAGCACCCAGATCAACGCCGGATTCTGAAAAGGAAACAATGCGTGTCATCTTCGTGTTTTCCTAAATCTACGGATGGGCCTGTCGAAAAGTCCCGATCCTAGTCAGACAAACAAAGCTTGTTGCCATCAAGGTCCCTCACATAGGCCGAGAATTTCGGCCCGCGCTGACCCGGTGCGCCCTCGCAGGTGCCGCCCAATTTTAGAGCCAAGCCGTGCATCCTTTCAACGTCTTCCTTTGCTCCGACCGAAAAGCCAACCATCGTGCCATTCCCGTTGGTTGCCGGCGCCTCATTGAAGGGTTTCGCGATTGCGAAGGCAAAGTCCTCGCCGAGCCAGTAGGTCATGCGGTCCGACGGCTGCATGGTCTGAAGGCCCGCGCCGGCGAAAAGTCTGTCGTAGAAGGCCTTAGATGCGCGCATGTCGTTCGTTCCGACGACGAAGTAATTCATTTTCATGTGGGTCTCTCTGATTGAACTGGGTTTCAGCTGACTGGGTGCCGCGCACTTACACTACGACGACATTGCCGCGTTTGTGACCCGTCTCCATATGGCGGTGCGCCTCGATCAGGTCGGCCAAAGGGTAGATCCGGTCGATGACGGGCACCAGCTTGCCGTCCTCGACCATCCGGGTGAGGGTGGCGAGCATCAGGCGCAGCACGTCCGGCTTGAGCAGGCCGGTAGCCGAGAAGCGCGCCTTGCGCGTGCCCGCAATCGCGGATCGCAACACCGCGCCCAGCAGACCGAGGCCCAGCACCGGGCAGACGTAGCGGCCGGAGCGGGTCAGGCTGCCCTTGGCCTCGGCGAAGGACGAGACGCCGATCGTATCGTAGATCACGTCATACCGCTCAACTTGTCGGGTGAAATCTTCGCGGCTGTAGTCGATGACCCGGCCGGCCCCAAGTGTGGCCACCATGTCGGCGTTGCGGGCGCTGCAGGTGCCGGTGACCTCGGCGCCCATCGCCGCGGCGATCTGCACCGCCGCGCTGCCCAGGCTGCCCGAGGCGCCGAGGATCAGGACCTTCTGCCCCGCACGCAGTTCTGCCACCTCGCGCAAGAAGTTCAGCGAGGTCAGCGGCCCATCGCACATCACGGCGGCGTCTTCATGCGAAAGTGCCGCGGGCTTCTTCATCAACACGCCGGACTGATCGAGGCAGATGTGGCTGGCATTGGCCCCGAACTTCAGGCCCGCCTCACCGAAGACCACGTCGCCCACGGCAAACCGGCTAACATGGTCACCCACGGCGATCACCTCGCCCGATAGCCCGGTACCCGACAGGTTTTGACGCGGGCGACGCAGGCCGAGGAATAGGCGCGCAAAGCGTGGCTGCCCGGCCCGCATCATGCCGTCGGCGCGCGTCACGGCCGAAGCGCGGATACGGATCAGGATCTCGGTGGAACCGGGTGTCGGCATGGGCCGGGTCACCGGGTTCAGCACCTCGGGGGTGCCATAATGATTGATGCTCCATGCAGAGAGTGTTGCGGTCATGGTGGCCTCCTTTCGGTTCGGTTGCCCTGTCTCTACCGGACCGAATTCCATCCAAGTATTGCAATTTATGCACCGCTGTGGTTCATAATCGGTCCGCATGGTGGATTGGAAATCTCTTCCGGCCTTTCTGGCCGTTGCGCGGGCGGGATCGCTGCGCGGGGCTGCCGAACAGCTGGACGGCACCCACGCGACCGTGCGCCGACAGGTCGAGGGACTCGAGGCCCAGCTGGGTGTGCAGCTGTTCCGGCGCAGTGCGGGCGGGCTGGAACTGTCGGCGGCGGGCCGCAAGCTGCTGCCGCAGGCACTCGAGGCCGAAGCGTCCTTGCGCCAGGGCTTCAACGCTGTTCGCGGGCTAGACAGCGAGGCGGCTGGGCGCATCCGACTTTCGGCCGACCCGATGACCGCGCATTTCCTGCTGGCGCCTGTTATGGGCGAGTTCCTGTCGCTTTATCCCGACATCCACATCGACATGAACCTGTCCTACGGCATCGATTCGATCGAAAAACTTGAGACCGACGTCTCAATCCGCCACGTGCGCGACCTCACCGGCGATGCTGTGGGGCGCAAGTTGTTTCCGCTGTCGATCGGAGTCTTCGCATCGCGCAGCTACATCGACAGGCATCTGCACGAAGCCGGACCACGCGGCGAGGGTCTGACCTGGCTCGGCTACGGCGAGGTGCCGGAAATGCAGGCTATGATCGCCACCTCACCGTTTCCGCGCGCGGCGGTACGCCATGCCATCCTGGATCCTGCAATGCACATGCATCTTGCCCGCGCCGGGGCGGGGATGACCTTTCTGGCAGCTTGGGTACAAAGCGTATTTCCCGAGTTGCAGCGGGTGCCGGGAACCGAGCTCGACCAGAGCCGCTCGACCTGGGTGCTAATGCATGGCGACCTACGCCGGGTGCGGCGGGTTCGGCTCTTTGTAGATTTCCTCTACGAGAGCCTGCTGGAACGGCGAGCGGATTTCATCGGATAAAAGCTTCTGGGGCTGAGATGCCTATGTCGTCCCGACGCTCGAGCTTCCGGTGGCTTTGGTTGCGACCTTGTGGACAAAAATCCATGTGGCGCCCCAGAATGAAATGAACTTAGAGTCTCGGAATTGGGATGGTGCAGTGTCAGGCCCATCCACTCTGTGAATATGCCGTCGAATCAAACCCAATTTGGCGCAAGTCGGCCTACCTGAGGAAACGGCACATTGCTTCGCTGGATCAAATGCGCAACTGCTGGCGGTGTGCAGTTTGTGTGCAACGCAAATTGGAGGTCCTCAAGCCGCGCAAAAACAGCCAAAGGCGCAAGCGCAGCGAATTCACACTTTGTCCCGCGTCTTTTCAGCCGGTGCGCGGTGCAGCGAACGACGTTCCCGCCCAGACCCACCGTTCATGGATCGTGCGGCAAATCTGTCAGCGACATCGAGGCCACCTCATCATCGCTGGGCAGTTCCCAAGTCGTTTCGATATAGTCAAACATGCCGCGTGTGATTTCCATATGAAAGCTCTCACCTTGGTTCTTATTGCGCACCTCAATACGTTTCCACCGCTCTGAAGCATCGACATTCAGGACGTGCAGCTTTGCCGTAAACTGGGCTTGTTTCGCGAGTCTGGCATACTTCTGACGGTGTTCTTGCCGCTGAAACCCAAAGTCCAGGATCGACGGAACACCCAACTTGCCAAGCTGCAACGCCATTGCCCACATTTGCGCCTCGCAACGATGGACGCGTGGGAAAATCCATGCGGGGTCCAAAGCGTCCGGTGCATCCTCCCCAAACAAGGATACCATCCATTCATCGATCGAGAATACGACACCTCCGTTGCTGTTGGCCAACGCGCGGGCATATGTCGTTTTGCCCGCGCCGGTTGAGCCGCAAATCAGGTGAATGTGTTGTGTGTCATCGTCATGCATTGGGAGAATCTTTCTTTAGTGTAAATCAGTTTAGGTCGCTTTTTTCGGCGTAAAGATGCGAACGATTGAAAAGGCAAGGAAACCTGCTGGACCGAAAAGGAACGTGACTGGAAGGCAGGGTGCGACAAGCCAGAAGCTCAGGCCATCGCGCCTTGACGTTCTACACATCCAGGCCCCGATCAATAAGTCAAACGCCAGATAATGCACCCACCCTGCCATCATCGCATTCGGGTTCGCGAACAGGTCGATAACTTCGGCGAGACTGCCAAATGCGCCCCCGCCATTTGATGGAAAAAAGAGGACGAGAGTGACATAGCCCAGTGAGAGCAAGGTCGGAATGAGATAACCAGCAATCAGGTCAGACCAATGTGGAATGAGCGGCGATGCAAGCAAAACAAGCCAGCCTGCCATCGCAAGTAAGCCAGCAATAGAGAACAAAACTTCAAGGTCCATGACGTCACCCTTAGTTAGTTAAGATAATTCGCGCATCAGTATTGCAATGTGCTTGCATACGCAAGCAATATGCATATAATATCCACATGAATGATTTATGCCTGACAAATACTCTTCGCCTTCTGCAATCAGCGGATCAGATCAAAGCACGACTTTCGGGCGATTTCGCTTCGGTCCACGGTCTATCGGTGAACGAGGTTTTTCTCCTCATGCACTTGGAACAGGCACCTCTACATCGCCTGTCCCGTGTCGAACTTGCAAAGCGGATGCACGTGAGCGCGTCGACGGTAACGCGTATGGCCGCCCCCTTAGAGAAAATCGGGGTGGTAGCGCGACAAACGGACGAAAGGGACGCAAGGTTGGCATTTGTAGTCCTGACCGAATCTGGGTTGGAGAAAGTTCACGAGGCGCGTGTCACATTCACAAAACAGGCAGGCTATGTTTTTCGTGACCGCTGGACCGAGGGAGATTTGGAGCAGCTTTCCGGCCTGCTTCATCGCTTGATCGCAGATGCCCCTGGAAATCTGACTTAGAAGTCGATTTTTTGTATGCAGTCATCGGCGCAGTCGCAGCGAATGCGCACTTTGTCCGCATCTGTACATTCGCGCTCCAATATATGCCGCGCTCTGCATAAATGACCGCTTGCCTCGCTGCGCCGCAGTGAAGGTTCTTTCGCTCGTCCGGCATTTTTCTTGCTGCGCGCGCAGCATAAAATCACAATGACTGGGTTGGGCTCGAAAGAGACATTAGCTGCATGATGGACCAAGGTCGGCTTTCGTCCTGCTGACTTAAATACCATCAAGCGATCAAAGCCGCGTGCGAGCGGGTTTGACATTCATCAGCCTCTATCTCTGACATAAAGTTAAGAATCTCGATAACGATGCTGCCGAGACTGCACGACGTAATCTATCTTTGAAGAAGGATCATTCTCGACAGTCAGGGGGCACATACCCAAATTAGAACAAAACATGAACACAGAGGAACCTCTATGCCAGTACAGCTCATCGAACAACCCGTCGCGGCTGAGGGTACTCCTCTGAAGCTCGTGACCGTTTCCGTCAGCGCGGGCTTCCCGTCTCCCGCCGGGGACGACCTCGAGGATGAAATCGACCCGATCGGCTGGGTCGTAAGGCACCCTGCCTCGACCTTTTGGTGGCGCGTGGAGGGCGACTGTCTGTGGGACGTAGGCATCCGGAACGGCGACATCATCGCGGTAGATCGCTCTGGTAAGAAGCGCCTCGGGCGCGCGGTCCTTGCTGTGGTCGAGGGTGCCGTGACGGCAAAGATCCTGCGTAAACGCTCGGATCGGTATTATCTGGCTCCGGCGAACAGCAGGGAGAAGTTTCCTGACATCGAGCTTACCGAAGACAGTGAAATCTGGGGCGTGATCGCAGGCGTCGTGCGGCGGTATGATCTGGCGTGAAACGACCTATTGCGATCAGTGACAGCGCGAATTTCTACGTATCTGCAGAACGGATCTTTGACCCCACCCTTAAAAACGTTCCTGTTATCGTACTGTCGAACAATGACGGGTGCGCTGTCGCGCGCAGCGACGAGGCGAAGGCGCTCGGTATCAAAATGGGAGAGCCCCTGCATCTGATCCGGGACAAGGTGGAGGCCCATGGCATCCGGGTCTTCAGCTCAAACTACACACTCTACGGCGATATTTCCCGGCGCATTGTGGAAGTCTACGAAGACTTCACTCCGAACATTGAGATCTACTCGATCGACGAGTGCTTTCTTGATTTTGCAGGTTTCAAAGATCGTACCGCCCATGCCCGCGCCATGCGTTCCGAGGTGCTGCAACGTATCGGTGTCCCTGTGCGGGTCGGCATTGCTTCGTCCAAAACGCTGGCGAAATGCGCGAACGATGTGGCGAAGAAGAACCCGATCTTTGCAGGTGTTCTGGACATGATGGATGAAACCCTGGCGAACTTTATCCTGCCGATGGTTCCGGTTGGGGACATCTGGGGCGTCGGGCGCCAGCCGAAAAAGAAGCTTGCCGCTGTCGGTATCCACACAGCTGCAGATCTGCGGGACATGCCACTTCGTCAGGCCCGCTCCGTTGGTACCGTGGTGCTTGAACGGACTGTGTTAGAGCTACAGGGGGAGGCATGCCTCTCCTTCGATGAGGTCGAGCCTCAGCGCAAAGGGATGGCCGTTACCCGCTCTGCAGGCACTCCGATGACAGACTTCGATACGCTGTTTCAAGCAATTACCGCACATGCGACACGCGCTGCGGAAAAGCTGCGCCGACATGGGTTGGTAGCCGTAACGCTGACGGTCTTCTACCATACAAACCGCCACCGGCAGGACAGGCCACAATACTCCGGGTCTCGATCAACACGGTTGATGCCGATGTCTGCGGATACCTTCGATCTGGTGAATGCAGCCCGGCGGTGCGCGCAGGCAGCCTGGCCGAAAGGACAAGTTGGGACATTCGGTTTTACGACGGCCGGCGTACTGCTCGATGATCTGGTAAGGTTCGAGGATCGACCACGAACGCTGTTTGATATAGCTCGGCCAAGATCCGCCGCTCTCATGTCAGCCCTCGATCAGGTGAATGACCGGTTCGGCAAGAAAACGATGGTGCTTGCGAGCGAAGGGATGAAGCGCTCGTGGCAGCTGCGGGCCGATCATCGTAGTCCGCGATACACGACCAGGATCTCTGATCTGCCAGTTGTCAGGTAGGTTTCAACTAAAGCTATGGCGACAGTTCCCGCGAGGACGACCGCGAAGGTAAAGCAGATACACTGCCCAGTACGTTTTATGCGAACGATCATCGTGGCAAAAACACAGAAAACCTCCTAAAAACGGCGTGCGGATCTTTGAAGTGATTACTTTTATCAAGCAAAATCAAAGGCGAGAGCTCGTTACTATGCGTAACAATGCCCGCGACACCTTTATTTTAAATAATATCAATAGGTTATATAAATATATGTTAGATGTTACAGATAGATATAAATAGAGTATTACACGAACACACGCACGCACGCGCACACCTGCATTCATATAGCCACCTGTAACGTTACACGAAAAATGAACTAAGTTACTAATAATGTTTAATAATTTCTGCCACAAATCTCCCTGCAATCAAAAAAAGATGACTTATCTCTATACTTTTCAAACCCTTACCTGGTTTCACTTACATTTTAGGGTTTGTAACACGGCAATCGTGCATCATGCATTCCTGCCTTCTCACTCGGTCTTGTACATGAAACCGTAATCAAGTGGCATTTCGCTTAGCAATCTCCCATTTTGCGCATGTAGCGGCCTTAGAAGGTCCCTTCGCCACCCGAGCCCGGATCCAACTCGAAATACGACTTTGACCCTGTATGGGCCTTTGAGATCATTGAGGTCGCTATTAGATTGCGAAAGCAAAAAATGTGTCAGATCAGCATCGCCCCCTTAGTACGGCAAAGCCGATTGGTACAAGATCAGGGGAGGCCGCATTATTGGTACCTCTGCTCGCATCAAATTCACATGGATGGTGGGCTATCATGGCTTTTGATCTTTCGTCAGGCCATTACCTATACCTTTGGTGTCGTCGTCGCCTTCAGCGACATCATTTGGTGAAACTTGCAATACCATTGAAGTAGCCCGATCGCTTTTGATAATCCCCCGAGAGCCAGAGTCTGCAGTTTGGCGATCGGAAAACGCAGTGTTTCATAATGCTGATGTTGGTTCCGCAAGGTGACCGATATTGGGCACGCTCAGGCCAAGCACTGATTGTAATGGAACCAAAAATCGGCAGGTTCGTTTAATCATCAACGAATTCTGCCTCCAAAAGCTCAGCTTCCAACTCTTTATCCAAACGACGACCAGAAAATGCTGTAACCGACCTTTCCTGAAACCCAGTTCGCTTTGATAGTGTTTCTGTGAACTTGGCAGAAAAGCGATCGAACCCAGGCAACCTTAGATCCGCAGATCGAGCCTTCTCAATTCCAAGCTTCCACGTGGGGATAAATCGCATAACAGTAAATCTGCACTTTCGCCAGGAAGGAGCTTCCGAATCAGAATCTGGATCGATCGAAAAGTCGATGCGATAAGTGACGGTCACGTATTCAGGCGTATCTTTCACGACAACATTTTTCGCATGACCTTGGTCCAAGGTTGGGCATGAGAAGTTAAATTTTTCAAACCGCCGTTTAAGTATGAGATTGATTTGTTGAGTAATACATGGGTCAGGATTACGCTCCGATCTGTGGGTATCTAATTTGAACAGAACAACCTCAGGTGCATCCGAAAGGTCCATAACGTCATTTGCTGCCCGCCAAACAAGAACATTGGTGTCTTCTGGTGATATCAAGCAGTGCCTGATTGCCCAAACAATTTTGTCCCAGAATTCGAGCGGAAAAATTTCTGTGGCCCCCACATCGGTCTTAACACGATACATCTTTAGCCGGTTTTTCAGTTCAGTCTCCAGCGATTGAACTGTAGCCTTAGCACCGTAGGCGACCTCCGGCTTTCCATATGGCACAGCAAAATCAAAAGATTTTTGATTTTTAGCGCGCGCTCGTTTCTCAGGCTTGCAGGAAACTCCAATTTTCAGGGCAAAAGGACGATCCCCTTTTTTTCAGCCTTGTTATATAAATTCCATGTAGATTGTTTAAAATACTCTTCCTCCTCTGCACAAATTTTTGCAAAAGCTTTGTCGTCAGCCCCAGACTACAATTCAGCGCAATCGAAGCGATTTTGAGGAATGTGCCCTAAAGACCAAGGCTAATGCCTAAGATCCCCTTCATCTAAAGGATCAAATCCAGCTACAGCGTGGATCTGAACCTGGGCTACTCCACCCTGATTCAGAAAACGCCCATAGGCCAGCTGACGCCTATAGGCCGCGCCAATGTCGAGTGCAATCGTCCGGTAAATCTCGATCCCATCGCAAATTTCCAGATCCTCATTACTGACCAGATCCGTTCGCAGAGCAGGCGTATGGCCATGGACGATAACTGTCGGTCTACGGTCGCGACGATCCGGGTCTGGATCGCGGCTATTCCAGCCACCTTGATGCGACAGAAACGGGTACCTCATAGTGGCCCAGTGGTCATCTACGCCGAGAAAGAAGTGGTCCTGAGCCAGAAACTCGTCGATGTCACCATCTGGATGGACACCTGCGTGGACGAAAATCAGATCACCCAATCTCAAATGGCTCGGCCTCTCCCCGATCCATCTGAGATATTCGGGATGAAAAGCTTGGAGTAGCTTGCCGGTGATCTCGGCTAAGGTATGGGTCTGTTCAGACACACCGATTTCAGAAAGGACGGTTTTTCCTCCACCGCCTACCCAGAATGATAGTACACTCTCCGACGACAGGCCGAAATAGAGCGCCACATCGTGATTGCCTGGTAAAACGTGCAAGTTATCCGCTCCTGCGAGCTCCCCTGCCCTCATAGCCAGATTGACGGCTTCAATGGATGACGGGCCGCGGTCGATCAGATCGCCCAGAAAAACGAGATGACGGGTTTGCGCCTCACGCGGTACTTCCTTTATCTCCTTGAGGACCTGCGCCAGTAAGTCAGCTTGCCCATGCACATCGCCGATCACAAATGCCTCGGTATCATCTGGAATACTGCTAGGAAGCTCACGCCACGGCAGACGATAGGATTTGTAAAACAGCAGGTCGGAGGGCATGTTCAATCAACCCGTTCATATGGGATATCAGGTCGAGTAAAAGGGATCATATCAACGGGACCCTGACGCGTGTCGTTCCATCCTTAGGCCCGCTATCCATGCCTTTGCCATCCGCGCACTGTCAGGCCCTGCCCGGTGCGGTGCCTGGGTACGGTCGAGACGCTCATAGACGTGATCGAGGACATTTGGCGGGAACGCTCCCAGCGTTGCCGCATCGAAATCGTGGATTGAGACATGATCGGAGACCCCCGCAGCGCCGAACAGCTGGTCAAGCCAGTGACGCTCGAACGAGACGGCGTCTGACAGCGCGATACGCCCTTTCAGTGCATGTAAAAACGCATTTACGACAGTTATAATGTCCGGTGCGTTGTCCAAATCACGACGCGCGATGTTGTGTATTGCAGCACTCGCCGGGGACCATGCATCTTCGGGCCATTCTGGTGCGGGACGGATCAGGCTTTCAAAAGTCTGAACGTCCAAATTTTGATCGACCCAGCTGAGCCCGATCTCTACCGGCCAGCTATCTTTATCAAGACTGCTTGCCTCAAAATCAAGAAACGCGACCTTAGTGTATAGCTTGTTCGTCACGGTGCATCTCCTCCATCCATGTCAAATGCAAACCATGCGAGATCGTTAATCGGGTCATGCTCCCCGCGGTAACCGACAGAGACATTGGTCAGCGATGTCTGGCCCACAGTGAATGTAATCCGGTGATGTGTATGGCCGTACAGCCACCGTTCGGGCTTGTACTTGATGATCATCGCCTCCAGATCAAAGGCATAGCACGGACCAGTACCTGCTCTGCCCTTCAGCGCCATTACATGCGGCGCATGGTGCGTGATGACCGTCGTCTCCCCGTCAAAGGATGTCGACAGCCTTTCTTCCAACCAGCGACGATGATCGAGGTGAATTTGCGCTGTCTCAACTGGCACGAGCTTTTTGCAGCTCTTTCTGGCGATCCTGATGAAGTTGTAATCATTCATGTAGGTTGCAGCGTGTCGCATGTTGTCTGTTCGATCGCCGTAGACCTCGAAATCGGTCCACAAAGTGCAGCACAGAATGCGGTGCCGGCCAAAAACCAGCTCGGATTTCTGAATAAATGCCGCACCATGTGCAGCCGCGACATCGCGCAGCTTGTCTTCTTGATCAATGCAGCCATTGTAATAATCATGGTTTCCCGGCATTACGAAGAAGTGAGCCTTAGGCAGCCGAGCGGTAATCCATCGGAGACATTCTTTCCACTTTTTATGCCCTTTGTTGCTTACGTCACCGGCCAGCACACAGTGCATGATGGCTCGAAGTTGCGCGTCTGAAACATTTTTGAACGGATCTACAGCATTTGCGAAGTGCAGGTCGCAGTGGATATCCCCAAGTACAAGTAACTTCATCAATGCTCCCGACGATCTAAAAAAATCTGGTCAGACATTTCGAACACCCGCATCAATCTGATCGCGTTCGACGAAGGCCCTAATTTCCCAAGCATCAAGCGTCAGATGCTCGAGCCCGGCGACCTGATGGCCGAGCCGGTCGACAAGATCCTCTTGCCTCAATAGATTTTGCACTCGGTACCAGCGTGACGCCGTACGCGCCCAAGACTGATCTGCGGCAATGCCGCAAAGGCGAGAGGTATTAATAAGACGACTTCTCAGTGTCGGATGACCTGATTGTATGCCCAGCAGAATAGCTCCACCAAATTGCGGATCGCGGATTGCTGCCCACGGCTGCAAGAGTGGCGCATCTTTCAGTTCACCAGAAGTTGGTCCGAGCATACTGAAACGCAGAGATCGGTTCGTCATTCGAGTACCGAGCGTCGACATCAGCTGCGTCCTGAAAAAATTCCAGCAATCTGCTGGCAGACACCAGACCCCATCTATTTTGATGTATTTGACTGCCGGAAACAAAGATTCGGTGGCTTCGAGAGCCTCCAATGGGATCGTGTCTGCTATGACATACAATTTACCTTTTTCTTTGGTAAAAGCCGGCGGTTCTGCCCGCCGCAGAGCGTGAATTACTCGTAGACCATCTGCATTCGGATCCATGTCAGCACTCCCAGAATAAAACGACATGGCAGCGAATAAATAAAGGGTATTCCGAGCCGTTTGGGACATTCAGCTTGTTGTTAATCAAAGGGCACCTCGCTCGCTTCCACCCATTGAATGGACAGCATAAATCAAAGAGTCAACGACTAGGATTCTGTTTTTATTGTGAAAAATAAAACTCTCCTGCAGCTTAATGACTTCTCCGTAAGTGCGAAAAATCATATTGAAATCCAACCGAGACCAAGGGGAAAGCATAAAAACTCCTTGTAATCAGAATGCAATGGACCGGCCTGCCCAGCATTTGAGTGACAAGCTCGTATGCGAAAAAGTAAATGAACAAGAGAATTTTGACCCGAAAATCGCTCAATTAGGCGTAGAAAGGTATCCGCTTGAAAAAATTTGCGCTGCGAAAAACCGATCAATTGCCAGAAATTTCGAAGTCTTTTTGTTACAGCGTCCAACAGAAATCGCTGTTAATTGCGAATATTCACCGATCGCCTACTCAAAATACCGGTGCCGAGTGAGACCAGACCGGATGACAGAACCAGTTCAAAAGCCCCAATTCGGGAGATTGCTCTGAGCAAGTTGACGCTGCTGTAACGAGAATTCGCCTTTGAATTTGGCAAAATATAAAAGCAAGAGCTTCTATTTTATTACATCCAATCAAAGGGTTACGATACCTCCGCAGACCCGCATTGAGGCCTTTGAACGCCTGTTACAGCAGAGCAAAATGTTACACCTTAAGTAACACCTCTAAGTGTCTGATATAAAATAAATATTTCTATATATATGTATATGTTACAGAAATCATAGTAATATATATATGTACCCACACACACATGCATGTACACATACATCCACACGCACATAGAGACACTCATATGGGCGTAACATCGTAACATTTTCATAACTCATTGTTTCAAAACAACTTTCCTGTTACAGCCAATCCATTCTGCGTCTGAGCTTCGGTTTTACACAATAGAAACAATGGATCAGACTGTTACAGGACCATTTTTTGTTTTATGAATAATTATTGCGATGCGGTGGCAGTAAAACCCTGAGGACTTTCGCAATCTCGATGTAATTCACATCAAACGGTCCCTCACCGCTGGTTTGACTTGAGATAATCCACAATTTTGTTCAGCTGAGAGATTCTAATCCTAAGACTTATGCCTACGTTGATGGTAACAGTGGATTGCGCATCTATATTTCAGGAGACCTGCTTTGAGCCAGGATACCATCAACAACAACGCGTCTTTCACCTGGTCCATCGCAGAACTGCTGCGCGGTGACTTCAAGAAAGCCAACTTTACTACCTTGTCAGCTAACGGCTGTTTTCATTATTTCCGCTTGCGCAGAGAACGTCTACTTGGTCGTTTCATAATTCTTTGTGCGGAACGCAATGCGACGTGGTAGCTTCAGGACACATAGCAATGAAATCGCTTTTAGAGGGCAATTTTCCTGCGCGGCCACAGCGATTAACAAATCTGACAGGCCGAAGAGCATCGGGTGCCTTTTCGTTGAAATATACGCTTTGGCTCGGCCTGCCTGTCATTGCTCCACCGCTGAGAATTCTGAGCTCTACTATCAGTAGGAAGCATGAAGACCCCCTTTCCTGCAGCATGTCAGTTTCGCCATAGATATTGCAGCATGTCTTCCTGGGTGATATCTGACAAGATACCGAACAGGCGTCTTTAGTTCACAAAGCATGGTTTGGTTCCAAATCTGGGAGACCCAATAGCTTGGCTGATCAACCTCTCTTAAACGTCGGTTGGATTGTAACGCTCTCAAGCTCATGCCATTCTGCACCAAAGCGACATCTGCTTTGGTAGCGTGACTGTGCTGCGCGCCTATCCAACTTGGTGAACCAGTCGTAGAGATAAAAAGGGCATGTTTGGAGACGACAATGACCACCGCACGCGCCGATCAATACCGCGTCTTGAGCCGTGAGGAAGACTTCTCACCACAGGGCACACTGCTGTCCCCCGAGCCAAAGTTTGCGACCGCCAATTACTCCCATGCCAAACGCTATATTGAAGAAAATACTGAAGGGTTGTTTAATTTTTCAATGCGGCAGGCCACAGGCTTTCACTACTACGACATGCGGTCTGCCAGATTAGACAAGATCCTATTCAAGCTTATTCGTTTGGACACGCAAACGGGCTATGATATCCGGAGCGAGCTGGATGCGGACACGGTTTTTTTGCATCTCGTTTTCCGCGGCACCGCCGAGTTCAAACTGGGCCAATCTAACATCAGCGCAACCCCTGGCCAAATGGTGCTCATCGAAGCAACTGCGCCCTGCAGCAAACGATGGTCCGGTTCCACTCAAATGTTGACCATCTGGCTCAGTAGGCGCGCGTTGGAACAAGTCGCCATCAGCGAAATGGGCGCGCAGTCCGATGAGCCGTTGGATTTCGGCAACTTGCAAGTCATGGATGTCGGGACGGTGCCGACCCTATGGAACTATATCCTCACGATTTGTCAGGACCTGAGCGAAGAGGTGCCAAGTTTGACAGGGCAGGTGTCACGCCTTGCAGAACGCACATTGCTTCTGATGCTTCTCAACACCATTCCCAACTCTTATAGCACCGGTCGGATACGACAAAGTGCATCGACCCTGGCCCCTTACTATGTCCGTCGCGTTGAGCAGTATATCCAGCAATGTGCGCATGAACCTATCAGCATGCAGGACCTGGTTGAGATAAGCGGCGTGAGTGCGCGCTCCATCTACAACGGCTTCAAAACATATCGCGCCTCCACACCCATGCTTTACTTGAAATCTGTGCGCCTTGATATTGCGCGTGCCGAGTTAAGCAAGGGCTATCGCCATGGGGCAAACAGTGTGACCGAAGCCGCCATGAAAGCCGGCTATACCAATATGAGCCAGTTTTCGCGGGACTATCGCATTCGGTTCAGGGAAAGCCCTTCAGAGACTTTGCGACAGGCCTGACAGCAACTTGAAGATGCCTGCGATCAGTTGCGGCTGGCGGTCTGGCAGTTACGTGGTGGGGTCTGCGGTTGCCTGCACCCCCTTCAAAGCTGCGGTGCCACTGATGCCGCGGACCAGCCAGACCAGATACCCGAGTCCAACGGCTGCAACTGCCCCCACACCCAAAAGGTAGTCTTGAATCCACAAAGACGATACCGCAACGCAGAGGCTTAAGGCGAATGGGATTGGCCCATGCAGCAACCCGCGTCCTTTTAATAATCCTAAAAAGCACATCGCATAAGCGAGTAGCATTCCCGACAATCCCGCCAAACAGAACGAGATGAGGATCTCTGTCCAGCTTCCTTGCATCAAAAGCGCCGGGTTATAGGCAAAGAGAAACGGCAACAGGAACGACGATGATCCGAGCGTCAGACCAGCCATGCCCGCTTTCCACATAGAGGTTTTTGCGATGCCCGCCGCGACGTAGGATGCGATCGCGACAGGCGGTGTGAGCATGGAGGCTAAGCCGAAGTAGAGGACAAACATATGTGCGGCGATGGGCGTGACGCCGATCTTTATCAAAATCGGCGTCAGCAACACAGCAACGATCACATACACCGCCGCCGTGGGCATCCCCATGCCAAGAAGGATACACAAGAATGCGGTGATCAGAAGCACAGGGAACAACCCATATGTCTCTCCCACCTGACCCAAAACCATGGTGATATTGAACCCGAGCCCGGTCAGGTTCATGACGCCGATCACGATGCCGGATGCGGCACCGATCAGGATCAAGGGCAACATTGATCGGCCTGCTTCAATAAAGAAGTCCGAGACCAGTTTGAAATTAACCAGCTCGCTCCTCAGAATCACCAGCGGGACGATGTTTGAGACCGCAGCAATCAGCGCACTCTCAGCCGGGTTGTGCCTGAAGTAGAAAAGCAAAATAAGTAAAACGGCGATAGGAAATAAGAAAAGCCATCCCCTTTTCATGACGTTTCCAAAGGTTGGAGTGCCTTCGATCTGAAGTGTTTCGACCTTGGTTGCGCGCGCGTAAAAATCGACCTGCGCAAAGAGAATGAGGTAGTACAACAGAGCAGGAATAAGCGCGGCGAGTGCCACTTCGGTATAGGGAATCTCGAGAAATTCAGCGATCAGAAAGGCGGTGGCCCCCATGACAGGCGGCGCCAGCTGGCTGCCGTTGGACGCCACCGCTTCAACTCCCGCAGCCACATGCGGTCTGAACCCCGAGCGTTTCATCAGCGGTATGGTGATCACGCCAGTAGACAGGATATTGCCAACCGTTGAACTGTTGATCATCCCCATCAACGAGCTTCCTACAACGGCCACTTTTGCGGCTCCGCCAGTCTGCCTGCCGAACAATGACATACTCAGGTCATTGAAAAAATGTGTGGTGCCACACTGTTTCATGAACTGTCCCAGGATGACGAATGCCATCACCATGCCTGCAACGACTTCCATGACAAAACCAAGGATGCCACTGGTGTCTGAATACAAATAGATGGCGTAGCGATCGAAAGGAACGCTGGTGCCGCGCAGCACCCCGGGTGCATATTGACTAAAGACGCCATAGGCAAACATGATGGCAATCAGCGAGGCAATTCCCATTCCTGCAACGCGCCGCAGCGCCTCGCATAAAAGTGCAATGCCAATCAGCGCTGGAACGAGCTTTTCAGGTCCGCGAATGTGCGGCGTGTAGAGCCAGGCATCGATATTAATCGCGCAATAGAACCAGGCAGCCATGGCAAGCAAGCCCACGGCAATCTCCAAGAAGCCCGGTTGCGCCCGGAAGGGGTGGGCCAGAAATGCGGATGCAATTCCCAGCCCAACAATGACCGCCAGATACGATGGCGACAGGATCGCGATACCCAGCAGGAGCGGAACATCAAAGATCCACAGCGCCCCAAGAACAAGCGGCAATCCCAAGAGGGTATTGCGATACATTACAGTCCACGTGCCCACGTCAGCGTCCTCTTCCCGACTACTGCAATTCGGAGATTAACATGTCCTGCTTGGCCTGAGCCTCATCAGTCCAGTACCCCTTACTTTTGTAGTAGGCGATGGCACCTTCATGATAGGGCTGGGCCATCGAAGCGGCATGCACAAAATCCGATGGCTGTTTACGACGAAAGAACCCGAACTGCGCTTGCAACTCTGTCCACTCGGCCTCAATCGCGCCCAGAATTTTCCCGGCATCCTCATCCGACAATGCGGTGGATGTATAGACCGCCACCTCAAGGCCCATGGTCGTAATATCGGTATCTACGCCCGCCATCGCACCGCCTGGAATTTTTATCAGCGTCAGCCCTGGCGCGATCTCACTGAGGTAATCTTGGGTGGCGTTCGGGCCGGTTATGTCCAAAAACTGGATGCCGCCGGGAATGGTCGCGTTGGCTTGCTTGACCACAGCAATTGGCAAGGCCACCGATGTTGCATCGACCGAGCCGTCCTCAACAGCCGAGACGCCTTGCGGAAGGGATGCCACATCAACTGCAGTCACGTCTTCTACTGCGAGGCCAGCCGTTTCAAGCAGCGCTGCGTTGGTGGCCGCTAAAGCAGTGTTGCCGCGAATATCGACGACAACTTTCTTGCCCTTCAGGTCCGCTATGGTCGTGAAACCCGTATTTTTCTTTACCATATAACCATACGGTAACGTCCACATTCTTGCCAGAACACGCAGGTTCTGCATCGGTACCCCGTTATCGACGCCGCGCAGATCGCGGCCAGAGCCAAAGGTGGTAGTCATGCCGATGGTCAACTCTCCCGCGTTGACCAAGGGGCCCATAACCGCGCTTCCTGTGTACGGTTGGGCCGTTGTGCGCACGCCTGCATGCTTGGTGACCGCACCGGCGAGCGCAACACCAACGGCATTAAAAGCGGTGCCAACCGGATTAGTGCCAATTGTGAATTGAGTGGCTTGAGCACTGGCAAACTGGGGCGCTGCCGCTACGAGTAGAGCGCATGCAAAAGACTGTAGTTTGTTCATTTTGTTCCTCCCAAGTGCAGCCCTGCAACACAGGGCCGCGCGTTTAATACTGTGCACAAGTAGGTCGAGTGTGCACAAGCGCAGTGGATTGCAAACTCTCTTCGTGGAGTTTAGCCGAATATGCCTCTGGCCATACCAGACAGCGGCATCGGAACTGCAAATCACTGCACAGATGTATAGTTTAGTCATGGAGATGTGGCGGCGGCTTTGCTGAGAACGCTAAAACTTGCCGCACACAGCATAACTTTGCAGTTGTCATAATACAGTCGGGCCGTCTGAGCCGAGCGACGCCACATCGCCGAACCGCAGTATAACCACCTGTAAATAAGGCATTTTGTTCGTTAACCCGTTGCGTTTTACCAGAATGTTCAAACATACGTCCCCGCTATCTTCATTACTGCGGTGTGAACGCAGGCATTGCAGTCTGAGCAAAGCAGGACCCCGGACAGTTTGTTCAGATGGTGCAAACGGATCGGGAGGACACACTTATGAAAGACATTCGCATCATCATCGTTGGCGCCGGAATTGGCGGTCTCGCAGCAGGATTGGCGCTGCAAAGACGCGGCTTTAAAGTGGCGCTGTACGAACGCGCAGCAGAAATTCGTGACATCGGTGCAGGCGTTATCATTACCGCAAACGCCCGAAAAGCGCTGCACAACCTTGGCGTAGACGAAAAACTGGCTGAGATCTCAAGCTGCGTCGATGCAATGAAGACCTGCAAATACGACACGGGTGAAGCCTACCGCGTCGTGTCAAACAGCGATATCTTCGAGAAATACGGCATGAAGACGTTGCAGGTGCATCGCGCTGATTTGCATAGATTGCTGATGGAGGCTGTCAAAGCCAATGATCCGGAAGCGTTGCATGCCGGCCATCAGTTTATAGAGCTTGAGCAAGACGACACAGGTGTGGAAGTCAGGTTCCAGAATGGGGCGGTTGATCGCGGCGATATTCTAATCGGAGCTGACGGCAATGCCTCGGCCATCCGCTCACAGTTGTTCCCCGGCGAAGCCACGTCCTTTAATGGTCAGGTCGCATTCCGTGCGCTCATTCCATCCGAGTTAGTGCCCCAGAAAGTTCTGGACGTTGAATACGCAATGCACCCCGGCCCGAAACGCTATTTGATGCACTATCCTTTGCGCGGCGGTAGCATCATGAATTTGATTGGCTGCGGTCAGTCAGACACTTGGCAGGAAGAAGGCTGGGCTATTCCCGCGCAGAACGATGAATTCTACGCCGCATATTCTGATTTTGCGCCGCACCTTAAAGAACTGATTACAAAAATCCCCGAAGGCAATCTGTTCAAGTGGGGGTTGCGGGATCGTGAACCGCTCGACACTTGGACCTCTGGACGTGTTTCGATGCTTGGCGATGCAGCACATCCCATGACACCATTTCTTGGGCAGGGGGCGTGCCTTGCGCTCGAGGATGCTTTGTTAGTGGGGCGCGCCTTTGAGGCGTCATCCGATCCATTAGAAGCACTTGCGCGATACGAAGCCGCTCGCAAAGAACGTGGGAACGGTGTTCAACTGCTGTCGCGCCAAGAAGGGCAATCGCTACAGACCCCTAAAAAGGTTCAGAAGCCGGCGATCGACAGAGGTTTGCTGGCCTACGACCCCGTGACTGTGGCAGTGTGAATAACAGCTGATCGAATGAGTGGCTTGCTAAAATCAGAGGCCAGTATTGTGTGTGCTGGTCGTTGATCTCAAACCGTCCGAGACTGAGCAGGAGAAAGGGCGTTCTTCAAACTTTACCCAAAACCTTTTGCCGGCGGTATTTTCTCGAACTTGCCGAGTGGAGATCAGAGTATCATGTCTTCGGCGGCCCCAACGCGCCATTCAGAATAGCCTTTTAGAAACGGCTTTCCCGAGGTAAAGGCATTCCAAAGGCTTAGACCGCTTGGATACCACGCGGCCTCAAGCCTAGGCCTTCAAACCAGACGTTTGAGAACGGCGCAGCGAATGACCGGTTTCCGCCCCTTATGTCGATCGACACGAACGGCCCATTGCTGCCGTTCACCTCATATTCCCAATGCTGCGATCGCAACCCGCATAGCGGACCTTGGGCATCGATTTTTTGGGAATTCCTTGACCAGTTAAAGCAGAATGGAGAAAAACTCTCCATGAGCATTACTAAAACGACACCAGTGTTAGGATCAAAAGTTGCCCATTCGTAGCAGAAGTCATCAACTTGAAGATATCTCAATTAATAAGTTTCAGGCCTGTTTGCCCGCAACTTGGGTATGCCGCGTAAAAGACAAAGACTACGGTGTTGATTTGGAGATAGAGATTTTTAATGATGATGGAAGTAGCACTGGGCTGATGTTCTTTGCCCAGCTTAAGGCAACCGACGATATCAACGCTAAACAATCTGTCAGCATGAAAGTTGATCGCCTCAACTACCTTTCAACCCTAGATACCCCGTCGATGCTGGTCCGCTACTGTGATGCAACAGATGAATTCTATTTCATGTGGCTCACCAATGTATTTGCCCAAATAGGTGAGCCAGAAACACAAACTGTAACCGTCAAATTTTCTGCCTCTGATCTCTGGACCTCAGATTCTGGAAAGGCGATTCCGACCTCGGGGAGAGTGTTGAGAACCATCCGCAGCGATACGAGACAAACGCCCATCGGCATAACGATAGATTTGAACGATGTCGCAGGAGATACAGGCTTTGAGCTTAGACTGGCGGCTTCTAAGCTTCAAAATTTGAGTAATTATGTTCTGAATTCAGCTGATCCAGACATTTGCTTACCGGTTACGCTGACAGTCTCTGAAGGTGTTTTGTTAGCGAAAATCGATGTAATCGCTAGTATTGGCTGGAAACTTGAAGAATTTACGGCGGATGAGATATTATCGCGTTTGGCGTACACTCTTGCTCAAATGGCAGGTGGCTATGAGTTCTTTCGTCAGGCGAACGAATTTATCAACATAATTCACAAGCAAAACTACACGATCAACGCCCGTGAAATCGCTTCAAGAGTTGCATGCCTTGCCATAGATAAACCTGATATTGCTGCGGATCTTGCAAGCAGAAACAGTATCCATTCTAGACAAGACCTCGCGTTCATAATGTACATCGATTCACTCCTTTCGAGCAAACTTGAATTGGGCGAAAGGAAAGACGCAATCGAACGCTTTTATGGCGAAGCTATCTCAGCCCATGAAGCGTATGACGATTTATCGACATCTTCTTTGCATTATTCGCTGGCCAACCATCAACTGCAGTGGGGGGACTACAAGGCTGCGATACGCCACTATAACTCAGCAAGAAAACTAAGCCCGTCATATCTGCATAAGTCTTATTTCCTAGCCGAGCTGGCTTCCTGTCTGTATTTTTCTGGAAAATTCAAGATGTCAGCTATTCTTTACATCGGCGCACATGGCCTTGATCCCAATCCTCAACATTCAATTTGCGTTGGGGATGCCTTACTTTACTCGGGTCACTTTGAAGTTGCTTCAAAGTACTACCAAGCTCTCGCCGATAGTGCGCCTGACCCGCTAAACGGAGCCGAAGCAAGTCTTAAGGTTTGGCTTACTGAATGGGCAGCTGAGTTCTTCGACCGGAACTTGGATGGAAAGGTTGCTCTACTAAGTAAGAGAAATGTTTGGCTTAGCGTTTTGGACCAAGCGATTGAGGAGGAAGCCTTCGAATTTGCGCTTGCACCTGCTTTGATGGAAGCTTTTCGAATAGATAATGATGAAGCGCTATGGGCAGACGCTATGAGCTTTGCATGTAGGACTGGTAACTCAAATTTGCTCAACGCGACATTCTCGGCAGCCATATGGAGATGTGGCTTTGAGGTTTATGCACTTTTTCGCCAAAATCTCACGAAATCTGAACTACCGGAAGAGGTAATAGGGAACTTTGACCAGCTTGCAGCTGCGTACATGGAGATGCGACCTGCACGCTTCGAACGCGGTTTGAGGACACGAATTATAATGAGTAACCATTTCGATACTTTTCAGCCAATTGATCCCTCATGAATTCTGCCTTGCCTCGGCGTCTTGGGAAATTGTCCCATATGGTTTCCTTCCATTCCATAGAAAAGATCGCACCATCAAACCTTGGGATCAAACAATCCTGGGGACTTCTGACGAAGGCGTAGTTATCATCGCGTCACTACCCCGATTAAACCTGAGACACTTGCGCCCGCGGACGACCCACGTCATGGTTGAAAAGGGCAAAAACGGGTGGCGTATAAAATGGTTGTACATGCGGCGGCTTTAGCATTCGACGAGAATGCAAGTCTCGACGACAATCTATCCGTGTTCGGTAACTATATCGACCAGATGGACTCCGCACTGGGAGCGGATATGCGACAGCAAATGTCGGCGCTTCTTGGGGGAACGTACAAGGCGGGTGAATTCTGGGATCGGTTGTTCGAGATTTGTGCTGCGCCGCCCAATGAGGACAGAGACGCAAGCGAGGTAGAGGCCGAAGCAGTACTTGCCAACGAGGCTACCGCCCAGCCATTGGCCGCGCCCTTGCCGCCAGTGACCGGCTGGTTACTTGAAGGCGTTTCGATCGAGGGCTTCAGAGGCGTGAACAATGAGGGGCAACCCCTTGAGCTCAAGCTGAAGCCCGCCAAGGTCAGTAGTATCTCCGCGGTGAACGGCGTAGGAAAGACATCCGTCTACGACGCCGTGCGTTACGCGATTACCGGAAAGCTACCTTGGCTGGATGAACTCCCCGCCGCCGAGCGGGATGAAGACTACTACCAGAACCGATTTCACTCGACCGGTCAGTCCACGATAAAGCTCCGGCTCGTCGCCGAACCAGGCGGAGAGAAATGCGTGATCACCGTCAGCCGGAACAGGCAAGGTCTTCGCTCGGTTGCAGCCACCGCACCTTGGGACGCCAGCGTACTTCTGACTGCGCTCAATCGCGAGTTCGTATTCCTCGATGGACCGACATTTCAAAAGTTCATCGATGCGGCGCCACTCGATCGCGGGCGTACATTTTCCGGGTTGCTGGGGCTATCGGCATACAGCGCCCTTCGCCAAGCCCTCGCGGGTCTGGCGAACACGCGCGCGTTCAACAATCACTTCAGCGTTGCCGCCCATGCACAAATCAAGACGCGCGAAGAGCGGACCGCCGGTGAACTATCAGCAGCAATTGCCAAGGACTACGAGGTTCTAGTTGGCATGCCCCTAGGGGAGTTGCATGCAACGGCTGCAAAAGAGAAGTGCCAAGATGCACTGGCCCAGATCGCGCCGCTGAAACCTGTTTGTGAACGAAAGTCGTTCGCAGCTATCGACATTGACGCTTGCATCGAGGCGATCAAGGATTCCGAGGGTGGGTCGAAACGCGAGCGCCTTGGCGCCTGCATCCGAGAGCGTGGCGATCTCGCTAAAGTTAATCATGAGGCACCAACTGCGGAGCGGGCCGCGCAGCTTACCACAGTTGCCGCCCAGCGGGAGGACACGCTGGCAAGGACTGCCGGCGATCTGATGCTGCAGCTTTATCAGGCAGGCTCGAAGGTCATGGAAACAGAACCGTGGGAGGATCCTCATCTTTGCCCGCTTTGCGATGGGGCGGGAACTCACAGCCTGCAGGACCACATCGCCTCCAAGCTCTCCGAGTTCGAGGCCTTGGATATGGCGGCTAGGGCGCTGGCGACGGAATGGAGCGAGTCCGGGTGGACTGAGCTTCTTCAACTCGAATCCGCGATGGAGCCCAACGCCGAAAAACGTCTGCTCGCCGCTCTGCATACCCAAGCCGCCGCCGGGTCAATCACCAAAACGGAAGCAGAGGCGTTGGCGGAGCATCTTGCGGCGCTGCGCACAAAAGCTTGCGAGATAGATGCCCAGTTGGCAGCGGAGCAGGCCCACCTCGAAACAGAATTGCCGCCGTCGTCAGTCGAAGTGACCACGAAAGTGGAGACCGCGCGGCGCTTGCAGGATAGCTGGAATAAGCTCGAGATATCCCAGAATGTGATTGCGAAAGAAGCCGCAAGAGTCGACTGTGTCGATCGAGTTCGTGAGTTTCTCATTGCTGCCTCCAAGACTTTCGCGACAGCGGAAGCAGGTATGAGCAAGGCTCGCCTTGCTGCCGTCGAACCTGTCTTCAAGGACTATTTTAGGAAGATGGCGTTTCACGGCGTCGAGCCAGCCGTTTCTAAGAAGGCAAATGGCGAGGATCTGCGCATCAGCCTTACCCAATTTCACGGGCTAACCAACGTCTCACCACAGGCGCTTCTCTCCGAGAGCTTCCGCAACGCTTTCGCGATCTCGCTCTATTTGGCGGCCGCATCTCTTTACGGCGGACTGCCGAAATTCGTAGTTCTCGATGATGTAACTTCCAGCTTCGACGCTGGGCACCAGCATTTTCTTGTTGAACTCATTAGAACCACCTTCGCGAGGCCTGGAAACGCGACAGGACCGCAGGTGATCCTGCTGAGCCATGACACAATGCTCGAAAAGCTATTCAACAAGCACAGCGGATCGGGAACGTGGTGGCACCAGCGCCTTGAGGGGGCACCTCAGGTTGCAGTACTTCCGCAGGCCGGAGCGGTCAACAAGGTGCGCGATCGCACCATTTCGATGCTTCAAGCCGGTCAGGTCGACTCGGCCAAGGAAGGCGTGCGGCAGTATTTAGAATATCGACTGAGCGATCTCATCAGTAAACTAAAGATCCCGGTGCCGGTGGACATCGCCTTCAACGACGACAAGCAATTGTCGAGCGAATTCCTCAAAGCCATTGAGGCGGCCGTCAAGCTGCACAAGGCCGCCAATTGCCTCGAACTCGACGCGGCCCAGGAAGCGGGTCTTAACGCCAACATGGTGACGATCGTTGGAAACTTCCTAAGCCATTGGGGCACTGGCCAGACAGTGGCATTCTCCGGCCCATCCCTGCTCGGCGTGATGCAGGCGATCGATGACTATTGTCATTGCTTCACCTTCGAACCTACGCCGGGAGCGGCCAGAACTTACTATAAGTCACTATCCCAACGACAATAGAAACGCTTCTTCCACCGCCAAACGCCGATGCTTAGTGCTCCCTGCATCCACACAGAACATCGTGGAAGCTACATTGCAGGGTGCAGTGGGGACTTGAAAGGCAGCTCTGGGCCGTTCTCCCCATCAAAGCAGCCCGCTGACCACGACTTTGCAAAGGTTGCTATCTGCGCACAGCCGACCTTGGTGCGCAGATAGCATACGGGCTTCGGTCGTCCAGGGCTTGAAGGGCCGCTTTTGCCAGTCTGGCCGAGAACTTTCGCTGACGCAGCGAATGTCCGCAATCCGCCATTCGTGTCGCTATTTACCCCCGCGCCGCATTATGTACGCTCAAAAAAATGCTGGTCCCAACTGTATTCCGTATCTATGCAGAATGCTTGGGACCAAACACAAATATCCTATTGAAATACATAGACTTCATAGGGACTGTAACTCCCTCGCGGAGACGCACGCCTGGTTCGATTCCAGGGTCGCCCACCACTTTTCCCAACATTCAGATTATTGGGCCCAGTGCGGCTGACACCCCTGCTCTTCCAGGGTCAAGACGTTGACGCCTAAGCAAACTCAGGTCGCTTCCGCCAATAAAAAAAGGCCGCCGCCCAGTGAAGGACGGCGGCCGGATCATGGATCAGGTCGGAACCTAGACCATCATATCTTCTTCTAGCAGATCTTCCTCGGCAGCATCCATGTCCTTGAGCTGATCTTCGTCGATCGGCTTGAGGATCGGCACACCCGCGACATAGCCGACGTCGTATTGCGCGTCACAGTCATCGCCGGTGTCCGCAGGGGCATCGCAGGCTGTGACTTCGATGTTGTCGATGTAGATGTCTTCGTCTGTCGCCGAGATGTCAGAGACAAAGCGGAACGTGACGTCGCCGTCCGCCTCATCCAAGACGCCGCCGGAATAAGACAGTGTGGAATAACTGCTGTCGAAGGTCTGGCCGGTTTCTGACCCGACCATTTCGGTGCCGTGATCGTTCACGCGGAATTCGTCCAGCAACACCCAGTTGTCGTCGTTCATCTTCACTTCAAGGCGCAGGCTGTCTTCGTTGGAGCCTGAGTTTTCGAAATTCTTGATGCAGCCGGCCGCAGCGTCAAAGCTGATTGTGGTCGGACCGGACGATTCAATGGTTTCCAATTCCAGCGTGCCATCGCGGTGGCCGTCCGTATTCAGATCACCATAATGGGTATCAACCGCCCAGTTGTCAGAGCTAGCGATTGCGTCACTCTCTTCGGGCGTGTGGATGTCTTCGAAGTCTTCGCTCAGCACAGTTTCGGGCACGCAGACTTCGCCGCCCTCCACAACAACCTCGTCAGAGACTGTCACGGACAGGTTGTCGATCTTGATCACTTCATCGTTGGCCGAAATATCCGAAACGACCCGGAATTGTGCGCTGTCCTGCGCGGTATCAAGGATGCCGCCGGAGTAGCTGACCGTTGCACCATGCGCATCGAATGACTGGCCAGTTTCAGAGCCCACAATGGCATTGCCGTGGTCATTCACCTGATATTCGTCAAGCAAGACCCAGCCCTGTCCGTCGATGTTCACTTCAACGCGCAGGCTGTCTTCGGACCAGCCGGAGTTTTCAAAAACATGGGTGTTATGCGTCGTCAGGTCCATCGTCAGCGTGACGGGGCCGTCGGTCGCGACTTCATTAAAGGTCACTGTGCCGTCGTAATGACCGTTCGTGACCAGCTTGTCCCAGGCCGTTGTCCAGCCTGTGTTGCTTTCTACGCTATCCGCATCCGAGACGCGGTGCAGGTCATCAAAGTCATCTGCCAAGGCTTCCTGGACGACGATTTGCGTCGTGGTGCCGCCGCTTGCCTGAGCTTCGGTGCCAGTCATCGACAGGTTGTCGATCTTGATCACTTCGTCGTTGGCCGAGATGTCTGACACGACGCGGAACTGCGCGCTGTCCTGAGCGGTATCAAGGATACCACCAGAGTAGCTAACTGTTGCACCATTCGCGTTGAAGGACTGGCCGGTTTCAGAGCCGACGATCGCATTG
Source organism: Sulfitobacter noctilucae (assembly GCF_000622365.1). Taxonomy (GTDB): domain Bacteria; phylum Pseudomonadota; class Alphaproteobacteria; order Rhodobacterales; family Rhodobacteraceae; genus Sulfitobacter; species Sulfitobacter noctilucae. The sequence continues at coordinate 438,415 of NZ_JASC01000014.1, read as the reverse complement.
CCGTGGTCGTTGACCTGATATTCGTCCAGCAAAACCCAGCCTTGACCGTCGATGTTCACTTCCACGCGGAGGCTGTCGGCGTTGTGACCGGAATTTTCAAAAACATGGGTGTTATGCGTCGTCAGGTCCATCGTCAGCGTGACGGGGCCCTCGGTTGCGAATTCCTCGAACGTCACGGTGCCATCGTAGTGGCCGTTGGTGACCAGCTTGTCCCAGGCGGTTGTCCAGCCGGTGTTGCTTTCCACAGCGTCGGAATCGGTAACCGAGTGCAAATCGTCAAAGTCTTCGAACAGGATCTCCTTGGATACCAGCACAGGTGCATCACCGGGTGCGTCGCCCGTGGTCAGCACCAGGCCATTGCCATCATCGGAGTTCACGACCGTGGCAAGGCTGTCGAGATCTAGATCTTCCAGCAGCAGGGGTCCGTTGTCCGAGAAAATCGTGAAGTTTGCCTGCGGTACTGTGCCTTCGGTCGAATCGTCAACGGTGCCGAATTGCACGCCGATGTCGTAGCCGTCCGCGACTTGAGCGCCATTGGCCAGGGTGTCCACATCATTCACTGCCGCCTGGATACCGGTTACAGGAGAGAAGATTGAACCGCCATTCGCGTCGGGGAAAAAGTTGATCGCATCCAGCGTGCTATCATCCGAAAGGTTGAAAAAGATGCCGTCGATGTCACCGATGGGCTGCGACGGGTCCGCAGGTTCGATAGAAACAAAGATCGCACCGGTGGGCGTTTCCGTCAGGATGACGTTGACTTGCGGGTCACATCCCAACGTAACGGTGACGGGGACTTTTGCGGATGATGATGCGGTTGTCATAACAGCTCCTGACAAATTGAATAATAGGTTTCGGTAGCCGCAGCGCCTGTTCCAAGTCACGCAAAACCACAAATTGGCCATATTTGCGCACCATTGGCGCCGTTTTGTCGGGATTGGTGACGGGAATTGTTTCGGCCTTGGCGGCAATAAACGGTGCGCCGCGTTACTGTGGAATATGCAGGGTCAGCGCGTTGCGCGGCGGCTGCGAATCGTTCGTTTGGTCGTGAAGCTGAACGCGATCCGGCGAAGAAAGCGCCTCGCGCTTCAGCGAGACTCCTTTTGATCTGATCGGAAATGCATTCTTTTGCGAAGGCCACAATCGGGGTATGGTGGGAAAAAACACAGGCGCAGTATACTCATGGCAGGCAAGGCAACGGTCCCGCAAACCTTCAACATTGTTATCGTCGGCCAACATGGCAGGCTTGCATATGAGGCCCTGCTGTTTGCCGCTTCCTTGCGACACTGCAGCCCCGGTTTTAAAGGACGGCTGATTGTCGCGGAACCCCAGGCGGGCGTGCGCTGGAAAAACGATCCCAGCATCAAAGACGCCGACATCCGCGCCGCCCTCGTTGATTTCGGGGCCGAGATCATTCCCTTTACCAACACCTACTTCGGTGAGACCTATCCCTACGGCAACAAAATCGAGATGCTCAAGGTTTTGCCCAAGGGCGAGCCTTTCGTGTTTTTTGACACGGATACACTAATTACGGGCGATATCACTAAGGTGCCCTTCGACTTTGACCGGCCCAGCGCATCGCTGCGCCGCGAAGGGACGTGGCCAGAGCCTCAACTCTATGGTCCGGGATATACCGCGCTTTGGAAATCGCTTTATGACAAGTTCGGGCTGGATTTCGAAAGCAGTCTCGACCTCAGCGAGCCAGATGAATACTGGCGCCGCTATCTCTACTTTAACGCTGGCTTTTTCTATTACCGCTGCCCGCGTCTGTTCGGGGCGAAGTTTCTCGAATACGCGCTGGCGATCCGCGATAGCCCGCCCGTCGAGCTTTGCGCCCAGAGTTTTGACCCGTGGCTTGATCAGGTCGCCCTACCGCTTGTCATCCACGCGTTGGGGGGCGGGCGTGATGCGCTGGCACCGGGCTATCTGGACGGTGAGGTCAGTTGCCATTACCGCTTCCTGCCCCTGCTCTACGCGCGCGAGAGCGAACGGGTGATCGACGTGCTGGAGAAGATCGCAGCCCCTAATAAGCTTAAGAAAGTGTTAAAGGGGTCGAATGCGATTAAACGGACTGTCTATCAGGGGCGCGGCCACAAGGTGCGGGCGCTGTTTGATCAGGATCACCTGCCCCGCAAGGAACAGATGATCCGCAATCAGATTAAAAAGAACGGTTTCTGGATCCGCTAACCCGGTTTCAGCTGGGTTTTTCCAACAAGGTGTAGGTCGAGATGATCGCATCCTGCACGGTAGCACGGGCGATCCTTCCCCGCTCATTGCGTTTGCTGCGTGCACCGGCGGCTTTCTTGATCACGCGGCCGATTTGTTGGTTCAGCGACACGGCGGCGCGCTTTGCAGCGCGTGTGCCTTCGGCTTCCTTACCGCCTAACGCCAGCGCGTATTGCTCCGTAAACTCGGCCGAGGTCTGCGCCTCTTGCACGACCTTCAGGATAAAGTCTTCTTCGAATTTGCCAGCCGCGTCCATTTCACCCGCCAAAGTGACGGCGTGATTGATGACAAAGCGTTTGGCGGCCAAACGCACGGCCAGCGGATCATTCTGATCCGCGGTGGCGATGACGTGGGTTTCCACCAGCATCTGCATATAATGCGTCATGTTCATATCAGCGGCCTTGGCCTGCGCACTCATAAAGCGCTGCACTGCTGGCTCCAATGTAAATGTCACGGTCGAGGCTTTGGCGATGGCCTCCATGCGCCGTGCTTTTCTCGCCATCCGCTTGGTGGCGGCTTCGCTTTCGGGCGCTTTGATTTTTTCTATTTTACCCATTTTGACATCTCCTGCTCAAAACATACTTGTCATGTATGCTGAATGGCAGCTGTCGTCAACATACTTGTTATGTATGTTCAGGCAATGTGGCTTCTGATCCAAGATGGCAGACGGATGTTCTGCCTGCCTGCCTCCTCGAAAAAACACCCGTCTTGGTCAAAGGTCGCCGGATAAACCTCTGTCCCCCAGTCACTGCGCTCCCTTGTCTGCCCAGCGGCCATGGCATAAACCCTGCCCCAACCCCGCTAGACGGGCTATCAAGGAGGAACAGCATGACCGATACATCTTACGGCTTTGACACGTTGCAAATTCACGCAGGGGCCCGGCCCGACCCTGCGACGGGCGCGCGCCAGACGCCGATCTACCAGACCACCGCCTATGTTTTTCGCGATGCGGACCATGCTGCGGCGCTCTTTAACCTGCAAGAAGTCGGTTTCATCTATTCACGCCTGACCAACCCGACAGTGGCGGTTTTGCAAGAGCGCATCGCCACACTGGAAGGCGGCGTCGGCGCAGTCTGTTGTTCCTCGGGGCACGCGGCACAGATCATGGCGCTGTTCCCGCTGATGGGTCCGGGCAAGAACATCGTCGCCTCGACGCGCCTTTATGGCGGCACGGTCACGCAGTTCAGCCACACGATCAAACGCTTCGGCTGGGAATGTAAATTCGTCGACTTCGACGATCTGGATGCGGTGAAAGACGCCATTGATGACAACACCCGCGCCGTCTTTGGTGAAGCCATCGCGAACCCCGGCGGCTATATCATGGATGTGCGTGCCATTGCCGATATCGCCGATGCCGCGCAGGTGCCCCTGATCATCGACAACACTACAGCAACCCCGTTTCTGTGCCGCCCCATCGAACATGGTGCGACGCTGGTCGTTCATTCCACCACGAAATACCTCACCGGTAACGGCACCGTCACCGGCGGCTGTATCGTGGATTCAGGGAACTTCGACTGGTCCGCGACCGACAAATTCCCCTCACTGAGCCAGCCGGAGCCTGCCTATCACGGTCTGAAGTTTCACGAGACCTTTGGCAATCTGGCGTTTACCTTTCACGGCATTGCCATCGGGCTGCGCGATCTAGGCATGACGATGAACCCACAGGCTGCGCATTACACGCTGATGGGCACCGAGACACTGTCACTGCGGATGGAACGGCATGTCGAAAACGCCGTGAAAATCGCGAATTGGTTAGAGCAGGACGACCGCATTGAAAAGGTCACCTATGCCGGTCTGGAATCTTCACCCTATTATGAACGGACGAAAACGGTCTGCCCTAAAGGCGCAGGTGCCTTGTTCACCATCAGCGTGAAGGGCGGTTATGAGGCTTGCGTCAAACTGGTTAACGGGTTGGAGATCTTCAGCCATGTGGCCAACCTCGGCGATACGCGCTCTTTGGTTATCCACTCGGCTTCGACCACCCACCGCCAGTTGTCACCGGAGCAGCAGGAAGCCGCTGGAGCCGGGCCAAATGTCGTGCGTATTTCCATCGGGACCGAGAATGCCGACGATCTGATTGCAGATCTGGATCAAGCACTCGCGCAGGCCACCGCCTGATATCAATCTATGTCACATGGGCTGATTGACGCTCATCTGGCCTGCGGCAGGAAACCACCTGCCGCAGGCCTTTTCATGTCCGGTCCCAGCCGTTATTCTTTAACCAATTGGTGTCTATGTTTGCGGCACCCTATATTTGTGTCAAAGTGGTAGCGATGAAACCGAGTTTTGCCCTGTCCCTTTCCTTCGACGGCATTCGCCTGTTGCACCGGGCGGCTGGGGGATGGCGCGTGGTCGGCGATGTGGCGCTGAATGCGGCGGACATGAGCGCGGAACTCGCGGTCTTGCGCCGGACGGCAACGGCACTGGAATCCGGCGGCCTGCGCAGCAAGGTTTTGCTGCCGAATGAACAGATCAAATATCTGAGCATCGACACACCGGGGATGGATGACAGCGCGCGACGTGCTGCTGCGACCGCCGCTTTGGACGGGGCCACACCCTATGCGGTCGATGATCTGGCCTTTGACATCAGTGCCGAGGGCGACGTCACCCATATCGCCGCCGTGGCCCGCGAAACCTTGGCCGAGGCCGAAGCCTTTGCCGCTGAACACCGTTTCCACCCCGTCAGTTTCGCCGCGATCCCCGGTGCGCAATCCTATCTGGGGGAGCCGTTTTTTGGCGTCGCCAGTGGTGCCGCTAGCTTGCTCGAACCGGGCGAGACCGTGGAACCGGATGGCATCGCGGTCGTCGTGGTTGGCGACGTCAAAGCCCCCGCTGGCCCTGTCGTGTCGGAGCCTGAGGCCGAAAACGCTTCCGCGCCTGAGCCGGAAACCAAAGCGCCCGAGCCGACGAATGAGACCGTGGAAGAGGCTGTCGTCAGTGCGACCGAAGAGCCATCTGCCACAGAAGCTGAGGACGAAAGTCCCGAAAGCGAAGAGACACCTATCAAAGCGCCCCCTGCTCCGGAGCCGCCAACCGCTACTTCTTCAGCGGGTGCCGTAGCAGAACCCAAGGCCGCATCGGCAAACCTCGGGTTTGCCAGTCGTCGTGCCCCCGATAAACCTACCGCGCCGCAACTGGACGGGGTCAAACGGGATCAGAAGACGCCCTCCGCCCCCGCTCCCCTGCCCGATCCACCGAAAGTTTCGGTCGCAGCCCCTCGGATCGAGATCGACGCGGAGGCAAGCCCGGCTGTCGTACCTCCACCTGCCGCGCCCGCCGCCCCGATTGTCGCCCCGGTTACAGATGCACCGCCAACTACGGGGTTCCTAAGTCGCCGCAAGGCAAAGCCCGCCGCAACGGCACACCTGCCCGCCAGCACTGATATGACCGAAGAAACCGGTAGCGAACGCGAGCGCATGACCATCTTCGGCGCACGCAAATCGCAGGTTGGCGGCAAACCCCGCTTTCTGGGGCTAATCCTGACCGCAGCGCTTTTGGTTTTTCTAGCAGGTGTCGCAGCTTGGGCATCGGTGTTTCTGGATGACGGCATCAGCCTGTCGCGGCTGTTCAAAGATCGTAGCGCGCCCGAAACCGCAACCGTAACTTCGGAACTTCCCGTCGCTCCCGACACGGCCACGTCAGCCCCAATCGCGGACCCGGTCGAGCTTGCAGCCCTCGACCCCAGCCTGACCGAAGAAGACAGCGCCGTGCTGGACGCGCTTCAGGATCTCACGCAACCCGGTACGGACGCCCCGCTTGAACCAGCCGATGTCGAAGCAAGCTATGCCGCGACGGGCATCTGGCCGCAGGCTCCCGATGTGCCGGGTGAACCAGCCGCGCTGATCGGGCTGGACGAGCTTTATCTCACCAGCATCGACCCCGTGAGCACGACCACCGATGCGGTGGCACTTCCCTTATCCAGCAGCTTTGACAGCGATCTGGTTCTTGCCACTGTATCGTCGCCTGCAGCGGCTGGAACCCAGTTTGCCTTAAACCCGCAGGGTTTGGTCATTCCCACCGCGCAGGGCGCGCTGAGCCCGGATGGATTTACCGTGTATCTGGGACGCCCCCCGCTGGTGCCGCCGGTTGTCCCGACACGGTTTGAGTCTGTCCCGGAGGACAACGTGCTGCGCACGGCCCTTGCGGCGCTGCGTCCGCAGCCACGTCCATCCGATCTGGCAGAACAGTCAGAGCGGGCCAATCTGGACGGGCTGACACGGACCGAGCTTGCAGCCTACCGTCCATCCTTGCGTCCGAAATCTATTCAGCAACAGGCTGAAGCGGCCGCCGCGCCGCCAGCCGCTGACCCCGAGCCGATTGTGACCGACGGCGCTGTCGCACTTGCTCTCACGCCGCCCGACCCCACAGCCGGGGCCACGAAATACGCAGTCCGCGCTTCCATCCGGCCTGACCTGCGCCCACGCAACTTTGCGCGTATCGTGCAACGCGCCCGGCGGGCCGCCCCGCAGCAAGAAGTGCGCGTCGCATCCGTCGCGCCACGCGTTGTTGCACCAAAAATCCCATCCAAGACCTCGGTGGCGCGGCAAGCAACGGTCAAGAACGCCATCAACTTGCGCAAAGTGAACCTGATCGGAGTCTACGGCAAACCGTCAAACCGCCGTGCACTGGTGCGTCTGAGCAATGGCCGCTACCGCAAAGTCGTTGTGGGTGACAAGATCGACGGCGGCCGCGTCTCGGCTATTGGCGAGGGCGAGTTGCGCTATACCAAACGCGGGCGAAACTTGGTGCTCAAGATGCCTCGGTGACGCCCCTGAGCGATCAAGCGACAGCCTGCTCAAATGCATGAATTTATGTCTGCATTCTAGCCTTTCTTGCCAACTTGCCGCATATGTCGCTTAATCTACGCGGAAGTAACGCATCATGCTCGACCAAACCGACTACCGCCTGCTGGCGGCGCTTCAAAAAAATGCCCATTTGACCGCACAGGAGTTAGGCGAACGATTGCATCTATCTCCGTCACAAGCAGGGCGGCGGCGTCAGCGGCTTGAAGCGGATGGGTACATCGAAAGCTATACCGCGCGCCTTGATCCATTGAAACTCGGCCTCAATGTTCAGGGTTTCGTGCAAGTCCATCTGGTCAGCCACGGCCCCGAACAATCGCGCAGTTTTGCCCAGCTTTTGGCGACCCGTGCCGAAATCGTGAGCGCGTGGACGATGACCGGGGATGCAGACTATCTCCTGAGGGTTTACTGTGAAGATCTACCCAGCCTGAACCGGCTGATTCACGATGTTTTGCTGTCTCATCCTGCAGTGTCGCGAGTCCACAGTCAGATCGTGATGGACCAGTTGAAACGTGACGGGCCTTTGCCCACCTGAACGCGCCGCAGCGCATTTGAGAGGACCGACATGGAAGGTTTCCTGTTCCAAGCGACGATCTATCTGGCAGCGGCGGTGATTGCCGTACCCATCGCGTCGCGGTTGGGCCTTGGGTCGGTGCTGGGCTATCTGGCGGCGGGCATCCTGATTGGTCCCGTCCTTGGTCTGGTCGGGTCCGAGACCAAGGATTTACAGCACTTCGCCGAATTCGGCGTTGTGATGATGCTCTTTCTGATCGGTCTGGAACTTGAACCCCGCGCGTTGTGGGACATGCGCCACCGGTTGCTGGGACTGGGCGGTTTGCAAGTTGTCCTGTCAGCGGCCGCCTTGATGGGGATCGCAATGGTTTACAGCCAGCCGTGGAATGTGGCCCTTGCCATCGGTCTGACACTGGCGCTTTCCTCAACTGCGATCGTGCTGCAAACCCTGTCCGAGAAGAACTTGATGCAGACAACCGGGGGGCGCTCTGTCTTTTCCGTGTTGTTAACTCAGGACATTGCGGTGATCCCGATCCTCGCCTTTCTGCCGTTGCTGGCGATATCAACTGTAATGGGGATGATGCCGGACGGTTCCATCACACTGGATCCCGAAAAACTGGACGACGCTCATGCCACCGGCGAAGGGCATCATGGCCCCGCTGCTGTTGATGCCGCTTTTGATTTCATTCAAAGCCTGCCCAGCTGGGGTATCACGCTGGTCACACTCGGGGCCATTGCGTCAATCATCATAGTGGGCGTTTTCTTTACCCGCCCTGTGTTCCGCTTTATCCATTCCGCCAACCTTCGTGAAATGTACACCGCACTGGCGCTGTTGATCATTGTCGGCATCTCTTTTCTGATGATGCTGGTAGGGCTGTCGCCTGCGCTTGGTGCCTTTCTGGCGGGTGTCGTGCTGGCCAGCTCAGAGTTCCGGCACGAGTTAGAGACCGACCTTGAACCCTTCAAAGGACTGCTGCTGGGACTGTTCTTCATCACCGTCGGGGCAGGCATCAATTTCGAGCTGCTCTTTGGGGATACCGCTGTCATCTTCGGAATGGCGCTGTTGGTCATCCTCGTCAAAGGACTGATCCTTTTCGCTCTGGGCCACATCTTTAGGCTACGGGGGCGCGACAAATGGCTCTTTGCGCTGGCACTGGCGCAGGCAGGCGAATTCGGCTTTGTCCTCGTCAGCTTTTCGGTCACCACAGGGGTCATGCCGGACACCGTGGCAGAAACGCTGTTGCTAGTGATCGCCTTGTCCATGCTGATCACCCCCCTACTTTTCATCCTTTATGACCAGATCAGTAAACGGATGGAGGAGACCGGCGGCCCGCTCATCCCCGATGAAATTGACGAAGAAGGTCCGGTCATCATCGCAGGCATTGGTCGGTTCGGGCAGATCGTCAACCGTCTGGTCCAGGCCAGTGGCTTTCAAACCGTGGTGCTGGATCACAATCCTGAAACCATTGCGGTGATGCGCCGCTTTGGGTTCAAAGCATTTTTAGGCGATCCCACCCGGCCCGATATACTGCGCAAAGCAGGGCTGAAAGACGCGCGAGTGCTGGTTGTAACGCTGGATGATCCGAAGGCGGCGCTGGCATTAATCGCCTATGCGCGCAAGGAACGTCCTGATCTGCACATCGTAACGCGCGCGCATGACCGAACGGATGTTTACCGCCAGTACCAGGCCGGCGCGAATGACATCGTGCGCGAAATGTTCGACGGCTCATTGCGCGCAGGCCGCTATGTGCTGGAGAACATGGGTCTATCTGAATACGAGGCGCATGAGGCGGAACGGATATTCTATGCGCATGACCGCATGTCGGTCCGCGAACTGGCTTCACTCTGGCGCCCTGATGTGGCCCCGTCCGAGAACAAGGCCTATGTGGCACGCGCAAAGGAATTGCAGAAAGACCTTGAAACGGCGTTCCTGAACCGCGGGGACGAAGACGAAAAGAAGCGGGCCTGAGGCGGCCTGCACTTTTGTGTTTTCAAGCGTCGCTGACGCCCGCTTGGGCAAAGGTCGCCATGCCTGAGTGACAGGCCATCGCCGCCTTCAATACGCCAACGGCAAGCGCCCCGCCCGAGGCTTCGCCCAACCGCAGCCCAAGCTGCAACAACGGTTCCTTGTTCAACGCTTTAAGCAGCGGGCCGTGTGCGCCCTCGGCGCTTTGGTGTCCTGCCACGGTGTGATCCAACGCTCCTTCGGCAGTCTTTGCCAAAGTGAGCGCGGCTGCGCAGCAGATGAACCCGTCAAGGATCACCGGAATGCGCAGCGAACGCGCCCGCGCAATCGCCCCTGCCATCGCCGCCAGCTCGCGACCGCCCAAGCGCCGCAGCACCTCGAGCCCGTCGCCCTGATCACTGTGCAACGCAACCCCTTCGGCAACGACATTGGTCTTCAGCGTCAGACCCGAGTCATCAACGCCTGTCCCGCGCCCGGTCCACTCTTCCGCCGCACCACCCAGCAATGCACAGACGATCGCGGCGGCGGCGGTGGTATTGGCGATCCCCATCTCGCCTACGACCAGCAAATCGGTATCCGGTGCGACAGCCTGCCAGCCGGTGCCAAGTGCCGTGACCAGTTCCTCTTCGCTCATCGCGGGGCCTTGTGTAAAATCCTGCGTGGGGCGATCCAGATCAAGCGCCACCACATCAAGTCGTGCGCCATTGGTGCGTGCAATCTGGTTGATCGCGGCCCCGCCGTGCTGGAAATTCATTACCATCTGCGCCGTTACTTCCGGCGGAAAAGCCGAAACCCCACGCGCGGCAACGCCGTGATTGCCCGCAAAGACGATCACTTGCGGGGCTGATATTTCGACATTCTCACCGCCTCGCCAGCTGCGATACCACAGGGCAAGATGCTCAAGCCGGCCCAGGGCACCGGGCGGTTTGGTCAACTGCATGTTGTGCTCTGACGCGGCGGTCCGTAGACCCGCGTCAGCACCGGGCTGCGCGGCAAGCAATGCGCGGAATTCGGATAGGGTTGCAAAATCTTGGGTCATCGGCATGCTCGGTCTGACTGGTGTGCTGGCTTCTGTCTACCCACTGCGACCGGACACAGGAAGGGGAGGAGAGGCACAAAATGACCGGAAACGACATCGCCCTGCCCGCCTTTCGTCCACGACTTCACGATGTGGGCATGGCCTTTGCCTTGCTGACGCGGCTGCCTTTGCCCTTCGTACAGTTCAAAACCGACGATCCGCGCCCTGCGGCCTATGCGGCATGGGCCTATCCCCTGGTCGGCATATTCATCGGTGGCATCATGGCAGGCATTGGTGCAGTAGCTATCAAGCTGGGCCTACCACCTACAATCGCTGCGCTTTTGGCCTTGGTGGCAAGCGCTTTGGTCACCGGCGCGATGCATGAAGACGGATTGGCCGACTGTGCGGACGGCTTTTGGGGCGGCTTGGACAAGGCCCGACGACTGGAGATCATGAAAGATAGCCAGATTGGCACCTATGGGGTGATTGCATTGCTGATGTCCTTGGGATTGCGAGGCATCGCCCTGGCAGTCCTGTTGGGTGCAGGGCTGGCTTTGCCTGCGCTGCTTGGGGCAGCTGTCGTTTCACGCGCCGCGATGGTGGCGGTTATGTATGCTTTGCCGCATGCGCGGTCGGGCGGCTTGTCCCGTCAAACAGGGTGCCCGCCTTTAGGTGCCGTTGGTGGGGCCGCGGGATTGGCCCTCGTCGCGCTGCTCTTCGCCCTGCCGGTGGCGAGCGTGGTGATCACACTGGCGGCGGTGCTTGGCTCCGCTGCAGTCGCAAAGGCAAAAATCGGCGGGCAAACCGGTGATGTTCTTGGCGCGACGCAGCAGCTCACAGAGATTTCCTTGCTGCTGCTCTGCGTGTCCGCCCTCGGCTAAATGCAAAACACCGCCCCCTCGGGGACGGCGCTTCCAATTCATTCCGTGCAGCAGATCAAGCCGCGATGCGGCTTTCCAGCACGTCACCGATTTGCTTGGATGCCGCGCCCTCGTCGCCACCACCAACAGCCGCGACCTCGCGGGTCAGCCGTTCGAGTGCCGCTTCATAAAGCTGACGCTCGGAATAGCTCTGCTCACGCTGGTCGTCGGTGCGGTGCAGGTCGCGCACGACCTCGGCAATGGCGATCAGATCACCAGAGTTGATCTTTTGCTCATATTCCTGCGCCCGACGGGACCACATGGCGCGCTTAACCTTGGCCTTGCCCTTGAGAGTCTTCATCGCATGGCTGATGACATCGGGGCTGGACAGCGCACGCATCCCGATCTCGGTCGCCTTGTGCGTCGGAACGCGCAGGGTCATCTTGTCTTTCTCGAAGGAAATCACAAACAGCTCCAGCGTGATGCCAGCGACTTCCTGCTCCTCGACTGATACAATCTGGCCCACGCCATGCGCGGGATAGACGACAAATTCGTTGGGGCGGAAATCTAGCTTTTTCGACTTACTCATGTAGTGGCTCCTATAGCGCGGGCATGCCCGCCGGGGGGACCGGTCCAATTGTGCAGACACGTAAAAACGCAAACCAACGGGACCGCAGGGCGCGGATTGGCGTGCGTTTCAATGAAAGTGTCAGATCAACCAGCGGCAGCTGGGTTGTGTGGGTACACGTCTTAGACAGACCATTTTCGATATCATATTTATGAGTATAACACAAAATGCGGGTTGACGGAAGAACGGCCCGCCGGGCGGTCAATGGCCGTCATTACCCAATAATTTATGGACCTGTGCACGCATTGCGCCGGTGAGTGACGGCACTGTTTTCGAATCAGCCACCCTCGCCCGGTGCTTCGGAAAAGTACTTCTCAAGCTTGCCGGCTTCGCCGTCGCGCTCTTCTGCTTCGGGCAGCGGATCTTTCTTGGTGATGATCACCGGCCAAAGCTCTGAGTACTTGCGATTGAACTCTACCCATTTGTCCATGTCCGGCTCTGTGTCCGGACGGATCGCATCTGCGGGACATTCCGGCTCGCACACACCACAGTCGATGCATTCATCGGGATGGATGACCAGCATGTTCTCGCCCTCATAGAAGCAGTCCACCGGACATACCTCGACGCAGTCGGTGTACTTGCAAGCAATGCAGCTGTCGTTGACGATGTAGGTCATGGGTGGGTCTCTGTCAGGTTGGGATGCGCCGTGCCTAAATCAGGGGGCAGGATCATTCAAGGTGGCGGGCCTTAGAAAGATCAAGGGTGCGGCGATCCTTCTTACTGGGGCGCCCTTTTCCGTCAAAACCGGGATTATGAGACTGTATGTCCTTCGGTTTGCGCTCTGGCGGGGACAGATCTGTATAAAGGGTCTGTGCTTCGGGTGCGGGGCCGCGCCTTTCGCCGAGTGCATCGATCTGGATCACGCGAATATGATCGCCCTGTTCGAATGTCAGCACATCCGCAGGGCTGACAGTGCTCGAGGTTTTCTGCGTCAGTGTTCCGTTTATCCGCAGACCGCCAGCTTTGACCCGTGCGGCGGCAATCGAGCGTGTCTTGAAAAACCGCGCGTGCCACAACCATTTGTCCACGCGCAATTTTTCAATTGGTTCTGCCAATTATTTGCTGTCCTTGAGGCCCATGAGGGCGGCGGCAAATGGATTGTCCGGGTCGATCGCCTTTTCCTTCTTTGGCGGGCGGGCCGAAAAGTTTTGCGACTTGTTACCGCCGTCACTACGCGGCGCACCTTTGCGACCTTTGGCAGGCGGTTTGCCCTTACCTTTCCCGCGAGGCTTATCGCCACTGTCACGGCGCGGACCGCTATTTCCACGTGGGGCGCGCCCCCATGTGAAGATATAGAACGTTTCCATCTCCGCACCCGCGACCGCCGCATCTGGCGCAGTGCCCACTGGCGTTTCCTCGGCCACAGAATCGGGGATGTGATCCGCAACTTCCGGCGTTTCAGCCGTTTCGGACACGACGGGTGCAATGCCATCGTCCGGCATCGCGCCAACTTCCGGCGCGATATCGTCAGGGGACGGCGTTTCCGGTGTCTCGATGATGCCGCCCGCAGGTTGCTCTGCTGCGACGTCCATCACGGGCTTATCGGGAGCGTCGTCTGCTGCAGCCTCGGCTCCGGTCGCCTCGGGGACAGTGGTGTCGGCTGACGCATCCATCATCTTGTGGCTGCCGTCTTTGGGTGTCACGGCGTCTACGGCCTTTACCTTCGTCCGCTCGCCCTTTTCGGCCTTATAGCCCAGACCGCCCATCAGATCGGCAAACTGGTCCAAGGTCATCCCGGTGATCGAGAGCATATCAGCCTTAGCTTCAAACCCGCCGCGCGAATCTTCCGCGCGAAGCATGTCAGCCAGACGCTCCAGCATGTCGATGCGGATGGCCCGTGTGCCAGCGTTGCGGTAGCCGGCCATTGTATCAGCACCTTCGGGTGCACCGGCTTCGACCGGAATGGTGACCAATCCGGGTGGTGGCGATTCGGGGAATTCGGACAGCCCTTTTGTTAGCGACCACAGAACAAGACGCAGGCGCGTCGGCGCGGGCTTCAACAGAAGCGGCATGAAAATGGTGAATTGTCCAAAACGGATGCCATGCTTGCGCAATGCGCCGCGTGCATCCTGATCCAACGCTTTCACGTCATCGGCCACCGCAGCGCGGGGCAAAACGCCAAGGTTCTCGACCAGTTGAAAGGCAAAGCCACGGGCCAGACCAGTCAGTGCTTCATCTTTAGAGAGTGCGATCAGAGGTTCGAACAGGGCTGCGACCTTGCGGTCGATGAAGTGCTGCAACCGGCGTTCGACCTTCTGCGCCACCTCGGCACCTGCCACATCGTCGACAAACACCTGAACCTGCGGCTTCAATGCATCGCTGCCCGCAACCAGCTTGCCGACCGCAGCAGACCCCCACATGAGGCCCCCCTGCTCGGTAAAATCAATCTCTGTATCGGGCGCGTTGTAAAAACGATCGGCCCGCAGGTGGAATTGCGGGGCAAGCGCCTGCATGGCGGCGGACTTGATGGTCTTGTCTTCGGCACCGCTCGCACCCTTGTCAGCGCGGAACCGGAACCCGTCCAGCTTGCCTACATATTCGCCTTCTACTGTGACCTCACCGGTCTCGTTTACTTCGGCCACCATAGCTTCCTTCTGTCCTAGCCGGCGCAAAAGCACGGATGTGCGCCGGTCTACAAATCTTTGGGTCAGACGTTCGTGCAAGGCGTCTGACAGTCTGTCTTCTACGACACGGGTCGCCCCGCGCCAATGGCTTTCGTCCTTCGTCCACCCTTTGCGCTGTGCGACATAGGTCCAGGTGCGGATAAACGCCAATCGCTTGGACAACGCATCAATATCGCCATCGGTTCGATCAATGCGTTTAATTTGTCGCGCAAGCCAATCGTCGGGGATCGTGCCGCGCTGGTGCAGGTCGATAAAAATGCTTTCCAAAAGACTGGCATGTTCAGCATGGCTGATGCCGCGAAAGTCTGGAATGCGGCAAACATCCCACAGCAACTTGACCGATGGACCATTGGTGCAGCGCGCAAAGACCTCATCAACCTGCCCAAGTGCTTTGAGCGCCCGCAGGTCATCTGCTTCACGCGCGCGGACAAGTCTCTCGTCGTCGGGCTTTTCTTCCAACGTGGCAATCAACCGGTCGATCGAGCCGAATTGCAGTGCGTGATTGCGCCAGTTCACCTTGTTCTGGGGGGTGAAGCTGTGGTCCATGATGGCCCGCGCCACCCCGTCATCCAGTCCGGGCGCATCGCCGGTGGTGCCAAACGTCCCGCTTTTAAAGCCGCGTCCCGCACGCCCCGCAATCTGCGCTAGCTCATTAGGTGCCAGGGGACGCATGCGCCGTCCGTCAAACTTGGCCAGCGCCGAAAAAGCAACGTGATCAACGTCAAGGTTCAGGCCCATGCCGATGGCATCCGTGGCTACCAGATAGTCGACCTCGCCATTCTGGTACATATCGACCTGGGCGTTGCGCGTACGCGGCGACAGC
Source organism: Sulfitobacter noctilucae (assembly GCF_000622365.1). GTDB lineage: Bacteria > Pseudomonadota > Alphaproteobacteria > Rhodobacterales > Rhodobacteraceae > Sulfitobacter > Sulfitobacter noctilucae. The sequence goes on along the minus strand of NZ_JASC01000014.1, from coordinate 422,958 downwards.
GCCCCCATAACGACCGCAGCACCCCCCTTCTGGCGACGGATCAGTTCTGCGATGGCATATACATTTTCAACCGAAAACCCTACAATGGCACTCCGAGGGCGCATCCGGCTTATCTTTTTCTGACCAGAATAGATCAACTCCGACATCCGCTCGCGCCGAACGAATTCCACCCCCGGCACCAGGGCTGCGATGGTCCCGCGCATTGTGTCCGAGCCTAGAAAATTGGTCTCGTGTAGGCCCCGCGACCTGAGCAAACGGTCGGTGAATACATGCCCGCGTTCCGGATCACAGCACAATTGAATTTCATCAATGGCAACGAAATCGGCACCCATACCTTCGGGCATCGCCTCTACCGTGCACACCCAATATTGCGTGCGCGGCGGCACAATGCGTTCTTCGCCGGTGACCAGCGCCACAACTGATGGGCCGCGCAACGCGACAATGCGGTCATAGACCTCTCGCGCCAACAAGCGCAGCGGCAGGCCGATGACGCCGGTGCGGTGCGCCAGCATTCGGTCTATTGCATAAGTGGTTTTACCCGTATTGGTCGGGCCTAAAACGGCCACAACCCTGCGCTGGTCTGACACTGTAGTCCCCGATCAGATTTCGCGGCCAATGCCGTCGCGCCGCAGGCGGGTCAGCGCCTTCGATGCATTTTCATGGTTGGGATGAAGCGCAAGCACCTCACGGTAAAGCGAAGCCGCTTTGCGAAGGTCGCCGAATTCCTGAAACAAGACAGCAAGGCCGAAGATCGCATCGAAATGCGTCGGGTCCAGCGCCAGTGTGGTTTCAAGATCATCCAGAGCGGGGCCATAGAGATTGGCGCGAAAATAAGCCTTTGCCCGTGCGTGATACCCTTCGGCAAAACGCGGCGCGTGGTCGGTCAAGGCGGTCAAATGCTCAATCGCCAAGCCGAAATTGCCATCCTGCATCGCATCCCGGCCCCGCCGCAGCAGCAGATCCATCGCGGCGGATCCTGATCTCGACCATTCCAGCTCAATCTCCTTTACCACCCGAGGTGCCTCTTGCGCGGTGGACGACTGCAGCTTTTCAAACAGTTCCGCAGGTGCCGGGGCCGCCAGAGCAGGGCCGCACAGCAACACTGGCAGCACAATTGCCGCGAGGTGACGTTTGAGGTTGACGGGTAAGATGCGCATAACAAGACTGAATGTAACAGGCTGCCGCCACAAATCCAGACGTGACCGGAGCCATTTTGCCAAAAAGGGCGTAAGATGAGCGATATTGTGAACGAAGCGGTTGCCGCACTGAATGAAAAACTGGCCGGTGCCGATTTTGACGGGACGGCAAAGTTTGATATTGAGGGCGAAGGCGCTGTGATGATCGACAGCGCAGGCGCGCGTGCGGCGGACGATCCTGCGGATGTGACGCTGAGCGCGGATGCAGATACCTTCAAGGAAATCCTCGACGGCGAAACCAATCCGACATCTGCCTTCATGACCGGAAAATTGAAGGTCGATGGCGACATGGGCATGGCGATGAAGCTGGCAGCTGTCCTCGCCTGATGGACCTGAGCCCGGCCCCCTTTTTCACCGATGTGCTTCCCGGCCCCGACGGCGGCGAAGCGCATTGGGTCGTCACTTCTGACGGCAAAAGGATCAGGGTCGGGCATTGGCCTTTGACTGCCGCGAAAGGCACCGTGCTGCTGTTTCCGGGCCGCACTGAATACATCGAGAAGTACGGGATAACGGCAAGAGAGCTTGCCCAGCGCGGCCTGGCCACTTTGGCCATAGACTGGCGCGGACAGGGGCTTGCCGACCGTATGCTGGATGATCCGTTGGTGGGTCATGTGGATACCTTCGGCGACTATCAAAAGGATGTCGCTGCAATGATGCGGGCCGCGCGGGCGCTTGGCCTGCCGCGCCCTTACTTTCTGCTGGCGCATTCGATGGGTGGCTGCATCGGTTTGCGCGCTGTGATGGAGGGGCTGTCGGTTCAGGCCGCAGCCTTTACCGGACCGATGTGGGGCATCTATGTCAAACCGCATTTGCGCCCATTTGCAACATTTCTGTCGAACATGATGCCGCGACTGGGCAAGGGGCACGGGTTGCCACCCGGCACCAGCCTTGTTCCCTATGTCCAGGCTGCTCCGTTCGAGGATAATATGCTGACGACCGACGCGCAGATGTACGATATGATGCGCGATCAATTGGCCGCGCACCCGGAACTGGCGTTGGGTGGACCCAGCTTTGTCTGGCTGCGCGAGGCGCTGTTGGAAACGCGGCACCTGGCACAACGGGCGGCACCGAACCTGCCAGCTATTACCTTTCTCGGCACCAACGAACGCATCGTCGCACTGCCCCCGGTCCACGCGCGGATGGAGAACTGGCCCGCTGGCCGGCTCGTTCCGGTAGAGGGCGGCGAACATGAGGTTCTAATGGAACCCGAGCACATGCGCGGTCCCGTGCTGGATGCAATGGAAAAACTGTTTCTCGGCACCCCGACCACCTGAGTTTGCCTCATCAGCCTTTGCAAACCGCGACAGCGGCTTAGATTTAGCTGATGACACGCACACCTGTACTCACCTTCACCGAAAACGGGATCTACTGTCCGGCTGGTGATTTCTACATCGACCCCTGGCGGCCCGTTGACCGGGCGCTGATCACCCATGGGCATGCAGACCACTCGCGCTGGGGGATGGGGCGCTACCTTGCGACCCACGCTGCTCTGCCCGTGATGCGGCACCGTCTGGGCGAGATTACCGCCGACGGCATTGCTTATGGTGAGGTGCGGCAGATCGGCGGCGCAAAGGTGTCGTATCATCCTGCGGGCCATGTGCCGGGATCGGCGCAGATCAGGGTGGAAGTGGACGGTGAGATTTGGGTCGCATCGGGCGATTATAAAGTCGTCGACGACGGGCTTTCAGAAGCTTTCGAGCCGGTCCGCTGTCACCATTTCATTACCGAAAGCACGTTTGGCTTGCCGGTGTTCCGCTGGGAAGACCAAGCAACGATTGCGGCACAGATCAACGGATGGTGGGCTGCTTGCAAAGCGGCGGGCAAGACGGCTTTTCTGGGGGCCTATTCTCTTGGCAAAGCGCAACGTCTAATCACGATGCTTGATCCCGACATCGGTCCCATTCTGACCCACACAGCGGTCGAGAATACCAACCGGGTCATGCGCGAACAGGGGATCGCTCTGCCCGACACGGTGCTGGCGGATGCCGACATAAAGCCCAAGGAATACCCCGGTGCGATCGTCATCGCGCCACCTTCTGCCCTTAGCAGCGCCTGGGCGCGAAAATTCGGCCCGCAAGAGACCGGCTTTGCCTCTGGCTGGATGGCCGTACGCGGCATCCGCCGGCGGCGGGCGGGTGACCGTGGGTTTATTATCTCGGATCATGCGGATTGGTCAGGACTGCTGGAAGCAATCAAGCTGACCGAGGCAGAAAATATATATGTAACACATGGTTACACGGACATCTTCACGCGATACCTGAACGACAACGGTTGGCAGGCGCAGGTGGTGCCGACCCAGTTCGAAGGCGAAACGCTGGACCAGGGGGAAGAGGCATGAAGCGCTTTGCAACCTTGTTTAACGCCATCGACCAAAGCACTAAAACAACAGTAAAAGTTGCCGCACTTGCCGCATATTTCAGCGAAGCGGAAGACGCTGACAAACTCTGGACCGTGGCGCTGTTTTCGGGCCGTCGTCCGAAACGCGCCGTAACCACCACGCGCCTGCGGGAATGGGCGGCGGAAGTCGCGGATGTACCGCTTTGGCTGTTTGAAGACAGCTATGCCATCGTCGGCGATTTGGCTGAAACCATTGCGCTGGTGTTGCCACCCAATACCACTAGCGACAACCGCTCTCTGTCCCAGTGGATCGCTGATCTGCGCGGTCTTGCTGATGTGGACGAACCCGAGCGCAAAGCCTTTGTGTTGGATGCCTGGCGGCGCTTGGGCGGGACCGAGCGCTTCGTCTTTAACAAGCTGATCACCGGAGGCTTTCGGGTTGGCATCAGCCAAAAACTGATGACGCGGGCGCTGGCGAAATCGACGGCTAAGCCAGAACCGGAAATGGCACACCGGTTGATGGGCAATTGGCACCCCGATACCGACACTTGGCACAGCCTGATCGAGGCTGAAGACGCGAGCGCCGATGCGTCACGCCCCTACCCCTTTTACCTCGCCTACGCGTTGGAGGATGGGCCTGAAAACCTTGATACGCCTGAAGATTGGCGGGCGGAGTGGAAGTGGGATGGCATTCGCGGGCAACTCATTCTGCGCGATGGCAGCTATTTCGTTTGGTCGCGCGGCGAAGAGTTGATGACCGACCGTTTTCCCGAACTGGCCCGGGCTATCGACCACCTGCCATCAGGCACGGTGCTGGACGGCGAATTGCTGGTCTGGTTGCCTGACGCTGCGCAACCTGCATCTTTCAACGCGCTGCAAGCCCGGATCGGGCGCAAGACAGTCCCGAAGAAGCTGCTGACAGAATCCCCCGTAGTGCTTCATGCCTACGATTTGTTGGAATGGGAGGGTCAGGACATACGCGATATGCCGTTCGCAGAGCGCCGCGCCTTGCTGGAAGCGGCCTGTGCGGACCTACCGGTTGATGCGCCAGTCAAGCTCTCGCCCCAACTCAAGTTCAGCACATGGGACGATCTGGCGACGTTGCGTGCCACCGCCCGTGAGGAAAATGCCGAAGGGCTTATGCTGAAACGCGCGGACAGCCCCTATCTTTCGGGACGCAAAAAGGGTGATTGGTGGAAATGGAAGCTTGATCCGCTGACGATTGATGCGGTGATGATTTATGCGCAATCCGGCTCTGGCCGCCGCGCGAACCTCTTTACGGATTTCACGTTTGCAGTACGCAACGGCGACGATCTGGTCCCTTTCACCAAGGCCTATTCCGGCCTCACGGACGCCGAATTCCGCAAGATCACTGCCTGGGTCAAGAAAAACACGCTGCAGCGTTTTGGCCCCGTGCGTCAGGTCACGCCGCATCACGTGTTTGAAATTGCCTTTGAGGGCATACAAGCCTCCACGCGGCATAAATCCGGCGTGGCCCTGCGCTTTCCCCGAATGAAGCGCTGGCGACAGGATAAACCGCTGGCAGAAGCGAATACCCTTGATGATCTGAACGAAATGCTGCGCATCTACGGCTAGCGGGAGGTTGTTCCCGCCCGCCGCCGCGCTTAGGTATTGCGAAACAGAATTAAGGATAACCCATGTTCCAGCTTCCCTTCCCCGTCCGTGATGCCAATGCCGGTGGCGGCAGCAAAAACCTTGGCGATCTGCCGGAATGGGATCTGAGCGATCTGTACACCAGCGAAGATGCGCCAGAACTCAAACGTGATCTGGACTGGTTGGAAGAGGCCTGCGCCAGCTTTGCCACCGATTATGAAGGCAAGCTCGCGGATTTGGACGCCAAAGGATTACTGGATTGTGTGCTGCGAAATGAGCGCATTAACCAGATTGCCGGGCGCATCATGTCTTTTGCCGGTCTGCGGTATTACCAACTGACCACAGACGCGGGTCGCGCCAAGTTTATGTCCGACATGCAGGAAAAGATCACCAACTTCACCACGCCGTTGGTCTTCTTCACGCTTGAGCTGAACAAACTGCCGGACGATCATCTGGGCAAGCTCTTGGACCAGAACAACGATCTGGCCCGCTACAAGCCGATTTTCGATCGCATCCGCTTAATGAAGCCCTATCAGCTCTCTGACGAGCTGGAGAAATTCATGCATGATCTGGGGGTCGTCGGGGATGCTTGGGAGCGGATGTTTGATGAGACGATTGCGGGCCTGCAATTCGACGTCAACGGCGAGACGCTTGGCATCGAAGGCACGCTGAACCTGCTGACAGACCCCGATCGCGCCAACCGCGAGGCGGGCGCGCGCGAACTGGCAGATGTCTTTGGCAGCAACATCAAGACCTTCGCCCGCATCCACAACACCCAAGCCAAGGAAAAAGAGATCATTGACCGCTGGCGCGGGATGGAAACGGCACAGACGGGCCGCCACCTGAGCAACCAAGTGGAGCCAGAGGTGGTTGAAGCGCTGCGTGACGCAGTGGTCAAAGCATACCCGAAGCTGTCGCACCGCTATTACGAGTTGAAACGCAAATGGCTGGGCCTCGACGTAATGCAGGTGTGGGACCGCAACGCGCCCTTGCCAATGGAAGACCCCCGCACCGTAGATTGGCCGACCGCAGAAAAGATGGTTATGGACGCCTATACCGCGTTCGATCCCCGCATGGGCGATCTGGCCAAGCCGTTTTTCAACAAGGGCTGGATTGACGCGGCTGTTAAACCGGGAAAGGCACCGGGAGCTTTTGCCCATCCCACAGTCACCGATGTGCACCCCTATGTGATGCTGAACTATCTCGGAAAACCCCGTGATGTCATGACACTGGCACACGAGTTGGGCCACGGTGTGCATCAAGTCCTGGCGGCCGAACAAGGCGAAATGCTTTCTTCCACCCCGCTCACACTGGCCGAAACCGCGAGTGTTTTCGGCGAGATGCTCACCTTCCGCAAAATGCTCGACAACGCCAAGTCAGACAGCGAACGCAAGGTGCTGCTGGCGGGTAAGGTCGAGGATATGATCAATACAGTCGTACGCCAGATCGCCTTCTACGATTTTGAATGCAAGCTGCACGCGGCGCGGCGCGGGGGCGAGTTGACCCCCGATGATATCAACGCGCTTTGGATGTCGGTGCAGGCAGAATCGCTTGGGCCAGCCTTCGAGTTCATGGACGGATACGAGACCTTCTGGGCCTACATCCCGCATTTCGTCCACTCGCCCTTTTATGTCTATGCCTATGCCTTTGGCGACGGCCTGGTAAACGCGCTTTATGCAGTCTACGCCGAAGGCGAGGAAGGCTTCGAAGAGAAATACTTCGACATGCTGAAAGCCGGTGGATCAAAGTACCACAAGGAATTGTTGGCTCCCTTCGGCCTAGATGCCAGCGATCCGGCGTTCTGGGGTAAGGGTCTGTCGATGATCTCGGGCTTCATCGACGAATTGGAAGCGATGGAGGACTAATCGCTCCATGCGTAACAACCAACGCCATCCCGTTTCAGCGGTCTGCTGAAAGGGATGGCGTAGTCGGTTTGCGTGTTCCATTGACCAAAGTCCGGCGTGCGCGGGTTCACGGTATTAAAATCAAACTGAAAATCGCCACCTGTGCGAAACTTCCAGCCCTTGCAAACAGTCGTTAGTTCCTGCCGCATCACCCAGTTTTTTGAGGCCTCGAAACGCGCGTAGCCTGCCAGCCCTTTGGATTGGGACAGCCAGCAATAATCGGCAAGCCCCTGTCCCATCAGATGTTCGCAAACCAGCCCGCCGCCGTAAGCGCCCAGCTTGAAACGCAGGCCCGTCTGATCGCCGAAACGATCAAAGACAACTTTCAGTTCGCGGAAATAGCTCTCGATATGCGGCAGTATATCAGCCGGGCCGTGCTTGCCCAATGTGCCGCCAAAAAGCGCCGTACCTTCCTCCAGATAGACCTCGTAAAAATCCTTGTGCTTGCGGTAGGCACCTGCCCCCATGCCTGTTTTCAAGGTTGCCGCGCGGCTGGCTGAAATCGGTCCACCCGCACTTTTGGCATATTCATAGTTGGCGGATTCCAGTGCCCCATCCACACCGTCGACACCGAAATAGATTGCCGACCCACTTGGCTGCCCGTTGGCAAGCGCCAGTTCGAGGGCCCTCTGCGCATCCAGCGTCGCACGGCCCGGCGTGACGAAAGTAACAGGATTGTCGTTGTTGTGCTGGAATACCGCCAAAACGCTGAAACCCGCGTCGAGAATAGCGCGCGTCTCCTCGGGTACGAGCGTCTTGCAGGGCAGCGTTTCGGCGACGTTGTCGTAGTAGCGGATGATCGTATCAACGCCCATTTGCCGCAGTGCCACCAGCCCCGGCACGCCCCCCCTGTCCGTGAGCTCGGTAATCGGGTGCGATGCATCTATGGCGGTGAAACCGGGATGCGCTTGGCAAGCGGGGCCGGCGACAAGGGGTGTTGAGTAGGCGGCGAAAACAAAGGCAAGCAATAAGGTACGGGTCGTCATGGTGAAATACCTCTGACTGAGAGAGGAGGCTGTGATTAACAGATTGCCCTCAGCCTAGCATGAAAACCCGCGTTCGTCGCTATTTCAACTGGCTGTCCTTTGACCCCCGGCGATTGATCCCGCCACGCGCCTCAAACCGCGCATCCCGTTCGCGCACACATTCGATGCAAAGTTTCACGCCCGGAAGGGCCATGCGGCGGGCTTCCGGGATCGGTTCTTCACATTCGGCGCAATGTGTCCGGCTTTCGCCTACCGGGGCCTTACGCGCCTTTAACCGCGCCAACTCATCGTTGATGGAGGCTTCGATCTGCTCCGACACCGCGCCATCTTTAGCCCAACCGCCTGCCATTCTTCGTCCCTTCCATTAAAAAAACCCTACCCAAAGACATGGGCAGGGTTTCGTTTTCGTCAAGTGACGGGGGATCAGGCTGTCGCCAACATCCCCTTTTCCTTGGCCAGATCACGCATCCGCTTTTGCAGCTTTTCAAAAGCGCGTACTTCGATCTGACGGATCCGTTCCCGACTCACGTCATACTTGCTGCTCAGGTCTTCAAGTGTGATCGTCTCGTCCGACAAACGCCGCTGTGTCAAAATATCCTTCTCACGGTCATTCAGCACATCCATCGCTTCCGCCAGCATCTCGCGCCGCGTTTCCAACTCGTCCCGTTCGGCATAGTCACCGGCCTGATCGGCGTCTTCATCCTCAAGCCAGTCCTGCCACTGCATCGTGCCTTCGCCTTCGGACCCGACCTGCGCATTCAGCGATGCATCACCCCCCGACATGCGCCGGTTCATGGAGACAACTTCGGCCTCGGTCACGCCAAGCTGTGTGGCAATGGTTGCGACATTCTCGGGCCGCAGATCGCCTTCCTCCAACGCGCCAATCTTGTTCTTGGCCTTACGCAGATTGAAGAACAGTTTCTTCTGCCCCGAGGTCGTCCCCAGCTTGACCAGCGACCATGACCGCAGGATGTACTCCTGAATGGACGCTCTGATCCACCACATCGCATAGGTCGCCAATCGGAACCCTTTTTCCGGATCAAAGCGTTTGACCGCCTGCATAAGGCCCACATTCGCCTCCGAGATAACCTCGGCCTGCGGCAAGCCATAGCCGCGATAGCCCATCGCGATTTTTGCAGCCAGGCGCAGGTGCGACGTCACCATCTTGTGCGCCGCTTCTGTATCTTCCTGCTCAACCCAGGCTTTGGCGAGCATATATTCCTCTTCAGGCTCCAGCAGGGGAAACTTGCGGATCTCCTGCATGTAGCGGTTTAGACCACCTTCCGGCGTCGGTGCCGGCAAATTTGCATAATTGGCCATGGTTCTACCTTTCCCTGAATGCCCCATGTTTACGGGCTTAACATTCATATGGTGTTCCGTTGTTAGTGATACAAGACTTGGGGTGCCGGTTTTGTTCATCCTAAAGGAAGAATTGTGAAGATCGGCTTAAGCTGATGGCAGCGCGCCCGGTTCTGAGCAAAACATCAGCTCGCGAGACGCACTTTATCCAACAATTCCGCCATATCAGGTGGCAAAGGTGCCTCAAACCGCACGATTTCACCACTTACCGGATGATCGAATCCCAAAACTGCCGCATGCAGTGCCTGCCGGCTGAACGTCCGCACCGCCTCTGCGGCGATCTCCGGCATGGCTGCTTTTGGCAGTTTGCGCCGTCCTCCGTACGTTGGATCACCTACAAGTGAATGCCCGGCATGCGCCATATGCACCCTGATCTGATGGGTCCGGCCGGTTTCAAGCCAGCATTCCATCAAGGCCAGCACCGGTGGCGTGCCAAAACTCTCGACCGTACGCGCCCGCGTCACCGCATGCCGTCCGCCGGTAAACAGGACGGCCTGACGCTGTCGATCGGTACGGTGACGCGCCAATTGCGTGGTCATCTTGAGAATATTGCCCGGCTCGAAGGACGCTCCCTTGATCCCGCGCAAGCGGGGGTCGTTGGCATCCGGCACGCCATAGACCAGCGCCTTGTAATACCGCTCAACCGTGTGTTTCTCGAATTGCTTGGCGAGCCCGTGATGGGCCGCATCCGACTTCGCAACCACCAGCAAGCCACTGGTATCCTTGTCGATCCGGTGCACAATACCGGGACGTTTCATCCCGCCCACACCCGACAGATCATCACCACAATGGGCCATCAAAGCATTGACCAATGTCCCCGAAGGCGTGCCCGGTGCGGGGTGCACCACCATACCCGCAGGCTTGTTCACAACCACCAGGTCATCATCTTCAAACACCACATCCAACGGTATATCCTCGGGCCGGATATGGCTTTCCTCGGCCTCTTCGACCTCGACCTCAACCACCTGGCCCTCGCACACCACCGCCCTGGGGTCGCGGACCACCTGCCCTGCAATCCGCACCGCCCCCTGTTCAATCAACTTCGCCAGCCGCGTCCGCGACAGGTTCGCCTCCTCTGGCACATCACGCGCCAGCGCCTTATCAAGACGGGGAGGCGGGGTTTCGCCAAATGAAAATGTAATGGTGCGGTGGACTGACATGGATGATCCGATTGAGCCTGCAAACCTGCGGTTTCTGCGGCGGTTGGTGACGGTGCTGACCGCCGTGATGATTTGCGGGGTTCTAGTGGTGATTGCCCTGCTTGTCACGCGCTTGAACCGCGACGCCCCTGCTCTGCCCGATCAAATCACTCTACCGGACGGGGCCAAAGCGCAGGCTTTCACCCAAGGCGCTGATTGGTATGCGATCGTTACCTCAACCGATCAAATCCTGATCTACAACCGCCTTACCGGTGCATTGCAGCAAACCATCCAGATCGACTGACCCTTTCTCTTTTTGGCCTTATATCCCGCGGGGAGTCGATCTTGATCGACGGGGCAGAGCCCCAATTGGACAGCCCGTGTAGAAAGGAGCAAGAGAACAAAGAATGTCGAACCGCGCTTTTGCTTAGGCAAGAGTTCTTATTCGACCCTTCCAAAAATTTTCAAATATTTTGGAAGTGGTACCGCCTCCCCGGCTTGAACGGGGGACCCCTGGTTCCACAAACCAGTGCTCTAACCAACTGAGCTAAGGCGGCACACGAGAGCGATTTAGCCGCCGGTGCCAAAGATTGCAAGACCAAAGGACAGGTGAATTTCGCCTTCTACAGTGTGATTTCCCAATGTTGTTCAATCAAGTCCTGACCAAAGGAGGTGACGGGCTTTGATGAAACCAGCGTCCAGCCGGTTTTGACGTAAAGCGCGCCAGCTGCGCGGTGTGATTCATGTGTCCAAAGTGTCATCCGGCGATATCCGGCCTCTCGGGCAAAACCCATGCACCCGTCCAGCATCCGCCGTGCCAACCCCGTGCCCCTTGCCAACGGCGTCAGTAAAAACAGGCGCAATTTGGCGGCCTCGTCATTCACCGCCACACAAAAGATCGAACCAAGCCGCTGGCCATCTTGCCATGCAATCCAGCCCGCTTCGCGCAGCGGATCGTGATCGGTCAGGAAATCATCGAGGATCGAGCCAACAAGGATGCCGAAACTGGCATCAAAACCTTCAGCCTGCGCATATTGATCGCGATGCTCTGCGACCAGCCAATCGCGATCAGCGGCCCTGAATTTCAATATTTCCGGCGCGGTCATGTCATAGCCTATGTCCAGACTTGCTTGCTTTTCAATCCCTTCCGCGATAGCGCTATGCTCCAAAATCAAGGACGGATAGCATGGGTATCAACGACGAACGCGATATTGAGGCGAACCTGCAAATCGGCCCGACCGACGCGGGCATGGTGCGATTGTTCGTCGAGGGTAACGGGTTCGAGATCCCGATGGACTTCACTCCTGAAGAAGCTTTTGAGATCGCAGAAGAAATTACCGCCGCGGCAAATCGTGTCGCCGGGGCCCGTAAAAACCGCTGAACAAGTTCTAGTCGCGCTGCGGCCACATGTCGGGATCGCGCAGCATATGCAGACGCCGCGCCGCCGTGACGCCGAATTTCTGAACCATCAGCTTGCGCCGGGCCGGTGCCAATTTATCCTCTGGACCCATACGCAGTATTTCGCCCCCATAGGCATCCGCGATGATCAGACCCGTGTCATCGGGCAACAGCTCTGTCGGGAAATCCGAATCAACTGCCCAGAAAAACCGGTCCGCCCATTCCAGATAGCCCTGCCATTTGGAATCGGACGTAAAGTCGGCACGGGATGATTTACACTCAATCACCCAGATCTCGCCTTTCGGCCCTAATGCCATCACATCAACACGCAGCCCGCGCGTCGGGACCAGTTCCTCCACACAAGCAAAGCCGTGGCTGACCAGATGCCGGGCGACTCCGCGTGCCAAAAGCTGGCCGGGTTGCAAGAGCGGAACACTGGGTTGGAAAGCAGGTGTAGACATCCGTAAATACATGAACATTTCGTGAACATGTGCAAGCTTTTTTGCAATGGAATGGTATTTCCAGGTCGAACACCTATTTTAATGCGAACGGGGTGACGCGGGGAAATCGCATGTCTGATACGACCAATAACACACGCGGCGTGCGCTATGCGCAGGAACTAGAAGGTCATCTGGGCTGGCTCGACACTTTTACTGGCACAGCACTCGGCGTACTGGCAACGGCCTCGGGTATCTATACCTATCTTGGCGTCTCCTCCTTGCTGGACAACACCGGCGCGATGTCGGCCTTTGCGGCTATCGCCTATTCGGTGGCTGTCTCGGTGGGGATCTTTGTTTTCTGGTCCTATATGCTGCGTCTTTTTCCGGCGGTACGCGGCGCAAGGGCACGAACCGGGTTGTTGGGCGCAATGGGGCTGGGATCGCTGGCGATCATCGCCATGTCCAGCTGGCTGAACGCGGCAGCATTGGCCGGATCGGCGGCCGTTGAACAACATCTGGCGAGCACTGTGCAAGACTATCAAACGTCTCTGGAACGCGCCCATGAGATTGCAATCTCGGCACAGGGGTTGGAGCGCGATGTCGCCCGCGTGCGGCAAAGCTTTGAAGACCTGAGCGAACAGGAAGCCACAGGCGACTTGTCCGGACTGGCCGGTCGTGGGGCTGTCTTTCGCGTGCTGCGGCAGAAAGCGGCCGAACTCAGCGGTCTTGAAACCCAAATCGCGAGCCAGACGCCGCTGGTCGAACAATCCTTTGCCGAGGGCAACCAGATCCTCAGCCGCATGCGAGCCCTGACCGTTGAACAAGGCCCGGTCGAAGTGCGCTCGGTCGAGTTTTCGGAAAACTCCGTGCGGCTGGCGGGATTGATCACACAGCTGCGCCAACTCTCCGTCGCCGCCTTGGTCGAACGCGCGGCCCAAGACCTCGCAGCCTCCGTTGTCTTGCCGGAACTCGATGCAAGTACCGCCGAAAATCGGGGAGCACAGACCGCGACCATCACATCCGTGCTGGATGTTCTGGCCCAACGTGCCAACACACTCGAACGCGCCGCTCAAGCGGTCATGGCGATGTCCCAGCCGACCGAGACCACATACACACCTATCTCCAGCGCCGATGCTGTGATCCTCTATGCGGGTAATTTCATTCCATCCTGGGCCGGCGCCATCGCAATTGATTTGCTCCCTGCGGTGCTCGTCTTTATCCTAGCCATCACCCAGACCGCGATTAGGTCCGGCCGCGAAGATGCCGATCTCGCCGATACGCTGACGCTTGCCGAACTTCGCGCCGCCGTCGATGCCCTGCGTGACGTTGACCTGTCGATGCGAGGCGACAGCCTCAAAGAGACGCCGGAGGCGAAGGAACCGAAAGCGCAGGTTACCACCCTGAAATCCTCATGAGCGATACCGCGCATCCCAAAACCCGCAGCCCGGTCGCCCGCGTGCTGATGGGCATTCTGGTTTTTCAGCTGGCGCTCGGCGGCTTGCTTTTCTACGGCGATTTGCGTGACGGATTGCGCCTTCCCGGTTTCGGGCCGCGTGCGCCCGCGCTGACCGAACCGATCCGCCCTGGGGACCAAACCCGCCGCTACCGGCCTGATCGCGCGCCCGCGCCCGGTCAGCCGATGCCAAACACTCCCCTACCCGATCGGCTGGTTCTGACAGTGATCGAAGCTGGTGGCACTGTGCTCCTTGAAGGCTCTATCGCCGCAGGTGACGGGGTGCGTTTGGCCAAAGACATCGCCGCGCTTTCCACCCCACCGGAACGGGTCATCCTAAATTCTCCCGGCGGTTCCGTGCGCGACGCGTTGGAGTTGGGCGCTTTCCTCCGCGACAGCGGGTTCGAAACTGCGATGCGGGATGGCGACATATGCTATTCCGCCTGCCCTTACGTTTTAGCCGCGGGAACAGCGCGGGACATACCTGACACTGCATCGGTTGGTGTGCATCAACACTACTTTGGGGAAAGCACTTTGCTGCCTGCCTTCGTCGCTGTGGAGGATATCCAGCGCGGCCAGGGCGAAGTAATGGAATACCTCGATACCATGGGCATCGATCCGCTGGTCATGCGGCACGCGCTGGTGACACCACCGGATGAAATCTACGTTTTGGTGCCAGCAGAATTGCGCGCCTACGGATTTATTGCCGATCTGCCCGAGAGTTGAGCCTTGCCCCTTGTCGGGACCATAGCATCGCCCTACCTATGAAGAGTGACGGGTTCTGGCCTGTTCGTGAGACGTTACATTCCAGTGGCCTTAAGCAAATCCGAGGGAGCTGGCTCTGTTCGAGCCCTGGTTCGTTTATCTGGCGCCCACCTGTATATACAGGTCCTCGGGAATAATAAAACTGACCGGCAGTGGTGGTCCCGTCACACCTTACCCCACATTGGAAATCAGCTTTTGCGCGGCGTTGCAATGACCCGCACGGGAACAGCGCGAACGGGCGTGCCGCCCTTCGGTCCGTGATCTTCGTCTTCGGCCATCAGCATCACTGCCACGCCAGTCTGAACACCCGCAAACACGATGCCGTTCAGGACCCAAAATACAGCCAGAGCCATCAGGCCGATGTCGGATGTCGAAATCAGGTGCCAGAGATTTGCGACGTTAAACCAAAGCAACAGACCTACGAATCCTGCAGCTACCGTGAAACCAATCACGCAATGTTTGATGTAGAACCGAAAAACGTTTGGCATGTCATTATCCCTTCGCATCAAAGATAGCGCTAAAGGATGGTTTGTCCAAACGCGTTAAAACGCCTCAGGCCGCGCCTCGCGGGCCATGTGGTCCAGAACTGCGTTGGTAAAACTCGGCTCTTTTCCGTCAGGAAAGAAGGCGCGTGCAATATCGACGTATTCGCTGATCACCACCTTGGGTGGCGTGCCAGTGTCGCGCAATTCGGCCCCTGCGGCGCGGAACAGGGCGCGGATGGTCGGGTCGATACGTGCAATCGGCCATTTTGCCACCAATGCACGATCGGTCATCTGGTCAATCGGCGCTTGGTAATTCACAGCAGTCTCAAGGACATAGGCGAAGTGATCAATATCCCCGTCCTGCAATTCATCCCCGTCCAGTGTGGCACCAAAGCGGTGTTCGATGAACTCGTTGCGCACGCGCTCCACGGTTTGCGAGGAATGCTCCATCTGGAACAACGCCTGCACGGCGTAAAGCCGGGAAGCGGACTTCATTTTGCGTTTCTGGTTGCCCGACAGACCGGGCGCAGGGGTGGTCATGCTGTTGTATTTCCGTCTGCATCGCCCGCCATCAGCGTGTCTTCGCCGCGTGGCTTGAAGCCGATGCCTTTGTTGGTTTGCGCTCCCTTACGGGCGTGAGCAATCAGATGCAAGGCCGCTGCCGCTGCGCCGCCCCCCTTGTTCTGCCCCTCCGGATCGGCGCGCACCTCGGCCTGAGCCATCGTCTCGACCGTCAGGATACCATTGCCGATGCACAGCCCCTGCAATCCCAGCATGGATAAGGCGCGGCTGCTGTCATTGCAGACTGTCTCGTAGTGTGTGGTCTCACCCCGGATGACACAGCCCAGCGCCACATAGCCATCGTAGTTGTTCCGCCGGTCGCTGATACTGATCGCCGTTGGAATTTCCAATGCGCCGGGCATTTCAACAACGTCGAAATCAGCCCCTGCCGCCTTCAGTTCTGCCTCGGCTCCGGCCCGCAGACCTGCGGCGATGGCGCTGTAGTAGGGCGACACCACAATCAGGACCTTCACAGGCTTATCAAACTCGGGGCGCGCAAGGACGGTATGTTCTGCTGAGGATGCCATGCTCTAGCCTTCCGTGATCGGGCGGGTGCCCACGATTTCAATGTGATAGGCATCAAGGCCCAGATAACGTGTTTCGGGGTTGTCGGTCAGCAGGATCAACTTGCTCAGTCCCATTGTCGACAGGATTTGCGCGCCCAGCCCGGTATTCTTGACCGTACGCGGCCCCTCGTCCTCGTCGTCCAGCCGCAAGCGCGGATAAGGATCACGGAACAATACCACAGCGCCGCGCCCCTCATCGGCGATGATCTGCATCGCGCGGGGCAATTCATCAGCAGGGCTCGGCCCCAGTCCCAGCACATCTTCCAGCGCATTGATCGCATGGGTGCGCACCAGAACCGGCGCATCGCTGGTAATGTCGCCTTTGGACAGCACGACATGGTCTGTGCCGGTGATCTGATCGCTGAACACCTTCATCTGCCAGTCGCCACCATAGGCCGAGGTAACCTCGCGACTGTCGCGCAGGGTCAGCAAATTGTCATGCTTATTGCGATAGGCAATCAGATCGCTGATCGTCCCGATTTTCAAATCATGTGCCTTTGCGACTTCGATCAGATCGGGCAGACGGGCCATCGTGCCGTCTTCCTTCATAATCTCGCAGATCACGCCGGACGGATGCAGCCCCGCCAGACGGCTGATGTCGACCGCAGCTTCGGTATGGCCTGCGCGGACCAGCACACCGCCATCGCGCGCGCGCAGGGGAAAGACATGCCCCGGCGTGGCAATATCAGCGGCGGTGTTGCTCTCGTCGATTGCGGTTGCCACGGTCAGCGCACGGTCGCCCGCTGAAATCCCGGTGCTTACGCCTTCGCGCGCCTCGATGCTGACGGTGAAAGCAGTCTCGTGGCGCGAGGAATTGTTAACCGCCATCATTGGCAGGTCCAACGCCTTGATCCGGTCCGATGTCATCGGCAGGCAGATCAGCCCCCGCCCGTGGGTGGCCATGAAATTGATCGCTGCCGCGTCGGCAAATTGCGCGGGAATAACAAAATCCCCTTCGTTCTCGCGGTCTTCATGATCCACCAAAATGAACATCCGGCCCTGCCGCGCGTCTTCGATAATATCGGCGATTGGTGAGATGGACTGTGCAAGTCCCTCTTCCACGGGTCCGGGTGTTTCAAAGTTCATGGTGCGTCCTCGTCTTTGGCTTGGCATCACATAGCCCAAGCAGGGGGGCTTGACCAGCAGTGCAGCCACAGCTGTAAGCTACAGGAGCTGCGACCAACTCCCCTTCAGTTCCTGGCGAAATAGGCCGCCGCTTCAAGATAGCCCGCCGCCTGTGCAGCGGTGCTCCAGTCGCGTTCCACTGCGGTGTCTCCGATGATCAAAACCTGATCACGGTTCAGTTTCTGGGCATTGACAAAACCGCCCAGATGATCGCGCATCGCACTCCAACTGTCGGTAAATTTCGGGGCGGCGGCGGTGGCGTCCAGCACGGGATTGGCCAGATGCACCATGTCCGCATTCAGCGGCGCATGGACCAGCGCCAGTTTGCGCGCACCCGATACGGCACTGACGATCTCTTGCCGCGGCACCGGAATATAGGGTGCTTCGGCCCGCACGACGCGCAGCGCATTAGATGAAAATAGCAGCCCCATAATGTCCCGCCCGGTCGCTTTGCGCACCGCGGCATAGGTCGGATAATCAACCCCCAACGCGCGCGCACGGGCCACATGCATCTTGACCACCATCAACGGGATCGCCTTTGGCATCGCCGCATCTCGGGCCTTTTGCCACTGGAAGGCGCGGTATTTGCCGCCCCGTTCCATCGTCGGGCCCTGGTTATGGCCGATACCGACCTTCATGACATTTCCGCCAGACGGGCGACATAGCGGGCCAGCGTGTCAATCTCCAGATTTATGCGGTCGCCGACGGCGGTGTCGCCCCAGGTGGTGACCTCTTTGGTATGGGGGATGAAGTTGATACCGAAGTCGCAGTCATCCACCGCATTCACCGTCAGCGAAGTCCCGTTCAGCGCGACTGACCCCTTTGGTGCGATGAACCGCGCCAGATCTTTGGGTGCCCTGAGCGTCACGCGCGTGCTGTCCCCCTCATCGGTCATAGCGACCACCTCGGCCACGCCATCGACATGGCCCGAAACGATATGTCCGCCCAACTCGTCACCCACCTTCAGCGCCCGCTCAAGGTTCAGCCGTTTGCCGACCGTCCAGTTCGATACATTGGTTTTCTCGACCGTTTCGGCCGAAATTTGCACCTCGTACCAATCCGGCCCCAGGCCGACCACAGTCAGGCAGACGCCATCACTGGCAATCGACGCCCCCATGTCGATGCGGGCCGTGTCATAGCCCGTGGTGATCCGCGCACGCAAATCGCCTTCTTGAGTCAGCGCGGCAATTTTTCCCACATCTGTGATGATCCCGGTAAACATATCTGACCCCTCTGCGCTGTGATATCCCTGAGGTAGCGGCAGCGCAGGGCCAAGACAAGCACCGTAGCCGCCATATTTTCGCCGCCATTATAAGGTTCAACTAGACCATCCTTCGGCATAGCAAGGAAGATGATGCACGCGAACGCCACAAAAAGGCGGGTTTTTCTGTTTTTGCAGGGCCCGCATGGACCGTTCTTTCACCGACTGGGCAAGATGCTCCGTCTGGCGGGGGCCGAAGTCTGGCGCGTGGGCTTTAATGCGGGCGATCGAGCGTTCTGGTTTCATCCGCGCAGCTATATTCCCTATCGAGGAACAGCCGCCGACTGGGCGATCACCTTCACTGCGATGATCAAGGAAAAGAACGTCACCGACATCGTTCTATATGGCGACACACGCCCCATTCACGCCCAAGCCGTAGCCGAGGCCAAAAGGCGCGGCATCACCGTGCATGTGTTCGAAGAAGGCTACATGCGGCCCTATTGGGTCACCTACGAGCGCGGAGGTTCGAACGGCAATTCGCGGCTGATGGAGATGACCATCCCGCAAATGCAGACCGCGCTTGCGCAATCGGATATGGAAGCACCCTTGCCCCCGGGCCATTGGGGCGACATGCGCCAGCACATCTTCTATGGTGCCCTTTACCATTGGTTTGTGATGTTCCGGAATGGCGATTATCGCAACTTCCGCCCGCACCGCAGCCTGCCGGTGACCAAGGAATTCGCGCTTTACGTCAAACGCCTGCTGCTGATGCCGGTCCTGTCGGCGGACCGTTTGATTTCGACTCTACGCATCCGTCTGGGCGGCTTTCCCTATCATCTCGCCCTCTTGCAGTTGGAGCATGACAGCTCGTTTCAAATGCATTCGCCATTCAACACAGTGTCCGATTTCCTTGAACAGGTGATCGCGGGCTTTGCCGAAGGTGCGCCGAAACACCACCACCTTGTTGTCAAAGCCCATCCGCTGGAAGATGGCCGCGTGCCCGTGCGCCGGGAGCTCAAGCGCCTGGCGCGTGAAATGGGGGTCGCATCCCGCGTCCACTATGTACGCGGCGGCAAGCTGGCGCAGCTTTTGAATGATGCGCGGTCTGCCGTGACGGTGAATTCGACCGCCGGGCAACAGGTGCTCTGGCGCGGCATTCCGCTCAAAGTCTTTGGCCGCGCGGTCTATGCCAAGCCCGAGTTCGTGTCCGACCAGCCTTTGGCCGAGTTCTTTGCCGGCGCTTCCCGTCCGGACAACAAGGCTTATAAAGACTATCGCCGCTATCTGCTTGAAACCTCACAGATTCCGGGCGGCTTTTATTCCGCACGCGGGCGGCGTCAGCTGCTACGGCAGGTGGTCGATATGATGCTTTCCGGCGAAGATCCCTATGATGCGCTGCAATCGGGCACCGCGGCCCCACGGCAACAGTTGCGCGTTGTCACCTGATCTAAGCATCTCACGACACTGGATTTTCAAAACCTCCTGCGCTACGCTGACGGAAATAACGTCGAAAAATCGGCGAATTTTGAGGCAGAGTTGAATAGGTCGAGGAGACCGGGCAGTGAAATCCGTATATTCACGGTGGGCGCGTCCCATCGCAACCATTGCGGCCTTGGCCGTGGTATCATCATGTGGTCTGCCGCAGGTCGGCCCGAACAAACGGCAAATCTTTGCAGGCTCTGTGCAGAAGGAAGGCGACGCTTTTGTGGTTTCGGTCAACGACCGCGTGACCCGCGCCACAGCCGTGGTACCAGCGCTTGGTTTCTCGAATGCTTTCAAAAACGCCGCACAACTCGGGTCTGATACGATCCGCGCAGGCGATGTTCTGGGCATCACTGTTTATGAAAACGTCGACGATCCGCTTTTGGGTGTCGAAGGCGCCCCCGCCACTGTGCTTGAAGAAGTGCAGGTAGACGGTGCTGGCTTTATCTTTATTCCCTACGCGGGCCGGATCAAAGCCGCGGGCAATACGCCTGACGCCATCCGCCGCATCATCACCAACCGCTTGGGCGAACAAACGCCTGACCCGCAGGTTGAAGTGCGCCGTGCCGCGGGGGACGGATCGACCGTGTCGCTGATTGGCTCTGTCGGGGCGCAGGGAGTTTACGCGATCGAGCGTCCGACCCGCACGCTTGGTACGATGCTGGCGCAGGCAGGCGGCGTGACCATCACGCCAGAGATCGCGCAGATCACCGTCATTCGTGGAAACCAACGCGGCAAGATCTGGCTACAGGATCTTTATGACCACCCGCAGCTTGATATCGCCCTGCGCGCCAATGACCGCATTTTGGTCGAGGAAGACACACGTTCCTTCACCGCCTTGGGTGCAACCGGCGGGCAGGCACAGGTGCCATTTGAATCGCAAACCCTTTCCGCGCTTGAGGGGATCGCACAGGTCGGCGGCCTGAACGCGGCGACCGCGGACCCGACAGGCGTTTTTGTCTTCCGCAACGAGCCGGAGGAGGTCGCAGCGCAGGTACTGGGCCGCAGCGATCTGCAAGGTGCACAGCGCATGGTCTATGTGCTGGATCTGACACAGCCCAACGGCATGTTCATGGCGCGTGACTTCGTGATCCGCGATGGCGATACACTCTATGTCACCGAAGCGCCGTTCACCCAGTGGAACAAGGTGATTTCCGCGATCACAGGCACCGCCTCTTCGGCCGCCGGGCTGACAACGCTTTCGGGCGGCTGACGCACATGGGCCTCGGGCCTGAAATCTATGACACCCCCGCCGCCGGTCCCGTACAGGACCGGCGGCTTTTCGTCTATAATGGCGGGTTTCTGACCCAACGCCGCGTGCGGCGCATCCTGCAGCTTGCGGGCAACTCTCTGCACATCGGATTGCCCAAGGATGGCGATCACATTGCGATCTGGGGCAATTCACCCACCGCCCATCGCGGTCTTGCTGTGGCTGCGAAATTTGACGCGCCGCTGGTCCGGGTCGAAGACGCTTTTCTGCGCTCACTGCACCCGGGCCGCGCTGGTGCGCCGCCTTTGGGTTTGCTTATAGACGCGAAGGGCGTGCATTTCGATCCAAGCACGCCAAGTGAATTGGAAGAGCTGCTTGCCAGCCATCCACTGGACAACACCGATCTTTTGAACCGCGCACGGGGTGCCATCGCCCGCCTGAGCGAAGCGCACCTGACGAAGTACACCGGTTTCGACGCCGATACGCCTGCCCCACCGCCGGGCTATGTTCTGGTCATCGACCAGACCCGTGGCGATGCGTCGGTCACGGCTTCGGGTGCAGATCGCGCACGTTTCGTGGAAATGCTGGTCTTTGCGCAGGAAGAGCACCCCGGCTGCCCGGTAATCATCAAGACGCATCCCGAGACTGCGCAGGGCTACCGCGCTGGCTATTTCACCGACGCCGATGCCAATGACCGTATTACCCTGCTGGACACGCCCGTCAGCCCTTGGACGCTGTTTGAAGGGGCCGTCGGGGTCTATACCGTGTCGTCACAGATGGGATTTGAGGCAATATTTGCGGGCCACAAGCCGCGTGTCTTTGGCCAGCCGTTCTATGCAGGCTGGGGCCTGACAGCGGATGAGTTTCCTGTGCCACGTCGTCAGCGTGTGCTGACCCGTCCCCAGCTGTTTGCCGCCACGATGATCCTCTACCCCAAATGGTACGACCCTTTTCGCGATTGTTTATGCTCCCTCGAAACCGCGATCGACACGCTGGCCGCCGAGACACGCCAATGGCGCGAGGATCACGCGGGCTGGGCTGCGTCGGCCATGCGGATGTGGAAGCGCAGCCCGCTGCAAGGGTTCTTTGGCACCTATAAACCTGTGCTTTTCGAGGATGACCCCGCCAAGGCCCGTCAGTCGGGCCGTCCCTGGATGGTCTGGGCCGGCAAGGCGCAGGTGGGACATGCGGATGCTGCCCGCGTCGAGGATGGCTTCTTGCGGTCCAAGGGGTTGGGCGCTGATCTGATCCCGCCCCTGTCGCTGGTCTGTGACGATCTGGGCATCTACTATGATCCCTCCCGCCCCAGCCGAATTGAAAAATGGATCGAGGCCCGCGCCACCTTGCGGCCAGACCAGCGTGCCCGCGCCACGCGGCTGATTGAAACCCTGACCCAAGGCGGCTTGAGCAAATACAACCTGAGTGCCCCCCTGCCCGATCTGAGCGCTTTGCCGGATGGTCCTCGGATCCTTGTCCCCGGACAGGTCGAGGACGATGCCTCTATCCTCACCGGCGCAGGAGACATAGCGACGAACCGCGCACTCTTGCAGGCTGTCCGTTCGGCGCGCCCCGATGCGGTTGTCCTGTATAAGCCGCACCCTGATGTAGAGGCAGGCCTGCGCAGCGGCGCGGTGGAGGCGGACGGGCTAACCGATATGGTACTCTCCAATGCCGACCCGATTGCGCTTTTGGCTCATGTGGATGAGGTCTGGACCATGACCTCCCTTCTGGGGTTCGAAGCCCTGCTTCGCGGCGTGCCAGTCACCACGTTTGGCGCGCCGTTCTATGCTGGTTGGAGATTGACGACCGATAAGGGCGATATCCCGCCACGCCGCCGGGCAGAACCGACGCTCGAAGGTTTGGTACATGCGGCGCTGATCGACTATCCGCGCTACCGCGACCCGAAGACCGGCCTGCCCTGTCCTGTCGAAGTCATCACAGAGCGGTTGGCGCGTGGCGATATCCCCCGTCCCGGGACCGCGAACCGCCTACTGGCAAAGCTGCAAGGGCTCATGGCAACGCAAGCACATCTATGGCGGCGTTAGCGTCGCCGCGTCCAGATATGAAAGATGTCCGCCCCGATTTGACGGGTCGAGATCAGATCAAAGCGCGGTGCCTCGCCCAGTTTGGGCAGACCCATCGCGCCAATGCCGGGCAGGCCTTCGGCCCCGATCACCAGACCAGCGGTAAAGCCGACCAGTTCGTCCACCTGATCCGCCTCGATCAAGGAAGCCGCAAGCGCGCCGCCGCCTTCGCAAAACACGCGCGTCAAACCGTGGCCGCCCAACTGCTGCATCACGTCAACAGGATCAAGCTTGCTTCCCCGCGTCTTGCAACGCAGCAATGTCGCCCCCAGGTCGGTCCAGGTCTTGATCAGCGTCGGTTCTGCATCAGGCCCATGGCACAAGATCACAGGCACCTCTTGCGCCGTCTGGGCCAGTTTGCCCATCAACGGCAGGTCGAGCCTGCGGGACACGACGATCCGTGCCGGTTGATGAGCAATGCCAATATCGCGCACCGTAAGGCTGGGGTTATCCTTGCGTGCCGTGGCTCCACCGACCATCACCGCGTCATGGCGGCTGCGCATGGCGTGGACCATACGCCGTGCATCAGGGCCGGTGATCCACTGGCTTTCACCCGTACCAGTGGCGATGCGCCCGTCAAACGAGCTTGCCAACTTGAGTGTTAAAAAGGGGCGTCCATGATCAGTGCGTTGGGTGAAACCGGCATGATCACGGGCTGCCACCTTGGCACCGAACCCGACCACCACATCGATGCCCGCGCTGCGCAACATGGCAAACCCACGGCCATCAACGCGGGGATCACTGTCCGATACCGCCACGACCACTTTAGCCACGCCCGCATCGATCAATGCCTCAGCGCAGGGCGGGGTTTTGCCGTGGTGCGCGCATGGTTCTAGCGTCACATAGACGGTTGCGCCCCTGGCCGCTTCGCCGGCCTGCGCCAGCGCTTGAGGCTCCGCATGGGGTCTGCCGCCATCCTGCGTCCAGCCCCGGCCGACTATGACGCCGCCACTGACGATAACGCAGCCCACAGCCGGGTTGGGCCAGGTCCGACCCTGCCCGCGCCGCCCCAAACTCAGGGCAAGCGCCATAAAGCGGGTGTCGCTCACTCTTCCGAAGGTTGATCTGGGCGGAGTTCCTGCACGAACTTGTCGAAATCATCCGCTGCCTGGAAGTTTTTGTAGACACTGGCAAACCGCACGTAGGCCACCGTGTCGATCCGCGCCAACGCCTCCATCACGATCTCGCCGATCTGTTTGGAGCCTATGTCAGTCTCGCCCATGCTTTCCAGCCGCCGCACGATGCCACTGATCATCTGGTCAATGCGCTCTGGATCGATGGGGCGTTTCTGCATGGAAATGCGGATCGAGCGTTCCAGCTTGTCACGGTCAAAATCCTCGCGCTTGCCAGAGGTTTTGATCACCACCAGATCACGCAACTGCACCCGTTCGTAGGTGGTGAAACGTCCGCCGCAGGCAGGACAAAACCGCCGCCGCCGGATCGAGACGTGATCCTCTGCGGGTCGTGAATCCTTGACCTGAGTGTCGATATTTCCGCAAAACGGGCAGCGCATCGCTTCGCCTTTCCTATAAATCTGTACCCTCTTGTGGGGCATACGGCTGAATTCCCCACAGGTATAGGCGCTATGCAGGGTGTTGGGTAGGGGCGAAATGTACCGCAACATCTGGGGGACAGAATGAATGCGTGAACTGATCTTTATCTGGCGCGTTAGGGACGGAACCCAGATATAAAAGGAATTTTTTCATGTCCAAGACGTTGTTCATCACCGGCGCATCCAGCGGAATCGGCGAAGCAACTGCAAAGGCCGCCGCGAAGGCAGGTTGGAACGTCGGGCTGTTCGCCCGCAGTGAAGACAAGCTGAACCAGATCGCGGAAGATATCGGCGATCAGGCGATGGTGCTGACCGGCGATGCCACCGACTATGATGCGCAGAAGGACGCCATTGCAAAGCTGGTCGACAAATTTGGCGGGCTCGACGCAGTCTTTGCTAATGCGGGGCGCGGCACATCGCAATCCGGAACTGAAGATGGCGATCCCGAAGATTGGAAAGGCATGATCGACCTGAACATCATGGGCGCGCTCTACACAGCCCACGCATCCCTGCCCCACCTGCGCGAAACCACCGGCCAGTATGTGGTCACCGGCTCTCTTGCGGGGCGGCGGCACTTGAAAGGCTCCATCTACGGCTCAACCAAGTGGTTTATCCACGGGTTTGCCGGCAATCTGGCTGATGAAATGGCCGAATGGGGTGGCCGCTGTATGGTTGTCTCGCCCGGCATGGTGAACACCGCCTTCTTTGACGAGGCGAAACCAGACAAGCTGCAGCCCGACGATGTGGCGAACGCTGTCCTCCACGCACTTGAAGCGCCTGCGCATGCCTCGATCCGCGAAATCCATCTGATGCCGGTTGGCTAAAAGTCTTCAATCGAACCGGAAATGCGCCGCTACCTGCCGGGTATGCGGCGCATTTCTATGCTCGAACAGATAGATACCCTGCCATGTGCCCAGACGCATCTGGCCATTCATCACAGGAATAGAAAGACTGACCGGCAGCATCGCCGCTTTGATGTGCGCGGGCATATCGTCAGGGCCTTCGTAGGTGTGCGTCAGATACGCCATCGACGGGTCCGTGGTCGGTGGTACGAGACGGTGGAAGAACGCTGTCAGATCACCTTGGACCTCTGGGTCGGCATTTTCCTGTATAAGAAGTGACGCAGACGTATGGCGGACCAGAAGGGTGAGCATACCGTCGCCCTTCGGCAGCCAATCCGCCACAATATGCGTAAATTCATACAGACCCTGACCACGTGTGGCGATTTCAAAGGTTGTTTGCATCGCCTCTTCCGGTCACTTGGTCGAGCGTGTGAAAGCGTCCCGGCAAAACCTGCGGGCATGAGCGGATTTAACTGTCGCACCGGCCTCCTTCACAGTAAGCGTATTGCGCGGCTGCGCGGCGGGCAAACCATCATTGCTGAGCGAAAAAGTAACGCCATCACGTCCCGGCGACGTGAGGCTCGGCCCGCGTGGCCGCTTGAGATAAATGGCTGTCGTTTCCGGCAAACCGGACCGTCGCTCCACAAAGGTTGCAGCGCCGCACCAGAATTCGGCAGCGCCGAAATTCACCCGCTGGACCACTTCAAAGTCAGTGTCGTTGAGCCGGTTGATCACTATCAGATCTTCCTCGGTTTGCGTGCTTGCCTGTGCCATTCCCAACATTAAGGCGGCGCATGTGGTTGCACACAGAAAAGACCGCAACATCAGCCGTCACCACGGCGAAAGAAGATGTCTTCGACTTCAATCGTGTAATCCTTGCAGAACTGGAAGGCGTGAAGGATCGGCAGGCCCAACCCAGGTGTTCTGACGCTGACCGAATAGGATCGCTTTGGCCCATCCGGCAAGGTTGACGCGTCCAGCGTGAAGACCGCGCCCGTGCGCCCGCTTACTGTGACCGAAGGACCGCGCGGCGTTTTGACATAAAGCCGACCATCCGTATCGTTGAGCGGGCCGTTCACCAGATAATCCGCCGCCGCGCACCACATCCCGCGCGCGCCCAGCCCGTTCGATTCAATAACTTCAAAATCCGTTTGGCTGATGGGAATGACCTGCAAATGGTTCACAGCTTCAAAGCTGCGCACCTGCGCGGTTGCATGAAACGCGCCCGTTATTAAAATTGCAGTCAGGAGTGTTGTGAAATGACGTCGCATGGTCCGGCCTCCAGTTTTACTGTGTATCTCAGATAGACCGTGCCGGGATCAGGTCAAAATCACGGCTGCGTCAGAAATGAAAAAGGCGGGCCATTTGCCCGCCTTCCAAGTCTCATTGCCTTAGCGACCAATCATTGGTCAAGGAACGATCGCAGTTTGCGCGACCGGCTTGGGTGCTTAAGCTTGCGCAAAGCCTTGGCTTCGATCTGGCGGATACGTTCGCGCGTTACGCTAAACTGCTGCCCGACTTCTTCCAGCGTGTGATCGGTGTTCATGCCGATGCCAAAACGCATACGCAGCACGCGTTCCTCACGCGGGGTGAGCGAGGCGAGAACCCGTGTTGTCGTCTCCTTGAGGTTTTCCTGAATGGCGCTGTCCAAAGGCAGCACGGCATTCTTGTCCTCGATGAAGTCGCCCAGCTGGCTATCTTCTTCGTCGCCGATTGGCGTTTCCAGAGAAATCGGTTCCTTGGCGATTTTCATCACCTTGCGCACTTTCTCAAGCGGCATCTGCAGCTTTTCTGCCAGCTCTTCCGGCGTCGGCTCGCGGCCAATCTCGTGCAACATCTGCCGACCTGTGCGGACCAGCTTGTTGATCGTTTCGATCATGTGCACAGGAATACGGATCGTGCGTGCCTGATCGGCAATCGACCGGGTGATCGCCTGCCTGATCCACCATGTCGCATAGGTCGAGAATTTATAACCGCGGCGGTATTCGAACTTGTCCACCGCCTTCATCAAGCCGATGTTACCCTCTTGAATAAGATCAAGGAATTGCAGACCACGGTTCGTGTATTTCTTGGCGATCGAGATCACCAAACGCAGGTTCGCCTCGACCATTTCTTTCTTGGCCTGACGGGCTTCTTTCTCGCCCTTCTGGACCTGCTGCACGATACGGCGGAATTCAGGGATATCCAGACCGACATACTGTCCGACCTGCGCCATATCGGCACGCAGTTCTTCGACCTTTTCCGAAGAGCGTTCGATGAACATCTGCCAGCCACGACCTGACTTCTCGGCCATCCGCTCCATCCAGTTCGGATCAAGCTCATAGCCACGGTACGCCTCGACGAATTCGGAGCGGTTGATCCGCGCCTGGTCCGCCAGTTTTACCATCGCGGAATCAATCTGCATGATGCGACGGTTGATGCCATAAAGCTGGTCGATCAACGCCTCGATCCGGTTGTTGTGCAAGTGTAGTTCATTCACCAGCAGTACAATTTCCGACCGCAGTTTCTGGTACTTGCTTTCCTGCTTTTTCGTGAACGAATTATCTTCGTTCAGCGTAGCCGAGATACGGCTGTCCTGCATCTCGCTCAGCATCGCGTAATCGTCGGCGATGATATCCAGCGCTTCCAACACCTGCGGCTTGAGCGCGGCTTCCATCGCAGCAAGACTCATGTTGGCCTGTTCGTCTTCATCGTCATCGTCATCGCTGGCGATGGGATTGCCGTCTGCGTCCAGCTCTTGCTTGGGCTCTTCGGTCTTTGTCTCGGAGGTGTCGCCAGCAGTGGGCACAATGGGTGCTGTTGCCCCGTCTTCACCCAATTGGTCGCCAAAGGTCGCCTCAAGGTCGATCACATCGCGCAGCAGAATATCTTCGGACAGAAGTTCGTCGCGCCAGATTGTAATGGCCTGGAAAGTCAGCGGGCTTTCACAAAGCCCCGCGATCATCGTGTTGCGGCCCGCTTCGATGCGCTTCGCGATGGCGATCTCGCCCTCACGGCTCAGCAGTTCGACGCTGCCCATTTCGCGCAGGTACATGCGGACCGGATCATCGGTTCGATCCAGTTTCTCGGACGTACCCGACGAAAGCGCGACTTCCTTGGCACTATCGGTCGTCGCCAGATCGGTGCCGCCTTTGGCTTCTTCTTCTTCGGCTTCCTCGTCTTCGATGATATTGATGCCCATTTCGGACAACATCGACATCACGTCTTCGATCTGTTCCGAGGAAACCTGATCAGGTGGCAGCACCGTGTTCAGCTGATCATACGTGATATAGCCCTTTTCGCGGGCTTCCGAGATCATCTTCTTGACGGCGGCTTGGCTCATATCAAGCGAATGGCCGCTGTCGTTCTCGTCTCTCTTGGCGTCTTCGTTGGTATCTTTAGCGGCCATTCAATGTCCCTCCAGCGCCATCGCGCGAATCAGTAGATGTGATTCGGTGTTTCCGAATCATGCGGGTTTCGCAGTGATTCTTAAACCCGATATCCTGCTTTTTCATAAAGTACCTGCCAAAAGATCACGCCCAGCCCGCGACAGATCAGCTTTGGCCCTTCGACTTGTCAAACTTGATGGTTTCCAACAGCGTATCCCACGCGCTGCGTTCGTCTTTCGAGATACGGGCACCATTTTCGCCCAGATCGTATTCTGCCGTATCCTCCTGACCTGACCTTGTCGCCAGATCGGCTGCGCGCGCGGCCTCGCTCAACCGCCATGTCACGCCTTCATCCGCCACCCCGCTCAGATCTTCCATTGCTTCTGCGATTTCAGCATCCAACCCGCGTGCCGCTTCCAGTTTGGCCAGTTCCTCCGCCACGGTCAGGCTTGCCATCTCGATATCGCCGGGGTTGCGGACACAGGGTGTGATGGCAACGTGGCGCTGAGCCAGCAGATTTTCAAGGGCTCCTTCCCCCAGTGCGCTGGAAATCTTTTCATGCAACACATCTGACCCCTCATGCGCATGGCGCAACAGTAAGTCCCGCAACCGCCGGTGCGTGGCGTCTGCACAGGTCATTGCCTCCAGCCCGCTTTCGAAGTCATGGGTGATCTCGGGACATGTGGCAAAGGCTGCCAGCACCACGGCTTCGCGCAGATGCTCGGTGGTCTGCGCATCCCCCGCCACCCCTAGCACCGATGATTTCGCTGTGGTGCTGGCCTTGTAGGATGGCTCGTTCTTCCATGTGCCGCGCCCGCGTGCCACCGCCTGACGCCCGCCGGTTTGGGGGCGAAACAACTTCCAGCGCAGATCTTTGATTTCCTGGCCGTAATGGCTGCGGATCGACGGATCGCGGATCAGCATGATCTTGTCGCGCAGCGCTTTGTCGAGCGCGGCCTTACGCTCGGGACTGTCAAAAACGCGGCCCTCTGTCTCGCGCTGCCACAACAACTGTACCATCGGCACAGCCCCCTCAATCAACTTTTGAAACGCCCCCTTGCCAGCGGATTTCAACAGATCATCAGGATCCTGCCCTTCAGGCATCATCACAAACCGCAGCGACTTGCCCGCCTCGATCAAAGGCAATGCCAAGTCAATCAACCGCAAGGCGGCACGCTGCCCGGCCGTGTCCCCGTCCAGCGTGATGATCGGCTCGGGGTCAATGCGCCACAGCATCTGTAACTGGTTCTCGGTAATGGCTGTCCCGAGCGGGGCGACCGCCGCCTCAAACCCTGCCTGCTGCAAGGCGATCACATCCATATAGCCTTCGGCCACCAGCAAAGGCTGCCCCTTGCCCGCCGCCGTGCGCGCGTCTTTCACATTGTAAAGGCTACGGCCCTTGTCGAACAACTCCGTTTCGGGCGAATTGAGGTATTTGGCATTGTCATTGGGGTCCATCGCGCGTCCGCCAAAGGCAATCGCCCGCCCCCGCGCATCCCGAATGGGAAAGATGATCCGCCCGCGAAACGTGTCATATGGCTTGCCCCCCTTGGTCGAAGGTTTGGCCAACCCCGCCCCGAGGATCAGTTCATCCGCGATATTCTTGCCCTTCAGTGCATCCCAAAGCCCCTGCCAGCTTTCAGGCGCAAATCCGATCTCCCAACGCGCCAATGCCGCTTCATCCAGACCGCGCCGCGCCAGATAATCCCGTGCCTCTGTTGCCGCTCCGGTCTTGAGTTGCAGGCGAAACCAGCGCACCGCCAGTTCCGTCACATCCGCCAACTCCGTGCGTTTTTCCGCTTTCTCCTTCGCACGCGGATCTTGCTTGGGCACGGTCATCCCGGCCTCCCGCGCCAAAATCTCGACGGCTTCCATGAAGCCTACGTTTTCTGTCTCACGCACAAATGAAATAGCATCGCCTTTGGCGTGACAGCCGAAGCAATAATAAAATCCCTTGCGGTCATCGACGTGAAAACTGGCGGATTTTTCCTGGTGGAAGGGGCATGGTGCCCACATGTCACCCTTACCCTGATTGGACTTGCGCTGGTCCCATATGACCTTACGGCCCACAACCTGAGACAGGCTCGACCGTGTGCGCAATTCGTCCAAAAATCCGGGTGGCAAGCTCATGGTTCCATATATCGGACCCGCTCAATCAGAGTCCAGCCGCCCCAGCTTCACCCTTTTAGAAATACCCGACACTACAGGGGCAAAACAGCGCTACTGCTGCAAGCAAAGCTCGGTCCATGCTGCAGCTAAATCCTGCTCGCGAACATCGCGCATCTTCATTTCATAGACCCACGGCGTCAAAAGCGGGATCGCCGTATTGAAGTTCTCTGGCCATGTGGCGTTTTCCAAGACGCGTTCCTGTACTTTTCGTTCGCGCACACGGTCCAGCCGCGCCTGTTGGATCGCCGACACAACCGCCGCCTGATACCCGCAAGTCTCCACCTTCTCGGCGGACGCCTGCGCAATGGCAGGGGCACCCTGCACCGCCAGACCCAAAACGAAAACTGTACTCAACCGCATCATGATACACACTCCTTTACCAGCGCTCGCGCCATATTACTCGCGCGACGCGACCGCCGCCATAGCCTGTTTAAGATCATGCACCAAAGTGCCTGCCATCGACCGGAACACCATGATCCTGAACTGCTCCGTTCCCGCCTTTGTGATAGAAGCCGACATATGCATCACCTGCGTACGCACCGTCGCGCCGCGCTTGAACGCCGTGTCCCGCAGATCCACCGGCACCAGCCGCGCCAATACATCAACAGCGCCCGCCCCCTCCAGAGTGACCACAGCCCAGGCATCCGACTGATCCACCACCGCCGCCAGCTTGTCTAGCTTTCCATCCGGGTCCGGCCCGACCAACAGCGCCTCGCCCCGGCCGAACCAGATGCAACGCGCGCCCTCTTTACCCGTGCTGCGGCCCGGTGCAGGCCAGTCCATGCCATGTGCCGCCTTCAAGACCGCACCAAATTCCGAAGCGTCGCCGAAAGGCGACAATGAGGTCATACGCCCCGGTGCCACTTCTTTCAGCGTGACCGTTCCGATCGTCACCGGCAACAATCCCGCGCAGGGGCTCATCTCTTGCAACTCAACCACGCGCCCGCTCCCCTTCTGGATCGACAAACACGGGATGGCAAATCTCCACCTCTGTTTCAACGCCGCGCAGGTGATCGACAAGGCGAACCACCTCGCCCATTCGCGTTGGTCCGGCTGCAAAGAACCCCAGCCCGATCATCCGGCCCAGTTCCGGCGAATACCCGACCGAGGACACATGTCCCTTGGCATTCACCCGCACCGCCTCTGCCTCGCGCTCGAACAAATGCGCGCCGGCGGTCATCTCGCCTTCTGCGGAAACGGGCTTCAACCCGATGAGTTGCGGTCGCTCTGCATCCACAAGGCCGGGCCGCGCGGCCATCGCCTTGCCGATACAGTCCTTCTTGACCGAGATCATCCGCCCCATGCCCACATCGGATGCGGTTGCTCGCCCTTCAATCTCTGCATGGGTGATAAAGCCCTTCTCGATACGCAATACATTCAGCGCTTCCATCCCATATGGCCCACCGCCCAGCGCCTCGGCCCGTTTGACCAATTCATCGAACAAAGCCGCGCCAAAGCGTGAAGGCACCGCCACCTCATAGGCATGTTCACCAGAGAAAGAGATGCGGAACAACCGTCCCGCGACACCGCCAATCGACACATCACCGCAGGCCATAAACGGCCAGTTGTCATTGTCGATTTCCTTGTCCAGCAAACCGTTCAGCAGCTCCCGCGCCTTTGGCCCTGCGACGGCAAACTGCGCCCATTGCTCGGTCACGGATGTGAACGACACCGCCCATTCCGGATGCAAACACTGCGTTACAAATTCCAAATGCCGCATCACATTGCCCGCCGCCGCCGTGGTGGTGGTCATTACAAAGTGATGCTCTCCCAATCGCGCGGTGGTGCCATCGTCCATCACCATGCCATCCTCGCGCAGCATCAGACCATAACGCACGCGCCCCACCTTCAGGGTCGAAAACATATTGGTATAGACAAAGTCCAACAGCTTGCCCGCATCCGGCCCCTGAATATCAATCTTGCCCAGCGTGGAAACATCACAGACGCCAACCGCTTTGCGCACATATCCCACCTCGCGGTCACAGGATTGCCGCCAGGTCGTCTCGCCCGCTTTCGGGAAATAGCTGGGCCGATACCACAGCCCGGCCTCGATCATGGGCGCGCCCCTTTCAACGGTACGCTTGTGTGATGTCGTATGCCGCTCGGGCGCAAATCCATGCCCCTGTGCACCCGCGCCCATCGCCGCAATGGCCACCGGCGAATAGGGGGGCCTGAAAGTTGTCGTTCCGGTCTCGGGCATCCCACGCCCCGTCGCATCGGCCAGAATGGCTAGTGCCGCCACGTTTGAATTCTTGCCCTGATCGGTTGCCATGCCTTGCGTGGTATAGCGCTTCATATGCTCGACCGAGCGGAAGTTCTCGACCGCCGCCTGTTTGATATCCTTCACCGACACATCGTTCTGGAAATCGAGCCAGGCACGCCCCTTGCCCGCTACCGCCCAAAGCGGCACCAGCGCATAATCCGCATCTTCAGCCACCGGCACCTCGACGGCCACCGCCTTCTTCCCCAGGGCCTTTAGCGCCGCCGTGCCCGCATCCACCCCGTCGCTTAAGCAGCCGTGAGTGGAGAAGACGCCATTGCACGCCCCCGCGACCGTCATATTCGGGATCGCACCCGGCGGCGGAACAAAGCTCTGAATGTCCTCGCGCCAGGTGGGCCGCCCGTTCATGTAACACGTCAGATGCACCGTCGGATTCCAGCCGCCCGAGACCGCAAGGCAATCGACCTGAAGCGCTTCCTCGCCTGCCTCAGACCGCACCGTGATGCTCTCCAACGCTTTGCGCCCGCCGGTGTTGCAGACCACAGCGCCGGTGATCACCTGTCCGTCAAAGCCTTCGATCTCTGCCTCCGCGCGGCTGTCGATCAACGCAACCACATGCACGCCCGCTGCCATCAGATCACGCGCTGTGCGATGCGCGTCGTCGTTGTTGCCAAAGACCGCGACCCGCCTTCCAGGCGCAACGCCCCAACGGTTCAGATACGCGCGTACTGCGCCTGCTGTCATAATGCCGGGCCGGTCATTGTTCTGAAATGCAACGGGCCGCTCCAGGGCACCCGCCGCCAGGATCGAATGCTTTGCCGATATCCGCCAGAAAGCTTCAAGCGGTGCCCCGCCCCCCCGCTTCGAGGTGTGCTGGTTCACCCGTTCCAGCGCCCCGAACATACCACCATCGTAAGCACCGGTTACCGTGGTGCGCGGCATCAGGCGCACGTTATCCATCGCCGCAAGTTCCGCAACAATCCCCGCCGCCCAGAGCGCACCTGACTGATGGCCCACAGCTTCGCTTTCGGCATTCAGCCGCCCGCCCATCACGCTGTCCTCGTCAACAAGGATCACATCCGCCCCCGCCCGCGCCGCTGTCAGCGCGGCCATCAGGCCGGTTGGCCCCGCGCCGATCACCAGCAGGTCGCAGAACGCATAGGCGCGTTCATAGGTATCGGGATTACTCTCGCCACTCAGTGCGCCCAACCCTGCTGTCTTGCGGATCACCGGCTCATAGATGGCCTCCCAGAACCGCTTCGGCCACATGAAGGTTTTGTAGTAGAACCCTGCCCCCAGAAATGGTGCGGCCAGATCGTTCACCGCCATCACATCGACATCAAGGCTGGGCCAGGCATTCTGCGACCGCGTCACCAGCCCATCGTAAATCTCTTGCACCGTGGCGCGGACATTCGGTTCACGCCGCGCGCCCGTTCCCGTGGTGATCAGCGCATTCGGCTCCTCACTTCCGGCGGTCATGACGCCGCGGGGACGATGATACTTGAAGGACCGCCCCATCAGCGTCACACCATTGGCCAGAAGGGCCGAAGCGACAGTATCCCCCGCGAACCCGCGATAAGTTCGGCCATCAAAGCTGAAATGCACCGGCTTGCTGCGGTCGATCAATCCCTTACTCGCGACCCTCATGATGCTGCCTGCATGGCGCGTTTCACATCTGCGGCCATCTCCACTTTCGAGATCACATGGCTGACCGTGTCCCGCGTCACCACCAACCAGCTGCCGCAGCCGCCATCGTGCTGCCACAACTCCTCGGTTACACCTGCGGGGTTGTCGCGCAAATGCAGGTAGTTATCCCAGGCCACCTCTCCTGCGTCGGGTCCGGGCCGCGCCAGCATCACCGCCGCGCCTTGGTAATAGAACTCCCGCCGGTCCCGTGACCCACATAAAGGACAGTCAATTCTCACGCCACATCTCCCAATCGGGCTTGAGCCCGCTTTCTCTTTTTGGCCTTGTATACCGTCCGCATTCTCAACCCGCGCTAGTGCAGGTTATGCTGCGCACCAGTGGCCTCCTCGTCCATCAACCCGGCTCCGGTGCGGAACCGGTCCAGACGGAATTTCGCCGCCGGGGCATGGTGGTTTCCCGTTGCCATCAGATGGGCAAAACTGAACCCCGATCCCGGCACCGCTTTGAACCCGCCGTAGCACCAGCCGCAATCTATGAACAAACCTTCCGTGTCGGTCTTGTCGATGATCGGGCTGCCATCGGGGGTCATGTCCATAATCCCGCCCCAACTGCGCAAGACCTTCGCCTTGCCGATCATCGGCATCAGCGTCATGCCCGCCTCCATCACATGCTCCATCATCGGCATGTTCCCGCGGGAGGCATAAGAGGCGTAGAAATCCAGATCACCGCCGAACACCAAGCCGCCCTTGTCGGACTGGCTGATGTAAAAGTGACCCATGCCAAAGCTGACCACATGGTCGATGACAGGCTTCAGCCCTTCGGTCACAAAAGCCTGCAAAACATGACTTTCGATCGGAAGGCGCATGCCAGCCATCGCCGCCACCTGACCGGAACGCCCCGCAACCACGATGCCAACCTTCTTGGCCCGGATCGCGCCGCGTGTGGTCTGGACGCCTTTAACCACCCCGTTCTCGATGTTGATACCCGTCACTTCGCACTGCTGAATCAGGTCCACGCCGCGCTGGTCGGCCCCGCGGGCGTAGCCCCAGGCGACCGCATCATGCCGCGCCGTGCCGCCGCGCCGGTGTAACAGCCCGCCGTAGACCGGAAATCGGATGTTGTCGAAATCGAGATAAGGCAGCAAATGCCGCACGCCTTCGCGGTCCAACAGCTCCGCGTCATCGCCCTGGTTGATCATCATATTGCCGCGTCGCGCAAAGGCGTCGCGCTGGCCGTCGGAGTGAAACAGGTTGATGATCCCGCGTGCGGAATGCATCGCGTTGTAGTTCAGATCTTCTTCCAGACCCTCCCACAATTTCAGCGAATGCGAATAGAATTCCGAATTGCCCTGCTGGCCATAGTTCGCGCGCACGATGGTGGTGTTGCGCCCCACGTTGCCGCCACCCAGATAACCCTTTTCTAACACCGCGATATTGGTCATGCCGTGGTTCTTGGCGAGGTAGTAGGCCGTGGACAGCCCATGCCCGCCGCCACCGATGATCACCGCGTCATATTCGGCCTTGGGCTCCGGATCACGCCAATGCGGTGCCCAGCCCTTGTTGCCGGTCAAGCCTTCGCGCAACACGCGCCATCCTGAAAACCGCATCCAGTTACCCCCGATCCTATTCCCGCTACCCAAGCAGGCAACAAGATAAGTATCAATGGCAATCTGTCCGGGATTGGCGTTTCGCGGCGCGCACAGGTCCC
Source organism: Sulfitobacter noctilucae (assembly GCF_000622365.1). Classification (GTDB taxonomy): domain Bacteria; phylum Pseudomonadota; class Alphaproteobacteria; order Rhodobacterales; family Rhodobacteraceae; genus Sulfitobacter; species Sulfitobacter noctilucae. Next base: position 386,147 of record NZ_JASC01000014.1, on the reverse strand, counting down.
TGCGCGACGTAAGGCCGCGCAGAGGTGATGATTTAGAAGGCTTTCGTCTTTGCTACAGCCCCTTGGCGCGGTAGCTGGCCGCCACCTTGTCGATGGAAACGAGATAGGCAGCCGTGCGCAGATCGCGCACATCCTCGCGCCCGTGCCAGACCTGCGCCATTGATTCATATGCTGTCGACATCGTGTCGTCCAACCCTGACCGGACCAGCTCCAGCTCGCCCGCACCGCGCAAATACTTCTCTTTGAAGTTCGGACTAAGCTGCCAGCCGATGCCGCTGTCCGCGCTCAGTCTTTCAAGCTCGTCTACAATGAGTTGATGGCGCGCTTCCTCTTGCCGGCGCTGCATCCTGCCAAAGCGGATGTGGCTCAGGTTCTTGACCCATTCGAAATAGCTGACCGTGACACCGCCCGCATTGGCATACATATCAGGCACGATCACCGTGCCCTTGTCGCGCAGGATTTCATCCGCGCCCGCAGTAACCGGGCCATTGGCGGCCTCGATGACCAGCGGAGCCTTGATGCGCTCGGCGTTGCCAAGATTGATCACCCCTTCCAGCGCTGCCGGGATCAGCACGTCACAATCGTTCTCCAGCAACCTTGCCCCGTCAGCTTCCAGCGTTGCATCAGGATAGCCGGTGATCGTGCCGTGCTTGGCGATCCATTGATAGACAGCCTCGACATCCAGCCCGCCTTCGTCATGCAATGCACCATCGCGTTCGATGATGGCGGTAATCCGGCATCCGTCTTCTTCGCTCAGGAATTTGGCGGCGTGATAGCCCACGTTGCCAAGCCCCTGCACAATCACCCGTTTGTCGCGCAGCGGTCCCTTCAGGCCCGCCTTGTCCAATCCCATCCCGTCGCGGAAGAACGCATGCAGGGCATATTGCACACCCCGGCCTGTGGCCTCGGTCCTGCCCTGAATGCCGCCGGCGTGGGTCGGCTTGCCGGTCACACAGGCAACACCGTTAATGTCCGTCGTGTTCATCCGCTTGTATTGGTCCGCGATCCAGGCCATCTCGCGTTCGCCTGTGCCCATGTCGGGGGCGGGCACGTTTTGCGCCGGGTTAATCATATCGCGTTTGATCAGCTCATAGGCAAAGCGGCGGGTAATCAGCTCAAGCTCGTGGTCGTCATAATCACGCGGATCAATGCAAAGCCCGCCTTTGGACCCGCCAAAGGGTGCCTCTACCAAAGCACATTTGTAGGTCATCAGCGCGGCCAGCGCCTCCACCTCGTTCTGATTGACGCCGAGTGAATACCGGATGCCGCCCTTGACCGGCTCCATGTGTTCGGAATGAACCGAACGGTAGCCTGTGAAGGTCTGGATCTTGCCGCGCAGTCGCACGCCAAAGCGCACCGTATAGGTGGCGTTGCAGACCCTGATTTTTTCCTCGAGGCCCGGCGGCAGGTCCATCAGGGCTACGGCGCGGTTGAACATGATGTCCACGCTGTCACGAAAACTTGGCTCGTTTGACGGCTGCATCGGAGGTCTCCTTTTGGATCGCGGCGACCGAAGTGCGCTGAATGCCATAATGTCGCCTTGTCGAATCTCTATCAAAGGCTTTTGCAATCTGCCACTTTATTAATCGTTAACAGGGGCGCATTAACGACGATCCAGAATTTGCTTGCACGGTCTGTGACTGTCCACGCAGGCGCAACAGCCAGCCTTCCGTGGCAGCATTGCGGCCCAAACCGCACCTAAAATACCATTATTCGCCAATGATTTGCCCAATTTCCGCCACGTTCAAGGAGCAAAAGGGATCAATGGTAAAGCCCACCCTAATGCTGGGGTGTTCCAAAAAGGGACCGGCTGGAAAGGTTGATGACTATGAAACGAGATACACGGAAAACACGTCTGGATTACCGAGACCTGCTTCTGCTTTCTCGCAGCTTTGCGAAACAGGAAGACGGCAGCATAACGATCTTTGCCTGCTTCATGATCTTCTGCATGGTTCTGATCGGGGGCATCGGCGTCGATATGATGCGTCACGAGATGGAGCGCACCCGCATTCAGGCGGTGTCTGACCGCGCTGTGCTTGCCGCTGCCGACCTTGACCAGGAACTGGATCCCGATGCGGTGGTGCGCGACTATTTCGCAAAGTCCGGCATGGAAGACTATGTGTCGAGTGTGAGCGTCGACCAGGGTATCAACTTCCGCAAGGTGACTGTCGAGGCCGACATGAACATGAACACACAGTTCATGGATTTCCTCGGCGTTGACTCCCTGACAGTGCCCGGTCTGTCGACGGCTGAAGAAAAAATCGAGAAAGTCGAAATTTCGATGGTGCTCGATATTTCGGGCTCAATGCGCGAGAACAACAAGATGCAGAACCTGCGCAACGCCGCGGGCGAGTTCATTGACGCTGTGCTGACACCAGAAAACCGTGATCTGATCTCGATCTCTGTGGTGCCCTACACCGCGCAGGTCAACGTGGGCGAAGACATTGTGGACGAGATGAATGTGAACCAGGTGCATGACTGGTCCTTCTGCGTCGATTTCGCCGATACGGACTTCAGCACCACCTCGGTTCGTTTCGGAAATGCTGGCGCTCCATATGAGCATATGCAGCATTTCGAGACCGGTTGGAGCTGGAACGGACGCAACAACGGATCCGATAACATCACCAATCCCACCTGCCCCAACGAGCCATACGAAGAAGTCACATCCTTCTCCCAAAACGCTGCTGCGCTCAAAGGTCAGATCAACCAGTTTCAGCCGCGGTCCAACACGTCCATCCATCTGGGCATGAAGTGGGGCGTTGCGATGCTGGATCCGTCCTGGCAGTCATTCAACCAGGTTTTGCCGGGTGTGCCTGCTGTGTTCCGCAATCGTCCGGCACCGTATCCACCTGTAGACAAACCAAGCTCGGCCGACACGCTCAAGACGATCATTCTGATGACGGATGGTCAGAACGTGGATACAAACCGCATCGGGCCACAGGTCTACGCTAACTACAACCACCGCCTGCACTGGAGCAACTACCCGCTCGACTGGTACCTGGATAGATACGTCCGCTCGAGTGATCACTACTTCTGGAGAACAACCAAATACACCGCGTCGCAGGCCGATTATCTGCTCGCAAACGTATGTTCCGCCGCAAAAGCCAAGAAAATCGTGATCTGGTCGATCGGCTTTGAGGTAACTGACCACGGTGCCAACGTGATGCGCAACTGCGCCTCTTCACCCAGTCACTTCTTCCGGGTCGAAGGCATCGAAATCACCGATGCGTTCCAGTCAATCGCGCGTCAACTTAACCAGCTGAGGCTCACACAATGATACGGTCCATCCAGAAAAGACTGCGGCTCTTTCGCCGCAGCGAGGACGGCTCGGCAATACTGATCGAATTCTGTATTTTCGTGCCACTGCTTTTCGGAGCGTTCCTGATGTCGGTCGAAATGGGCATCTACTCCATGCGCCAGATGTATCTGGACCGGGGCCTCGACATCGCCGTGCGCCACGTCCGACTGACCACGAACGTCGATCACAAGCATGACGACATCAAGGACCTGATTTGCCTGAACGTGGGTTGGCTGGAAAACTGCAGCGAAACCCTGCGCCTCGAGATGGTCACAGTGGATCCGCGCGCGTTCGCCCAGTTCAACCAGTCCGCAGATTGCGTCGATGTCTCGGCCGACCCTCACCCGCCACGCGGTTTCAACCTTGGTCAGGAAAACCAGATGATGATGCTGCGGGCCTGCGTTCGCTTTGATCCAATCTTCCCGACCACTGGTCTGGGCAAGGAAATGATCGAGGGCGAGGACTCAAGACAGGCGAAAATGATTTCAACCGCCGCCTTTGTTCAGGAGCCAGGATAATGTTCATCAACCGCTTTAAGTCCGCACTGGCCCGGTTTGGCCGGCGCGAGGATGGTACAATCGCCATCGAAGCCATGATCATTATGCCAATGATGTTCTGGACCTTCCTGTCGGTCTTCTCGATCTTCGAGACCTTTCGGAATTACAGCATCCATCAGAAGGCCGCCTATACGATCGGCGATTCCATCTCTCGAGAGACGGCGCCGCTTGATGCCGCCTACATCACCGGATCACTGCAGATGTACGAATATCTGTCGCGCAGTCAGGGCAGGTCGTCGCTCCGCGTGACTTCATTGGTCTATGACCAACCGAACGACCGCTTCCACCGCGACTGGTCCAAGACTGCGGGTTCCGTGCCGGAGTTGTCGAACGAGGACGTGCGCGACTGGTCATACAAACTGCCCGTCATGCCAGACAACGAGCGCATCATGCTGGTGGAGACATGGAGCCGTTACGATCCGCCCTTCGCCACCGGGCTGGAGCAACGCGAGATCAAGAACTTCGTCTTTACCCGCCCGCGTTTCGCCCCCCGTGTCTGCTGGGAGCAATGTGAATAAGCCGACGGGTGAGATACCCGAACGAAATGGCCCGCACCCCAAATGGTGCGGGCCATTTCGTTCGGGTGGTTGCTTTGCGGTATCAGCTAATATTGTCGCGGGTGGCCATCATCGCGGCCAGAATTTCTGACATATATTTGGTCTGCGATCCCGGTGTCATGCCGCCGATGCCGATGCGGCGGCCCAAACGCCACCACAGACCGGGCCGCCAGTGACGGCTGCCAGAGGCTGCGGTTTTCAACAGGAAACCGTTCGAAGGCTTAAAAGCGAAAAAGCCACGGTCCATGCTCTGAATGTCTTTGACCCGTGCGATTACTGTGCCATCCGCATCGCGCAACACCACTGGCGTCAGCTCGATGGTACTGGCGGTGGCACGACGCATGACGTCGGCCATCCAGATTGCACCGACCCCGACCGCAATGAAAAATACCTGCCAATGCGCAGCGGGCGACCGCGTAAGAGCGATGTAGATCAGCATGATCCCCAGAACCGCCAGTGACCCCAAACCCAGTACCCGCCGACCCATCGACGCTCTGACTGTCGCCAGCACCTCGTTCTCGTCTTTAAATTCCACAGATCCGCTCCATTGGTGACCTGCGCGTCCCTACCCCGCGGCACCGAAGGGAGCAAGGCGCAGGATCAACGGTCGGGCTTGCCTTCACGCTTCTTTGTGATGCGCGCCAACTGCTCCTGCAGCTTGTCTGCAAGAGTTGCTCGCTCGGTCTGGGACATCTCTGTGACCAGGGCGACCCACCCGTTCTGGGCCTGCACTTGGAACGCTTCTGCTGTGCTGCGTTGATCGGCCAGGATATCGCGCACCGCATCGGCGTCAAAGGGGGTGCTGCGCAACAGTGTCACCATCTGGTCGTATTGCGCGCGGCGCACGGCACGGTCGGGCAAACCGCCGTCACGTCGGAGACTACGGCCCAGTTCGCGACGCATCTCTCGCGGCAACGCCCGGATATAGGGCGCGCCATAGCTCTGTACGGACGGGCTTCCGCGCCGGTCGGCATGGTTTTCACCGGAAAAGCGCCAAGCGGCACCTGCCGCCAGCCCCAGCACCACAAAATTCAGCGCCAGCGACAAAATCAGCACGGTTTTCACCACACGGCTCATGGGTTGCTTTGGCTTTTGTGCATCCATCTCTCTATCCTTCCTCGATGTCCCAGCCAAAGGCCATCAGTTCGACCCCATCCATGCTATCATCTTCGACGTACACGTTCACGCCCCAGACCTCTCCTGCCACATCCGGCAGGGTGTCGGGTGGCGCAAAACCTAACCAAAAGCCCAGGCAACTTGCCGAGACAAGCCCGCTCAGGGCCGGTGCGCCGCCAAGGGCTGCAAACCAACCGCGCCAGCCTGTGCGCATTGCGTGAGGTGCCGGTTGCAAGGCTGCCGCATCCGCAAGAACCCGCGCCATCAGCGCAACGGGCACCGCAGGCGGCGTTGCACGGGCCTGATCGAAAAGCGCATCAAGCCGGGCTTCTGCGCTGGTATCTTTGGTTTTGCCGTTATCCATCATCTTCATACCCCAATGCCTCGCGCTGTTCTTGCAATGCAAGGCTCAGCGCCCGTTTGCCCCGCGCGGTCAGGCTTTCTACCGCTTCTACGCCTGCGTTCAAAATCTCTGCGATCTCGGGGTTGGTCAGCCCGTCGATATGGCGCAGGACCACCGCTTGCCGCTGCCGGTCGGGCAGATCGTTCAGCGCCCGCTGCAGCGCATCATACCGCGCCGCGTTCTGCATCCGCGCTTCCACGCCGGGTGCGGGATCGGCGGGTTCGTCAATATCGTCCATGCCCGTGCTCCGCCGCTTGCGAAGCCGATCTGTGCATAGATTGGCCACCACACGGTAAAGCCAGGTTGTGACCTTGGCCTCGCCCACACGCCAGTCCGGCGCGATCCGCCAAAGCCGCAACAGCGCCTCTTGCGTCACATCTTCCGCCTCGGCCCCGTCTCCCAAGACCCGCATGGCATGACCATAAAGCCGTGGCGTCAAGCTTTGCGCCAATAGCCGCGCCGCCGCCGCATCGCCATTTGCATAGCGCTGCAGCAGGGCCGCTTCACCGTCGGCGGTCACAGAGGGGATCGGTTCAGACATAAGCCTAGTGGCTAAGCGGGCCGGACGCCCCTGACAAGAGGGTCCGGCCAGAGCCATTAGCCCCGGTCGCCGTCGCGTTTGCCACCCTTGTGGCGTTTGCCGCCATGATCACGGGCCTTTGCAAATTCATCGGCACTGACCGCGCCGTCGTTATCCGCATCAAGACGGTCAAACATCTTTGCCGGATCACGCTTGGCTGAAATCTCCTCAAGAGAGACCTTGCCATCGCCATTCGCATCGACACGCTTCAACATTTTTTCAACGCGTTTGTTGCCGCGTTTGTCCTGCGCAGCCTCAAGTTCGGCAGCTTGCAATGTGCCGTCCTTGTTGGTGTCGAGGCGCTCTACCATCTTGGCTGCGCGTTTGCCGCCACGCTCCTCGGCTGCCGCTGCCAGCTCTTCGGCATCCAGCGCACCATCTTTGTTGGTGTCCATCTGCTCCATCATACGGCCACGGCCTTTACCGCCCTGGCTCTTAAGTTCCTCGGCGCTGAGAAATCCGTCACCGTCCGCATCAACCTGCGCAAAGCGGGCTGCCGCATGGGCCTGAAACTCTTGCGCTGTCAAAGCGCCATTGCCATCTGTGTCGATCTGCCCGAACATTGCTGCGCGGTCGGGACTGTTGCGGCCTGTATCGGCAGAAGCGGCAAAAGCGCCGGTTGCAATCAATCCGCTCAGCAGCAAAATCTGTACATTGGACTTTTTCATTGTCGTTCTCCTGTATGTTCTATCCGTGACCTGTTTTTCCTGGCCACATACCTGTCAAACGGCGGCCCCCCGGCGTTCCGTCGAAAAAAATGACAATGCGCGGCATTTTTTTGCGACATCGCGCCGCAACAGATGCCTGCGCTCTTTATTTTCTGGATCAAAAGGCGCACATCAGCCGCAACCTAGGAGGCGATATGCCCGATAACGTGCAATCTGTCACAGACCCTTTGCAGTCAGACGAGACAACAACCGAACGTCCGCGCTGGGGCGCGATGCTGCGTGGATGGCGCGGAAAGTGCCCCCGGTGCGGGTCCGGTCCCCTTCTGAAAAGCTATCTGAAGGTCAATTACGACTGCGCTGTGTGCCGACAGGAATTTCACCACCATCGTGCCGATGACGGCCCTGCTTATTTGACTATTTTAATCGTCGGGCATCTGATGGCACCGATGTTGCACTGGGTGTTTGTGACGTGGCGGCCCGAACCTTTGACGCTTTTCACCATTTTTGCGGTTGGATGTGTTGGCCTCTCCCTCTACCTTCTGCCCAGACTGAAGGGAGCCATGATCGGCTTTCAATGGGCGCGTGGCATGGGTGGATTCGGCAGCGACAGCTAGCCCTGCCCTTTGGTCGCAGTGCAAAGCAAGAGGGCGACCATGACCATCGACAAAAGCCAGATCCGCAACGCGGCAACAGTGATCGTGCTGCGCGACCGGTTTGAAAGCCCGCGCATTCTTATGGGACAACGCGGGGCCAAAGCGGTCTTTATGCCGAACAAATTCGTGTTTCCGGGCGGTGCTGTCGATGCTGGCGACGCGCATATTCCGCTGGCCGCCCCCTTGCCCGATCTCTGCGCCGAGCGCCTGACCGAAGACGCGGACCCCACGCTGGCCCATGCCATCGCTGTGGCCGCCGTGCGCGAGCTTTGGGAGGAAACCGGCCTGATCCTTGGGCGCAAGGGCACCTGGGATACGCCCCCGCCGCCGGACTGGGAAACTTTTGCCGCCACAGGCCATGTACCCCACGCGGCCCCACTGCAATTCACCTTCCGCGCCCTTACGCCCCCCGGTCGCCCCCGCCGGTTTGACGCGCGGTTCTTTCTGGTCGATGCCGATGACATCGCGACCGACCTGGACGACTTCGACGCCGCCTGCGACGAGCTTTCGCACCTACAATGGGTGCCCCTCTCCGAAGCCCGCAGCTTTGACATGCCCTTCATCACCGAAGTTGTCATGGCCGAAGTCGAAGCCCGCGCACGCGACCGCAATCCCCCCGCCAGCGTTCCCTATTTCAAGAACAACGACGAAGAGAGCCTGTTCTTGCGCCTGCGCGGACGTCCGATGGAGGGGTGAGGATGTGTCTTCGGTCGCGGGACTGACGTCGCCATTGAACCAGAGCCGGCATTCAGACCCGCCTCCGGTGCCGCACTGCGGCTTCCCGAAATCGCTCCGTCATGCTTCGTGCAGCATTCTCGATTGATGAATGTCAGCTGTGCTGAAGATGTAGTTGTTTGAGTCTCCATCTTCGCAGATGCAGCATGCGCGCGTATCTGCGGCGCAGATAACGCTGCGCTTTCACCATTTTCTCACAGTCAATATCCATTGAGCAATTTTGGCAGTATCTTCGCAACCGCCCGTTCGCTGAAGCTTGGAGCAGCAAACGGGACGCAAGCATTGCGGCAATTCGTAAAGCTTAGAGGAACGGCGACTTGCACCGTTCAAGTTCGACACTCCATTTCTGTGCGCTGCAATCTCAATGAGGCGTACGAATATCTGCAGTCGGGCATAAACTGCTGCGTCGAATGATGACGATATTGCGGTCTGTAAACTGTGCCATGGGCCATCACTGCGGTTCTTTTTGGATCGGTTAAGCGTTGATTTTTCAATTATTACCTATTCTCTAGGCTATCCGCGTTATAAATCTCGTTGATTGGCCAAGCATCTCAGGGTTCTTCCCCAACCCTAATTTTCTCCTGATTGAAACTCTGCTATTTCGCCCCCATGAACATCATACTGATTACAGCTGTTATCTCATCGCTCTTTTTGGTGATCGCCGTAGCCGAACCGCTCGCTGCACGGTTGCGGCTGCCTTACAGCGTAATTCTGGCGCTTGTTGGGATACTCATTGGCGCAGGAGCGATCTTTTTCCTGCGCACTGACCTGACGGACGCACTGAACCCGGTCGCGGAGGCCATTCTCGGCTTGCCGATCCGGTCGAACGTATTCCTCTATGTGTTCCTGCCGACGCTACTGTTTCAAGCAACACTGGGAATGAACTTGCGGCGCATGCTGGACGACTGGGTGCCGATTCTGGTGCTTGCAGTAGTGGCTGTCGTCGTTGCCACGTTGAGTGTGGGGTACTCCTTGGCTTGGGCCAGTACCTTGCCGCTTGCCGCTTGCCTCTTGATCGGGGCCATCGTTTCCACCACAGACCCTTCGGCTGTTGTCTCAATTTTTCGCTCGATTTCTGCGCCGCAGCGACTTGCCCGCATCATTGAAGGAGAGAGCCTGTTGAACGATGCCGCAGCAATCGCGCTGTTTGGTTTGTTCATGGGGTTTGTGATGCTTGGCATGCCGGACCCGACGTTGACAGATGCCTTGGGGCAGTTCCCGTTGCTGATCGGCGGCGGTGCAATGGCTGGCTGGTTTACCGCGCGCCTTGCTGTCTGGGTGATGTCGTCTTTTGTCCATTATGAACGCGCGCAGATTTCCGTTTCGGTCGCGCTGCCGTATCTCGTCTATATCGGTGCGGAACAGATAATCGGCGCATCGGGCGTAATTGCAGTTGTCACCGCTGGCCTTACCATGAACCTGACGGGCCCGCGGCGTTTGTCACCCCAGACATGGACAAACCTGAACGAGGTCTGGGTCCTGTTGGCACATTGGGCAGGTGCCTTGATTTTTATTCTGGCCGCCTTGCTCATCCCGCGCCTGCTGGAAGAAGTGAGAACCGAAGATTTTGTTCTGGTCGGTGTCGTTATTTGCGCCGCTGTCTTTGCACGGGCGTTGATTTTGTTCGGATTACTGCCCCTGCTAACGGTGCTACGTCTGTCACCGGAAGTCGAACGCCCTTACCGTGTGGCTATCCTATGGGGCGGACTGCGCGGTGCTGTCACGCTGGCGCTGGCATTGGCTGTCACCGAAAGCATGCTCGTCCCGATCGAGATTAAACGTGTCGTTGGGATTCTTGCGACGGGCTTCACGCTTTTCACGCTTATCGTACAAGGTACCACTCTTAGAACGGTTATCAGACGGCTTGGGTTGGACCGCCTTTCGCCGATAGACGAAGCATTGTCACGGCAGGTGGTCGCTGTCGCCCTGCAAACCGTGCGTGAAGACGTCGAAAAGACAACCGAAAATTACGAATTAACGCGGGAAATTGTCCGTTCCGAAGCCAAAAATTTTGGCGAACGCCTTGATCAAACGGTCCAAGCCGCTGAGGACGGTGCCGAAATCCTTGATCGGGACAGGATTACTTTGGGATTGATTGCTTTGGCGGGGCATGAGCGCGACACCATCCTCGTCAGAATGCGTGAACGCACAATTTCGCAGCGGATGGCCGAACAAGTCCTCTCGGATGCCGACCGACTGATTGAAGGGGCACGATCGGACGGGCGCAACGGTTACCAGCGGGCGGCGCGGCGTAGCGTGTCCTACGGTCGGGGCTTCAAAATCGGCGTCGCGCTACAGCGTCGGCTGCGTTTGTCGGGACCATTGGCCCGAATGACCGCAGACCGTTTTGAGATGTTGTTGTCGCAAAGATTGATCCTGCGAGACCTTGATGCCTTCATCGACAGCCGCATCCGCCGCATCCACGGGCGCCGGGTGGCCGATTTGCTGCACGAACTGCTCGCGCGGCGGGTAGAAGCAATGGAGACCGCATTGGAAGGCCTCCGACTGCAATACCCCGGTTATGCGGAAAAACTCGAACGTCGTTTCATCCGGCGGACCGCGCTGCGCCTTGAGGAGCGTGAATACACCATCATGCGCGAAGACGGGTTGATCGGCGCAGAAGTTTATACATCCCTCATGCAAAGACTGAATGTTCAACGCGCTGCATCCGAGCAACGCCCGACACTCGACATTGCTATTCAACGGTTGGAACTTGTGCAGCGCTTTCCATTGTTTGTCGGGATTGAGGATGCCGCGCTCAAGCAGTTGGGGCGTGCGCTTAAGACAGTTTACGTCAATTCCGGCGAAGTCATCATTGCCAAAGACGGTCCCGCAGACAGCGTCTATTTTATCGCGTCGGGTGCAGTCGAGTTGGAAAGTGCGGGGCAGACATGGCGCCGTGGTGGTGGCGAGATGTTCGGCCAAATGGCAATTCTGACAAAGAAAGCAGTTCGTGCACAGGTCCGCGCGATTGCACCCTCAACACTGCTGGTACTCGACGCCGGACGTTTCCGTCGCTTGCTTGCCCGTAGCCCGGCAATACAGCAAGCCATTCGCGCTAGCGCAAAAGAGCGCGGCGTGGATCCAGACGACCTCATGTCTGATGCGAAAACGTCACCTCAAGAGTTGTGAGCAACGGTCGGGATCGTTGATTCGGCAATCTGGCTTTCGGCAAAATCGCGCAGTACAGCGTCAATTGCGGCAAGATCGCTATCAGAACCAGCGTAAGAGCCTGTCAACAATAGCATTACCATTTGACCTGTTCCACTCTTGGTCCTCTTCTGATCGTTTGGCATATTCCGCTGGCGTCAGACCAGCTAGCCTTTTGTGTGGGCGGTGGTGGGTGAAGTCGATACGCCACGCTGCGATCAGGTTACGGGCAAGGGGCAAACTATCGAACAGTTGACCATTCAGGTATTCGTCACACATCTTGTCGTTTCCGGCTCGAATTCGACGTCAGTTCGGTTCCATTGTCGCTGACAACCAAGCAGGGGCATCCACGCGTTTCAACGATCCGATCCAGTTCACACACAACGCGATGGCCAGACAGAAACGTATCGACGATGGCGGCCAGATATTCGCGGCAAAAGTTGTCGTTAAAGTTTGAAATGCGGGACCGACGGCCCCCGATCGACGGACTATTCAGGGGAGCGGGACAGGATCTATAAGAAGATGTAGCGACAGCCTTGTTCGAAAGGCCAGTCCACAATCTACATTCCGCATTCATAAAAAAAAGTTTAGCGCGTCATCGCGTCGATAGTGTGGGCTTCTCAAGCTCTCTTGCGTGAATGCCCAACACGACCAGCGCAGGCCAGAGCAGATAGGCTTCAATCTCGATATTCTCCCCAAACGACAGCAAGGTGAGGGTCATCATGATGCCCAGCGGCAAGCGCCCTCGAGGCCCCATTGCTGCGTCCCGCATCGCCAGTGCGGTCTGCCAGACAAACGGCACCAAAAACGCCAGAAAACCAACCAAGCCTTTGACAAACAACAAACCGTACCACGTGTGATGACTGCCGATCGGCATGTATTCAACGGCATGGCTACCCGGTTGCACGGTGGCATGGCCAAACCAATATCCATCATTTTGCCAGCGTTCTGTCGCGATGCGTTGCAGGGTTTCGCGCACGCGGGTGCTATCGGCACGCGCGCCTTTAAAGGCGGAGACTGCATCAGTTGCGGTCGTAGCCAGCGCGGTTCCCAGCACCGACATCGAGGCGGTAAAAGCGGCCAGAACCTGCCACGCCCATCCGCGCAGGATAAGGGGCAACAGGCGCGGGCCGATGGTACAGGCGACCAATCCCACCAAACCCATGCGTGATTTGGATGCAAAGATCATGACAACCCCCGCCGCAATCCCGATGCTGCGCCACTTGATGTTCTTCTCTTCCAGCGCGAACAAGACCATGATCGTCCCAAGCAATGCGGCGAACGGCGACCATGGTGCGTAAAATTGCCATCTTGGCGTCCAGCTGGCTGGATCCCATGTGAAAAAGTAGACCGAAAAGTACTCGGGCCCCGGGCCACCAACAGCCTTGAGAGGTGAGGTGAAAATACGTTCCGGCAGGCCGATGTAGGGCGCGGCCAACAAGACCGGCGCGAGGATCAGCGTCCAAAGACCGACAACACATTGCGCGCGGATCAGGGTCTCGCGGCGGATCGGCAGGATGGCTCCGGCCAGTGGGAAGAGTGCCAGAAGCGCCCAGCCCTTTGCCCAGCCGATGGAAGATTTGATTGTCTTGCCCGTTCCCAAACCCCAGTCCAGATGCCCGACCCAGAGGGCAACCAACATCACAAACATGCCAGCCAACCAGCCCCAGATTACGGGCGGGATGCTGCCGGTTGCCTGCATGTCTTCGCGGACGGCGGGCCCAAGATAAAGAACCAAGACAACCAACCCGGCCAATACCCACGCCAAGACGGGACCAACAATATAGAGCGCACCCACGGCATAAAACGGCCAGGTCAGGACGAGCGTGCGGTAAACCAATCGCTCAATCGGGTTCTGGGCAATCATGACGGGCGACCGGGCTTGTTCATCAAGCGAGAGATCAGCGCAATCCGGATCCAACCCATTGCGAGGCTCATCAGGAGCATCAATGTGGCAGCAACACCTGCCATAATAGCAAGCTTGCGGTTTGGCGATGAAGGCTTGGCAGGGAGGGAGGGGTTTTCCAGCACCTGCACCAGTGGATATGAGGCATAAACATCGGATTTGCTGGATTGCGCACGGGCGATGGCGGAGGCGAACAAGGCTTCAGCTACCGAAAAGTCACGCTCGAGATCCTGCATTTTGGCGGCGGCGGGGGCAAATCTGTTCAGCGCCTCTTGGCCGTCTGATTTCTGTGCTTCGAGTGCGGCAAGTTGCTCTGTTGCGCCCGAGACTTCGACCTGCATGCGCACCAATTCGGCCAGTAGATTGGCCCGCGCTCCGTCAGGGGCAAGATCAAAGTCGTTCAATGCCTCCGGCCCAAGCCCTGTGATAGATTGCGCCAGTGACACCGCAGCGGACACAGCTTGGTCTCGCGCTGCCTGAGCGGCCTGGACCTTTGGATGGCGGTTGCCATATCGGGCACTGGCTTCGGTCAGAGCGACTTCGGTGCGGGCGGTTTCGTCGAGCAGTGCGACATAGGCACTATTTGCAAAAAGTTTGAGGGTGGCAGCCGCGATAGCAGCATCCAGACCCAGTTGTGCTTCGAGTGCGGCAGTCGCTGCGGCGCGGTCTTTGAGGTGCGCGCGTTGTTTCAGTATTTCCTCATCCAGTGCCAAATGACGGTCCAGCAGTACATCGTATTGATCGACAGACAGCAGTCCGGTCGCGTTTTTCAACGCTTCAATCCGCGTTCGGGTATCGGCGACAGAGGCGCGATAATCCGAGATGGCTTGCAAACCGCTGTCTTGGCGCGTGTCGACCTCGTCTGCGCGCAGTGCGTCCAGTTCGGTGAAGAATGCGGCAAGAATAGCATCGCCGCGGGCCTGTGCATCCTGGGGCGTGCGACCCGTGGTTTCAAAGTGGATCAGGCTGGTTTGGTCCACCAAACGCACACGCGGCTGGCCCAGTTCGGCTCGTTCAATATTCAACGATGCTGCCGCCGCGTCCACAATACGGTCTGCACCCAACAGGCGCTTATAAGTCTCGGTCGGGCTGACCGCGTTGCTAGCAAAGGCAGAGTTTGCATATGACGTGGCTTGGCCAATCCCGTTCACGTTCATAGACGCAGAAGCGCCAGAGCCGGGCATGATCAGCGATGTGGTCGAGCGGTAGCTGAGGGGTGCTGTCTTGAGATAGCCCAAGAGCGGTGCCCAGATCAGGGTCGCGCCCAGAACCCCCGTTGCTACATAGCGCGGCAAACGCTTGAGATCGCTCAGCTTGCCGCCCATCACGACGCGACGCACCACGCCGCCCTTTGCGGGGCGTGCTTTGGGGCGGAATGGCAAAGTAAGTGTGATCATCGATTGGCTCCTTTACCGATGATCTATCTGTTCGCGCAGGACAAATCATTTGGGCAGAGGGCCACCTGAGCGGCACATTTGGCGCAGGGCCTATCCTTTCGGATAGCTCAGAACAGACCGGCCTCGCGGGCGATCAGGGCCGCTTGGGTCCGGTTCGCCGCACCCACTTTGCGGTAGAGAGTCTTGACGTGAAGTTTGATCGTGGGTTCCGTGATATCAAGATCGCGAGCGATCTCCTTGTTCGATTTGCCCTCGGTCAATCCTTTGAGAACCTGCAATTCGCGGGGGGTCAGCTTTTCGGCCAGCGCATTGGTCGGCTCTTCTTCGACCGCTGTCATGAAATCAATGGGGGCGTATTGCTCGCCCATCGCCATGAACTTGACTGCATTGACCAGCGACTTGGCCGGAAGTGACTTTGGCACGAAACCGGCAGCGCCGGCTTCCAGCGCATCTTCGGCAATCTGGCGTGTCGCTTCGCCAGAGATCAGGGCGACGCGTTGTCCTTCTTTCAGCGCAAGGGCTGTCCGCAGTCCTTCAAGCCCGTTCATACCCGGCATATTGTAATCCAGCAGAATCAGGTCAAACGGATCGTCACGCTCAATCAGGTTGCAGGCTTCTTCGAACGTGCCCGCGCTGGCGGTCTCCATCCGGCCTTCCCCTTCAAGGAACATCACAAGCGTGTCGCGCAGCAGGTCGTGATCGTCAGCTATTAATACTCTCATAACATGTCCTTTGAAGATTGGCACATGCTACCCTCAGATTGTGTTGGTTCAAAGGCGCAAATGATGGGGAAATCGAGTTAGCCCCTCCCCTCCAAAAGGATAGGTCACGGGCCGATGGTGCCAGCATTCAGCACCATTGGGACTGGTGCGTTAACCATCCGTCCCACAAACCTGTCCGCCCGCTCCGTTGCGCCAAGCAGTTGTTTTCGTTGATCACTAGGGCAACAAATCTGATCAACACAGGACTGCTGCCATGTCATATTTCCCTACCTTCGACGGCCCTATAACGCCCGTGAACACGTTGCGTGAAACCTATCTGCCAAGCTTGCGCACGACTTTGGTCGACGCCACAACCGCTGAAACAATCGCGACGCTTTTGGCTCCTGGTCGTCGGCGGGTTAACTTTATGAATGCCCATTGCTTCAACGTGATGGCACGGGACCGTCAGTATGCAGCAGCGGTAAACAGCGCTGACTTTCTACTGCCCGACGGCATTGGTGTCGCCCTCGCAGCCAAGATGACCGGCCAGGATTTGACCGCGAACCTGAACGGAACGGACTTCATTCCCGCTTTGCTGCAGGAGGCTGCCAAACTGGGCAAGTCTGTCTATCTGTTCGGCGGCACCCCGGGCACGGCAGATAAAGCGGCGGAGGCTCTGTTGCACAAGATCCCGGGCCTGCAGATTGCCGGTACGCGCGACGGTTTTGCCCAGGCGCAGAACGATGCCGAGATTATCGCCGACATCAATGTCAGCCGCGCAGACATTGTCTTGGTCGCACTGGGGGTGCCCATGCAAGAGCTTTGGCTGCACCGCAACGCGCCTTATCTGGATGCAGAGCTGACAATGGGCGTAGGCGCAGCGCTCGACTTCTTTGCAGGCAATGTAATGCGCGCGCCGTCAGTGGTCCGCAAGATGAAATGCGAATGGGTCTGGCGTCTGGCGCAAGAGCCACGCCGATTGGCCAAACGCTATTTGCAGGGGAACACCACATTTCTGGCCCGCGCGGCCAAACAAACTGCCGCAGTCTCGACGCCCGCATCTGTTGCGCACCGTATTCTCGACATCACCGTATCCACTGCGGCACTGGTCCTCCTGTCACCAATTCTCGCGCTGACTGCTTTGGCCATCAAAGCAGAAAGCAAGGGGCCCGCCTTGTTCACCCAAACCCGCATTGGCAAAAACGGTCGCCCCTTCACAATGATCAAGTTCCGTTCAATGGTCATCGACGCAGAATCATTGCGCGCTGATGTACTGGCACAATCAGACCGCGAAGGCATCTGTTTCAAGTCAAAGTCTGACCCCCGCATCACCCGCGTTGGCCGCTTCATCCGCCGAACCTCGATCGATGAGCTACCGCAGATTCTGAACGTGCTGCGCGGGCAAATGTCGATCGTCGGACCGCGACCTGCACTGCCTTCCGAGGTGGACGTCTATCCCAAGCATGCCTTCGGGCGCTTGTCCGTCAAACCCGGCATCACTGGTGTCTGGCAGGTCTCGGGACGCGCTGACGTGGGCTTTGACCAGATGATCGAGATGGATCTGGCCTATGCGAACAGCCGCACCCTTCTTCTCGATCTGATCCTCATCGGCATGACATTCCGCGCGGTCCTGAGTGGCCGTGGCGCACATTAACTCCCACCTTGTTCAAGGAACTAAACACATGACACATATCCGCACAGCCGTTTTCCCCGTTGCTGGCATGGGCACCCGCTTTCTCCCTGCAACCAAGTCGATCCCCAAAGAGATGCTGCCGCTCGTCGATCGCCCGTTGATCCAATACGCCGTGGACGAAGCCCGCAAGGCCGGGATCGAGGAATTCATCTTTGTCACTGCGGCAGGTAAGGGCGCGCTGGAAGATTACTTTGACACTGCTGCCGCACTCGAGATGCAGTTGAAAGCCAAAGGCAAAACCGAAGCTTTGGAGGCGCTCGCCCCCACACGAATGCCCGAAGGCGCATTGACCATTCTACGGCAGGCCCAACCACTTGGTCTGGGACATGCGGTGCGCCAAGCCAAACGGTTGGTCGGTGATAACCCGTTTGCCGTTCTCCTTCCCGATGATGTGATCCTGCATGAGACAGGTGCGCTTGCGCAGATGGTCGCGGCGCACCGTACACAGGGCGGGCACATGGTTGCCACGATGGAAGTGCCGCGCGCTGCCGTTTCGTCCTACGGTGTGCTGGATGTGAGCCAGCAAAAGGGCAGACTTGCGCAAGCGCGTGGTCTGGTCGAGAAACCACGCGCCGATGTGGCCCCCTCAACCCAAGCCATCGTAGGGCGCTATATTCTTGAGCCGTCGATATTTGAGCGCCTGGATGCGCTTGGTCCCGGCGCTGGCGGCGAATTGCAACTGACCGATGCGATCAACGCGGATGTGCAAACCGCCGGTGTCACCGGCTACCGATTTGACGGTGAACGTTTCGATTGCGGCTCGGTTCAGGGTTTTGTGCAAGCAACCGCAGCCTTTGCAATGGCTCGTAGTGATCTGGGCGCGGACTTTATGGCGTTTATGGAGGCGCGGAAAAACCATTTGAAAATGGTGGCTTAGCATCTAACCCTATACTTAAGGATAGGTGCCTATCCCGATACCCCAATGCTGTGTGCGGCGGTTTATGGCATGAGTGGCCCAACAGTTTATCAGGAGTATCCTTATGTTTAGCCGTATCCAGACTTTTATCGTCGCATTGGGTTTGGCCCTTGGCCTTGGCACATCCGCCCAAGCAACCGACACAGTTTTGACCTTGACACACAACGGGGAAACGCAAGCCTTTGACCGCGCCGCACTTGAGGCGCTTGGCACCAGGAAAATCGAGACGACGACCATCTGGACCGAAGGCACCAATACGTTTGAAGGTGTCCCGCTGGCACGTCTGGTACAGGAGCTTGGGGCTGAGGACGGGACGCTGCTGGCAACCGCGATCAATGATTATACCGTCGAAATTCCCGTGACTGATGCCGTCGAAGATGGTCCAATTGTCGCCATCACAATGAACGGCGAAGAAATGTCTGTGCGTGACAAAGGCCCGCTTTGGGTGGTCTATCCTTACGATGCAAATGCAGACTACCGCACCGAAGTTATCTATTCGCGCAGCATCTGGCAACTCGACAGGATCGAACTGGTTCAGTAACCCGTGGGGAGGCCCGAAATCACAGGAGATACTGTGCCAAAATCCCGATTCATGCGTCGAAAAACCGGCCAGACAATACTTGTCTTGGCCGGTCTTGTCGTTATGTGCGCCATCGTCTTTCTGACATGGAATGTCAGCCGCGAGATTGAAGAGTTAAGCTCGGCCAGCTCCGATAATGTCCAATGGTCCTTATCCCAGACAGAAGTGGAGTTTCAGGAATTCTCCGGCCGCATCAGGGTCGGTGCCGATCTTGCGAGCATTCGACGGCGGTTCGACATTTTCTATAGTCGGATCAACACGGTATCCCAGGCGCAGGTGTTTGAAGAGCTGCGCGCGGATCAAGAGTTTCTTGCGACGCTGCAACGCATTCAAGATTGGCTCGACACCACAGCCACATTCATTGACGCTGATGATGTGGCACTCACCGGCAGCCTGCCGCGCCTTGCATCGCTTGTGCAAGACATTCGCCCTGATGTGCGCAAACTGTCGAATTCTGGCCTCAAGATTTTTGCGCAGAACGCGGACAGGCAACGCGCGGATGTGGCGCTGACCATGATCGAACTGGCGCTGGCACTGGCCGTGTTGATTGCGGCGCTTGGTATCTCGGTACTGTATCTCGTGCGCATGAACGAAAAAATGCGCCGTCAGGAACGAGCCCGCCGCCAGACGGGAGCGCGGATGAACACGGTGATCAATACATCGCTCGACGGTGTTATCATCAGCGACGACGCCGGCCATATCATTGAGTTCAGCCCCGCCGCCGAAGAGATATTCGGCCACCGCGCCGAAGATGTGGTCGGACGTGAGTTGGGGGCAATAATCGTGCCTGACCATATGCGTGCCGGACACGAAGCCGGCATGGAGCGGATGCGCAAAGGCGGCGAGAAACGCGTAGTTGGGAAAGGGCGTGTGCAGCTTGAAGCCAAGCGCAGTGACGGATCCATCTTCCCTGTGGAACTCGCCATTCAATCGGCCGTGACCGAAGAGGGTGATATTTTCATCGCCTTCCTGCGCGACATCACCCAGCAAAAAGCCGATGAGGCCGAGCTGGTCGACGCCCGCGACAAGGCCATTGCAGGTGAGAAAAGCAGATCGGATTTTCTGGCTACCATGAGCCACGAAATTCGCACGCCTCTGAATGGCTTGCTGGGCAACCTTAGCCTGCTGCGGGACACCACGCTGTCTGGCAAACAAGACACTTACATGCGCAATATGGAAACATCGGGGCGCCTGTTGCTCAGCCATGTCTCTGACGTGCTGGACATCACGCGCTACGATTCAGGTAAGGTCAGCGTGAACCTTGAACCGATGAACGTGTCCGACCTGTTGCAAGACATTATCGATAGCCAAAGCGGCATGGCCTCCACCCAGGAAACCACACTTGATTGGGGATGGGATGGACCTGCACAGCATTGGATCACATCGGACTGCGAACGTCTGCAGCATGTCCTGATGAACCTCATCGGGAATGCGGTTAAGTTCACCAAACGCGGCCGGGTGTCTGTCACCGCCAGTTGGCACAAAGGCGAGATGACGTTTGAAATTGAAGATACAGGGGCGGGCATACCGGAGGATCTACAGGACCGCATTTTCGATGACTTTGTCACCGGCAATGCCGCCTATGACCGCGATGTCGGCGGCACCGGTTTGGGGCTTAGCATTGCTAAGCGGTTTGTTGATATGCTGGGCGGCGAGATTATGGTGGCAAGCGAGATTGGTGTGGGCAGTACCTTTCGCGTCGCGATCCCCGCCAAGGCTGCCGAAGCTGCACCAGAACCGGGCAATCTTATAGAGCGACGCGCCGTGATGGCCCCGCTGCGCGTGCTGGTTGTCGAAGATAACGAAATCAACAGATTTGTCGTGCGCGAGATGCTGCAAGCCGACGGGCATGAGGTGAGCGAAGCCCATGATGGCCAGCAGGGTGTCGATAAAGCTGCGGTCGATAAGTTCGACCTTATCTTGATGGATATTAGCATGCCTGTGCTGGACGGGCGCAGCGCCACACGCCAGATCAGGCAGGGGAACGGGGCGTCCCGCAATGCGCGTATCGTGGCGCTGACTGCAAATGTGATGCCGTCAGAGCGTGATGATTTTCTGGCACAGGGGATGGACGGCGTTTTGACCAAACCGCTGAGAAAATCAGATCTTCTGGCGGTACTTGGGAAGGAGGGCGCTACAACTCCGGCAGAAACACCTGTCCTGATCGATCATGCGCATAACGCGGAAACATATGAAGTTATCGGTGCCGAAAACTATCCGAAGTTGTTGGCCCGGTATAGCGCGGAAGCCGAGACGCTGATTGAATGGCTTCAAGGTGATGCGCGTTTGGATCGCAACGACATTGCAGCCGAAACACATAAGATCGCAGGCAACGCCGCCCTGTTCGGGGCAACCGCGTTCCGTGATGCGTTGGTGTTGATCGAACGTTCCGCGAAAGCTGGAGAGGACGCTGCTGTGATGGCCGCAATTGCCACGCTTCCGGACATCTGGAAGCGCAGCAAGAAAGCATTAGCCGAAGTGCCGCTCAAGGAATAAAGGCAACCGCGCCCAGCACCCGTCCGATTTCGGCGATGTTTGTGACTGTACTGTCATAGCAGGCCATTGCATCGCCGGGCAGCAGATAGGGGTCAAAATCATCACGGTCCGCACGGCGCAGCAGGTCTTCGATATCACGCTCAATCACCACCGATACGCCCGTCATCGGGTTGCGTGAAAACAGCACCGCGGAGCGATCTGCGCTGGTTGAGCGTGATCCGCCCACACAGTTAGCGTCGATCACTGCCTGCATGTAGCGCGAGCCATAAGGCACCTGGCGCACAGTCTGTCCAACGGCGGAGGCAGCATTGTTTTGTGCAGGCTGCGTGAGATTGGACAGGAACAGGCTGATACCCGGCGGGCTGATCGGGCTGGGCCGCATCAGATCATCCTGAAAACACCGACGGCTGGGCACGCGCACCTCGTCACCGGTCAGCAGCATGATGTCGACGGTATTTCTTCCCTCGAACACGCCACGCATGTCGAGGCGATAGGTCTGGCCCCCGCGACGCACTTCGACCGCTGAGATATCCGCATCGGGGCGCACACCACCTGCCGCACGCAAGGCGGCAGACAGATTGCGCCCTTCGGTCGAGGCACCCGAAGCCACTTGGCGCAGGCTGTCGACGGTATCGCCGCGCACGCCGCCGATTTCGACGGCGTGGGGCTCGAACACGGCACCCGATACCCCGATCGAGACAGAGGCGAAATCAGCGGCGCGCACAGATATGCGTGGCGGGACTTGGTAAAAATCGTCGGCGAGCAGCGCCCTTGCGATGTCCGCTTCAACCTGATCTGTACTGCGCCCTTGGGCGCGGATCGGTGGCAGGAACGGCAATTTAAGCATCCCGTCCCGCGACACGACATAGCTGCCGTTGAAGGTTTCGTCCTCGGCGATGCGCACATCCAGCAGATCGTTGCGCGACAACCGTTCGCCGCGCAGGACACTGGATGCAATGCTGGAGCCTTTGCCAGCAGAGCCCCCAAGGGGCAGACATTTCTGCGCATTCATAGCTTCTGACCTTAGCAGGTCAGCATTCGCGCGGGTCACGTCAGGTTCCCGGTATTGCGCCTGATAGCCGTTCCCTTGCGCCACAGGCTCAAGATTGTCGGGCGTATCAAAGCTGGCGCAGGCACTTGTCATCAACAAGGCTGCGAAGGTGCCACTCAAGGTCGGTTTGCCAGACATAAGGCCTCCAGAAACGGGTTGAGCATACCTTACGCGTATGAAGTGCAACGTGCCACGGTGCATGCGGTCAGAACACTATCCTGATGGATAGGGTGTGTTCCATTTGCGCAAGGGACCTGTCCCGTAGCGCGCGGGACGACAAAGGTTGTGCTGCGGTAGTGTTGGTTGAAATCAACGAAAGCGCAAACGATGCCTATCTCGCAAACAAGCAAATCTCTCGCCACTAACCTGATGGCTTACGGTGCATCAGAAGTGGCCACCAAGGCATCACGCCTTCTGGTGGTGATTGCTGTAGCCCGCACACTTGATCTGACACAGATCGGGATCGCAGCATCCGCGATGGCCGCGGGCGATATGCTCAAGGCACTTACAGAAAACGGTGTGGGCCAGCGGATCATCGCGGCAAGCGACGATATGCTTGAGGCGACATGCACTGCCGCACGCCGCATCTTCTGGGCCTGGTGCCTCGGTCTCTTTGTGCTTCAGGCGTTGATCGCCGGGGGGTTGTTCCTGTCTGGCGGCAGCGCGATGCTGTCCGGTTTGATCCTGCTGATGGGTCTTGAGTATCTCTTTATGCCAGCGGGTTTGGTGCAGGTCGCGCTGGCTATGCGGGCAGGTAAGCTCCGCCAGACGGCGGCCATCGGCGGCACGCAAGTGGTCGGTGCAAATCTGCTCTCGATCCTGCTGGTCCTGATCTATCCCTCCGCCGTTGCGCTCATTCTGCCGCGCGTGTTGTCCGCGCCGATCTGGTTGTTTGCGGTACGTGCCCTGCATCCGTGGTCGCCCAAGGCGAGCATCACACCCGCGCCATTGCGTCCGTTCATCGACTATGGCTGGGCCGTTCTGGGTATCGAAGTGGTCAAAGTTCTGCGCTTGCAGGGCGACAAGATCGTGGTCGGCATGACAATGGGGCCTCAAGCGCTTGGCCTATACTTCATGGCGTTCAACGCGGGCCTTAGTCTCTCCAACGCATTCGCCACCGCTTTCTCCACCGTGTTGTTCCCGCATCTCAGCCAGTCATACGATCCAGCCGCCGCCATGCGCCAGAGCGTGATTGTCGGACTGGCGCTGATTGCGCCTGTTGTGATCCTGCAATCCGTGCTTGCACCTTTTTATGTACCTGTCCTGCTGGGGGATGGCTGGGAAGACGTGGCACCGCTCGTCTCCATCCTTTGCCTTGTTACGATCCCCACGACCCTTTGGGCGACCGCCGCAGGATGGCTGCGCGTCGCGGGCAAACCGCAAATTGAGTTGTGGATGACTGCAGCTCTTGCGCTTGCTGTCCTTGCCGGCACTGTTTTGCTTGCTCCTTTCGGACTGTTCACGATGGCTGTTGGCTACCTTGCGGTCACCGGCGGGCTGATGATCCTCGGTGCCTTTGCGACCCTCCACACTCATATCTTTCCCTCCTACCCACAGGTGCAGTCATGACCGACTTCTCAATTATCATTCCATGCTACAATGCGGCCCTTACCCTTCAGGCGACGTTGAACAGCATACAGGCCCAGACCTGTAGCGATTGGGAGGTCATCTGTGTTGATGACGGATCAACCGACGCAACGCTGGACATGCTGCATGCCGCAAGCGCCCAAGACCCGCGCATCCGCGTGCACCGCAATACCGGCAAAGGTCCGAGCAGCGCGCGCGACTGCGGTGCGTTGCTCTTTTCCAATAGCGAGATCATCGCGTTTTGTGACGCTGACGACATCTGGGGCCCGGAAAAGCTGAGCGAACTCGCCACCTGTTTTGCCGACCCAAAAATCGACGCCGCCTACGGCAAGATCGCGTTCTTTCAGGACGATCCTGCCTTGGCCACGACCTTTTCGTCTGTCCCGCCCGCCCCGTTAAGCATACCGATGCTCTTGGGTGAAAATCCGGTGTGCACAATGTCCAACATCGCGGTGCGCCGCACTGCATACATACGCACCGGCGGATTTGACGAAACCATGGTGCACAACGAAGACCTTGAATGGCTGATCCGTCTGGTGGGGACCGGCTCACATGTGGTCGCCATTGATAAATGCCAGACATGGTACCGCACATCGCACTTCGGCCTGTCCGCTGATCTGCGTGCCATGCAAAAGGGTCGGGCATGTGCGATCCGGACTGCTGCGAAATATGGACATGCGCCCAGCAATCACTCTGATGCGATCTTCCTACGCTATCTCAGCCGCCGCGCTTTGCGGTTGGGTCAGGGGCGCGCGTTGCCGCTGACCTTTGCCCTTCAGGGCTTTCTTCGCAGTCCTTCCGGTTTCTTCAATGCGCCACGGCGCGGCCTGGCCACGCTTGCCGGTGCACTCTTGGCACCCGTCCTTCCTGCACGCCTCTCCCAACATCTCTTCTCCCGTTAATCCATCACAAAGGAGGCTCTCATGCCCCTCGTTTCCATCGTCGTCCCTGCCTTCAATGTCGCCAAAACGCTGCCTGAAACGCTGGATGCCCTGCTGGCCCAGACGTTTACAGACTACGAGATCATCGTGGTTGACGACGGTTCGACCGATACAACCGCCGCTGTGCTCGAAAAATACGCTGACATCCCGGGCTTCAACGTCATCAGGCAGCGCAATCGCGGACTGGCAGGCGCACGCAACACCGGAATTGCTGCAGCACGCGGGCTTTACATCGGATTTTGTGATGCGGATGATCTGTGGTTGCCTGAAAAGCTGGAACGCCATGTGGCGCATCTGCGTGCGGCGACCAATGTCGGTATCAGCTATTCAGGATCGGCCTTGATTGATGAAACCGGTGCCTCGCTTGGTATGGCGCAGACTCCGCGCCTCAAGAACATCACGCCTGCGCATATCTTCAAACGCAACCCGATTGGTAACGGATCGGCACCGGTTATCCGCAAGGCTGTCTTTGCCGCCATCGCCCACCGTCCTGCATCCGAGCAGACACGCGACTGGTACTTTGACGAGACCTTTCGCCAATCCGAAGATATTGAGTGCTGGCTGCGCATTGCCTTGACCACCGAGTGGACATTCGAGGGTATCGAGGGCGAGTTGACCCAGTACCGTGTTAACGCGGGCGGCCTGTCTGCGGCAACGGATTTGCAGCTGGCCGCATGGGAGCGGATGGTCGCAAAGCTGTCGCTGATTGCACCTGAATTCTTTGCCAGGACGGCCAAGACCGCCCGTGCTTACCAACTGCGCTATCTTGCCCGCCGCGCAATCAGTGACAAAGACACAGGTCGCGCCGTTGATTTGTTGGCGCAGTCTTTCGCGCAATCCTGGAAGCCCGTCTGGGAAGAGCCTCGTAAAACGCTGACCACAATTGCTGCCGCGTTGGTTTTGCGCTTGGCCGGTCCATTGGCGCTGGACGTTATGATGGCCCGTACAGGTTCCAAGACATGAAACACCTTCCTAAAGTCCTACACCTGATTGACGATACCACCGCTGGCGGCGTCATGCGGGTTCTCGATTTTTTACGCTCTGACAGCGCTATGGCGCAGACGGCGGATCACAAGGTCAAATCTGTGAAGCGCGGCACCATCCTGGGCAATCTTGGTCCTGCGGATGTGATCGTTTCGCATCTTGCTGTGTCGTGGCGCAGTCTGCCGGCGCTTGTCGGCCTGCGCGCCAGTCATCCCCGCACGCCCTTGGTCCACGTGGAGCACAGCTATACCGAGGGCTTCATGACGCATAACGTCCCCAGCCATCGCCGATTCAAGACCTTGCTCAAACTGGCCTATTCATTTTTTGACTGGATCGTATGCGTCAGCAATGGTCAGGCAAACTGGATGGTGTCCAACCGTTTGGTCCACACTGACAAGCTATCCACGATCCAGTCCTGCGTCGATCTAAGTGCGTTCCGTGCCTTGCCCGCACCAACCGGCCCCGCCCGTGTGTTCGGGGCCATCGGACGGCTGGATCATCAAAAAGGGTTCGATACCCTCATCAAGGCCTTTCGCCAATGTTCTGATCCAGACATCCAGTTGCACATCATCGGTGAAGGTGCAGAAGAACCTGCGTTGAAAGCACTGGCGGGAAACGACAGGCGCATCGTTTTTCGAGGGTTTCAGTCTGACCCTGTGACAGCAATAGCGAATGTCGACGTGGTGCTCATGCCCTCGCGTTGGGAGGCCTACGGTCTCGTGGCGGTTGAAGCGCTCGCTGCGGGTCGCAGGTTGCTGTGTCATGACGTCGACGGTCTTAGCGATCATGCGCAGCATGGTGGCGTGATGATGGAAACGGGAAACATCAAGGAACTGAGCGCCCTGATCGCGAGGGAGGCAAAGGATGGTAGTCAGTTGAAGGAGGGGTCAATCGTACGGACCACGCAGCAACTGGAAAACCGGTTTCGCGATTGCTGGCAGTATATGCTGCGTGAGGTTGGCGTATAGCCCAATGGCAATAGGGAAAAACTGGTTTTTCGGAACCCAAAGCTTGAAATATTCAGGTGAATGGCAAAGCAGCGTTTGCTTCGGTTCGACTGTGTCGCCTCTGGGCAATTTCAGAACTTCGAAAGTACGATCAAAGTGTCTTCTCACATGAGCCCGATTGCAGCGTTAGTGTGCTGCCGGATGTAGTCGATGAGTGCACATAACTTTCTACCTTGCTAGTTCGCAGCGTTCTGAGATTATCGCAAACATGACAGGTCGACGAACACCCGCCTGCGACGAGCTCCACATTTAACTTTGCAAGGACAGCGAATGTCCCCTTCCCGCCCTTCTCTTCACATCCACCAAGTCGACGAACACCAACCATGATTTCAGCGACTTTTCAAATCACCAACACAAGCATCAAGATCGACCCCAGCAGCACGCCCATCCCCACCAACTCCCGCCCCGTGATCCGCTCGCGGAAAAACAGGGTCGACGCCAGCAATGACAGGATCAGTTCCACCTGTCCCAGCGCCTTAACATAGGCTGCGTTTTGCAAGGCAAAGGCGATGAACCAGCACAGCGATCCGCCCATGCTGGTCAGTCCGATCCACAGGGCCACGCGGCGTGCGGACCAGACGGCACCGATCTCTCCGGGTTCGCGCAGGCGCAGCCAGACCAGCATCAGGGCCGTCTGCATCGTAACCACCGCCGCCAGCGTCACCACCGCCCGCAGCACCGCGTCCTCGGTGCTGACGGCCATCGTCGCGCCGCGATAACTGACAGCAGAAAAGGCAAAAAGAACGCCGCTTACGATCCCCAGGCCGGCCGCACGGTTGCGCAGATCGGACAGTTTGATGCCCTTCGCGCCCTCGGCCCCTGATAAGATCAAAAGCCCGAGGATGCCCAGCGCGATTGCCGCGAAGCCCAAGGCCGACACGCCCTCGCCCAGCAAGAGCCAGCCGACCAGTACTGTCTGTATCACTTCGGTTTTCTTGAAGGTGATCCCCACGGCGAAGTTGCGCTGCTTGAATAAAAGCACCACGCAAACCGTTGCCAATATCTGCGATACTGCGCCTAGAAGGCCGAAGCCCCAGAATCCCGCCCCCACCTGTGGCAAGGAGACGTCCCCCAGACCCAGATAGGCCAGCAACAGTACCATGATGAACGGCAGCGAATAGAGGAACCGCGCAAAGGTCGCGCCACCCGCCGATAGCGTATCGGTCGACAGGTGTTTTTGCAGCATGAAGCGCACCGTCTGAAAAGCGGCGGCGGCAAGGGTTACGAGGATCCACAGATCAGGCAGTGCAAAGGTCATGACACCGCTATAGGCTCAATCGCGTCTGCCTTGCCAGTGCGGATGCGCTACGGGGTCTTTGGCACGCAGGAAGTATTGCGCGAACACCTGTGCATAGGAACGGTACACATAGCCTTGGTTGCGGTTCTGAAACCGGCTCTTTCGTGCATGATAAATCGCAGGTAATCGGTACCAGGCCACCTGCGGATGCATGTGATGCACCAAATGGTAATTGTTGTTCAGAAACAAAAGCGCCAGCAGTCCACGATCTTCAATGATCACGGTCCGGGCAGAGCTGCGCTCATGTGCGCGGTGTTCCAGAAAGGTACGGATGCGCAGCACCGACAGCGCCGCATAGCATGCTCCTAAATAGGCGGGCAGATCCATCGGGGACAGGTCAACGAGCCAAAGCGTCAGGATCACGCCGGGCAGATGGGCCAGCCAGTCGCGCAGCACGTCGATCTGACCGGCCCGGACCGCCCGCAGATCAGACAACACGAATGCGCCGATCCCGATCACCGGTCCGATTAACATGCGCCCCAAAAGCGTGTTGTTAAAGCGCAGCACCCATTGTTGCCACCGCCATAGGCGATGCCATTTGGCGGGGTCCAGATAGTTGCTTTCAGGATCGTCATAGGGATCGGTCAGGTCAGCGTCGCGGTGATGCGCCAGATGCAGCGCGCGAAACCGCAGGTAAGGCACAAAAAGTCCGGGCTGAAAGATACCCACAAGCGTCGCGATCCAGCCTTTGCCCAAAGGGTGTCCGTGCAGCAGTTCGTGACTGAGCGAAGAATGCAGTGTCAGCGCAAGAACAAGCGCCGTCCAATGAAGTGCGTTTGGACCGAAGGGTGCCATCAGTGTAAAGCAAAATAGGGCTGCACAGAGCAACGCCATCCCGAATGTGGGCCAGGCCAAGTCCCGCGTTCGAGCCCAGAACGACACAGCAGGTGCCGCGTTGTTTGATGTGATTGAGACGGAGAAGGCTCGGGAGTGGTAGGGCAATGACATGATGCCGATCCTGTCTTCCCGTTGCGCGCTTCGCCATTCCGATAATGATTAACAAACGCCCTATGCTGTGATAATAATCACCAAATGGCGGAAAATCTCGACAGATATGATCGCGCGGCCCTCTTTCGTGAGCGCTTGGCACAGGCCTTGCAGTCAGCGGGTCTGAGTCAAAGTGCCTTGGCGCGCGCTGTTAGAACTGACCGGTCGACACTGTCTCAAGTGCTGGGGACCGATGGCACCCGGTTGCCGGGGGCCCATCTGGTCGCAGCCTGCGCGCATGCGCTGGGCGTCTCATCTGATTGGCTGCTTGGCTTGTCCGACCGACCTGAATCCGCCGCTGATCTGTTGTCCAACAGTTTTGCCATTTCTCAGGCCCCCCGCGCATTGGTCGACGAACAGATATTCGCCTGGCACCGCGAGGCCGCAGGCTACAAAATCCGGCATGTCCCGGCGACCCTGCCGGATATGTTGAAAACCGAAGAGATGCTGGCTTGGGAATATGGGCCGCATCTGGGACGCACGACAATGCAGGCCATCGGCGCATCCCGTGACCGGTTGGACTGGATGCGGCAAGCAGGTTCGGAATATGAAATCGCCCTGCCCTTGTTTGAAATCGAGAGTTTTATACGCGGAACCGGGTATTACACCGGACTGCCGGTAGCAACGCGCCTTGCGCAGACGGATCGGCTTATCGATCTCGCCGAACAACTCTACCCCCGCTTACGGCTCTATCAATTCGACGCCCGGCGCCTTTATTCCGCGCCCGTCACCGTCTTTGGCCCCCTACTCGCGGTGTTTTACACCGGCGGTCACTATATGGCCTTCCGTGACCGTCGCCGGATCGAGACCTTTACCCGTGATTTCGATGTACTTATCCGTGAGGCCAAACATACCGCCCGCGACTTCGCCTCTGTTCTGACTGATATGCGTCCACTGATCCGGTAAGCTCCTTGCCAGCGCGGTACAAAGTAGGCGCTGAACCCACATAATATCCGCTCTGATTCCGGTCAGGACCGGCTCAGGTTCTATCGAGGCCCACCAATCGCCCGGCCCAAACCGTTTGGCCTTGGCAAGGCGGCATGCCCCTGTGCGATCCGGCCCAGCGATGCTTCGATCTGCGGTGACGGCGACGCAGGTTTGCGCGTCTCGAGCGAGACATGCAGCAAAAAGTGCTCTCCTGTTGCCAAAAGCCGGTCGCCCTCGCGCATCTCGTGCCAAAGGTGCATCTTTTTGCCTTCGCCCAAGATCACTTGCGTCGAAATCTCGATCACGGCCCCCGCAAGCACCTCGTCCAGATGCCTGATATGGGTCTCGGCGGTGAAATAGCTTCCGCCCTTCGAGATGTATTCCGCATCGCAGCCGATCATCTGCATAAACCGGTCCGTCGCATCGGCAAAGGCCTGCAAATAGCGGCTTTCGGTCATGTGGCCGTTGTAGTCTGTCCAGTCCAACGGCACGGTGCGCCGTGCGGTCAGCACCGGTGCGTCAGCAGACACATCATCGGCCCGCGCGCCCAAAGGCGTCCCCGCCCGCATCAGGTTTTCCTGCGCATTCAGCAACGCGCCCGCGCCCCAATCCTGCGCCTTGAGGCCGCGCATGATGGTCACCAGATTGTTGTCCCTGATCCGCTCCAGTTCGCGGATCGAATAGGCACCCGATTGCGCGTCCGACTGTCTTGCGATCAGCTCGACCAGATCATCGGTGAATTCCGGCACGTCCATCAGTTTGGTCCAGGGCCATTTCAACGCAGGCCCGAACTGCGCCATGAAGTGCTTCATCCCCGCTTCGCCGCCTGCCACGCGGTAGGTTTCAAACAGGCCCATCTGCGCCCAGCGGATGCCAAAGCCATACCGGATCGCGTTGTCGATCTCTTCGGTGGTGGCGATGCCGTCCTTGACCAGCCACAGCGCCTCACGCCAGACCGCCTCCAGAAACCGGTCTGCCACATGGGCGTCGATCTCTTTTTTCAGGCGCAACGGATACATCCCGAGCGACGAGAGCGTCGTCTTGGCGCGCTCGATGAGGGTTGCGTCACCGGCTTCCCCCGGCACCAGTTCGACCAGTGGCAGCAGGTAGACCGGGTTAAACGGATGCGCGACCATGATCTGACCGGGCCGCGCAGCACCTTCTTGCAATTCGCTTGGTTTGAACCCGGAGGTGGACGACCCGATCACCGCTTCCGGATCGCAGGCCTGCTGGATCGCACTAAAGGTCTTGTGCTTGATGTCCAGCCGCTCCGGCACGCTCTCCTGTATCCACTCTGTGCCCTCGACCGCTTCCTGAATGGCGCTGTGAAAACTGATTTGGCCCGCGTCGGGCAAGGCCACATCTGTCAGTCCCGGCAAAGACCTGCGGGCATTGTCCATCACCTCGCCAATCTTGCGCTCTGCCTCCGGGTCAGGGTCGAACACCCGGACATTCCAGCCATTCAGCGCAAACCGCGCCGCCCAGCCCCCGCCGATCACGCCACCGCCAATGATTGCCGCTGTTCTCGTCATTTCGCCATCCTCAGCTTGCTGATATCCCAGCCGTTGAAATCCAATATCTCACGCGCTGCTTTCACCCGGTCCACACCGGGAGCGCGGCGTCGGTCCAGAATTGCGGCCCACCCGCCGTCCGCGTCCCCCACCGCTGCGGTGCGAAAGCCCTCGTCGACCCACATCACGACCAGTGTGTCTGTCCCGCCTATCTGCTTCAGCACGCCGGGTGCAGCGATTGAATATGGTGTCTGCCCCTCGGCGGTTTGTCGGAGATAGACGGCATCCGTTGCCATCGTGTAGCGTTCTGCCGTTGCACAAACTCCCGAACAGGCCACCGTGTGCCACTCTCCCGCAAACCGCGCCGCATCAAAGCGGCTGGTCCCACCTAGCGGGACGGTCGGATTGCGCAAACCAATCTGGACATCCGGCATGGGTGTTGTTGCGGCACATGCAGCGATCAGCACCGCGCTCGCCAATGGTGCAATCCAACGGCGCAGGCGCAAAGCACGTCCGGTGCTCTTTGTGTGGCTTTCAAAGTCCCGTTTACGGAAATTGCTCCAGTTCACGTCGGCGCGCGCTTTTCCAGCCCCAGCTTGGCGCGCACATCCTCAGGCCCGATAACCCTTGCCCCTATATTCTCGATGATGGAAACGGCCCGTTCGACCAGCTGGTAATTTTCGGCCAGCACCCCTTTTTCGAGCCAGAGGTTGTCCTCCAGCCCCACGCGCACGTTGCCACCGGCAAGCACGGAAGCAGCGACATAGGCCATCTGGTTGCGCCCCAACCCAAAGCCAGAAAACGTCCAATCAGAAGGCACGTTGTTCACCATCGCCATGAAAGTATTCAGGTCATCCGGCGCGCCCCAAGGCACGCCCATGCACAGTTGTACAAGCGCGGGACTGTCCAGCACGCCATCGGCAACCAATTGTTTTGCATACCATAAATGCCCGGTGTCAAAGGCCTCGATCTCGGGCTTCACGCCTAGCTTGGTCATCATCCCGCCCATCGCAGTCAGCATGCCGGGCGTGTTGGTCATGACGTAATCGGCTTCGGCAAAATTCATCGTGCCACAATCCAGTGTGCAGATTTCCGGCAGGCATTCCGCGATATGGGCCACCCGTTCTGTTGCGCCCACCATGTCCGTGCCTTCGCGGACGGGGAAAGGTTTTTCCACATCCCCAAAGATGATGTCGCCGCCCATGCCTGCCGTCAGGTTCAGCACGACATCCGTCTCACTGTCTCGGATACGGTCGGTGACTTCGCGGTAATATGCCAAATCCCGGCTGGGCGTTCCCGTCTCTGGATCGCGCACATGGCAGTGCACCACCGCAGCCCCCGCCTTGGCCGCCGCAATCGCGCTGTCGGCAATCTGCTGGGGCGAGCGGGGCACATGGGGGCTGCGGTCCTGGCTGCCGCCCGAACCGGTGACAGCGCAGGTGATAAAAACTTCGCGGTTCATTGAAAGTGGCATCGGCGGCGCTCCTTACTCGATCGTTCTGACCGAACATGCGACAGGCGCTGGGCAAAGGCCATGCAGAAAGCGACAGGGCCGGCTTCGTTTTCTTTCTTTGAAAACGGACGGAAACTTTGAAAGTTTCCGGTCGCTAGTACGGCATCGGATGTGCGCGGTGAATGTCGTCCAGCGCGGTCAGCACCTCATCGCTCAGGTCCACCGCATCCGCCCCCAAAGCCAACTCCAACTGGTCCATCGTGGTCGCACCAAAGATGACCGACCCCATGAAAGGACGCTGCATGCACCAGGCCAGAGCCATCTGCACCGGCTCCAACCCGTGGTCCTTTGCCAGTTTCAAATAGGCTTCGACCGCTTCAAACGCTCGGTCGGTCTTACGCCCGCCCAGATCCCCATTCAGCGACATCCGCGAGCCGTCGGGCACTTTGCCGTCCTGATACTTTCCGGTCAGCAATCCGGCGGCCAGCGGTGAAAAGGCGAACATATCAATGCTCTCATTGATACAGGCCTCGGCCACGTCGGTATCGGCCATGCGGCACATCAACGAGTATTCGTTCTGCACCGAAATCGGGCGCGGCCCGCCGGTGCGCCGGGCGGCCTCGGCCCACTGGGTCATGCCCCACGCGCTTTCGTTGCTCAGCCCGAAATACCGAATTGTGCCGCGCTTCACTTCGGCTTGCAACGCGCCCAGCGCATCTTCCATATGGGCCAGCGTATCGGCACGGTTTTGCCCGGACGGGTCATAGCTCCAGTTCTTGCGGAACATATAACTGCCCCGATTGGGCCAATGAAACTGGTAGAGGTCGATGTAATCGGTCTTCAACCGCCGTAGCGACCCTTCGACCGTTTCGGCGATGGTCTGGGAAGAGATCGGCGCCCCTTCGCGTACATGAGCCAGCCCTGCCCCAGAGTGTTTTGTGGCGATCACCACATCATTCCGGCGCATGTCCCGTTCCAACCAAAGCCCGATAATCCGCTCTGTCCGGCCCGTTGTTTCGGCAGAAACAGGGTTGACCGGATACATCTCGGCAGTGTCGATGAAATTGATCCCCGCGTCGAGCGCACGGTCAATCTGGTCGTGCCCTTCCTCGGCAGTGTTCTGGGTGCCCCATGTCATCGACCCAAGGCAAAGCTGCGATACATCCAACAGGCTGCCGCCCAATTTGCGTGTCTTCATAGCGCGATCTTTCCTTTGCCGATGTCTGATGGCGTCAGCCCCAGACCCTACGGCCCCGCGATGCATCTACAAGCCCGAATAACGCAAATTTTGTACCAGTTTCTTAAGTTGGCCCCCGGAAACGACCCGCTTTGTCGACTTTCCGCTTGGGATGGATTGCAAAAGGCGCCTATCTGTCCACATGCGCTTGCTCATTTCCTTTGCTGCCCTGTTTCTATCGGTTCTGCTGTTGCAGCTGTCCTCGGGCGGGGTCGGACCGCTTGATGTATTGTCGGGCACGGAGCTCGGTTTTTCACGACAGGAACTGGGTCTGCTGGGTTCGGCACATTTCTTTGGGTTTTTTATCGGATGCTGGTGGGCCCCGCGCCTGATGGGCAGCGTCGGCCACAGCCGCGCTTTCGCGGCATTCACTGCGACAGGTGCCATCGGGCTTATCGCCCACATGCTGGTGCTGGATGCCTATGCCTGGGCCGCGATGCGCATTGCGTCGGGACTTTGCGTTGCAGGCTGCTACACGGTGATCGAGGCATGGCTACAGGCGAAGGTCACCAATGCAACGCGTGGCCGTGCGATGGGCATCTACCGCGCTGTCGATATGACAGGCAGCCTGGGCGCACAGATGATCGTGGGTATCCTGGCACCGGCCTCTTATGTTTCCTACAACCTTCTGGCCATCGGGTGTTGCGCTGCCATTCTGCCGCTGACGCTCACCACAATCAAACAACCCTCGACGCCTGATTCCCCCCGGTTGCGCCCGGCGCTTGCCTTTGCACGCTCCCCTCTGGCGGCGGCAGGTGTGGTCGTCGCTGCCCTATCCAGCGCGTCGTTTCGTATGGCCGGTCCGATCTACGGCCAGGAAGTCGGACTGAGCGCGGGACAAATCGCCTGGTTCCTCTCTGCCTTCGTACTCGGTGGTGCTTTGGCGCAATTTCCAGTCGGTTGGATGGCTGACAAATATGACCGGCGCTGGGTGCTGATCTGGTTGTCCATCGCCGCGATTGGCAGCTGCACCGTCACCGCTTTTTCAGCAGGTTTAGGCACCATGGGCATCATGTTCGCAGCAGGTTTGTTCGGGCTGACAACCTTTCCGATCTTTTCCGTGGCAGCGGCCCATGCGCATGATTTTGCAAGTGATGACGAACGGGTAGAGCTTTCGGCCGCCCTGATGTTCTGGTTCGCGGTCGGTGCGATTTTTGCGCCCTATATCGCTTCGGTGTTGATCGACAGCTATGGCCCCGCGGCGATGTTCGCGATGATCTCGGTGGGTCACGCGACGCTGGTAATATTCGGCCTCAGCCGGATGCGCGTGCGGGCCACCAAGACCGAGCGAACGCCCTATGTCTATGCCCCGCGCACCAGCTTTACCATCGGCCGCCTGCTGCGCGCGGACAGGAACAAGAAGAACACCGCGCCCAAAAAATAGCCGCTTTTCAGCCTCATGAAATGCACGCTTTTCCACTAGGCGAAAGGCGCAAGCGGAGGTCGCCTGATGCGCAGTTATATATTGATGTTGTGCCTGATGTTGGCAGGCTATGCCATAAACGCCTATCGTGGCAGTCCAGTCACCATGCAAATCGCACCGAGTGGGCAAAGCGATGCCGATAAAACCGCGCAAACGATTAGCGATCTTGTGCCGGGTTCGGTCGGCAAACCGGCAGGTGGCATGGAGGTCACTGAGTCCGTAGTACCCGCTTTGCCTCAGACTCCCTTCGAGTTCGACCTTGCCGGGGCGGAACAGGTTTGGCGCAATTGGATGGCTGAATATAACTTGACTGCTGGAGCGATGAGCCTTGGCCGACATGGACAGATCTTGCAAAGCGCGAACCTGCGCCGCAGCCCCGATACACCCTACCCTGTCGCCAGCCTGTCAAAGGCAATCACGGCGATGTGCCTGAATAAAATGCTGGCAGAAACAGAGTATGGCTGGACCAGCACATTGGGCGACCTTGCCTCTGTGCTCGCCCGGTTGAACATGCCGCCACAAGCGGGCGTTCGGTCCATCACGCTGGCGGCTTTGGCCAATCACACCACGGGGTTTACCAAAAACCTGAAGGGCATGGACACCGCAGGCGAAGGACGCAACCTTTACACCCAGCAAAACATCGCGCGCGAGGCGCTGACGAACCCCGCGCACCTACCGAAAAAGGGAAAGTTCTTCTATTCCAATGTCAATTACGCCATCCTCGGTCAGGTTATCGTCGCATTGTCCGGCCAGTCATATGAGGAGACCTGCCAGCCCCTTGTGATGGCCCCGGCGGGGGCACTTGGTGCTATTGTTGGCGGGCGCATGTGGGCCACCGCCGGGTTTGGCGGATGGTCTGTTTCCTCCGAAGATTATGCCCGTTTTGTGATGCATTGGTACGCCCCAGAGCGCGATTGGGTCGCCACCCCAGAGGATTTCGCCTACTACGAGCGGCGTAAGTCCGGACTTGGCGTTTTTCAAACCCCGCAGCGGACCGGCGGCTACCTAATCCACCACACCGGACTTTGGGAAAGCAAGAAAGCCAGCCGCCAGCACGGTGCGCTCTTTGTCACCAGTGATACCGGAGCGACATTTGTTGCGAATTGGCAGGGTGATCTGGACAAGAAAGCCTACAGCGATTTGCGCAAAGCAATTGCGCCCTATCTGCAAAGGGTGCCTGCGACGAATTGATCCTGCGCACCAAGCGGTCTATGTGAGGCAGACCCGCGCAAAGGAACAGTCATGGCACGCCACCTTATCACCTCCGCCATCCCCTATATCAATGGGATCAAACATCTCGGTAATCTGGTGGGCAGCCAGCTTCCGGCGGACCTCTATGCACGCTATTTGCGCACCCGTGGGCATGAGGTTCTGTTCCTCTGCGCCACCGATGAACACGGCACCCCCGCAGAACTGGCCGCCGCCAAGGCGGGCAAGCCGGTGGATCAGTACTGCGCCGAAATGCACGGGGTGCAGGCCAGTATCGCCGAAGGGTTCGGGATGTCCTTTGATCATTTCGGGCGCTCTTCCTCGCCCCAAAACCACAAGCTGACCCAGCACTTTGCTGGTGTCTTGGCCGATCAGGGGCTGATCGAGGAAGTGACCCAGCAACAGGTCTATTCCATCGCGGACGGCCGGTTTTTGCCGGACCGTTATATCGAGGGCACCTGCCCCAATTGCGGGTTCGATTCCGCACGCGGCGACCAATGTGACAATTGCACCAAGCAACTTGACCCCGTCGATTTAATCGACCCGCGCAGTACGATCTCAGGCTCCACCAATCTCGAAATGCGTGACACGAAACATCTGTTTTTGCGGCAAAGCCAGATGAAAGACCAGCTGGACAGCTGGATCAACACAAAGACCGATTGGCCGGTGCTGACCACCTCGATCGCCAAGAAATGGCTGCACGACGGCGATGGATTGCAGGACAGGGGCATCACCCGTGACCTGAATTGGGGCGTTCCTGTGAAACGCGGTGATGCGGATTGGCCGGGCATGGAAGGCAAGGTATTCTATGTCTGGTTCGACGCGCCAATTGAATATATCGCCTGTGGAGCCGAATGGGTCGAAGCAGGCAAAGGCACCGATTGGGAACGCTGGTGGCGCACGGACAAAGGTGCCGACGACGTGCGCTATACCCAGTTCATGGGCAAGGACAACGTGCCGTTTCACACCCTCAGCTTTCCTGCCACGATCATGGGGTCGGGCGAGCCGTGGAAGTTGGTCGACTACATCAAGTCGTTTAATTACCTGACCTATGATGGCGGGCAGTTCTCAACCTCGCGCGGGCGCGGGGTATTTATGGACCAGGCCCTGGACATCTTACCGGCTGATTACTGGCGCTGGTGGCTCTTGTCGCACGCGCCCGAGACATCAGATGCTGAGTTCACATGGGAAAATTTCCAGTCCTCCGTTAACAAGGATCTGGCCGATGTGCTGGGAAATTTTATCAGCCGCATCACTAAGTTCTGCCGTTCCAAGTTCGGCGAGGCTGTGCCCGAAGCGGGCGCCTATGGCCCCGCAGAAGAGGCGCTGATCGCCGATATTACCGAGCGTGTGACCCGATATGAGGCGCAGATGGACGCGATCGAAGTGCGCAAGTCCGCGCAGGAGTTACGGGCGATTTGGGCTGCCGGAAACGAGTATTTGCAAGCCGAAGCCCCCTGGACCACCTTCAAGACCGATCCAGACAAGGCTGCCGCACAAGTCCGGTTGGCGCTGAACCTGATCCCGCTTTATGCACGGTTGTCCGCCCCGTTTATTCCGACCGCAGCCGCCAGCATGCTCGAGGCTATGAAAACACCGGAGGCCTCATGGCCCGATGATGTGCCCGCCGCGCTGGATACTCTGGAACCCGGTCATGTCTTCGAAGTGCCTGATGTGCTCTTTGCCAAGATAACGGACGACAATGTCGCCGAATGGTCAGAGCGGTTTGCGGGCACGCGCGACTGATCACGCGCCCTCTTGCAACAATCTGAGCCTGTCGGCTCAGAACTCTTCCCAGCTGTCCAGATCTTCTTGCACCTTCAGCGCGGCATTGCCCACGCTTTGAGGGGTCGCGGGGCGCGGTTGCGGCACCGGGCGGGGTGCTGCCGCACGCTGTGTAATTTGCACACCATCCAGCTTGAAGCGCGACACAGCATTGACCAGCGAATCTGCTTCCGAGGTCAGAGCATGGCTAGCGGCTGTTGTTTCCTCGAACATAGCCGCGTTTTGCTGGGTGACGTGATCCAACTCGTTTACGGCCGCATTGATTTCGGCCAAACCGCTGGATTGTTCACGCGCTGAGGCCGCGATATTGCCGACGCGTTTGGATATCTCCGCGACGGAGGTCACGATTGCATCCAATGCCGCCCCGGTACGGTCCACAAGGTCGACACCCTGCTGGACCTGTTCGCCACTGGAGTTGATCAACTGGTTGATTTCACGGGCGGCATCCGACGACCGTTGTGCCAAAGCACGCACTTCGGTTGCGACGACCGCAAATCCTCGGCCGGCCTCTCCTGCGCGCGCAGCCTCCACGCCGGCATTTAGCGCCAGCAGATTGGTTTGGAATGCGATATCGTCGATCACGCTGGTAATTTTCGAGATTTCTTGGGAAGACGTTTTAATGCCGTCCATCGCCGAGACTGCCTTGCGGGCCACTTCACCACCCTGCTGGGCATTATTTTGTGCCTCCTCAGACATTTTGCTCGCGTCATCGGCACCTTCCGCAGCGGAACGCACAGAGGCTGTCAGTTCATCAAGGGCAGCCGCCGTTTCCTCAAGCGTTGCTGCCTGTTTTTCAGTCCGACGCGACAGGTCATCAGCCGCTGATGTGATTTCCGTAGTCTCGTTGCGAATTGAATCGGAATTGTGGATCACGGCAGAAATTGCATCGCGCAGCGAACCCACGGTTTCGTTAAAGTCAGTGCGTAACCGAATGTAATCATGTGGAAGGTCGTCGGTGATGTCTGTCCGCAGGTCGCCATCAGCGAGCTTTCGCAAGGCAGCCCCCAATACTTCGACTACACGGTCCTGTTCTTCTGCGGAACGTTGCC
This sequence comes from Sulfitobacter noctilucae, assembly GCF_000622365.1. Taxonomy (GTDB): domain Bacteria; phylum Pseudomonadota; class Alphaproteobacteria; order Rhodobacterales; family Rhodobacteraceae; genus Sulfitobacter; species Sulfitobacter noctilucae. The sequence goes on along the minus strand of NZ_JASC01000014.1, from coordinate 346,293 downwards.
GCACCATTTCGGCAGCCTGCGCCGCTTCAGCCTGATCCGTTATGTTGGTACCAATAAAGACAACGCGATCCGGTGCCCCGTCTTCGTCCTTTGTCACGGCAAAGCTGCCCTGTAAAACAAACGTGCGATCCGCATGAACGCTGTAGGCCGAGAACCGGCCCTCCCGCATCTCTTCCGCCAACACCTGTGTCGCGAATTCATGGCCCTGCGGATCATTGTCGAGGTTGTTTGCAAACATTCTGGACAGGGAACAGACAGCCGTATCCTCAAACCGACCATTAATCATGTCGAGGAAATTCTGGTTGGCTGCTGTCACTTTGCCATCCTTGCCGAATTCGATACTGGCCTGCGCGGTATTCATGGCACCGATTACAGCAGCATCTTTTTCGGATTTTGTGCGGTCTGCCCACTCGATAACGTAGCCGAACAAGGCACCGCTCTGATTATAGGCAGGGCTGATCTTGATCCGGATCATGCGGGAACCAACGCGCAGTGCGACGGGCGGGTAGACCGGTCCGGCATCTGATGCTTGCTTGCCCTGCCCAGCGGTTTCGAACACAGCCTTCAGCCGCGAAATGGCACCGAGATTGCGTCCGGTGAGTGTATCAGCGGTAACACCGGGCCAAACGTTTTTCAGGTCGGGCCCAAGGTCTGCGATCAGCTTTTGACAGGAGGGGTTGGCAAAGATGATCTCGAGGCCTTCGTTCACCATCATCATCGCGGCGGAGGAACCTTCGAATGCTGCGCCTTTGAATCCTGCTTCGATTTGCGCGGTTTGGGCTGCATCGAGCGACAGGCGAAATTCATGCAATCGTTGGGCCATCTGGCCAACCTCATCGCGGCGGTTGATATGAGGGATATCGATGTCGAATTTGCCTTCGGCAACACTTGTCATGGCACCTTCTAACTGGACCAAGGGCTGTGACATCCGCATGCGCAAATAAATGCCCGAAGAGATCAGGCCCAAGACAAGCACGCCAAGGCCCAAAAGCAATGTCTGCATATGCGACTGGAATGCTGTGGCAACTGCATATTCCGGGGTCCAGACCGTGACCACACCACCAACCGTCGTTGCAGTTGCGCCATATCTGCTGACATCTGCGGAGATCATTCCGTCCGCAGAAACGACAGGTTCACCGGCGTCGAGACTTTGTTGTATGAGAGCACGGATATCAGCCCGCGTTTCCTCGGGCAGTCTGACAGAAGTTTCGAACAAAATCCTGCCTTCGCTGTCGAATACCATCGCCCCTTTCGCATCTTCACCTGCCGCATCAATGACATCGGTCACAGTCCGGTCAATGGCTTCGATATTCGCGAATTTGATCGATCCCCCCATCTGCATGGCAAGGAGTTCCGTGACTTCAGCACCGCGCAGTTTGATCGCTTTCTCGGCAGCTTTCGTTGCGGCAGACAGGCTTTGATATTCGATCACAGCCACAACTGTTATCACGCAAACCACAGTCATGAGCATACATTTGAAAAACAGCGATTGAAGCGGGTGAACGCGGCGTGTCTGGGCGGTGTCACTGTGCATCTGGGGTTCCTTTGCCTGATCTGGTGACCCGCAGGGGTCTGACATCAGCCTTCTAAACCCGCATGTCTTTCCAGCCCGTTAATCGCTCTCCGGCAGCTTTGCGCCCTGTTCGCCCGCTTCCCGAACGACCTGCGCTATTTCCGCGAATGCCTGTGCCAATGGGTTGGATTTACGCCAGACCATACCGATGGTGCGTCCGGGCTGCGGGGGTGGAAAGGCTGCGCAACTTACCTGGGCGGAGCGTGTTTCGACCCCTATTGCCATCTGAGGGATGAGGGTCACGCCGATCCCTGCGCCGACCATCTGCACCAGTGTCGAAAGCGAACTGCCATCCAGCCCGTCGCGTGGCACCGCAGATGGGGCATGGCAGAAATTCAACGCCTGTTCGCGAAAGCAGTGCCCTTCCTCCAGCAACAACAGGCGCATATCGCGCAGATCTTCGCTGCGCGGGACGGGTTTGGCGGCATCCGCTTCGGGTCGCACCAATACGAAGGTTTCATCAAAAAGCGGTGTTTCAACCAGCGCCGTTTCCTCTACCGGCAAGGCCACGATAGCGGCATCCAGGCGCCCTTGCACCAGTTCTTGCACTAAACGCGGTGTCAGCGTTTCGCGCACGTGAAGGTCAAGACGTGGGTGGCTTTTACCCAGTTCACCAATGATTTGCGGCAAAAGATAGGGCGCGATCGTGGGAATGATTCCCAACCTGAAGCGCCCCGTTAATTGCCCCTGTGCAGCACGCGCAAATTCTCCGAGTTCATCCACCTGCCGCAGAATACTATGCACACGGATCAGCAACTCTTCACCGAAGGGCGTCAGCCTGACCTGCCGCGCCGCGCGTTCTACCAATTGGGCCCCAAGCGTTTCCTCAAGCTCCTTGATCTGAACCGAGAGGGCCGGTTGCGATATTGCGCAAGCTTCCGCCGCATGGCCAAAGTGGCGATGCTGAGCTAAGGCTTCAAAATAGCGTAACTGCTTCAACGTGAAATTTGCCATAACTTCAGGTTATCACAACAATCAGATATTCCAACTTATAACTACTGATCTTCCTTGTTATAACGATTCCAAATTCACAAAAACGGGAGACTCCAATGGACGGCAACGATTATGAAAACGGTGGCAAATGCCCCGTCATGCATGGCAGTACCAAGCATGTGACACATGACGCCCGCAGCAACAAAGACTGGTGGCCCAATCAACTCAACCTCAAGATTTTGCACCAGAATACGCCCTTGGGCGATCCGATGGGTGAAGAATTCAACTACGCCGAAGAGTTCAAAAAGCTCGATCTGGATGCGCTGAAAAAAGACCTTGCTGATCTGATGACGGATTCGCAGCCTTGGTGGCCTGCGGACTACGGTCACTACGGTCCGTTCTTTGTGCGGATGGCATGGCACTCTGCGGGCACCTATCGCACCGGCGATGGTCGTGGCGGGTCCGGTTCCGGCTCACAGCGCTTTGCGCCGCTGAACTCCTGGCCCGATAACGGCAACCTCGACAAAGCGCGCCGCCTGCTTTGGCCCATCAAGCAAAAGTACGGCCGCCAGATTTCATGGGCCGATCTGTTTGTCCTGACAGGCAACGTCGCGATGGAAACGATGGGCTTCGAGACATTCGGTTTTGCCGGTGGCCGCAAGGATATTTGGGAGCCGGAAGAAGATATCTATTGGGGTACGGAAGAAGAGTGGTTGGCCACCTCCGACAAGCCCGGTAGCCGCTATTCCGGCGAACGTGTTCTGGAAAACCCACTGGCTGCTGTGCAGATGGGTCTGATTTACGTCAATCCGGAAGGTCCTGATGGCAACCCTGATCCTGTTGGATCGGCGCATGATATTCGTGACACATTCGCGCGCATGGCGATGAACGACGAAGAGACAGTTGCCTTGGTTGCTGGCGGTCATACTTTCGGCAAGGCACATGGTGCCGGTGATCCGACGCTTGTCGGTGCCGAGCCGGAAGGCGCTTCCATCGAAGAGATGGGCATGGGCTGGACCAACAAATTCGAAACCGGCATTGGCGTTCACGTGACAACATCCGGCATCGAAGGCGCTTGGACCCCGACCCCGATCCAGTGGGACATGTCATACTTCGACACACTGTTGAACAACGAGTGGGAACTGACGAAAAGCCCCGCCGGTGCCAACCAGTGGAAGCCCAAGGGCGATGCGATGGCCAATACCGTGCCCGACGCCGAGACAGGAGAAGGTAAATACCAGCCGATGATGACCACAGCGGATATCGCGCTGCGCACAGACCCGGAATACCTGCGTATTTCCAAGCACTTTCACGCCAACCCGGATATCTTTGCCGATGCTTACGCCCGTGCATGGTTCAAGCTGACGCACCGCGACATGGGGCCGAAGGTTCGCTATCTGGGTAAGGAAGTCCCTGCCGAAGATCTGATCTGGCAGGATCCGATCCCAGAGGTTGATCACCCGCTGGTCGACGATGGTGACATCGCCACATTGAAAGAAAAGATCGCGGCAACCGGCTTGTCTGTTTCCGAAATGGTTTCGACGGCTTGGGCCTCAGCATCAACCTTCCGCGGCTCTGACAAGCGGGGCGGTGCTAATGGCGCGCGCATCCGTCTGGCGCCCCAAAAGGATTGGGAGGTCAACGAACCTGCGAAACTCGCCAAGGTTCTGGAAGCGCTGGAAGGCGTGCAGACAGAATTTAATGGCTCAGCGGCAGGCGGCAAGAAAGTATCCTTGGCTGATCTGATCGTGCTGGCGGGGAATGTCGGTGTCGAACAGGCGGCCAAAGCAGGTGGCCATGATGTAACGGTGCCTTTCGCACCAGGTCGCATGGACGCAAGTGCCGAAGATACCGACGCAGAAAGCTTTGACGTGCTGGAGCCGAAAGCAGACGGTTTCCGCAACTATCTGGCGGTCGACTTTGCCGTACCCACAGAGAAGCTGCTGGTGGACCGCGCGCAATTGCTGACGTTGACAGCACCAGAAATGACGGTTCTGGTCGGTGGCCTTCGGGTCATTGGTGCCAACCACGGCGGGCGCAAGCATGGCGTCTTTACCGAGAACGAAGGTGCCCTGAGCAACGATTTCTTCCGGACCATCCTCGATATGGGTGTCACCTGGCATGCAATTGATGACAGTGAAGAAGTCTTCGAGGCCCGCGATCGTCAGAGCGGCAAGCCTGTGCGGACCGGTACGCGCACCGATCTGATCTTTGGCTCAAACTCGCAGTTGCGTGCTTTAGCCGAAGCTTATGGAAGCGATGATGCAACCGACACGTTTGTTCCCGACTTCGTCAAGGCATGGACCAAAGTCATGAACGCGGACCGTTTCGATCTGGCCGCATAAGACTTCGATCTGACTAAGAAGTGTTAGAGGCCCTCCGCAGCTGCGGGGGGCCCTTTCCGTTCATCAGGGTGCCACCCAACTCCCCTGCCATCCGTCGTCCTTGGTGAAGACCGCACGGCGATGGCGTTCGCCTAAATGCACTAGATCCATATGCGTCAAATGGCATACCAGCACGGCAAAACGGCTGCGCTTGCTGGGCTTTTCGTAGGCATAGACATGATCAATTGGAGTGCCGGGTGCAGGCTCGGTGCCATAAGAAACGCGCGACCCTTCGGGTACCTTGGCCCAGGCATCCTCAACTGCATCACCGGTTAAAATCTCGACCTCAGCGGTCAGCCTGATCTGCAAATCCGCCTTGGGCAGCCAAATGTGCAGCGCCGCCAATGGGGTCTGACGCAGACTGGCGATCTTGTCGGTCTGCGTATCGGTATGTACCTCGACAGTGGCTCCAGACTGACTGGCACCGCGTAGCGCCACAGTGCGGGCCTGCGGCGTGCCGTTCGAGTCCGTGGTAGCAAAGGTCGGATAGCGCGCGGGCGAGCGGCTGTCGGTGACGCCGCGCCCCAGATGCTGCCAGGCTTCTTTCAGAAATGCCCGCAGATCGTTTGGATCACTCATAACCTGTCATCTCCAGATATCCTGTCCCTCTATGAGACCCCATCACACTGACCGGCCCTTCCCAATAAGGAATTGACAGGTCCATCCAAGCAGACGGGTTCAGTGCGCTGACCGTTACATCCAGATCCCTGTCGGGCAGTGTCACTTGCCAACCGGTCGGCACGGCCCGCCCCGCGACAGTGCTTTGCTGCAAGGGCATTGCTGCAAAAGCGCCGTCGGGGTAGGCCGTTGTCGCCCCATCCGGCGCGATCCATGTGGAAGAGGAAAAGGTGGTGCCATCTGTTTGGCGCAGCAGAAATCCCATCAACTTGGCCCCGCTGTCGAAAGACAGCGAAAACCAGTCCCAACCCGACTGGTTGTCGGACAAGGGCTGCGAGGACCATTCACGGTCCAGCCAAGCATTGCCGGTTACGTCCACATCCCCTTCGGGCAAGGTCAGGGTCCCACTGATCTTATAGAAAGGCTGGGAGTAATAATAGCTCGCTTGCCCTTCTGCCGATTTAACCGAAAACCCGCCTTCTCCGTGAAAAACCAAAGGCCCCTGAGCCGTCAGTGCCATATCATAGGCGAACGTAGGCCCCGTGGCCCGCAGCGTCAGTTCATCGAAGTCGGGACCACGCAGATACCAGTCATCAATCCACGCACGAAATGGCTCGGGCTCCACCCCCGCCTGCCCGATCCCGCCCCGCGCAAACCGCTCTGTGGCCAGATGCATGTCAGGCGTTGTAACCGCAGCATGGGCAAACCAGACCTGTGGGGATTGCCAGCCCGGCGCTTCGCCCGGTGCAAGCGCAGAGCGGAAGAGCGTCCATTGCAAACCGTAAGGCGTGCCATCGGGGCCTTGTAGATTGGCCGTCAGATACCACCATTCGATGCGGTAGTCAGGATGCGCACCGTGATCGGCCGGAAAGTCAAAGACCGGTTCAGACTGCGGTGTGGCAAAGCCTGTGGCATCAGTCCCAAGACCAGAGAAACCCTGCGCCAGACTTGCGAAGGGCCACAGGCACAGGAAAATCAAAAGCTTAACGTTCATTGGCGAAGACCTTGAGCAGCGCTGAGGGTGGTTTGCGCATCAGGCGTAACGCAGGCCAGCACGCAGCGACAAATGCGGCAAGCAGGGCATAGGCACCCAGCCTTAGATAATCGAGCGGAAAGAGGAACATCGGCAAACGCCACCCAAAGGCTTCGACGTTTATGACACTCAGCAGCACCCAAGCCAGCGCCAATCCCAAAGGCAGGGCGCAGACAAACACAAGCGCAGAGAGGGCCACCGCGCGGCCCATCTCCAGCAATCCCAGCGAGCGGCGCGTCATGCCAAGTGCCCAGACCGGTGCCAGTTGTGGCACCCGCAGATCGGCCAGTGTCAGCAGGCTCATCAGGATGGCAAAACCTGCGACGCTGAGGGTCAGCGCGTTTAGGGCAGCGGTGACCCTAAACGTCCGTTCAAAGACTTCGATGGACAGTGATTTGACCGCAGCCTGGTTGATGATCGCGCTGGATGGCAGGTCTAGATCGTTTGTAAGACCCGCGCGCACTGCCTGCGCATCACGGGTGCGAATACCGAAATTGAGCGCCTTGAGGGTGGGGTATAGCTGCTCGAAGATTTCTTCGGTCAGCACGACCTGCCCTTGGGGGTTGCCGTAATCGCCCACCACTGCTGCGATCGGCAGGTTGATGTCTGGCGCAATCTGAACACTGTCGCCCACCCATAGATCAGCACGGCGGGCGAGTTGTTCGTTGACCACCACGCCCTGCCCCGCCGCGACGACATCCCATGGTGTCGCGCTGGCCTCAAGAAACACCCAGTTTTCGCGGTAGGTCTGTCCGACACGCACACCATAAATCTCAACCGGTTGTCCAGCGACCCGTCCGTCCGTTGACAGAAGTGGCAACACCTCATCGGTATTTGCGATTAAATAGGCTTCAACCTCCTCACTTTGCTGAGCACTGTCCAAAGACAGGAAAAGCTCCGGCGCGAGCCGTTGATCCAGAAACCCGACGAAAGTCAGCCGGAAGCTCGATACCATTGTCGAGACACCGATATTGGCTGATACCGCCAGCAGAAGGGCCATCAACGCGAGGCTGAGTCCGGGCAATTGCTGGCGTGTGTCGGCCCAGAACCACTGCCACAGCGGGGCCTTTGCGCCGCGTTCCAACAGTGTGAGCGCCCGTTCAGCCAAAGGCGGCAAGGCAAGTGCCGCGCCGATCAACAGGCAACCCAGCAAGGCAAAACCCGCGATCAGGCCACTCGCGAAGATTGCCAGCGCTGCGGCGATGGTCAGCAATCCGACTGCCACGTAGGACTGAACCCCTCTTCGATTGACCGATCCCATGGCCCATGCACGGGGGCGTACGCTGGCCAAGAGCGGCATTTTTGCGATCTGCCACAGCCGCCCCGCCAATGCGGCCGCCGTGCCAAGAAGCGCAATAAGCAGCCCTGAAAGCCACCATTCGGCTCTGATCTGCAATGCGCCTGATATATCCGCGCCGTAAAGGCCGCGGAGCGTGGCCGCTACATCCGGCAGCAGCAGAGCGGCGATAAAGTAGCCTGCGATGATGCCAATCGCCGCGCCGAGAACCGCGAGGGTCAGCATCTCGACCGCGATCAGGATGACCAGGGGGCGGAGTGGCACGCCAAGCGCTCGCAAGGTGCGGATCATCCCACGCCGCTGCTCGAACGCCAGACCGATAGTGCTGTGCACGATGAAAAGCCCCACCGCGAAACTGAGCAAACCAAAGGCGGTGAGATTGAGATGAAAGCTGTCGGTCAACTGCCCGATGTCAGCGGTCTGTTGTGCTGCTTGCACGCGCAGTCCCGGTGCCACATTGCCCAGCGCCGGACGGCCTATTGGTTGTTCCGGCAGCACGATCAAGCGCGAAAGGTCATCGCGTTCCAGCAGACGCTGCACATGGCCAATGTCGCCAATTGCAACACCGGGTGCCACGGATGCATCAACCGTAACCTGAGCGTCCTTCGGCAGATCATCTGCGGTTTGCCCATTGGCCAACAGTTGCGCGGGACCGGCGAAGGTCAAGGCAGGCAGGTCGTCCGTTTGCTCTCCGCCCAAGCCGTTGGGTGAAGTGACCAGATCTATGCCCACCAATCTGATGTCGCCAAGGCGCCCTTCTATCACCGGCGATACCCGCCATCCGGCAAGCCGCAACGCGATATAGTCAGCCTGCGCGATCCGGTCGCCCTGAAGCGGCAAAAGCTGATCAAACTGCCCTTCGCCCAGTGTATCGGCTGCCGCATCATAGCTGGCACGGGCTTCGCTGTTGATCGCCTGCACGCCGGACCAAAGCGCAGTGGCCAGAGCGAGGCCCGAAAGGTAAGCAAACAATTGTAACGGGTTATGCCGCCAGTGCGATGCCAGCGCGGCCAGAACGGTGCGTATCATCCAATCACGCCGCCGCGCAGATGCACTTGCCGGTCCATGCGTCCGGCCACATGGGGTGAATGGGTTACGACCATCAATGCGGCACCGGTTTGTGCCACCAGTTCCATCATCTGAGCCAGCACATCTTCGGCGGTATTCTCGTCCAAATTGCCGGTGGGCTCATCTGCCAACAGCACTTTGGGTTTGGCGGCCAAAGCGCGGGCGATGGCCACCCTTTGCTGTTGCCCGCCGGAAAGGGTTTCCGGGTATTTGCCCAGATAGGGATCGAGCCCCAAGGCGGCGGTGATCGTCTTTATATGTGCGTTGTCTGCCCGACCCGCGAGCCGCGCCTGAAAGGCGATGTTAGCCGCCACGTTCAGCGAAGGGATCAAGTTGAACTGCTGGAACACCAAGGCAATGTCGTTGCGCCGCAGAAGGGCGCGGGCGCTGTCATCAAGCTGTGTAAGATCTGTACCATCCAACCTCACGGCACCGGTGTCGGGCTGTTCCAGGCCACTCGCGATGTGCAGCAAAGTGCTCTTGCCGCTGCCGGAATCCCCTGTGAGCGCCAGCGTTTGTCCCGCCTCAAGCCCAAGACTGACGCCCTGCAAAACCGGCACGCGGCCTTCGCTGTCTGGAAAGGATTTGGTGATGGCGTCAATCTCAAGCAGCATGGCGTCCCTTTCGTTGCCTTCAAAGCTATGGCAGGAGCGCACAATTGACAGGGGAAACTGATCGCTACGGCGTGAATTTCCGAGTTGCAGGCGCGCCGACACCATTTGGTTGGCGGCACCTGCGTCAAGGATCGTTCTGCCGGCCCTACGCTTTGACGGCTTCCATAAAGCGGTGCCGGATGACAACCGGGTCAAGCGTGATAACGGGCAGTTTGATATTACCGCTGTCGCATTTGCACACGATGACAGTCATCTCGTCACTGTCGATGGCCGACTGCAGCACAGGGCCAAGGTCCTTATCCTGAACCTCGATCACATTGTCACAGCCACAGGCAGTTGCCACCGCAGCCAGCGAGGTTTTCTTGCCGGCATAGGTCGGCTGATCCCCGGTGGAACCGTAAGAGCCGTTGTCGATGATCAGCAGCGTGTAGTTGCCCGTTGCGTTATTGGCGATGGTGGGCAGCGTACCGAGATTGGTCAAAACCGATCCGTCCCCGTCAATCGAGATCACGGGCTTGTCCTGCGCAAGGGCCAGACCAAAGCCGATGGATGACGACAGACCCATTGTCCCCAGCATATAAAAGTTTCGCTCGTTGTCGTCGATCATATGGAGTTCCTGCGAGGGAAGCCCGATGTTGCAGACCACAAGATGCGGATTGAGGATAGGAGCGATTTCTTTCAAGATTTCTGAACGGATCATTGGTCGCCATAGCCTCCCCAGAAGTTGGCGTCTGTCAGGATCGCCACGGGTTTGTTGCACATGAAAGTATACTTCAGAATATTGTCGAACTCCTCCACATCCTTTTGCCAGTGGAAGTGGTAGGTGGGGATGTTTAGCTGGGCTAACAGCGCTTTGGTATGCACGGCCATCTCCACCTGACAGGCCACAGGCTCGCGCAGCTCTCCGCGGTAGGAGATGATCATCGGCAAGGGCAGACGGTAGAATTGCGTGAGCGTGGCCAAGGTGTTGATGGTCACGCCGATGGCGGTGTTCTGCATGATGATCGCCGGACGTTTGCCGCCCATGAAAGCCCCGGCGCACAGCCCCATGCCTTCGTCTTCCTTGTTTGAAGGAATGTGGAAAATCTTGTCGCGGTTTTCGACTTCTTCGATGACGCCAGCCAGCTGTTTACAGGGCACGGTGGTCACAAAAGAGATATCGTTGGCGACAAGATCATCAACGATCTTCTTGTCGATGTTCATAGGTTTGCCTTTCTAACTAATATTGCAGAGTGTTTGATTTACGGTGACTTTGGTTGGTCCCGCCGGCCTGGCGCAGGACGCGATCAAGCTGGTCACTCATACGCGGCAAGATCAAAGCTCTCGCCCGGAAAATATTTGGCCAGACGCACGTCTGCGGCGCGGGCATGACCTTCCATCCCTTCCAGTCGCGAAATGCGGGCCGTCGCAACCGCCACATCCTTTGACCCCTCACGGGTACTGCGCTGCCAGGTGACGATCTTCATATATTTGTGCACGCTCAATCCGCCGGTATAGCCCGCCGCGCCGGAGGTGGGCAGAACGTGGTTCGTGCCCGCAACCTTGTCGCCATAAGACACGGTGGTTTCCTCGCCTAAAAACAGGGAGCCATAGCAGGTCAGACGGTTCAACCACCAGTCCGGGTCTTCGGCCTGCACCGTCAGATGCTCCGGCGCGTAATCATCTGAACAGGCGGCCATTTCCTCGCGGTCGGCACAGACGATCACCTCAGCATAGTCGCGCCAGGCGGCAGTTGCGTTCTGGCGGTTCATTTCCGGCAGATCATCAATCAGACCGGGGACCAGTTCCATCACCTTTTTGGCGAGAGCGTGGTCGTCCGTGACCAACCACACAGGCGAATTGTAGCCATGTTCAGCTTGGGACACGAGGTCCGTTGCCACCACATGGGGGTCCGCACATTTGTCTGCCAGGACAAGGCTATCCGTGGGGCCTGCAACCATGTCTATGCCGACACGTCCAAACAGGATGCGTTTGGCTTCGGCGACGAACTGGTTGCCGGGACCGACAAGGATGTTGGCTTTTGGCAGGCCGAACAGACCAAAGGTCATGGCGGCCACCCCCTGCACGCCCCCCATTGCGATGATTTTGTCCGCGCCACAATACTGCGCAGCATAGATGATGGCTGGGTTCACGCCCTTCCCGGGGCGCGGTGGCGAACACGCCGCGATATGACGACAGCCCGCGACCTTGGCTGTGGTCACTGTCATAATGGCCGAAGCGATATGGCTGTACCGGCCGCCCGGCACGTAACACCCTGCCGCGTCCACGGGGATCGCCTTTTGCCCCGCGACAAAGCCCGGCGCGATCTCCATTTCAACATCCGCGACAGTACTCTTTTGCAATTCGGCAAAACGTTTGACGTTGTCATGGGCGAACCGGATATCTGCCTTGAGCTTTTCAGACACCTGGGCACAGGCGGCGTCGATCTCTTGCTGGCTAAGGATCACCGAGCCGTCGTATTGGTCGAATTCAAGCGCGTACTCCAGCGCCTTGGCATCGCCACCCGCTTCGATCTCATCCAGAATTTGCTTGACGGTAGCGTGGGTCTCGGTCGCATCCGACTTGGCGGTCAAGGAAGCTTTTTTCAGGTAGTCACGGGCCATGGTCAATCGATCCTACTGTAAAACTTTCCGCGGAAAGCGCTTTCGCAAGGCTGGCACAAAAGTCACCTGCAACGCCACGATAAAGTTGCATGAGTCATGTAATACCGAGCTGGTGGCCTGGCGCAGACCTGCGCGGTTCAGCGCCATCTGCAAAAATAGCAGGCAACGCGGCTGTCACCGAGCAAGCAGGGCATTCGCAGCCAAGCATTGTTTTGATTGAACTTTCGGCTGCGCGAGAACCAGTGGTGCGGGCGGTGGGACTCGAACCCACACGGGGCTACGCCCCAACAGATTTTAAGTCTGGTATGTCTACCATTCCATCACGCCCGCATCTGGAATGCACCTAAACCGAAGGCACGGGCGGTGTAAATGGAAAGTCGCAGACATGGGAAAAGAAGGCCAGACTCGCCGGATCGGGATGTTCAGATGCGCGACCGTCCCTGATGCCGCTGGTCGCAAAACTTGATTTTCTCCCGTTTATGGTGTAATTGCGGGCATTATTCCTTTTTCTTTTTTTATCGGCATACTCATGTGGACAAGCATCAGGACCGCCCAGGGCGATACAATCGAAACCCTCGCGAAAACACACAAGATCAAGAAGCCGCAATTGATCTGGACCTTTGGCGACAACAAGAAACTTCAGCGCAAATATGACAAGAACGGTGCCTTCGCGAAGGGTGACGTTCTTTCATTCCCCGATCCCAAGGCCAAGGTCGGAGTGGTACAACACAAGGGCAAGACCGTCCTTATTTCGCAAAGCGACTACGAGGCGCTCTTGAAGCATACCAAGACGACCATGATCGCTATGGCCGGGGAAATCGAACGCGCCTACGACAAGACTGCACACCGCCATGAGCTTCAGGACGAGGTCAACGACAAACACTGGATCGCGGCGGGCATTACCGGCATCACACTCAGCACCCCTGCCCCTACTGCTTCGAAGCTGAAGGCGAAAACCGCAACCAAGCTGGCAAAGATAAATGCCGAAAAGGGCGATACCGCCGCTTTTGTCAAAAACGCCGGCATTGCCGAAAAGGAAATCAACAAATACAGAGACAAGCTTCACAAATGGATTGATGAAATCACCGGCAATGCGGGCTCGATCGGCGACGCTTTCGCAATCACCCGTGATGCGAGCTTCATCGCTCTGGGTGTCATGGGCGGTGTGGCCCTCGCACCCGCTTATGGCGCTGTGCTGGCGGGGGGCGTGGCAGGCGGCGGTGCTGCCTTCGTCAAATCCTATTCAACCGAGATCGGGCGCTGGACGGGCGGAGAAAAGGTCGGCGACGGCGACTCTTGGGCGCGGGTATCCAAGGATACGGCCGAAGGTCTGGGCATCGGGATGCTGGGCAGCGGCCTTGCTAGCAAGGTAACAACAAACGTCGCGGGCAGGATTGCGATAGGGACCCCGTCGAAACAATTGATGAAGTACGGCTCGTCAGAGCTGGATAAGTTCTACGCCGATCTGACCAAAGATGTGCAAAAGAACGGAGAGCAGAACGCGAAAGCGATCAATACCCTTTTGAAGACCCGCAAGAGTACGGATGAAAAGGCGATCCTGTCGGTACTGAAAAAGACATCTCAAAGTGAACGTGAAAAGATGATCAAGGCGGCGGTCGAAAAATTCACATCGAAAAAGCTCAAGAATACCACGTTCAAGGGCAAGGTGGATGCCGAGAAACTCTCTAAAGAGTTTGCTGACGACTTTCTCTCAAGCAAGGAATTCGACGCGGTGGGCAAGAAACTTCTCAAAGCAAAAAAAGACGCGCTAGAAACCGAAGTCAGCGTCCATCTCAACAAGAAAGCCGCTGCTTTGGGCCTGCCGCTGCCCTGATACAGGCCCGGGTGCCTCTTGCGCCTCTGCGATCTATAATTCCTCGACCGGCAGACCCAGTGGCCCGCAATCAGCCTTTCCACATTTCACCCGATACCCCTCTGCCGTCGCTCAAGTCTGATCAGCCAGTACCATTTCCTTGACCGCTTCCATCGCGACATAGGTCGATGTGTTGGCGACATGCGGCAAGGACGAAATCGTCTCGCCAAGAAAGCGACGATAGGCGGTCATGTCACGGGTGCGGATCTTGAGCAGATAATCAAAGTGGCTGGCGATCATATGCGCTTGCTCAATCTCGGGCACCTTTGCCACAGCAGTGTTAAAAGCGCGCAGTGCTTTTTCGCGGGTATCGTTGAGGCGCACTTCGACGAAGGCGACATGATCCAGACCCAGCCGGATCGGATCAAGCAACGCACGGTAGCCCAGAATGACGCCTTGTTCCTCCAGCCGGCGCAACCGCGCCTGGGTCGGAGATTTGGACAAACCGATGCGTTTTGCCAGATCGGTGATGCTGATCCTGCCGTCTTCGGCCAGCACAGAAAGAATCGATGCGTCGAAGCGATCAAGGTCCGGCTGTCCAGATTTCATTAAAATCTCCCCTAAACGTATCGTTTGGACTTCGGTTTAGGCAAACATAAGGCAGAACGTCTTTTCACGCTAGAATATAGTAAGTGTTGTTCCTGATGGAGAATCCCATGGCTTATGACACCCCCCCGACCCTGCGGCACGAAATCGACGCGGGCATGTACGCCGACCCCGAAGCTACATTGGACAAGCTGGTCACTGACGCCAAGCTGCCTGCCGATGACCGCGCCGCCATTTCCGCAAATGCGGCCGATCTGGTCCGCGCCATTCGCGGCACGACGCAACCGGGGCTTATGGAAGTCTTTCTTGCCGAATACGGTCTGTCCACTGATGAAGGTGTGGCACTGATGTGTCTGGCCGAGGCGCTTTTGCGGGTACCCGACGCTGATACCATCGACGCGCTGATCGAAGACAAGATCGCGCCCTCCGATTGGGGCCGCCACATGGGCCACTCCACCTCTTCGCTGGTAAATGCCTCCACTTGGGCGTTGATGTTGACGGGCCGGGTGCTGGACGATGATCAACCCAGCCCGGTGCGCCATCTGCGTGCCGCGATCAAGCGTTTGGGCGAACCGGTGATCCGCACTGCGGTCAGCCGCGCAATGAAAGAGATGGGCCGCCAGTTCGTTCTGGGTGAAGACATCAACGCCGCCATGAAACGCGCTGCGGGGATGGAGAAAAAGGGCTTTACCTACAGTTACGACATGCTCGGCGAAGCGGCCCGCACCGAAGCGGACGCGAAACGCTATCACCTGAGCTATTCACGCGCCATTTCGGCCATTGCAACGGCCTGCACAGACAGCGACATCCGCAAGAACCCCGGTATCTCGGTCAAGCTTTCGGCGCTGCATCCACGCTATGAAGTGGCGCAGGAAGACTCTGTCATGACAGAGCTGGTCCCACGTTTACGGGCGCTGTGCTTGCTGGCGAAATCTGCGGGCATGGGTCTGAATGTCGACGCAGAAGAGGCCGACCGTCTTGCCCTTTCCCTTGAGGTTATCGACCGCGTCATGTCAGAGCCAGCACTGGCAGGCTGGGATGGTTTCGGCGTTGTGGTACAGGCCTTCGGTCCCCGCGCCGCGACGGTCATCGACGCGCTTTATGATATGGCAAATCGCTATGACCGCAAAATCATGGTGCGGCTGGTCAAAGGTGCCTATTGGGACACGGAGATCAAGCGCGCTCAGGTTGAGGGGGTTGAAGGCTTTCCGGTGTTCACCCAGAAGGCCGCGACCGACGTCAGCTATATCTCCAACGCGCGGCGGCTGTTGGGCATGACCGACCGCATCTATCCGCAGTTCGCCACCCACAACGCCCACACGGTCGCTGCGGTTCTACATATGGGTGCGGATAAAGAAACCTATGAATTCCAGCGTCTGCACGGCATGGGCGAGACGTTGCACACCATTGTAATGAAAGAGCACGGCAGCCGCTGTCGCATCTACGCGCCTGTTGGCGCACACAAGGATCTGCTCGCCTATCTGGTGCGCCGCCTGTTGGAAAACGGCGCGAACTCCAGCTTTGTGAACCAGATCGTAGACGAAAATGTGCCGCCCGAAGTCGTGGCCGCCGACCCCTTTGAACAGCTGGGTCAGCCCACCAATCAAAGCATCGCCACAGGACCGGAGGTCTTCGCCCCTGTCCGCGCAAACGCGCGTGGGTTCGACCTGACCCACACTCAGTCATTGGACGAGGTGAATACCGCGCGGGACGCCTTTAAGGATCACAAATGGGAAGCGGCACCGCTGCTTGCCGGCAAAGCCCAGCCCGAAGCGGCGGTAGATGTGGCAAACCCCGCTGATCCTGCACAGTCTCCGGGCACCGTGCGCAATGCGTCATCTGCTGATGTGGCGACGGCTCTTGATAACGCTGCACCCTGGGTCGCCCCCTTGTCAGAGCGGCGTCAGGTGCTGCTGAAAGCAGCTGACATCTTTGAGGAAAACTTCGGCGAGATATTTGCGATCCTCGCCCGCGAGGCGGGCAAAGGTCTCCCGGATTGTGTGGCCGAACTGCGCGAAGGCGTGGATTTCCTGCGCTACTACGCCGCCCAGGCCACCGGAGAGCCGCCAGCCGGTATCTTTACCTGCATTTCGCCGTGGAACTTCCCGATGGCGATCTTTGTGGGCCAGATTTCCGCAGCGCTTGCCGCTGGCAACGCGGTGCTGGCTAAACCAGCCGAGCAAACACCGCTTGTCGCACATCTATGCGTAAAGCTGCTGCACAAGGCTGGCGTCCCCGCCGCCGCGCTGCAATTGCTGCCGGGGGGTGGTGACGTTGGTGCGGCGCTGACAGGCGACAAGCGCATCAATGGTGTGGCCTTCACCGGCTCTACCGCCACAGCCCAGCGCATCCGCGCAAACATGGCCGAGCATTGCGCCCCCGGCACGCCGCTGATTGCGGAGACCGGCGGATTGAACGCGATGATCGTCGATTCAACCGCGCTGCCCGAACAGGCCGTGCAGGCCATCGTTGAATCCGCCTTTCAGTCCGCGGGTCAGCGGTGTTCCGCGCTGCGTTGCCTTTATGTGCAGGAAGATATCGCCGACGATTTGCAGAAGATGCTGATCGGCGCGATGGAAGCGCTCAACATCGGCAACCCATGGGAGCTGAGCACCGACGTTGGCCCGGTCATCGACGAAGCTGCGGCCAAGATTATCACCGATCACGTCGAAGCCGCCCGCGCCGAAGGGCGTCTGGTGGCAGAATTGAAAACGCCCGAAACGGGGACTTTCGTGGCACCTGCGATCCTCAAGGTGAAGGGCATCAGCGATATGACCCGCGAAATCTTCGGGCCGATCCTGCATGTCGCGACCTTCAAATCGCATCAGCTGGATGACGTGATCGACGCGATCAACGCCACCGGATATGGGCTGACCTTTGGCTTGCACACGCGCATTGACGATCGGGTACAGCATGTGTCCGAGCGGATCGAGGCGGGCAATATATATGTCAACCGCAACCAGATCGGTGCCATCGTGGGCAGCCAGCCTTTCGGCGGTGAAGGTCTGTCGGGCACAGGTCCCAAGGCGGGCGGGCCGAACTATCTGCCGCGCTTTTCGGCACCTGATGTGCAAATTGTCGATGCAGCATGGGACAAACCGCAGTCCGATCTGCCTGCGCTGCCCGAACACGGCGACTACCGCGTGATCGAAACGCTTTCGATGCCTGGCCCAACCGGCGAATCGAACCGGCTCAGCACCCTGCCCCGCGCCGCACTTTTGTGCATGGGGCCGGGCAAAGAGGCGGCCGCCGCTCAGGTCCGCGCTGTTGAAGCGCTGGGCGGTGTTGCCCTTGCAGCTGAGGGCCAGATTGATCCTGCAGCACTGGCAGACGGCCCCGACTATGGCGGCGTGCTGTGGTGGGGCGATGCTGACACGGGCCGCGCGATCGAAACGGCATTGGCGACGCGCAAAGGCATGATCATTCCGCTGATCTGTGGCCTACCCGATCCCGCGCGGGTGCGTGCGGAACGTCACGTCTGTGTAGATACCACCGCATCGGGTGGCAATGCGGCCCTCTTGGGCGCGGCTAGCTAAGACAACTTGGCGCGGCGGGGCCTCTTGACCCCGCCCGTCCAATCGCCCAGCGTGGCGACATATGTTTCCCATCCGCGATCATAATCCGTCGGGCCGCGTGCCCTATATTACCTATGCGCTGATGGCGCTGAACATCGGTATATTCCTTTGCTATTTGCCGATCCTTAGCGACGACCAAGCCCTTTATGCGTTTTACAATGCCTACGCGCTGGTGCCCGCCCGCATCGAGGCGGGACAGGGGTATTACGGGCTGGGCACCTCCATGTTCCTGCACGGCGGCTGGATGCACCTCGCAGGTAACATGTTGTTTTTGTATATTTACGGCGACAACATCGAGGACGAGATGGGCCACGTTCCCTATCTGCTGTTCTACCTTGCCGCTGGCATCGCTGCGGGCCTCACGCAAGTCGCATTCGAGCCTTCGTCTCGTGTGCCGATGGTCGGCGCGTCGGGGGCCATCGCGGGGGTCATGGGGGCCTATCTGCTGCTATTCCCCAAGGCCAAGGTTGATGTGTTGATCATCTTCATCGTGTTTTTCCGCATCTTCCCGCTGCCCGCCTGGATCCTGCTGGCCTTGTGGTTCGGGATGCAGTTTTTGGGCGGCATCGGGTCTGACCCCAACGCCGGCGGGGTCGCCTATTGGGCGCATGCAGGTGGTTTTGTAGCCGGAGTGTTGGGCGCGATCCCGGTCTGGCTCAAGCGCGGCGGTGTCGGGTTCTGGCGGCGCACGGACGGTCATCCACCGCATCCCGATGCGACCTACCCCGCTTTGCGCGCCAGTGGCATCCCAAAGGTCAAACGCAAATAAGCGCCCCGGTGGACATCATGGCAAGCTGTCACTGCGGGACTGTGCATTAAACGGCAACCCTTCCCTACGGCTTTGACGACATCGCGCGGTGCACCTGTTCGTTTTGCGCCCGCAGGCAGGCGGCAGCGGTCACGGCGACAACCGCGTCTGTCAACGTCACTCAGGGAGCTGGCAATCCAAGCCTTTACACATGGGGTACGCAGACCGCGCAGCATTATTTCTGCAAGACCTGTGGCATCTACATGCATCACCAGCGCCGCTCGGACCCTGCGCAATGCGGCATCAATCTGGGATGTATCGCGGGCGCGCACCCGTGGGAGCATGATCCGATCCGCTGGACAGATGGCATCAACCACAGTTCGGATCAGTAAAGATCAGCCGCGCACAGCCTTGGCAAAGCTTGAGAAAATCGGCTCGTTCGCGCAGATGATCTGACCGTTGCCGATAATATCGCGGCCTTTCTGCAATGGCTCGACCAACCCGCCCGCTTCGCGCACGATGACCAGACCGGCGGCCAGATCCCATGCGTTCAAGCGCCGTTCCCAGAAACCATCGTAGCGACCGGCCCCGACATAGGCGAGATCAAGCGCGGCAGAACCCCAGCGCCGCACACCCGCGCAAACCGGCAAAAGCCGCGCCAGTTCCTGCAAAGTTTCAGGCAGATCGGCGCGTCCGCCAAAGGGCAGTCCCGTCGCAAAGATGCTCTCGATCATCCGGTTGCGGCCGGAGACACGCAGACGGCTTTCGTTCATCCAGGCACCCGCGCCCTTCTCGGCAAAGAATAATTCGTCCTTGGAGGGGTCATAGACCACGCCCGCCACCACATCGCCCTTATGCTCAAGCGCGATGGAGACCGCCCAATGCGGCAGGCCATGCAAAAAGTTCGTGGTGCCATCCAACGGATCCACGATCCAGCGGCGCGTGGGGTCCGCGCCTTCCTCGGCACCGCCCTCTTCGGCCAGCCAGCCATAAGTCGGGCGCGCGTTCATCAATTCGCTCTTGATGATCTGCTCGGCTGCAATGTCGGCTTTCGACACGAAATCCCCCGCGCCCTTGACCGAAACCTGAAGGTTCTCGACCTCGCGGAAATCCTTCATCAAAGCCCGCCCCGCCTTGCGCGCCGCTTTGATCATGATGTTAAGATTTGCACTGCCAACCATTGCCCAAGTTCCTTTGCCGCGAACAGTGCACCCTTTATGCCCCATCGCCGCAATTGCCAAGGGCTGCGTTTCGATGCGTGTGATCTGGCTTAATGATGCCGCAACACCGTGACGTCAGAACAGCTGGCACTTGTGCTTCGCCGTGATCTGGTCAGTCTAGGCGCAACGTAATCAGGAGGAGACACCGATGAGCACCGAGATGAAACAGATTGTTCTGGCCAGCCGACCCGACGGCGCGCCTACCCCGGAGAACTTTCGCCTTGAAACCGCTGCCATGCCGACCCCCGGCGAAGGCGAAGTCTTGGTTGAAGTGCAGTATATGTCGCTGGACCCCTATATGCGGGGCCGCATGGATGATGCGAAGTCCTACGCTGCCCCTGTGCCGATTGGCGGCAAGATGGAAGGTGGCAGCGCGGGAAAGGTGATTGCGTCGAACGCAGCAGACCTCAAGGAAGGTGACATGGTCTTTGGTCCTTTCGGTTGGGCCACCCATGCCGTGGCTGACGCCAAAATGTGCCGCAAACTGAACCCTGATCAGGCACCGATCACCACGTCACTGGGTGTGCTGGGCATGCCCGGGCTGACCGGTTGGCACGGGTTGATGGAATACGGCCGCCCTAAGGAAGGCGAGACGCTTGTCGTCGCCGCAGCCACCGGGCCCGTTGGGTCAATGGTCGGCCAGATCGCCAAGTCCAAAGGTCTGCGCGTTGTCGGGATCGCGGGGGGTGCGGACAAATGCAAAACCGCGGTTGATCACTTCGGTTTTGACGCATGCCTCGATCACCGCGCCTATGACGACGCCAAAGCATTGCGTGCCGCCCTGCAAGAAGCCTGCCCCAAGGGCATCGATATCTACTTCGAAAACGTCGGCGGCAAGGTGCTTGAGGCGGTGATCCCGATGATGAACCAGTTCGGCCGCATCCCGATCTGCGGCATGATCGCCTGGTATAACGAAGGTGGATTGGGCGAGAACGCAGGTGCAGGCATCACCGCCCCCAAGCTCTGGCGCACCATTCTGGTGAACTTCCTCAGCGTGAACGGCTTCATCATCTCGAACCACTGGAACCGCTTCCCAGAATTCCTCGCCGATGTTGCGCCGAAAGTCGCCAGTGGCGAGATCGCGGTGCAGGAAGACATCACCGAGGGGCTGGAGAACGCACCACAAGCCTTTATCGACCTGCTAACCGGCGGCAACACCGGCAAAGCGATTGTGAAGGTGTCGTAGAACCGTAGGGCGGAGACCTCTCCGTCAGAAGATACTCAAGGTGCCGTGATGATATAAATTTCATTCCGGGCCTTGGGGGTTTGAAGACTGCTCTGCGGCACGAAGCAGTCTTTGCCTTACTCGAAAAATGTGTCCGCCTTGAGTACGGTGCCAGCGCAGCGACAGGGTTTATAGGCTAGGAGCGGTCGCTAGCTGGATCTACAGGATGGTATTAATGTGGCGTAGTAGCCGCATGGTTCAGTCCGCTACGCTCCTTTATTTCCTGCTGCCTGCGGGGCACTATAGGCTGCTGAATGCGCACCTGGGCGAAAGGAATTTGATCCGGTTTTCTTGTTGATTGCCTCGGTTCGCAAATCGCGATGGCCAGCGATGCCAATGTTCAAGCCACAATGTTTCGCGTATGCTGCCGCGGGTTTGACTCAGAGCGAGAGACCCTTTTCCACCCCTCAAAAATCGATACGAAAAAATTTTGAACCGTGCGACGGAAAGCGTTTTGTTGTCCGTATCAGTAGGGACAAGAACAACAGGCGATACCTATCATGATGAAATCTTCAGCCAGCCTGACCGATTTGGCGTTGCCAAATGCGGCAGAATGACAAGCGGTATCGCGCTTCAGCTATCGTCTGGAAATCTCACCACAGAAGTGATGGTGCTCTGACGCATCACGACAACGAGCAAGAAACACTACAAACTGTCCGAAGGGACAGCGCCTCTAGGGAGCACCTTTGACCTTGAAAAATTCAGTTTTAGCCATTCTTTCACTTATCATTATCACGGGTGCTTATTGCATTGCTTTCGGGGTGCCCGGTCAAATTTCACAGATCTGGAGCGATGTGCCGGCCGAGACAGCCGATGCCCCTCATGCCGCGAAACGGGGGCAACGGGGACAAGGTCGGGCGACGACTGTGGTTCTGACGTCGCTGGAAGCCCGCGAATACACACTCGTTTTGCGGACCATTGGCAGTGCTGTCTCGCTCCACCGCACCGAAGTCACCGCGAGCGACGCAGGAGAAGTGGTCGAAACCGCGCTGCGTTCGAATGCGATGGTTAAAAAGGGCGCTGTCCTTTTGCGTCTGGACGATCGCACGGAACAATTGGCCCTCGAGATTGCTCATGCGAACCGCGATCAGGCGCAAGCCACAGTGACCCGCTATGAAGGGTTGCGCAGCAATGGCAATTCTGTCGTGACCGATGTGCAGCTGTCGGAGGCGCGCGTGGCGTTGCGTCTGGCCGAAACCAATGTCGGTCTTGCCAAAGTTGCGCTGGATGACCGCACGATCGTGGCACCGATATCCGGCCGGCTTGGACTTAGCGACGTCAGCGTGGGCGACCGCCTGTCAAGCGGGGAGTCGATCGTGACGATTGACGACACCACCAGCTTGCTCGCCACATTCGAGGTGCCGGAACGCTCCATTGGCCTTTTGGCTGAGGGCAAGCCGGTCCTCGTCTCGACGCCGACGTATGCGGGGCGTATTTTCGAGGGCAATATCACTGCGTTTGACAGTCGGCTCGACAGTGTGACCCGCAGCGCCACCGTACAGGCGGAGATCGAAAACCCTGATGGGTTGTTGCTGGCTGGCATGACCTTCGCCATCCGCATGACGGAGGAGACCGACCCCTTGCCCGTTGTGCCCGCGACGGCAATCACGTGGGATCGCACCGGTGCGGGCATCTGGATCGCCGAGAACGGCAGCACCCGCCGCGTCCCTGTCGCCATCCGCTACCGCGAAGGGGATCGGGTCTGGGTTGAAACAGATGCCCCGTTAGGCACCCAGATTGTAACCGAAGGCGCATCTAAGCTGCGCGAAGGGGCGCTCATCACAACGGCGCGCACCCGCAAAGGTCCGGACGCATGAGTTTCGAGAAAAGTGCACACAAAGCCGGGTTCGCCGATGTTTTCGTCGCGCGGCCGATCTTCGGGATCGTTTTGAACCTGCTTATCATCATCGCAGGTCTGGCGGCGTTCACCAGCGTTGATGTCCGTGAAATGCCGGACGTTGACAACCCCGTGATTTCTGTCAGGACCACATACGACGGTGCCGTGGCAAGCACGGTAGATACCGAAGTGACCCAGGTTCTGGAAGACGCGCTGAGCGCGCTTGACGGGATGTCTTTTATTGAGTCGACGTCCAGCACAGGGTCCAGCCGTATCACCATTGACCTGTCTGACGGGACGGATGTCAACGTCGCCGCCAATGAGGCGCGCGAGATCGTATCGGGTGCCTTGCGCTCCCTGCCTGATGATATCGAAGACCCCAGCGTCAGCAAAAGCGACAGTAACGCTGATGCGATCATCCGCCTTGCACTGCTGGGGGATGCAAGTCTCGACACGCTTACCCAGATCGCCGAAGGCGCGATCTACGAACGTCTGTCCCTGATCGACGGCATCGCCGAAGTGACCCTGCGCGGTGATCGTGCCAATGAATTCCGCGTGGCGGTGAACATACCGTCGCTGCTCAGCCGCGGTTTGACGATCTTTGACGTTTCTACCGCGCTTGCACAGTTGCGCGATGATACCGCCCTTGGGGCACTGTCGAGTGAGTCCCAGACCCTCTCGCTCCGGGTTGGCAACGAAGATGTCACGGTCGAAACCATCAACCAGTTGCCGATCAATGCCACAACCCAAGTTGCCGACATCGCCTTTGTCCAACTGATCCCCGAGGACACGAGTGTCTACACCCGCGTGAACGGTGAGACTGCTATCGGTCTCGACATTACGCGACAATCGGTTGGCAACACGTTAGAAATCTCGCGCGACGTAGCCATCGCCGTGGAAGAATTGCGCGATCAGCTCCCCGAGGGGGTGCAACTGCTGGTGACGTCAAACGACGGTATATTCATCGAAGGGTCAATCAATGAGGTTGTTAAATCCATCCTCATGGCGACCGGCATCGTGATTGTCGTCATCTTCCTTTTCCTGCGCTCCGTACGGGCGACCCTCATTCCTGCGGTCACAATCCCCGTAGCTTTGATCGGCACGCTCGCTGCGATCTGGCTTACGGGGTTTTCCGTCAATACGATCAGCTTGCTCGCCTTGGTTCTTGCAACCGGTATGGTGGTGGACGATGCAATCGTCGTGGTAGAAAACATCGTGCGCAAGCGCAAGTCGGGCATGGGCGCGTTTGCCGCCGCTGCATCCGGCACCAATGAAGTGTTCTTCGCCGTTATCTCGACGACAGCCACGCTCGCGGCGGTTTTCATTCCGATTTCTTTCCTGCCCGGTCAGGCAGGCGGTGTCTTTTCCGAATTCGGCTTTGTGCTGGCCTTCGCGGTCACCTTGTCCTCGATTACCGCATTGACGCTTGCGCCAGTCCTGTCGGCCCTTCTGGACCCCGGTAAGACGTTGAACAACGCCGAGCCGGCCGAACCCGGTGCCCTTTCACGCAGCTTTGACCGTGTCATGGATTTCGCGATCCGAACGCCCCTCCTGGTTCTGTCGGTCGCCATTGGTTTTGCCCTCATCGCCATGGGTGCTGCGATGACGTTGCCCTCTAGCGTGACCCCCGAAGAGGATCGTGGCTTCTTTCTTGTGCAGGCGCGCGGATCGTCGGACACGACGATCGACTATCTCGATACACAGGTTCTGCTGGTCGAGGATATTCTTGCGCCTTATCAGCAGAGCGGCCAGATCGAGACTGTGCAAAGCATCGTCGGTGTTGGTGGCGGCACCAGTGCCTTTACCGTCGTCCGCCTGCCAGACTGGACCGCGCGCGACTTTTCACAGCAAGAGTTGATTGCCCAGATCAGTGGCCAATTGGCCTCTGTCCCCGGCGTGCAGGTCAGCGCCCGCTCCACCAACAGCCTGAACATCCGCGGCGCGGGTGGGGGCTTGAGCTTTGCCGTGACGGGGACCAATCTCGAGAATATGACTCAAGCCGCCGCCGCCCTCGCCGCGGCGATGTCGCAGGATGCCACTTTCCTGAACCCGCAACTGTCAAACAACAGCGTCCTTGCCCAATTGGAAGTGACCGTTGACGCCGGTGCAGCGCGTGACATGGGGATCGACAGCGCGGATGTGACCAGCCTCGTGCGTGCGATGGTGCAAGGCGATGTGGCGGTCAGCGTCTTTTCCGATGAGGTTGAGATAGACGTCAATGTCGTGCCCGGCGGACCTCCGATCGATGATCCATCCGATATTGCGTCCGTGTCTATCCGCCTCGACAGCGGCGCCTATGTTCCGCTCTCTACCGTCGCGTCGCTCGACATGGTGGTGAGCGACGCCCAGATCGAACGTCTGGGCGGTGCCTTGTCAATCTCGTTGCAGGCAAACCTTGGAGAGGGTGTTGACCTTTCGACTGCGATGGACCGGGTGCTTTCGATATCCGACGAGGTCTTGCCCGACGGTATGGGAATCACCTTTACCGGAGAGGCCGCGACGCTCGACGATAGTCAAGGCGGCATTTACATGGTTTTCGGCGTGGCTTTGATTGTGGTGCTTTTGGTGCTGGCTGCCCAATTCGAGAGTTTTTCCAGCGCGGTGGTTATTATGATGACAGTGCCCTTTGGCCTTGCCGCAGCGGTGCTCGCCATCTCGATGACCGGTGGTTCGCTTAACTATTACAGCCAGATCGGTCTTGTCATGCTGATCGGGGTCATGGCCAAGAACGGCATCCTGATCGTCGAATTTGCCAACCAGTTGCGCGAAGCGGGCGAAGATATTGACACAGCCATTCGAAACGCACTGCGGCTGCGCATCCGGCCGGTGATGATGACAATGGTTTCCACAGTGTTCGGTGGCCTCCCCCTGATCCTGACGTCCGGTGCAGGGGCCGAGGCGCGCATTGCCGTAGGTTGGGTAATTGTCGGAGGCCTGGGTTTTGCAACCGTATTTACCTTGTTCCTCACGCCGATTTTCTACCGCTGGGTTGCAGTCTGGGGCACGGCCCCGGGTGCCGCAGCGCACAGGCTGCGCTCGGAAGTGAAGGAGACTGTCAACGCGTAGCTTCATGCTTTCCAAAGTTTCAGCGACGGAAATTCGCCGGGCCAATGTTGAATAAGGAGTAAGCAACAAGGATGGATCAAATGCAGAAACTGATGCAACGATGCGCAACTATTTTTGTCTTGGCAACCGCAGCAGTGGCTGTCGTGCCGGTGACGGCCATGGCAGACAGGAAAGTTGTCAAGCACAGCGCCTATGGCCACGGTGCCAAGGTGAAGGTTGTGAAACAGCAGCGCCATCGGCACGCCGTTGGTCACCGTTTCCGCAAGCAAGATGTGGTCGTTGTAAAGGATTGGCGAAAACGCGGCCTTCCACGCCCCGGCCGCGGAGAAATTTACGTCGCAAATGGCAACGATATCTATCTTGCGGCAGCTGCAACCCTATTGGTTCGGGCTTTGCTTAACTAAGAAGTGCCCAGACGATCTGGCCATGCGTTGAACGGCATCTTATCCGCATGGCCAACGCTCGACAGCGAAAATTGAAGTGCAAGGCCTGAACGGTCACTTCAGCGGGGTCGCTGGTATCCTTTGCGTTCGACGCGCTCTGCAATACTCAAGGCACATTCAAGCCTAGTACCGGGGTAACGCACCGTGCTTCCAACTTTGGGATGGCCAAGCAAAAGCGTCACAGCATGATGATCGTGCGAAGGGCGTATACCTCCCAGCTTTGCTCCCACAGGGTGATGGGACACCAAAGCCGCTCGGTACCAATCCGGCCGATTTCACCTAATCACGCACAAACTGACTATACTGATGGGCTGAGATATATGAGCGTCGTTCCCACGCGACTGAGCGGGCTGCGTAGAATAGCAAATTTCCTATCCGTCGAATTTTTTTGGACAAACGTCCAGAAACTTCGTCTAATACAACCGTCTCAAAATTGAGAGCGTGATTCTGGGCGGTTCCGTCCGAAAGAGCGCGGAGGAAACCAGGGAGAACACTATGGGATATGATTTTGTCATCATCGGGGGAGGGTCTGCGGGAGCGACGATGGCTTCGCGGCTGAGCGAAGACCCGAAATTTTCGGTGTGTCTGTTGGAAGCGGGTGGAAAGGGGACGAATATTCTTCTGCGCGCCCCCGCTGGTGTTGTCGCGGTCATGCCGGGGCACGGAAAGATGTTTAACTGGGCCTTCAACACAGTGCCCCAGCCGGGACTAAACGGAAGACGTGGCTATCAGCCGCGCGGCCGCGCGCTTGGTGGATCTTCGGCGATCAACGCCATGCTTTATGTCCGCGGGCACAAGTCCGACTACGACGGCTGGGCCGAAGCGGGCTGCGAAGGATGGTCCTGGGACGAGTGCCTTCCCTATTTCAAGAAATCGGAAAATAACGAAAAAGGCGAAGACGCGTTTCACGGCGATAGCGGACCCTTGCAGGTGTCCGATCAGACAGAACCGCGCCCGATCACCCATGCCTTTATAGAGGCCGCAGAGAGCCTTCAGCACCGCCGCCGGGAGGACTTCAACACCGGCGATAACGAAGGTGTCGGTCTGTATCAGGTCACCCAATTCCACGGCAAAGGTAAGAATGGCGAGCGTTGTTCGGCTGCTGCAGGGTATCTGCATCCCGTCATGGACAGACCGAACCTCACTGTCATCACCAAAGCCCGCGCCACAAAGATCCTGTTTGAAGGCAAGCGCGCGGTGGGGGTCGCCTACCGGCAGGGCAAGCAAGAAAAGGAAGTACGGGCCGACAAGGAAGTCATCCTCTCCGGTGGTGCATTCCAGTCGCCGCAATTGTTGCAATTGTCAGGCGTGGGGCGCCCGCAGGATATCACCCAGCATGGCATCGATATGGTGCATGAACTGCCCGGTGTTGGACAAAACCTGCAGGACCACCTTGATTTCATCCTTGCCAACAAGACCAGCGACACGGACAATTTCGGTATCGGGTTGCGGGGGACAGCGCGTTTGACCAGCGCGATCCTGAAATGGTGGCGCAAAGGGACAGGCATGATCGCCACGCCCTTCGCCGAGGGCGCGGCGTTTTTGAAAACCGATCCCGCGCTGGACCGGCCCGACATCCAGTTGCACTTTGTGATCTCGGTGGTGGACAACCACGCCAAGCGCCTGCACCTCGGCTATGGCTATAGCTGCCACATCTGCGCGTTGCGGCCGCATTCCCGAGGCGAGGTTTTCCTGCAAAGTGCCGACCCGCTAGCAGACCCCGGCATTGATCCGAAGTTTCTCTCGGATCGCCGCGATCTGGAAACCACGATCAAGGGGGCCAAAATGACCCGCGAAATTCTTGAGGCCCACCCGATGACAGGTTTCAAAAAGAAAGAGCTGTTCGGGGTTGTCGACAACATGTCTGACGCGGAATGGGAAAAACACATTCGCGCCCGCGCCGACACGATCTATCACCCCGTCGGCACCTGTAAGATGGGCACCGATGACCTCGCCGTGGTCGACCCGCAATTGAAGGTCCACGGAATGAACGGGCTGCGCGTTGTCGATGCCTCGGTCATGCCGACGCTGATCGGGGGCAACACCAATGCGCCCACCATCATGATTGCCGAAAAATGCGCTGACATGATCAAGGCCGAACACGCCGCCTAAGCGCAAATCAGACCCCGCAGGGCCGTTTGGCGCGGGGTCCGCACAACCAATTATCTATGGGAGAGAAGAATGTTGGGTTCGATGATGAAGCAGGAGTTGCTGATCAGTAACTTGATTGTCCACGCGGGCAAATACCACGCCGATACCGAGATCATTTCACGCGAAACAACCGGCGAGATGCACAGGACAAACTGGGGTGAGGTAAGCGATGCCTCGCGTCAATTGGCCTCGGCGCTGTCCAAGCTGGGGCTGTCACAGGGGGACCGCGTGGCAACGCTGGCGTGGAACAACCACCGTCATCTGAAAATCTGGTTTGCCGTCTCGGGTGGCGGCATGGTGTGCCACACACTGAACCCGCGGCTGCCCCCGGAACAGTTTATATTCATCTGCAACGATGCCGATGATAAGGCGATGTTCTTTGACAAAACCTTCATGCCTTTGATCAAGGGCACGCGCGGGCACCTCAAAACGATCAAACATTTTGTCTATATGGGTCCCCGAGATGAAGATGTGCTGGCCGCCATTCCCGATGCGCTTTTCTTTGATGAACTCATTGAAACCGGTGCCGATGATTACGTCTGGCCCCAGTTTGAAGAAGAAACGCCATGTTCGCTTTGCTACACCTCCGGAACGACAGGCAACCCCAAGGGCGTGCTCTACACCAACCGCTCGACAATGCTGCATACCTTCTCGATCAGCTTACCGGACTCGCTTGGGCTTTCCGCGAGCGACATCATTTTGCCAGTGGTTCCGATGTTCCATGCCAATGCCTGGGGCATTCCATATGCGACTGCGATGACCGGTGCCAAAGTGGTGATGCCGGGGCCGGGCCTGGATGGTGACAGCCTGCTGGAATTGATTGACACCTACAAGGTTACTTTGGCCTTGGGCGTGCCGACCATATGGATGATGTTGTTGGCTGCCGCTGAGAAATCCGGTTCCAAGATGGAAAGCCTGGAGCGCAACGTGATCGGGGGCTCCGCCGCCGCACCGTCGATGATTGCCGCGTTCCGCGATGAATACGCCTGCGAAACAATCCACGCTTGGGGGATGACGGAAACTTCGCCCTTGGGAACCGCCAACCAGATCAAGGCCAAACATCTGGACCTCGAAGCAGAAGCGATGGCCGATCTGCGGTCGGGCCAAGGACGCCCGCCATTCGGTATTGACCTGCGGATCGTCGACGGCAACGGCAATGTGCTGCCTAATGACGGGACAACCGAGGGCGCGTTGCAGTGTCAGGGTCATTGGGTTGTCGACACCTATTTCGGCACCAGCGAAAGCGCGGTCTCGGAGGATGGCTGGTTTGACACCGGCGATGTAGCAACCATCGATGCAGACGGGTTCATGGTGATCCGTGACCGCACGAAAGACATCATCAAATCCGGCGGCGAATGGATTTCTTCCGTTGATCTGGAAGGCATCGCAATCGCGCACCCGGGCTTGGCAATGGCCGCAGCGATCGGTGCGACCCATCCCAAATGGGATGAACGTCCTATCATCATCGCAGTCCGGGCCGAGGGCGCAAACCCCAGCGAAGCCGAAATCCTTGCGATGTTCGAAGGAAAGGTCGCCAGCTGGCAGATACCGGACGCGGTGGTCTTTACCGACGCGATCCCGCTGAACGCGACGGGAAAAATGCTGAAAAACAAACTGCGCGAGCAGTTTGGCGACACACTGATCGAAAAGGGAGTTTGAATAATGGATGGTTCGATGACACCCCTATTTGTCGAGGAATATGACGCGGCGCTTGACGCGCTGGACGCCGCCAAAAACAAATGGGCACAGACCGACACCGCTACGCGGATCGCATTGCTTGGCCAAGTGAAAGACAACCTCAAGAGCGTGGCGCAGGGCTGGGCAGAAACCGCCGCACGCAAAAAACAAATCCCCGAAGGCTCGCCACTGATCGGGGAAGAATGGACGTCCGGACCCTATGCCCTCATGTCCGGCTGCAACGGCTTCATCCAAACGCTGAGCGGGATGGAGGGAAAGACATATCTGGACCATCTGCCAACGCGCATATTGCCGACAGGTCAAACCGCAGTGAAAGTGCTGCCGCATTCGATCTGGGATCACCTGCTGCTCTCCGGCGTCAAGGCCGAGGTCTGGATGCAGAAAGGTGTGAACGCTGCTAATTTAGGGAAGAACGCCGCGCTGGTTTATGACGAACCCGCATCGCAGCGTAGAGGCAAGGTGGCTCTGGTTCTGGGGGCAGGCAATATTGCATCGATCGCGCCGCTTGATGTGCTGCAAAAACTGATGATCGAAAATCAGGTCGTCATCCTGAAAATGAATCCGGTCAACGATTATCTGACGGACTATCTGCGGATTGCGCTCAAACCGTTCATTGACCGTGATTTTGTGCGCATCGTCAAAGGCGATGGTGCTGCCGGTGCCTATCTGACCGAACATCCGATCATCGAAGAGCTGCATATCACGGGTGCTGCCTCGACCCATGATGCGATTGTCTGGGGCACAGGCGCGGAAGGCGAAAAGAACCGCAAGGCGGGGACACCCAAAAACAACAAACGCTTCACATCCGAACTTGGTGCGGTGTGTCCCACCATCGTTGTACCCGGCCCGTGGTCCAAGGCAGATCTCAAGTTTCAGGCCGAACATATTGCAACGCAGAAGCTGCATAACTCCGGTTTCAATTGCGTCGCCTGTCAGGTGCTGATCATGCCCAAAGGCTGGGACAAGGGCGAAACCCTGATGGACAACCTGCGCAAGGTGATCGCGAATTCGACCCGGCTGGCGTATTACCCGGGCGCTGCGGACCGGTTGGATACCTTCAAGGGCAATGCTGCAAGCGTCGATGCTGTCGCGCGCGGCACCGCCCCCGCCGCAATCATCAACAGCGTTGATGACGCCGAATGGTTCCGCGAAAACGAAGTCTTTGCGCCTGCCATGTCCACACACGAAATGGACGCGCCGGATGCCGAAAGCTATTTGAAGGCCGCAATCACTTATGCCAACGATCAATTGCACGGCACCCTCGGGGCCAATGTCCTGATCCATCCCAAAACCATCCGCCAAATTGGCAAGAAACGCTTTGAGGAAATCATCGCCGATCTGCGCTATGGTGCCATTGCAATCAATGCATGGACAGGACTAGCTTTTCTTGCGACCGCTTGCCCATGGGGCGCGTTCCCGGGCCATACACCCGAGGATGTTCAATCCGGCATTGGCACGGTGCACAACACATTCATGCTGGAAAACACGGAACGATGTGTGGTGCAGGCTCCGTGGAGCCCGTTCCCGCGCAATCTGCTCTCGGGCAGCTTTACCCTACTGCCGCGTCCGCCGTGGTTCATCACCAACCGCAAACAGGACAAGGTTGGCGCATTGCTGACCGATTTCCAGTACAAGCCCAGCTGGTTCAAATTGCCCCGCATCTTTCTGAACGCGCTATTGGGCTGAACCAATGTCCGGGTGCAAAAACTTGCACTCGGGCGCCACAAAGAGCATCTAGCACCTATGAATGAAATGTCCCCAAAACTAAAAGCTCGCTCCGACCGCAAGAACGCCAAACGGGGTTTGAAAAAGCAGCAAATCGCGGAAAGCGCGATCAAGGCGCTCATCGAGCTTGGGTATGCAAACACCAGTCTGCGCGACATCGCCGAGAAAAGCGACATGTCGCTGGGGATGCTGCACTATTATTTTGAAGACCGCGCTGACCTGATCGTTTTTTGCGTGTCCCGTTACAAGCAGGGTTTCGTAGCAGAAATTGCCCGTGCCCTTGAGGCGGCCAAGGGACGCGAGAGCGTGGTCAATGCATTTAGCGACGTGTTATCTGCGTCGATCGTCAACAACGCACAGACCCACCGGCTTTGGTATGACATTCGCAACCAGGCGATGTTTGACGAGGCTTTTCGCCCGGAAGTGGAAGACATCGAACGCAAACTGATAGGGGTCGTGCGCTCTGCCTTCCAGCAAGCCGGGCAGGCCAATCCAGCAGATGTCGAGTGTGCCTACGCGCTGCTTGACGGCGCTTTCCGCTTTTTGATGCAAGGCCAGTTCGGGTCTTCGCCGAAATCGCAGGAAGACGTGAAAGCCGTTTTCCAGAACGTGCTAAACCGGTTTCTCTGACTTTTCCCCGGCAACGGCCTAGAGGATGGAGCGAGCGTATCACTTCATCGGGATACACCCTGGTTAGACCGACCCACTACTGAGTGGTTCTTAACAACTGGGCCAACAGATCTGCTAACGCGTCGCGTAAATTTTTCTAAACAACAACTTTTGGCATGAACCATAGGCGCAAGTGCAATAGGCCGGATTATCCACATTACGCGCATTCGATGTCCGATCCGTGGGGCACTCGATACGAATGCTCGATCTTTCGCCCGTGCTACACAATGCCGTATCGTGATGCCCGTCCTCGCACCGGCCATCACTCCCCCTACTCCGCCTGCAGTTTACGCGCCTCTGTTCTGGCCAAGTCCAGGAGTTGGTCCATGAACGGCTTGCCCAGATCGTCGCTGCGCACTGCGGCGTAGAGTCTGCGGGTTATGCCCTGTTCTGTCAGGGGGCGGGTAACGTAGTCGGAGGAATACTTTACCTCGCGCACCACCCAATCGGGCAGGACGCTGACGCCCCGGTTGCTCGCGACGAGCAGAAGGATCACCGCCGTCAACTCGACCTGGCGGATCGCGGCGGGTTCCACCTTGGCGGGGATCAGAAGCTGGCTGAACACGTCAAGCCGCGACCGCTCAACCGGATAGGTGATAAGCGTCTGGCCCCGAAAATCCGCTGCTTCGACGTAGGGTTTTGCCGCCAGTGGATGGGTGCTCGCCGCGACAAATACCGCCTTATAGTCAAACAGCTCAACAAACTCGACGCCTGGCAGGTTTTCGGGGTCGGAGGAGACCACCAGATCGACTTCTTCGCGCAGCAAAGCCGGCAGCGCATCGAAGGCCAGGCCGGGCCGAATGTCGACGTCCACATCCGGCCATGACCGGCGAAACTGTTCCAGCACCGGAAAAAGCCATTCAAAGCAGGCATGACATTCGATAGCGATGTGCATCCGACCTGTGCTGCCCGCCCGAAGTCCGGTAAATTCATCCTGTAGGGCCTGCACTTGTGGCAAAACCTGCTGCGCCAACTTCAGTAACCTCTGGCCCGCAGGCGACAACTTCAACGGCTTCGAGCGGCGCACAAAAAGCTCTACGCCGGCTTGATCTTCTAGCCCTTTCACCTGATGGCTCAGCGCCGATTGGGTGATGTTCATCTGCTCTGCCGCCCGTGCCAGTCCACCCGCTTCATGGATCGCTTGAATGGTGCGCAAATGGCGGAACTCGATGTGCATGTGAGGGCACCCTCATCTTCAATGTGAAAGTTATGAGTTTGTCTCACATCAATAAATATGAGACAAGAGACCAAATCAGAAACAGGAACGTCCCAATGGCCACGCCCAATGTCTCTTTCGAAGTCTTCCCGCCCCGCAATGTCGATGCGGCCTTCAATCTGTGGGATACGGCGCAGGCGCTGGCCCCGTTGGCCCCCCGTTTCTTCTCGGTCACATATGGTGCGGGTGGCACGACACGCGACCTAAGCCATGATGCCGCCCATGTCTTGCGCCGCACCTCCGGTTTGCCGGTGGCCGCGCATCTGACGTGTGTCGGTGCCAGCCGGGCGGAAACCCTTGAAGTGGCTGACAGTTTTGCGGAAATTGGTGTGACCGACATCGTAGCCCTCCGGGGCGACCCCGAAAACGGGGCCGACACGTTCACACCGCATCCCGAGGGGTTTGCCGATAGTTGCGAGTTGATCGAAGCGCTGGCTGCGAAAGGCAAGTTCAACATTCGCATTGGCGCGTACCCCGACAGCCACCCCGAAGCGGCAGATATGGATGCCAACGTCCAATGGCTCAAGCGCAAGTTCGAAGCAGGTGCGGACGAGGCGATCACGCAGTTTTTCTTCGAGCCCGAAAGCTTCCTGCGCTTTCGTGACGCCTGTGCGGCGGCGGGTATCGACAAGCCGATCACGCCCGGTATCCTGCCGATCCTCAGCTGGAAATCCGCGCGCAAATTCGCCATTCGCTGCGGCACGACAATTCCTGCTTGGGTGGATGAAGCTTTTGACGCGGCGGTTCGCGACGACCGGCATGATTTGCTGGCGACCGCAATGTGCACAGAGCTTTGCGACACTCTGATCTGTGAAGGTGTGGAAAATCTGCATTTTTATACGCTGAACAAGGCGGAACTGACCCGCAATGTCTGCCGCGCTTTGGGCGTCACGCCCGAGGTTGCAGTACGGGACGTGGCGTAACAGCTTGGCAAGGCGCGCCACCGGGCACTACCATCAGGTCAAATTTCCGGAGACCGCCTATGCCCCCCACCGCCTCATCCCCCGACGATCTGCTTAGCCAAGCGGAGGCGCTTGAATTGACGGGGCTGGAATTTATGCAGTCCATGATCGACGGCAAAAACCCCGGTCCACCGATCTCGGTCACCATGGGCTACCGCCTGCACAGCGTCGCCGAAGGCCGGGCAGAATTTCGCGGCACGCCAGAGTTCAATGTCACCAATCCGATGGGCACAGTGCATGGCGGCTGGTATGGCACCTTGCTCGATTCCGCGATGGCTTGCGCAGTGATGACAAAGGTCCCGCGCGGGTCGGTTTATACCACGCTGGAATACAAGATTAACATTCTGCGCAGCATCCCATTGGGCGTTGAAGTGGCCTGTATCGGGGTCACCGACCACGTCGGGCGGTCGACGGGTGTGGCCCATGGAGAGATTCGGGGCATCGCGGATGACAAGCTGTATGCAACCGGATCAACCACCTGCATTGTGATGAAGATCGTCTGATACAGCCTTCCGGTTGCGCTCAATGGGGCCGATCCGAAGTCCCGGCAGCCTGCTGATCCTAGACCTCCGACATGTTGCGCAGTCCCTCGATCCCCTGACGCAGCGCAATGCTTTCATGCAACCTTTCTGACGGGTCCGCACCGATGTTGCGTCGCCTGCGGGTCATCAGCACCTTCCCGTGTCCGCGCAACGTGCCGCGCGCAGGTGCCAAAGGATCCTGCGGCATCCGGTCCGCCCACCCTTCCGGCAAAGCAAGCCCGTGTTCTGCTGCCCGCTCCAGCATCCACACCAGCGGGATATTCGCCAGGGGCCGCGCCGCCTCGAACCCGCCCAACTGGCCGCCTACATCGCCATGGGCACCGGGAAACCAGACCTGCTCCAATCTGCCTTCGTAACCGTCTTCGCTGGTCCACAGCACCGGCGCAAAGGCCATCCGCGTCTCATCATGGGCCAAGGCGTGAAAGCCTGATTTCACGACGGGGCTCAGGTCATGGTTATGGAAGGCATGCAAATGCGCTGAGAGCCGCCATAAAACAGGTGCGTTCAGACCGAGGGATTTGACCGTATCCCAGACGCCGATCATCTCGATCTCGACCTGGCTATGGCAATGCGCCGTCGCAAATGCGCGGGCCGCCGGTGCCTCCGGGTCTGCCTCGTAATGGCGATAGGCAGCGCGGATGTTGCGTACGGTCGCGGCTTCGCTGCGCAGCAGGCCGATCCTGTCGATGACCCCGGCGAGGGATCGCACCGCATAGGCACCACGCGAATATCCGAACAAAAATATCTGATCCCCGATCCGGTACCGCGAGGCCAGCCAACCATAGGCGCGGCGGATCTGGCGATTGATGCCTTTGCCCATCGCCACGTCGCGGATCGACCGCCAGTTGCGCCACTGCAACCCCGGTTCGTAATAGAGCGAGACCGCCGAGCCCATTTCACGCAGCAGCGTGTAGCTTCGCCCGGCATTGGTCTGGTGGAGCGGTTCAAGCGAGGAAAGTGTGCCGTCCAGAATGATAACATGGACCGCCCGGGGGCGGCCCTTAACCTCATTCGGCAGCGATCCGATCCGCATGCATCATCTCCCAAACGCGGTGTGGCGTAAACGGCATATCCGCCTGACGCACCCCATGTTCCCACAAAGCATCCTGCACGGCATTGGAAACCGCGGCGAGCGCCCCAACAGTGCCCGCCTCGCCGCAGCCCTTCATGCCCATCACATTCGCGGTCGAGGGCACAGGCTCTGAGGTGAAGGAAATATACGGCAGATCAGCGGCACGCGGCATGGCGTAGTCCATAAAGGACGCCGTGAGCAATTGACCGTCAACGTCATAGACCACACGTTCCTGCACTGCTTGGCCAACGCCCTGCGCCACACCGCCATGCACCTGACCTTCGGCGAGCATTGGATTGATGAGATTGCCGAAATCGTCCACCACCGTATAGCGGTCTGTGACCACGATCCCGGTTTCGGGGTCAATCACCACTTCGGCCACATGCGCACCGTTGGGGAAGCTGCGTGCGGGCAAGGTGGCGCGTTCGTGATGGGTCAGCAGATCATCGCGCCCCTTCTCGCGGGCCATCTCTGCCACCTCAAGCATTGTTGGCGTGAGGTTTGACCCCTCGGCGCGGAAGCGTTCGTCGTCAAAGCTGATCTCGGACGCAGGCACGCCCATCTCGTCCGCCAGAAAGGCGGTGAAAGCCTCGGTCATTTTGCTGACGGTGGCCAGCGTCGCGTTGTTCTGTGTGGTTACAGAGCGTGATCCACCCGTACCGCCGCCCTGCGCAATCAGGTCGGAATCCCCCTGAATGACGGTGATCTTATCCGCCGGAATACCCGATTGGTCGCTCAGGAACTGAGCATAGACCGTCTCGTGCCCTTGCCCGTTGGACTGGGTGCCAACATAGATGTTGACGGTGCCATCCGCGTTGAATTCGACCTTTGCGCCTTCAGAGGGGTCACCAAGGATACTTTCGATGTAATAGCAAAGCCCCTGCCCGCGCAGTAGACCGCGCTCGGCATCTGCTGCTTTACGAGCCTCGAACCCCTTGCGGTCCGCTTGCGCAGCGGCGCGGGCCAGCACTTTGTTGAAATCGCCCACATCGTATGTCTCGCCTGTGGCGGCGGTGTAGGGAAACTGATCGGGCTTGATGAAGTTGATCCGGCGCAGCTCCCATGGATCCACGCCCAATTCACGTGCGGCACGGTCCATTAGCCGTTCAAGCACATAGATCGCCTCGGGCCGGCCGGCACCACGGTAGGCATCGACGGGCACGGTGTTGGTGTAAAAGCCATCGACCTGCAGCCACGTCGTTTGCACATCATAGACACCCATCAATACACGGCTGAACAGTTGGGTCTGGATGAACTGCGCAAACTGCGAGTTGTAAGCCCCGAGATTACATTTGCTGGTGACCCGATAGGCAGTGATCTTGTTATTGGCGTCAAAGGCGAACTCCGCCAGCGAGGTCAGGTCGCGCCCGCCATTGTCGCTCAGCATCGCCTCCGTGCGCTCAGACATCCAGCGCACAGGCCGGTCCAGCACGCGGGCCGCTTGCGCCACGCAGAAATATTCGTTGTAGGTCATGCCCTTCATACCAAAGCCGCCGCCCGTATCGGGGTTGGTCACACGCACCATCTCTGGCTCCAACCCGAAGGCTTTAGCCAAATATCCTTTGTGCACCCAGACGCCCTGCCCGTTTTGCGCCACATGCACGCGGCCATCGGTCCATTCGGCGTAGCAGCCACGCGGCTCCATCGAATTCACAATGATCCGGTTGTCATCGACATCCAGCGCGACCGTGCGGGCCGCCGCTTTGAAAGCCGCCTCGGTCGCGGCTTCGTCGCCCATGCCCCAGTCAAAAACCTTGTTGTCGGGTGCCTCAGTGTGCAACGTCTCGCCCCCCGGTGCAGTGTCGATCTTGGCGGGCAGATCCTCGGCGTCAAACATGATCAGTTCCGCCGCATCACGGGCCTGCGCCATCGTGTCCGCCACAATCAGCGCGATAGGCTCGCCCGTATAACGCACTTTGTCCTTGGCCAACATTGGGCGGACCGGAGCCGCGCCTTTACTGCCGTCGCGGTTGTCGACCAGGGCACCGGCCATTGCGATGTCCATGCCTGCCGCTTCCATATCAGCCGCCGTCAGGACCAGATGCACACCATCCGCCGCCGCCGCATCTGCCACGTCGAGTTCGGAGATCACACCGTGCCCGATAGGCGAGCGGAAGAAGAACCCGTGCAGCGCACCCTCGGGGGCGATATCATCGACATACTGGCCTTCGCCGGTCAGAAACCGCACGTCTTCCGTACGTTTGACCGCCTGACTTTTACCGAACTTGTCCATGATGCAATGCCTCGCGCTGGTTGGAATTTACCCGTAATGACATAACCACCACGGCCCCATTGTC
This sequence comes from Sulfitobacter noctilucae, assembly GCF_000622365.1. Classification (GTDB taxonomy): domain Bacteria; phylum Pseudomonadota; class Alphaproteobacteria; order Rhodobacterales; family Rhodobacteraceae; genus Sulfitobacter; species Sulfitobacter noctilucae. The sequence goes on along the minus strand of NZ_JASC01000014.1, from coordinate 307,305 downwards.
CAGCCCGCCCTTTCCCTCTGCGCAATCCTCCGTTAGATCGGGCGATAACGCTGTTTTGAGGATCAAAATCATGGCTCTGGACAAAACTTTCAACGCCGCCGAGGCCGAAGCCCGCCTTTATGCCGCATGGGAAAAAGCTGGGTGCTTTTCGGCTGGGGCCAATGCCTCGCGCCCCGAGACGTTTTCGATCATGATCCCGCCGCCTAATGTGACGGGCGTGCTGCATATGGGTCATGCTTTTAACAACACGCTTCAGGATATCCTGACGCGCTGGCACCGGATGCGCGGGTTCGACACGCTGTGGCAGCCGGGGCAGGACCATGCCGGCATCGCCACGCAGATGGTGGTAGAGCGTCAGCTTGCAGCCGAAGGCAACACGACCCGCCGCGAGTTGGGCCGCGAAGCATTTACAGCAAAAATCTGGGATTGGAAAAAGCAGTCCGGCGGCACGATCATCGAACAGCTCAAACGTCTTGGTGCGTCCTGTGACTGGGACCGCAATGCCTTTACCATGTCCGGTGCACCGGGTGCGCCGGAAGGCGAAGACGGCAATTTCCACGATGCTGTGATCAAAGTCTTTGTTGATATGTACAACAAAGGCCTGATCTATCGCGGCAAGCGGTTGGTGAACTGGGACCCGCAGTTTGAAACCGCAATCTCCGATCTGGAGGTCGAATCCACTGAAGTTGACGGCCATATGTGGCATTTCAAATACCCGCTCGCGGGCGGTGCCACCTACACCTACGTCGAGAAAGACGAAGACGGCGCGGTCCTGTTCGAGGAGGAGCGCGACTATATCTCTATCGCCACCACCCGCCCCGAAACCATGCTGGGCGATGGTGCGGTTGCGGTGCATCCGTCCGACGAACGCTATGCGTCCATCGTGGGCAAGCTGTGTGAAATTCCCGTGGGGCCGAAAGAGCATCGCCGACTGATCCCGATCATCACGGACGCCTATCCCGATCCTGACTTTGGCTCGGGTGCGGTCAAAATTACCGGGGCGCATGATTTCAACGACTACGAAGTCGCAAGGCGCAACAACATTCCCCTCTACGCGCTGATGGACACCCGCGGTGCCATGCGTGCCGATGGCCTCCCCTATGATCAGGCTGCTGCCCGCGCCCAAGCCATCGCCGAAGGCCGCGAGGATGCTCCTGCGGATGCGACCGAGATCAACCTCGTGCCAGAAGACTACCGTGGTCTGGACCGTTTCGATGCCCGCAAGAAGGTGATCGAAGACATCACCGCCGAAGGTCTGGCCGTAATGACGCAAGCTCATGATCCGCGTCTGGGCAAAGCTGCGATCAAAACTCTTGCCCCCGAAGAAGGCGGCGAAGCGCGGGAAGATACCCTTGTCCCGCTGGTCGAGGCGAAAAAGATCATGCAGCCTTTCGGGGACCGCTCCAAGGTGGTGATTGAGCCAGCGCTCACGGATCAATGGTTCGTGGACACCGACAAGATCGTCGGCCCCGCGCTGGACGCTGTGCGCAACGGCGATACGCAAATCTTGCCCGAGCAGGACAAGAAGGTGTATTTCCACTGGCTTGAGAATATCGAGCCGTGGTGCATCTCGCGCCAGCTGTGGTGGGGTCATCAGATCCCGGTATGGTATGGTCTAGACCTCACCGGCGCGGGTTTCACCGACGACGAGGGCGACGGCGCACTCGATATGGTTGAGATATCGCGCCTGCTGCTGAACCAATCTCTGCCAGAAACAAGCGACCACCATCATTGCGCTGCCGATTTTGGCGCTGTCACAGACAAGTTCGCTGACGTTCTTGCAAAGCTGCCCACCCCCCTCAACCTCGCCCGCGTGGTCGAAGTTTCCTCGCGCAGCGACGCCATGCATGTTCTAGCTGAAAGCCTTGCGATCTATACAGGCAGTCAGGATCCTACAGATATCCTCTATCCTGTATGGCGCGACCCTGACGTCCTTGACACATGGTTCTCCTCTGGCCTGTGGCCCATCGGCACGCTGGGCTGGCCCGAGCAGACGGAGGAGTTGGAAAAGTACTTCCCGACTTCTGTTCTGATCACCGGCTTCGACATCATCTTTTTCTGGGTCGCCCGGATGATGATGATGCAATACGCTGTGGTCGGCCAGAAACCCTTCGACACTGTCTATGTCCACGCGCTTGTGCGTGACGAGAAAGGCAAGAAGATGTCGAAGTCTTTAGGCAACGTACTCGACCCGCTGGAACTGATCGACGAATACGGTGCTGATGCGGTGCGCTTTACGCTGACTTCGATGGCGGCGATGGGGCGCGACCTGAAGCTCAGCACTGCGCGTATCGACGGCTACCGTAAATTCGGTAACAAGATCTGGAACGCCACCGCCTTTGCCGAACGCAACGGCGTGCTTGAGGTGCCGCACAGCGATGCAGCGCCCGAGACGACGCTGACCGTGAACAAATGGATCAAAGGCGAGATCGCCAAGACCCGCGAGGCCGTCGATACCGCGCTGACCCAGTACCGGTTCAACGACGCTGCCAATACGCTTTACGCCTTCGTTTGGGGCACCTTCTGCGACTGGTATCTTGAATTCACCAAGCCGATTTTTGACGGCGACGATGCCGCTGCTATCGCAGAAACCCGCGCGACCTATGGCTGGGCGTTGGACCAATGCCTGATCCTGCTGCACCCGATCATGCCCTTCATCACCGAAGAGCTTTGGGGCCTCAAAGAGCGCCCCAAGATGCTGGTACATGCCGATTGGCCAACTTACACGGAAGCCGAAATGCTCGACGCCGAGGCAGATGGCGAGCTGAACTGGGTGATCGCGCTTATCCAGAACATCCGCTCTGCCCGTGTGGCGATGGGTGTGCCGGGCAGCGCCAAGGTCGATATGGTCTATACCGAGATCGACGCCGCCGGCAAACTGGCATGGGAACGCAACAAAGACCTGATCGCCCGCCGGGCTGGCGTCGAAAGCCTGAGCGAAGTGGCGGCTTTCCCCAAAGGGACCGCCTCCATCCCCGCCCGCGCCGCGTCTTTGGGTCTGCCGCTTGAAGGGATCATCGACATCGACGCTGAAAAGGTGCGTCTGCAAAAGTCGCTCGACAAGCTGGGCAAGGAGATCGGTGGCCTGAAGGGGCGTCTGAACAACCCCAAATTCGCCGCCTCCGCGCCGGAAGAGGTCGTTGCCGAAGCCCAAGCCAACCTTGATGCACGGCAAGAAGAAGCAGACCAGTTGCAGGCCGCTCTCGACCGTCTGGCCGAAATCGGATAGCAAAAAGCGCCCCCTGCAGACAGGGGGCGCTCCATCCTAATTTCACCCTTTTAAAAATACCATCCACAGAAGACGCAGTGTGCTGTCCTATTTAAAGACAGCGGGCCGTTTCCCCATCTCAGCTGCAATCACTTCCATCTGATGCGGCTTGCCTATCAATTCCGACTGTATCCGGGACTCCGCGTCCAGGATCGCCCCATCGTCCTGAGATTCCGCAATTGCGATCAACCGCTTGGCAGCCCGTACCGCTGACGGGCTTTTTCCGGCAATCACGCCCGCCAAATCGGTCGCTGCCGCCAGAGGATCCTCTGCAATCTCGGTGATAATACCCCAGGCCGCCGCCTGCTCCGCATCAATCTGCTCGGCGGTATAGGTCATTCGACGCAGCACATCGGACCGCACCAGTTTGGGCAGCAGGGCCATGCCGCCCATATCAGGGACAATTCCCCATTTCATCTCCATCACCGCAAACCGCGTGCCCGGTGCCGCAATGCGAATGTCCGCGCCCAGCGCCAACTGGATACCCGCGCCGAAACACACCCCGTGAATCGCGGCGATCACCGGGATTTCCATCCGGTGCCAGATCATCGCAACTTCCTGCCACTGGTTCGTCGTCCCATCGCCATGAGTGCGTGGCATCAGCACATCGGCAGGGTCTTTCCCCACCATCCCGGCCAACCCGGTGATATCAATGCCTGCGCAAAAGGCCTTGCCCTCGCCGGAGACCACAGCAGCGCGGGCATCAGATGCCGCGACTTCCTGCCCGGCGGCGATAATGCCGTCGATCATTTCCTGATCTACGGCATTCATCTTGTCGGCGCGTGTCAGACGAACAAAGGCAATGTGGTTTTCATAGGTTACAGTGACGCGGGTCATGGGATCCTCCGGTTGTTTTACGGTACCTGAGCGCATCAGAGCGCGCCAGACCAGCAAAACGTGGCGGCAATTGCCCCGGCCTCAGGCAACCGGCCTTAAGGGGCCAATCGCTCTACCGCGCGCATCATACCAAGGCTCTTGTCATAGACCAGCGTCAGGATTTGCCGTGCGGGCGGTTTGGTCGCGATCACCGGCAGTGTGCGCACCGTGCCCGCCGCCAGTGTGGCTGCAATGAAACCGCGTCTTGATAATTTTGGCATTCTCGCCCCCTTAGTTGCGAACCATTCTCACATACCTATGGTTGCACCAGAAATCCAGTCACTTGCTCAAATCACTGCCCCGCCCTATCACCGTGACATGACAGAACATCGCCTCACCCCCCTCGCCCAATCCTTGCCTGCAACGGTTCCTTTTGTGGGACCGGAGACGCAGGAACGCCTGCAAAAACGTCCCTTCGAAGCGCGACTGGGGGCCAATGAAAATGTCTTCGGCCCGTCCCCGGCGGCGATCAAAGCCATGGCAGAGGCCGATCAGTGGATGTACGGCGATCCCGAAAGCTTTGATCTGCGCGCGGCCCTTGCGGTCCATCATAACACGACAATGGATCACATTGTTGTGGGCGAGGGCATTGACGGGCTGCTAAGCTATCTTGTCCGTCTTTTCGTGGAGCCGGGTGATGCGGTGGTCACTTCAGACGGGGCCTATCCGACCTTTAATTACCATGTCGCAGGCTTTGGCGGCATCCTGCACAAAGTTCCTTATCGCGACGATCACGAAGATCCCGGAGCACTTTTTGCCAAGGCGGCTGAAGTGGACGCCAAACTGGTCTACATGGCAAATCCTGACAATCCGATGGGGTCCTGTCACAAGGGCAATGACATCGTGAAAGCGATGGAAGAGTTGCCTCAAGGTACGCTGCTGGTCCTGGATGAGGCATATGTCGACACGGCTCCTGAGGGCACCGCCCTGCCTCTTCCGCTCGACGACCCGCGCGTTATCAGAATGCGCACTTTCTCAAAGGCTTATGGCATGGCAGGCGCGCGTGTCGGTTATGCGCTTGGAGCGCCTGAGCTGATCACGGCCTTTCACAAGGTACGCAACCACTTCGGCATGAACCGTGCCGCTCAGGCCGGTGCGCTCGCAGCCCTCAAGGATCAAAGCTGGCTCAAAACGGTGCTGCACCAGATCGAACATGCCCGTATCCGCATCACCGCGATTGCCCGGGACAACGACCTCACCGCCCTGCCGTCGGCGGCAAATTTCGTGGCGATCGACTGCAAGCGCGATGCGGCTTTCGCCAAGGCTGTGCTGGACGGTTTGGTCGCGCGGGGCATCTTCGTGCGCATGCCATTTGCCGCGCCGCAAAACCGCTGTATTCGCGTCAGCTGCGGCACGCCTGCGCAACTTGATGCCTTCGCCGCAGCCTTGCCCGCCGCATTGTCTGACGCAAAAAAGGGCTGACGGGGGCGTTTCCCGGGCTATAGTCTAGCTTGAGAAATTGAAGGTCAGCCCCGATGCGCGACACAAGTGACCGCCCTTCCGCCCCGAATTACACGCAAGCCTGCGTCGTGATGTTCGGTGTCAACCTTGCATGGGTTTTCATAATGATCTGGGCTATTTGGGGCATTCTTGCGGTCGCCGTCACCGGATGGGTACTTAATCAGATCATCACTCGCATCGGATTGGCACGGCATTAACTCAGGCGTTGCCGCCGATCACATCCGCCGCCGCATCCAGCGCACCGGCCCCATGATCGACACCCAAACCGCGCAGACCGGCCTCGATCCCGCCGAGCATGCCCATGATCATATGTCCGTTCACATGGCCCATGTGGCCCAATCGGAAAAACCCGTGCCATGATGGATCACCGGGTGGTGCCATGCCCAGCCCGATGCCAAGGGTCAGCCCCAACTGTCTTTCGACAAAATCGCGCAGGGCTGTGGCGTTGGGCGATTGCAGGCGCAGAGAGGTCACCGCATTGCTGCGATGCGCCCGATCCGAGACATTCATGGCAAAACTGCCGCCTGTGCTCCATGCCTCGCAGGCTGCCCAGACGGCGCGGGCTAGTGTCGCGTGGCGTGCCCAAACCTGTTCGACACCTTCCGCGTGGATCATATCGAGCGCGGTACGCAGACCATAGAGATGGTGCGTGGGTGCGGTGCCTGCGTGATACTGAAAGAACTCTTCTGCATGGGCCCGTGGTGTCCAATCCCAGTACCAGCTGACGCGGGGCAATTTCGCACGCGCCGCCTCGGCCTTGTCATTGAAGAACACGAAGGACATGCCGGGTGGCACCATCAATCCTTTTTGGCAGCCCGTAACCATCACATCAACGCCCCATGCGTCCATCTCGAAGATGTCACAGCCTAGCGATGCGATACAGTCGGCCATCAACAACGCGGGATGGCCTTCCGCGTCCAACACGCCGCGCAGCGCGGCAATGTCGTTGCGGATCGAGGTGGAAGTATCGACATGCACCGCCAGCACCGCTTTAATCTCATGCGCTTTGTCGGCGCGCAGAGCGTCGGCGATCTTTTCCATGTCCATCGGGGATTGCTTGCCAAAATCCAGCACTTCGACCTCGGCACCCTGCAAGCGCGCACATTCACTCCAACCGATGCCAAAGCGGCCTGTGGCGGGTACCAATACCTTGTCGCCGGGTTGGATGACATTGGCGAGTGACGCTTCCCATGCCGCATGGCCGTTGCCCGTATACATCGCAACATGATGCGCGGTGCGAGCGATGCGTTTCAGGTCCGCCGTCAGCCCCGGCATCATCTCGACCAATTCCCCCGCATAGATATTCGGCGCCGCGCGGTGCATCGCCTGCAACACGGCATCTGGAATGACCGAGGGACCGGGGATCGCCAGATAGGGGCGGCCTTGCGCCAAATTCGGAGTTTTGTTCATGGCGCTGCCTTTCGCACTAGTTGTGAGGCGACATTAGGCTCAGCTTTTGCAAGGTCAACCGCCCAATGCGCCGCTTGCCCCGCTGCCCGCGCTTGCGTAGATGTGTCCCCTATCTTGCCCCAACATTGGCCAAAGCCGAATGCCGGACGAAAAGAACACCCAGACCTATACGTCAAAAGAATTGCTGCGCTGGCTCTGGCGCGACTATTTGCGCAAACATCTTGGCCTGATGGCGCTGGCTGTGGTGTTCATGGTGATCGAGGGCAGCACGCTGGGTGCGCTCGCGCGGCTGATGGAGCCGATGTTTGACCGGGTGTTCGTGGCCGGACAAGAGGACGCGCTGCTCTGGGTCGGCTTGACTTTGATTGGCATCTTTGTGCTGCGGGCCATTGCGGGGGTCAGCCAAAAAGTGCTGCTGACCCGTGTGGCGCAAGGCACGGCGGCCGACCTGCGGATTGATCTGCTGGAGCGGATGATGAAGCAGGACGGTGCCTTTCACCAAACCCACCCACCGGGCTTCCTGATCCAGCGGGTGCAGTCGGATGTGAATGCGGTGAGTGATGTCTGGCGTGCCGTGATCACCGGTGCGGGACGCGACTTTATTGGCCTTCTGGTGCTGCTTGGCGTTGCGATTTCGATTGATCCCGTTTGGGCGCTGCTGGCCTGTGTGGGCATCCCTGTGATGGTCCTGCCTGCGGCTGTAGCACAGCGGTTTGTACGTCGCCGTGCCCGCGAGGCGCGTGATCTGGGGGCCGATCTGGCGACGCGGCTGGACGAGGTGTTTCACGGCATTGTGCAGGTTAAACTGAACGCGCTCGAGACCTATCAGACCCGGCAGTACCGCGATTTGACGGGCCGCTTTGTCAACACCGAAGTCCGCGCCGCCTTTGGCAATTCCGCAATCCCCGGCATGGTGGATATTCTGTCAGGCATCGGGTTTATGGCAGTCATCCTATACGGCGGCTCCGAGATCATCTCGGGCGACAAGACCATCGGCCAGTTCATGACATTCTTCACCGCGATGGGTTTTGCCTTCAGCCCGCTGCGGCGTTTGGGCGGGATCAGCGGCTTGTGGCAGATCGCTGCCGCTGCGCTTGAACGTATCCGCGAATTGCTCGATGCGCCCCTGCGGTTGCGCGATCCGGCGCATCCCGTGGCACCACCTCAGGGAACGCCGGAAATTGTGCTGAAAGATGTCGCGCTTTCTTATGGCGACACCCCAGTGCTGCGCGGTCTCAGCCTGACCGCCGAGGCCGGACAAACCACCGCGCTGGTTGGCGCGTCAGGTGCGGGCAAGTCGACGATCTTCAATCTACTGACCCGACTGATCGACCCGCAGCAAGGAGAAGTGACACTGTGCGGTGTGGCGACCACCGACATGGCGCTGGCCGACCTGCGCCAGCTGTTTTCCGTAGTCACCCAAGAAGCCTTGCTGTTCGACGCGTCCTTGCGCGAAAACATCGTGCTGGACCAGAAAGACGTTAGCGATGCCCGGTTGCAGGAGGTGCTGGAGGCAGCTCATGTGGCGGACTTTTTGCCCAACCTCGAAAACGGGTTGGAGACGATGGTCGGCCCGCGCGGTTCTGCCCTGTCCGGCGGGCAGCGTCAGCGAGTGGTGATTGCCCGCGCTTTGCTGCGTGACACGCCGATCCTGTTGCTGGACGAGGCGACAAGCGCGCTGGATGCGCAATCGGAGCAGATCGTACAGGCAGCCCTCGATCGCCTGTCTGAGGGGCGCACCACGATTGTGATTGCGCACCGTTTGGCGACGATCCGGTCTGCGGACCGCATCATAGTTTTGGATCAGGGGCGTGTGGTGGATCAGGGCACGCATAGCGAAATGATCGAACGCGGGGGGCTATATGCCGATCTGTACCGCATGCAATTTCAGGACGAAACCAAAGATGGAAGTCCCCCTGCCCGCCGCAGTCTTTGGCGCAGAGTTTTTGGCTGATTGCTAACGGCGATAGGCATCCGCCAGTGACGCAGGGTCGCGTCCGGCGAAATAGCCTAAGAGCGTCCAGAGGTTACGTGCACCGCGTTTGATCCAGCCTTGCCGGGTATATTTGTCCGCAGAGGTGAGTGCGGTTACATCAAGCGATGTCAGCTTGCCTTTCAGCGCGCGCGCAAGCGCCACGTCTTCCATAAGAGGGACATCTTCATATCCCCCTACCCGCGCATACAGTGCGGCTGAAATCAACAGGCCCTGGTCGCCGTAAGGCAGGCCGAAGGCGCTGCGCAGATTAGCCCAACCAGCCACGATATCTGCCGCCAATCCGCGGTGATCAAAGGCCAGCTTGAACCATGCGGCTTTGTCGGGTTGCCCCAGATGCGCTTGCACAGCTTTCGCCCAGCCCGGTTGCAGCTTTGTGTCGGCATGGATGATCAGCATCCAGTCGGCTTTCGCCTGCCCACAGGCCCGGCGCAATTGTCCGCCACGCGATGGGGAGCCATGCAGCACATCCGCCCCCCAAGCTTGGGCAATCGCCCCAGTTGCATCGCTTGATCCGCCGTCAGACACAATTAACTCGCGGATAAGCCCCGCTTCCAACCCTTCCATCAAAGCCTCAAGACAGTCGGGCAAGCTGTCTGCGGCGTTAAGGGTCGGAATGATGACAGAGATCGGCGCGCGCATGCTTGCCCCTTTTGGTATGACGTGACACCAAGGTATCGCAAACCAGCGCAAAAGGACAGCACGTATGACCAATCGCCGTATTCTGCGCCTGACCGGGGCTGACACTCGGGATTTTCTCCAAGGCCTGATCACCAATGACATTCGTAAACTCGACACAGGGGCGGTCTATGCCGCGATCCTGACGCCTCAGGGTAAATATCTCGCTGATTTCTTTCTGGTGTCCGATGGGGATGCTGTTCTGCTTGATGTGGCAGAGACGCTTGGCGATATGCTGGTACAGCGGTTGACGATGTACAAACTGCGCGCGGCGGTCACGATTGAAACTGTGCCTCTGCACCTCCATCGCGGCTTGGGCGCGGTGCCGACGGACGGATTTGCCGATCCACGGCACAGTGCGCTTGGCTGGCGGGCGTACCGTGATATCGCTCAACAAGACGATACGGTCGATTGGGACGCGCTGCGTGTGGCACATCTGGTGCCGGAGACAGGGGTTGAACTGACTCCGGACACTTTCATTCTCGAAGCAGGATTTGAAAGACTGCACGGCGTGGACTTCCGCAAGGGCTGCTATGTCGGCCAAGAGGTGACTGCGCGGATGAAGCACAAGACAGAATTACGCAAAGGGTTGGCCGCAGTGCGTGTCACAGGCGCTGCGGACCCCGGCACGGAATTAACCGCAGACGGCAAAGCTGCGGGCACTTTATTTACTCAATCACAAGGAAAAGGAATCGCCTATCTGCGTTTTGACCGGGCCAAAGGTCTCATGTCCGCAGGAAATGCCGAAGTGGAAAGGGTGGATATGCCAGAAACTACCTAAGATTGTCTGGACTATCGACCATGCGTTAACGGCCCGAAGCTCGTTTGAGCCGTTAATGAAAGATTACCAAACGTCAGCTTGGCGGGCGCATTCACGCCCGCTCAACGTATTCCATGGTTTCGGTATTTACGACAATGTCCTCATCCTGACCAACAAATGGCGGTACTGAGACTTTGACCCCATTGTCCAAAATGGCAGGCTTGAATGAATTGGCCGCGGTCTGACCTTTGACGACAGGCTCCGTCTCCACCACTTTGCAGACCACTTTCTGCGGCAAGGATGCGTTCAGCGCCTCATCCCCGTTATACTCCACAACAACCATCATACCGTCCTGCAGAAACGGACGGCGATCGCCCAAAAGCTCTGCAGGAAGCTGCACCTGATCGTATGTATCCGTGTCCATCAGGACCAGCATCCCACTGTCTTCATACAAGAATTGCTGGTCTTTCTGCTCAAGCCGCACACGCTCTACCTTGTCGGCAGACCGGAAGCGTTCGTTCAATTTTGACCCGTTACGCAAGTTGCGCATTTCGACCTGTGCAAAGGCACCACCCTTACCGGGTTTGACGTGGTCCACTTTGACGGCAGCCCATAGGCCACCGTTGTGCTCCAGGACGTTTCCCGGTCTGATCTCGTTTCCGTTAATTTTAGGCATGTGGCAAAACCATGGCAAAAGGTTGATGAAACTATAACGCACCCTATATCTGGGGTGTGTCGGCCCTGCAAGGCACCGATATGTCGTAGAACGTGAAGAACCCGATATGCGCCAAGCGCATGGTAGATATGCGAAATTGTGGTATCCGAATCGTAGGATATCCGTCATAAGAGGCGACACGCCGAAAATGACAAGAGCAAGAATAATAGAAAGGACGACGAGTTGAGAGATTTCGTTGACGGTACAGCCTTTAATAACGAACAAGGCAACCGAGCCCGTAAACTTTTCGCAGCTGTGGTACTGGCTGCATTGGATGATGCCATCGCTGACGACAAGAAGTATGGCAATGGTCCTGAGCAGATTGCACGCTGGGCACGCTCTCGCGATGGGCGCGAAGTGCTGAGCTGCGCCGGGATCGACCCGAACGAGCGTGTTGTGTCCGGCCTTATGGAATTCGTTGGCAAGGGCGTGCGTACATCCGTCGCTCTGTCGCGTGAAGAATCCGAGCGTCGTCAGGCAGCACAGCAAGCCGAAGCTGCTTAATAACTGATTGCACACATTGAAAAAGACGCGGCCCCTTAGGCCGCGTTTTTTTTGTCAAACTCAAAGCATTGGTTGCCGCAGTTCAGGCGGCGCAGGAGCAACTATCAGAGGCGCAAGCGCCCTTCCATCTGCCCGCAATATGCGCCAGTTTGACCAAAACGGCGCAAGAGCATTCCATGACCAAAGCCATCATGATCCAAGGCACCGGCAGCAATGTCGGTAAATCGATGATCGTTGCGGGCGTTATTCGCGCTTGCGTTCAACGCGGCATGAACGTGCGCCCTTTCAAGCCGCAGAATATGTCCAACAACGCCGCCGTGACCGAAGATGGCGGCGAAATAGGTCGCGCTCAGGCTTTGCAAGCCCGTGCGGCAGGGGTCGCGCCGCATACGGATATGAACCCCATTTTGCTGAAACCACAGTCGTCGACTGGTGCGCAGATCATTGTACAGGGCCAGATCGCAGGCCAACAAGATGCCGCCGCCTTTGGAAAGAACAAGGCAGCGCTTATGCCTGCAGTTTTGCAATCTTTTGAACGGCTTGCGGGACAATGCGACCTGATCGTTGTCGAAGGTGCGGGCAGCCCCGCAGAAACCAATCTTCGCAGTGGTGACATTGCGAACATGGGATTTGCAACTGCGGCCGGGGTGCCGGTGATCCTAATGGGAGACATTGATCGTGGGGGTGTCATCGCCCAGATCGTGGGGACGCAAGCGGTGATGGAAGCTGGCGACTGTGCGATGGTGCGCGGGTTCGCCGTGAACAAGTTTCGCGGTGACCGGAGCCTGTTTGACGGGGGGCGTGATGACATCTCGCGGCGTACGGGATGGCCCAGCCTCGGGGTGATCCCGTGGTTCGATATGGCCCATCGTTTGCCGGCCGAAGATGTGATGGACTTGCCGGCCCGTGCGCGGTCCGACGGACAAGGATGCGTGATCGCAGTGCCACGCCTGCCGCGCATTTCAAACTTTGACGACCTTGATCCGCTGGCCGCAGAGCCTGGGGTCGAATTGCGCCTGATCCTTCCCGGCACCCCCCTGCCCGCCGATGCGGATTTGGTTCTCTTGGTGGGGAGCAAGGCGACGATCGCCGATCTTGCCGCGCTTAAGGCCGAAGGATGGGACATTGATCTGGCTGCTCACATTCGGCGCGGCGGACAGGTTTTGGGCCTATGCGGCGGATATCAGATGCTGGGCAAACGCATCAACGATCCTCACGGGATCGAAGGAGAGCCAGGATCAGTGGCGGGGCTTGGGCATCTGGACATCGACACCACTATGGCACCTGTCAAACATTTATCATTGAAAACCGGATTGCACCCGGCAACTGGCACTTCCTTGTCAGGTTATGAAATTCATATCGGGGAAACCACCGGACCAGACACCAGCCGCGCATGGTTATCTTTCGACGGCAAGCCCGAAGGGGCCACCAGTGCGAATGGTCGGGTGAAGGGTTGCTATATGCATGGGCTATTTAATGCAGACAGCTTTCGGGCGGCCTATCTCATGGAGTTGGGCGCGGAAAGCGATCTGGCATTCGACGTGAATATCGACGCCACGCTGGATGCTTTGGCGCGCCATGTCGAAGAGTATTTTGACATTGATCTGATGCTGCAGCTGGCCGGCGAGGTCTGAGGTCAGTCCATTTCCTGCGCAGTCAATGCACGGTGAATCTCGCGGCGCACCAGTTTGCGCACGTTTCGCGTGATCCGTTCGCCCAACGCGCCCTGCAGCTCGGCCCGCACAATATCAGACACAAGGTCGCGCAACGCTTCTTCGTCGATCAGCTGTTCTTCATCAGCGTAGTCGAAACCGTCGCCTTTCTTCGCCTCAGGCTGCGCAGCTGCTTCCGTTTGTCGGGGCTCTTCCTGCTCGGGCGCAAGCTTTGCCGATGTCTCAAGGCTCTCTTGCGGGGCAGCTTGGGGTTCGGTTTGGTCCGGTGCCGCGGGTTTGTTCATCCGTGCCAGAATGGCTGAATCGGGCATATCGTCTTCCCACTCCATCGCCTCTGTCTCGGTGCCCGCAAATTCGTCTTCACCTGCTTCGTCAGGTTCCCAAGTCTCGGAGATCTGGCCAATTGCGGTTTCAAGCGCGGCAATTTTTGCCGTCAGGGCAATCGATCCTGACCGGTCCTTCACGCTGTCGGGCTTCGGTTCAGCCAAGCGCGCTGAAGGCTCGGTTGGCTCTTCGGGCTCGGACGCGTCCAAGGCCTGCGCCTCGTCCTCCGGCATCACAGACCCTTGAGCATCTCCCTCAAGCGTCTTGTTCTCATACCTCTCGACGGGTGCCTCATCTGAAGAGTTCTCCGGCATCAGGATTGCCGTTTGAGACATGTCAGCCTCTTCAACACTACCCCCATCGGCCACAGTCGCTTCTGTGTCCTGCTCGGGTGCCGTGGTCAAATCGCGCGGCAGGTTTGCGTCCCCTTCGCCGTCGGCGTCAGATTCGTCGTCGAAATTGTAAGGGTCGCTTGAGTAATCATGCGCCGGATCATCGAAAAGATGCGCGTCATCGTAGTTGTCGGCATCAATGTCTTCAACTTCCGGGATATCGTCATCTGCCGTCAGAAAATCGGACATCGGCGTTTCGGTGCGTTCCTCATCGCCATAGACGTTAAGTGGCACATCGTCGCTGATCAAACTGCTAAGCGTGGGTGCGTCGGGCTTGGCAGGTTCGGATTTATCAGCCGCAGGCGTCGCAGCGACAGAAGCCTCTTCGACCTTCACCTCATCCGTAACACGCAGCGCCGGTGTCAGAACCAGACGGTCCGTTTTTGGCGGGGTCCTGGATGCCTGTATCGGTCGCTTATCCTCTGACACCAGACGGCGTATCGAAGAAAGTACGTCCTCCACCTCAGCGTTTGTAACCCGGTCGGGCATATTATTTACCACTCATTGCTCGGCATAAGAGTAGCGCCAAAGAAAGATTCCATCAATGGGGCCGCGAAAATTGTCAGTCTTTTTGCAGGGCCCGCAAAACACGGTCCAGGTCTTTGCCCTGTTTTGACTTTTTCGCTGGGCTGTCCTTGACCAGATTGTAATAGGCCGCAGGATCATAAATCTGCACCGGCAGTTGCAGGTCTTTCGCTGTCAAACGTCCGGTCGACGCCAGAATGCGGTACGCCGCCACATAAAGCGCAGCACGGGCAGATACTTGCAAAGATCGCGCGTCAAGCAAGGATTGCTCGGCATCCAGAACGTCAAGTGTCGTGCGTGCACCAAGAGAGGCTTCTTCGCGAATCCCGTTGAAGGCGATCTGGGCTGCGCGAATCTGACGCTCGGACGCAGCGAGTTGCGCGCGCACCGTGTTCAGTGTGGCATAAGCGTTGCCGACATCCTGCTGCACATTCAAGCGTACCACATGCAAATTGCCGCGCTGCGCATCGGCACGTGCTTTGGCCTGACGTGCAAGCGCCGAAAGCGCCCCGCCCTGATAGATTGTCTGTCCGGCTTCGATGCCGATGCTACCATTACGGCTGTATTCGCTCTCGCTCAGGCCTTCGGACAGGCCGATCCGTCCCGTCAGGCTGACGCTTGGCTTCATGTCAGCCTCTGTCGCACGGACCAGCAAATCGGCCGCAGCCACCTGCCGCTGTGCGCCGAGAATTGAAGGATGCCGGCGCACGGCAATGGATTTTGCCGCCTCGACGCTGGCATCTGTCGTCGGCAAGCTGCGCGGCGTGACAAGACGTCCGGGCTTGCGCCCCACAATGTTGCGATATTCTTCTATAGCGGCGACCAGATCACCCTGTGCTGCTGCCAAACCGCTGCGCGCCTGCGCCAGTTGCGCCTGGGCCAGTGCGACATCCGTGCGGGTCACTTCGCCCACCTCGAACCGGTCGGTGGCCGCACGCTGTTCTTGCGTCAACAAACGCACGTTGTTCTGCCTCAAAGCGACGAATTCCGACGCCTCGATCACGCCCATGTAAGCGCTTACAGCACGCAGCAGAATCTGTTGTTCCAGATCTAAGAGCGCTTCGCGGGTGGCCAACACAGTTTCTTTTGCAGCCTCGACGCGGAATTGCCGAGCGCCGAAATCATAAAGCACCAGATCGGCGGCGAGGTTGATCGCTGCCGTCAGATCATCGGTGTCGATCGGATTGGGGTTCGTTGTGGTCCGTGCTCTGCCATAGCTTTGCGTCAAGGACGCAGACCAGCGTAATACCGGTTTCAGTGTCGAGACCGCGGTTGCCACATCTTCATCAGCAGCGCGCAACAAAGCGCGGTTCTGGATCAACAGGCCGGAGTTGGTATAAGCACCGACCAGCGCATCCGCCAATGTCTCTGCACTGGCGGGCTTTGTACTGATCAGGCTTAGCGCGATCGCGCTTGCGCTCAGGACAATGCGCATACCAAAATACTTTGAATTGATCCGCATGGGTCTATGACCTCTTTCTTGTTGTACTGCGTTGACACCTCGGGGTGCAGCGACCGTCCGTCGCCTAAAGCTGAAACGCCTTTTCGCGTTTAAACCCGTCTAGAACCGGCGCGCTTGCATTGAATGCCATGCGCCAACTTATCGTATCGCCGCGCTTGTAGCCAATACGCACCTCGCCCAGCTCACCATCCATGAACAGCGCAGCAATCCGCCCGCCATCTTTCAACTGGTCCAGCAGGGCTTCGGGTACGGTACTGACGCCGCCTTCGATCACGATAACATCATAAGGTCCGTGTGATGGGGCCCCATCGGCCAATGGACCGACATGCATGACGGCATTATCAGCACCGGTGGCCACAAAAGCCTCTTGGGCTTCGGCGGCCATAGCCTCGTCTTGCTCAAGTGCGACAACAGCCTCGGCCATATGCGCTATGACAGCGGCAGAATAGCCCATGGCACAGCCCACATCGAGCACCAGTTCAGAGCGCGAAACGGCCAGCGCATCCAGCATCTTGGCAAGTGTACGCGGTTCCAGCACCACACGGCCCTGCCCCAGATCAAGATTTTCACCCATATAGGCCGCCTCACGCTGGGCGGCCGGCACAAATTCCTCACGCGCCACGGTAAGCATCGCGTCAATGATGTTGAACTTGGTGACATCCGCGGGACGCACCTGCGTATCGACCATCATCGTGCGGCGGGCAGTATAATCGACCATGGGCTAAACTCATCTGTTCAGATTCTATACGGCAAGATGTGCCACAACCCGCGCCGCTCAGCAACGGTCTGCGGCACACTTTCGCGCATCATGCATCTTGCAGCCGCAGATCACATCATATAGCACACAAAAACCACTGGTCGGCGAGTTGGCGGAGTGGTTACGCAGCGGATTGCAAATCCGTGTACACCGGTTCGATTCCGGTACTCGCCTCCATATTTTCTGCACCAAGGACAATCATGCCTAGTGCGAATAGCTCCAGCGCATTTTCAACCTGATCAAGCTGGGCTAACACGTTGCTCAACGACTGCTGATCGCGATGTTTCCCGCAGCTGCAGCTGGCTACGCTCAGGTCTGATGCTGGGCTTTTACATAGTCCACAACGTCGGCACGGACTGACATTTCGCCGCGGTCGCGGGCGTTGTTTATGATGTCGCGGACTTCGTTCAGATCACAGCGCCGCAACAGGCTTTTGACAGGACCGATGGACGCCGGGCGCATCGACAGGGTGCGCAAACCGATGGCGGCAAAGCACAGCGCCTCGACGGGCCGGCCCGCATCTTCGCCGCAGAACGACACCGGGGTTTGGGTCTCGGCGCAGCGATCCACAATGTTTTCCAGAAAGGTTAAAAAGCTGACGTTCAGCGTGTCATAGCGGCGGCGCACCCGTTCGTTTTCGCGGTCGGCGGCGAAAAAGAACTGCTTCAGATCGTTCCCGCCAATCGACAGAAATTCGACCTCTTCAAAGAATTTGCGCGGCGCAAAGGCAAGACTTGGTGTCTCGAGCATGGCTCCCACCTCGACCGACGCAGGCAGGACATGGCCCAGACGCGCCTCTCGCGACAAGGTTTTATCCATTTCGAGCTTCGCTGCGCGAAATTCCTCGAACTGTGCAACGAAGGGGAACATCACGGTCAGCGGTCTGCCGTTCGCCGCACGGATCAGCGCCTGCAATTGCATCCGCATCACGCCGGGCTTGTCCAAGCCTACGCGGATTGCACGCCAACCCAAAGCCGGATTCGGCTCATCATTGGGCTTCATATAGGGCAGGACCTTGTCCGACCCGATGTCCAGCGTCCGGAACACCACACGCTTGCCGCCTGCCGCATCTAACACGCGGGCGTAAAGCGCTGACAACTCGGAACGTTTGGGCATCTGGTTGCGGACCAGAAACTGCAGTTCAGTCCGGAAAAGCCCGACCCCTTCCGCGCCAGAACCTTGCAAGGAAGGCAGATCGGCCATCAAACCTGCATTCATATGCAAAGCGACCACACTGCCGCATTTCGCCTGTGCCGGCAGGTCGAGAATTGATGCATAGCGCGCCTGGGCAGCCGCTTGCATCGCGATCTTGTCGCGAAACGCCGAAGCCACCGTATCATCCGGGCGCAGATGCACGATGCCCTGTTCGCCATCCACCATGATATGATCGCCATTCAGCGCATCATTGGTGATCCGCCCCGCATGCACCACCAACGGGATAGCCAAGGCGCGCGCCACAATTGCCGCATGCGACCCGACGGAGCCCTGTTCGAGCACGATCCCCTTGAGGTTGCGCCCATAATCCAGCAGCTCAGCGGGACCGATGTTGCGCGCGACCAGAATAGGGTCCGGTGGCATTTCCGCGCCGGTGTCACTGCCCTGCCCAGTCAAAATGCGCAGCAGCCGGTTGGAAAGGTCGTCCAGATCGCTTAGTCGTTCGCGCAGGTAAGAATCGGTCGACTGGCTCATGCGTGCGCGGGCAAGTGATTGCTCTTTTTCCACCGCAGCTTCGGCGGATAGACCGCTTTGGATGTCTTCGACCATCCGGCGCATCCAGCCTTTGGAGTTCGCGAACATGCGGTAGGTCTCGAGCACCTGCTTTTGTTCTTTGTCAGCCGATGCCATCGTCATCATCTGATCGACACTCACGCGCAATTCGTCAACGGCTTCGGTCAACCGCTCGGTCTCGCGCTCCGGATCATCGGCAATCGGGTTCGACACAACGACCCGCGCCTCATGCAGCCAGACATGGCCCTCGGCCACACCTTCCTGCCCTACCGTCCCGCGCAACAATATAGGCTGCTGATGGCGTGCGGACATGGCGGCGCCTTCGCCGACAAAAGCACCCAATTCGGTCATCTCGGCCAATACCATGGCCACGACTTCCAGCGCATAGACCTCATCGGCCGAAAATTCCCGCGCAATCTTGGACTGCACCACTAGCACGCCCAAGGCTTCGCCCAACCGCTGGACAGGCACACCGAGGAAGCTAGAGTAAATCTCTTCTCCCGTCTCGGGCATATAGCGGAAACCGGGGGATTGCGGCGCATCAGGGGTATTGATCACGCTACGGCGCCGGGCCACGCGTCCAACCAGACCCTCGCCCATTTTCATGCGTGTCTCGTGAACGGCCTCTTCATTCAGGCCTTCAGTCGCGCAAAGCTCCAGTGTTTCGGCATCGCGAAATAGATAGATCGAACACACTTCGCACCCCATCGAGGTCGCAATCAGATGGGTGATCTTGTTCAGCCGTTCCTGACCGGCTTCGTCGCCGGCCATCGCATCGCGCAGACGGCCGAGCAGCTTGCGGCTCTCTGTCTCTGTCCGATCGACCATTGCCTGCGTCCTTATTCAAACCAAGGCCAGCTTAGACCACAGGCCGCGCAAAAGCGAAATGTCTGAATGCGTACCGCGATGCACTTTTTAGTTGAAAGCTGGCCGGCTTCAGGCCGCTTTGTCCAGCTCGAACGCATCGTGCAGAGCTTGCACGGCCAGTTCCATGTATTTGCGGTCGATCAGGACGGAAATCTTGATTTCGGACGTGGTGATGACCTGAATGTTGATGCCCTCGTTGGACAAGACCTGGAACATTTTGGCGGCCACGCCGGTATGACTGCGCATGCCGATCCCAACGACCGAGACCTTGGCCACATCCGTGTCCGCCAGTAGTTCACCAAAGTTGAACACATCGCCGGATTTGGCCTCTGCCATCGCTTTTTCCGCGCGCCTGACCTGATCGACGGGACAGGACCAGGTCATGTCGGTGCGCCCCTCTTCCGAGATGTTCTGCACGATCATGTCAACGTTCACGCCCGCTTCCGACAGGGCTGTGAAAATCGTTGCCGCAATGCCGGGGCGATCGGCGACCGATACCAGCGTCATCTTGGCCTCTTCGCGGCTGAACGCCACGCCTGCCACCACATTGCTTTCCATGATTTCCTCCTCATCGCACACGAGCGTTCCGGCCTCGTCCGATTGTTCTTCAAAACTCGACAACACGCGCAACTTGACCTTATAGCGCATCGCCAATTCGACCGACCGCGTCTGCAAGACCTTCGCGCCAAGCGAGGCAAGCTCCAGCATTTCCTCAAAGGCGATCTTGTCCAGCTTGCGCGCTTTGGATTCGACCCTCGGATCGGTGGTATAGACCCCGTCCACATCCGTATAGATATCGCAGCGTTCGGCCTCAAAGGCAGCGGCAAAGGCGACAGCCGTTGTATCTGACCCGCCGCGCCCCAATGTGGTGATGCGGCCTTCGGGGCTCACCCCTTGAAATCCTGCTACCACAGCAACCTTCATACCCTCGGCGAACTTCGCAAGAATGTTATCTGACGGTATCTCTTCGATCCGTGCTGCGGAATGCGCCGATGTGGTCTTGACCGGCACCTGCCATCCTTGCCAGGACCGCGCAGGCACATCCATCTCCTGCAGGGTCAGCGCCATCAGCCCTGCGGTGACATTCTCGCCGCTGGACACCACCGCATCATATTCGCGGGCGTCATACATGGGGGATGTTTCATTTACCCAGCCGACCAATTCATTGGTCTTGCCCGACATGGCCGAGACAATCACGATCACATCATAGCCCTTGGACACTTCAACGCCCACACGCTTGGCCGCGCGGCGGATCCGGTCAAGGGTGGCCACCGAAGTGCCCCCGAATTTCATCACAAGTACCGGCATAGTCACGCGCCCCAATCAATCCCGCGCCGTTTACGCGCTACATGGCCCAAGGGCAAGACTGCTCCTCTCTTTGGCCTTATATCCCGCGGGGTCTGGGGCAGCGCCCCAGCGCATTTGAGCTTTTCAAATGCACATAAAAAAAAAACGGCACCCTCAGTAGTCATGCGCGCGACCGTCCCAGGTCTCGAAACAACCTGTTGTCTCAAGGCTCAAATCGGCAAAACGCGCCATCAGACCATCAGCCGATTCCTCCACCGTGATCGCAGCCGAACTGCCCCCCATATCGGTCTGCACCCAACCGGGATGATAGATACCCACCGCAATACCTTCGGCCTTCAGGTCAGTCGCCAGATTGCGCCCAAGGTTCAGCACTGCCGCCTTGGACGCGCGGTAAATATAGCTGCCCCCCGGTGCACGGGTATGCGAGGCCATCTGCGAAGAGATAATGGCAATCTTCGATGAGCCCGCCTGCCGCAAATTCGGCAAAAGCGCCTGAATACTCAGGAATACACCCGTAACATTCGTCGCAAAGCTTTGTGCCCAGAGATTCGCGCCATAGCCGGTATCGAGTTCATCGCCCTTATCGAGATAAACACCCGCGTTGCAGACAAGTAAATCAATCGCGCGCCCCTCCAGCGCTTGTGCCATCTCCGAGTGGCTCGCGGGGCGGGTCACATCCAGTTGCAGTTGCGATGACACCGAACGTCCCGTGCCGATCACATCCTCGCCTGCCGCATGGTATTTTCCGGCCAACGCGGCACCGATGCCCCGGCTCGCACCGGTGATCACGATTGTCATAGGGTGTTCCTTTACTCAGCTGAGCTTCTGTTTGGGACGAAAAGGCAGCGGCATCAGCGGCACGCCATCCTCGATTAACTCTTTGGCCTGGTCCAGCCGCGCCTCGCCATAGATGGCCCGTTCAGGCGCATCGCCCAGATGCATCGCCCGCGCTTCTTGGGCAAAACGCGTACCAACGTAGTCTGCGTTTTCCTCGACCTTTTTGCGCAATGCAGCCAGTGCCTCTTCGGCCTGACCTTCCGGTGCGCTCAGCGCAGGCAGGGCCTCGCCGGTTCGGGCCGCCCCCTCAGCCACCTGTGCCCTATCCCCCCCCTTGAGCACGCGGGGTGCCATCAAGGCTTTTGAGACCTCACCACTCCCGCAGACCGGACAGCTCAGATGTCCCGCCCGTGCCAAAGCATCGAAAGCAGCAGCTGACTGGAACCAGCTTTCGCTGCGGTGGTCCTTCTCGCATTTGAGTGTGTACTGGATCATTCTGGGGTCATTGCGCGTGCTGCATCCTTTGATCACAGATGTGCCGAACCCCTGCGCAGGTCAAGCCCGCGTTGGCCGGGGTGTGGGGTCGAAGGCCGCGATCAGCCGTGACAGATCCCGTTCCTTTACCGCCTGCGCTGCCTTTTTGCGCGACACCCAGCGCCTGCGCCGCTGCCCGCATTCAGGGTATTTTTTTGCCAGTGCCGTGACTTCCAAAGGATAGAGCATGACAACACAGGGCAGATCATCCTCCAGCCCGACGTCTTTGTCGTAGGTATAGACACCCAGACAGGTTTGTGCAGCTTTGCCCGTTACCCCTGCCTCTTCCCACGCCTCGAGCGCGGCGGATGCAGCAGGGGTTTTCCCGTCCATCGGCCAGCCCTTCGGCACAATCCAGCGCTTTGACCCGCGCGACGTGATCAGCAATATCTGCACTTTGCCGCGCCGCACCCGATAGCAAAGTGCCGCGAACTGCGTGCGGACCTCGCCCTTGCGGGCCCCGTTCAGGGAGAGTGGCGGTTGCTTGACCATCATGGGTTTCCTTGATTGCATGCAACAAATGACCCGCAGAACCGTGATGCGCAAGAGCACCACCCGTGCCAATCCGCTTGAAGGGCGTCTGGCCATCGCTAATAGTGCAGCAATGACACGCCTTGCCTGCTTTTTGATCCTCACGCTCGCCGCTTTTTTCCCTCTCATGGTAGCGGCCCAAACCACCGTCTTCGCCGCCGCCAGCCTACGCGGCGTTTTGGAAGAAATCAGCCAAGAGAACCAAGTTGACTTTGTGATGTCCTTTGGCGGTTCCGGCACCATGGCCCGTCAGGTTGCCGCTGGTGCGCCAGCCGATCTTGTAGTGCTGGCCAATGAAGAATGGATGGACTGGCTGGAAACACAGGGTATCGGGGCCATGGGCGCGGCCAAAGTGGTGGCGCAAAACGCGTTGGTGGTGATTGCACCGGCTGGCACGCCGCCGCTCGACGCACCTAAGGACCTTCACTCCCTTCTAAAAGGTGAGCGTCTGGCGATGGGCCAGCGCGATGCGGTGCCAGCAGGAAACTATGCACGCCAGTGGCTCGAGACAGTCGGACTTTGGCAAGCACTCAACACACAACTGGCCGAGACCGACAATGTCCGTGCTGTTTTGCTGCTGGTCGCACGCGGTCAAACGCCTGCCGGTGTGGTCTATGCCACCGATGCCGCAGCGGAGCCTGCTGTCGATGTGATCTACGAAATCCCCGCCGATCATCATGCACCTATCCGCTACCTTGCCGCCGCCCTCACCCCGGCCGGAGAATCAGCGCTTGATCAGCTGGGCACCACATCCGCCGCCCGTATCTTTGCCGCCCACGGTTTTGTACCGGTGGCACCATGACCGCCGACGCCGCCGCGTGGGAGGCCTTGCGCCTGTCGATCTGGGTCTCTGTCTGGGCCACGGTGTTGGCCGTACCACTGGCGCTTTGGGTGGCATGGCTTCTGGCGCGGGGGCGCTTTCGCGGCAAAGCCATGCTCAGCGCTCTTGTGCATTTGCCGCTGGTCCTGCCACCCGTTGTCACAGGCTATCTGCTGCTGATGGCGTTTGGCCGCACCGCGCCTTTGGGACGGTCCTTGGACGCCGTTGGTGTCACACTCGCCTTTCACTGGACGGGCGCGGTGCTGGCGGCCCTTATCATGGGCTTTCCGCTGATGGTCCGCGCCATGCGGTTGGCTATCGAAGCGGTCGACCCCAAGCTGGAAGAAGCCGCTGCCACCTTGGGCGCACCACGCTGGTCGGTCTTTGGCCGCGTCACGCTTCCCTTAATTGCACCCGGCATTCTGGCGGGCTTAGTGATGGGCTTTGCCAAGGCGATGGGTGAATTCGGGGCTACCATCACCTTTGTCGCGAACATCCCCGGCCAGACACAGACCCTTCCCAGCGCAATCTGGACCGCACTGCAAATACCGGGCGGTGAAGGACAGGCCATCACCATGGTGCTGATGGCCAGCGCCGTGGCGATCGGCGCGGTCCTACTGTCCGAAGTGCTGGCACGACGGGTCGCGGCCCGGATCGCTGGCACATGACATTGAAGGTCGACATCAGTCACGAGTTTGATGGCTTTTCTCTCAAGGTCGCCTTTGAAGTGGGTGCCGGGATCACCGCGTTATTCGGCCGTTCCGGCGCGGGCAAAACCACAGTGATTAACGCGGTGGCGGGGCTGCTCCGACCGGACAACGGCACAATTTCGTTGGGTGATCAAACCTTTTTCAACAGCGCCACACGTCGCTTCATGCCGCCCGCGCAGCGCAGGCTGGGCTATGTCTTTCAGGACGCGCGGTTGTTTCCTCACCTCAGCGTGACCGAGAACCTGACCTTTGGCATCCGCTACGCACCGCGTGGGGTTGCGGGGCCAGACCTCGACGACGTTGTCCACTTGCTGGGTCTTCAGCCATTGCTGGACCGTGCTCCGGCCAAGCTATCGGGTGGTGAAAAGCAACGTGTCGCCTTGGGTCGTGCTTTGCTCAGCCGGCCGCAAATGCTGTTGATGGACGAGCCTTTGGCCAGTCTGGACGGACCACGCAAGCTCGAAATCCTGCCCTATCTCGAGCGGTTGCGCGATGGCCCGCTCGGCCTGCCGATCCTCTATGTTAGCCATGCAGTTGATGAAATCACCCGTCTGGCGGATCAGATCGTTCTGTTGCGCCAAGGCCAAGTGCAGCAAACAGGCCCTCTGTTTGACGTGATGGCTGACCCTGCCGTGCTGCCCGTTCTGGGTGTGCGCGAAGCAGGTGCCGTGCTGCAGGCGCAAGTGGTTTCCCATGCCGCGGACGGCCTAACGCGATTGCGTATTTCTGCAGGGGATTTGCACCTGCCGGGAGTGCAGGCGCCCGTGGGTACGACGATCCGACTGCGGGTTCTGGCGCAAGATGTGATGCTGTCGCGCACGCACCCTGCCGGGCTTTCGGCGCTCAATATTCTGCCGGTGACGGTAACAGGCATCCACCCCGGAGAGGGTCCGGGTGCTGCAATCGCGCTGCAAGCGGGCAGTGATCGGCTGATCGCGCGGATCACCGCCCGCGCGGTTACCGAGATGGCCCTGACCGAGGGGGCGGAATGCTATGCAATTCTCAAAGCCACCAGCGTGGCACCCGAAAGCATCGGGCGCTAAACGTCAGCCCTTGACCGCAGGCCTGCCCATGCGTTGTGCCAAACCGCGCAGCAATTCGTCATGCGGCACGTCACCATCAATGGCCAAGCGGCGCAGGCCGAAATGCACATGGGCCACGTCCTGATAGTAGCTCGTGTAGGCATAGTTGGTCGCAGCACCCGCTACTGCGCCCAGCACCGGCACCGCCTGCGCCGCCAGCTTTTGACCCAGCACGACAGCGAGCTTGGGTGCAACCTTGTGGATCACCGCCTGCATCGCCTTGCCCGACAGAGCAATGCGCGCCGACAGAAAGCCTAGATCGGCCCCGTCATCTCCTGAAAGTGGCCCCGCCGCAGCAAACACCTGCACGCAGTCAAACTGCACATTTTCGGCTTCTGGATCGAACCCGTGCTCGACCGCGACACCTTGGATCACACGCAATAGAAGCGTGGTCGTGACCGGCAACTCGGCCAGCGCCGTGGGCAACCCACCTGCCCCGCCGGCCGCACCCATGGCTGTGGTTACCGCCTGATTAAGCCAGCTTTTCTGATCCGGCACCACCGAGCGGCTGGAATGAGCGGCGCGCATCGCCTGATTCAACGCGGCGACCGTTGCTGTCTCCAGATTGCGACGAATGGTTTCGGGCAAGTGATCCAGAAGATTATCTGCAGAACTGCCAATTACGTTCAGAACGCTGATCCCGACGCCCCCCGCCGCTTTGTAGCGCTTTGCCAGCGCATCCAGCTGCGCATCAACGTCAATGGGGGTCGGGAGGGTGCTGTTAGTTTGCATGTGCGATCCTTCTTTGACCTTATGTGGGGCGCGGCGGGCTGTAATTCAATCCACCCAGCGCCGCACTTCGCCCTCAACCCCGTCCCACGCGCCGGGCAAAAGAGCGCGGCCAAGAACGCGTTCGGGGTTTGTGGGCGGCGGCATGATCACGCCTTGCAAGAGGCGGAACCCGAAACGGCTGTAATAGGGCGCATCGCCCACCAGCATCACCCGATCCCATGTCGGAGGCGTCGCATGCCGCAGGCTTTCCTCGATCAGGGCACGGCCCAATCCTTCACCTTGCCGTGTCGGGTGCACGGCTACGGGTCCCAAAAGCAGCGCCTCATACTCACCGATGCGGACCGGCCAATAACGGATCGCGCCCCCAAGGATACCATCACCATCCCGCGCCACATGGCTTAGCCCCGCGACCGGCGCGATTCCATCGCGCAACCGGTAAGAAGACAGCGCCTCGCGTCCCGGCGCAAAGCAGGTGTCATACAGCGCCTCGACTTCCCAATGGTCTGCCGCACTCTCTGGGATCAACTGGTACAACGGGCGGCTCTTTCTGGTTTACGGTGGCATCCGCCCTAGCATGGGGGTAGCCATAGGCGCAAACCAACAAAGGAAGTCCCGCATGTTTTACCGCCCCGAAGAAGGCCACGGCCTGCCCCATAATCCATTCAATGCCATCGTCACGCCGCGCCCTATCGGATGGATTTCGACGCGCGACACCGCAGGGCATGACAATCTGGCACCCTATTCCTTTTTTAACGCTGTGGCTTATGTGCCGCCGCAAGTCATGTTCGCCTCTACCGGGGTGAAGGATGATGTGGACGGCACCAAGGATTCAGTCGCCAATATCCGCGAGACGGGGGTGTTTTGCGTGAACATCGTCGAATACGCCGCCCGCGATGCGATGAATGCCTCTTCTGCGACGCTGGGCCATGGCGTCGATGAATTCGCCCATGCCGGCGTGGAAAAAGCCGCTTGCGACGTGATTGATTGCGCCCGTGTGGCGGACGCGCCCGCAGCGCTGGAATGCCGTATGACGCAAATTATCCAGATCGAAGGTGCCGCGAATTTCGTCGTCTTTGGCGAAGTTGTCGGCGTTCACATGCGCGACGATTGCGTTGTGGATGGCCGATTCGACGTGACAAAGTTTGTGCCCCTGTCACGGCTGGGTTATCGCGATTACACGGCAGTCCGCGAAGTCTTCGAGATCATTCGTCCCGACGATTAAAGGGGCGGCACGGATCCGCGACGAGTTGCAACGCCGGTGATTATTAAGTCAGGCGGATGATTGGCGGTGTGATTGAGACCCGCTGACATCCCCCCACAGCTACCGAGGCTTCGTAACGGGCCATGCCACCAGCGCTCTGCATCGCAGGACCGTCATGGCGAAGGGGCTATCCGAATTTGATCGGCACCATCGTTGTAACCTCCTCAACGGAGGTTTGGGCAGTGTCAGGCCATAATTAAAGGCCTGACACTTTCTTAACGCTTTGACGCAAACCTACGAGGCTGCCACTTCCGCCTTGAAGTTATCCCGGCGGATCAGCACGACCAGAAGCAAGGCGATGACCGCGCTGACCAAGGTGGTGGTCAATCCGGGAAAGCTGAAGGCAAAACCGGCAGCTGCGAGCGGAAGCCGCAGAACAGGACGCACCGCGCCGAACCCGATCAGATATCCCTCAAGACCGCCAGCCAGCAGCGTGATGCCGATCAAGATCGACGGAAGTACGTAGATCAGAGGCATCAGATCGCCTTGCAGTACCAGCGCGGGCTGGAACATGAAGAACAAAGGCACAAAGTAGATGACGATCCCCAACCGCATCGCCGTGAAGGAGGTCTTCATCGGCTTGGCCCCCGCGATCGTCGCGGCAAGGAAAGCGGCCGCACCGACCGGCGGGGTTATTACGGACAGCATCGCGTAATACACGATGAAGAAGTGGACCGCGATGGTGTTGAGGCCGCCAATCTCGATGATGGCAGGTGCGAGAGTTACAGCGAGGAAAATATAAGCCACGATCGCCAAGCCAGCCATGCCCATAATGAAACAGGCCAGTACGCCCAGCGCGATAATCAGGTACACGTTATCCCCACCCAAAGCGACGAGGCCGGAGGTCATGGAGCCGGTCACGCCGGTAATGGTCAGCGCGCTGACAACAAAGGCAATCGGCATGATGATGGCAGCTGTCTGCGTAACGAGCAGGCCCACCTGCCGAAGTGTCTGGAAAAAGCGGTGCGGGGTCATCATCGTCTCGCGCTGCAAAAAGCTGAGACCGATCATCAGCGCACTGGCGTACCACGGGGCGTAATACTCCCAGCGCATCCACAGCAGACCCCAGACCAGAAAGATCATGACAATCAGAAACGGCCAACCGCGCTTCATGACTTCACGCGCTGATGGCAGGTTTTCAGGCGCGGCCCCGACCAAACCGTTGCGCGCTGCATAAGCGTCGATTTGCATAAGCAGACCGAAGTAAAACAGGAATGACGGCAGGATCGCGGCGATCATAATTGTCGCGTAATCCACGCCGATTGTGATCGCCATGACAAAAGCAATTGCACCCATCACGGGGGGCATCACAACACCGCCCGTGGAGGCGCAGGCTTCGATCGCGCCCGCATAATGCGGTGGGTATCCGGCCTTTTTCATCGTTGGGATAGTGATTGAGCCTGTGCCCGCGATGTTCGAAAAGATGGATCCTGACAGCGAGCCGAAGAATGCGCTTGCGACAACAGATACCTTGGCAGAGCCGCCGCGATACTTACCGAAACCCGCATTTGCGATATCAATAAAGAACTTACCCGCGCCCGTTGCGATCAACACCCCGGCAAATACCAAAAACCCGAGAACGATTTCCGCAACAATCTTGGTGGTGATCCCCATCAATCCTTCGGTTCGGAAGACGTGGGCCTCGATCATACGGTCAAAGGTGTAGGGAATACCCATCAGCAACCCGGGGAAGTAATCCGCAACAATCGGGTAAAGCCCCAGCAAGAAGACCACGAGCAGGAAAGGCAGTCCACCTGACCGCCGCGCGATCTCGAGCATCAAGACCCACAAGACCGCACCTGCGTAGATATTGGTCCAGCCCGCCTGAACAATTTCCCAAGCGTGGGTAGAGAAATAAAGGCAAATTCCCAGTGCGACGGCTGCCGCGATCCAATCATAGATCGGCACCGAAAACTGGTTCGCCTTTGCTGGCAAGGCAATGAATGACGCCGCGAGAAAGATGCCGATAAAGACCCAGTAATACTGCCCTTCAATCAAGCGCTGCCCTGCCACCGGTACGCCAAAGGCATAGGCCAGCCCAAGCGAGATACCGCCCGTACAGAGCACAACGAATGCAATGCTTGTCCATGAGAAAAGGCCGCCGAGCCGACCCAACTGGATTGCATCCTCGTCGCTGGGGTGGGGGGCTGTGTTTGATTGTTGGTCTGACATATTGTGATTCCGGGTATGGCGTTCTGTTGCGCGATTTCGAAAAGTGGCGGAGCGGGAGAACCGCTCCGCCGGTCATGCTTTCAAAAGCCGATTATAGGCGCGAGCGGAATGGCGAGAGGTCTTTGGTATACTCGCCCATGTGGTTCAAGAACTCTTCGTTTTCGAAGTTGATTTCGAGACCTTGCTCCATCGCCGCCTTCATACCGGCCTGGCGTGCAGCAATCCATGCATCCATCTGCTCGATTGCGGCAGTGTTCCATGCGTCGTCTTCGTCGCTCCACTGGCCGATCTCGCGTAGGTACTTGACTGTACCCTCATGCACCGGGATCGGGTTGGCGTTCAGAAATTGACGGAACTGCTCGACAGACATACGCGTGGCAAGCGCATGCGTGCCTTTGTACGCGTCATAAGACTGGTGCAGCCATTTTGCCATGTTGTAGGTGAAATCGACATCTGCGGTCACGGGAACAGCATAAACGAAGTTGGACGTCATTGAGTCCACACCGTTCGCTGTTTTCACACCCATCGAGACTTTCGACGGGATTGTCATACCGCGGAAATCAAGAAAGCGGTTCCAGCCTTCTTTGTCTGAGGGATCCATGGGCAGCCAGCGGATGCTTCCCGGTGCGCCTTCCATTTCAGACAGCACCGAAGAGATCGGCGAGCAATAGGCGACATCGGATTTACCCTCGACAACCGAGCGGCAGTTTTCACCGTAGCTGGAGGCGGGCACATATTCGATTTGCTCCTGCGCCTGTTCGGGGGACAGACCAATGAAACCGGGCAGTGCTTCCGTGACAACCGAAACAATCGCGGGCGAAAACACGCCTTCGGTCACGCGCACACCGCCTTTGGCAATATCTTGAAGCGACTGGATTTCAGAATCGCCCGCAACAACGAAACCCCAGGGCGTATCGTTGTGGTGCCACAAGATCCGCTGTGGAATGGCACGCGCTGAAGCATAGCCGCCAACGCCTTCTGTCTGCGAGGCCATCTCGGCGGCGGACACAGATGCAATCGCGACGTCCTCACGCTCGGTCAGGCGGCGGTTCCGCATCAATTCGCTGTCTTCGGGTACGATACGTACCGTGGTGCCGGTCTCTTTCTGGAATACCGGACCCCAACCGTTGGTGGAGGCAAAGCTGCCCGTCGATGTCCCCGGTGTCGCAATCACCATCAGGCGTGGCCAGTCATAATCCTGCGCCATTGCAACATGTGACAGCCCGGTTGCCAGAATGGCCGACCCAACGGCGACCTTGGCTGACAATATAAACTTATTCATTTCACGTCTCTCCCTTTTAACGTTCCTTTGTCCGGTCAGGAACTCGAGCAAGAAGAGGCGTTTGAGCGCATACGTTTACGTTCAACAATTGAACCTCCCCGAACTGGTTTCCTTTCCCAGCATGGTTGAAAGCCATCAGTAACATCTGATAGTTTTCAAAGGCGGTGCTTCCTCCCGAAGCAATCCGACCTCACCAGAAATGAGTTAAACCTAAAAATTTTCCCCTGCCAATACCGCTTGCCGGAACATCGTTCCGCAAGTCGGGTTTGACGGTACAAACGGTACGTCACTTTAGCCGTTTGGTAGGCTGGTCCATCTCGGGAATGGGTTGCAATCATGAAATAGAGGCGTAATGCCGCGCACTTTTGGCACCTCAGGACTGCGATCCACTTTCGGGCATAGCCAAGTGTAAAAGGCGATCAGAAGATCTGCGCTCATGCTATTGCAGCACGAGCGCGTCAGACCTTGATCTGGACGATCATTAGAACGTGTTTGGCGCGTAAGGTATTGCGAGGCTCGGATCAAACAACCCGGCCTCATTCGCCTTTTAATGCCCGCCAAGCACTCCGGTACGTACCTGATAATTCACCGCCAGCGCGTAATCGGGATCATCGTCACTATCGACCATCAAATGGCCTGCCTTTTTCAGCAGTTTGTGGCAATCGCGGCTAAGGTGGCGCAGCTCGATGCGCTTGCCTGCGCCTTCGTACTTGCCTGCAATGGCTTCAATCGCTTGCAGCGCGGATTGGTCCACCACGCGGCTGTCTGCGAAATCCACTACCACCAATGACGGATCCTGGTGCACATCAAAGAGTTCCGTAAAGCCTTCGGCAGAGCCAAAGAAAAGCGGGCCTTGGATTTGGTACACCTTGGCCCCTTCTGGGGTGATGTAGGTTTTGGAATGGATGCGCCGTGCGTTGTTCCAGGCATAGGCCAACGCCGAGACGATCACCCCAACGACCACCGCGACTGCAAGGTCTTCATAGACTGTGACAACAGTGACCAGCAGGATCACGAAAGCATCCGTCAGCGGCACTTTGCGCAGGATGGTCAGGGAGTTCCACGCAAAGGTGCCGATCACCACCATGAACATCACGCCGACCAAAGCGGCCAGCGGGATCTGTTCGATCAGGGACGATCCGACAAGGATAAACAGCAGCAGGAAAACTGCCGCGGCGATGCCTGCGACCCGCGTGCGGCCACCCGATTTGACGTTGATCATGGATTGGCCGATCATCGCACAACCACCCATGCCGCCGAAGAATCCGGTGACCGTATTGGCCACGCCTTGCGCCACACATTCCTGTGACGCCCCACCACGGGTGTTGGTCATATCGCTCACAAGGTTGAGCGTCAGCAGCGATTCAATCAGGCCGATGGCGGCGAGGATTACCGCATAGGGCAGAATGATATAGAGCGTTTCAAGCGTCAGCGGCGCAAGCGCTGTCCCGTAAAGGCCCAAGCCGTCGCCAAAGGGGATGTGCGGCATCGGCAAGCCGCCTTCAATAGAGGCCAGATCGCCGACGCGAGGTACATCCATGCCGGTAAGGATCACAACTGCTGCGACAATGCCAATACCTGCCAAAGGCGCAGGGATCAGCTTGGTGATCCGGGGCATGATCCAGATGATCGCCATCGTCGCCGCCACGAGGGCCAGCATCAGATAGAGGGGTGTGCCGGACAGCCATTCGCCCCCGCTCATGCCATGTCCGGTATCGACCATGGTACCGGGCACCTTGAATTGGCCCATTTGGGCCAGAAAGATCACGATAGCGAGACCGTTTACAAAGCCCAGCATCACAGGATGCGGCACAAGGCGAATGAATTTACCCCATTGCATGATGCCAGCAAAGATTTGCAGCAGCCCCATCAGGACCACCGTAGCAAAAAGATATTCAACACCGTGTTGCGCCACCAGCGCCACCATGACAACGGCCAACGCACCCGTCGCACCAGAAATCATCCCCGGCCGGCCGCCGATCAAGGCGGTGATCAGACCGACCAGAAAGGCCGCATAAAGACCAACAAGCGGGTGCACCCCGGCAACAAAAGCAAAGGCCACCGCTTCGGGTACAAGCGCCAGCGCAACCGTCAGACCGGAGAGCAGTTCGATGCGCAACCGTGCCACCGAAAACCCGTCCTCGGCCATCCAGCGCAGGTCGGTGACTTCGAGGTTTTTGGTGAAACTATGAAAGAGCGAACGCGCCATCGGGCATCCTTTGCATGGGTCTGTCTGGGAAATCAGTATTTCGCGCTCGCTATACCACTTGTTCGCGGTTGCCAAGAGTGCGGATTGAACTGCTGGTCTTCGACCATGCCGAGGGTCGTCAAACGGTGCGATTGATTGGCCGGGGCGCACTTCAGCATTTTGTACATCTAAAGGCGCGGACCCATCGCGACCAGGCGCTTAATTCAATCGCAAGGGGGTTGCACTTGATGGAACCCTCTGACTTGCTGCGGCGAAAGAGCGGCGCTGGGTGCCGGGTGCGCAAAGGAATCATCATGACACAAACAAAAATCGCCGTAATCGGTGGATCAGGCATTTACGACATCGACGGTCTAACCGGTGCGGAATGGGTGACGGTTGAGAGCCCCTGGGGCACGCCGTCGGATGCAATCCTGACCGGAACGCTGGACGGGGTAGAGATGGCATTTCTGCCGCGGCACGGGAGGGGGCATGTCCATAGCCCGACAACTGTGCCCTACCGCGCCAATATTGATGCTCTCAAACGGTTGGGCTGTACCGACGTAATCTCTGTTTCAGCTTGTGGCTCCTTCCGTGAAGCGATGGCACCCGGTGACTTTGTCATCGTCGACCAGTTTATCGACCGGACCTTTGCGCGGGAGAAATCGTTCTTTGGCACCGGATGTGTGGCGCATGTGAGCGTGGCCCACCCCACCTGCCCGCGACTGGGCGATGCCTGCGAGACTGCGGCGCGGGATTCTGGCATAAACGTCCATCGCGGCGGCACCTATCTCGCTATGGAGGGGCCGCAATTTTCGACCCTGGCGGAATCTAAAATGTACCGGGATAGTTGGGGGGCGGATGTGATTGGCATGACCAATATGCCCGAGGCAAAACTCGCCCGCGAGGCGGAGCTTTGTTATGCTTCGGTGGCGATGATCACGGATTATGATAGCTGGCATCCCGACCATGGCGAGGTTGATGTCACGGCGATCATCGCTACGCTGATGGGCAATGCTGATAAGGCGCGGACCCTCGTCGCTGGCCTGCCAGCGCTTCTCGGAGAGACACGGGCACCCTGCCCGCATGGCTGTGACCGCGCCCTCGAGTTTGCCATCATGACTCAACCCGATGCCCGCGACCCTGCGGTGATGGCCAAGCTGGATGCCATTGCTGCGCGCGTTATCTGAAGCCTTGCGCCGGTGGCAGCGGTGTACTTTGGTATTTGGAAAAGGGTGAAGCTGAAGGGATTGCACTTGAACTGCGCGGGAGGCCGTGTCTTTGCTGGCAGGGTTTATCGGGAGGTGCGCGATGTCATTTGACCTTTGGCTGGCGTTTGTCGCGGCTTCGACCGCTTTGTTGTTGATCCCCGGCCCCACGGTTTTGCTGGTGCTCAGCTATGCGCTGAGCAAGGGGCGATCCGTAGCTGTCGCTTCAGCGGCGGGGGTCGCATTGGGCGATTTCATCGCGATGAGCGCTTCTTTGGCGGGACTTGGCGCGCTGGTACTGGCGTCCGCGGGGTTATTTACCCTGCTCAAGTGGGTCGGTGCGGTGTATCTCGTCTGGCTCGGTGTGAAGCTGATCCGCTCTGCACCGTCGGACGGACTTGCGCTGCCGGACGGCGCGGATATTTCAGGGCGGCAGGTTTTCGGCCATGCGGCGGCGGTGACAGCACTGAATCCTAAGTCGATTGCGTTTTTCATCGCTTTCGTTCCGCAATTTATCCGCCCCGAGGCACCGCTGCTGCCGCAATTCGCCATTCTGATCGCTACCTTCGTAGGCCTTGCAGCCCTCAACGCCTTTGCTTATGCGCTGATGGCCGATCGTTTGCGGCGCGTCATTGCACGGCCTTTCGTGATCACCTGGATCACCCGTGGCGGTGGTGCTGCGTTGATTGCGATGGGCATTCTTACAGCCACCCTGCGCCGGAGCACCGCATGAAACAGGTCCAAGATTATATCCGCACCATCGTCGATTTCCCCCATGAGGGGATCATGTTTCGCGATGTGACCACATTGTTTGCCGATCCACGCGGGTTTCGCATGGCGATTGATCAGATGTTGCACCCCTATGCCGGAATGCAAATCGACAAGGTGGTGGGGCTTGAGGCGCGCGGCTTTATCCTGGGCGGTGCGATTGCGCATCAACTGTCCGTCGGGTTTGTACCGATCCGCAAGAAGGGCAAGCTGCCCGGGCGCACGATCTCCCAAGACTATACGTTGGAGTATGGCGAGGCGATTGTAGAGATCCACGATGATGCCATCCAGCCGGGTGAGAAAATTCTGGTCGTGGATGATCTGCTTGCAACGGGCGGTACCGCAGAGGCCGGGATCAAACTGATCGAACGGTTGGGTGGCGAGATTATCTCGACCGCGTTCATCATTGATCTGCCCGATCTAGGTGGCCGCAAGCGGCTCGAAGCCATGGGGATGGAAGTACAAGCACTTTGTGCCTTTGAGGGCGCGTAACGCGCACTAGGTTCATCGGGGACCAGCAGAAAGGAAGTCCCCATGTCCGAACAAAGCACGCCCATCCTAGACCGCGCACTAGGACGACTTGATCTGTCTGATGATGCGCGCAAGATGCTGCAGCACGCCCACAAGCGCATCCAGATGTCTGTGCCGATCCGGCGTGACGACGGCACGTTAGAGGTCTTTCTGGCCTGGCGCGTCCAGTACAACACGGTGCTGGGTCCGGCCAAGGGCGGCGTAAGGTTTCATCCGGGCGTGACCCTTGAAGAAGCGACCGAGTTGGCCCGCTGGATGACAATCAAATGCGCGCTCATGGACTTGCCCTTTGGCGGCGGCAAGGGCGGCATTCAGGTCGATCCGAAAAGCCTGTCGCGGCAAGAGCTGGAACGTTTGTCCCGGTCTTTCGTGCGCGAGCTGCACAATCTGATGGGGCCGGACACCGATATTCCCGCACCCGATGTGAACACCAACCCGCGCATCATGGGCTGGATGGCCGATGAATACGACCAGATCGCACGCGCGCGCACCCCGGCCGCGATCACGGGCAAACCGCTGGCCCTTGGTGGCTCCGAAGGGCGCGTGGCGGCCACCGGACAGGCAGCGCTTTATGTGCTGCAGGAATGGGCCAAACGCAGCGACAAGAAACCCAAAGACATCACCGTTGCCGTGCAGGGGTTTGGCAATGCAGGAGCGCATTTTGCGATGCTGGCCCACAAGGCCGGGTTCAAGATTGTTGCTGTATCGGATTCCGGCGGCGCGATCTATGCCAAAGAGGGGCTGGACCCTGAACCAATCCATACCGAGAAGGAAAAAGGCAAAGGGTTGGACAAGGTCTATTCCGATACATCCGTTAGGGATGGCAAGGACCACCAAGAACTTGAAACCAACAAACTACTGGCGCTTGACGTCGACGTGCTGGCATTGGCCGCCCTGCAAGACGCGGTGACAGTGGACAACGTCGGCGACATCCAGGCCGGAGTGATCCTTGAAATCGCCAATGGTCCCGTCAGCCCCGATGCGGATGACACGCTTTATGGCCGCGGTGTAACCGTGCTGCCGGATGTTCTGGTCAATGCCG
The DNA here is from genome assembly GCF_000622365.1 of Sulfitobacter noctilucae. Lineage (GTDB taxonomy): Bacteria > Pseudomonadota > Alphaproteobacteria > Rhodobacterales > Rhodobacteraceae > Sulfitobacter > Sulfitobacter noctilucae. The sequence goes on along the minus strand of NZ_JASC01000014.1, from coordinate 270,969 downwards.
GTGGTGTGACGGTCAGCTATTATGAATGGATACAGGGCCGCACGGGCGATCGTTGGAGCGCCGAAGAGGTGCACGACCGGCTTAAAGCGCGATTTGACCGCATTGCGCCGCAGTGTTTCGACCGCGCCGAGAAGGACGGCAGCTCAATGCGCGACGCGGCCTATGCCATAGCGGTCGAGCGGATCTCGGCCGCCATCGAAAGCCGCGGGGATTCGTGCTACTTCAAAGGGTGATCACAAGGACCGTAGAACCGCACCGGGGTTCATGATCCCCTTTGGATCAAGCGCGGCTTTGATGGCCCGCATCGCCGACAGCTTGGCCGGATCGCCGTAGTGTTCCAGATCGGCGACCTTGACCCGCCCGATGCCATGTTCTGCCGAGATTGATCCGCCCATGTCATGCACCAGATCATGCACGGCCGCTTTGATCGCGGGGCGTTGGTTTTCATGGTCGCTTCGGGATTTGCCGGGCATGGGGAAGACGTTGTAGTGCAGGTTGCCATCGCCCACATGGCCGAAACAATTGATGCGGAAGTCGCCTATCCGGGCCAGGGTCTCACCGCCTTTTCTGATGAAATCGGGAATGGCGCTTATCGGCACTGAAATATCGTGGCTTGAGACTGAGCCGATGCGGCGGTTCGCTTCGGGGATCATCTCGCGCACGTTCCAGAAATCCGCAGCTTGGGCGGCGTTCTGCGCGATGAGGCCATCTGGCACCAACCCCGCCTCATGGGCCGCCACGAAGAGCGCCTCAAGTGCCGTTGCCGGATCAAGATCGGCGCTCATCCCCAGTTCGATCAGAACGCACCATTCGGGCGGTGTATCGAAGGGCTGTGGCGCACTGGGCAAAACTTCGGCCAGAAAATCAAAGCCCTGGCGGTGGATCAATTCAAAGGCGTTGACCATTTCACCCACTTGGCTTTTGGCGAGCGTCAGCAGGTCGAGGGCCGCTGCGGGGCTGTGCACCACCATCAGCGCGGTGCCGGTCCTTGCGGGTTTGGGAAACAGCTTGAGCGCTGCGGCGGTGATCACGCCCAATGTCCCTTCGGCCCCGATAAGCAAATGGCGCAGATCATAGCCGGTGTTGTTTTTGCGCAGCCGCGTCAGGCCGTTCCAGATTTGCCCATCGGGCAGCACAGCCTCGAGCCCCAAACATAGATCGCGGGTATTGCCGTAGCGCAGCACACCGGTGCCGCCTGCGTTCGTGGCCAGATTGCCGCCGATCCGGGCCGTGCCTTCCGATGCCAAGGAAAGGGGGAACAGCCGGTCCACCGCGTCCGCTGCGTCCTGCACATCGGCCAGCACCACACCCGCTTCGGCGATCAGCACGTTTTCATCCGCATAGACGTCGCGCACTTTGCTCATCCGCTCGAGCGACAGGATCAACGGCGCCGGCCCGTCTGAGGCGATCTGTCCGCCGACCAACCCGGTACCGCCACCATAGGGGATCACACCCACCCCCGCTTCTGACGCATGACGGATCAAGGTTGAGACCTCTTGCACGGAGCGCGGCTGCGCCAGTAGGGCCGTCTGCCCGGCGTAACGGCCACGCGGTTCCTCAAGATAGCGGTCCTCGATCGGGCGGAACACCTCATCTGGCAGGTCAGCGGCAAGGCGGGTGCGAAAGTCGTTATCGGCAGGGTGTAATGTCATGCTGTATTGATCCGGCACCAGCGGGCTGGATGCAAGATGCTATCTTGGCACATTCAGATAAGACGGGCGCAGGACCATGATCGTCGGGCGCGACGGCAGACGGTCCAGCGACACGATCAGCGAAGGGCCGCCGGTTTCGACAATCTGAAACTCGTCGCGCATGCCCATCAGAAAGTCATCCAGCGCAAACTGCGAAAACCAATGCATCGGGATCACGATGGAGGATTTGAGCCGCTTCAGCACCGAGATCATCGTCGGCTGGTCCAGCGTATAGCCACCGTCAACTGGGGCCATCACAACATCAAGCCGCCCGAGTGCCGCATATTGCGCGGGGTCCGGCGCGTGATGCAAATGGCCCAGATGGCCAATGCACAGACCTGCCATCTCGAACACGAAGATCGAATTGCCCTTCGGCTCCACCCCCGAAAACTGCGACCGGATGTCGGTGGAGACATTACGCACCAGCACCTCGCCCAGATCGACATGATGATCGACCCCTTCGCCAAATTCGCCCCAGCCTTTCAGTGCATGGGGAATGGCAGGATCGGGAAACGGGGTCCAATGGCTGTCATGCGCGTGGTTCATTGTGACCACATCCGGCACGAAGGGCAACGTGCCGGTGAAGCCCGTGAAATCGGTGACCATGTTCAGCCCTGCATGGCTGCGGATCAGAAATGACGCATGGGCGATGTAGTGCAGCAGCACGGTTTCCTCGGCCACATCGGGTAGGTTGGCACGGGTGACATAGGCCATGCCGGGTGCCGATTGCGCCAGAGCGATGCAATGGCTGGGCGTGCGGTCGGCCTGCGCGAAGGCGGGGGATGTGAGGGCGAGAAAAGCAATCAGAAAGCTGCGGATCATCGGCGGTCTCCTTTGGCTCGAGCTTAACACAGGTTCGTGCCAGATCACCAAAAGACTGGCATCCTGCGACATTCCGACTTGGCATTTGCCGCGTTTGCGGCGCTACTGCGCTTGAATATGATGCAGGAGAGTTAAGATGCTTCAATCGCGTTCATGGGTGCCCGCGCAGAGCGAAACCCTTGTGCAGTCCCTGGCCGCCCGCACCGCCGGGCAGGACAGCGTAACCATAGCAGCACGCCTTCAGGCCTTGGCCGAGGAAAACCGGGAAATCCACGAACGGCAATGCTTCAACCTCAATCCCGCCACCAATGTTATGTCGCCGCGTGCCGAAGCGATGTTGGCCTCCGGCATCGGCACACGGCCCTCGCTGGGCTATCCGGGCGATAAATACGAAATGGGGCTGGAAGCCATCGAAGAGATCGAGGTGATCACCGCCGAGCTTTGCGCGCAGGTATTCGATGCGCAGTTTGCCGAAATCAGGGTGCCGTCTGGTGCGATGGCGAACCTTTACGGTTTCCTGGCCACCTGCAAACCCGGCGATACCATTATTGCGCCGCCTGCCAGCATCGGGGGGCATGTAACCCATCATGCAGCAGGTTGTGCGGGGTTGTTCGGACTGACCACTGTGACCGCGCCCATGGATGCAGATGGCTATACCGTTGACATCGACGCGCTGCGCAAACTGGCACATAAGGTGAAACCCAAGTTGATCACCATCGGTGCCTCACTCAATCTGTTCGAGCATCCCGTGGCCGCAGTGCGCGGCATCGCGGATGAGGTGGGCGCGAAACTGCTGTTCGATGCGGCACACCAGTGCGGGATCATCGCGGGCCGCGTGTGGCATAATCCGCTGACTGAGGGCGCGCATCTGATGACGATGAGCACCTATAAAAGCCTTGGTGGGCCTCCGGGTGGGCTGATCGTCAGCAACGATGCGGATCTGGCCGAACGGCTGGATGCCATCGCCTTTCCCGGCATGACAGCCAACTTCGACGCCGCAAAATCCGCTGCTCTGGCGTTGACCATGCTCGACTGGCTCGACTTCGGTGCCGAATACGCGGCTCAGATGATTGCGCTGGCGCAGGCCTTGGCGGAAGCTTTGGACGCGCGCAGCGTGCCGGTGTTCCGCACCGCAAATGGCATCACCAATTCGCATCAATTCGCATTGGAGGCCGCGACTTATGGCGGTGGGCAGGCGGCATCGAAAAAACTGCGCCAAGCCGGGTTTCTGGCATGCGGCATTGGCCTGCCTATCCCAGAGGTCGCGGGCGATATGAACGGGCTGCGCATGGGAACGCCGGAATTAGTGCGCTGGGGTGTGGGTCTGGATCATGTGGACAGGCTGGCCGATTTGATCGCGCAGGCGCTTCAGACCGATGGTGCCGCAGCGCTTGCCTCACAAACCCGCGCCTTTCGGTCCGAGTTTACCAGCCTGCACTATGTCGGTGGCTGACGCCTAACCCACATCCGTCTTCCCGCGCCGATCACTGCGCAGGGCTGCATAAAGAACGTGGGTGCGCCAGCGCCCGTCGATCTGCAAATAACTTTGCGCGACACCTTCGTATTTGAACCCGGTCTTTTCCAGCAGCCCGCGCGAGGCGGTATTCTCAGGCAGGCAAGCTGCTTCAATACGGCTGAGATCGAGGCGGGTGAAGGCATGATGTACCAGCGCATGGATCGCTTCGCGCATGTAGCCTTGGCGCGCGAATTGCTCGCCGGTCCAGTAGCCCAGTGTGCCCGACTGCGCAGGCCCTCGTCGGATGTTGTCCAACGTAATCGCACCCATCAACACTTCATCCTCGCGCCGCACCAGGAAAAGTGGCACCGCAGAGCCGGAGGTGATCGACCTTTGGGACCAATAGACACGATTGGTGAACGCCTTGCGGCTGAGGTGATCGTCAGCCCAGATTGGCTCCCATTTGGTGAGAAAATCACGGCTTTTGACCCGCAGGGCAGTCCATGTGCGATAATCGGCATGCTGCGGGGCGCGCAGGGTCAGCCGTTCGGTTTCAATCCGCAGTTTCCGTTTGAGCGACAGCATCAGGCAGCGCGACGCTCCTCAAGGTTTTGCAAGCTGGGTGCTCCTTCGACCGGCCCGTAAAGCGCCAGCGCCGCCGGTGCCGAACCGGCCATCCGCTCGGCCAGATCGCGCACGTCCCCCGTGGTAACAGCATCAATCTTTTCAATGGTCTCCGACAGGGGCGGGATCCGGTCCCAGATCTGAATGAGCCGCGCCAGACGCTCGGCCCGGTTCGACGGACTCTCCAGCCCCATGAGCAAGCCCGCTTTCATCTGCGCACGTGCGCGTGCGACCTCGGCCGGGGACATATCACTGGCCGCGCGTTTCATCTCGTCAATCGTGATTTCAGCCAGTTCGGGCAGCTGTTCTGCAGAAGTGCCCGCATAAATCGTGGTCATGCCGGTATCCGCATAGGCACCGGCCTGCGCAAAGATTGTGTAGCACAGGCCGCGGTTCTCGCGAATTTCCTGAAACAAGCGCGAGGACATGCCGCCGCCCAAAGCCGAGGCATAAATTTGCGCCACATAGATATCGTCGGCACTGTAGCCGGGCGATTCAAACCCCAGCGCGAAATGGGCTTGCTCCAACGATTTGTCCTGCCGGAACTCGCCGCCTTTGAAACTGGCGCTGTCCATCTGAAACAAAGGTTTGGCTGGCATATCGCCAAAAAGTTCTTCGGCCAGTCTGACGATGGCATCGTGATCCACCGCACCGGCGGCAGCCAGCACCATCTGCTCGGGTCCATAATGATCGGCGATAAATCCCTGCAGATCGGCGCGACCAAAGTTTGACACGCGTTCGCTGGGTCCAAGGATCGTACGGCCAAGCGCCTGACCCGGATAGGCTTGCTCTTGCAACCAGTCAAAGATGACATCGTCCGGCGTATCAAGCGCCTGCCCGATCTCTTGCAGGATCACACCGCGCTCGACCTCAATCTCGTTCGGGTCCAGCACCGGGTTGCGCAGGATGTCCGCGATGACATCAAGGCCAAGCGCCACGTCGTTTTCCAACACGCGAACGTAATAGGCGGTGACTTCGCGGCTGGTGTAAGCATTTATATAGCCGCCTACATCCTCGATCGCTTCGGCAATTTGCAAGGAGGTGCGCCGTTCGGTTCCTTTAAACGCCATATGCTCAAGGAAATGCGCGATCCCGTTTTGCTTGGGCGTCTCATGACGGCCGCCTGCATTGACCCAGATGCCGATGGAGGCCGACGCCAGCCCGGGCATATGTTCGGTAACGATGCGAAAGCCGTTTGGCAGGCGGTGTTCGTTCAGGCTCATAGGCCAAGCGCCCCTTTGATATGTGATTTCAATGCGTCCATGTCATTGGCGACACGTGTCAGGCGCTCCTCACGCTCGAAAAGATCGGCCATTCGAGGCGGCAGGGGTGGGCGGATGCTGGTGGCAGCCTCGACCGCATCAGGGAATTTCGCGGGATGCGCGGTGGCGAGGGTAACCATCGGGGTGGCCTCTTCGCGCTGTTCATCGGCCACTTTGACGCCGACTGCAGAATGCGGACAAAGCAACTCGCCGGTGGTCTTGAGCCGGTCGCTGATCGTGGCCGTGGTTTCCGCCTCTGATGCGCGGCCCGATGAATACGTGTCGGACAGGACCTGCATCGCACCTTGGCTCACGTCAAACCCGCCTTCGCTCAGCTCGGTCATCAGTTGCGCGACAGCATTCCCATCGCGGTCATAGGCATCAAAAAGAGCGCGTTCAAAGTTGGAGCTGACCTGAATGTCCATCGAAGGGCTGATCGAGGGATGCACGCTGCCCTTGTGATAGCCCTGCCCTTTCAAACACCGGTCCAGAATGTCGTTCTGGTTGGTTGCCACAACGAGATCCTTGATCGGCAGACCCATCCGCTTGGCGATATAGCCCGCGAAAATATCCCCGAAATTGCCCGTGGGTACGGTAAAGCTGATCTCGCGTGCAGGCGCACCAAGCGACACGGCAGAGCTAAAGTAATAGACCACCTGCGCCAACACCCGGCCCCAGTTGATCGAGTTGACGCCTGCCAGTTTCACACCATCGCGGAATTCGAAATCGTTGAACATATCCTTCAGTCGCGCCTGACAGTCATCGAAATCGCCATCGACGGCCAGGGCGTGCACGTTGGATTCTGTCGGTGTGGTCATCTGCCGGCGCTGCACATCCGACACACGCCCGTGCGGGTAGAGAATAAACACATCCACATTGTCCAAGCCCCGAAATGCCTCAATCGCGGCAGAACCGGTATCGCCAGAGGTGGCACCGACGATGGTCACGCGCTCGCCTTTTCGGCCTAAAGCCAGCTGGAACATCTGGCCGATCAATTGCATGGCGAAATCCTTGAACGCCAGCGTAGGACCGTGAAAAAGCTCAAGCAGGAAATGGTTCGGCGCAAGCTGTACCAGCGGCGCACGCGCGGTGTGACCAAAGCCGCCATAGGCGTTGGCGATCAATTGGCGGAATTCCGCGTCGGTAAACGTGTTTCCGATGAAAGGGCGCATTACAGTGAACGCGATATCCTCGTAGGATTGGCCATTCATCGCGGCAATCTGGTCGTGGGTCAGCGTCGGGATCGTCTCGGGCACATAAAGGCCACCGTCGCGGGCAAGGCCGGTCAGCATCGCTTCTTCAAAACTCAGAACGGGGGCTGTGCCACGGGTGGAGATATAGCGCATTTTTGGTCAGCTTTCGGATGAGGAGGCGCGGCGGCGGCGCAAGAACAAGAGAGACATGGCCAGCCAGATGGCCGCCAGTGAGAACCAGGTGATGGCGTATTGCAAGTGGTCGTTCGGAATACGGCTGGTGTCGACCGGAAAAGGGGCGACGCCACTTTCAGCAGGTGAAACACTGCGTGCGACGATCAGCACCGGATCGGTGTCGAGGGCGGCTGCCATCGCAGGCACATCGCGGGCGAACCAGATATTGTTGGCGATATCCGGCTCTGGCGTGAAATCATCCGTTTCTTGTGGCCACTGCAGATTGCCGGTGACGGTAACCTCTGCTGCCGGACTGTCAGGCTGCGCAGCATTAACGGCAATGAACCCGCGGTCAAGCAAGACACGCACCCCGGCGTTCTCGAACGCCGTGATCAGGCGGTAGCCCGCACCGATGTCTTTCTGCGAGACCAACACGCGCAAGGTGTCCCCGGCCATCACGCCGGTCGCCTGCACAGGCAGGTAGGCATCTGTGGCGGGATCGGGACTGGCGGGCAAGTCCACGGGCGTCGCGAGGATACGCGCGTCGATGTCTGCAATTACGCCTTCTTTCCAGGCCAGCCGCTGGATTTGCCAGACGCCCAGCGACACCAGAATGGCAGCGCCGCCGAGGCCGATCAGGATGAGGAAAAGAACGCGGTTCATAGCAACACTCGAACAGACGAAAAAGCGCGCGAAGCAGAATGTTCGCGCGCTTGGCTTTTCAGATATCAGAGCCGCAGATGCAACCCCGTGCGACTGTCTGATGACAGAGCCCGCTTAGTGTGACGGGACACCCCAGACGTAGACGGCGAAGAACAGGAATAGCCAAACCACGTCAACGAAGTGCCAGTACCAGGCCGCTGCTTCGAAACCGACATGTCTTTCAGGCGTAAAGTCGCCCCGCATGGCGCGGATCAGACAAATGCCCAGGAAGATCGTACCGATAATCACATGCATGCCGTGGAAACCTGTCGCCATGAAGAAGGCCGAGAAGAACGCATCGCCACCAAACACCCAATCGTGGTGCAGGATCAGCTCGGCATATTCGTAGGCCTGAAGCGCGGTAAAGAAGACACCCAGCACGATCGAAATGGCCAGTCCGGTGATCAAGTCCTTGCGGTTGTTTTCATGGACCAGCGCATGGTGGGCCCAGGTCACGGCACAGCCCGAAAGGAGTAGGATCAGCGTGTTGATCAGCGGCAGGTGAAAGGCGTTTACCGGATCAAAGACCGGGGGCACGTATTCCGACCCCACATATTCGTTCATCGGATAGAACGCCTGTTTGAAGAAGGTCCAGAACCACGCGGCAAAGAACATGACTTCGGACATGATGAACAGGATGAAGCCATAGCGCAGGCCGATGCGGACCACGGTGGTGTGGTCGCCCACACGGCTTTCCAGCACAACTTCGCGCCACCAGCCGAACATCACATAAAGAACGGCGACAAAACCGCCCCAGAACAGGAAGGGCGTGACCCCGTGCATCCACAGCACAGCGCCAAACAGCATAACGAAACCGGCAAGCGAACCCAGCAGGGGCCAGCTGGACGGTGCGAGAATATGGTAATCGTGGTTCTTTGCGTTTGCCATAACTGGCGGTCCCTTCTTAGTTCAGGTCTGTTGTGGTCTCTGCGTCAAGGGAGGCGTATCCCTCGGGCAGATCAATTTCGTAGAATGTATAGGAAAGCGTGATGGTGTGTACATACTGTCCGTCGCGGTCAGTGACGATTTCGGGATCAACGAAGAAGCTGACGGGCATTTGTACGCGCTCACCGGGGGCCAAAACCTGTTCGGTAAAGCAAAAGCAATCGATCTTGTCGAAAAACGCGCCTGCGGTGTAGGGCGTGACGTTGTAGCTTGCTTGTCCGGCGATGGGTCGGTCGGTCGGGTTGTAGGCCTCGTAAAAGGCGAGCCCTGTTTCACCAATGCGAATTTCCATCTCGCGCTCGACCGGCTTGAATTCCCACGCCATGTTGTCATTCAACGTGCCGTCAAAGCGGATCTTGATGGTTTGGTCCAGAATTTCATCGGATGACACCTCGACCTGGCCCGGAACGCCGCCAAAGCCGGTGACGCGACAGAACCAATCGTAGAAGGGGACAGATGCCCATGCCAGTCCGCCCATGACCACGACGAGGGATACGGTTTGAGCAACGGTTTTTGCAGGTCCAGAGAGTGCCATCAGTCGTTTGCCTCCGATCCAGTTGCCGGTGTGGCGGTGCCCGGCGCGCGGGCGAAATCGGTCTGGGTGATTTTGACGAAGGTCAAAAGCATGATCAGCACCACAAAGCCGGCCAACATAATGCCGACACCCACATTGCGGCCTTTGCGGCGGCTATGCAGTTCGTGTTCGGTACGGATGCCCATTACCAGCCTCCCAGCCCGTATGGACGCAAGGTGGCTTCGATCAGGATCGCGCCGAAGTGCAGGAACAGATAATAGAGCGACAACCGAAAGAATTTACGCTCAACCGCGTAATTGTCTTCCTCTGCCATCACCTCGTCGCGCTGCCAGATGCGATAGGCCCCAAGCAGGAACAGCGCATTCAGGACAACGGCTGTGGCAAGATAGATGTAGCCACCAATAGCTGTGAACCCGGTGCCGACGGCAAGGATGACCAGCAAAACTGTATAGGCAAGGATATGACGGCGTGTAGAAGGGCGGCCGTGCGTTACTGTCAGCATCGGCACATTCGCGTCGTCATAGTCAGAGCGCATAAACAATGCCAGCGCCCAGAAGTGAGGCGGTGTCCACATGAAGATCAGCGCAAACATCAACCATGCCTCAACCGAGAAGCTGCCTGTGGCGATGATCCAACCGATAACGGGTGGAAAAGCGCCCGCCGCGCCGCCAATGACGATATTCTGCGGAGTGGCGCGCTTGAGCCACATGGAATAGAAGACCGCGTAGAACAGGATGGTGAACAACAGCATCCCCGCGGCCAGCAGATTGGCGCTGAGCGCCAGCATCATGACCGACAGGAAGGACAGCCCAACACCAAGGGCCAGTGCCTCGCCCGGCTGTACCTTTCCCGCAGGGATAGGACGTTTCGCGGTACGCCGCATCACTGCATCAATATCGGCGTCCCACCACATGTTCAGCGCACCCGAGGCCCCTGCCCCGATGGCGACGAACAGGATCGACGCAAAGCCGATCACCGGATGTACCGACACCGGTGCCGCCAGCATGCCTACCACAGCGGTAAAGACCACAAGCTGCATCACGCGCGGCTTCAACAGAGCGAAATAGTCGCCCAGCTGCGCGTCATATTCAGCGGCAGGTGTATTGGTGATATCTGTCATAGGTCACCTTAAATCTTGGCGAAATACACGAAGCACAGCTCCCTGTATCAGCTATCGACGTTAAGAATACCTTGGGCCTCGTGGCCCAAGGTTGACGCAGTTCAGCGCGAGGCGATCGTCAATGGCTGAGGGATGCCCGCGTATTCTTCGATCGCATTGCCCAGCCACTCGTCGTAGACCTCTTGGGACACAACTTTGACCGTGATCGGCATATAAGCGTGCGCTTGACCGCAAAGCTCGGAACACTGGCCAAAGTAGACACCTTCCTTGTCAGCAGAGAACCACAGTTCGGCCAAACGGCCTGGCACAGCGTCCTGCTTCACACCAAAGGCCGGGATGGTCCAAGAGTGGATCACATCAGCACCGGTGACTTGCATCACGATGGTCTTGCCAACGGGCACAACAACCGCAGTGTCAGTGGCTAAAAGCCATTCGTCACGTGAGTAGCCCGCTTCTTCCAGCTTGGCGACCATCACATCGTCGAGACGGTTGGCGATTGCGCCCGCGTCTTCGTCGGCTGCTGTAATCGTGGCGGGTGCACCGATCATGTAGCTGTCAAAAGCGAACCCATTGTCGACGTACTCGTAATTCCAGTACCACTGATGACCGACCACTTTGATCGTGATGTCGGCTGCTGGAATTTCCTGCTGGCGGAACAGAATAGGCAACGAATAGGCACCAATCAGCACCAGGATCAGGATCGGACCAACGGTCCATGCCACTTCAACAGGCGTGTGGTGCGTAAAGGAAGCAGGCTCGGGGTTGCGCTTGGCGTTATACCGGATGCAGACCCAAAGGATCAGGGCTGTCACAAAGAGGGTGATTACGGTGATGATCACCAGAATCAGCCAGTCGAGATCGTGAATGTCCTGAGCAAGCCGAGTCGCTGCGGGCTGAAAACCCATTTCGCCATTCGTGGGCCTTCCGATCACGTCCAGGTCATCGATCCGCAACGCGTCCTGCGCCATTGCGGGCAAGGCGGAAAAGCTGGCCATTAGCGCACTGAGGGAGAGAAGATTTTTCATGTGTCGTCCTGATCTTTTGACCGAATTTGGCTACGTGTTCATGGCGAAAGAGCTGTTTGTGCCCCCTGCCGTTGTATTCTTGATGCTTACAATCATATTCTATCCCCAAGATAAAGTCTTTCGATTGCGTCAAACGGACGCGAAGCACCGGAATCTTCGTAAAATAGGATATGCTCCCCATGACTGAAACGCCATTTTCACCATTTGACACCGATCTGGAACGCGAAACCGCATTGCGCGTGCTGCGCGACGCGGTGGCGGGTGCTGACGATGGCGAATTGTTCTTTGAACGACGCCGTTCAGAGGCGCTGATGTTTGATGATGGCAGGCTTAAGACTGCCAGCTATGACGCATCAGAAGGATTCGGCTTGCGTGCGGTGCGCGGTGAGGTGGCGGGCTATGCCCATTCCACCGAGATCTCCGAATCTGCTCTGCGCCGGGCATCGGAAACCGCACGCTTGGCGGTGGGCGACGGGGGTGGCACATGGGCCGATGCGCCCGAAGGCACCAACCTCAAGCTCTATACCGATGCTGACCCGATCGAAGGGGCAGCCTTTCCGGTCAAGGTCGACACCCTGCGCGAGATGGATGATTTTGCCCGCAGTCTGGACGAACGCGTAGTGCAGGTGACCGCCAGCATTGCCGCCAGCCTGCAAGAAGTAGAGATATTGCGCCCCGAAGGCACCTCCGTGCGCGATATCCGCCCGATGACGCGGGTCAATATTGCGGTCATCGTTGAACAGGACGGACGGCGTGAAAGCGGCAGTGCGGGTGGCGGCGGGCGCATGGGTCTTAATGGGCTGCTCGACCCTGCCGACTGGCAGGCAAAGACCCGCGAAGCTTTGCGCATCGCTGTTGTCAATCTCGAAGCTGTGCCGGCCCCTGCCGGCGTCATGGATGTGGTGCTTGGCCCCGGCTGGCCCGGCATCTTGCTGCACGAAGCAATTGGTCACGGACTTGAGGGGGATTTCAATCGCAAAGGCAGCTCCGCCTTTGCCGGGTTGATGGGCCAGCAGATCGCGGCCCTTGGTGTAACGGTGCTGGACGATGGCACGATACCTGACCGGCGCGGCTCTATCTCGGTTGATGATGAAGGCACGCCCAGCGCGAAAAACGTGTTGATCGAGAACGGCAAGCTGGTTGGCTATATGCAAGACCGGCAGAATGCGCGGCTGATGGGCGTGCGCAGCACGGGCAATGGGCGGCGGCAATCCTATGCGCATATCCCGATGCCGCGCATGACCAACACCTATATGTTGGGCGGTGATGTGGCCCCCGGTGATATTGTGGCCGACCTGAAGGACGGTATCTATGCTGTGGGCTTTGGCGGTGGACAGGTGGATATCACCAACGGCAAATTCGTGTTTTCCTGTACCGAGGCTTACCGCGTGCAGAACGGTATTGTCGGCGCCCCCGTCAAGGGCGCAACCCTGATCGGCGATGGCGCCACTGCGCTGAAACAGATCCGCGCGATCGGGAATGATCCTGCGCTTGATCCAGGGATGGGGAACTGTGGCAAGCAAGGCCAATGGGTACCTGTTGGCGTGGGCCAGCCTACGCTGATGATTGGCGGGTTGACTGTCGGGGGCTCTGCTGCCTGAAATATTTCAACAAGGCGTTACCCAAACCGTTCAAAGCTAGCAGGCATTGGCCTCAATCGATTCATCCCCTGTTAACCAGGTCTCAGTATATCTGATTCTTGCAACGGACGGAGCATCGGGATGACTGACAAGGACGACTATCCTTCTTCCACTCACCCCCCACTCCCACCCACCCCGGAAGATGAACGGTTTTCCCGCCTTCGTCTGTTGCGCTCGCGCCGGGTCGGCATAGCGACGTATAAACGACTGCTGATTGAACACGGCACTGCGCAGAACGCGCTGGCCGCGCTACCTGAAGTAGCGCGCGCCGCGGGCGTTTCAGATTACCGCATTTGTCCCGAAGGCGTGGTGCATGCAGAGGTTAAAGCGGGGCGCACATTGGGTGCGCGCCTGATTGCTTACGGCGACAAAGACTATCCAACCGCATTGGCCGATATTGACGATGCCCCCCCGTTCCTATGGACCTTGGGCGATACATCTTTGCTGGCCCGCCCGATGGTCTCGCTCGTCGGCGCACGCAATGCTTCGTCTTTAGGGACCCGCATGGCCAAATCGCTGGCGCGTGATCTGGGTGCCGCAGGCTTTGTGGTGGTCTCCGGTCTTGCCCGCGGGGTCGATGCAGCAGCCCATCTGGCAGCGCTCGACACGGGCACCATCGCGGTGCAGGCAGGTGGTGTCGACGTCATGTACCCGGCAGAAAACACCGAGCTGGCCATGTCTATTGCTTCATCCGGCCTGCGCCTGTCCGAACAGCCAATGGGCCTGCAGCCTATGGCGCGGCATTTTCCCAGCCGGAACCGGATCATCTCAGGCCTGTCGCGGGCTACAATTGTGGTTGAGGCTGCGGCGAAGTCCGGCAGTCTGATCACAGCCCGCGATGCGCTGGATCAAGGGCGCGAAGTGCTGGCCGTACCGGGCCATCCCTTCGATGCACGCGCCTCAGGGTGCAACATGCTGCTGCGCGACGGCGCAACCTTGATCCGGTCGGCCGCTGACGTGCTGGAGGTGCTCGGCCCCGTAAAGCAAGCCAGTTTGCCGCTGGACCAGCCGCCGGGCGCCCCACCGGAACGCAGCCTGCGCGAAACGGCGGATTTGCACACAATGATACTGTCGCGTCTTGGCCCTTCCCCACTGGCCGAAGATCAACTGATCCGTGATCTGGCAACCCCGGCATCCGACGTTGCCCCGGCCCTGGTTGATCTAGAGCTTGAAGGCCAGATCACGCGCCGGCCGGGCGGCTTGCTGGCACGGGTCGTCTAGGCGTCGAGGCAATCAGACACCTCCTCTTTCACCCACCCCAGAGGCACTTCCATTCGCCCCACGTGATCGCAAGGCTTGGCGCCACAACCGCAGCAGGTGCATTGACAATACCCACTGCAATCCCACATGTGACAAGGCGACCATCGCCCTGTTTCTTCATGTAAGGTGTTTATTTTCATGCCCGTAGTTGTTGTCGAATCCCCGGCCAAGGCCAAAACGATCAACAAGTATCTAGGCGATAATTACACTGTTCTCGCCTCATACGGCCATGTTCGCGATCTGCCGCCCAAAGATGGATCGGTCGATACCGACAATGAATTCGACATGAAATGGGAGGTCGCCAGCGACAGCAAGAAGCATGTCAAAGCGATCGCCGATGCGCTGGCCGAAGATAATGCCCTGATCCTCGCAACTGACCCCGACCGCGAGGGCGAAGCGATCAGCTGGCATTTGCAAGAAGCGCTGACCAAGCGCAAATCCATCAAGAAAGACACGCCCGTCAGCCGCGTGGTGTTCAACCAGATCACCAAAAAAGCCGTGACCGAGGCGATGGAAAACCCGCGACAGGTCGATATGCCGCTGGTCGAGGCCTATCTGGCCCGCCGCGCACTGGACTATCTGGTGGGGTTCAACCTGTCGCCAGTTCTGTGGCGCAAGTTGCCGGGGGCCAAGTCTGCGGGCCGTGTGCAGTCGGTCACCCTGCGCATCATCGTTGAGCGCGAGATGGAGATCGAGGCGTTCCGCAACCGCGAATACTGGAGCGTCAAGGCGCTGCTGGCCACGCCGCGCGGTCAGGAGTTTGAGGCGCGTTTGGTCACATTGGCGGGCAAAAAACTCGATAAATTCGATCTGGGCGATCAGACGCAGGCAGAAATGGCCGTGGCCGCGATCAACAGTCGCGACCTGACCGTGACCAGCGTCGAGGCGAAGCCAGCGACCCGTAACCCCTCCGCCCCGTTCATGACATCGACCCTGCAGCAAGAAGCCAGCCGGAAGTTCGGCATGGGGGCCAAAGCGACGATGTCGACGGCCCAGCGTCTCTATGAGGCCGGGCACATCACTTATATGCGGACAGATGGCATCGACATGGCCCCCGAAGCCGTCGCCATGGCCCGCGACGCGATCAAGGATCGATACGGCGCCGAATACGTCCCGAAAGAGCCACGCATCTACAAGAACAAAGCCAAGAATGCGCAAGAGGCCCACGAATGCGTGCGGCCCACGGATATGGAAAAGGATGCAGCCGCACTGAAGCTGTCAGAGGATCAAGCCAAGCTCTATGATCTTATCTGGAAGCGCACGCTGGCCTGCCAGATGGAATCCGCGCGGCTGGAGCGGACGGTTGTCGAAGTGGGCAGCAAAGACGGACAGGTCGGCCTGCGGGCCAATGGCCAGGTCGTGACCTTTGACGGTTTTCTGCGCGTCTATGAAGAAGGTCGCGATGATGTGGTTGACGAGGACGACAAGCGTCTGCCGCAGATCACGCAAGACGACAAGATGGACAAGCGCGCCGTCATGCCGGAACAGCATTTCACCCAGCCGCCGCCGCGCTACACCGAAGCAACGCTGGTCAAGCGGATGGAAGAGCTGGGCATCGGCCGCCCCTCGACCTATGCCAGTATCGTCACCACAATTCAGGATCGCGGCTATGTCCGCCGCGAGGGTCAACGGCTAATCCCCGAGGACAAGGGGCGGCTGGTCACGGCCTTCCTCGAGAATTATTTCCGCAAATACATCGGATATGATTTCACTGCTGATCTTGAAGACCAGCTGGATAAAGTCTCGGCCAATGATGCGAACTACAAACAGGTCTTGCATCGGTTCTGGGATGATTTTTCCGCAGCCATTGCCGAAACCTCTGATCTGCGCATCACCGAAGTCCTCGAAAAGATCAACGAGGTGCTGGAGCCTCACCTTTTCCCACCGCTCGAAGATGGCGGCGACCCGCGCCTTTGCCCCAATTGCGGGAAAGGTCGTTTGTCGATGCGGACTGCACGATCAGGTGGCGCGTTCATCGGATGCTCTGCTTATCCCGAATGCCGCTACACCCGACCCTTTGGTCCGCCCAATCCAGAGGCTGAAGCCTCTGCGATCCCGCCCGAAGGAAAACTTTTGGGCGAGGATGCAGGCGATGAGATCCGCGTGTTCAAGGGGCGTTTTGGCCCCTATGTGCAGCGCGGCGAGGTAACGGAAGAAAACAAAAAGCCGCCGCGCCAGTCGGTTCCCAAGGACTGGGAGCCGGAGGAGCTTGAGTTGGAGCGTGCGTTGATGCTGCTGAGCCTGCCGCGCGAAATCGGACCTCACCCCGAGGACGGGATCATGGTCTGGTCCAACATCGGGCGCTATGGCCCCTATTTGAAACACGCGCCCAGCACGTCTGATCGCGGCGGCACCAATGCCAACCTCAGTGACATTGACGAAGTGTTCACCGTTGGCATGAACCGCGCGGTGCAACTGCTGGCCGAGAAAGTCGCCAGCCGTGGTGGGCGCGGTCAGGCCGCAAAACCTCTGCGCGAATTGGGCGAACATCCCGAAGCGGGCGGTCCGGTCAATGTGATGAAGGGGAAATACGGACCCTATGTGAAATGGGAGAAGATCAACGCGACGATCCCGGACACAATCGAGCCTGAAGAGCTGACCATGGCGCAGGCTGTTCATCTGATCGACGAACGTGCCGAGAAAGCAGGCAAGAAAAAGCCTGCTGCGAAGAAGAAAGCGGCACCAAAGAAGAAAACCGCCGCCAAAAAGCCCGCGGCCAAGAAAGCAGCGCCGAAAAAACCTGCGGCAACAAAGAGCGAATAGAGCCACTTCATCTATTTGTGATTTGAATGGCGCTGATAGAGGTGTCAGTTCGGCCTTGCAGAAAAGACAAAAGGCAGAGCAGTGACACAAAGATCATTCCCACGGCGCACCGTACTGTTGGGGGGCGCGGCCTCCCTTGCGGTGCCATCCCTCTTGCGCGCCCAGACATCGGATCTGGAAAGCGTTCGGCGCAATGCAACCAGCTTTATGGCGCAAGACTGGCGCGATCACTTCGACAGCCTTGGCAAGGCTGCGGTGGTTGCCGATACCACATCGCGCGCGCTGCACTATTGGAACGCGGATGGCAGCGACTACAGGGTTTACCCCACTTCCGTCCCCGCGACCGAAGAGCTGACCAGACGGGGATACACTGAAATCGTGCGCAAAAAGGTCGGCCCGGACTGGACGCCGACGCAGTCGATGATGGAGCGGTTCCCCGAATACAAATACATGCCGCCCGGCCCGGGCAATCCTCTTGGCACACACGCCATGTATCTGGGTTGGCCTGCCTATATCATTCACGGCACGCATGACACGCGCAAGATCGGGCGTAGGTCCTCGGACGGGTGTATCGGTCTTTACAACGAAAAGATCGAAGAACTCTTTGCGCTCTGCCCCGTTGGCACTCAGGTGCGTATCATCTGATTTCGAACAGGCCATTTCCCTTTCGAAGCGTTTGACACCGCCCCCCCACGGCGTCACAAACGAGACAACTTCAGTCACCTTCGAGAGGGGAACGCCCATGAAAAAAGTATACGGATCAGCAACCGAGGCGCTGGAAGGTGTGCTGTCAGATGGCATGCTGATCGCAGCGGGAGGGTTTGGCCTTTGTGGCATTCCCGAATTGCTTTTGCAGGCGATCAAGGAGAACGGGGCCAAGAACCTTACCTTTGCATCCAATAACGCCGGGGTGGATGATTTCGGCATCGGGATCCTGCTGCAGACCCGTCAGGTCAAAAAGATGATCAGCTCTTATGTGGGCGAGAACGCCGAGTTCATGCGTCAGTATTTGTCCGGCGAGCTAGAGCTTGAGTTCAATCCTCAGGGCACATTGGCCGAGCGGATGCGCGCAGGTGGATGCGGTATTCCGGGGTTCTACACCAAGACCGGCGTGGGCACAGTCATTGCCGAAGGTAAAGAGGTTAAAGAGTTCAATGGCGAGGAGTATATCCTTGAAGAAGGTATCTTTGCCGATCTGAGCATCGTGAAGGCCTGGAAAGCGGATGAGACCGGAAACCTGATGTTCCGCAAGACGGCACGCAACTTCAACCCGCCCGCAGCGATGTGTGGGAAGGTATGTATTGCCGAGGTCGAAGAGATCGTGCCCACAGGTTCGCTTGATCCTGACAAGATCCACCTGCCCGGCATCTATGTGCACCGGATCGTTCAAGGCGATCATGAGAAGCGTATCGAACAACGTACAACCCGCAAGCGCGAGGAGGCTTGATCATGGCTTGGGATCGAAACCAGATGGCTGCGCGCGCGGCACAGGAACTTGAAGACGGCATGTATGTGAACCTTGGTATCGGTATTCCGACGCTGGTTGCCAACTATGTCGGCGACAAGGACATCACGCTGCAATCTGAAAACGGTATGCTGGGCATGGGCCCTTTCCCGATTGAAGGCGAAGAAGACGCCGATCTGATCAATGCGGGCAAGCAGACCATCACCGAATTGAACCGCACCGCCTATTTCGACAGTGCGACATCTTTTGGCATGATCCGTGGTGGCAAGATTGCTGCGGCAATCCTGGGTGCCATGGAAGTCGCTGAGAACGGTGATCTGGCCAATTGGATGATCCCCGGCAAGCTGGTCAAAGGCATGGGCGGCGCGATGGATCTTGTCGCGGGCGTGGGCCGCGTAATCGTCGTGATGGACCACACCAACAAACACGGCGACAGCAAAGTGCTGAAAGAGTGCACTCTCCCGTTGACCGGTAAAGGTGTCGTGGACCGGATCATCACCAACCTTGGTGTTCTGGATGTGGTCGAAGGTGGCCTGCGCATTGTTGAATGTGCCGATGGCGTTTCCGAGGACGAGTTGCGGGCGTCAACACAGGCCACTTTGGTCTGACGCCTGTTCTTACGCTATAGTATAGAAGAAGGCCTTCGGGCCCTCTTCGACCCGCGCATTAGTTCAGCGCAGCAAATACACAGCCGTCCGTGATCAGCTCGGGCGGTGTCTTGCACAAGCCCTTGGCAACCTGAAACGCCGCCAGCACTTTGGGAACATAGTCACGGGTTTCTGCAAAAGGCGGCACGCCTGCGTATTTGCGCACTGACCCTTCCCCTGCGTTGTATCCCGCAAGCACGAGGATCGGATCGCGGTCGAATTCTTCCATCAGCCAATTGAGGTATTTGACCCCGCCCGAGATATTCTGCTGTGGTTGCAGGCTGTCGGTCACGCCAAAGCGGGCTGCGGTATCGGGCATCAATTGCATTAGCCCCTGCGCCCCTGCCCCGCTCACCGCATCAAACTTACCTGCTGATTCAACCGTGATTACCGCCAGAACCAGTGCCGGCGAGACCTGTGTCCCGATGGTGGAGCGCAGGATATCTACGCCATTGGTGCGGGCGATGTCCTGCATATGCTGCAAACGTGGGGCGGGCACCTTGCTGCTGGCACCGGCCAGAACAGTGGCTGCGCCCTGCAAGCGCCCCGGCCCGCTTTGCGCCGCATCGGGTGACACCTTTTCCCAGAACCAATCGTATTGCCCCGGCGTCTGCCGTCTGACATTGCCCGTTGGTGCCAATGACACCGCCGCGGTTTGTTGTGACGGCAAGGTCGGTGCTGCCGGATCTATCTGGATTGTGATGCGGTTGCTGCTGCCCGACTTTGGCGGTTTCACACGTTTCGCGCTGAAATCCGGGAACGGCTTTGGTCCCTCTGCTGATACAACAGACGCACCTAATAACGCTGTGACCAGCGCAAATGTAAAAAATCGGATCATGCCTGCCTGCTTTTGTTCTGCTTTTTTGGCTCGATTGCTCGGAATATCCCACAAACATCCCCTCCAAACCAGTAAATCATGGCGCAGAACGTGGCGATTTTGCCTTATTTGTCCTCGGAAACACGCATATCGCGCAAGATAAATCAAATTTTCAAGTTTATTATCGTTATATTTCAGTCGGTTGAAATATTATCCCTGAACTTTCGCTGCATAAACGGAAAAGTCACAATTGCCGCCAAATTCGCGCCCCAATCGGATGTGTATATAGCGTCATACCAAGTCGGACAGGCAGCCAACTGAGAGAAACGGTTGCCACAACGGACGGCGGGGTTGGAACTTAAACTTACATGATCCTTGGAGGGACATACCATGATGAACTTTATCAAAAACTTCCGCAAAGACGAAGACGGTGCCGTGACTGTTGACTGGGTTGTGCTGACAGCTGCTGTTGTTGGTCTGGCCGTTGCTGCATACTCGTCCATCGAAACCGGCGCATCCACGTTGACCACGAACACCGGCACCTTCCTCGACCTGCGTGACCCTAACCTGTAATAGGTCCGGGACCACAAGCTTGACTTAAAGCTTTGGGGGGGTCGCGCTCTGCCTATCAGAGCGCGACCCTTTTTCTGTTCATATCAGAACCTACCCCCATCTTAACGAGGAACCACCATGTTCAATAAGATCAAGAATTTCTTCTCCGCCGAAGAGGGTGCTGTTACCGTTGACTGGGTTGTACTGACCGCAGCTGTGGTCGGGCTTGCCGTGACAGTGATCTTTGCCATCCAGGGTCCGACAGACGATGTCGGCGACGGTGTTGGCAACTACCTTTCCGGTTACACGCCAGGAGACTAAGACAAGTCGCCAAAGAAGCCGGCCCTCGGGCCGGCTCTTTGTGTTGTATCCTCGTGGATCAGCACACAGGGCTGCCGCAGCCTTTCCACCATCGCGGCTAAGAATAGCCATAATCGACAGGTAAATGTCGAGACGCACAGAGGCGCCGGGACCATTCCCGGAGCAACGAGAAGCAAGAGGAATATGACATGCGGATGATATTTGGACTCGTCCTTTTGGTAGGCATCGCGCTTGCCGGCGGGGCAGTATATCTGGCCAAGGATCGGATCGCGCAGTATCAGGCTGCGAACGCACGTGCGCAGGCAGCCCTTGCGCAGGTCGTTGCGACGAAACCTGTTTTCGTAGCTGAAGGTCCCCTCAAATACGGGCAGAAATTGACCAAAGAGGACGTAAGGGCCGTGAACTGGCCCGAAGATGCGATCCCCGAGGGTACATTCGCGACCATCGAAGAATTGTTCCCCGAGAATACAGATGAGCTACGCGTGGTATTGCGTGCTATCGAAAAAGACGAAGCCATCATGGCGTTGAAGGTGACGGAACCCGGTGAAGATACCGGCCTGACCTCCCGACTGGAACGAGGACAGCGTGCCTTTACGATCAAGGTTGACGTCTCCAGCGGCGTATCCGGCTTCCTGCGCCCCGGTGACAAGGTCGACGTCTACTGGACCGGCCGTGTGAATGTGAACCGTGACAATGACAACAACGGTGACGTGACAAAGTTGATCGAAGCCGGTGTCAAACTGATCGCGATTGACCAAAGCGCAGGCGGTGACCTGAACGAGGCGACAATCGCGCGGACTGTCACTGTATCAGTCAGCCCCCAACAGGTCGCTGGTCTGGCCCAAGCACAAAGCACCGGGAACCTGTCCCTGTCATTGGTCGGTGCCGAAGATGACACGGTTGCATCTGCCATTGAAGTTGATCAGCGGGCCCTGCTGGGCATCGCCAGCCAGGAGGTGAAAGCCGAAGTGGCACAGGAAAAGGTCTGTACCATCCGGACCCGCCGCGGCGCCGAGGTTGTCGAACTGCCCATCCCCTGCACCAACTAAAGTGTGAAATTCTTGATCAATTCCCAAGATTTACGACGTCGCATCCCTGCGGCGTCGTTTTTGTTTTCAAGGCTATGTTGCCATTAACCCACATAAGCTGTTGCAGCGAACACGTTGATTCTTGCAATAAAATTGAAACTGACGCAGAGTGATCCAAACGACGGGCGCTAAGACCCATCTCTGAGGCGTGATCAAAAAGGCAGGTCACATGAAAATTGATAGATTTCTCAAAGCAGCCCTTCTCGGGTTGTCCCTGACGGCCATGCCAATGGTGGCGTCCTTCCCGAGCATGGCTCAGGCGGATACACTGCGGGTGGTCAAGAAGGGCACGAACGCAACCCTGAACGTCCCGATGAACCGGGCCGTTGTGGTTGAAAGCGACATTCCCTTCGCGGAGCTGAGCATCGCCAACCCGGGTATCGCAGATATTTCATCGCTGTCAGATCGCACCATCTATGTGCTGGGCAAATCGCCCGGTCTGACGACACTCACCCTTCTTGACGCCAGCGGTCAGTTGATCACCAACGTTGACGTGCGGGTCGCGGCGGATGTTTCCGAATTCAAGGAGCGCCTGCGCCAGATCCTGCCGGGTGAAAAGATCGAAGTGCGGACTGCCAATGACGGGATCGTCCTATCCGGTGTAGTATCGTCGGTGCAGCGCTTGCAGCGGGCCCTTGATCTGGCCGAACGCTATGCGCCTGAACGCGTCTCTAATCTGATGAGCGTGGGCGGCATCCAGCAAGTGATGATGAAGGTTCGTTTTGCCGAAATGCAGCGCAACGTGTCCAAATCTCTCAGCTCTTCCCTGTCGTTGAACGGTGCCATCGGCGGCACCGGATTGAATGCAGGTACGGGTGTTACGAACAATTCAGGCGGTGTGGCGACGTCGCTGGGCGGAAACATTCCTCCAAGCAACCAAAACGCCGGTGCAGTACTCTTTGGCTTCAACGCCGGATCGACGCAGGTCGGCCTTCTCTTGGAAGCGCTTGAGCAAAAAGGCGTTGTCCGTTTTCTGGCGGAGCCGAACTTGGTGGCCCTCTCGGGGCAGGAAGCCCGTTTTCTAGCAGGCGGCGAATATCCGGTGCCCGTGTCACAGGACAACGGCAATATTTCGGTGCAGTTCAAACCTTTCGGCGTGGAGCTGAACTTTATCCCCCGCGTAGTGGACAAGGATCTGATCAATCTCGAGCTGAAAGCCTCGGTTTCGGCCATCGACCCGACCAATTCCATCTCATTGGGCAACGGGATCGAGATTTCGGCCTTTACCCGCCGCGAGACCTCTTCGACTGTTGAAATGCGCGACGGCGAAAGCTTTGCCATTGCCGGTCTGCTGACCGATGATTTCACCGACAACTCCAGCCAGCTGCCGTGGATCGGCGATGTGCCGGTCTTGGGTGCCCTTTTCCGTTCGGCAGATTACCAGCGCAGCCAGACCGAATTGGTGATCATTGTTACCGCACATCTGGTCACACCATCGCGGGGCGAGGCTTTGGCCCTGCCCACTGACCGCATCAAACCGCCAACCGAAAAAGACCTTTTTCTCTTTGGCCGCACATCCGAGGGGACACGTACCCCACAGCAAGGTGGTGCAGGAGAGGTTGCCAAGCAAGACTTTGGCGGGTCATATGGGTATGTACTGGACTAAACCGATGAAAACCCAAATGCGCAGAAAACTGAAAATCACGGGTATCGCTGCCGGAGTGGCGACCTTGCTGGGCTGTGCGCCCGGTTCCGATCCCGTCTACACGCAGTTTTACCGCGAAGCGGGCGTTCTGACCGACACCGGTTATTTCGGTAATGCGACGCAGAACAATGTGCTCGTGATGACAGGACAACGCCAGTATACCTTTGATCTTGCGAACAGATTTGCTTCTGAAGTGAATTCGACGGTGACTTTTGCGTTTAATTCCGCTCAGTTGGATGGCACCGCACAGGCCGTGCTGCGCCAGCAGGCCGGATGGATCTCGCAGTTTCCCGAAGTCCGCTTCCGTGTTTATGGCCACACCGACGCTGTCGGATCGACTGCCTACAACCGTGCTTTGGGCAAGCGCCGCGCAAATGCTGTGGTGCGTTACCTGACATCCATGGGAATCAGCCGCAGCAGGCTTGAAGCCGTAGTCTCCTATGGTGAAACACAACCATTGATCGTCACCCAAGGCCAGGAACGCCGCAACCGGCGCACTGTGACCGAGGTGAACGGATTTGTGGACCGTCATCCAACGGTGATGGACGGCAAATACGCGCAGATCATCTATCGCGACTATGTTGCCAGTGCCACGGCACCGACGGCCCTGTCGGAATCGCAGCTGGGCGAAGTCCAGTAAGCGGCAGTTGACCGCTCTCTTTCAAACGATCCTATGGGTCAGGCGCTGACTTTAAGTGCCTGATCAATCGCCCGCTTACGGGCTGATCGTTTCAACATACCCTACAATCGAAACCTTTTGGCCCCAATCTCGCCCCAGTTGGCTGCGATATCACGCCCTATAGGACAATTGTGTCTGAGCAAAATGCCAGGCACGGGCGACCGCAAAGGGTGGAAATCTGCACATCAGATGCAGCATGCACCTTTGCCAAGCCCATCGTGAGCAAAGGATAACGCCATGAGCAGCAGTATGCCACAACCCCAAGCAGCGCCCATTGTGGCCTGCACCGTCAGCCGTGATGTCCAGAACTTCGATCTGTTGATCGAGGACATGGAAGATGTGCTGGGAGAAAGCTGGGGCGATCTGGGTTTTGCCGAGGCGCTGGCTTTCTTTGGGCAACCAGAGGCCGAGGCGATGGAGTTCATCGCACTTGCGATGGACGAAACCGACGAGGAAAATCTGGTGCTGATGGCAGAGATCATCACCCAGGCCAAGGCACGCCATATCAAGGTGATCCTGATCGCCGAAGACGTCACACCAGCAGCACTCCATTCTTTACTGCGCAAGGGTGCCGACGAATTTGTCCCCTACCCGCTTCCCGAAAACGAACTGGCGCAGGCAATTACCCGCGTGCGCAAACAAGACGAAGCGCCCGCGGCCGAACCTTCGGCCCCGCAACTCAAGGCGGGTGCGCAAAAGGATGGCGCATTGATCGTGGTACATGGTCTGGCTGGCGGCACCGGCTCGACCACAATGGCGGTCAACCTTGCATGGGAGCTGGCCAATGTCGGCAAAACAGAAGCACCGTCGGTCTGCCTGTTGGATCTTGACCTGCAATACGGGTCTGTGGCGACCTTTCTGGACCTGCCCCGCCGTGAAGTGGTCTATGAAATGCTTTCCGAGACCGAGAACATGGACGAGGAAATCTTTGGTCAAGCTCTGCTGACCTTTGACGAACATTTGCAGGTTCTGACAGCCCCTGCCGATATGCTACCGCTAGATCTGATCACATCCGAGGATGTGAACCGCATTCTGGATATGGCACGCAACCAGTTCGACTATGTCATCGTCGACATGCCTTCGACCCTTGTGCAGTGGTCCGAGGCGGTGTTGAACAAAGCGCATATCTATTTTGCCATGCTTGAGCTCGACATGCGGTCCGCGCAGAACACGCTCCGGTTCAAGCGTGCTCTGCAGTCCGAAGAACTGCCCGTGGAGAAACTGCGTTATGTCCTGAACCGCGCGCCGAAGTTTACCGATCTGAGCGCCAAGAGCCGCGTCAAGCGGATGGCTGAATCGCTGTCGATTTCTATCGACCTGCAATTGCCCGATGGCGGCAAGCCGATCACCCAGGCCAATGATCACGGTCTGCCGCTGGCCAATTCCGCACCCAAAAGCCCGTTGCGCAAGGAACTGATGAAACTTGCCATGTCGATCCATGACCTTAAAGGCGATCAAGCCGAAGCGGCCTGAGCCTGACTGAAAGAGACGCATATGTTTTCGAAGTATAAAAAGCCATCCGCCGCAGCCCCTGCAAAACCAGCGGTCGAGGTAATCGACAACGTCACTTCCTTCGAGGAAAAGAAACCCAGCCCGTCAATGCGCAAAGCGCTCGCCCCCGCAGCGGCGGCCCCGATTGATAAAGAGATCAAGCGCAAGCAGCGGATGTCGGACATCAAGCTTGAGCTGCACCGCGCATTGCTCGACAACTTGAACCTTGCGGCCCTTGAACATGCGACAGAGTCAGACCTGCGTCAGGAAATCAACGATATCTCCGCAGAAATTCTCTCGGAAAAAGCGATTGTTCTGAACCGCGAAGACCGGATGGTCCTGAATTCCGAGCTTTATGACGAGGTGACAGGCCTTGGCCCGCTTGAGACATTGCTCAAGGACGAGACGGTCAACGATATTCTGGTCAATGGCCCGCAGCAGATCTTTGTCGAACGCGACGGCAAGCTGGAACTGACAGATATTACGTTCAAGGACGAACGGCACCTGCTGCGCATCATCGACAAGATCGTGTCGGCGGTGGGACGTCGTGTTGACGAATCCAACCCTTACGTTGACGCCCGCTTGCAGGATGGCTCGCGTTTCAACGCGATGGTGCCACCCGTTGCTGTGGACGGTAGCCTTGTTTCCATTCGGAAATTCAAAAAGGACAAGCTCGGGATCGACGATCTGGTGAACTTCGGTGCCTTTACCGAGGAAATGGCCGCATACCTTCAGGCCGCCGTTGCCACGCGTTTGAATGTGATCGTATCGGGCGGTACAGGTTCGGGTAAAACGACAACGCTTAACGCCCTATCGTCCTTCATTGATAACGCCGAACGCATTCTGACCATCGAGGATACTGCGGAACTCCAGCTGCAGCAGACCCATGTGGGCCGGATGGAAAGCCGCCCCGCGAACGTCGAAGGCAAAGGCGAAGTTTCCCCGCGCGACTGCTTGAAGAACGCTCTGCGGATGCGCCCTGACCGGATCATCGTGGGTGAAACCCGTGGCGAAGAAGTTATCGACATGCTGCAAGCCATGAACACCGGTCACGACGGGTCCATGACCACGATCCACGCGAACTCCGCCCGCGATGGTGTGTCGCGACTGGAAAACATGATCGCCATGGCCGGGATCGAGATGCCGCTCAAAGCGGTCCGCTCGCAGATTTCAAGCGCTGTGAACCTGATCGTGCAGGCCTCGCGTCTGCAGGACGGCTCGCGCCGCATGACCTCGATCACCGAGATCACCGGCATGGAAGGTGACGTCATCTCCATGCAGGAAATCTTTCGCTACCAGCGTGTTGGCCTGACGCCAGACAACAAGATCATTGGTCATTTCACGGCGACCGGCGTCCGCAGCCACTATGCAGAACGCTTCCGTATGTGGGGTTATGATCTGCCGTCATCGATCTACGAACCCATCGCGGCGCAATAAGGACGATTTCAATGTCTACTGAACTCATCATTTACGGTCTGATTTTCGTCGGCGTTCTTGTGCTGGTCGAGGGTCTGTATCTTGTGGTTTTTGGCAAGTCCATCAGCCTCAACAGCCGTGTGAACCGCCGGCTCGAGCTACTGGAAAAAGGCTCGCGGCGCGAAGAGGTGCTGGACAAGCTGCGCAAGGAAATGCGCCAGCACATGGACAGCAAATCCATTCCGCTTTACTCGCTTTTGTCGGAACGGGCACAAAAAGCCGCGATTGCCTTTACCCCTCAGCAGTTGATTATGCTTATGGGTGGGCTTGCCGTGGTTGCCTTTTTGGGGCTGACAATCGGCACCGAAACAGACGTCGCCATACGCGGCGTGATTTCAGTGTTGATCGGTGTCGGTGCCGTGTTCTTCTGGGTGTCCAGCAAGGCCAGCAAGCGCATTGGAATGATTGAGGAGCAGTTGCCCGACGCGGTCGAGCTGATGGTGCGGTCCTTGCGGGTGGGCCATCCTTTCTCCAACGCCATTACAATCGTATCCAAGGAAGTGCAGGATCCGCTGGCTTCCGAATTTGGTGTGATTGCGGATGAGGCAGCCTACGGTCGTGACGTGGGCGAAGCGCTCAAGGATATGGCCGAAAGGCTCAACATCCAGGATCTCCGTTTTCTAGCAGTTGCCGTTACGATCCAGCAGCAATCCGGTGGTAACCTCGCAGAAATTCTCGCCGGCCTGGCCAAGGTGATCCGCGCACGTTTCCGGCTGTTCCGCCGGGTCAAGGCGATCACCGCCGAAGCACAGTGGTCCGGCAAGTTTCTGTCGGCCTTCCCCATTCTGGCACTCATCGTCATCAACGTGAATGATCCGCACTATTATGACGAGGTCATGGAGCACGCCTATTTCATCCCGGCTTGCTTTCTGGTCGGCATTTTCCTCGCGGTGAACCTTTATGTCATGCGCGTTCTCACAGACATCAAAGTGTAGGGGTCGGACATGCAATTTCTGACAAACATCAACGACCAGATTACGGCCTTGCTTGGCCCGATGGGCTTGATCATCATCGTCGGCGTGCTTGGCCTGATCCTTGTTGCGATGACAGTGGTGATGATGCTGCGCCAGCCCGAGGATCCGCTGGAAAAGCTGAAGCGCAATTCTTCCCGCAAAGTGGATGCCGATGGCAAAGCCACATTGCGGCAGGCCAGTGGCAACCAGCAGCTACAGAAATTTGCCAAGTTTCTGGAGCCGGAAGACGTCAACGAACTGTCCGCAAAGCAGCTTGAGCTGCGCCAGGCGGGTTATCAAAGCCGCGATGCGGTGCGGATGTTTTATTTCGCTCAGATGGCACTTGGCCTTTTGGGGCTTTTGGGCGGCGTGATCTATGTCAATTTTCTGGGCGGCGGAGAAGGTCTGAGCACCCAGAAAACGATGATGTATACCATCGGTCCCGGCGGCGTCGGATACTACCTGCCGAAGTACTGGATCACAAAGCGCGTCGATGCCCGCAAGGAAGAGATCACCCGTGGTTTCCCAGATGCGCTGGATATGATGCTGGTTTGCGTCGAAGCGGGCCAATCGCTCGACCAGTGCATTGTGCGCGTCGCGTCCGAATTGAAGGCCTCCTACCGCTCCTTGTCCGAAGAGTTTGAGGTCGTTGCCTATGAGATGAAGGCCGGTAAGGACAAAATTACCGTGCTGAACGACATGGGCGAACGCTGCGGCGTCCAGGATGTTTCGTCCTTCGTGACCGTGCTGGTCCAGTCGGCAGCTTTCGGTACGTCGATCTCAGATGCCCTGCGCGTCTACGCCGCCGAGATGCGGGACAAACGTGTGATGCGCGCTGAAGAAGCCGCAAACAAGTTGCCAACCAAGATGACACTTGCCACTATGATGCTCACGGTGCCGCCGCTTCTGATCATTCTGGTCGGACCTTCGGTTCTTGGCATCACGGAGCTGGGCAAAATGGGAGCCGGTGGCAACTGATGATATCCGATGACAGACGTCGCCTCGCCGGCGCTCTGGTTCTGACAGCAACATTTGGATTGGCCGCCTGTTCACCGGGCGGCTTTTCTGCGGCGGGTGACCAGGTCTATGCCCCCGGTGTGGACCAGCGCGCTACAGCCGAAGACGGGATTGACGTGGGTCACCGTTTGATTGCGGCGGGTCAATACGAATTGGCCATTAAATCGTTCAACCGGGCTGCATTGGCCAGCGGGATCGACGTCGATGTGCTGTCGGGTCTGGGCAGCGCCAACCTGGGATTGGGGCGTCTGGGACAGGCCGAGACCCTGTTGCGGCGCGCGGTCAAGGAAGACGCCGCAGAGCCTGAGGTCTGGAACAACCTCGGAGTTGTCTTGATGGAACGGGGCAAAACACATGAGGCAGAACAGGTCTTTAAACGCGCTTATGCCCTCGACAATGGCGAAAGTGACGCAATCCGGGACAATCTGCGCTTAGCACTCGCAAAATCGGAAAATTCTGATACGTTAATTGTTGACGACGATAATTATAAATTGGTGCGGCGCGGCGGGGGCGATTACCTCATTAGCGACCCACTATGATCGCAAAGATCGAGGCAGAGCAGTAAAAAGGACGCTAAAATGCGCCACCCTATCCTTCTGGCCGTCTGCATTGCAGGCGCAAGCGTAGTTGCAGGCTGCGCTGAAAAAGACCCGAACGAAACAGTAGAACGCGCCTTTGAAGACGTGAACGCATTGGATGGCAACGACCTGTCCGATGTTATGCTGACCGTTGCGGATCCGAATGAAGCTGTGATTTATTTCCAGCGCGTCACCACCGAAAAGCCTGACAACATCGCGCACCAACGCGGTCTTGCGGCCTCTTTGATTCGTGCGAAACGTGCAGCGGACGGAGCGAACGCATGGAAAAAGGTCACCGAAATGTCCGGCGCGACCTCGGATGACAGCGTTGAATATGCTGATGCGCTGATCCGCTCCGGTGATTGGGCGTCGGCGGAAAAGGTGCTCGACAAGGTGCCGCCCACACATGAAACCTTCAAGCGCTACCGGCTTGAGGCACTTGTTGCGGACAGCAACAAGGAATGGAAGAAGTCCGATAGTTTCTATCAAACCGCCGTTGGCCTGACCACGACGCCCGGTTCGGTGATGAACAACTGGGGTTATTCCAAACTGACGCGCGGCGACTACAAAGGGGCAGAGCAGCTATTCTCGGATGCGATCCGGCAGGACAGCGGGCTGTTCACGGCAAAGAACAACCTCGTTCTGGCCCGCGCCGCACAGCGGGACTACACGCTGCCAGTGATCCCGATGGATCAGACCGAACGCGCACAACTGCTGCACACGATGGCCCTATCGGCAATCAAGAAAGGCGATGTGACAACCGGTAAAGGTCTGCTGCGCGAGGCGATCGACACCCATCCGCAGCATTTTGAGGCCGCTGTGCGCTCTTTGCGTGCGCTTGAGAACGGCTGACCGATGGCGATCATGGCCACACATGCGATGTGGTTTTTGCCCTTTGTGCTGCCCATCTGCCTGTATGTCGTTTTCACGGATCTGTCGCGGATGAAGATCACCAATCAGGCTGTTGTGCTCTTGGCGCTGGTCTTTGTCGTGATCGGGTTCTTTCTGTTTCCCTTCGATGTCTATCTTTGGCGTCTGGCAGCATTGGTGATCGTGCTGGTCGTCGGGATCATTTTAAACTTTGCCGGTGCTTTCGGTGCGGGCGACGCAAAGTTCTGCGCCGCCGCCGCGCCCTTCATCGCACTGGGAGACCTGATGCCGGTGATTGTGTTGTTCATGACCACCCTACTGGCCGCCGTGGTGGCGCATAAGACGGCGCAATATACGCCGCTGCGCCGGCTGGCCCCGCATTGGGTCAGTTGGGAGAAGGGCAAGAAGTTTCCCATGGGCCTTGCCCTTGGTCCAACGTTGGCGATCTATCTTATTTTCGGTGCCCTCTATGGCGCCTGATAAACGCCATATTCAGCACTTATCCTGCAAACCTCGCGCAGTCCGGCCCGAAGGAGACGCAAAATGAACATGCAAACCAGCACCGTGATGAACCCGCCTCCGCCCAAGCGGCTGGAGGACATGAAACTGCCCATCGTGATGATGCGCGACATCATTCTCAAGACAATCTTTCGCAAGAACGTCGAGCTGGTTAGCGAGTTGGCTGCTGCCGTCTGCCTGCCGATCCCAGTCACACAAGAGCTGGTCGATATGGCACGGACCCAGCGCCTGCTTGAAGCAACCGGTACAATGAGCGCGGGCAGCGGTAACGAGATGGGCTATCAACTGACCGATGCGGGCAAGGCCCGCGCACTGGATGCGCTGGCGCAGTCGGAATATTTCGGCCCGATGCCTGTGCCGCTTGATGTGTATAATGAACAGGTCAAACGCCAGTCCGTGCGTAACATTCAGGTCACCCGCAATCAATTGCTGGGCGCGATGGGTCATTTGGTACTGCCTGACAGCCTGCTTGACCACCTTGGCCCTGCTGTTTCTGCAGGCCGGTCCATTCTGATGTACGGCCCGCCGGGCAACGGTAAATCCTCGATCTCCAACGGCATTCGGGATGCCCTGGGCGACAAGGTCTATGTCCCTTACGCCATCGAATATGCGTCTCAGGTCATCACCGTCTTTGACCCGATTGTGCACACCAAGGCAGAAGAAAACGTAGAAGACCCCAACGCCCTACGCCGTGTCACACGCTTTGATACGCGCTATGTCTGTTGCGAACGGCCCACGGTAATTACAGGCGGCGAATTGACGGTCGATATGCTTGACCTCAACTACAACGCCACTGCGCGGACCTATCAGGCACCGCTGCAGATGAAATCTTCGGGCGGCATTTTTATCGTCGACGACCTTGGTCGCCAGAAGGAATCTCCGCAATCCATCGTCAACCGCTGGATCGTGCCGCTGGAAGAAAGCAAAGACATCCTCGCCCTGCAATCGGGCGAGAAATTCGAGGTGCCCTTCGATACGTTGGTCATCTTTTCCACCAACTTCCACCCGAACGAGATTTTCGACCAAGCCGCCCTGCGCCGTATCTTCTTCAAGATCAAAATCGACGGTCCCAATCAGGCGAACTTTCTTAAGATTTTTGCCATGGTTGCCAAGAAACGCGGCATGCCCCTGGATGAAGCGACGCTGGTTCACCTGCTCAAGGTGAAATACCCGACTATCGATAACATCTATGCGAACTATCAGCCTATTTTCCTGATCGATCAGATGATCGCGATTTGCGAATTTGAAGGCATCCCCTATCAGATGTCACCCGATCTGATGGACCGTGCATGGGCAAATATGTTCGTAAAAGAAGAGCATATCGTCAAGTAAACCGCGATAGCTACGCGTCGATCTGCAAGTAGCTCCCTATCGGGGCTGGCTCTTGGTGCGCGCAATGCTATCTAACTTGGAATGTCAGCGCTCCCCAAAACCTTCCAGGACTGGTTCGCCGCCAAAGGCTGGTCGATCCACCCTCATCAGCAAAAGATGCTGGACCGTGCCGATGTGCCCGCCCTGCTGCTGATCGCGCCGACAGGGGGCGGCAAGACACTGTCGGGGTTCCTGCCCACGCTGATTGATCTTGCGGATGGCACGCATGAAGGGATGCACACACTCTACATCTCTCCCCTCAAGGCGCTGGCGGCGGATATTCAGCGCAACCTGACCACCCCGGTCGAAGAAATGCGGCTGCCCATCACCATCGGCGCGCGCACCGGCGATACCACGCAGACCCAGCGCAAACGCCAACGGGCCGATCCGCCGCATATCTTCCTGACAACGCCCGAAAGCCTCGCCTTGCTGGTCAGCTATGAGGATGCGCCGCGCATGTTTCGGGGCCTCAAGCGCGTGGTGATCGACGAAATCCACGCCTTGGCCGAAAGCAAACGCGGCGATCAGATGATGCTGGCGCTGGCGCGGCTGAACGCGATTTGCCCCAACCTCAAGCGTGTGGGGCTTTCGGCGACGGTCGAAGACCCGGCCGCCATCGCTCATTTCATGGCCCGCCATCCCGATCCCTGCGAAATCCTGATGGCGGATCCCGGCCCTGCCCCCGACATCCAGATGCTGCGCACCGAAGAAGCCCCGCCCTGGTCCGGTGGCGGTGCGGCCTATGCGATCCCGGCGGTGCTGGAGCAGATCAAACAGCATAAGACCACGCTGATCTTTCACAACACCCGCGCCCAGGCGGAGATTTTCTTTCACAACCTCTGGCTTGCCAATGAAGACAGTCTGCCCATCGGCATCCATCACGGCTCGCTTGACCGCGAACAACGCACCCGCGTCGAGGCCGCGATGGTGCGCGGCGATCTGCGGGCCATCGTTTGTACCGGATCGCTCGATCTGGGGATCGACTGGGGCGATGTGGATCTGGTGATCCAGATTGGTGCGCCCAAAAACGTGAAGCGCCTTGTGCAGCGGATTGGTCGCGCCAACCATCGCTATAACGCGCCTTCCAAAGCGCTGCTGGTCCCCGCAAACCGGTTCGAAGTGGTCGAATGTGTCGCCGCTCTTGATGCCGTCCTGGCGGGTGAATTGGACGGCGACCCACGGGGTCATGGCCCTCGCGATGTGCTGTGCCAACACATCCTGATTACCGCCTGCGCCGGTCCCTTCGATGCTGACGATCTCTATGCCGAATTCACCTCCGCCGGCGCTTACAGCGCGCTCAGCCGCGCCGATTTTGACGCCTGCCTCGATTTCTGCGCGACCGGCGGCTATGCCCTGCGGGCCTATGACAAATGGAAACGCCTGATCCAGCGCCCGGATGGTCTTTGGCAACTTCGCGACCCCCGTGCGGCCCGCAATATACGGATGAACATCGGCACGATTCAGGACACCGATACGCTTAAGGTCCGCATGCGGCGCAATCGCGGTGGCAAACCGTTGGGTGAGATCGAGGAAGGGTTCGCCGCCACGCTGACGCCGGGCGATACATTCCTGATCGGCGGGCAAATCGTGAAATACGAAGGCCTGCGTGAAATGACGGTCGAGGTAAGCCGCGATGCGGCCAAGAAGCCCAAGATCGCCACCTTTGCCGGAACCAAATTCGCCACCTCTACCCAACTGTCGGCCCGCGTGCAGCAGATGTTTACCCAGGAAAGCTGGCCGGAACTGCCCGCTCATACCGCGGATTGGCTGCATCTGCAGCGCGAGGTCAGCCAGTTACCCCAACCCGGACGGCTCCTGATCGAAAGCTTTCCCCATGATGGGCGCGAACAAACGGTGGTCTACGGCTTTGCCGGGCGCAACGGTATGCAGACGCTGGGGCTTTTGCTGACCAAACGTATGGAAGAACTCGGCCTGCATCCACTCGGATTTGTGGCGACGGACTATGCCACGCTGATCTGGGGATTAGATGCCGTCACAGATCCCGCGCCGCTCTTTGACCTGACCGCCTTGCAAGAGGGCTTGGAAACATGGCTCGCCGGAAATGCGGTGATGAAACGCACATTCCGCGCCTCCGCCACAATCGCCGGGTTGATCGAACGCAACTCGCCGCAGGCGCGGAAATCGGGGCGGCAAGCCACATTCTCCAGCGATATCCTCTATGATACGCTGCACCGCTACGACCCTGATCACCTCGTGCTGCAGATCACCCGCGAGGAAGCTCTGCGCGGGCTGGTGGACTTCAGTCGTATCGAAGAGATGGTGGAGCGTGTCGAAAACCGCATCGACCATCGCCAGTTGACCCGCGTCACCCCCTTGGCTGCGCCCCTGTTTCTGGAAATGGGCCGCGTTCCGGTGAAAGGCGAGGCTGAAGAACGCCTTTTGGCCGAAGAAGCCGCGCGGTTGATGGAAACATCCGGATTGGCCCAGATCACACCAGCCCCCTCGGACAAGCCGAAATGGCGGATGGGGTACTGAAACACGAAAGATGCACTGCGATGCCAGCGGTGTATCGGGTATTTATAAAAGGGTGAATGGAAGGCGCGCCCCGCCCAAGATCCTGCCTTGGCACATCAGCGCGCCCTTCACCCTTTGCGGTCATCGGCTCCACAGCCTGTACCGCCCACAGAATTCAGCACAACATCCCTAATGAAGCGTAAACGATCCCGTTTCACCCTTTTAAAAATACCCGACTGAACAGCAGACAAACCGGACCGGCTCCGCTACGGCAGCACTTGCCAAGGTCACGGTTTTAAAACATGAACAAAGAATGAACGCGCATGATTTCAACCTTGCCAGCACGGCTCTGAAGGCCCTCAATTCCGGTGCTCTTTGGGTTCCGGATCGGGCGCTTTTGTGCGTCAGCGACCTGCATCTTGGCAAATCCGAACGCATTCTGCGGCGCGGCGGCAGCCCCCTGCCACCGTATGAAACACGCGATACGCTGACCCGCCTTGCTGCTGATCTGGCGTCAACACAGGCACGCACGGTCATATGTCTGGGTGACAGCTTCGATGACTTGGGCGCGGCGCAGGCGCTGCCCGAGGAAGAGAAACAATGGATCACCCGGTTGCAGGCTGGTCGCCAGTGGATCTGGGTGGAAGGCAATCATGATCCCGGCCCGATCGACATGGGCGGCACGCATCTGGCTGAATATGTCGACACGCCCCTGATTTTTCGCCACATTGCCGAGGTCGGCGCAATCGGTGAAATCTCCGGTCATTACCATCCCAAGGTGCGTCTGGCGCTCAGGGGTCGGGTGATCAGCCGTCCCGCGTTCCTATTTGACCAAAACCGTCTGATCATGCCCGCCTATGGCACCTATACCGGCGGCTTAGACAGCCGGTCGCCGGTCTTTCACCCCTTGATGCGCCCGGATGCCTGTGCTGTGCTGACGGGCAGGACCGCGATGGCGGTACCGATGCCAAGGTAGGAACTTACCCGATGGAAGACAGCGCCCGCGCCCGTATCCGCAGCAGTTTCGCCGCGCAGACCATGATGGCGACCCTGGGTGCCGAATTGATCGAGATCGACGCGGGGCTGATACGGATTGCGGCCCCGATCCTGCCCGGTAGCCAACAACAGCAAGGGTTTGGGCACGCGGGTCTGACATTTGCCATCGGGGATTCCGCAGCGGGCTATGCGGCGCTGACCATGCTGCCTCCGGACAATGAGGTCGTCACCGCCGAGATAAAGATCAACCTGTTGGCCCCTGCGCGCGGCGACCGGTTGGTGGCCACGGGCCGGGTTGTCAAACCCGGCAAGCGCCTCTGCGTCGTCACATCCGAAGTCCATGCAGAACATAACGGCGCATCGACCCTTATCGCAATTTTGCAAGGTACCATGGTGCCCGTTCCCGCATGAGAAGGATCAAAACAATCCCGCGGCCTTGGCAGCTGGACGGTATCTTCTGCTGACCGGCACTTCGGTGCCATCCCCATCAACAACAGGTCGCGCCCGTTTTTTACGCCGGTGGCTGCGCACCGCATCAAGGGCCACCCAGCGCGAGCGGTGCACTTGCAATCCAGCAGCGCCTTCCAACGCATCAACGGCTTCGCCAAGCCGCATCAGGATCAAGGGTGCGGCTTTGTCGGTGACAACCTTTAAATAGTGGTCCTGCGCTTCGATGCGCACCAATGGTCCGCGCTCGGCCAGTGGCAGCCTGCGCAGAAAGCGGGACTGCGGATCCGCTTCGGGTTCAACCGTGTCCGGGCGGGTGTATTTTACCAGAGCAAAAAGCGCCTGAACTGCCACAACCACGATAGCGACGTTTAATATCAAGCTTCCGAAGAGCGCTAATGAGTCCCACCCGTCGAACAGGAAGAAATTTTGCGCCCAGACCATGCAGCTAAGGACCAGCGTGAAACACAGCCAAAGGGCCAGACTTGCCGTAGGCGCCCGCCCACTGGCCCAATGCGACACCAGTACACTTCCGCCCACACAGAGGCCCGTCACCCCAGCCCAATAGGCAAAGCGTGCCATTCTGCTGAGCGCCGCATCGGCGCCAAAGGGACCGGCAATCGTGCAGATTACTGTCGCAATACCCCAGATCACAAATAACACGGTAATGCTGCGTTTTTCACGAAGCGCCAAATGCAGGGTGTCAGTCAGTCGGGGCAGACACGCAGTCTCCGCGCAATTCACGAAACGGTACTGGCGGTGTAGCACCAAGAAATACGAGGCCCAAGGAACATATCGAACCGGAGCTTTCCCATGACCTTGCCCCCCTTCTCAACGCCTCCGCCGTGATCCACATACATACCGCCCTAGCTTTACTTGCCGTGGCGCTGACAGTTGCAATTTTCTCGATCCGGCGGGGCAGTCCGGCGCACCGCGTGTTGGGTTGCACCTGGGTGATTGCAATGGCCGGTGTCGCACTCAGCAGTTTCTGGATTTTCGAGCTTCGACTGATCGGCCCCTATAGTCCGATCCATCTGCTGTCGGTCTTTGTCCTCGTTCAGCTGGTTTTTGCCGTCCGTGCCGTACGCAGCGGCCAAGTGCAGCAACATCGCCGAATGATGCGCGGCATGGTTTTCGGAGCTTTGGTGGTGGCCGGTGCATTCACATTGCTGCCCGGCCGCACGATGTTTCAGGTGATCTCAGGCGGTTAGCCCTTCAGGCTCCCTCAGCCCATTGGCGCGGCAACAAGCCGTCACCGTATTGGCCAGCAGGCAGGCGATGGTCATCGGGCCGACACCGCCCGGCACAGGCGTAATCGCCCCCGCGCGCGCCGCACAGGACTCAAAGTGAACATCGCCCACCAGCTTGGTTTTGCCCTCGCCTTTTTCAGGCGCGTCTAGCCGGTTGATGCCAACGTCGATCACGGTGGCCCCTTCCTTGATCCAGTCACCCGGCACCATTTCGGGGCGACCTACGGCCGCGACCACAATATCCGCGCGCCGCACGACGTCTGGAAGGTCTTTGGTGCGGCTGTGCGCGATGGTCACGGTGCAGCTGTCGTTCAAGAGCAGCTGCGCCATAGGTTTGCCCACAATATTCGAACGGCCAATGACCACCGCATCCATCCCCGAAAGGGACCCGTGATGGTCGCGCAGCATCATCAGACACCCAAGCGGCGTGCAGGGCACCATTGATTTCTGTCCCGTGCCCAGCAGCCCCACATTCGAGATGTGAAAACCGTCGACGTCCTTGGCCGGTGATATGGAATTGATGATCAGATCTTCGTTCAAGTGCTTGGGCAA
This sequence comes from Sulfitobacter noctilucae, assembly GCF_000622365.1. GTDB lineage: Bacteria > Pseudomonadota > Alphaproteobacteria > Rhodobacterales > Rhodobacteraceae > Sulfitobacter > Sulfitobacter noctilucae. The sequence goes on along the minus strand of NZ_JASC01000014.1, from coordinate 232,548 downwards.
GGGCAGTTGGCACAGGATGCCGTGGATTTCGGAATCATTGTTCAGCTCTTCAATCACAGCCAATAGATCGGCCTCTGACGTGTCTGCATCCATCCGCCGCTCGACAGACTTCATGCCGACTTCAACCGTGATCTTGCCTTTGGAACGCACATAGACCTGTGATGCAGGATCTTCGCCCACCAATACCACAGCCAAGCCCGGCGTAATGCCGTGATCGTTTTTCAGACGTGTGACATGCTCACCAACCTGTCCCCGTACGCGGGCGGCAAATTCCTTACCGTCGATAATCTTTGCTGTCATATTTCTTTCCTCATCAATGCGGAAGGCGGGGAAAACCCCGCCCTACCTCAATCCGTAGGGCGGGACTGATCCCGCCACCCGTTTAGAACAATCCTTCGACGTCGCCATCCGCGTTCAGGCGGATATTCTCGGCCGACGGGACGCGGGGCAGACCAGGCATGGTCATAATCTCCCCACAGATGGCAACGATGAAACCGGCTCCGGCAGACAGCCGCACTTCACGGACCGGAATATCAAAGCCCGTCGGCGCGCCGCGCCGCTCTGGATCGGTGGTAAAGCTGTACTGCGTTTTGGCCATACAGACCGGCAGATCGCCGTAGCCCTGATCTTCCCAGTCTTTCAACTGGTTGAGGATCTTCTGATCCATCTGTGCGCCATCTGCACGGTAGATTTTCGTGGCGATGGTAGTAATTTTGTCGGCCAGTGACATGGCATCGGGGTAGATCGGGGCAAAATTGGCCTCGGCCTTCTCGATCGTCTCGACCACCTTTGTCGCCAGATCGGCAGAGCCTTCGGAGCCAAGCTCCCAGTGCCGCGACAGCACAGCTTCGGAGCCTTGGGTGGCGACGTAGTCCTTCACCGCCTGTACTTCTGCATCTGTGTCGGTCACGAAGTGGTTGATCGCGACCACGACAGGCACGCCAAAGGACTTGAGGTTCTCGATGTGGCGCCCAAGGTTCGGACAGCCCGCCTCTACCGCCTCTACGTTCTCTGTACCCAGATCGGCCTTGGCCACGCCGCCGTTCATTTTCATCGCCCGGACGGTCGCCACGACGACCACAGCGGACGGGGCCAGCCCCGCCTTGCGACACTTGATGTTGAGGAATTTTTCGGCCCCGAGATCAGCACCAAAGCCCGCTTCAGTCACAACATAATCCGCCAGCTTCAGCGCGGTTTTTGTGGCGATAACAGAGTTACAGCCATGCGCGATATTGGCGAAAGGACCGCCGTGCACGAAGGCCGGGTTGTTTTCCAGTGTCTGCACAAGGTTCGGCTGCATCGCATCTTTCAGCAGCACGGTCATCGCGCCATCGGCCTTGATATCGCGGGCAAACACCGGGCTGCGGTCGCGGCGGTAGGCTACGATCATGTCCCCCAAACGCTTTTGCAAATCGGTCAGGTTGTTGGACAGACACAGGATCGCCATGACTTCAGACGCCACAGTGATGTCAAAACCCGTCTCGCGCGGGAAGCCGTTGGCGACACCGCCCAAGCTGGCGGTGATCTGGCGCAAAGCGCGGTCATTCATATCCACCACACGGCGCCAGACTACACGGCGTGTGTCGATCTCAAGGCTGTTGCCCCAATAGATGTGGTTGTCGATCATCGCGCTTAGCAGGGAATGTGCGGAAGTGATCGCGTGGAAGTCGCCTGTGAAATGTAGGTTCATCTCTTCCATCGGAACGATCTGAGCGTAACCACCGCCTGCGGCCCCACCCTTCATGCCAAAGTTCGGCCCAAGCGACGCTTCACGAATGCAAACGGCGGCCTTTTTACCAATGCGGTTCAGACCATCACCCAGACCCACTGTGGTTGTCGTCTTGCCTTCACCTGCGGGTGTCGGATTGATTGCGGTGACAAGGATCAGTTTGCCATCGGGGCGGTCCTGCACAGAGTTGATAAACCCTTGGCTGACCTTGGCTTTGTCGTGGCCGTAGGGCAGCAGATCATCGCTGCTAATGCCCAGCTTGGCACCGATTTCCTGAATGGGGCGCTTCTGCGCCTCGCGTGCGATTTCGATATCGGTTTTATAGCCCATCCGGGAATCCTCTCCTGCCAAAAGGCATCGTTATTTTCCTTGTCATACAGGGGCAGCCGCCAAAAGTGAGGGCGCGTTTCCGACATTTCCGCTCTCCGATGCGGCGCAGTGCCGCAGTCCGGTTTCGTTTCGGAAACGCATCTACGCCTAGAGGTGCTTCCACGCCCGTTGTCCGGGGATGTGCAAACGCAGGGTGTCGCCCACACGCAGCGTCCCTTCCCGCTCGACCCAGGCACAGACGCCACGTCGCCCCAGGGCAGCCGCCTTGAAACCTTTGCCATGTCCCGGCAGGTCCTTTTCGATCTCGCGGGCGGGCAAATTGCAGGGGCCGTTCAGCATATCAACGACAAGGGTCGTGCCGTTCTCGGCCTGAAGCCGAGCACTGGGTGGCAGATGGGTGAAGTCTTCGATGCCTCGCAGAACGATGGATGCGCCAAGAAGGGCTGGGTCAAGCACCTCGACCCCGATGTCAGCGGCAATCCCGGCCAGTTCCTCGGCCGACAGGATCGAGAATTGGCGGACGTTTCGAATTTCGGTACCTTGAGGGTGTTGTGATTTAACCCGGACACAGGATGCGCGGGTCAGCCCTGCATGAAAGTCGCCTTCAAACCCGCTGTAGCTGGCAAAGGCGCTGTCGATGGACTTTGCTCGAATATCGGTGCGGTCCTGCGGGACCATGCCCATCCAGACGATCTCAGCATGGTGATCGGTGGGCACAAGTTCAGGCATGAATGCATCCTTCGGGTCAGGCACGCCCCCGGGCTGCCAGGGGCAAAAGCGTCACCGCTGACATTACGCACAAAGACGCGGCGAGTTCAGCCGATTCCTCTGCGATTTGCGCGATCTGCATGGTTTTTGTCGAAATTTCGATACCGACGCCCCAAAGCTTTCGAAACAACCCGTCGAGCGTTTTGCCAATGACCGTCAGACAGATGGCCACCAGTATCAAAATCTGGCCCCTCTCGCCATTTCTGATACCGCGCACAAAGGGCGCAGACCCTCTTACGATCAACAGGATACCCGACAGCAGAAGGCCGAGGACCACAGTCGCGCCAATCACCTTTTGCCAGAGCGGTGCCGCGCCGGAATAGTGCCGGAGGCTGAGGATACCGGATTCAAAGAACGCCTTGTCCATATCAAGCTCGCGGGCGAGCAAGGCGCACAGGAGAAGTGCGCCGTACCAATATTTCGTGACTGCGTTCTTTCCATAGGTAGCGCTGAACAGCATTAAAGCGCAGAACCACGCGTAGGCAGACATCAGTTCGACGCCACCCGCTTCGGTTTCGACCGCACGCATGCCCTGCATTGAAATTGACACAGCACAAACAATCAAAACGTATATCAGCAGAATGGGTATCCGCTTTTCCATAATCTTCGACGTCAAACGCATCACCTGAATCACAAAGGCCCTCATACCAATGAGGGCCTTTACCTTTACCTCGAAACAAACCCAAGGCTTATGTCATAACTTAACACCACCATCAGACAGAGGGTTCCGGCTCAAGTCCACCATCGGTTGGCGGCGTCTTTTTGCCTTTGCTCTTGGCCTTTGGAATGGCTGTCAAGCTGGGTTTGTTGCCCTTGTCGCTATCGTCGTCGTCTTTCTCCGCAACCGGCGGCAGGCCATCCATCACACGCTGGATTTCGCCACCCGTCAAGGTTTCGTACTCCAGCAAGCCCTGTGCGAGGCGCTCGAACTTCTCTTCGTTCTCTTTGATCAGCTTGACCGCCCATTCGTAGCCGTCCTGAATGAACTTCTGGACCTCTTTCTCGACCAGTTCCTTGGTGCTGGCAGAGACGGAGAACCCACCGGTGCTGCCCTGATAGCCCTGGGCCGCTTCGGAATAGTCGATGTTGCCGACCTTGTCAGACATGCCCCACTGAAGGACCATCGCCCGTGCAAGTCCGGACGCCTGCATGATGTCGCCCGCAGGACCGTTCGACACGGCGTCTTCGCCGTACTTGTGGATCTCTGCGGCCTTGCCCGCCATGGTCATCGCCAGACGCTGTTTGCACTCGTCCTTGAACATGTTCAGGCGATCCATTTCGGGTAGGCTCATTACCATACCCAACGCACCACCGCGCGGAATGATCGTCGCCTTGTAGACCGGATCGCATTTCGGCAGGAGCATCCCAACCAGTGCGTGACCGGCTTCATGATACGCTGTCATTTCCTTCTGCGCGGCGGTCATCACCATCGAGCGGCGCTCGGCCCCCATCATGATCTTGTCCTTGGCGGATTCAAAATCCAGCATGGTGACAAAACGGCGGCCCAAACGGGCGGCACCAAGTGCGGCCTCGTTCACAAGGTTCGCCAGATCCGCACCCGAGAAGCCGGGCGTACCGCGCGCAATGATCCTCAGATCCACATCAGGGCCAAGTGGGGTTTTGCGTGCGTGCACACCAAGAATTTTTTCCCGGCCTTTGATGTCCGGGTTCCCGACAGTCACCTGACGGTCGAAACGACCGGGGCGCAGGAGGGCCGGGTCCAGCACGTCTTTGCGGTTGGTGGCGGCGATGATGATCACGCCTTCATTGGCTTCAAAACCATCCATCTCGACCAAAAGCTGGTTCAACGTCTGCTCACGCTCGTCGTTGCCGCCGCCATAGCCGGCACCCCGGTGACGGCCCACCGCGTCGATCTCGTCAATAAACACGATACAAGGCGCATTCTTTTTCGCCTGCTCGAACATGTCGCGCACACGGCTTGCACCGACACCCACGAACATCTCGACAAAATCGGAACCGGAGATGGTGAAGAACGGCACGCCCGCCTCGCCCGCAATGGCACGTGCCAGCAATGTTTTACCAGTACCGGGAGGGCCCTCAAGCAACGCACCCTTGGGGATTTTGCCGCCAAGGCGCGAGAACTTCTGCGGATTACGAAGGAACTCAACGATCTCTTCCAGCTCTTCTTTCGCCTCGTCAATGCCTGCCACATCGTCAAAGGTAACGCGGCCGTGCTTTTCGGTCAGCATCTTGGCCTTGGATTTGCCAAAGCCCATCGCGCCGCCTTTACCGCCGCCCTGCATCCGGTTCATGAAATAGATCCAAACCCCGATGAGCAGAACGATGGGCAGCAGCGAGACCAAGAAGGTCTGGAAGCCCGACTGTTGCTGTGGTCGCGCCTGCACGGGCACGTTGTTGTCGATCAGCAGATTCGTGATCTCGGCATCCTCAGGTTTGATCGCGACATAGTCGGCACCATCGGTTTTGCGAAAACGTACCTGCTCCCCGTCGAGCGTCACGTTGCGCACTTCGCCGTTCTCGACGGAGTTCACAAACTCGGAATAAGTGATCTCATTGCTTTGTAGGTTGCCGTTCGAACCACTGAACAAATTGAACAGTGCCAAAACGAGCAGCATCAAAACGACCCAAAAGGCGAGGTTACGCACATTTCCCAACGGAATTCTCCTAAATGCTTCGGACCCGTCTACACCGACCAGCCCACCGGCACACATATGTGCCTGTTCTCTCTAAAGATAGAGAGGATGGCCGCAGGTTCAATGCGATAATAGTGCGGCAAAAAAGGTATCTTCGTCTAAATTCAGTTCTGCGCGCCAATATTGCGGAAAACCCGCGAGGGGAGCCGCTACCAATTGCTGCCCATCCCAGACCGCTGGAGTGGATTGCAGCACGACATAAGGCCGACCTGTTGCACGCCAATCCGGGCATTGCTCCAGACCGGAAGGCCCCAAGGCCCGCAGCCTGAGAGAGTGCGACACTTTGCCGGACAAATCGCTTTTCAAGACCCAGCGGCCATCCCACGGCATGTCGATTTCGGTTTCGACAAAGCTGACCGCTTTGTGTTCGCGAAAGATCCAAATGTTTCCGCCGATACGGCGGATGTGACAGCCCTCCAAGGTGCTTGCCTGTCCGTTGCGCAGCGCCTGCTTTACATTCGATAGTGCCGCCTTACGCGGAGGATAGCTGCTGCCACTGACCCAGTTGATGGCCCGAACCAGCAAACGACGTTGAATTTCGTCGGGCTGCAACTCGAACAAGGCTTCGTCCAACACCACGGCACCGGCCTCGATCGTGATAACCTTCTTGGCCGCCAAGAATGTCTGCCAGTCCAAGGCCTTGCGCGATCTTTGCATGTGATCCGCCACATCGCACAAAATGTCGGTATCAATGCCTAAAGGGGCCAGAACCTCAAGCACCCTACGGGCTTTGATACGGGCAAACTGCTCATCGGTGTTGCTCGGATCCTCGCTCCAGCTCATGTCGCGCAGCCGCAGATAATTGCGCAATTTTTCGCGTCGTACAGCCAGTAAGGGGCGGACCCAATTGATGCCATCCCGCAGGGTACTGGTTTGCATGGCAGATAACCCGTCCACGCCAGAACTTCGCGCCAACCGCATCAGCACGGTTTCCGCCTGATCATCTGCGGTATGACCAACACAGATCGTTGTAATGCCTAGCCGGCCTGCCCAATCGGCGATCTTTCTATATCTGGCTTTGCGGGCTTCATTCTGCAGATTGCCAGTCCCGTCCCACTCAGACCAGACAAGAATATCGTGCGGCACGTTCAATGCCTGACATAGGGTTGCAACCTCCCGGGCTTCGGCAGCCGACGCTGCCCGCAACCCATGATCGACAGTCACGGCGTGCAAAGAGATATCATGGATATTACAGAAATCCCGCAAGACAGACAGTAGAGCAACCGAATCACCGCCGCCCGATACGGCGACGCCCAGAATGTCCGGGGGGGCTGGAAGCAGCGCTTGAGAGATATGTTCAAGAAGCCGCTCGGGCATCGGTCAGCTGCAGCCGATATTGCGGCGCTGGTCCTCCGCCTGGGTCACATAGGGGCTGCCTGCAAAGCGTGTCCCGACTTCGGCCAGTGTCACGCAGGCTTCCTGGGTCTGGCCCAAAACGCCCAAGGTGCGGCCCAATTCGAAGAGGGCCTGAGGTGCAACAGCTCCCTCCGGATCGGTGCTGAAACTGGCCAGAAAGGCGCGTGCAGCCTCGCGGGTATCGCCGGTTTTGTCCAAAGCTTCACCGCGGCGCAAATCGGCTTCGGCGGCTAACGGTCCACCCGGATAGGTCTGATTGAAGGTCGCAAAGAGGTCAGCGGCGGCTCGAAAGTCACCGGATGCGAGCGCCTCCTGCGCCCGCTCAAAGTCTGCCGCTTCACCCACCGCTAGAGAGGCCTGATCGGTTGGTGTGGCCGGGGCGGTCAGCGGTGCCGCTGTTGTGGTCTGGCCTGCGCCCCCCAGTGTTGTTGTCTGTCCAAGGGTCGAGATATCGCCGCCCTCAAGTTCTACCAAACGGAATTCCAGATCGCCGATGCGGGCCGTGCCATCGGCCACGATCCGGTTGATGCGGTTTTCCAGTTCTTCGCTCTTGGCAGTCAGACGTTGCAACTCGCTTTCCATGGCACCGACACGTTCCAGCACCGAAGTACCCGCCACATTTACGCCTGCCCCACCGCTGGTGGACAGTTCTCGTTTGAGCTTTTGCACCTCGGTGAACAGAATGGTCAGTTCCTGACGCACATCTGCCAGCGTCTGATCATCCTGCGCAGATGCTGTCAGCGGGCTGAGCACCAGCCCAACCGCGAGCACCGCAGCAAATCGCATTTTCAACATCATCTTGCGTCCTTAACTTGTCAGCCCACCGGCCAGCACTGTGACCGCACGCCGGTTCTTGGCGTAGCAGGCCTCGTTCGAGCAGATCTCGATAGGGCGCTCCTTACCATAGCTTACCACCCGCAAGCGCGACGATGGCACACCCTTGGAGATCAGATATTCCTGCGCCGCATTGGCCCGGCGCGCACCGAGCGCGAGGTTGTATTCACGCGTACCCTGTTCGTCGGCATGGCCTTCGATGATGGCCTGATAGTCCGAATTGGTCATCAGCCACTGTGCCTGACCGTCCAGCGTGGCACGCCCCGTGGCGGTCAGGGTTGACTGATCAACCTCGAACAGCACGCGATCCCCGATAGACTGCTGGAAAAATGCGGTTGAGCTTGGATCATTCGCACTGCCCGGAATGATCCCGCCTGTGGTGCCTGCATTCGCGTCCAGACCGGCCCCTGTGCCATCGGCTCCAAACCGGTCGGGGTTTGTACAGGCCGTTACCGCCAGCGCCGCCACCAGCAGGCCACTTATCATTAGTCGTTTCATCTCAATTTGCCTTTTTTCATTTTGCACGCTGTTTATCACAGGACGCCGCATTTTGGAATTGTCTCGCTTCACTGTGATCACTTCTGCAAGGGAGACCATGAAGGATCGGACCCACCGGAAGGCGTGCTGACTGGTCGCAGGTTACGCCCGGAAATATCCACCGAATACAGCGTGGACGAGCCGGATGCACCTTGGGTCTCACGCGCAAACATAATTACACGACCATTGGGGGCCCATGTGGGGCCTTCATCCAGAAACGACGCGGTGAGCAAACGCTCCTGCGAGCCATCAAGCCGCATGACACCGATGTGAAAGCGCCCTTTGTTCTGCTTGGTAAAGGCCACCAGATCGCCGCGCGGCGACCAGACCGGCGTGCCATAGCGCCCTTCTCCAAAAGAAATCCGCTGTGCTTCGCCCCCTGTTGCGGGCATTACATAAAGCTGTTGTGTGCCAGAGCGGTCGCTCTCGAATACGATACGGCTGCCATCTGGCGAATAGCTGGGCGCGGTTTCAATCGCTGGCGTGTTGGTCAGGCGTACGGATTGCCCAGAGGCGATGTCCATTTGGAAGATATCCGTGTTACCGCCTTGTGTCAGCGAGTAAACCACGGTTTGACCCGAAGGCGAAAAGCGCGGGGCAAAGCTCATCGTGCCTTCTGCGCTTTCCAGAACGCGGCGCGACACAGAGCCGATATCCAGCACATAGATGCGCGGAAATCCGCTTTCATAGCTGGTATACAGCACCCGGTCGCCGGAGGGCGAAAAGCGCGGTGCCAGCACGATTGCGCCTGAATCGGTCAGGTATTGCACATTGGCACCATCATAATCCATGATCGCGAGCCGTTTCTTGCGGTCGTCTTTCGGCCCGGTCTCGGAGACGTAGACAACGCGGCTGTCGAAGTATGGCCCCTCGCCCGTGATCCGCGCATATACCGCATCAGACACTTTATGCGCCATGCGCCGCCAGCCATCCACGGTGCCGGAAAACTGCAGACCACTGCCCAGCTCCGCACCGGAGAAGACATCATAGAGGCGGAATTTGACGTTCAGGTTGTTGCCCTGCACGTTCACGGCCCCTGTGACCAGCGCTTGGGCGTTAATCGCCTTCCAGTCGGCGTATTGCACAGGCGCGTTGAAGTCGTTGACGGTCGAGATATAGGCCGATGACGGGATCTCGCGGAAAAGGCCCGTGCCTATCAGATCGGCAGCAACGACGCTTGCGAGATCGCTTGCCATCTGTCCCGCAGCAGGACTTTCCGCCTGAAACGCGGGCGCTGCGAAAGGCAGTGGCTCGATGATTGCCTCATCAATGATGATCCGCAGCGGTTCCTGCGCCTGCGCGGGGGCAGAAAACATCAAGGCCAGACCGGCACAAAGGCTCAGCAGAAAACGTGTCATGGGGCATGCATCCTTTCGGGAGTGTACCTGTAAATCATATTGCGCAATTGCCGCTGGCGTATCAGGGGAAAATTGCCTGATGCAAACCCGAGACGGCAAAGATCTGCCGTGTCGTACTCACAAGATCGGGACCGCACGGGTGCTGTGGACCAAGATTGGCGCATTAAAAGCCCATCTTCCTGGGGTCGAAAGTCATTTCGATGTTCTGCCATTGGCTGAACTTCTCTTCGGGCAAGCTGTAACCCCTGGAGCCACACCGAACAATTGCACGCCGCGCGCTGTCAAAGACACTGCGTACGGCAGCATCAGACCCACCAGAAGATGACAGCATGCGGATGGTGTCGATTACCGGTGTGCCATCGCGGTTCATCTGTACGCCGATCACGACTGTTGTTTCCATCGCCTCGGAACTCAACGCGCCGATGTTCCAGCACTGCGATACTGCAACACGTAGCGCGTCCTTTTCACCTGCCGACAGGGGTGGCCCGCTTGGCGTAGGAGCGGCCACGGCTTCTTGCGCTGCAGCCAAGGCGGCCAGAACGTCGTCGTTGTTCACGGACGGCGCGGGGTCGCTTGCTGCCGGTGCCGGTGTCTCGACTGTCTCGGTTGGCGCTTCGGCCACGCGCGGTGCCGGTGCGGCAGGCCTGCGCCCCGGTGGACGCGATGACGCGGCCGGAGCTGCGGTCGCTTCGGTCACAATCTCGCTCACGGCCTCTTCTGGGGCTGTCGCTTCCTGCGTTTCCTGCTCAACCGCCTCGCCTGTAGAATCAGGGGTTACTGCCTCTTGCTCCACCGGGTCGGGCGTGGCTTCGGGTTCAGGCTGAGCTACTGGCTCTGGTGCCACACGCTCTACAGGGCGCGGTGCAGCTTCGGGGGCCACATCCGGTGCCAGAACTGCAACATCACCTACAGGCTCGGCCAGATCGGGCGGCGGATCCTGAACAGGCGCTTCTGGTGGCGGGGTCTGCTCTGCCAGCTCTGGCGGGGTATCCTCTGGCGGCGTATCGGTCGGCAATGGCGCAGGCTGCCGGATGTCTGTATCGGGCTCCGAGGTCAGCTCCGGTGTCTCGGGTGCTTCTGTAGGTTGGGCGGGCTGTGCCACCTCAGTGGTACTTTGTGGCGGGCGGGCGGCAGCCATCAGTGCGTCGAAATCCGCACCAGAAATCACCGAGACTTCGGTCATCTCAAATGGCTCGGGCTCTCGTGTGAAAAGCCCGCCCAGCAGCAACCAGGCAATCAACCCGATGTGTCCCGCGCCAGAGATATACTGCCCGGTGTTCACGGATCAGTTCCCCGATGTCGCGCTGCCGTCCAGTGCCGGACCACCGATGTCGGTCACCAGACCGATGTTCGAAAATCCACCTGCATTCAGCGCACCCATCACTTCCATCACGGCCGCATAGGGCACAGCCCCGTCAGCCCGCAAAAACACCCGGTCGCTGGCCCGCTCCGCCGCGATGCCGCGCAGGCGCGTCACCAGCTGTTCGCGCTCCACAGCTGTCGTCTGGATCTGCACGCTGCCGTCGCCCGTGATCGTCACAGTCAGCGGCTCTTCTGTCTCTGTCGGCAGCGCCCCTGCGGCGGATTTCGGCAGTTCCACAGGCACCCCGACTGTCAGCAAGGGGGCCGCCACCATAAATATGATCAAGAGCACCAACATCACGTCAACAAAGGGCGTGACGTTGATTTCGGCCATGGGCTGACTGCGCCCTCTGCGCCTGCCGCGCCCACCGCCGCTCTTTTTCTTGATTGCGCCCGCTGCCATGGCTCAGCTGTCCAACTGGCGGCTGAGGATAGTGGCAAATTCATCGGCAAAGGCTTCATGGGTGCCGATGATACGCTCGCTGTCCGCGTTCAGTTTATTGTAAAAGATTACCGCCGGGATCGCAGCCAAAAGGCCCAGGCCCGTCGCCAGCAAGGCTTCTGCGATGCCGGGGGCGACAACCGCCAGATTGGTGTTCTGCTGCTCCGCAATCTCGATAAAGGCGTTCATAATCCCGATCACAGTGCCGAAAAGTCCGATAAAAGGTGCCGAAGAGCCTACAGTCGCCAGCACGGTCAGGCCCTTTTGCAGCCGGTCCGTTTCCTTGGCGATGGCCACATCCATGCTGCGGTCGATCCGGGCCGTCGCCCCGGGGATCAATCCCCCATCCTCGCGGTGCGAGCGGCGCCACTCTGTCATCCCGGCAGCAAAGACCTTTTCCGCAGGCCCGCCAGGATCAGGGCCGATCTGATCGAACAACCCGTCCAGAGGCTCTCCTGACCAGAAGGCGCGGTCAAACCGTTCTGCGTCCGATTTGGCTGCCCGATACTGGATCGTCTTTTGAATGATGATCGACCACGACCAGAAAGAGGCGAGGATCAGCAGGATCATCACCAGTTTCACTGTCAGCGTCGCACGCGCAAACAATCCCCACATGGAGAAATCAATCTCCTTGGCCAATGCCAGCGTCTCTGCTTCCATATTCCCGCTCTTAATTATGCCGCGCTTGTCGGCTGTCTGCCTCTTGGCCTCATTTGTCGAGGCTCATTTGCGCAGAATCTAGCGGGTTACGCGTATGATTGCCAGTGCATTGGCGCTATTGCGCCGCTGCCTCCAATTGTGAGCGGAGTTTTGCTGGCAATCGCCTGGGTTTGCCCGACGTTGTCATGCAAACGGCGGTAACCTTGGCCCGGAAAATCACGCGATCTTCTAAAAGAACCTCCTGGTCGAACATCCAGCGTACGGCCCCTTTTGCATAATGGATCGTACGCACCTCCAACCGGTCGCCAAATCGTGCGGAAGCAAGATAATCCGCCTCGACCCGGGTGATCACAAACACCACATCCTCATCTCGCATGGCACGCTGGTCCACGCCCAGCTGTTCGGCAATATCAGACCGCGCCCGCTCTATGTATTTGAGGTAATTGGCGTAATAGACGATCCCCGCCATGTCGGTGTCTTCATAAAAGATGCGCACCGGAAATGAATGGCTCATTGCAGCGCTCCGATCCGTGCGGCCAACCGCAACGCATGGGCGCTGTCCTGGGCCGCATGAGGGAGCACCGGATCATAAGCCGCGCGCATCAGCGCCGCGATATCGGGGCGCAGAACCGTTGTCTCCCCTGCAACAGCAAGGGGCGAGCGGTCCTGAAAGGCCCTATCGGACCACAAGAGCATGGATTGCACGATCTGGCTCAGCGCAAGCGTATGAGCAGGCACCGCGCTTAAATGCTGGTCCATCCGCAGAAACACAAAGCAGGCCTTGATCGCACCCCTCTCGTCAAAACGGAAAAACCGGTACTGATTGGCCTCCGCTTGCGTCAACCGCTCTACCAATGGCCCAAGATCAGGCACAAGCCGGTCCAGTCCCGGCACCTCCGGCAATTCCGCCCAGTCGTGGAAAAAGAACATCATCAGATTGGAGCCAAGCTCGGCATCCATTTCGCCCATTTCGTGCCCGGCCAGTTCGCAGGTCGCCTCAATCGCTGATTTTACAACCGCCAGCGTTGCATCATCCACGCCAAAGACCACCGGACAGACAGGCCGCCCCCAACGCGCAAAAACGAATCTGCCATCGCCTCGTGTGAACAAGGTTTCAACGTCTTCCGGCCCCATATTCACCCTTTCTGAACTACCCGACACACCAGATCACCCGAATAAATCCGTCTGCGACTTGGGCGGCGTCATGCCCAAATGCGTCCATGCTTTCTGCGCCAACATCCGCCCGCGGGGTGTGCGCTGGATCAAACCCTGCTGCAACAGGAACGGCTCGATCACTTCTTCCAAGGCATCGCGGCTTTCCGACAGGGCCGCCGACATCGTCTCGATCCCCACGGGACCGCCCTGATAGTTCTCGGCGATCAATCGCAGATAGCGCCGATCCGCGCCGTCCAGACCCAGATGGTCAACGCCAAGTCGCGTCAGCGCCATGTCGGCCAATTCGCGTGTCACCCGGCCATCGCCCTCGACCACCGCAAAATCCACCACGCGGCGCAAGAGCCTGCCTGCGATACGCGGTGTCCCACGTGCCCGTTTCGCAATCTCGCGTGCGCCCGCTTCATCGGCGGGTGCACCCAGCTTGCGGGCATTGCGATCCACGATAATGAACAACTCGTCCTCGGTGTAGAACTGCAAGCGCGTGGGAATGCCAAACCGGTCCCGCAGTGGCGTGGTCAGCAGGCCCATGCGCGTGGTGGCCCCCACAAGCGTGAAAGGCTGCAATTCAATCCGTACAGTGCGGGCCGCAGGCCCCTCACCGATCACCAGATCCAGCTCGAAATCCTCAAGCGCGGGATAAAGCACCTCTTCGACCGCGGGGTTCAGGCGGTGAATCTCGTCGATAAACAGAACATCGCGCGCCTCTAGGTTCGTCAGGATCGCGGCCAGATCGCCCGCTTTGGCCAACACGGGGCCAGAGGTCATGCGGAACCCCACCCCCAACTCGCGCGACATGATCTGCGCCAGCGTGGTCTTGCCCAGACCGGGCGGGCCGTGAAACAGCGTGTGATCCATCGCCTCGCCGCGTTGTTTGGCCGATTGGATGAACACCGCAAGGTTGGCCCGCGCTTCGGCCTGCCCCACAAACTCCGACAGCATTTGCGGACGCAAGGCGCGGTCAATGTCTTCCGGCATCGGCTCTGGCCGCACGGTTGGATCAATTTGGGTCACTGGCGTCCTTTAAGCGAAGAAAACCCGTCAGGGCTTGATGAGCATCGGCGAGACAAATGCAGTTTAGCCTTTCGGCGCGAGAAGTTTCAACGCTGCCCGGATCAGATCGGGGGTGCTTGCCCCCTCCATCTCGCCTGCCGCCTGCGCCACCGCGCCCGCCGCATCGCCGGGACCGTACCCGAGATTGCCCAGCGCCGACAGCGCTTCGGATTGTGCGGATGCATTCGGCACGGCGCGGGACGGCTGCGGAACAACCGGTTCCAGCACTTCCGCCTCCACCTCGCCCTGCGCTTCGGCCAGGGTGCCGGACATCGCCATCACCGACGGCGCCTTGTCTTTCAGGTCCAGCACCACACGCTGCGCGATCTTGGGGCCGATCCCCTTGGCCGCTTTGACTGCGTTCCAATCGCCAAGCGCAATCGCCCGACTGACCCCATCAGGACCAAGCGTGCCAAGAATGGCCAGCGATGCCTTCGCCCCCACTCCCTGCACCGAAGTCAGCAGGCGGTGCCACTCCTTCTCCACAAGCGTTTGGAAGCCAAACAGCTGCATCAGGTCTTCGCGCACCACCAAATCGGTAAAGAGCGCTGTTACCTCGCCTGCACCGGGCAGCGCCGCCATTGTCCGTTCTGAACAATAGACCAGATAGCCCACGCCGCGCACGTCGATCAGCACATGATCGATGCTGCGGTAGTCGATCCTGCCGGTAATCTTGCCAATCATGCGCTGGCCTTTTTCACAGCACGGGCCAGTGCCCCTGCGCCACCATGATGGGCATGACAAATCGCAATTGCCAAAGCATCCGCTGCATCGGGGCTTGAAATCTCGACCCCCGGTAATTGAACTTTGACCATATGCATCACCTGCGCCTTATCCGCGTGGCCTACACCGACCACCGTCTTTTTCACCGAATTGGGCGCGTATTCACCGACCGGTAGACCCGCCTGCGCTGGCACAAGCATTGCAATGCCCCGCGCCTGCCCCAGTTTCAGCGTCCCCGCTCCATCCTTGTTTACAAAGGTGTGCTCCACTGCGGCCATATCCGGCAGATAAGCATGAAAGACCTTGGTGAGTTGTGTGTGCAATGACAAAAGCCGCTGCGCCAAATCACCGCCTTCGGAATGACAGACCCCGTTGGCCACATGCCGCAATCGGCTGCCGGACACGTCGATCACCCCCCATCCGAGGTTGCGCAACCCCGGATCAATTCCAATTACCCGCATCCGACCCTGCTCTGCTTGTTGATTAGTAAAATTGTTGCTTTTTTGATGCATTAGCACGAAAGGAGAACATCCGCCAAGCTTTTCCACGCCACGTTCTATTTGCGACATCACCTGTGTCGCTATGGTGAGCCAAGGCTTGTTCGGGACACTCCTGAGGTCAAAAACGACACGCCCGCTGCCCCGATTTTGCCATAGTTTACTAGAGGTTAACCACGCTTTGGACCTATGCGTTTTCTGCAGATCACACATGCAATCAGAGCCATTGCAAAGAATTTTTTTGCTGCCTATTTGGCGATCATACTGCCAAGATTTTTGGCGAAACTTTAAACCGAAGGATAGCCCGATGGCAGCTTTTGAAACCACCCGCCCCACCTACGGCTCGTCCACGGCCGTATCCACTTTGTTCTCGCGCATGTTCGGTGCCGTTTCCGCGTGGAACGACGCACGGATCACCCGCAAATCCCTGTCATCGCTCACAGACCGCGAGCTTGAAGACATCGGATTGGTCCGTGGCGACATCGACGCAGTAGCGCAAAGCAGCTTTATTCGTTGATACAGAACAGTGCAGGTCAATACCTGCGCTTCCATATTAAAAAAGCCGCGCTCTGACCCACAGAAGCGCGGCTTTTTCATGCCTTGGAGAGAAAGCAATGATGGATCCCGCCGCAACAGCAAGCTGCGCGGCGGAAAGTGTCTAGCGAATTGCGGGGGATACCCCTTCGACAAGAGCTGATGTGACCGGATCAATCGCCAATACTTTGGCCCCAACCTGTTCAACCGCAGAGCCGTTTTGCAGCTCTGACAGACGTTCGTTGTAGGTCACCGGCCCAACGCTCGCGAGGGTGAAGGCTTTAAAGCCGATGAACCCGACCGCCACGATCAGCAAAAGCTTGATCCCTCCCATGCCACGCACCCGGCGCGCACGAGGTTTTACAACAATCAGCCCGTCCTTGGTCACCTTGGTAGTGTAGCCATGGGTCATCTTATTGTGCTTGCGGCCCAGCTGTTTCAAACGCTGCGCAAAATCATTGTGGGTCTCAACCATAGCAGTGGTCTTTCGTTAACAATCGGCCCCCACCGTTGTTAAGAAAGTATTAGCCAAGGAATGTGGCAAAATCTGGGCAACTGCCCCGCTTTCACCTTAAAACCCGTTCAATTTAGGTCTTTTTTTGAAGCGTTAATGTCGTCCAGTCACCAATGCTTTCCCGGTGGGTCAGATTGATGCCGGATCGTGCATAAACCGCCACAACTTCGTCCGCCTGTTCATTCAGAATCCCCGAAAGAATCGCATAGGCTTCCGGCTGCATTGCCTCGACCATATCGGGGGCCAGCGCGACCAGCGGACCCTTTAATATGTTGGCGAATACCAGATCGAAGGGCGCGGCCGCTGCAAGGCTGGGATGATCAAAGCCCGCCGCTTCGACACAGGTCACACGCCCCGTCAGCCCGTTTGCCGCCACATTTGCCTGCGCCACGTCCACCGCGACCTCGTCGATGTCGCTGGCAAGGACCGGATCCTCCCAGATCCGGGCCGCCGCCATCGCCAGCACGGCCGTACCACAGCCGATGTCAGCCACGCGTTTGCCAACGAACCCGTCCCCGGCAATCCGGTCCAGCGCACGCAGACAGCCCAGCGTGGTACCGTGGTGCCCGGTGCCAAAAGCCATCGCCGCCTCGATCAGCAATGGCTCGCAGTCCTCGGGCACCTGATCGGCAACATGCGATCCGTAGACAAAGAACCGACCCGCCGCGACAGGTGCCAATTCGCGCCGCACATGGGCGACCCAATCCGTCTCTGGCAGCTCGGAAACAACAAAGGGTTTCGCCCCCATCGCCACAGCCAGCACCGTCAGCGCCGTCTCATCGGGGGCTGCCTCGAAATAGCCGCCAACCTCCCACAGGCCCGACCCGTCTTCCATCTCGAAGACGCCAACGCCCGTGGGTTCCGGCTCCAGCCGCTCCATCGCTTCGCCCAGCGCATAGGCAGCATCGCGCCCTGTGAGTGTCGTGAGTGCGGTAAATGTCGTCATCATCGTCTCCGGTATCTATCGGGGTTCGGGTAGGGGCGCGGATAGCTGGGGTCAAGTGTGACATCGTCCGGTGCGCGCAGGCCTTTGACATAGAACCAGCCCCAGGTCGCCGCGATGATGCCCATGACCGACCCCGCCAGCGCCTGGCCATAGATCACCCCGGATGCGCCAAACGTGGTAGCCAGCCAGATCGCCGCAGGATAGCTGAGCACGCCGTCTTTGCACCAATTAACCAGCGTCGACCACGCGGGCCGCCCCAAATTGTTGAAGGCGGCATTTGACACAAACAACGCGCCAATAAAGACAAAACCGCCCACGCCGACCAGAGTGAAAGAGCGCAAGACCTCGACGCCGACACCCGTCAGGGCAAAGGCCGCTACGACATAGCGCGTGACCAGCAACATCAGCCCCCATGCGACGAGCGTGTAGATCAGACAGAACAACAGCGCATTGCGATAGGTGCTGCGTACCCGCTCCATCTGGCCTGCGCCATAGTTCTGGCCGAAGATGCCGCCAATGGCCCCGGACAGCGCGAACACTCCGCCAAAGACAACAACCGTCAACCGCCCGACCACGGCCCAAGCCGCCATCGCCTCGTCCCCATAGGCCGACATCGCAATAGTCAGCAGGTAATTACCTGCTGGCGTCGACATCTGCGTAGCGATCGCCGGGCCTGCGACGACCAAAAAAGGTCCAGCGATATTGCGCAGGGTCCGGCGGGTCGGGCGTTCCACGAGTTTCATCTGGATAACCGCAAAAAACACCGCCGCCGTCAAAAGCGTACAGCGAAACAGCACCAGCCCGATGGCCGCCCCATCCAGCCCCAGACCCATCCAGACGATCAGCACCGGATCAATCAGCATCAGCAATGTGCCGCCGGACAGGGTGATATACATTGCCTTTGCCCCATAGCCATCCGCACGCAACGCGCCTGACAGAACCAAGGCCACCGACATCGGGATCAGTGATGGAATGGTGATGCCCAGATACCGTGCGGCCAGCCGAGCGGTTTCTCCCTCGGCACCTGTGACTGCGATCAGGTTGTGCCGGAACCCCACAATTAACAAAGACACAAACGCCAGAATGCTTGCCGCAATGACCACCCCTGCCCCGGCCTGCCTGCGCGCCTGATCGCGCTCGCCCGCTCCAATGCTGCGCGAAATCACCGCCGTGGCCGCAATCATCAGCCCCACCGCGATGGAGACCGAGAAAAACTGCACCGCATAGGCATAGCCGATGGCCGCGACCAGCTGCGGCTCTCCCAATTGACTGACCCAGAACAGATTGGCCGCATCGACCAGGAAAACAAAGGTAATGCCCATCGCGCCTGTGGCCGTCATGCGGACCACATGACCCATGGTGCCACCGCTCAGGAAACGCCCCTGCTGCATCCTATTCGGCCGCCTGAGGCAAGCCCGCGCTGAAGATCGTCTCGTTCCCCGGAGTCGGATGGCGTGGGATCAACATGGCCAGAGCAAAGGAAATACCGGCCATGCCTGCCGCCAGAAAGAACACTGCCGCAGGCGACACCAACCACAAAAGCCCAAGCCCCACCGGCAGGAAGACCGCCGCAATGTGGTTGATGGTAAAGGCCACCGCCGCTGTGGGTGCAATATCGGCAGGATCGGCGATTTTTTGGAAATAGGTTTTCATCGCCAGCGCGAGGCCGAAAAACAGATGATCCAGCACATAAAGCACCGCCGCCACCATCACGCCCCAGCCCAGATAATAGACGCCGCCATAGCTCAGGAACACCAGCACCAGACCAATGTATTCAAACCCGAGCGTCCGCCGCTCTCCGAAATAGCCCACGGCCCGGCCCATCAATGGCGCAACGACGATATTGGCCACCAGATTAACCAGATACAATGCGGTGATCTCATGGACCTCAAAGCCGAACCGCTCGACCATCATAAAGCCTGCGAAAACCACAAAGATTTGCCGCCGCGCACCGCCCATGAATTGCAACGCATAGTACAGCCAATAGCGCCGTCGCAGAACCATTTTCTTGTTCTGCGGCGTCGGAGCCTCGAACTGGGGGTAGGCGATCATGGCAACCAGCGCGATCACCGCCGTGACACCGCCGCCTGCCAGATAGACGGTGCTGTAGGACAGGTCGAGCGTTTCCCACAGCGACATGATCAGCAAATAGGCGATCAGTGTGGCGAAAGACCCCGCCGCCAGCAACCACCCCAGCATGCGCGGCGCGTCTTCGATCTTCAACCATTGCAGTTGCAAAGACTGGTTCACCGTTTCATAGTAGTGAAACCCGATAGAGCTGAGCATGGTGATGGTCAAAATACCGCCCATCGAAGGGAACCAGGCCGTCACCGCCGTCGCCACGCCCAACAGGACAAGGGAAACCAGCCCCAGCACCTGCTCCCGCACGAATATGATGATGGCAATCACGCCCACTGCCAGAAATCCGGGTATCTCGCGCACGGTGTGCAATAGCCCGATGTCGGACCCATCGAAATCCGCGACTTCAATCACGAAGTTATTCAGCAACGCCGACCAGGTGTTAAAGGCAATCGGCATGCCCAGCGCCATCAAAAACAACAGCGCAACCGGCCTGCGCCAGAACGGCAGCGCCTTGGCGGCTTCAAGGGTGATATACTGTGCCATCCGTCACCCTTACGCCCGTCCCACGAAAAAGACGATATGCAATTGCGCACATCCCCCCTTTCTCTTTTTGGCCTTATATACCGTCCACAGGTGCTGCAGGCGGTGTCGGTTGCAGGTGGAGCGGGTTTGGCGCTGCATTGAGAGGGGGCGGGAACGCGGGTTTAAAGGAAACCCGCTGCCTCCCGCTCGGCAGCATGCTGCGCATGCGCCGCTAGTAAAAACTCTGGGGGTCAATATCTACGGCCAAGCGCAGATCGCCTTTCAAGCGCAACTGGGCAATCCAGACAGCAAGCGCGTCCTGCAAAAGGGCCGTCTTCTCTGCTTTGACCAACAACCGCACACGGTGCCGCCCCCGCACCCGTGCGATCGGCGCAGGGGCCGGGCCGAACACCTGGGCACCAATCTGACGCAGCGGGGCGTCACGCTGGGCCAGAAAATTACCGGCATCAAACACTTGCGCCACATCCGGACCGCTCAGGATGATGCCAGCCATGCGGCCATAGGGCGGCACCCCCGCCTGCTTGCGTTCCGCCGCTTCCGCTGTCCAGAACTTCTCCTCATCCCCTGCCAGAATGGCGCGGATCACCGGATGCTCGGGCTGATACGTTTGCAACAAAGCGGTTCCAGGCGCTTCGGCGCGGCCCGCACGGCCTGCCACTTGGCGCATCAACTGAAAAGTACGCTCAGCCGCCCGCAAGTCAGAGCCCTGCAGCCCAAGGTCGGCGTCGATGACGCCAACGAGGGTCAGATTGGGAAAGTTATGCCCCTTCGCCACCAGCTGCGTGCCGATCACAATATCCGCAGCACCTTCCGCGATCCCTGCAATCTCGGCTTTCAGCGCGCGGGCGGACCCATACATATCCGAACTCAACGTCGCGATCCGGGCATCGGGCCAGATCGCCGCCGCCTCCTCGCCCAGCCGTTCCACGCCAGGGCCCACGGGGGCCAGCTTGCCGACTGCCTCGCAGGACGGGCAAGCCTCAGGCATCGGTTTACTTTCGCCGCATTGGTGGCAGATCAGGCGTTTCAAGAACCGGTGCTCCACCATCCGCGCATCGCAATCGTCACAGCCGATCTGGTGGCCGCAAGCGCGGCACAGAGTAATCGGCGCATAGCCGCGGCGGTTGATGAACAGCATCGCCTGCTCGCCCCGCTCAAGCCGCGTGTTCACCTCCGCCTGCAAACTCGGCGACACCCATTTGTCACTGGGCAACCCTTCCCCGCGCATGTCGATCGCCCCCATCTTGGGCATCACCGCCGGGCCAAAGCGCGAGGTCAGCTCCAGGCGGTTGTACTTGCCCGCCTCCACATTCGCCCAGCTTTCCAGTGACGGCGTGGCAGAGGCCAGCACCACCTGCGCGCCGCAGATCGCCGCCCGCAGCACCGCCATATCGCGCGCATTATACAGCACCCCCTCTTCCTGCTTATAGGAGGTGTCGTGCTCTTCATCGACCACGATCAAACCAAGGTTTTGATAGGGCAGAAACAATGCCGACCGCGCCCCGATCACCACTTGGCATTGCCCTTGGCCCACCATGCGCCAGATGCGGCGGCGTTCGGTCATCGTGGCACCTGAATGCCACTCAGCCGGTTTTGCCCCGAACCTTTCCTGCACGCGGGCCAGAAACTGTTCGGTCAATGCGATCTCTGGCAGCAGCACAAGCGCCTGACGTCCGGCACGCAACGCCGCGGCTACTGCTTCCAGATACACTTCGGTCTTGCCCGATCCGGTCACCCCGCGCAGCAAGGTTGTGGCGTAGGTTTCGGCGCGCACCCCTTCCGCAAGGGCCGCGGCAGCAGTGGCCTGATCCTCCGTCAATTCTTTGCTCGGTAAAGCGGGATTCATGGGCAGAAAGGGCAGATCTCGCGGGCTGTCTTCCTCGCGCACCGCATCCTGTGCCACCAGGCCTTTCACGACCGAAGGTGTCACCCCCGCCAGGTCGGCCAGCTCCTTGAGCGTAAAGGACAAGTCGCCATATTCATCCAGCGTGCCCAATACCCTGCGCCGCGCATCCGTCATCTTGGACGGTTCCGCCTCTCCGCGCCGGTAGACTTTGCGCATCGACGGCGGGTCGCCCAAGCCCGGTGCACGTGTGGCAAGGCGTAACATGGCGGGCATCGGTGTCAGCGTATAGGCCGCCGCGCGCTCGAGAAACGACCGCATCTCGGCCCGCATGGGAGCGGCATCCAGCACCCGGATCACATGGCGGATCTTGCTCAGATCATAATCGCCTTTGCCTGGTCCCCAAACCACCCCCAGTACCTTTCGCGGGCCAAGCGGTACTTCGACAAAAGCCCCCAAATGGCAACCGCCTTCCGGGGCGCGATAATCCAAGGCCCGGCCTAAGGGCTGGGTACTCAGCACCGCCACCAGATCGCCATGATCGAAGAATTCCGCACTGTCCACTGAGGGCTCCATATCGGCAAAAGAGGGTTTCAGGCCGCCAGATCATAGGCTAGACCCAAGATCAACGCATCCCATACCAACCGCAAGGACGTCCCATGAAATTCTTCGTAGATACTGCCGAAATTGACGCCATCGCCGAGCTTAACGATCTTGGCATGGTAGATGGGGTGACGACCAACCCCTCGCTGATCCTGAAATCAGGCCGTGACATCATGGAAGTCACCCGCGAAATCTGTGGTATCGTCTCCGGGCCTGTTTCGGCCGAGGTCGTCGCACTGGAAGCAGACGCGATGATCGCCGAAGGCCGCAAACTGGCCGAGATTGCCGATAACATCGCGATCAAGCTGCCGCTGACATGGGACGGGTTGAAAGCTTGCAAAATCCTGACCGGTGATGGGCATATGGTCAATGTGACCCTGTGTTTCTCTGCCAATCAGGCGCTCTTGGCGGCGAAAGCCGGTGCCACGTTTATCTCGCCTTTTATCGGGCGGCTGGATGATATCAATATTGATGGGATGGACCTTATTCAGGACATTCGCACTGTCTATGACAACTACGGTTTCGAAACGAACATCCTCGCAGCGTCCATCCGCTCGGTCGCCCATGTGCAGGACTGTGCGCTGATCGGTGCCGACGTGATGACGGCACCGCCTGAAGTAATCAAGAAGCTGGCAACGCACCCGCTGACCAATGCGGGGCTAGAGCAGTTTATGTCGGATTGGGCCAAGACCGGTCAGAACATCCTTTAAGCGTCACGCGGCTTCTGCCGTCTGATCGTTGATGAAAAGGTGGTCCGCCGTCCATGAGGCGGGCCGCAACTCTGCTTCTGCCCCGCCTCTGCGGATCGCGCGGACGGCACCCACAGGAATGGCTTCAGCGTGCAATGCGATGTCATACCCCTCCTGAGCTGATTGCGCTGGCAGGGACTGCCACACGCCACCTTCACTCACCGTGATATCGCAGGGCAGATATACTGCAGCACCGCCTATTCCGGTGTCCAGCGCCCAAGGTGTGAGCGGCGCACCTACGGCACCGACCACACAGACTACGGTCTGAAGTTCGATCGCACGCGCATGGGCGCAGCCAAATACCCGCGAATACCCCGTGATCATGTCCGTTTTTGCCGCGATCAGCACCAGATCAAGGTCCAGTTTGCCCAGTCTGCTCCACAGCGCGGTGTATTCCGTATCAAGGCAAATCGGCATCGCGATGCGCAATCCTTGCCACGAGATGATGTTTATTTCCGTCCCATGCAGGGTATCTCCACCCTCGCCCTGCTCTTCCAGCGGCGTCAGCGACATCTTGTCCTGCACATGCTCTTCGCCTTCGGGTGTCAGGAAGAACGCGCGGTTGTAAAAGCCGTTCGCGCCTGTGGGACTGTGACCTGCGACGGGAAAGGTGCCGGGCAAAATCGCGACACCATAGGTGGTGGATATACCCTTGAGCGCGGTAATCGCTGTCGGAGTGAGACCGGCCAGCCACTCAAGATGAAGGGTCGCGGGAAGATCTTGGGGTGCAAAGCTCAGCCATTGCGCACAGGCGAATTCAGGCAACACCAGAATGCGCGCGCCCCGCTCGGCCGCGGCCGCCGTGCGCTGCGCGACGCTGTCGATCCAACTGTCGAGTGATGCAATGTCGTGCTGAAGATTGGCGGCCCAAAGATCGATTGAAATGGTATCCAATGGAAGAACTCCATGCCTTGAATACATGTAGCGCAGAAGAGGCTCCCCCTGCTTACGGGACACGCCATGCTGGCGTTCGACAGCAAACGCGGTCTGCATCCATTTGTTCCCGCGCCCACCGCAAATCCGCAACGCTGATCTAATTTTCTGCAATCAGGGGCAGACCGATGGATCATCGCATGTTATTGAGCCTTCCAAACAGCACGAGACTGATATGAGCAGCAATCCGAAAATTGATGATGCCCTCCGCGAGGCCATTATCTCTCAGCCTGATGTTATTCTGGATGACGGCGACGTTATGCAGGCCCTTATTGCCGCGAACGAACGTGCGATGGGGGGCAATATCGTCGATCTGCGCGGCATCGCGATGGAGCGGCTTGAGGCGCGGCTGGACCGGTTGGAAGATACCCACCGCAGTGTGATTGCCGCCGCTTACGAAAACCTTGCCGGCACCAACCAAATTCACCGCGCTATCCTGCGGATGCTGGACCCGGTGGAGTTCGAGAGCTTTCTGCGTGATCTTGGTGGCGAAGTGGCTGACATCCTGCGGGTCGACGTGGTCAAGCTGGTGCTGGAATCAGTGCAGAATGACAACGATCCGGCGGTGCAACGGCTGGGGGATGTGCTGAGCGTGGCGGAGCCCGGGTTTATTGATGATTATCTGACCCAGGGCCGTGGTGGCATTCCGCGTCAGGTGACCCTGCGCGGCGTGCAGGACGGGACCGAACAGATTTACTCAGAGAAGGCCGACTGGATCCGGTCAGAGGCCTGCCTGAAACTCGATTTCGGCGCGGGCCGCCTGCCCGGTTTGCTGGTGCTGGGGGCCGAAGACCCGCATATGTTCGGGCCGCAACAAGGCACCGATCTGCTGACCTTTTTCACCGGCGTGTTCGAGCGTGCCATGCGCCGCTGGTTGTCTTGAGCCGCGCGCAGACAGCCGCCGACACCGGGCTGATCAGCCCTGCCGCCCGCGATGCTTTGCAAACATGGCTGGATCACCAGCGCAGCCTGCAAGGGGCGGCCGAAAACACGATCACCGCTTATCAGGGTGATGTGGCAGATTTTCTGGCTTTCATGACGGTGCACACCTCCCAGACCCAAGGGCTGGGGGCGTTGGCGCGGATCACCATCACCGACATGCGATCCTGGATGGCGCATACGCGGGGGCCGAATGTCGGGCCGCGCTCGATGGCGCGCAAGCTGTCGGCGGTCAAGGCATTCTACCGCTGGCTCGCAGAGCGCGAGGGGTTTGAGCCAACGGCGGTGCTGTCTGCCCGTGCGCCGAAGTTTCCCAAGAAGCTGCCGCGCCCCTTGGCGGTAGATGCGGCCAAGGCTATGATTGATTGTGTCGAATTGCAATCCGAGCGCCCCTGGGTCGCCGCCCGTGATGTGGCTGTGCTGACCCTGCTCTGGGGCTGCGGTCTGCGTATATCCGAGGCTCTGAGCCTCACGGGCCGCGATGCGCCGTTGGCCGAAAGCCTGCGCATTTTCGGCAAAGGCGGCAAAGAACGCGTGGTGCCGGTGCTGCCCGCCGCCCGTGATGCGGTGGATGCCTATCTGCGGCTGTGTCCCTATGCGCAGGATGCGGATGCGCCGCTGTTCCGTGCGATCCGGGGCGGTCCCCTGTCAGCCCGTGCGATCGCATCGGTGATGGCGGATGCGCGGATGCAACTGGGGCTGCCTGCAACGGCGACACCCCATGCGATGCGCCACAGCTTTGCCACCCATCTGCTGGATGCGGGCGGTGATTTGCGTGCGATCCAGGAACTGCTGGGCCATGCATCCCTGTCGACCACACAAGCCTATACGGCGGTCGATACGGCACGCCTGATGGAAGTCTACAACCGCGCCCATCCCAGGGCGGGGTGAGCGGTTGCAGGGGGTCGATTTCTTTTAAAGAAATCGGTCGGAAACTTTGTAGGTTTCCGCACCTTTGGCTACCGCCCCAATTCGTCCACAAACTGTTGCGCCGCGACAGACGGATCCACCTCACCCGCAGCAACCTCATCCCCCAATGCGGCCAGCGCCGTCCGCGCCTCTGGCATCTGCAGCTGCGCCAGCAAGCGCTGTTTTACATCTTCGGTGAACCAATACCGCGCCTGCGCTGCTCGCGTCCGCTCCCAAAAGCCATTTTGCCGCCGCCACTCGACAAGCGCCTCGATCCGTTCCCATGCAGCATCAAGCCCGTCTTCCTGAAGCGCGGACACGGTCATGGCACAGGGATAGCCGTCGGGGTCCTGAGCGCGTTTGCGTAACAAGCGCAGCGCACCGGCATAATCGGCGCAGGTGCGGTTGGCTGCGGCTTTCAAATCACCATCGGCCTTGTTGACCAGAATGATGTCGGCCATTTCCATTATGCCGCGTTTCACGCCCTGCAACTCATCCCCGCCCGCCGGGGCCAGCAACAGCAGAAACAGATCAGACATCTCTGCCACCACAGTCTCGGACTGGCCCACGCCGACCGTTTCGATCAGCACGACGTCAAAACCTGCTGCCTCGCACAGACGCACGGCTTCGCGGGTGCGGCGGGCGACACCACCCAGATGGGTCTGGCTGGGCGAGGGGCGGATAAAGGCGTCCGCCTCACGGCTGAGCAAATCCATGCGCGTTTTGTCCCCGAGGATCGAGCCGCCCGAGCGCGAAGACGACGGGTCAACCGCCAGCACCGCCACCCGCAGACCCCTTCGGATCAGCATCATGCCAAGGCTTTCGATGAAGGTGGATTTGCCCACCCCCGGCGTGCCGGACAAGCCGATGCGCAGCGCTTGGCGGTCTTGCGGCAATGCAGCCAGTAATGCGGCCGCTTGCGTGCGGTGATCATCGCGCCCTGATTCCACCAGCGTGATGGCGCGGGCCAAAGCGCGGCGCTCCTGAGCGCTGATGCGCGTGGCAAGGTCGGTAATATCCATGCGGCATGTTTTGCCAATGACGTACAAAATGTCCATCCCTGCCCTTGGCCTGAGCCCGCCTTTGGCGGATAAGCTGCCTATGTCAGACGCCCTGCCCATCGATGCCGTTCTGCCGCAGGTGATCGCCGCGCTGCGCGAAACCGGGCGCGTTGTGCTGCAAGCTCCGCCCGGTGCAGGTAAAACAACCCGCGTGCCGCTCGCCATGCTGGAGGCCGGTCTGACCCAAGGCCGGATCCTCATGCTGGAACCCCGCCGCCTTGCCGCGCGGGCCGCAGCCGAACGGATGGCGCAGACCTTGGGCGAAAAGGCTGGCGAGAAAGTAGGTTACCGCGTGCGCGGCGCCTCTGCCATCAGCGCACAAACGCGGATCGAAGTGGTGACGGAAGGCATCCTGACGCGGATGATTCAGGACAGCCCTGATTTACCGGGTGTCGGTGCGGTGGTCTTTGACGAATTTCACGAACGCTCGCTGAATGCTGATCTGGGCCTGGCGCTTTGCCTTGAGGTGGCGGGGGTTCTGCGCGACGATTTGCTGCTGGTCGCGATGTCCGCCACACTTGACGCCGCTCCCGTCGCGGAGATCATGCAGGCCCTGATTGTAACTTCTGAGGGGCGCAGTTTTGCTGTGACACCGCGATGGCTGTCCAAACCCATCGGCACCCAGCGCATTGAACAGGCCACCGCTGATCTGGTGCTGCGGGCCTTGGCCGAGGCCCCCGGTTCGGCGCTGGTGTTTCTGCCGGGTGAAGGGGAGATCAGGCGCGTCGAAGGGCTGCTGAAATTACAATTGCCGGACGACTGCACCCTCACCCCGCTATTCGGCGCGATGGACTTTGCCGCCCAGCGCCGGGCGATCCAGCCTGCAACGCAGGGGCGGAAGGTGGTGCTCGCGACCTCTATCGCCGAGACGTCCCTGACCATCGAAGGTATTCGCATCGTTGTTGATGCAGGCCGCGCGCGGCGGGCTCGGTTCGATCCGGCGTCCGGCATGTCCCGTCTGGTCAACGAAAAGGTCACGCGGGCCGAAGCCACACAACGCGCGGGCCGCGCCGGGCGCATGTCCGAAGGGGTGGCCTATAAACTCTGGAGCAAAGGCGAAGAAGGCGCGCTGGCCGCTTATCCCCCTGCCGAGATCGAAGCTGGCGATCTGAGCGGCTTTGCTTTGGAACTGGCGGTATGGGGGGCGGAGGCGGCGGAGCTTGCTTTCGTCACGCCACCACACGAAGGCCGCCTAGCCGAAGCGCGGGCGGTGTTACAGATGTTGGGTGCATTGGGCACAGACGGGCGCATCACCGATCACGGTCGGGCTTTGGCGCGGCTACCATTGCATCCGCGTCTCGCACATATGGTCAGCCGCGGCGGGGCGCGGGCTGCGCCCCTTGCTGCCCTTTTGGCCGAGCGTGATCCGATGCGCGGTGCTGGCGTCGATCTGGCCATGCGCATGGATGCAGTAGAGGGCAAACGCACTGCTGCGCAGGCGCACGCCGCAACCATCGCCCGTATCCGGCAAGAGGCGAAACGACTGGCCCGTGGACAAAACCGTGGGGGGCCTGAGGGCATCGGACAGTTGGCCGCGCTTGCCTATCCTGACCGCATCGGCTTGCGCCGCAAAGGCGATGCACCCCGCTTTGTACTGTCGGGGGGCAAGGGTGCGGTCCTGCCCGAAGGCGACGCACTGGCAGGCGAGCGCCTGATTGTAGCCACCGATCTGGACGGCGACCCACGCGAGGCGAAGGTGCGGCAAGCTGCACGGCTGAGTGAGGCAGAACTACGCGCGCTTTTTGCAGATCAGATCGTTTGGCATCACCTTTGCGCGTGGTCGCGGCGCGGGGGCAAGGTCTTGGCCCGCAAGCAGGAATGTTTCGGCGCTTTGGTGTTGGAAGATCGCATCTGGTCTGACGCACCGGAGGACGACATCGCCCGCGCTATGCTGGACGGCGTGCGCCAGTTGGGTCTGCTGCCGGGCAAGGCTGCAGTGCTGTTCTTGGCACGAGCGCGTCTGATGGGAGAAGGCTTTCCCGATTACAGCGAAGCCCACCTGATGCAGACTTTGGAGGAGTGGCTGCTGCCGCATCTTGGCGGTGTGCGCAGCACCGCAGACTGGAAAAACTATGATCTGCTGCCCGCGCTCAAGGCGCGGTTGGATTGGGACCAGCAACGCGCACTGGACGCCTCCGCCCCTGCGCATTTTGAAACCCCGCTGGGCCGCAAGATCGCCATTGATTACGCCGGAGACGTCCCTGAAATCACCCTGCGCTTGCAAGAGTTGTTCGGCGTCACACGGCATCCAAAGGTGGCTGGGCAACCGCTTAAGATCACGTTGCTGTCGCCCGGCCAAAAGCCGGTGCAGGTGACGATGGATCTGCCGGGGTTCTGGGCCAGTTCCTATGCGGATGTGCGCAAGGACATGCGCGGGCGCTATCCCCGCCACCCCTGGCCCGAAGATCCGACGCAGGCGGACCCGACGCTGCGAGCCAAGCGGCGTGGGACCTAGTCGTTATCAGTAAGGCCCGCCCCTGCGCCCGAAATGCGCGACGCATCGGATTCAGGGACAAGGGTCTTTGCCGCGAGTTGCTGCATTTTCGTGATCAGTTCGTCCGGCACCGCGACACGCGGCATCGGCGGGGGTTTTGTCGGTTGATTGATATACATTCGTACATGGATATCTGTGCCTTGCGTCTTCCCGGTGACGGCAAAACGCTTAGCATAACAATAGCTTAGCTCCAGCGCCGCGAAGGGACCGGGCGAGATCATGTGATCGACGATCTCGCCGCTATTTTTCTCTAATACTGTGGCAAGTCGGAGGGGCAGCGCCAAGACTGGCCCGTCCGGCAAACCATCAAGGGCGGCGGCAATGTCTTCGGCGGCACAACCTGCGCCAAGATGGCTAAGTGCTGCTTTGCCAAAGGCTGTCGCTTGGGCCGGTGGTGCTCCGCCGCCGCGCGCGGCTTTAGCCGCAAGGGTCACGACTTCGTTGGCAGAGCACATCATGGCGCAAAGACCGGCAGCCACCAATCATCTGCGTTCCCGGCCAGATCATCCGCAAGCGGCGCACCCTGGCACAATGTGATCCGGGTCCAGCGGTCAGACTTCGGGTCGAATCTAGACGCGCCGAAGAAGGACAATTTGCAGCGCAGCATGTCGATGTGCAGGCAGGTTGTGGCAATCAGGTTGTCGCGAATTTCGGCGTATGGATGCAGCGGCGCAAGGGCCACGCGTTCCACCGCGAGCGCATGGTCGGGATATACTTCGAGAAAAGCAGAGGTCGCGCCTGAGGCCCCTTCCAGATCAGAATAGAGCGCCTTGATCCGCCGACCGATGTCCAACGGGCTTTCGAGGGCCGCCCCCGCATCGGAAAAACGCGAACCCAGACGGGGTTCCTGCTTGGCTTCAGAGACATACCAGAACTGGCCGCAGTGCTCTGGGTCGTCGTAATCAGGCGCGATGGACCATGCGAAGTGGCGTTCGATCAATAGGCGCAATTGCGCCACATCACGCGGTGCCGGTGCCAGGGTACCAAAAGGATCGGCCATACAATCGCAAAGCTCATCCACCAGATCACCGAACGGTTCGATTACGAGCGCTGCGGTCAGCTCTTCCACATCGCATGAAGCGCCAGCAACGCTGTTCATCGCATGATCCAGCGGCAACTCGGCGGAAAAGTCGAACCCTGCGCAAGCGGTGCGCCAATGCTTGCGCAGTTGGTCAATGCGCGCTTGATGCACCGGGTCCGGCACGCGCCATTCCGCCAGATGCTGAGTGGCACGCTGAGCCAGCGCTACAAGGCGACGCTGTTCATTGGGCGTCAGTTGCGGGATCGCACGCACACGTGCCAGGGCGGTTTCGCGGGCGTGCATCCAATTGTTCAGCAGTACGGGGTGATTGACCAGAAACGGGGCCATCCCTAACCCCGTGGAATTGCCGATGCCGAGATGGCGTTTCAAGCCGGGGTCAAGCCTGCCACGCCCCGTGTGTTCCACCAAATCATGGGTGAAATGCCGGATTAGCCAGACGGTCAGCATTTCGGCGGCAAAGGGGCCTTCGAGGCCGGAACGATTTTCAATCAGGTTGCGGTCGGCGATGCCGAACTTGCCGTTGCCGTAGACGGCAGTCGTCCGCATCAAATACCCGACCTCGCGGATCATACCTGCGTTGGGTTGGTGCCCTGCTCGCAATGCTGTGACCACATGATCAAACAAGCGCACAGATTTGTTGGCACGGCTGAGGATCAGGTCGCGTTCGGTGAACCGCGCAGCTTCCTGCTTCGGGGCGCTGGCCACGATCCGGGCGATTTCCTCCGCCGATGGGACACCATCATAGAGCACATAGGCGCTGTCCCAGGCCGTTGCGATCACGCGGTCTGTGCGTTGATCGGGTGGCAGATCGGTCGACACTGCGACCAACGAATAACTGTGTCCGCCAAGTTCAAGAGAATAGACAGCGTGGCCAAAGCCATCAGAACACATTTCCCAGACAGGGCGGGTAACTGTTACTTGCTCAACCGACAGTCGGCGCATCAGGCTGCGCAAAAAAGACAGACGCGTGGGAAACATGGCGCCCATGCGGCTGAGGCGCATCACCTCATCGGCGGGGCGCAAAGCCGTTTGCGGAATGCTGAGTTCGTCTCTCATAACGCACCAAAGCTCTGTTCATAAAAGCGGAGCCAGTTGCCGCCCATGATGCCGTCAACTTCTTTCTGGTTCATGCCGGCGGCACTCAAACCGCTGCGGATATTGCCAAAGTCGCGGTTATCGTTGAACCAGATCGGCATTGGCGGAAAGCCCGCCTGGCCTGCCGATCCTTCGCCGTAGTCGATGCCCTTGGTCCAGCGACCGACGCGCATCCATTCTACCACACTGTCCGGCTGATCCTGACACAAATCTGTGCCGATCCCGAGATTCTCTGCGCCATAGCGGGATGCTGCCTCGGCAATCATCGCGCAAAAGCTCTTAAGCGTGCAGTCGCTGCCACCCGCGAGGTGATGCGGATAAACGGAAAACCCGAGCATCCCCCCTGCTCCGGTCAATGCCTTTAGCACAGTATCAGATTTGTTGCGCAGAGCGGCGTGCCACCAATGCGGATTGGCGTGGGTGATGGCGATGGGACGTGTGGAATGGTCGATGGCTTCGAGGGTGGAGCGCTCCGCCGAATGGCTCATGTCGATGACCATGCCGACGCGGTTCATTTCCGTGACAACGGCGCGGCCCATGCGGGTGAGGCCGGTGTCATCGTCCTCATAACAGCCCGTCGCCAGCAGGCTCTGGTTGTTGTAGGTCAACTGCATGAAACGGATGCCCAACTGATGGCAGATTTCGACCAGACCGATGTCGTCCTCAATCGGGCTTGGGTTCTGGAAGCCGAAGAATATCGCCGTGCGCTGGGTTTCCTGGGCGCGGATCACGTCGGCAGCGGTTGTGCCCTTGAAGATCAGATCGGAATGGTCCTCGAACCAGCGGTTCCAGCGCTCCAGGTTCAGCACCATTTCGCGAAAGCTTCCGTGATAGGCGATGGTCACATGCACTGCGTCCACACCGCCCGCGCGCATCTGTTCAAAGATACGCGGCGAGAAATTGGCGTATTGCAGGTTGTCGATCAGTGGCGCTTTCATCACACCACTATGGCTCTCTCTTAGCGCTCGCTCAATGCCGAACGCGACAATTCGCTACGCAAAAGCGCGTCAGGGTCAGGCCAGTGCGGCCCATTGAGCACTGATCATACTAAAGCTCGTTGATTGCCCCGGCCGCGCGAATGGCCCCTGTTGGTGCCGCGCCGGGTGCACCACCGGGTGG
Source organism: Sulfitobacter noctilucae (assembly GCF_000622365.1). Classification (GTDB taxonomy): domain Bacteria; phylum Pseudomonadota; class Alphaproteobacteria; order Rhodobacterales; family Rhodobacteraceae; genus Sulfitobacter; species Sulfitobacter noctilucae. The sequence continues at coordinate 199,645 of NZ_JASC01000014.1, read as the reverse complement.
TTCATCGGACACTGCCAGCGTCATCACACCGATTTGCGCCTGCAAAGCCTGCGGCAAGCGCACGCGGGTTGTCTCATCAGACGGCAGAACCCCCAATGAGATCGGCGCGGTGTCTGGCAAGACCGCCCAAAGCTGCAACACGCGGCCTTCGGGAGCTTGACCGGAAACGCGGCGCAAGGCGATATCGCCGGTGGTGTCGACCACGGCGATCAACTCAAGGTCATCCACGTCCCCAGCCATATAGGTGGCATAGACATCACGCGGTACTGTATCGGGTGCGGGCTGCAACAACGGTGCGGCCAGATAGGCAGCCAAAGCCATTGCGGCCAATGCGATGCCTTGCCAGACCCAAAGCCGCTGCATCAAAGGCACCCGCATTTTCGGGAACAGCGCACTCAGGATGGCCCGCTTCACTTTCTTGGGCGGGGTTACCGGGTCAATGCCTTCAGCCATCACGACAAAGCGTTCCTGCCACCCGGCGACACGTTGCGCAAAAGCGGCATCAAAGCGGGTACGGTCGCGAGCCGCGTCCAGTGCCGAATCCTCTGCAACACCAAGCGCGTATTCGGCCGCTTGCAGATCGTCTTCGTCGCGGGGGGGCAAGGTCTCGTCGCTCATGCGCTCATACACTCTCGCAAGGCGATGAGCCCGCGCCGCAGCCAGGTTCGCATCGTGTTAAGCGGTACGTCAAATTTGCCGGCAAGATCAGCATAGGACATGCCGTCAAGGTAGGCCCCTCGAATGGCCGCACCGCGGTCGGCCTCTAACTCATCCAGACATCCGGTGAGTTTCGATGCCTCGGATGAAGCGACGGCGGCGTCCTCAGGCGACGGGCCGGGTGCGATCAACTCGAACCCCGGTTTGTTGACGTCCTGATGACCTGCCTTGCGGGCGCGCAAACGGTCGATGGCCGTATTGCGGGCGATGGTAATCAGCCAGGTCATGGGCGACAGCCCATTCGCGCGATACCGGTCTGCGTTGTTCCAGATTTTGACAAATGTGTCCTGCATCGCGTCCTCTGCTGCCGCTCGCTTGTTCAAGACACGCAGGCAGACGCCGAATAGTTTCGCAGACACCCGATCATAGAGTTCCTCAAACGCCGCGCGGTCCTTGAGAGCCACACGCGCAATGAGGTCTTCAATCTCTTCGCGGTCCGTCATCGGCACTTATCCTCTGGCATTAGCGCTGTATTTTTCGGCAACGTCATAACACTATGACCTGCGATTGCCCGAATATAAGTCAAGCTCAATCGCCAAGCCAGCGTTCATTGAGGCACTGGCAGTGCAAACTGCTGAAAGGAAAGACAATGCCAAAGGGTAAGACAATTGAATACTTCTACTCGGCCCATTCTGCCTATGCCTATCTGGGCGCGTGGCAGCTTGACCGTATCGCGCGGGATGCGGGGGCGCGGGTGATCCACCGCCCGTTTGACTTTGTGCCAGTTATCGCTGCCGCCGGTGCACCGGGTTTCGCCAAGCGCAGTGCCGCACATATCGCCTATTTCTTTGGCCGCGACATGCGGCGCTGGGCGGAAATACGCGATCTACCCATGATCGCACACCGCCCCACCCATCATGACAATTCCCTTGCGCTGGCGAATGGTGCGATCATCGCGGCAGGGCCTCACGCGGGCGCGCTGAGCCGTGCCATCCTGCAAGCACATTGGCGCGACGATGCAAATCTTGCGGACGAGCCGACCCTGCGCCGTTTGGCCGATGAGGTCGGGCTGGACGGGGACAGACTGCTTGCCCGTGCCCTCGACACGCAGGTTCAGTCACAGCACAAGGCCAATACCGATGAAGCGGTTGCACGGTCAGTCTTTGGCTCTCCGACGTACTTTGTAGACGGGGATATGTTTTACGGGCAGGATCGGCTGGAAATGGTAGAGCGGGCGTTGAAAACGCCCTTCGCAACATAAGGCGGCACAGGCAGCATGGTAGAGCATAAAACCTATGATGTGATCATTGTCGGCGGCGCAATCTACGGCTCGGCTGTAGCATGGTGGTTGACCCAGATGCCAGGGTTTCAGGGGCGCGTTCTCGTTGTTGAACGTGATCCCAGTTATACGTTCGCCTCAACCAGCCATACGAATTCATGCATCCGGCAACAGTTCTCGAACCCCATTAATATCCGTATCTCGCAATTCGGCGCGACCTTTATCAAAGGGTTCCGCGACTTTATGGGCGGCGACCCCGAGGTGCCGCATTTGCTGCTGCAAAGCTATGGCTACCTCTATCTCGCCGATACACCCCAAGCTGCGGAGGACCTGCGCCAAAGTCAGGCCATACAAGCCGCCGAGGGTGCACATACGCGGCATATGACCCGCGCCGAAATCGCCGCCCTTTATCCGTTCTACCAGCTTGATGACATCCTCGCAGGCAATCACAATCTGGTCGATGAAGGCTACTTTGACGGCGGCACCATGTTCGATTGGTTCAAACGCATGGCCCGTCGCAACGGCGTCGAGTATATCCACGACGAAGTGACCGCGATGTTGCTGAACCCTGTTGGCACAGCGGTTCAGAGCGTGACACTGAAGTCGGGCGAGACTGTTGGCTGCGGTACGGTTGTGAACGCCTCCGGTCCGCGTGGATCTGAAACCGCACGTATGGCCGGGCTGGACCTGCCCGTGCGCCCGCGAAAGCGGTATACGTTTGTTTTTGATGCAGCCGAACCGTTGGCGCAGGACCTACCGCTGACAATCGATCCGTCAGGGGTGCATGTGCGCAGTGAAGGCAAATACTATCTGGCCGGATGCCCCCCGCATGACGATATAGATGTCGCGGTAGATGACTTCAGCTTTGATCACAGCATTTGGGAAGACAAGGTCTGGCCTGCAGTCGCGACCCGCGTGCCCGCGTTTGAACAGGTGAAGCTGATAAACGAATGGGTTGGCCATTATGCCTATAACACATTTGACCAAAACGCAGTTGTCGGGCCACACGGCGAGGTCCGCAACTTCATCTTCGTGAACGGCTTTTCTGGCCACGGGCTGCAACAATCCCCAGCTTTGGGGCGCGGTGTGGCTGAATGGATCGCCTATGGTTCTTATCAAAGCCTTGACCTAGCGGCTTTCAGCCCCGGCCGGATCGATCATGCCACACCCTTTGTTGAACGTGCGGTAATCTGACGACTTGGATCACCGCTGCCTACCCGCTCATATGCATCACATCCCTGTAATTACCTTATCCAATGTCGCTGGATAGTCCCGGACACGCACGCCGGTGGCGTTAAAAATGCCATTGGTGATTGCCGCCGCTGCACCGCAAATGCCTAGCTCGCCGATCCCTTTTGCTTGCAAAGGGCTCGCCCAATCGTCGCGCTCTTCCAGTAGCTCTACTGTCAGTTGCGGCACGTCAGCGTTCACCGGGATGTGGTATTCGGCCAGATTATGATTAGCGACATGCCCGTCGCGCGGGTCAAAGGCCAGTTCTTCGGTAAGCGCCATTCCGATGCCGAAGGTCATGCCGCCAATGCATTGCGACCGTGCTGTTTTGGCGTTTAAAATCCGGCCTGCAGCAAAGCTACCGTGCATGCGCCTCACACGCGTTTCGCCAGAGGCTGCATGGACGGCGACTTCAGCAAAATAGGCTCCGAATGTTGCCTGCCGCACCGCTTCAGATGTGTCGCCCGGCTGTACGTAGCCCAGCTTCACGATTTCGTCGCCTTGCAGCACATCGCCAAGAGCTTTGGTCTGATTGGCATAGGTGACACGACCGTCTTTCAACAACAAATCCTGCTCTTCTACCTCCAAACGCTCAGCCAACTGGCGGCGAATGGCCTGACATGCGACATAGACCGAAGTCCCGCTGGATGTGGCACCCCAGGACCCGCCGGAACCTGCCGCTGGCGGCAGATCAGTGTCGCCCAGAACGACATCAATTCGGTCGCGTGGCAGGCCAAGCATTTCGCCTGCAATCTGACCAAGAATCGCATATGTGCCGGTGCCGATGTCAGTCATATCCGTTTCAACCCGCGCCCTACCATCAGGTTGCAAGGCAACGCGGGCCTGACTGTCCATCAGCACGTTGATCCGTGCGGCAGAAGCCATCCCGTAACCGATCAGCCATTCACCCTCGCGTCGTTCCATGACACCCGGCCGCTTTGACCAGCCAAACGCGCGCGCTCCACTCTCCAGCGCATCGCGAAACCGGCGGGACGAAAACTCTTTGCCACTCTCCGGGTCTTTCTCGGGGATGTTTCGCAGGCGCAATTCCACCGGATCAATTCCAGCCTCGTGCGCCAATTCGTCCATCGCATTCTCCAGCACGGTGACACCGACAGCCTCGCCCGGTGCGCGCACCGAACCGGCGCAAAGCCGGTGAAGCCGCGCCAGTTCCATCGACATCTGCCGGTTCTCGCCAGCGTATAAGAAGTGCGACGCCTGAAGCACCGGTTCGGCAAATGTCTCACCAGGCAGGTTCGACACGCGGGCGTCATGGCCCAAACCGTTCAGCCGTCCCTCTGCATCCGCAGCGAGCCGCACCCGCTGGCTGGTCTCTGAGCGGCGCATCGTTGCCTCGTATACCTGCTGACGTTGCAGGGCGACCGAAACGGGACGCCCCAGCTCTTTAGCAGCAATAGCAGCGGCAACTGCCTCCGGGGCCAGTCCAAGTTTCGAGCCGAAACCACCACCCACATAAGGGGAAATGATGCGTACCCGGTCGGGGTGAACGCCCAATGCATCCGCGAGCTCGTTGCGGTTGTATTTTAACATCTGGTAACTGCCGCGCAGCGTCAGATCATCTCCGTCCCAAGATGCGATGGATGCATGCGGCTCCATCGGTGAACTGGAATGCGACGGGGTGGTATAGGTAACATCAACGCTATGCGCCGCACCCGTTATTGCCCCTTCTAGATCGCCCTGATCGAGTGCCTGATCCTCTTGCGCTTCAACGGCTGCGGTGACCGGATCGACAGGCATTAATTCGCCGTTCTCGAGGACGACCTGCAACGATTGGGCAGCATGACGCGCCTGTTCAAAGCTTTCCGCCACCACAACTGCAATCAGCTGGCCGACATAAGCGGCGTGCTGCGCCCCTTGAACGGGGGCTTGGTTGGCCGTGCCTTGTGCGGGGTTTCTCAGCAGACGTTCGTCTTGAATGACCGACAAGACCCCCGGCAGGTTTGCCACTTCATCACGGTTGGAAAGCACGATGCGCCCCGAGTTGGTAGGTGCCCGTACCATCACGCCATGTACCATACCGTCGACTTGCCATTCGTTTGCATAGGTCGCAGTCCCCGATACCTTTAGCGGTCCCTCCGGCCGGTCCAGTGGCGCGCCGACAAGCCCCTGCGCCATATCGTCCAATCGCCGGTCCGTGGCGGGCGCGTCCATTTTGAAATGCTCGGTCATATCCGTGCCTCCTGCGTCAGTTCGGTAAGCACCGACACGAGCGTGCGTCGGGCAAGCGGAAGTTTGAAATCGTTGTCACCAAGGCCTTGTGCCTCCGCGAGAAGCTGGTCAGCAGCCTGCTCAAAAAGCTCTTCGGTCGGCCTGTTGCCAACCAAGATCGCCTCGACTTGCGTATCCCGCCAAGGTTTCGGGGCCAAACCACCAAAAGCCAAATCTGCTCTGGTAATGCGACCGTCTTCTATTTTCAGAATGCCCGCGACGGACACGAGCGCAAAGGCGTACGAGGCCCGGTCGCGTACCTTGCGGTAGGTCTGACGTCCCTCTACTGGCGCGGGCAGGACGACGGCGGTAATCAATTCGCCGGGCTCCAACACCGTTTCACGGTCGGGCCGGTCGCCGGGGAGTAGATAAAGTTCATCGAGGTCAAGCCGCCGAGTGGTGCCGCCCTCTTTCAACGTCTCCACTTCCGCTCCAAGCGCCCGCATGGCAACGGCCATGTCGCTCGGATGCGTAGCGATGCAATGCTCCGATGTGCCCAGAACGGCCAAGATACGATTGAACCCTTCACGTGCAGCGCAACCACTTCCCGGCTCGCGTTTGTTGCACGCCATCGCGCGATCGTAGAAGTACAGACATCGCGTGCGTTGCAGTAGATTGCCCCCGGTGGTCGCCTTGTTGCGCAACTGCCCGCTCGCCCCAGCGAGCAGAGCACGGCTAAGCACCGGCCAATTGCGGCGCACGCGAATATCGTTGGCGAGTTCGCTGTTTGTTACCAACGCGCCGATCCGTAATCCGCCGTTCTCGGTTTCTTCGATCTGGTTGAGTTCAAGGTGATTGATGTCAATGAGCGCATCAGGTGCCATGACTTCAAGTTTCATAAGGTCCAAGAGGTTCGTACCTCCGGCAATAATGATCGCACCATCTGCGGCACTTTGGGTTGCATCATTAGGGTTCTGCGCGCGGATATATTCAAAAGGTCTCATGCGCCCTCCCCCGCCGCTTTTCGGATGGCTTCGACAATGTTGGGGTAAGCCGAGCACCGGCAAAGGTTACCGCTCATTCGTTCAGATATTTCTTCGGTCGAAAGGTCGGCTTGCCCATCAAGATCATCGGTAACATGGCTTGGCCAGCCGTTTTTGACTTCTTCCAGCATCGCCGTGGCGGAACAGATTTGTCCCGGTGTGCAGTAGCCACACTGAAAACCATCCTCGCTGACAAAAGCCTTTTGCAATGCGCTTAGGTTGTCGGGCTGACCAATGCCCTCGATCGTGGTCACCTCATCCTCATCATGCATGCAAGCCAACGTTAGGCAGGAATTGATGCGCCGTCCGTTCACCATGACCGTGCAAGCGCCGCATTGTCCGTGATCGCACCCCTTTTTCGTTCCCGTCAGCCCCAGGTGATGGCGAAGCGCATCGAGTAAGGTCGTTCTTGGATCGAGCTCCAACTGCTGCTGCGTGCCATTGATCATCAGGTTTGTCTGCACAGGAATTTTCTCCAGATTGGTCAGGGTCTGGAAGACTAACCCGATCGGCGCCCCTTGGTTCCGCGCTATCGAAATGGCGTGTGCCGTTTGTGGGTTATGTCCCAACCAGAGTCATCCAAAGTTATGGCCGCCAAGGCCTCAAATTTTTGCTCCCGATGTGCGACAGGTAAACGGCGATATCTGACTTGGGCAGGTTCGTCAGAACCTTCGTTGCTATTCCTCGAAGCAATTACAATACAGACGGGTTGTTGGACGCCCTGAAATATTCTGCTGTTGACCGGTGGCTGGTGGCCTTCTGGCGTGGCGTCGATAACCCATATCTCATCCGCGTCCCTTCGTAAGTCCGCTCTCATCTTCTGAAAGCCCGGACCATTCAAGAAGCCCGCCGCTGTAATAAAGCAAACGACCCCTCTACGGTCGGGTCGCGGAGCCTCGTCGGCCTCGGGTGGAATTCCGAAGACTTTCCAAGTCGCCCACCGCCAAAAGTAAACATAGAGGTTTTTTTAAGTGTTTTAGGTGAGGGCCCGCCCTCCATTCCTGTGGAGTATTCCAGTCTGCTAATGGACCTGTTTCACCTGTGCGACCGCTTTCGACCCATCCTCCTCTTCCCCTTGCTTTGTCTTTGTAAGGTGGGTTGCCGATTACAACGGTTATCGGCTCTTCTCCTTTGATGCGGTTGGCCTCCTCATAACTGGTGGTGAGGGGGGCAAAGAGAGATGGCAAACGAGCCCGGGATTCTTCGGGGTCGAAGAGCGTATCGGTGACGAACAGTCTGGGGTGAAGCGCTGTGGACCCGGTCAGTTCAAGCAACTCGCTCAATAGGCGAAGTTGGGCCACGACAAAGGGGCCGAACTGTTACTCGAACCCGATGAGGCGACGGGACATCGCTTCCATCACACCGGGGACCGCGCCCGCGCCAAGGTCCGCCTCAACCTGCTCGGCGATATGGCGCAGGATACCCAGCAGATAGGTGCCCGTGCCCACGGCTGCCATTGAAAACCTCTCGAATGTAGCAGTTCATGTAGCAATATACCCCTATGCCCGGGGCGTTGCGCAGAACGGATTGAGGGAAATATCGCTTTAAAACAACGACATGTCCCTAGATCGGGTTGCTACTTTATGAGTTGGGTGGCGGAGACGAAGGGATTCGAACCCTCGAGACCCTTCCGGGCCTACTCCCTTAGCAGGGGAGCGCCTTCGACCACTCGGCCACGTCTCCGTTGACCCGTTTAGCTACGGGATGCCGAAGGAGCAAGAGCTGAATCCATGCTTTTGAGGTGAAAATCGATGTCTCGCGGTCTCTTCCATTTGCAGGGCCGAAAGTCGGACGCAAATTCAGGCTGAATGAGAATTGCATCAGACTTCGCTGAGTGGCGAACAGGATGGAAGGACTGGGAAAGTCGAGGTAGGTCAGTTAGCACTCGGAAAGAACCCATTCTTTTCGAAAAGGGGAGTGAGAAGCTACTCAGTGGGTCTCGTCGTGAGTTGGGCCCTACGACTTTCTCGCGGACTGCTGTGACGAAGTTCTGGTGCCAATCGTGTTGGCACGGGATGCGGCTTAGCCCTTTAGGTGTTGAACAGGAAATGCAGCACGTCTCCGTCTTTCACCACATAACTCTTGCCCTCGGCCCGCATCTTGCCCGCCTCTTTCGCAGGGCCTTCACCGCCCAAGGCCACGAAATCGTCGAATGCAATCGTCTCGGCGCGGATGAAGCCTTTCTCGAAGTCCCCGTGGATTACGCCTGCGGCTTTGGGCGCGGAGGTGCCTGATTTGATGGTCCAGGCGCGGGCCTCTTTGGGGCCGACGGTGAAGTAGGTCTCAAGGTGCAGAAGTTCGTAGCCTGCGCGGATCAGGCGGTCGAGGCCAGCCTCTTTCAAACCCATTTCCTCAAGGAACATCTCTGCCTCTTCGGCCTCAAGCTGGCTGATCTCTTCTTCGATCTGGGCCGAGATGATGACGTGGGAATTGCCCTGCGCGGCGGCCATTTCGGCGACGGCGGCGGAAAATGCATTGCCTTCTGACGCTTCCGCCTCGCCGACGTTGCAAACGTACAGCACCGGTTTCGTGGTCAGCAGTTGCAGCATGCGCCAGGCGCGGGCGTCATCTTCGTCCACCTCGACCACGCGGGCGGGGTTACCGCCTTCAATGGCCTCTTGCGCCATGGCCAGCAAGCGGTCTTGTTGCACCGCTTCCTTGTCGCTGCCCTTGATCTTGCGCACCAGTCCGGCGCGGCGCTTTTCGATGGACTCCAAATCTGCCAGCATCAATTCGGTGTCGATGGTTTCGGCGTCTGCCACCGGATCCACGCGGCCCTCGACGTGGGTCACATCGCCATCCTCAAAGCAGCGCAGTACGTGGGCGATGGCGTCGACCTCGCGGATGTTGGCCAGAAACTGGTTGCCCAGACCCTCGCCCTTGGAGGCTCCTTTAACGAGGCCCGCAATATCCACGAATGTCATGCGCGTTGGGATGATGGATTTAGATGCGGCGATTGCGGCAAGCTGGTCAAGGCGTGCGTCCGGCACGGCGACCTCACCGACGTTCGGCTCAATGGTGCAGAAGGGAAAGTTTGCAGCTTGAGCCGCAGCCGTGCGGGTGAGCGCGTTGAACAGGGTGGATTTGCCCACGTTTGGCAAACCGACGATACCCATTTTGAAACCCATGACCTTGATCCTTCAACCAGCAGAATTTGCGCTGTCCTATGGCGGGCGGGGGTGCTGTGCAAGGGCATGAGGCGCTGAGGAGTGCTGCGGAAGTCGGAAAATGCGACTTTTCAGCCCCCCCTCTGCGCTGTCCTGCATTGATTTCCGGCGCGAGGTTGGGCATTGGCAGTATCAAATCCGAAGAAAAGGCCCTGCCATGACCCGTATCAACGCAAAGTTTGCTGACCTCAAATCCCAAGGTAAAAAAGCATTCGTTTCCTATATCATGGCCGGTGACCCTGATATGGCGACCTCGCTTGAGATTATGCGCGGACTGCCCGGCGCGGGTGTGGATGTGATCGAATTGGGTCTGCCCTTTACTGATCCGATGGCTGATGGCCCGACAATCCAACTGGCAGGGCAGCGCGCGCTGGACGGCGGGATGACCTTGACCAAAACGCTTGAGATGGCGGCGACCTTTCGCAAAGACGATGACACGACCCCGATTGTGCTGATGGGTTATTACAACCCGATCTATTCCATGGGGGTAGAGAGATTTTTGGAGGCTGCCACAGCGGCAGGCATCGACGGTTTGATCATCGTTGATCTGCCGCCCGAAGAAGACAGTGAGCTTTGTCTGCCCGCGCAAGAGGCCGGGCTGAACTTTATCCGGCTTGCCACCCCCACCACCGACGACAAGCGTCTGCCGCGGGTGGCCCAAAACACCTCCGGCTTTGTCTATTATGTCTCGATCACCGGCATCACCGGCTCTGCCGAAGCGGACGCAGGTGATGTGGCACCCGAAGTCTTGCGCATCCGCAAGGCCAGCGGCTTGCCTGTGATTGTGGGCTTTGGTGTCAACACGCCCGAGAAATCACAGGCCATTGCCGAAGTTGCAGATGGTGTCGTGGTTGGCTCGGCTATCGTGTCGCGGATTGCCAAAGGCGACAGCGTTGCGGACGTGCTTGCGTTTGTCAAAACGCTCTCTGACGGCGCACACGCTGCCTAGGTTTTTCCCTCGCCATTGCGCGCGGCGTCCAAATAGCTGCGCAGCTTGATCAGGGTCGGCAGCATCTGGGCCAACTCGTCCGGATCGATGTGCTGCATCATGTCGCCGAACCCGGGCGCGAGAGCCTGAATAACCTCTTCTCGCAAGGCCCGTCCCTTGTCGGTCAGCCATACGGTCTTGGACCGCCCATCCTGCGGATTGGCGCGCAATTCGACATGCCCCTTCGCGGCAAGGCCTTTCAGCGTGTGTGTCATCGACGTCTTGGGCACCTGAAAGGCGCGCGCCATGTCGATGGGCACCGCACCGTCGCCCCGATTGATCAAATGGCTCAACACCGCAAAATGCGGGGCGATCAACCCATCGGGCAGCCGTGCCTCAAGTCGGGCGCGGCTGAGCTGTTCAATGATCCCGATCTCTTTAAATACTTGAAATAGCGTGCGGGGGTCCGGTTTATGCGTCAATCAACTTTGCCTTCAACGGCCAGCGCGGAGTGCGCGGAATGGCCGGACCATAACCCAGACGCCCAAGCATTTGAACCGTATGCCCCTCTGGTGCCAAAACGTCATGCGCAGTCGCATAAAGCGCGTCCATCTCGGGGTACTCCTGCAACGCCTGGCTGATCGGGTGCAGCGACAGCCCCATGCGCGTTGTCGTCAGGTTCAGCCGCAACCAGCGACGGCCCGTATCAATATGGTCAAGCGATGTGTTCCCCGGCGTGGTCAACACGGCATAAGCTGGCGTGCTCGACATGATCTTGGCATAGATGTCGATGGCCCGCTGAAATCCGGGATCGTCAGGATCGGTCAGCATCTCGCGGTTCAGCATACCAGCCAGCATGAGGGTTTCAAGAAATGTCCCGCCCATATCAATGCCGTCGGGCGTGGCGTTGATCTCGGCCTTGCCCATGCGCATCACATCGACGCTTTCCTTCATTGTGCCAGGCGTCAGCGTTTCGATCAAAAAGGCTTCAAAGCTCAGATCGCGCAGGCGCTGCACCGTTGCCGCATCCGTGTAGATATCGGCGCTCTGTTCCAGCTCGTTGACGAGCGCGTCTGGCACAGGCGTATCCGAGAAAGGCTTCTTGCAAGACCGGCGTTCCAATATGTGCGCGGCCAGTGGATCGGGGGTTGCATCGCCGGTAAACACTGCGTGGGCAACCGGACCACCCGAACCTTCGGGAAAAAGCGTGAGGTCGACCCCCTGTCCGGCACTGCTGGCTGCAATCACCATCTGCTCCAGAAAACAGCCCATGCCGACCATGATCTGCCGCCCGTCAGGATCGGTATGCGGCAAAGTCCGGATGCCGTCGTGGTAAAGGGTCAGCGCATTCTCGCCCTCAAGGCGCACTTGCCAAGGCTGTATATTATGCGGACTTGGAGCCAGCAGCGCGTAGCTGAGCGCATTCAGGCGCGGATCTTCATAGGTCCCTGCCAACCCCCAAGGAGCGATTGCATCATGCGGGGTACGTGTTGCGGCAAATCCACCAAATGTGGCAGAGGCAGCCAGAACCGTCCCACCACCAATGAGGGACAGAGTTTTGCGTCGGGATAAGGTCATCTCATTTTTCCATTGTAGTACAATATCGCACCAGTATTCATAGTACGATATCGTACCACTCAAGAGATTCTTTGAATTGACCGTATTCTGGGAAATTGGTAAGCAAAGATGACCAATATGGAGGCGTCCCATGCCCGTCATCACCAACATCGGCGATCTCAAGCGCATCTATGAACGGCGCGTGCCGCGCATGTTCTTTGATTATTGCGAATCCGGCAGTTGGACGGAGCTGACATTCCGCGAGAACACCTCGGACTTTGACAAGCTGCGCCTGCGCCAGCGTGTCGCGGTCGATATGTCGGGCCGTAGCACCAAAGGGCAGATGATCGGAGAGGATGTGGCGATGCCCGTCGCCCTGGCACCTGTGGGACTGACGGGGATGCAACACGCCGATGGCGAGATTAAAGCCGCGAAAGCCGCGCGTGATTTTGGCGTGCCCTTTACGCTTTCCACCATGTCGATCAATTCGATCGAGGATGTGGCAGAAGCAACCAACGCGCCCTTCTGGTTCCAGCTTTATACCATGCGCGATGCGGATTATGTCAGCCGTCTGATCCAGCGAGCCAAAGACGCCAACTGCTCTGCCCTTGTCATAACGCTGGACCTGCAAATTCTCGGCCAACGGCACAAAGACCTGAAAAACGGTCTCTCCGCCCCGCCCAAGCTGACGCCCAAGACCATCGCCAATCTGGCGACCAAATGGACTTGGGGCATCGAGATGCTGCGCGCCAAACGGCGCGAGTTTGGCAACATTGTTGGCCATGTCGATGGCATTTCGGATGCATCCAGCCTTGGCGCATGGACTGCAGAACAATTCGATCTGACACTGGATTGGGCCAAGATTGCCAAGCTCAAGGAGCAATGGGGCGGCAAAGTCATCCTCAAGGGCATACTGGACGCGGAAGACGCCAAGATGGCGCTGAAGGTCGGTGCGGACGCCATTGTCGTGTCCAACCATGGCGGGCGACAGCTTGATGGTGCGGTCAGTTCCATCAGCGCCCTGCCCTCCATTCTGGACGCCGTGGGTGATCAGGTCGAAGTGCATCTGGACAGCGGCATCCGCTCGGGTCAGGACGTGCTCAAGGCACTGGCGATGGGGGCCAAGGGCACCTACATCGGGCGCGCTTTCATCTATGGGTTGGGGGCGATGGGGCAAAAAGGCGTGCAGACAGCGCTCGAGGTGATCCACAAAGAGCTGGACACAACCATGGCTCTGTGCGGCGAAACCAATGTCGGCAATTTGGGCAAGCACAACCTTCTGATCCCTGAAGACTTTGGCGGACGCTGGCAGGCGGGCTAAGACTGAGATAGGGCTGGGTTATGCTCGTTTTCCTCCGCCACAAGATCGCTTTTCTCGCGACTCCCAAAACGGGGACAACTGCCGTGGAAATGGCGTTGAAGTCGCGGGCAGAGATCGTGTTTTCGAAAAACCGCAAACACATCACTGCCCTACGCTATGCCAACAAGATCGCGCCTTTTCTGGAGGATACTTTTGGAGTGCGTCCAGCTTCTGTCGCCGTGATGCGAGAGCCGGTGGACCAGATCCGAAGCTGGTACAAATACCGCAGCCAACAGAGGCTTGATGGCACCAAGCTGAGTACCAAGGGTATCAGTTTTGACCAATTCGTGCGTGAGGTCGTGTCTGACGATCCGCCGGAACGGGCACAGATCGGGCGCCAGTTCAACTTCCTCACCGACGGAAAAACCAGGGTGATGGCCGACCATATTTTCGCTTACGAGGCGCAAGAAGCATTCTTGATGTTTTTGTCAGAGCATTTGCAGCATCCGGTGGAGATTGCACCCAAAAATGTATCTCCCAAAGTTGACGCGCCGTTGGACCCCGCGACACTGGCACTGCTTCGCGAAGTGCGCGCCGAGGATTTCATGCTTTATGAGACAGTGATGTCGATGGGTGGCCACCTGCAGGCGACCTAGGATCAGGCTGCGCGACCCCTCCGCCATAGACTGCGGTGCGTTTAGGTCTTTTCACATCGCTCAAACCGTTCTATAGGCACGGCTTCACGCGGGGATACAGCCTTGGAGGATTCCCGCCCTTATATATTGGAGATTACAAAATGGCCGGAGAGATTCCAGATCTTGAAGCCCAGGTACGGACGGGGACAGGCAAGGGCGCCGCTCGTCAGGCACGCCGTGATGGCATGGTACCAGGGATTGTTTTTGGTGGCGACGTAGACCCGCTGCCGATCAACATCCCGTTCAACAAACTGCTGACCATGCTGCGCAAGGGCCGCTTCAAAGCGACATTGTTCAACATGAAGGTCGAAGGCCACGATGACGTCCGTGTCATCTGCCGCGATGTCCAGCGTCACGTGGTCAAAGACTTGCCGACGCATGTTGATTTCATGCGCCTTAAGCGCACAACCAAGATCAACCTGTTCATCAACGTCGAAGTTACAGGCGAAGACACAGCACCCGGCATCAAGAAGGGTGGCGTTCTGACACTGGTACGCCCCGAGGTTGAACTCGTTGTGACGGCTGCGGATATTCCTGACAGCATCGTGATCGACGTATCCGGTCTTGAGATTGGCGACAGCCTCACAATTTCCGACGTGACGCTGCCGGAAGGCGCCAAGCCAGTCATCGACCGTGATTTCGTGATCGCTCAGGTCTCTGCGCCGTCGGGTCTTGCCAGCCAGGATGATGACGACGACGATACAGCCGCTGACGAAGTGCCCACAAGCGAGATGGGTCCACCGGATGGTGAGCAGAGCTAAACCACTCCTTTCGGAGCAAGCCGGAAACGGGGTCGTGTCATACGGCCCCGTTTTTTGTTTCAGCCTGTCAAACAGGCAGAAGAATGTCCCGCGGACGTCAGGGATTTAGCTCAATTCACAAGACTGATAGACTGTGGCAAAACGACAGGAGCCATCCATGAAATTGATCGTCGGCCTTGGCAATCCGGGCGCTAAATATGCCCGCAATCGACACAACATCGGCTTTATGGCACTAGACCGTATGGCGTCTGATCATGGGTTTGGTCCGTGGAAAGGCAAACATCAGGGCGCGATCAGCGAGGGCCGGTTCGGTTCGGAACGCGCGATATTGCTCAAGCCCGAGACCTTCATGAACAACTCCGGCCAGTCGGTGCAGGCCGCAATGCGCTTTTACAAGCTGGATCCGGCAGATGTTGTGGTGCTGCATGACGAAATTGATCTGGCCCCCGGAAAAGTGAAATGCAAATCCGGTGGCGGCCATGCGGGCCACAACGGGCTGCGCTCAATCCATGCCCATATCGGTGCCGACTATGACCGCGTGCGGCTGGGCGTTGGCCATCCAGGTCACAAGGACGCGGTACCCGGTTACGTGCTGCGCGACTTTCCGAAGGTAGACGAAAACTGGCTGGATGATGTGCTGCGCGGTATCAGTGACGGGGCGGGAGCACTGGCAAGTGGCGATACGGCCAAGTTTCTGAATGCCGTGGCTATGCGCGTGAACCCGCCACGGTCAGGTACAGGGACCAAGGGTCCGCAAAAGGCCGCACCCAAAGACGTAGCACCGAAAGACACCACCTCGGCACCGACACCCCCGGAACAAGCTCAGGACAATACCCAAAAGTCCTCGCTTCAAAAATTGATGGACCGTTTCAAATGAACATCAACGATGCGTTTCGCGCTCAGGCAGCCAGCTGCACTGCGATGGGCTCTCCTTTCATGGGTCAGCTGCTTGGGATTCTGGCCGAGGACTGGCCGCATGACAGTGCTCTGGGTCGCAAGTTCGCCCAATACGAAGGGGACATTGGCCCGGCAGGTCATTCCCTGCCCCTGCGCATTGCCGGCGGCTTGCATGCGCTGGTCCTGACCCGCACCGCACCGGAACTGGTGGCGCTATATCCTCCTAAAACCGTCAGCGATGACGCGCTGCGCGCTGGCGTGATTGCAGCCCTGACCAAGCATGAGGCTTTCCTGCTGGAGTGGACCTCTCATGCGCCGCAAACCAACGAGGTGCGCCGCTCTGCTGCGCTCATAGCCGGGGCGCATGTGGCCTTGCAGCATTTCGATCTGCCGATCCATCTGTCAGAACTGGGGGCCAGCGGGGGTCTGAACCTGATGTGGGATCAATATGCGCTGGAAATTCACGGCGAACGCTTTGGCCAGAACATGCCGGCGGTTTTGCTGACACCTGAATGGAAAGGCCCCCTGCCCCCCAACGCGCGACCCACCATCGCGGGCCGCGCTGGCGTTGATCTTAACCCGCTTGACCCTTCGCGTGGCGATCACCTGTTGCGCCTCACCGCGTATCTCTGGCCGGATCAGCCGCACAGACTGACGATGACACGCGCCGCCGCTTCGGTCTCGAACGTGGTGCCTGCCATGGGCGATGCCATCGACTGGCTTGGGCCACGTCTGGCAGGTGCGCCTCAAGGCCGCTTGCATCTGATCCAGCACACCGTCGCATGGCAGTATTTTCCTGCCAAGGTACAGGCCCATGGTCGCGCCTTGATCGAAGCGGCTGGCGCGCGCGCGACCCGCAACCGCCCGTTGGCGTGGCTGTACATGGAAACCGACGGCGACACGACCGGTAAGCATGGCGCCGCCCTCACGCTGCGCCTCTGGCCCGGTGACGTCACCCTAAATCTCGGGCGGGTCGATTTTCACGGACGCTGGATCAACTGGACCTATCAGCCCTGTTCCCGATGAACGCTGGTCCGCGCAGGTCTGCTGTGGTTCAATGAAGAGCAACCACAAAGGGGCACAGATCATGCGAACATTCGGAAAATGGCTGGGGCGCATCCTTTTGGTGCTTGCCGTCGCAGCACTCGCCATCGGCCTGTGGAAGCGGGACGAGATCACACGCCTTATGGCGGTTCTGTCGCTCTTCTCCGAAGAAGAGATCGTCAGTAATTTCAGCAATATGGACGCCGCATTCCTCCATACCTCCATTGATCGCGGCACCGGCCCCACGTCCGAACTCCCCTACGGTCCGGAAACCGAATTGCCACCACAAGTCGCCGATTGGATCACCGACAGAACTGTCACGGCTTTGGTCGTCCTCAAGGAGGGTGCCATCGTCTATGAGGACTATTTCCAAGGCACCACAGCCTCGGACCGCCGGATCAGCTGGTCTGTCGCCAAAAGCTATCTCTCGGCGCTTGTCGGCATTCTGATCGACGAAGGGGCCATTGCCTCGATCGATGATCCGGTGATCAAATATGTACCCGGCCTGCGCGGCACCGCCTATGACGGGGCGACGCTGCGCAATGTGTTGCAAATGTCCAGCGGCGTCACGTTCGACGAGGATTACCTCGACCAAAGCTCTGACATCAACAAAATGGGCCGGGTTCTGGCGTTGGGCGGCAAGATGGATGATTTCACCACCGCCCTGACCGAGACCTTCGCCGCACCGGGCGAAACCTGGAAATACGTCTCCATCGACACCCATGTGGTCGGCATGGTGGTGCGCGGTGCCACCGGACGGTCCGTCGCTGACTTGCTCAGCGAAAAGGTGATCCAACCGCTGGGGTTGGAGTATGCCCCCTACTACCTGACCGACGGGGTTGGCACCGCTTTCGTGCTGGGCGGGCTGAATATGACAACACGCGATTATGCGCGATTTGGTCAGATGTTCGCCCAGGGCGGCGCATGGCAAGGGCAGCAAGTCGTTCCTCGTGACTGGGTCGCCGCCTCTACGCAAGCCAGCGCGCCCACCGATCCGGGTGCCATAGGCTATGGCTATCAATGGTGGATCCCCGTGGGGTCTGCCCCCGGCGAATACATGGGCCGTGGCATCTATGGCCAGTACGTCTATGTTGATACAAGCCGCGGCGTGGTCATTGCCAGCAACGCTGCCGACCGCCGGTTCCGTGACCCCGGCGTTGCCGAACAGAACATCGAGATTTTCCGCGCAATCGCACAATCCTTGTGAGAGAGATATGGACCCCGAAGACAGCATAAACGTACTTGGCGAAACGCTTGCGGTCTGCGGCACAGATCCCGTCACCGGCTTTTTCCGCGATGGTCACTGCAACACCTGTGCTGCCGATCAGGGGAGCCACACCGTCTGCGCCATCATGACCAAAGAGTTTCTGGCTTATTCAAAATACGTCGGCAATGATCTCAGCACTCCCCGCCCAGAGTTCGGCTTTGTCGGCCTCACCCCCGGCGACCCGTGGTGTTTGTGCGCAGGTCGCTTCTTGCAAGCCGCCGACGAAGGCTGCGGCCCCAAGGTCAACCTCGCAGCCACACACAAACGTGCGCTCGACATCGTGCCGCTGGACATCTTGAAAGAACACGCGCTCTAGACCGGCACTCCCCACAGCAAAAAGGGTGCCGCACCCGACACCCCTTTCTCTTTTTGGCCCTATATACCGTAGCGGATCATCTGCCTCGCGCACCACAGGCGAAATCAGGCGCTGTAGATGCTTCAGGCAAATTCGCCCATCTCGAAACCCAGCGCCTTGGCAACGGTAAAGATGTCCTTGTCCCCGCGCCCGCACATGTTCATGCAAATGATATGATCCTTTGGCAGTTCCGGCGCGATCTTCATCACATGCGCCAGCGCGTGACTTGGCTCCAGCGCAGGAATGATCCCTTCCAACTCGCAACACACCTGAAACGCTGCAAGCGCTTCTTTGTCCGTGATCGAAACATATTGCGCACGGCCAATGTCGTGCAGCCAGGCATGCTCGGGCCCGATTCCGGGATAATCCAGACCCGCCGAGATGGAAAACCCTTCCAGGATCTGCCCGTCATCGTCCTGCAGCAGATACGTACGGTTGCCATGCAGCACGCCGGGTCGTCCACCGGTCAGCGAGGCACAGTGCTCCATCTTGTCGTTCACACCCTTACCGCCCGCTTCAACGCCAATGATACCCACTTCCTTGTCATCAAGGAACGGGTAGAAGAGGCCCATGGCGTTTGACCCGCCGCCAATCGCAGCGATCAGCGTATCGGGCAGGCGCCCTTCGGCGGCAGTCATCTGCTCGCGCACTTCCTTGCCGATAATGCTTTGGAAATCGCGTACCATCGCCGGATAGGGGTGCGGCCCCGCCACGGTCCCGATGCAATAGAACGTGTCGCGCACATTGGTCACCCAATCGCGCAACGCATCGTTCATTGCGTCCTTCAACGTGCCCCGACCAGAGGTTACCGGCACAATTTCAGCGCCCAAAAGTCGCATCCGGAAAACGTTGGGCGCCTGGCGCTCCACATCATGCGCGCCCATATAGACCACGCATTTCAAACCGAATTTGGCGCAGACGGTGGCCGTGGCCACACCATGCTGGCCCGCACCGGTCTCGGCGATGATGCGCTTCTTGCCCATGCGGCGGGCCAGAATAATCTGTCCCAACACGTTGTTGATCTTATGCGCGCCGGTGTGGTTCAGCTCATCGCGCTTCATATAGACTTTGGCCCCACCAAGCTTGTCGGTCAGACGCTCGGCGAAATAAAGCGGGCTTGGGCGTCCCACATAATGGGTCCACAGGTCGTGCATCTCTGCCCAGAAGGTCTCGTCGGTCTTGGCAATCTCGTATTGCTCTTCCAGCTCGAGGATCAGCGGCATCAGTGTTTCGGACACGAAACGTCCGCCAAAATCACCAAAACGGCCATTCTCGTCCGGGCCAGTCATAAAGCTGTTGAAAAGATCGTTGGCCATGTGCTGTCTCCTGCGAAAGGTCTGGCCAATCCCATAACGCAGCCGGGGTTCAGGCGAAAGGCGGGTTTTGCATATTGTGAAGTGCCGTCATGCGACCAATCGCACCGCGCCTACTCGACGCGGTTTAGTCGAAAATCCTGAACAGCTCTTCTTTCAGCTTGTCTTCAACGCGGTCCTTGATAGCATCTTCAACCGATTGGCCGTCCTCGCGTACAATGCCCAGTTCTTCCTCAAGCTTTTGCTCGACCTGTTGCTTTACCCGTTCTTCCGCGGCTTGCCGTTCTTCCTTGAAATTGAGATCGATGACCGCTTTGAGATCGGGCTGTATGCTCGGGTCGGCCCAAGGCCCGACAATGCGGACCGGCACCGCCAAGCCGCGATCATCGTTCACCCGCAATGCGCGCGGGGTGACGGTGTAATCTAGGGTCTGCGCCCCGAGGTTCACTTGCCCGGCCCCACTGGCCTCGAAGTTTGTCAGTGACATCATTAGGTTGTCATTCACCAGCACCCCGTTCTCGATCGCAAAGCTGGCGGTCATTGCGTCAAAAACCGTAGTGCCCCCAGCCACATCAAACGAGCCCAGCAGATTATCCAGATCGATCCCCGCAATCGAGCCGCGCCCGATGTTCAGCGCGCCTTTGCCCGACAGCGAACGCATGATCGCATCGACGCTTGAACCAGACCCAAGGAACGAGACTTCCGCATCGCCTGCTCCGGTGAAACGGTCAATTCCTGCCAAATCGGTCAAAAGTGGGTTCATCTGGACGCCCGCTGCACGCAAAGCCCCGCCTACGGACAGCCCGTTGCGGTTGTTCATCACAAACTCGCCGGTAAGCTGTCCACCGTAGGCCTGTACCTCGCGCAGCTCGAACACCATGCGTGACCGGTCGTTGGTCAAGAGCACCCGTGTGGCCCCCAGCGTGAGCGCGCCCAGATCGACACGTTCGGCCTTGAGCGACACAGCCCCGTTAAACGCGGCAAGGCCCGAAGCGTCGATGCGGTCTGTGGGCCAACCCGCTTCCCCTGAGGTCGTGCTGGAGCCGCCCTCGCTACCCGCTGTCAGACTGCGCAGATCCAGCGCCCCGGCGGTCAGCTGTGCATTCACCTGCGGCGTGCCGTTCAGCACAATGTCGGCTGCACCACTCAGCCGATTGCCGCCCAGATCAGCACTGAGATCGCGCAGGGCAAGGCGGCGGTCGGGCGTGAGCGTCAGATCGGTTTGCAGATCAATCTGTCGGCCCAGCCTTGCGGGCAAATCGACGCCCGCCACACCAAGTGCGGCAAGGAAGCCCGCCGTGTCCTGCGTCGTCAGCCGCAAACTGCCCGCGACTGCGCCCTCAAGCGAGGCGCGACCCTTCAGTGCCAGGCTGCCGCCCCCTGCACTGGCGTCCAGCGCCACAGGCTGCACATCACCGTTCAGAAATCCTGCAAACCGCTCGATCACCGCATCGACAGAAATCTGTCCACCTGCGGGGCGCAGCGCCGCCTTGATCGTCGCGGCACCCGCAGGTTCCGGCCAGTCCAGCGCAAGATCGACACCATTGTAAGAGACCAGATCCCCCCCTTCGGCATCATAGATCAAGGTTGCATCATTGATCACGAGCCGTTCAATCGTGACCTGACGCGCCGGGGTGTCGGCTGTTGTCTCGGTCTCGATTTGCGCAGTGCCGCCGCCATCGGTGAATTGCCAACTGGCCCGGCCATCCGCACGGCTTTCCAATCGGATCGTCGGGCTGGTCGCCTCGATATTGGTGATGCGAATATCTCCCCGCAGCAGCGACATGGCATCGACCCCGATTGTCGCCTGCGCCGCGCTCAGCATCGCACCGTCCTTGGCCCAGTCTGCATTGCCCACTTCAAGTCCGGCGGCACTGACACCAAGAACCGGCCAGAAGGTCATGGACACATCGCCAGTCACACTCACATTGCGTCCGGTGATCCTGCTCAACTGGTCCGTGCCGATCTTCGCGATCCTGTCGGCGGGCAGAAACAGGATGCTTACGCCAAACAGCACCACGATCAGCACCAAAAGGCCGATAATCCGCAGGGTCCACTTCATCACAGGTTCCTTCTCTCTGGCCTCACACGCAGGCTTTCGCAGCCGCTTTGCATCGACTATAGGCACATTCATGAGCACAAACCCACCCAATCTGCGCCCCGATCTCGCGCCTGCCGCGAAAATCAGTGATCCCAGCCGCCCCGGCCAGCCGACCATCGGCATGGTGTCTTTGGGCTGTCCCAAAGCTTTGGTTGATTCAGAGCGCATCCTGACGAGGCTTCGGGCCGAAGGATACGGTGTCTCGCCCGATTATGCCGGTGCTGATGCGGTGATCGTAAACACCTGTGGGTTCCTCGATTCCGCCAAGGCCGAGAGCCTTGATGCCATCGGAGAGGCATTGACCGAGAATGGCCGCGTGATCGTCACGGGATGCCTCGGGGCTGAGCCGGACTACATCCGCGAGCATCATCCGCGCATTCTGGCCGTTACGGGGCCGCACCAATATGAGCAGGTGCTGGATGCCGTACATGCTGCCGTACCGCCCGCGCCTGATCCGTTTATCGATCTGCTGCCCGCGCAACAGGTGTCACTCACGCCGCGCCATTACAGCTATCTGAAAATCTCTGAAGGCTGTAACCACAAATGCAAGTTCTGCATCATTCCCGATATGCGCGGCCGCCTGCAATCGCGCCCCGCCCACGCGGTGATGCGCGAGGCCGAGCGGCTGGTCGACAGCGGCGTCAAGGAGTTGCTGGTGATCAGCCAGGACACCTCTGCCTACGGTGTCGATATCAAACATGCCGAGGATCGGGGCCACCGCGCCCATATCACCGATCTGGCGCGTGATCTGGGGTCTTTGGGCGCTTGGATCCGTCTGCACTACGTCTATCCCTACCCGCATGTGCGCCAGCTGATCCCGCTGATGGCGGAGGGACTGGTGCTGCCCTATCTCGACATCCCGTTCCAGCACGCCCACCCCGATGTCCTGAAACGCATGGCCCGCCCCGCAGCGGCGTCGCGCACGCTGGACGAGATCGCCGCCTGGCGCGGCGTCTGCCCCGACATCACCCTGCGCTCCACCTTCATCGTCGGCTATCCCGGCGAGACGGAGGCCGAGTTCCAGACCCTGCTGGATTGGCTGGACGAGGCGCAGCTGGATCGCGTTGGGTGTTTTCAATACGAGAATGTCGAGGGTGCGCGGTCAAACGCCCTGCCCGATCATGTGGATGCAGAGGTTAAGCAAGACCGCTGGGACCGATTCATGGCCAAGGCGCAGGCGATTTCCGAGGCCAAGCTGGAAGCCAAAGTAGGCCGCCGGATGGATGTGATCGTGGACGAGATCGACGACGAGGCCGCGACCTGCCGCACGATGGCGGATGCGCCCGAGATCGACGGGAACCTGTTTATCGACGAAGGGTTCGAGGGCGTGTCCGTGGGGGATATCGTCACGGTCGAGGTGGAGGAAGCGGGGGAATATGATCTGTGGGGGCGGGTTGTTTGAAAGTACACAGTGATTGACCGAAAAGTTCTTTCTGGCTTCTTCAATTTAGAAGATTTTCCGACATTGAGGTGTCCTCGGTGCCACGAAGGAACGATGGCACCTCTCGAGAAACCAGATAGCTATGAACCACCTTATTCTGTGAACTCAACCTCACATTTTGCTTATGAGCCCGAATGGACAACGCTACAGCTTATCAGCACTTTGAAATGCTCAAAACTCTCATGTGGTCAGCTATCAGTTTTTCATGCTGCTGGAAGCTTAGAGTGGAACGCGAACGAAAGGAATGAACAATACTACGAGGCTGTATTCCGGATTACCGCGGTTCATCCATCGCCGCGTATTATCCAACTACCTTCTAGCTTACCCGAACCTATCGAGGGACCGCTCTTAGCTGCTTTTGAAACCTTTTGGAACAACAAGCAGCTGTGCGCAAACGCAACACGGCAGGCGGTAGAAGCTTTATTGGATTTCCATGGAGCCCCTCGGCTATCAGCAAAAAGCAAACGCTTACCGTTAGCGACCCGGATAGACGCCCTGATAAAGACAAACCCGAATTACGGCGAACTCTTCGACCTATTCCGTCCCATCCTCAATGCAGGAAGTCATGGCGAAGAGATAAAGACAGATACACTCCTTGACGTCCTTGAGGCCTTAGAGCTTCATCTTGATGCGGTATTTGAGAGCAAAATTGATCGTTTAGGTGAGCTGCAAACGCTTTTGCGGAACCCTATCGGTGAGTCAGATGGCTGAGATTTGTCAGGATTAGCAATTTCAAAGACTTCGAATACTTGGAACGCACGGAATCAAGGCTGCCTGCAGCCGCCGCGCAGCGTCAGCCCCTCCCACGGGCTGGCGCTTTGGCAGACACATGCGCTCTGCTCAAATAGACGACTACCATAGCCACCATAAACTGCCCCGAACCCACATCGGATGCGCCACCCCAGGGGCAGTCTCTGCGCAGCGCGTGGAGTGCGTGCAACAAGGTACATATCAAGAACACTTGAAAATGTTCCCCATCTGTTCTATATATTAACCAAGAGTTAAGACACAGTAGAACGCAAGGAATATTCCATGTCCTTTCAGCCCACCTTCCCCGGTCTGTTCTCACCCGCACAGGGCGCTCAGCCCGTTCCGACTGGCGCAATGCTGCCCGCCACGGAAAAGCAGATCGCCTATGCCACAATGTTGGCCGCCAAATCGGGCGACCCGCTGCCCGAAGGGATCACCGCAGACCGCGCAGCTCTGTCCAAGTGGATCGACGCGCATAAGGCTCCGGCACCGCAGGGGCGCTTTTCGGACTATCCATCATCCAAACAGGTGGCCTTTGCCGAACGCATCGCACGGCTCAAGCGCAACCCGGTGCCGCCGGAGTGCTTCAAGGATCGCACCCTTATGTCGCGCTGGATTGATAGCAACAAACCACGCTGAGAGTTTGAAGCGCGCAGGCGGCATCCTATTTGTCTGCGCATGAGTGATGAAACCGAAGTCCTATATAACGCGAGTTGCCCGATCTGTCGTCGGGAGGTGGATCATTATGCCAAGCTGAGTTGCAAGGCGGCTGTGGCGGTGCGCTATGATGACGCTACAGACCAGGAAGAGTTGCGCGTTTGGGGCATTACTCCGGAAGACGCGGCAAAGCGGTTTCATGTGCGCAAGAACGGGGTCCTGTACGGTGGCATTCCGGCTTTTGTCGTACTGTGGCAGGAGATACCGCAGACCCGCTGGTTGGCCCGTTTGGTCAGCTTGCCCGGTATTAACTGGCTTGCGATCAAAGTTTACGACCATGCGGCGGCACCGCTTTTGTACCAGTTGCACCTCAGGCGGCAGCACGATTTTTGACGCAATGACAGCACGGTCCTGCCATTTTTTCTTAACATCAGCGTGGTAGGCGTTTTCGCATGGCTTACCCCTATTCCAAAGCAGAAACCCTAGCAGATGCCGCGGTTCACGCGGCGGGACTTGCGTTTGCGATACCGGGCTGCGCTTTGTTGATAAACCATGCGGCCTCAACGCCGGGATCGGCCTTTACCGCAACGACAGTCTACGCTGCCTGTCTGATTTTGGCCTTCGCCGCTTCGGCCATCTATCACCTGTGCCCCTTGGACCGGTTGCGGCCCATCCTGCACCGGATCGATCATGCGGCAATCTATTTCAAGATTGCAGGCTCCTACACCCCCATCGTTTTCGTCATCGGTACGGGCTTTGCCCTCGGCATTCTATTTCTGGTCTGGGGGCTTGCGGTGTTTGGAGCGGTGGCTAAACTGTCCTTTTGGCCCACGGATTCCAAGGGCTCGCTGGCGCTTTACCTTGGCATGGGCTGGCTGTCTTCCTTGCTGCTCTGGCCGATGTGGCAGAACCTGAACGGAATGGTCGTCGCCTTGGTCGTGATCGGGGGGCTGATCTATTCGCTGGGGACCAAGGTCTATGCCCATCCGGGGATGCGTTTTCAGAACGCCATCTGGCACAGCTTCGTGCTGCTCGCGTCAGTCTGTCTTTTTGCCGCCATTGCTCTCAGCGTCTAGGTAGGCACTGACGCAGGTCTGGACATGGCGGAATCTGTCGCCGCCCAGATGTTTGCCCCCGTACCAGCGGGTGACAATAATCAACTCACCGACACGCTCTGCCCGTTCCAGCATCCGCAGGATGATCATACCCGCGCCGGCCTCTCCGTCATCCCCTTTGAGCGGTGTGCCGTCAGGCAAAAGCACGCCCCAGGTGTTATGGGTCGCCTTGGCATAGGACTTCTCGCGCTTGAGCGATTTCAATGCAGCATCGACCCCGGCACGGTCAGCGACGGCCGCGCCGGACACAGCGTACTTCGATCCCTT
The DNA here is from genome assembly GCF_000622365.1 of Sulfitobacter noctilucae. GTDB lineage: Bacteria > Pseudomonadota > Alphaproteobacteria > Rhodobacterales > Rhodobacteraceae > Sulfitobacter > Sulfitobacter noctilucae. The sequence continues at coordinate 173,652 of NZ_JASC01000014.1, read as the reverse complement.
GTCGGTCAGGATGATACCGAGCTTGCGCAGGTCATCTCCCACCCCGATGCCTTACAGGCCTGCGGCAGTGCGGCGTACCACGTCGATGCGCGAGGCGTTGGGCGGATGGGTGCCAAGGAACTTGTCGCCCGGATCCGGGATACGGGTAAAGAATTCTGCGCCGCGAATGGGGTTGTAGCCTGCGCGTTTGGTGATCACTGTGCCCAGCGCGTCTGCCTCCAGCTCAAAGTCCTTGGAATAGCTGCGCGCGCCGACTGTCGCCCCCAGCTGCTGGGCCGACCGAACCGCCTCTGCCCCGCCACCGGCAAGGGTCGCCAAACCTGAGAATATCACCGCACCCGCCACCGCGTTCTGCTGCTGGCGGCCGATGTGACCCGCAATGTGGTGGGCGGCTTCATGCCCCAGAACAAAGGCAAGTTCGTCTTCGTTGCGTGCATCCGCGATCAGCGCGAGGGTAAAGGCCACCACGGGGCGGCCCTGCTTATCCAGCGTTTGAAAGGCGTTCGCGGGCTGGCCAGGGCGGTCATCGATCACGATGTTGAAATCACAGTTCACCCCGGAGGTGCGCGTGCGACACTCGCGTTCCGCCACAGGTTCCACCGTCTGTACGACACTTACGAAACTGCGGGCCGCCTGGTTGGCCGATAGGGTCGGCCCCGACGATGTGGGCTGCACAGGCGTAGGCGTGCCGGGGGCTTGCTGCACCGGCACCACATCGCAGGCCGCAAGACCAAGGGCGGCAACAAGAATGATCATGGTTTTGTAAATCATGGATGGTTCCTAAGACGGACGTTTCCCATGATAATATCACGGGCAGCGCGGGGGGCCAGCCCGTTTGGCGCACAATCACATCACAGTCTTGCAATGATCCGCCGAAAGCCTCAGGTTCGCATCATGTTTACGATTGAACACGAATTTGATGCCTCGGTCATCACGCTGGTCGATGAGGGCCAAAGCCCGCTGCGCGAGGATGTGACAGTGCAGGCCTTTGACAGCGAAGTTACCTTTGAGCAGTGGGACCCGCGAACCGACAAGGTTGCGCGGATTACCCTGTCCCCTGAGCAGCTTCGCGATCTGACCGCGGCGCTGAACCTGCCCGAAGGCATCTACCGCAGCGCCCCCAAGTAAGGACAGCACATGGCCACTGGCACCAATATCAAAACCTATTACGACGGCGCATGGCATGATGGTGACCGCATGGTGATCAACGCCGCCGATCATGGCGCGTGGCTGGGCACGACTGTATTCGACGGCGCGCGTCTGTTTGACGGGCTCTCGCCCGATCTTGAGAAACACTGCGCCCGGATCAACCGGTCGGCCGAGGCTTTGATGATCACCCCCACGGTCAGCACGAATGATATGGTGGCGATGATCCGCGAGGGCTTGGCCAGCTATGCCAAAGACCAGCCGGTCTATATTCGACCGATGTATTGGGCGCTTGAGGGGGACGAATTGGGCATAGTACCGCGCCCCGGTGCGACAGGATTTGCCATCAGCCTCGAAGAAATCCCGATGGCCCAGCCAGACGCCGCCACCACACTGACCCGCACCACCTTTCGCCGCCCCGTGCTGGAAGACAATGTGGTCAACGCCAAGGCAGGATGCCTTTACCCCAACAACGCCCGCATGATGGCGCAGGCGCGCGCCAAGGGGTTTGGCAATGCTTTGGTTGCAGATGCCATTGGCAATGTGGCCGAAACCGCCTCTGCCAATGTGTTCATGGTCAAGGATGGTGAGGTGTTCACCCCCGTTCCCAATGGCACCTTTCTGGCAGGCATCACCCGAGAACGCCACATGATCAACATGACAGCGGACGGTATGAAAGTGCACGAAGCAGTTTTATCCTTCGAAGATTTCCACGACGCAGACGAAGTCTTTCTGTCAGGCAACATGATGAAAGTGACACCCGTGGCCGCCTTTGACGACACCACCTACGAGGTCGGTGCAAACGCCAATCCGGTGACCCGCCGGGTGCGCGAGATGTATTGGGATTGGGCTGCCTCCGAAAGATAACAGCGAGGCTATACCAGACGACCCATCCTGCAGATTGCGATTGCGTGAGGGCGCTGGGAACGCCATGATCCGCGGCAAGGGAGATGACCGATGCGTAAGTTCCTCGTTGTGCTGGATGACAGCACCGAATGCCTGAATGCCATGCGCTTTGCCGCGCTTCGGGCGAACCGTACGGGCGGCGGGGTGGATGTGCTGGCTGTGATCCCGCCTGATGAATTTAACCACTGGATCGGTGTCGGGGACATCATGCGCGAAGAAGCCCGCGAGCGGATCGAGGTGCATTTCGAGGTCTTCGCCAAATGGATGCGCGACAAACAGGGGGTGGACCCCGGCCTCGTGATTCGTGAAGGCGAGCCGATTGATGAAATCATCGCTCATATCGCAGAGGATCCTGATATCGGTGTGTTGGTGCTGGGTGCCTCTGCGGACAAGAAAAAGGGACCAGGGCCGCTGGTCACGCAGATGTCGCGCTCTGCGGGGTCTTTGCCGGTGCCGATCACTATCGTGCCCGGCGATCTCAGCAAAGAAAAGCTTGAGGCAATTACCTAAGGATCAGGTCGGCCTGCAGAACGTGCAGCGCTAGTTCGGATTTGGCAGCAATCGGCTGACGGGTGTATCAATTCACCCAACTTAGAATCATTCCAATCCCTTGACTTGTGCCCCGCCAATCCGCATATCTGGTGCAAGCTGATAAGGACGCACGCATGTTTATCCAGACCGAATCCACGCCAAACCCCGCCACGTTGAAATTCCTGCCCGGACAGGCCGTGCTGGACGTAGGCACCGCCGATTTTCCCACAGCGGAAGCTGCGGCCGGATCGCCGCTGGCCACACGTCTTTTCACGGTTGAAGGCGTCACCGGCGTTTTCTTTGGCATCGACTTTGTCACCGTGACAAAGGACGACGCCGTTGAATGGGATCACATCAAACCCGCCTTGCTGGGTGCCATTATGGAGCACTACCAGTCCGGTCAACCGGTGATGGGTGACGACCACAAGCCAACCTCCGGTCACGCGGAGCATACTGGCGACGATGGTGCGATCGTGTCGCAGATCACCGAGCTGCTGGACAGCCGCGTGCGCCCTGCGGTGGCGCAGGATGGCGGCGACATTACGTTCCACGGCTTTGAACGGGGCGTGGTTTACCTGCACATGCAGGGAGCCTGCGCGGGCTGCCCGTCCTCCACACTGACGCTGAAAATGGGCATCGAGAACTTGCTGCGCCATTACATTCCCGAAGTAACCGAAGTCCGCCCTGTCGCCTGACGTGGGCGTGAACTCTGAACCGGCCATCCTGGCCTTCGACACCTCAGCCGCGCATTGCGCGGCTGCTGTGTTTGCGGGTGGTGCGGTGCGTCAGGCCATTGTCGAACCGATGGCTAAGGGACAGGCAGAACGTATTTTAGGGCTGTGCGAGGAAGTGCTGGCCGCCTTAAATCTGTCTTACCAGGATCTGACAGCGCTGGCCGTCGGTGTGGGCCCCGGCAATTTCACGGGGATACGTATTTCTGTGTCAGCGGCACGCGGGCTGGCCTTGGGTCTGGGCATTCCGGCCATTCCGGTTTCGGCCTTTGAAATGCTGCGCGATCCTTTTGGACCAGCGGCCAACGCCGCCGAGCTTGTTGTTGTAGAGGCTCCGCGCGGCGCTGCATATGCCCAGCAATTCCGGTATGGCAGACCGACAGATACCCCAATGATGATCGACCCTGAGGCTCCGCCCCGAGAGTTGCAGCAAGACAATATGATGGTCACGGGCTTTCGCGCAGAGGAGATTGCCAAGCATTTTGGAGCCACGGCCCATCTGCCGGAAATTCATAATCCCGCCGAACAGCTGGTGCGCATGGCGCTATGGAAGCTCGCAGCCAAACACGACATCGACACGCGCCCGGCCCCGCTTTATGTCCGGGCACCCGATGCCGCACCGGCGCGCGACACGCCGCCCAAGATCCTGACGTGACCCCCGAAGCCCTCGCGCGCGTGCACAGCGCCGCATTCGTTGCGGAACGCGCATGGACAGCGCAGGAATTCGCGGCACTTCTGGCTTCACCCCATGTGCAGGTATTTACCCATCCCGCAGGCTTTGCCCTGACACGCACCGTGGTGGGCGAAAGCGAACTGTTGACCCTCGCCGTTGATCCTGCTCATCAACGCCAAGGCGTTGGCAGGCACCTGATAGAGGAATGGATCGTCAGCCTTGCGGGACGCGCGGACACCGCATTTCTTGAGGTCGCATCGGACAATGAAGCGGCGCAGGCTCTTTACGCCGCTTTGGGCTTTACAGCCGTCGCCAGGCGCCCTGCCTATTATGCGCGCAAAAATTCAGCGGCGGCGGATGCAATCGTCATGCAGCGGCCTTTGACCCTTCGTCAGTCCCAGATTCAGCAGCCCGACCGCTAAAAAGCGGTTGACCCTGCCCGCCTGCTGCCGCCTAATTTGGCACTGATCTTTTGATCTCGGGCAAGGGCCATCGCTGGCTTCGCCCCAAAACTGAAAAACCTGGGAGACATAACATGACCCTTATGACGAAATTCATGGGTGCGGCTGCCGCACTTGCCCTCAGCGCCGGGGCCGCATTGGCCGAGCCCGCGCTGATCTTTGATCTGGGCGGCAAATTCGACAAATCCTTCAACGAGGCAGCCTTTAATGGTGCGCAGCGCTGGGCCGATGAAACCGGTGGTTCTTTCCGCGATATCGAATTGCAGTCTGAAGCGCAGCGCGAGCAGGCCCTGCGCCGTTTTGCTGAATCGGGTGCGAACCCCATCGTGATGACCGGTTTTGCTTTTGCTGATGCCCTCAGCCAGGTTGCCCCTGACTATCCCGACACGAAATTTGCCGTGATTGACGTGAACTGGCTCGACCTGCCCAACGTGCGCGGCGTAGGCTTTGCCGAGCATGAAGGGTCCTACCTTGTCGGCATGATGGCAGCGCAGGCCTCCAAGACGGGTACCGTTTCATTTATCGGCGGCATGGATATCCCGCTGATCCGCAAGTTTGCTTGTGGCTATGCCGAAGGTGCCAAAGCCGCAAATCCTGAAATCAAGGTCGTTTCCAACATGACCGGCACTACCCCTGCCGCCTGGAACGATCCAGTGAAAGGCTCAGAGTTGACCAAGGCGCAGATCAGTCAGGGTTCTGACGTGGTATTTGCCGCCGCTGGTGGTACAGGCGTCGGCGTTTTGCAGACTGCCGCGGATGAAGATATCCTTTCCATCGGCGTAGACAGCAACCAGAACCACCTGCACCCGGGCAAGGTCCTGACCTCTATGATGAAACGTGTCGATAACGCTGTGTTCGACGCGATGTCACAGGGTGTGGACCTTGAGACAGGCAACTTCACAATGTCGCTCGCCAACGGTGGTGTCGGCTATGCATTGGATGAACACAACGAGGCGCTCGTGACCGCGGACATGCAGGCGGTTGTGGACGAAGCTGCGGCCAAGATCGCTGACGGCTCCCTGACCGTGCACGACTATACGTCTGATGACAGCTGCCCAGCGCTGAGCTTCTAAGTGACGGCTGAAACGACATCGGAGCGGCAGGGAACTGCCGCTCCATCGGTGCCAGCGATCGAGCTGAAAGGCATCTCCAAAGCCTTCGGCCCGGTGCAGGCCAACAAAGACATCTCCATCCGCGTGATGCCCGGCACGATCCACGGGATCATTGGGGAGAACGGCGCGGGGAAATCCACGCTGATGTCGATCCTCTATGGCTTTTACAAAGCGGACGCTGGCGAAATTTTCATCGGCGGCAAGAAAGCCAATATCACCGACAGTCAGGCGGCCATTGCCGCAGGCATCGGGATGGTGTTCCAGCACTTCAAATTGGTCGAGAATTTTACGGTGCTCGAGAATATTATTCTGGGGGCCGAAGAGGGCATGATGCTGCGCCCTTCCCTTGCCAAAGCGCGGGCCTCTTTGGTCGAGTTGGCTGCGGACTATGGGCTGAACGTCGATCCTGACGCGCTGATTCAGGACATTGGCGTCGGCATGCAACAGCGGGTCGAGATCCTGAAGGCGCTCTACCGGCAGGCGGATATCCTCATTTTGGATGAACCCACTGGCGTGTTGACACCCGCAGAGGCGGATCAATTGTTCCGCATCCTTGGCCGCCTGCGGTCCGAGGGCAAGACGATCATTCTGATCACCCACAAACTGCGCGAGATCATGGAGATCACCGACACGGTCAGCGTGATGCGACGCGGCGAGATGACGGCAACGGTCAAGACCGCCGAGACCTCCCCCCCCGAGCTGGCAGAGCTGATGGTGGGCCGCAAGGTCTTGTTACGGGTAGACAAAACACCAGCGACACCCGGTGACGTAGTGCTGGATATCAAAGGCCTGAAAGTGCTGGACGATAAGGGTGTCGAACGTCTGCGCGGGGTCAATCTGCATGTGCGGGCGGGTGAAGTACTGGGCATTGCCGGTGTGGCCGGGAACGGCCAGTCAGAGCTACTCGAGGTGCTGGGCGGCTATCAAAACGCGACAGGAGATGTGCGCCTGCTGGGCGAACCGCTTGATTTGACAGGACGCCATTCGGACGGGCAATCCAGACGCGGCCGTGGTGTGGCCCATGTGCCCGAAGACCGACAGCGCGAGGGTCTGATCATGGAGTATCAGGCTTGGGAGAACACCGCCTTTGGCTATCATCACGACCCCGCTTACCGGGCTGGCGTGCTGATGGACAATGCCGCCATCCGCGAAGACACCGCTGACAAGATGGCCCGTTTCGATGTGCGCCCCCCAAACCCCAAACTTGCGGCCAAGAATTTTTCCGGCGGGAACCAGCAAAAGATCGTTCTGGCCCGCGAGATCGAGCGTAACCCCGACTTGCTGCTGATCGGCCAACCCACCCGCGGCGTGGACATCGGTGCGATCGAGTTCATCCACCAGCAAATCGTTGCTCTTCGGGATCAGGGCAAGGCGATCTTGTTGGTCTCGGTCGAATTGGAGGAAATTCTGGCGTTGAGCGACCGGATTGCGGTAATGTTCGATGGTCAGATCATGGGAGAACGTCTGCCCGATCAAACCGACGAGAAAGAGTTAGGGTTGCTGATGGCGGGGATCACGGACACCGATGCGCCGCATAGCGTGGCAGAGGTCGAGGCCAATTTGGCGCATGTGCATGGCAATGCGTCGAAGGAGGTATGACACTCATGTTTCACCTTTCGTTAATTGAAATCTCGGTAGTGTAGGTGTGTATTTGATGGAGCGTCAGAAGCACGAACCCCATGACTTCGGCAGAACGCGAGGCATTGCACCGCAGGATGGATGCGGAAATCTGCAAGCTCATCGCGGGAGCATCAAAGATCGCCAGCGAAACCCGTTGGTATCCTTTTGTTGTCGGCTCTGGCGTAACACTGGTCATCGTAGCTGCTGTGAAACTTTTTCTGAAACGCCGAAACTGGCGGAGGGCATCGCATGGACGTGATGCCTAAATGGGCCGAGGTGATCCTCGTGCCGCTCATTTCCCTGCTTTTGGCCGGCGTCATCTCGGCACTTGTGATCCTCGCCATCGGCGAAGATCCTATTGCGGCGGCAAAGCTGATGGTGACGGGAGCGCTCGGCTCGACCTACGGCTGGGGCTACACGCTTTACTACGCCACCAACTTTATGTTCACCGGGCTGGCTGTTGCCATCGCATTTCATGCGCGCTTGTTCAACATCGGGGGAGAGGGCCAAGCGATGCTGGGCGGGCTGGGGGTGGCTCTTGCCTGCCTCTATGTGCCGTGGCCTCATTGGACGCTGGCGCTTTTGGGCGCGATTATGATGGGTGGATTGCTGGGCGCGATCTGGGCCGCGATCCCTGCGTGGTTACAGGCCAAACGCGGTAGCCACATCGTGATCACGACGATCATGTTCAACTTCATCGCCGCAGCTTTGCTGAATTATGTGTTGGTCAATCTTCTGCGCCCCGCAGGCCAGATGGACCCGGCGACACAGCGCTTTCCCGAGGCGACCAACCTGCCGACACTGCACGATCTGCTGGCCCCCGTCGGCATCGCCTTTTCCAAAGCCGCGCCAGCGAATGTCTCTCTCCTGGTCGCCATCGCCGCCTGTTTCGGTCTGTGGCTGCTGATCTGGCGCACCCGACTAGGATACGAGATCCGCGCCTACGGCCATTCTGAATCGGCTGCGAAATACGCTGGCATCTCACCGGTAAAAATCACCATGATCGCGATGATCATCTCGGGCGCGTTGGCGGGGATGATGGCAACCAACAACGTCATGGGCGAAGCAGAGCGGCTGGTTTTGAATTCCACCGAAGGAGCGGGCTTCATTGGCATTGCCGTGGCGTTGATGGGCCGCTCGCATCCGCTGGGTGTGTTCATCGCTGCGATCCTCTTTGGTTTTCTGTATCAAGGCGGTGCAGAGCTTGCGCTTTGGACCTCGATCCCGCGTGAATTGATCGTGGTCATCCAGGCGCTGGTCATCCTGTTCACGGGCGCATTGGATAACATGGTCCGCATGCCCTTGGAAAAACTATTCCTTGCAGCCCGCCGCGCCCGTGCGCCCAAGCCGGAGCGCAAACCGGTGGAGCCTGCGGAATAATGGATTATCTCACGCTCATTCAACTGCTCGATTCCACCGTGCGGCTTGCGACGCCTTTGCTATTGGCCTGCCTCGCGGGTCTGTTCAGCGAGCGAGCAGGCATTTTCGACATCGGGCTCGAAGGCAAGATGCTGGCGGCGGCCTTTTTCTCCGCGGCCATCGCAGCCCTTAGTGGGAACGTCTGGCTGGGTCTGCTTGCTGGCATCGGCGCGTCGCTGGCGCTGTCGGCGCTGCACGGTCTCGCCAGCATCACCTTTCGCGGCAATCAGCTGATTTCTGGCGTGGCGATCAACTTTCTGGCCGCGGGCATGACCGTCCTTATCGCGCAAGACTGGTTCCAACAGGGCGGGCGCACGCCCTCGCTGATGGGCGGCGGGCGGTTCGAGGGGATCACCCTGCCCTTCGCCGATGCGCTGGCCGATGTGCCTTATCTTGGTCCGTTCTACGCGGAATTGATTTCGGGCCACTCGGTCCTTGTATACATGGCATTCGCCGCTGTGCCGCTGACATGGTGGCTGCTCTATCGCACGCGCTTTGGCCTGCGGGTACGGGCGGTCGGCGAGAATCCCGCGTCCGTTGATACCGCAGGCATTTCCGTGGTCGGCCTGCGCTACGCCGCGGTGGCGATCTGTGGCGTTTTGTGTGGCATCGCGGGCGCATACCTCAGCACCGCGTTGCAGGCGGGGTTCGTCAAGGACATGTCGGCGGGCCGCGGGTTTATCGCGCTTGCGGCGCTGATTTTTGCCAAATGGCGACCTTGGTACGCACTTTGGGCGACGCTGCTCTTTGGTCTTTTCGGCGCACTCGAAACGCGGCCCGACGTGATCGAAGCCGTGATTGGGATCAAGGTACAGGGACAATTGCTGGGCGCCCTGCCCTATGTGATGACCGTGGTTATTCTGGCCGGTTTTGTCGGCAAAGCCATTCCGCCCCGCGCAGGCGGCGAGGCTTATGTCAAAGAACGCTGATAAGACCAGTTTGCGGGGCCTCATCGGTCCTGCATGCTGCAAGGCACCCAGACCCGTTGATTTGAGCCCCACCCCAAGCTAAGGGAACCCATGCAGATATACCTTCCCATCGCCGAAGTTTCGGTCAACGCCTTCCTCCTCCTGGGGCTTGGCGGGCTGGTGGGTGTTCTTTCAGGTATGTTTGGAGTGGGCGGCGGTTTTCTGATGACGCCGCTTTTGTTCTTTATCGGCATCCCGCCTGCGGTGGCCGTGGCGACAGAAGCGAACCAGATCGTTGCGTCCTCCTTTTCCGGCGTGCTGGCGCATTTCAAGAGAAAGACGGTGGACCTCAGGATGGGCACCGTTCTGCTGATCGGCGGTTTGATCGGTGCGGCCTTGGGTGTGATGGTCTTCAACTATCTCAAGGCGCAGGGACAGGTCGATCTGCTGGTCAAGCTTTGCTATGTCGTCTTTCTGGGTGTCATCGGCGGGCTGATGTTCATTGAATCGCTGAATGCCATCCGAAACACCAAAAAGGGCAAAGCCGCCCCCCGCAAGAAACACAACTGGATCCACGGGTTGCCGTTCAAGATGCGGTTTCGTGTGTCAGGGCTTTATATATCGGTGATCCCACCGCTTGTCGTCGGCATCGCCGTAGGCATCCTTGCGGCAATCATGGGGGTCGGCGGCGGCTTTATCATGGTGCCGGCCATGATTTATCTGCTTGGCATGCCCACCAAGGTCGTCGTCGGCACCTCGCTGTTTCAGATCATTTTTGTGACTGCCTTTACCACGATGCTGCACGCCACCACGAACTTTACCGTGGACGTTGTGCTGGCCGTGCTCCTGCTGGTCGGGGGTGTGATCGGTGCACAGGTCGGCACGCGCATCGGGGTCAAGATGAAGGCCGAACAGCTGCGCATTTTGCTGGCCATCATGGTGCTGGCCGTCTGCGGGAAACTGGCCTTCGATCTGCTGGTACAACCGACCGAGCTCTACTCGCTCGGTGCGGCGGGGGGGCATTGATGCGGAGGCTGCTTCTCGCATGTGCTTTGTTGCATGGGCTGCCAGCGCTGGCTGAAGAGGTCGTGCTGGGTCTGAGCAAGGAACAGGTATCGATCAACACCAATTTCGATGGCTCCGAGATTTTGATCTTTGGTGCGGTTAAGCGTGAAAATACCATTCCGGACGGCGCGCCTCTGGAAGTGATCGTGACCGTAGCGGGCCCGTCCGAGCCTGTGACCGTGCGCCGGAAGGAAAAGCGGTTCGGCATCTGGGTCAACGTGGATGCCGTTGAGGTGGACCGCGCACCGAGTTTCTATGCGGTGTCGAGCAGTACGCTGTTGGGACTGTCCATTTCCGAGACAGAGGACCAACGCCACCGCGTATCCATCCCCCGTGCCATCCGCTCTGTTGGGGCACCGATGAACATCATGGACAGCGAAAGCTTCACTGACGCGCTGATCCGCATTAAGTCAGCGTCGGACCAGTATCAATTGAACGAAGGCACGGTCAGCGTGGACGAACAAACCCTTTTCCGCACCGCGGTCGAATTGCCCGCCGCGTTGACCGAAGGTGATTACGCCACACGCATCTTCCTGACTCGCGGCGGCGACGTCGTCTCGCAATACGAGACCAGCATTTACGTGCGCAAGGTAGGGATGGAACGCTGGCTTTATGCGCTGTCGCGGGAGAATGCGTTTCTCTATGGCCTCATGTCGCTGGCGATTGCAATTGCCGCAGGCTGGGGCGCATCAGCGGTGTTCACGGCCTTCAGGCGGTAGAGTCTGGTAGGACGCGCTCCGCATTTAGGGTGATAATTGGCAGATGTCTGGAATGAGCCCAGAGTTACTGATGCTGCGTGAAGCATGAATGGCAGCTATTGAATATTTACGTTAGTTATTCTTTTTGACAAACTGGGTCATGCCAGCGCCGAGGCGATCTGTGGGGCGGGCTTGAAACCCGAAGTGTTCATAAAAAGACTCTTTCCCATCCGCAGCCATTAGACCAATGGTGGCACCGTCATGCACACGCTCCTCTAGGCGTTTCATCAGGATGCTCATTATCTTTTGGCCGATCCTGTGTCCGCGCCAATCCGAACTGACGATGACGTCTTGAATGTAGAAGTACAAAATCCCATCGCCCACGACGCGGGCGAAACCTACAAGCTCCTCGCCGGACCGACATGTCACGTCGAGGACGCTCGCGTCCAAGGCTGCTTGCGCCGTGTCTTCTCCAATTTCTCCCCAACCACAATCCGCGCGGAACTTGATGAATTCCATTGGCGATGGCGGCTCGAATTTGAACGTCAGAGAAGCGATTTGTTTGCTGACTATGCCTTCAAGCGCCATGCGATTACCTTGAAGCTATGACGCCCGCAGCGCCGCCGAGCGCAGTCGCGCCGACGCGGTTTGCAACCCTGATCGCCTTCGGCGTTTTCAGAAACGAGCGAGCGTGATGTGCCAATGCAATCCAAAAGAGATCAACCGCAGCCAAACTTGCAACAGTGACTGCCGCAATTATCGCCCAAAGGCCCAAACTCGGTTGGGTCAGATCAATCAGTGACGGCAAGAGTGCGAGATAAAAGACCATAATTTTCGGATTGCCCAAGGTCAGCGCAAATCCGGCAAAGAACATAGACCCCGCCGATTGCCGTTTAGGCAGTGAACTCTCGTCAGTGTTCACAGGTTCGGTCCACATCTTCCAGGCCAAGTAAATCAGATAGGCCACTCCCAGGTACTTCAGGATCAAAAACGCACCGTGAAATGTCTCGGCCAATGCTGAAAGGCCCGCCATGGCCAACGACAACCAGATGATTTCTCCGATCCACATCGCGGCTACAAAGGGCGCAACATCAGCCCAGCCACGCGAAATCACGCGTGAGACAAGGGCGGCAATTGAGGGGCCGGGAGTTCCGGCATTCAGAATGAGGGCGGCGGCGAAAATAGCTAAGGCAAATGGTTCCATGCTACGAATCCTAAACCACTTTTTTGCGAGTCGGAAGCTGCTACTGAAGTACGCAAGCGGACAATGGTTCAGACCTGACTAACGGCCGCAAAGTCCGCAGAGCGGCCCTGGAAGATCCCCTACCCCCGCCCGATGAACGGCATCTTTGTCGCCATCACGGTCATGAACTGAACATTCGCCTCTGGCGGCAACTCCGCCATGTGCAGGACCGCATTCACCGCGTGCTCTACGGCCATCGTTTCCGTTTCGGGGCTGATCTTTTTCAGTCCTGCGACCATGTCCGTTTCTGCGTTCCCGATGTCGATCTGGCCACAGGCAATGTCAAAGGGGCGTCCGTCCAGTGACAGCGATTTGGTCATCCCAGTGATCGCGTGTTTGGTCGTCGTATAGCAGACGGATCCGGGGCGCGGTGTGTGCGCCGAGATAGACCCATTGTTGATAATCCGCCCACCGCCTGTCTTGCGCATTGACGCAAATGCCAGACGCGCGGCGATGAACATACCGTGCAGGTTGACCAGCATCACTTGTTCCCAGTCCGCCACCGCGATTTCGTCGATCGGGGCGCTGGGGCCGAACATGCCGGCATTATTGAACAGCACGTCCACCCACCCAAAGCGGTCATAAGCGGCCTGCATCGCGGCGGCATCGGTGACGTCAGCGGGCAAGGCCACCGCGTTTTCGTTCGCCGCTGCGATCTCATTCAGCAAATCCGCGCGTCGCGCAATGAGGCCTACGCGCCAGCCCTGCGCCAAAAATGCCTCTGCCGTGGCGCGGCCAATGCCGGAACTCGCGCCCGTGATCATAATGCTTTTCATAGAAAATCCTCTGCTTCCGGGGCGTCCAATGTCAGCGGCGCTGCGGGGGTGGCCCGCAGATCATCGACCTGCAAAGGTCCGCTGGGTTTTGACAATCGGTTGCGCACGACCCACACCAGCCGCTCTTGGGCGCGGGTGATCGCGACGTAAGCCAGCCGCTTCCACAACGCCTGACCCGCTTCCATCCGGCCCATCCGGGCGGCAGCATAAAGGTCGGGCGCAAACACCTGCACCGTTTCCCATTGCGAGCCTTGCGCCTTGTGGATGGTGACGGCGGCCCCGTGCAGGAATGTGGCCCCCATGCGTGCAGCGAAGGGGATAAATGGTTCTTCCTCATCCGGTTTTTCGATTTTCACGATAGAGGCGGCACTGACCTGCGGGTCTTCGGCCCCCATCACATGCAGGCGGCTGAAACCCGGTTTGCGCCCGTCGCCTAGAAAGATCACCTGAGCGCCCTTGATCAATCCCCGCGCCTCAAGATCCAACCGTTTCTTGCGGTGTTTAAGCGGCAGCTCGATGCCGTCACAGATCAGCGGCTCGCCAGCCAGCAGCGCATCTTCGGGCGCACCATGTACATTGCGAAAGGCGTTGATCAATCGGATACGGGTAGCGTTGCGCCAGACCAGCACGGGCGAGCGCGCCATCAGATCAACTTCAACCCGCTGGCCCCAGACGATGCGATCATCTTTTTTGCTCGCCTCTTCGACCATCCGCTCGAACTGCTCGAATCCCAGATCGGGATCGGCGAGGGCATGGGCCAGATCAAGGATCGGGTTGCCCGCGTCCTGCCGGAAGATGCGGTTCAGGTTCATCACGCGTTTTTCGGGCAGCTTTTCGAACACCATGGTGCCGGACTGGTTCACTGGTGCCAGCTGTGCGGGATCACCAAAGAGCAGCAGGGTGGGGAAAATTTCCTTGAGGTCTTCGAATTGCTTGTCATCCAGCATGGAGGATTCATCGACGAAGCCAATATCAAGCGGCTCTTCGCGGCGTTTCCAGCCGGTGATAAAGTCCGATCCGCGTAGGCCAGCGGCAGCCAGCGCACCGGGGATGGATTTATTGCCCGCATAGAACGCCGCCGCGCGATCCAGCGCAATTTCGGTCAGGCCCTCGACATCTACGGGCCGCTCTCCGGTACCCGCCAGCCATTCAGCGATGCGTTCGTATTCGGGGTCGTAGACCGGTGTATAAAGAATGCGGTGAATGGTCGTCGCGGGTACCCCGCGTAGGCGCAAAACGCTCGCCGCTTTGTTCGTGGGTGCCAGGATCGCCAGCGTGCGCTTGTCGCCCTTTTTGCGGCTTTCGTAATCGCCAGAGACGATGTTGACGCCCGCCGCCTCAAGCGCTTTGTACAGCTCGGCCAACAGCAAGGTCTTGCCGGATCCGGCCTTGCCCGTGATGGCCATTACCTGATCCGCCCCACTGGACGGCGGCATCAAGAGGTTGTCTGACAGATCAATGCCCGCGCTGCGCAGCATTTCGGCCACGCCATCATAGGCGGTCGCCTGATCATCGGAATAAGTGAGCGCAGGTGTCATGGTCCCTGTCTACGCAAGGCGCTGCACAGGGACCAGCAGGATCGACGCTTTTCAGGCGGTTTTTGCCCAAGGCTGATGGCGAAAACCGCCCATCGCCTGATCGAACCAGAACCGCGATTGTTCAGGGGTAACACCAGAGCGGGCTAATATCTGCGTCTGTGCTTCATCCGTGAAATTCCACAGGCCCACGGAAATCTGGTCGCGGCCCGTGCCTTGGCTACCCAGTACCTCGGGCGAGGAACCGATCATCCGGTAAATACGCACCATGCGCGCGTCGAACACGCCGACAAAGTGTTTGATGCCAAAGCCTTGCATGATTTCGCCCCCGCCCAACATAAGCGCTGCCGCCACATGTGCGCCCGCGCCGCGCCGCAGACAAAAACGCGTGCATTCCCATATCAGGGGGCTGGCGATCGGTCCTTCGATCAGATCGCCAAAGTGATCGTTCACCATAACCGGGCCAGTGGTGGGTAAAAACCGCATCGAGCCGCCGTGGCTGCCATCGGGTTCTTCCCAGATCACATAAAGCGGGTTTTTTGCGTCATAGTCGTCGCGTTCCTCGCCCGCCGCATCAACGCTCACCTCCCAACCCAGACGGGCTTTGAACTGGTCCGCCCGGTCTTGAAACATGCCGCGTGCAAGGTCAGGATGCTGGTGCAGTTGATCGGCATTGAGGTAACGCAGCATAAGGCTCTCCGGTCTGGTTGAGGTATGACCAAAGAGTTACTTTGCCGTCCCTTAACGCGGGCGCAAGGCAGCGTTCGTAAGACTGGATAAATGCGCAACAGGAAAGGCGGACAAGTCGCGGTAGGCCCTGCTAGTCGCCTATACGACGATCAAGCCCCGGCTAAGAGCGCGGGCCACGGCATGGGTCGTATTCAACGCGCCAAGTTTGAACCGCGCGCTTTCGATATAGACGCGCAGCGTATGCTCCGAGATCGACAGCGTATTGGCCACCTGTGCGCGGTTATAGCCGATGGCTAGCAGCGTGATCGCGTCCACTTCGCGAGGGCTAAGCGCTTGCGCGGCCTCTGGTCTACGTTCGGGTTCAAACTCCAGCGCTTTTTCATTTAGGTAATAGGCGATCAGGATCAATTCGCGCCGGTGGTTTTCCGAAAAATTTGCCCATGCGTCATCATCGCAGGTATGGTTTACGGTGAACAAGGCGAACTGTCCGTTGGGTCCGCGTACCGGAACAGAATATCCCTGATTGCCGATCCCGTATTCGATTGCTTCGAGTTGAAAAGCGCGCGCCGCTTTGGATGACCAATCGAATTGCTTCCAGTCAACGGGATGAAAGCGCTGGTAGCAGCCGATGACCACCGGATCGATCCTTTGGTAGTTCTGCGCGATGTAGCGGTCCTGCCAGTCTTTAGAGTATGTACCGCAGCCGTATTGGTCCCCCGCGGAATCGACCCAATGGTAGGCGATGTGATCGACATTGAAATGGTTTTGCAGTGCTTCAGTGGCCTCTTGAAGTCCTGCCAGAGCGTCAGCTTGCTCCAAGCTCTCCAGAATGGACTCCAGTTGATTTGTTTTGCCCATTTGCTTGCGCTTGCAGCCTCTCTTCAAGGGAAGCGATCTCGGCCATTGCAACAAGGGCAGTGTCGTCTAGTTGCTCGGCAAGGCCGGGCAAATCCATCGACAATGCAAAAGTTTTCAGGTCGGCCAGAACGTCCAAAATCCAGTCACTTCGCATAGCAAGAGTCGCCCTTTAATAGTTAACAGAGTATTAACACAACTATAGCATGTAGGGCTTTTTCCAAGAAATTCGCTGGTTTCTACTCCCCAAAAATGGCGAGACCGGAATTTCTAACTATTTGAACTGGCAGGAAGCTGGATGTCCGCAAAGAAATACCCGCGAACCAATTCAATGATTCGCGGGCGAGGTTTCCAAAGCGAAAACAATCAAAGGTTACTTGCGGGCGTCCAGCGCATCTTCCAACGTGCGCAGACCCGTGGTTGGCGACTGCACCAGCACCGCCATGTTGCCCGGCTTGTGCTCGTTGCGCATCATCTTCATGTGCGCCTCCGGCAGGTCGTTCCAAGCGAAAACTTCTGACATGCAGGGATCAAGGCGGCGCTCTAACATCAGTTTATTGGCAGCTGATGCCTGTTTGAGATGGGCAAAGTGGCTGCCCTGAAGGCGCTTCTGGTGCATCCACATATAGCGTACGTCGAATGTCAGGTTGAACCCGGTGGTGCCCGCACAGATCACGACCATGCCGCCCTTTTTCACAACAAAGGTCGAAACCGGGAATGTGCTTTCGCCGGGGTGTTCAAACACCATGTCGACGTTCACGCCCTTGCCGGTGATGTCCCAGATCGCCTTGCCAAACTTGCGCGTCTCGGCAAACCATGTGGCGTATTCCTCGCTGCCCACCTTGGGCAATTGACCCCAGCAATTGAAATCCTTGCGGTTCAGTACGCCTTTGGCACCCAGATCCATGACAAAGTCGCGTTTGCTTTCGTCTGAAATCACGCCGATGGCGTTCGCCCCAGCAGTGTTGATGAGCTGAATCGCATAGGAGCCAAGACCGCCTGACGCGCCCCAGACCAACACGTTCTGGCCCGGCTTCAGGTCATGGGGCTCGTGACCAAAAAGCATCCGGTAGGCGGTGGCCAGTGTCAGCGTATAGCAGGCCGCTTCTTCCCAGGTCAGATGCTTGGGACGCGGCATCAACTGCTGTGACTGCACGCGGGTGAACTGGCTGAAGGATCCGTCCGGAGTCTCGTAGCCCCAGATGCGCTGCGTGGGCGAATACATAGGATCGCCACCGTTGCATTCCTCGTCGTCGCCATCGTCCTGGTTGCAGTGGATTACGACCTCGTCGCCGACCTTCCAGCGCTTGACCTTGTCACCCACGGCCCAAACGATGCCGGCAGCATCAGAGCCCGCGATATGGTAGGGCTGTCTGTGGCCGTCAAATGGACTGATCGGCTGTCCAAGGGCCGCCCAGACGCCATTGTAGTTCACACCCGCCGCCATCACGAGGACAAGCACATCCTGGCTGTCCAGCTCCGGCACGTCCACGACCTCTTCGACCATCGCCGTGTTCGGCTCCCCGTGCCGCTCCCGGCGGATCGCCCAGGCATACATCTGCTTGGGGACATGGCCCATCGGGGGCATTTCGCCCAATTCATAGAGGTCCTTTTCGGGTGCGTCATACTGCGCAATGGTGATGTCGAGTGCCATGGGGGGCCTCCTGAAGGGTTCGTTGCTCAATTGCCGCGATGCAGAATCGCGAAGTTATACTGGTGGGATATGACCACACACGCAACAATGCAACCGCCGACCCGCATTTTTTGAAATTTTATAACCCAGCAGATGCAGAAATTTCTTGTGCAGGCGCAGCATTCTCAGACTGGTCGTCATGCATAAAATGTGCAATCGAATTTGCATAGAAGGTCAGTACCGAGATTTGACCGTCGGCAATGGTCCATTGCCCCGCCTGTTTTTCAATCAAGCCGCGGTCTGCAAGGCCCTTCGTCGCCCGGTCGACTTCGACTGTCATGTCTTCGGCATCTACAACCCGGTTCGCATGCGGCACGCGATCAAAGACTTTTGCCACTTCCGCCCCCAAGGCATCGGGCGCTACGGCTTCCTTCAAAAGAATATGCGCGATGACCGGCACAATTGGCACCGGCATCGCTTTTGCTATCCGGCCCATCAAATCCTCTGACAACCCTTCGATTTCGGCCTCCTGCCCTGCGCCGCGCAGGGAGAGGGGCGCACCAAAAGCGACGGCTGCCGTTCCGAAACGTGTTTCCTGTAGTGTCATCCGCTGCCAGAATTTGCGGAGGATAAAGCCAACAACCACGGTGATCCGTGCGCCAAACCGCCGGTCGCCCCGTTCAGCGGCGGCGATCAGCACCCGGTCTTCCAATACGCGGTCATAATTAATGGCAACCGGGACAAAGACCACATCTCGCGCACCTTCCGGATCGAACCCTTCCACTAAATAGGACATCAGCCCCAGTTTGGGCGGCTGCAGCTTGCCCGTCAGGCTTAGCCCCCCTTCGGGATAGAACGCCTGATTGACGCCGCCTGCCGTGGCCATCTGGACATATCGTGCCAGCACCTTGCGGTAGAGGTTCCCGCGCGAGCGGCGACGGATAAAATAGGCACCGAGCGATTTGATCAGCCAACTGAGCGGCCAGACCCGCGCCCATTCACCCACCGCATAAGAAAGCGACGTATCGCGGGCCGCGAGATAGGTGACCAGAACATAGTCCATATTGCTGCGGTGGTTCATCACAAAGACCACGGTGGCATCCTTGGGGATTGCGGTGAACACCGCATCATTGCCTCGCGCAGTTTCAATTCGGTAAACAGATTTCGCCAACAGCCGCGCCACACGGATGCCGAAACTGAAATAGGCAAACGCAGAAAAGCTGGGCACAATTTCGCGGGCATATACGCGGGCTTTCTCAAATGCCACGTTTTCAGGCACATCGTGGGTGCGGGCGTAATTCACAATTTCGCGTGTGACTTCGGGGTCGTAAATCAGACGCTGGATCATATCATAGCGTCTGGCCAGCTTGAACGGCTCAATCGGGCGTTTCAGCCGCGTGTTCAGCCGTTTGACCGCTTTTTCCAACCGACGGCGAAAGAACCAGCGCACCGAGGGCAAAAGAAAGTGGCTGAGCGCTGTCACGGTCGCAAAGAGCATGATCAGAATAAAGAGCCAGAGCGGAAGCTGCACGGTTTGCGTCATAGCTTATCTTTTCAGGCTCTGCGCCTCAGGACAATATCCGATATCGCTGGCTGTCAGCCGGTGGATCGCCTCAAAATAAGGGCAGATATGCGCACTCACACTGGGGTGTCGCACCGCGTTACTCCCTATTGCCATGCATTCAATCCCGCCGCATCATGCCGCAATGCAGCAAGGCGAATTGACATTGGCATAATCTGTCGCCTAAACAGCAATCAACGCAACAATATTGCTATTCTGATTCAGCCCAGCCAAGGAGCCGACCATGTCCAACCAAACCAAAGACCGTCCCTGGCTGATCCGCACTTATGCCGGTCATTCGACCGCAGAAGCGTCTAATGCGCTTTATCGTTCGAACCTTGCAAAAGGCCAGACCGGCCTTTCGGTGGCATTCGATCTGCCCACGCAAACCGGCTATGACAGCGATCACATTCTGTCGCGGGGTGAAGTGGGCAAGGTCGGTGTGCCTGTTAGCCATCTGGGTGATATGCGGATGCTGTTCCGCGATATTCCGCTGGATCAGATGAACACCTCGATGACGATCAACGCGACTGCGCCTTGGTTGCTTTCGCTCTATATTGCAGTGGCCGAAGAACAGGGTGCCGATATTTCGCAATTGCAGGGAACGGTTCAGAACGACCTGATCAAGGAATACCTGTCGCGCGGTACCTATATCTGCCCACCTGCACCATCGCTCAAGATGATCGCGGATGTTGCCGAATATTGCTATACAAATGTTCCGAAATGGAACCCGATGAATGTCTGTTCCTACCACCTGCAAGAGGCAGGTGCGACGCCCGAACAGGAACTGGCCTTTGCACTCGCGACAGCGACCGCCGTGCTCGATCAATTGCGCCCGCGCGTCGAGGAAAAAGACTTCCCTGCCCTCGTAGGACGGATCTCTTTCTTTGTGAACGCCGGCATCCGTTTCGTGACCGAGATGTGCAAGATGCGCGCATTTGTCGATCTGTGGGACGAGATTTGCGAGACCCGCTATGGCGTGACTGATCCGAAATACCGGCGCTTTCGCTATGGTGTGCAAGTCAATTCACTGGGACTGACCGAACAGCAGCCCGAGAATAACGTCTACCGTATTCTGATCGAAATGCTGGCGGTGACCCTTTCGAAAAAGGCCCGAGCCCGTGCCGTACAATTGCCCGCGTGGAATGAAGCCTTAGGTCTGCCGCGCCCCTGGGATCAGCAATGGTCCATGCGGATGCAGCAAATTCTGGCTTATGAAACAGATCTGCTGGAATTCGACGATCTGTTTGATGGCAACCCTGCGGTCGATGCCAAAGTCGAGGAATTGAAAGACGGCGCGCGCGCAGAATTGGCGCTGCTTGACGGCATGGGCGGCGCGATTGATGCGATCGACTATATGAAGGGCCGCCTGGTCGAAAGCAATTCGGACCGTCTGGGCCGTATTGAGGCAGGCGAGACTGTCGTCGTTGGTGTGAACAAGTGGCAACAAGGCGAACCATCGCCACTGATGACCGGCGATGGCGGCATCATGGTGGTCGATCCGGCGGTAGAGGCTGACCAAATCGGTCGCTTGAACGCATGGCGTGCCGAACGCGACGAGGCGGCGGTCACTGCCGCTCTGGCCGAGCTCAGGGCCGCTGCCGCGGAAGGGCGCAATGTGATGCCCGCGTCAGTCGCTGCAGCCAAAGCCGGGGTGACAACAGGTGAATGGGCGGCGCAGATGCGGGCCGTGCATGGCGAATACCGTGGCCCCACAGGCGTGGCCAAGGGCCAGTCGAACAAAACCGAAGGATTGGATGATCTGCGCGAAGCGGTGAATGCAGTCAGCGACAAGCTGGGCCGCCGCTTGAAGTTTCTTGTAGGCAAGCCGGGCCTTGATGGCCATTCAAATGGTGCCGAACAAATTGCGGTACGCGCTCGTGATTGCGGGATGGACATCGCCTATGAGGGGATCCGCCTGACCCCGGCAGAGATTGTGAAAGCCGCGCGTGCAGATGACGCACATGTGGTTGGCCTATCCATCCTTTCCGGCTCGCATATTCCGCTGGTAGAAGACTTGATGGCGCAAATGCGTGACGCCGGCCTCGGCCATATCCCCGTTATCGTCGGCGGTATCATTCCCGATGATGATGCCGCCCGGCTAAAAGCAATGGGTGTCGCGCGAGTCTATACGCCAAAGGACTTCGAGCTGAACACGATCATGCAGGATATCGTTGTTTTGGCTGATCCAACCGCAGTCGCTGCACAATAACGAGGCACCCGTTAAATCAGGCTGCCGAATTGGCTCTCCTGTATCCCGATCAGTGGCTGTGAGGGAAATTGCGTCTTTTAATCCGTTAGCGGATGGTTAATTCCCTGTAGTATAATCTGCATAAAAAGGGATTGAACCTATGCAAATCGACCTTTCTACACTCAGCCGCAAGCAGCTTGAGAAACATCTTATGGATGTAAAGCGCGCGCTGAAAAATGCCGAAGCGCGCGACAAGCGAGAAGCCAAAAAAGCCGCCGCAAAAGCAGCAGCCGAATTTGGCTATTCCCTATCCGAATTGTCAGAAGAAGACGTGGCAAAGCCGAAGGCCAAGAAATCAAAGGCGAAAAAGCCGAAAGTGAAATCTGTCGCGAAATATGCGAACCCAGCTGATAGCTCTCAGACCTGGACCGGAAAAGGGCGTCAGCCAAATTGGTTTAAAGAACAGATCGCAGCAGGCGCTTCGCCAGAGTCTCTGGAAATCTGACCCGCTCCCGTTATACTTGTTAACCAGTTTACCGGATAAAGCGCGGCAAACGCCGCCATTTATTCCAATGGTGATTCGACAAAGTGGCGGGGCGACTATTCCCTTTGGTTGCGGCTATGCATATTGCCTCCCTCAACAGGCGATTTTCCGCCTCGCACTTTCGGCCCGCACAGAGTGTATTTGCATATGCACCACACCGTTAGAGAGAGAATAGAATGACAGTTCACATAGGTGCCGCCCCGGATGACATCGCCGAAACCGTCTTGATGCCGGGCGATCCTTACCGCGCGAAATGGGCGGCCGAAACATTCCTTGACGATGCCAAACTGGTGAACGAGGTGCGCGGGATGCTTGGCTTTACCGGCACCTGGAAAGGGCACAGGGTAACAATTCAAGGGTCGGGCATGGGCATGCCATCGCTCTCGATTTATGCCAACGAATTGATCAGCAGCTACAATGCGCAGACGCTTATCCGCATCGGCTCTTGTGGTGGGATGCAACCGCATGTGGGCATCCGCGATGTGATCATCGCCATGACCGCCAGCACCATCACCTCGCCCTCCTCCGGTATTTTCCGCGAGATCAACTACGCGCCTTCGGCGGACTGGTCTCTGCTCCGTGCGGCGGTAACTGCCGCTGAGGCGAGAGATACGACCACCCATGTGGGCGGCATCTATTCTTCCGATGTGTTCTATGCAGAGCGGCCTGATCTGGACGAGCAGATGGTCCGGCACGGTATTCTGGGGGTCGAGATGGAGGCCGCAGAACTCTACACGCTTGCGGCTCGGCACGGACGGCGGGCGCTGGCGGTATTGACCGTTTCGGATCACCTGCAAACCGGCGAAGCGCTGCCTTCAGAAGACCGCGAAAAGACGTTTGGCGATATGGTCGAAATCGCGTTGGAAGCCGCATTCGCAAGCGGGTGAACGCTGCGTATCAGGTGCCGTGGCTTCTGTCGTATCCGCTCGGACTCGATGCATTCATTTGGCTTAGCAAATCGGCTTCGGGTTTGAATACTTCGACCTGTAAAGGAAAGCACGCCGCCACATCCGACGAATGCTCGGCAGAGCAATCCCCGCCGGGGCAGGCCGAAAGACCGCCGAGCAGGTCAATCTCTGCAAAGAACTCCAGATAATCGGCGGGCCGAACCGGGCTGGCCTTCATAAAGTACTGACCCGTATCACGGGTAAAACCAGTACACATAAAGACATTCAGCACGTCGTGCACATGGGCTTCCGCCTCTGTTAGCGGCAGCGACAAATGCTCGGACAAGGCGCGGGTAAGATTTGAGTGGCAGCAGTGATGGTACTGCCCACCCTTCAACAAGTGGTGCGTGTATGGGTCACAGCGCGTGCCAATCACATCATGGACCGATCCGCCATAGGCGTCGATGCCGTACCAGCCCAGCGTGTCATGGGTGATCGTCGCCATCGGCCGCATCGCGGGAAAGCTGGACCACATACGCTCTCCGGTGGTGATATGGGTGCCATGCAGAGCGCGGGTTTTGCCGGAATAGAACCGCTCATTCAGATCATGCGCGTTCCACAGGTTCAAATCACCGACCTGCGCCCCCTCAACAGATGTGATGCGAAAGAAATGTCCGGCAGGCACGCTAAAACAGCGTGCGTCACGGGGCGGCACGATGACTTCATCCACCTTGGCCAGCGTTTGGCGAGCTTCATGCAGGAGCGCCATATCAGGCTGCGGGAGCGTTTCGACCGGATAACAAATCACCGGCTCAATATCGCGGCGGGCTTGGGCATCGGATGGCATTGAACCTTTCATGCGTTTTGCCCCGCACGTCGGCCCGAGAACAGACATCCGCCCAGAAACGTCCCCTCAAGCGCGTTGTAACCGTGATAACCGCCACCGCCAAAGCCGCAAACCTCGCCCGCAGCGAAGAGACCGGGCAAAATTTCTCCTGCTGGTGTCAGCACACGGCCGTCAATGTCCGTATGTATTCCACCCAGTGATTTCCGTGTCAGGATGTTCAACCGCACAGCGATCAGCGGACCGTTGGCCTTGTCGAGGATGGCATGGGGTTTCGCCGTACGGATCAGCTTGTCCCCCTTATACGCGCGGGCACCCCGAATGGCGGTGATCTGTGCATCCTTGGCAAATGGATTGTCCAGTTGCGCATCCCGCGCTTCGATCTGTGGGCGCAAGACGTCGACGGTCAGAGGGTGTTCTGGCGTGATCTTGTTCATGCCGGCCACCAGCGTTTCAAGATCATCTGCGACAACAAAATCTTCGCCTTCCCGCTTGAAAGCTTCGACCGCGGGCGTGGCCCCCTTGCCCAATCGGGCCTTGATCACATCCATCCATCCGCCTTCTGTCAGATCGGGGTTCTGCTCGGATCCTGACAGGGCGAACTCCTTTTCAATGATCTTTTGCGTGAGGATGAACCAACTGTGCTCGCCCGCAGACAGAATGCGCTTGAGGGTGCCAAGCGTGTCGAAGCCCG
The DNA here is from genome assembly GCF_000622365.1 of Sulfitobacter noctilucae. Taxonomy (GTDB): domain Bacteria; phylum Pseudomonadota; class Alphaproteobacteria; order Rhodobacterales; family Rhodobacteraceae; genus Sulfitobacter; species Sulfitobacter noctilucae. The sequence goes on along the minus strand of NZ_JASC01000014.1, from coordinate 148,929 downwards.
GCAGACAGGGCGCTTCCATCCGCACACCCTTTGCGTCGAACCAGATCGAGGACGGCCCCGGCAGAATGCGTATGCCGTGGTTCGGCCAAATCGGGTTCCAGTTCTTCACCCCTTCGCAATAATGCCACATGCGGTCTTCGTTGATCAGCCCTGCGCCCGCTTTGCGCGCAATCCCGTGCATCTTGCCATCCACATAATCCGGCACCCCCGCGACCATCTTGCCTGGCGGTTTGCCCAGCCTGTCGACAGGCCAGTTCTTGCGCACCATTGCCGGATTGCCGCCGATGCCGCCCGTGGCAAGGATTACCGCCTCGGCATGATATTCAAAGCTGCCCGTTGCGGTGCGTGATGTACTTTGCCCTCGTGCCGCATTGGTATCTTCAAGGACCTCCCCCCGGACACCCGTGACTGCGCCGCCTGCGGTCAGCAACTCCGTCACGCGGCGGCGAAAACCGAGTTTCACTTGGCCATCAGCAGCGTATTGCGTCATCCGTTTGACAAAGGGGGCCACCACGCCCGTGCCCGTCCCCCAAGTGATATGGAACCTCGGCACGGAATTTCCGTGCCCTGCGGCCTGCGCGCCGCCCCGTTCCGCCCAGCCCACAACCGGAAACCAGCGCATGCCGATGTCATGACACCAACCCCGCATGCCGCCCGCAGCCCAGTCCACAAAGGCTTCGGCGTATTTCTTTGGGTTTTTGTCTTCCGGTCGGTCAAATTGTGCCGACCCCATCCAATCCCGAAGGGCCAGTTCGCGGCTGTCACGGATGCCCAGCCTGCGCTGTTCAGGCGTATCGACCATGAACAACCCGCCCAGCGACCAGAATGCCTGCCCGCCCAAGGACTGCGGTGCTTCCTGGTCCAGTATCAATACCTTGCGGCCGCGCAACACGGCCTCGTGCGCTGCGACCATGCCCGCAAGGCCAGCGCCGATAATAATGATATCGGGTGTGAATGCGTTATCGGTCATAAGGTCCCCTTGTTCATCAGGAGACTACGGGGCGGCAGAGGCCCCCGTCCAGCCTTTGACTGCCCTCGCCCGTAGAAAAGCGGTGGCCAGCCAAAGGCGGAACGCAAAACAATCAGACGGTACGCTCGACCATCAGTTTTTTGATCTTGGCAATCGCCGCAGCCGGGTTCAGCCCTTTGGGGCAGGTTTTGGCGCAGTTCATGATAGTGTGACAGCGGTACAGCTTGAAGGGGTCTTCGAGATCATCCAGACGTTCGCCCGTGGCTTCATCACGGCTGTCGATGATCCAGCGGTAGGCATGCAGCAAGGCTGCTGGCCCAAGATAGCGATCGCCATTCCACCAGTAACTGGGGCAAGAGGTGGTGCAGCAGGCACACATGATGCATTCGTAGAGGCCGTCCAGTTTCTCACGGTCTTCGACAGACTGCTTCCATTCCTTCGCCGGCTCTGGCGTTTCCGTCTCAAGCCAGGGCTGGATGCTGGCGTGCTGCGCATAGAAATGCGTCAGATCGGGGATCAGGTCCTTGACGACAGGCATATGCGGCAACGGGTAAATCTTGACCACGCCGTTGACCTCGGCCACGCCGTAGGTACAGGCGAGCGTGTTGATCCCGTCGATGTTCATCGCACAGGAACCACAGATACCTTCGCGGCAGGAGCGGCGGAACGTCAGGGTCGGGTCAATTTCGTTTTTGATCTTGATCAGCGCGTCGAGGATCATCGGGCCGCAGGTATCCAGATCGACAAAATATGTATCCAACGCCGGGTTTTTGCCGTCGTCAGGGTTCCAGCGATAGATGTGGAATTCCTTGAGATTGGTTCCACCTTCCGGCTTCGGCCAGGTCTTACCGCTTGTCATGCGGGAGTTCTTGGGGAGTGTCAGCTGAACCATGTCGCTTCTCCGTGGTTGGGGCAGAGGCTTGCCCGTTTCATCTATGCTGCACGCTTGCGGACAAACAGCGTGTTTTGTTCGGCCTGAAGTCTCACTTCATAACCCAATGATGTGATCTGGCCCACCAGATCGGTATCCCATTCCTCGGCGTGATCGGTTTCGATCAGCATCGCGTCGGGCAGCCAGCCGCCGGCATCCAGAAGTGGGCCAAGCACCGATACTTCAGCCCCCTCCACGTCGATCTTGAGGACAGAGACTGCGTGGCCTTCGGCCTCACCTGTGTAATCCAGAAACCGGCGTACCGGAACCAATGTGCCGCCGTCGCGGACGCGCTCCTTGATCGGCAGCAGAGAGGCTTGTCCAAAGTTCCGTTCGCGAAAGTTCAGGATCGCCTCACCTGCCTCATCGCCCAGCGCGCAGCCTTCGATCCGCACGACCTCGCCCAGATTGTTCAGTCTGACGTTGTGACCCAAACGGCCAATCATCACCGGACTTGGCTCAAACGCGATAACCCTGCTACCCGGTCCGGCGGCAGCGGCCAGTGGAATGGTGAAGGCACCGGAATTCGCGCCGATATCAAGGATGAACGCATCGCGCCCTTCGACCAGTTCAGTCAGCGCCGTGAGAGATTTGATTTCGGGCGGCAGTCCGTCACGCCAGATCATCCGGTCGGTGTAATTGTCGCGTGGATCCACGTACATGGAGACGCCCGCGAATTCGATCACCTGAGGCGGCAGGATCGGTACAAGCCGTTGCCGCGTCGCCTTGTCTGCTGTCCGAAATACCTCGCGCAGCGCATCGGCACCGGGGGCGGTATCGGCACTGTCAAACGAGGGTGTCGTCATCGCATTCATCGTTCAGACCAGCCCGCTGCTCAGGGCGCGGGCTTGCAAACACTGCGCGGTTTCGGGTCGCGACAGGACTGTACGGATCGTCGTCACAGTCTGATCGTCCACACCGACCACAGCGGCGCGGGCGAAATCCCGGATTTCAAGAGCAGAGGCATTGTCGATGATGCAGTCCGTGAACGGCGTGATCAGTTGTTTCGGCACCTGTGGGAACCGGGTTGCCAGCGTCTCTGTCACCACGCCTTTGGCCCCCGCGCGGGCCGTATTGTCCACGGCCTGTTGCACTGGAGCGCAGGCCGTGAGCGCCAGCACAAGAATGGCACCTGCAAGTATCTTCATATCAGGCAACGCCCTGCTTCACGGCATCGGCCGCCCGTTCACACAGTACAATGTACCGCGAAACGGGCCGGTAAAACGTGGAGGACAACCTGGCACGGTAAACTGCTGGACGTGACGCAGGCGTTTGCGGTGCGTGGTATAGGTCACTTGCACTTTGGGCTGCGGTGCAGCCACTTCACCGACGTAGCCTTTTTCCCCGACGTACCCTTTGGCACCGATGTATTCATCGGTATGACCTTCGGACCAAGCAGGGAAAGCGATGACAGTGGCCAAAGCAGCACCGGCGAGGGTTTTCAAAGAACAGCCCATTAATACACCCGTGCCTTCGGAGCGATCTTTTTCAGATCAATCCCGCCTTCGTTGTGGCTGGTCAATGGTTGCGTGTGCACCCCACGGAAACCCAGTGAGGCCTCATTGCCCTTGAACCAGATCAGGCTGTGCTTGCGCCAGTTCTCGTCATCGCGGTCGGGATAATCCTCATGGGCATGTGCACCGCGGCTTTCCTTACGCGCTGCCGCGGCAGTGATTGTGGCGACCGCGTTTGGCATCAGGTTCGTCAGTTCCAGCGTTTCCATCAGGTCTGAGTTCCAGACCAGCGATGTATCGGTGACATGCAGATCGTCGAGCTTGCCTGCCACGCCTTTCATCTTCTCTTCGCCTTCGGCCAATGTCTTGTCCGTACGGAACACCGCCGCGTCGTCCTGCATCGTTTTCTGCATTTCGAGGCGCAGTTCCGCGGTGGGCACATGCCCTTTGGCATAACGCAGACCGTCAAACCGGCTAAACGCCGCTTCGATCGAGCGCTGGTTCGGGGTTGGGACAGGTGTGCTGGGGTCTACAATCTTGGCGGCGCGGATCGCTGCGGCGCGGCCAAACACCACCAGATCGATCAGGCTGTTCGAGCCAAGACGGTTTGCGCCGTGCACAGAGGCACAGCCAGCTTCACCCACAGCCATCAAACCGGGAGAGACATTGTCGGGATTATCCTTGGTCGGGGCCAACACCTCGCCCCAATAGTTCGTCGGAATTCCACCCATGTTATAGTGCACGGTCGGCAGTACCGGGATCGGCTCTTTCGTCAGATCGACACCGGCGAAGATGCGCGCGGATTCGGAGATACCCGGCAGACGCAGGTCCAGCGTTTCAGGTGGCAGGTGGTTGAGGTGCAGGTGGATGTGATCCCCCTTCTCGCCCACGCCGCGTCCTTCGCGGATTTCCATTGTCATACAGCGCGACACAACATCGCGGCTGGCAAGGTCTTTGTAGGTTGGCGCGTAACGCTCCATGAACCGTTCGCCTTCGGAGTTGGTGAGGTATCCGCCCTCGCCCCGCGCCCCTTCGGTGATCAAACAGCCCGCGCCGTAGATACCGGTGGGGTGGAACTGCACGAATTCCATATCCTGCAATGGCAGGCCGGCGCGTGCAGTCATACCGCCACCGTCGCCGGTGCAGGTATGCGCGGAAGTGGCCGAGAAATAGGCGCGGCCGTAGCCACCGGTCGCCAACACCACCATTTTGGCGCTGAAAAGATGCATGGTGCCATCATCCAGCTTCCAGCACAGCACGCCCTGGCATGCACCGTCTTCTGACATGATCAGGTCAATGGCGAAATATTCGATGTAGAATTGCGCGTTCTGCTTGAGGCTTTGCCCATACAGCGTGTGCAGGATCGCATGGCCCGTGCGGTCAGCGGCAGCACAGGTACGCTGTACCGGCGGGCCTTCACCAAATTCCGTGGTGTGCCCGCCAAAGGGCCGCTGGTAAATCTTACCCTCTTCAGTGCGCGAGAATGGCACACCGTAGTGCTCAAGCTCGTAGACCGCCTTGGGTGCTTCACGCGCTAGATATTCCATCGCGTCCGTGTCGCCCAGCCAATCAGAGCCCTTGACCGTGTCATACATATGCCACTGCCAGTTATCCGGACCCATGTTGCTTAGGCTGGCGGCGATGCCGCCCTGTGCCGCAACAGTGTGCGAGCGCGTCGGAAACACTTTGGAGATACAGGCCGTGCGCAGCCCTTGTTCTGCCATGCCGAGTGTCGCACGCAATCCGGCCCCGCCGGCGCCCACAACAACCACGTCAAATTCGTGGGTTTCATAATCATATGCGGCCATTTTAGTCCCTCCGTGGGAATGAATTATTTAGAGTGCCAGCTTCGCGATGGCGAAAACGCCCGTCGCGGCAGCACCATAGCTGAGGCAGGTCACCAGAATGATCGCGACCTTCTGGCTTGTCCCGTGGACATAGTCCTCGATCAGCGTCTGACACCCGTCACTGAAGTGTTTGAAGCCTACAACCAGCGTCAATGCCGCGACAATCGCGGGGAAAGGACGGCTGTAATAGGCGGTGATCTCTTCATAGGTACCACCAAGTACCGCACCGAATGTAAAGACGAACAGCGGGATCAGGATCAGCAACGCAACGGAGCTGACCTTCATCGACCAGAAATGTGCCGTTCCCGACTTGGCAGAGCCGAGACCTTCAGCGCGTTTGCGATCTGTCAAATATGCCATGATGTGCCCCTTACTGGATCGCGATTGCGGTGATGATGGTCAGGACGACAGATCCGACCAAACAGGCCCAGCCCAGCTTTTCAGCTGTTGGCAGGTCCAGCGCATATCCGCTGTCCCAGATCAAATGCCGCACCCCGGCGAGCGTGTGATACCACAGGCCCAGCAGCGAGAAGAACATGACCAGATCGCCGAACCAGCTGGTAACAAAGCCGTTCGCGATTGCGAAATAGTCTGCGGAACTGGCGGCAGCCAGAAACCACCACACAATCATCAACGCTGCGATCAGCATCGCATTGCCGGTAATCCGTGTCAGGATCGACGTGATTGACGTCAGTTGCGGTCGGTAAATCGAAAGATGTGGCGACAGGGGACGGTTGCCCCGGTTTACATCGGCCATGGCAGGGTCCTTTAGGTGGCTGTGGTTGCTTCGTTGGCTAGCATTAGTCATAGCGGATTCTACACCGGTGTCACGGGGTATGGCACATTTGCCGCATGCTTTTGCAGGGTTTTTCCCGCAAATTCAGGCTAAGCTAAAAATGTCCGCCAATTTGTGATCACAGCCGCGATCAGTGTGATCACATGGAGTCCGGCCCACACGTCCCGTCCGATATGTTCTAAAATCTAATGCTTTTGCTCGGGGCGCATTTGCGCGTTTTTCCCATATGCGCACTGTCTGTGATCACGTTGGCGCATTGCGGCTATCTCGTACATAGCCCAGGACCATAGCGATCTTCCTTCACAGCAGAGCATCGGCTGCCATCTTTAAACGCAAAACGCGCCCCGAAAACGGGGCGCGTTCTGTAGTCTATTTGGCCGAGACTTAGGCCAACGTTTCGTCAATACTTTTGCAGGCCTCAACCAGACCTTTGACCGCGTTGACAGAATTGTCGAACATCGCCTGCTCGTCCTTGTCCATCGAGATCTCGACCACGCGCTCGATACCACCGGCACCGATCACCGTGGGTACGCCCACGTAAAACCCGTTCAGGCCATAGGCACCATCAACATATGCGGCACATGGTAGAACACGCTTTTGGTCTTTCAGATAGCTTTCCGCCATCTCGATTGCCGAGGTGGCAGGGGCGTAAAAAGCCGATCCGGTTTTCAACAGACCAACGATTTCCGCGCCACCGTCGCGGGTACGCTGAACGATTGCGTCCAGTTTGTCCTGCGTGGTCCAGCCCATTTTGACCAGGTCAGGCAACGGGATACCCGCAACTGTGGAATAGCGGACCAGTGGAACCATCGTATCACCGTGACCACCCAGAACAAAGGCTGTGACGTCCTTCATCGAGACGTTGAACTCTGTCGCTAGGAAATGGCGGAAGCGTGCCGAATCAAGCACGCCGGCCATGCCACAGACTTTGTGATGCGGCATGCCGGAGAATTCGCGCAGCGCCCAGACCATCGCGTCCAGCGGGTTGGTGATACAGATCACAAATGCATCCGGCGCATGTGCGGCAATGCCCTCGCCCACAGACTTCATGACTTTGAGGTTGATGCCCAGCAGGTCATCACGGCTCATGCCGGGCTTGCGCGCCACGCCAGCGGTGACGATGCAAACGTCAGCACCAGCAATATCAGCGTAATCCTGCGTGCCGGACATGGTTGCGTCAAACTTGGCGGATGGCCCGGATTCAGCGATGTCGAGCGCTTTGCCTTCCGGTGTCCCCTCGGCGATGTCGAACAAAACGACGTCGCCCAATTCCTTGAGTGCAGCAAGATGTGCAAGTGTGCCGCCGATTTGCCCCGCGCCGATCAGCGCGATTTTGGGTCTGGCCATTGTAATATCTCCGTGAGGGTTTCGTTGGCAGGGGCATAGCGAAATGCTGGGAAGCCTGCAAGTTCAGCCTCACGCGGTCGTTCAGGACCGCCCCAATGCAAAAGACCGCCCCAAAGGGCGGCCTTTCTCGTTAGGTCAGAGAAACAAGACTAGTTCTCGTATTCTGGAAGCGCTTCCAGCTTCTCTTTTGTGCTGTCGATGTAAAAGCGATACTCGTCACCATCTTCGTTGCGCAGCACTTGGATTTTCTCAAAATCCACGGCGACCGGCTTTTCACCCAAGCCAAGGAAACCGCCGACATTGATCACGGCGCTGTTCACTTTGCCATCCTCGGACATCACGAGCGTGTCGATCTCACCGACTGTCTCGTCATTGGCACCGTAGACGTATGAACCTTCGATACGCTCAGCGGTCAGCTTTTCAACTTCAGCTGTATCTGCGTCCGAGTAACCGTCGTATGTCATCGTCGGGCGCATCAGGTCGTTGTCGCCCATTGCAGTATCGGTGTTTGCCGTTGCATTGTCGCTGTCGGACATCGTTGTTTCGATGTCTGTTGCTGTGGTTTCGTTCTCAGATTCTTCCATTGCTTCTGCATCGTTGGATTCGTCCATCGCGACGGTGCTGTCGGAGCTGTCCATTGTTGTGGAAGCTGCGTTGTCAGTTGCCCCCATGTCGTCGTTGTCGTCGCGCTCATACTCTGGCGCTTGTTCCAGCATCTCTTTGGTGGTGTTCACGACCAAGAAACGGTCGCCCATGTCACCGTTCTGCTGAACGACATTGATCTGGTCCATGGAGATGCTCACATCGCGCTCGCCCATGCCAAGGAAGCCACCGACGCCGAGGATCACACCACGTACTTCGCCATCCTGCGATACGATGATGTCATTGATCTCACCAATGTCATCCCACTCTTTTTCGCCACCGGCGTCGATCATCGCGCCGTCATCCATTTCGGTCTCTGAATTATAGACCCGCATGCCAATCAAATCAGAGGCATAGAAGTCGCTTTGTTCGAATGTTACAGTTCCCATGCCGGAAGAATGTGCGTCCGCATAGGCGGTACCTGACAGGGCCAGAAGAACTGCTGTTGTGCTAAGAAAACGTTTCATATCTTATACTCCTAAGTCACTTTCGAGCGCCATTCGCTCGTCTGGATAATCAACAAAGCGTGAGTGACTAAGTTCCGCAAAATCTGAAAAAATCTACGTCCCTATAATCTAAGACATGCTCAATCTCGATTTGTTCTTCTTTCTTGTTGCCGGCCCTGCGGTTCTGTTTGCCGGGGTCTCTAAGGCGGGCTTTGGGTCGGGTGCTGCTTTTGCCTCGGCCACCATTCTGGCATTGGTGGTGGAGCCGGGTCTGGCGCTCGGAATCATGCTGCCGATGCTGATGCTGATCGATGTCACGTCGTTAAAGCCCTACTGGCGGAAATGGAGCCTTCCAGACGTGCGATTGTTGGTCATCGGCGGGCTGCCGGGGGTCGTGGCCGGGGCGCTGCTCTACCGCGTGGCCGCACCGGATCTGCTCCGTTTACTGATTGGCGGCGTATCAGTAGGGTTTGTGCTGTGGCAGCTTTCACTGGCAACCGGGCTGGTCAGGCTGGTACGCAGTCGCATGCCAGACTGGGCAGGCGTGTTTTTCGGCTGCATCGCGGGGTTCACCACTTTCATCAGTCATGCAGGCGGCCCACCGGTTGCTGTGTTCTTGCTCAGCCGGGGGCTGTCTAAGACACAGTTCCAGGCCAGCACGGTGCTGCTGTTCTGGATACTGAATATCGTGAAGTTCATTCCCTATGCCGCCTTGGGGATGTTCACCGCACAGACGTTCATGGCCAATCTGGTGCTCGCCCCCTTTGCGCTATTGGGCACATGGGTCGGCGTACGCGCCCACCATCTTGTGCCCGAGCGGGTGTTTTTCGGCATTACTTATGTCTTGCTTATGGTCACCGGTTGCAAGCTGATCTGGGACGGGCTGACCTGAGCTGCTGGATCACATTTGGATATTAAAAAAGGCAGGCCACCGGCCCGCCTTCAAAAGATCAGTCACTACTATATCGGAACGGTGTCAGGCGTCCGAACCCTTGGCGGGCAGCACATCAGTCACGGCCTCAAACGATTGACCGGAAGCCACCAGACAGGTGGGGCCACCGGGTGCCGTGACCGTAATTGTCCATGTGCCTGTTTCGGAAGAGGCGAACACCTCAACCACCGCGTTGTTGGCCCCAAGGCCAACCGATTGCCGCACCTCCCCATAGCCAGAATGCAGTCGTTCGACCACAGTCTCGCGGGCAGCACAGTTGCGCCCGTTTTGGGCCACCACATCAGAGGTCGTGATCAAATACACCACAGCTGCCGCCGTCAGCGCACCCAGATTGAACTTCTTACCAAATCTATTCATCCTATATGCCTTCATTCGAAAGGCCGCACCCACGGTCCTCGGACCAACCCCGGGTTTTCCCGGCGGGACCTGGGTGGCCCAGGTTATGACATTGGTTGCACATCCCGTACCGCTTTGACCGGCGGCCTTGCCGACGCGGCGCTCCCCTTGGGCTGCAACTGCGATCACTCTGCGGCGTGAGGCTGAAGTATTGGTTAACGCCGCGCCCTCTGACCGTCCAAATTTGATATTTGCTGCGCTGCGGCGCGATTGGGCTTGAACTTTTGCGCAATTAATGGCCCTTTGCGCGCAACATTATGACTCAAAGGATGACCTCATGTCTAAACTCACCCGGCCCCTGCGTTCTGTCCTTTATATCCCCGGTTCCAAAGACCGGGCCTTGGACAAGGCACGCAACCTGCCCTGCGATGCAATCATCTTCGATCTTGAAGATGCGGTAACGCCGGATGAAAAGCCCGCCGCACGGGCGACCCTTGCCGCCGCACTGGAGCAAGGCGGCTATGGCAACCGCTACAAGGTGATCCGGATTAACGGGCTCGACACACCTTGGGGCATTGAAGATGCCGCGGCAGCGGCAAAGATGAACGCCGACGCGATTCTATTGCCGAAAGTCGGAAGCCCCGCAGACCTTGAGGCGTTGGCCGAAATCGTCGGCGATATACCGTTGTGGGCGATGATGGAGACCCCCGGTGCCATGTTGAACGCGCCTGCCATCGCTGGTCACCGGCAATTGCAGGCTATGGTCATGGGAACAAATGATCTGGCCAAAGACCTGCAAACCCGCCACCGCGCCGACCGTCTGCCGATGATGACGGGTCTTGGACTTTGCGTTTTGGCAGCAAAGGCGCATGACATTGCGATCGTCGACGGGGTTTATAATGCCTTCAAAGACGATGAGGGACATAAGGTAGAATGCGATCAAGGCCGCGATATGGGGTTTGATGGCAAGACGGTGATCCACCCCGCGCAACTCGATGTGGCAAATGCCGCCTTCTCCCCTTCCGAAGAAGAGGTCGATTTGGCCCGTCGCCAGATCGCCGCGCTGGAAGAGATCGAAGCCTCCGGTCAGGGGGTTGCGGTGGTTGACGGCAAGATCGTCGAGAATTTGCACGTTGCCACGGCACACGAAACACTGGCAAAGCTGGATGCAATCGCAGCCCTGAACGCGGAGACCTGATATGTTGCTTTTGATCCTCGGCCTGATCCTTTGGTCAGGCGCACACTATTACAGGCGCCTCGCGCCTGACTCGCGCGCCGCGTTGGGCAAGCCGGGCAAGGGGATCATTGCGGTGGCCATCGTGCTGTCGCTGGTGCTGATGATCATCGGCTATCGCGCTGCAGCTTTTGTTCCGATCTGGCAACCGCCCGGCTTCTTGGTGCACCTTAACAACCTGTTGATGATCATCGCATTCTGGATCTACGGCTCTTCTGCCGCCAAAGGGGCCAAGGCATGGCCCGCCTACAAGACCCGCCATCCGCAATTGCTGGCGGTTAAAACATGGGCCATCGCGCATTTGCTGGTGAACGGTGATCTGGCATCCATCCTGTTGTTCGGTGGCCTTCTGGCTTGGGCAGTGGGCAGCGTCATCCTGATCAACCGCGCCGAACCCGATTGGGTGCCACCTGCGCACGCGGGCCGCCCCACTTACATCCGGCTGGCGGTGATCACGCTTGTCATGGTCGCCATTGTTACTGCCATCCACACCTGGCTGGGCGTCTGGCCTTTCCCTTCCTGAACCTTTGGGTCCGAAATTATGAAACTTTTCCGCTTCCTCTCTGAAGAGGACACATCCGCCTTCTGTCACAAAGTAACCGATGCCCTCAACAAGGGCTGGGAGCTGTACGGCACGCCGACGCAAACATGGGATCACGCCGCTGGTGTGATGCGGTGTGGGCAAGCCGTAACGAAAGACGCCCCCGGCACCTATTCACCTGACACCAAACTGGGAGAACACTGATGGCCAAGACCAACGCAGGGCGCTTCTTCGAGGATTACACCGTCGGCGAAACGATCCACCATGCCGTACCGCGTACCGTCAAAATGGGCGAACGAGCGCTCTATCACATGCTCTACCCTGCGCGCCATGCGCTCTATTCCTCGGATCAATTCGCGCAAAGCTGCGGCCTGCCGTTCAGCCCGTTGGATGATATGATCGCTTTTCATATCGTTTTTGGCAAAACCGTGCCGGACGTGTCTTTGAACGCCGTAGCAAACCTTGGCTATGCACAGGGCCGCTGGCTGGCTCCTGTCTGGCCCGGCGACACGCTGCGCAGCCAGTCTGAGGTGATTGGCCTCAAGCAAAACTCTAATGGGCGTACCGGCGTTGTCTATGTCCGCACGACTGGGCTGAACCAACATGATGAAGCGGTGCTGGAATATGTGCGCTGGGTGATGGTGCGCAAACGCGACGCGGATGCCCCTGCGCCCGAGACGGTTGTACCCGATCTGCCAAAGGCGCTCAGCCCGGATCAGTTGGTTATCCCGAAAGGCCTCGATTTCAGCAACTACGACTTCACCCTTGCCGGAGAACCGCACCGCTGGGGCGACTATGAAGTGGGAGAGAAGATCGACCATGTTGATGGTGTCACCATCGAGGAAGCCGAGCACATGATGGCCACGCGGCTGTGGCAGAATACGGCGAAAGTGCATTTTGACACCTCCGCGCGGCTAGATGGCAGCCGTTTGATCTATGGCGGCCATGTAATTTCTATGGCGCGGGCGCTGTCCTTCAACGGGCTCGCGAATGCGCAAATGATTGTCGGATTGAACGGTGGCGCACATGCCAACCCTTGTCTGGCTGGAGACACTGTGCGCGCATGGTCAGAGGTACTGGACAAAGCCGAGACCTCTGCGCCCGGCGTGGGGGCGATCCGTTTGCGTCTGGTCGCGACCAAAGGCGGTGACGCTTTTGCCTTGCGCGGCGAAGATGGCAAATACCTGCCTGAGGTTCTGCTCGACCTGGACTATTGGGCGCTGCTGCCGATCTAGCGCAACCGCAATTACACCCTGATTGCGGCAAAATTACCCGGTTTTGCCGCATATTTTCAGCATTTTTGCAGGATTTACCGGCAAGAAGCGCGCCGTGCAACCCGTGATTCCCCTAAGAAAATGTAAATTATGAACCCTTTGTGATCACACGTTTTCGCCGCGTGATCACAAATGTCGCTTTACCCTAGCAATGTGACGAAAAGTCCTGAAAGCTTCCTCCGAACCATAAGACTCACCGGACAGACGCTCGGCGACTTGAACAAAAACGGGACCGTTTTCATGAACATCCACGAATATCAGGCGAAAGCCCTTTTGCGCAGCTATGGCGCGCCCGTCTCTGACGGCCGTGTCGTCCTCAAGGCCGAGGACGCCAAGACTGCGGCTGGCGAAATGGACGGCCCGCTTTGGGTGGTCAAGGCGCAGATCCACGCAGGCGGACGGGGCAAGGGCAAGTTCAAGGAAGCCGATGCTGGTGAGGCCGGCGGTGTGCGCCTTACCAAATCCGTGGAAGAAGCCGCCGAGCAGGCCAAGAAGATGCTGGGCCGCACGTTGGTCACACATCAGACCGGCCCCGCGGGCAAGCAGGTCAACCGCATCTACATCGAAGACGGATCCGGCATCGAGACCGAATTGTACCTCGCCCTGCTGGTCGATCGCCAGACATCGCGCGTCTCCTTTGTCTGCTCCACCGAAGGCGGCATGGACATCGAGGAAGTCGCGGCTTCCACACCTGAAAAGATCCTGAGCTTTTCTGTCGATCCCGCGACAGGCTATCAGGCATTCCACGGCCGACGCATCGCTTTCTCACTGGGGCTGGAAGGTAAGCAGGTCAAACAATGCGTGGGCCTCATGGGTCTGCTTTACAAAGCCTTCATGGAAAAAGACATGGAGATGCTCGAGATCAATCCTCTCATCGTCGCCGAAGGGGGTGACCTAAAGGTGCTCGACGCGAAAGTCTCTTTTGACGGCAACGCCATGTATCGCCACAATGACATTGCCGAGTTGCGCGACACCACCGAAGAAGACCCCAAAGAGCTTGAGGCTTCCAAGTACGATCTGAACTACATCGCGCTGGACGGCGAGATTGGCTGCATGGTCAACGGTGCGGGCCTCGCAATGGCCACGATGGACATTATCAAGCTCTACGGTGCGGAACCCGCAAACTTCCTCGACGTGGGCGGTGGTGCAACCAAGGAAAAAGTGACCGAAGCGTTCAAGATCATCACGTCTGATCCGCAGGTCAAAGGCATCCTTGTGAACATCTTTGGCGGCATCATGCGCTGCGATGTGATTGCAGAAGGTGTGGTTGCTGCGGTCAAAGAGGTGGGCCTGCAGGTGCCGCTGGTCGTGCGTCTCGAAGGCACGAATGTCCAGCAGGGCAAAGACATCATCAACAACTCCGGTCTGGATGTCATTGCCGCCGAAGACCTGAAGGATGGTGCGCAGAAGATCGTCAAAGCGGTCAAGGGCTGATCCGTCCTGTGTCTGAACAGCCCGCCCCTGCAAACGCGCCTATTCTGGCTGGCCTTGCCCTTTTGGGTATGGGCCTGCTTGTGCGTCGGTGGCAGCCGCGTGCGCTGTCGCTGCCGGACAAGCCCGACACCGGCAGTCACCGCGACCGCGGCGTCGCCAAAGTGGCTCGCAGATCCCGTGACGGTGTGGCGGCGGTCTTACCACGCAATATGACCGGCTCGATTGGACGGTCGTTGCTGGTGATGGGTGCAGGTCTGATCATCGTGCGGGCACTGGATGAGTTGGTCGAGGATGATGATGCATTGTTCTAAGCTCCTTGGCATCGCAGTCGCTACGTTGGTGTCTGCCAGCGTTGCAAACGCTGGCAGTGCGCCGACTACCGCCCGCATGGCGATGCAGCTTTTTGCAGACCACTGTTTCTCGCCGTACATGACTGCGGCAAAGGCGCGGGAAACCTTCTCGCTAAAAGGCGTGGATCATGATTTCTATGATCTTGATCCTTTCTCCAGCGCAGCCCCCTCCCCCGCCACAGGCCGCGCCGTGACGCCCGGCACAGACCGACGGTGCGAGGTTTCTTTTGCCGGAGACCATGCAGAGAATGCCGCGTCGGCCGCAGTGCGCGGATTGGCCGTCGAGAAAATCTTGCAGCCTGCCGATCTGCCGGCGTCTTATACCGAGACTGCGACCACAACGCTCCTTGCGGCCCGTCGCCTGAACCCCCGCCGTGTGGCCGTTGTGCATGTGGCGACCAGGGGCGCGGCAAACACGCTTGAGACCTTTATGCTGGTAGAGCGGCTGGCGCCGTCACACAGCACAAACTGAACATGAATGAACCCCGGCACCTGCGCGTGACCGGCAGCCAAGACAAAGGGACAGACCATGACACCACTTCGCCTGACCGTGACCGCGTTCGCGCTGGCCAGCCTCGCCGCCTGCGGCAGCGACTACAGCGTCCGCACCGGCCCGCAAGAGGTGCACCCCAGCACGTCGCGGCTTGCCTCCGGTGCCGGGGCTGTACGTCCCCGCGCTCAGGTGACCAGCATTCAGCAGATCACCGTCATCAATGTCACCACGCCTTGCGCTGCGCATAAACACTGCGGCACGGGCTATCACGGCGGTCACAAGAACGACGGCTCCCGCCCCATCATCGATTAATCGCGCCGGGCAGCGTAACGCCCGTCCCGCAGCACTAAACAGAATACCAGAAGGAGACGCGCAATGGCCGTACTCGTAGACGAAAACACCAAAGTCATCTGTCAGGGCCTCACCGGCTCGCAAGGCACATTCCATACCGAGCAGGCGATTGCCTACGGCACCAAGATGGTCGGCGGTGTGACCCCCGGCAAAGGCGGCCAGACGCATCTGGACCTGCCCGTCTTCAACTCTGTGCACGAAGCAAAGCATGTGACCGAAGCGAACGCTTCCGTGATCTATGTCCCGCCCCCCTTCGCCGCTGACTCGATCCTTGAGGCGATCGACGCCGAAATGCAACTTATTGTCTGCATCACCGAAGGCATCCCGGTGCTGGACATGATGCGCGTCCAGCGTGCGCTGGAAGGATCGAAGTCCCGTCTGATCGGCCCGAACTGTCCTGGTGTTATCACACCTGATGCGTGCAAAATCGGCATCATGCCGGGCCACATCCACAAGCGCGGTTCCTGCGGCGTGGTCTCGCGCTCCGGCACGCTGACGTACGAGGCGGTCAAACAGACGTCCGATCTGGGCTATGGCCAGTCTTCCGCCGTTGGTATCGGTGGCGACCCGATTAAAGGGACCGAGCACATCGACGTGCTTGAAATGTTCCTTGCAGATGACGAGACGCAGTCCATCATCATGATCGGCGAAATCGGCGGCTCCGCCGAAGAAGAAGCCGCACAGTTCCTTGCGGATGAGAAGAAAAAAGGCCGTTGGAAGCCCACCGCCGGCTTTATCGCGGGCCGTACGGCCCCTCCCGGTCGCCGCATGGGTCACGCCGGCGCAATCGTTGCGGGCGGCAAAGGCGGCGCCGAGGACAAGATCGAAGCCATGAAAGCCGCGGGTATCGTGGTTGCAGACAGCCCGGCTACCTTGGGCGAAGCCGTCAAAGAAGCCATCGAAAAGGGCTAATTATGGGCCACACCGCCTTTCCTTTGTGCGACAGACTGCGGGCTGGATGACAACATTGTCCTCCAGTTTGCGGTTCAAGCACCGTGTCGCGACCTCGCCTTTGGCCGGGGTCGCGGGGCGTGTGCGGAACGGCCTGCGCCGAATGCGCGGTATTCGACACCCAGTGCTGGGGCCTTTGTTGCGCGAGGATGCGATGATGGACGCCGTAATGGCACAGCGGATCAAACCCGAATGGGATCGTCTGGATGCCGGTGCCCACTTGGGATCCGCCTATTACCGCATGGCCGAACTGGCCCCCAAGGGTCAGCACGCCATGATCGAGGCCAGCGCAGATAAAGCTGCGATGCTTGAATTGATGCGGCAACCTTTGCCAGATACCGCAACTATCCGTTTTTGGCGTTCAACTATTTCGCGTTGCGCCGCAGCGGTGACACAACCAGCCTGACCCAATAGAAAGGGGAAAAAGATGACAATGGATTTCCCAACTGCAATCAAAACTTGCCTGATGGAGAAATACGCGAGCTTTCAAGGCCGCGCTTCACGGTCTGAATATTGGTGGTTCTTTCTGGCCTTTTTGATCGGCGCCGTCATCACCCAGTTGATCTGGTGGGTGCTTTACCTGGTCTTCGCACTCGCGTTCATCTGTCCAATGCTCTCTGCTGGCTTTCGCAGGTTGCAAGACACTGGACGTCCCGGCTGGTATATTGCCATACCGTTCGGGCTGAGCCTTGTGACAATGCTGATCGCCCCTACATTCCCGACAGAGGCAGAGATGGCGTCCGGCGTGATGCCTGATATGGGCGGCATGGCGCTGTTCAGTGTGATCAGCATCATTCAGCTGATCGTAAGCCTTGTCTTCCTATGGTGGCTTACCCGCCCCTCCCAGCCCGAAACCAATGCCTTCGGGCCTGCGCCCGTTCCCGCTTCGTAATAAAAGTCCCGCCCAGCCAAAGGTGACGCCATGACCGAACAACCAGCCAACGATCATTTCCACGCCTCCTCCTTCATGGAAGGGGACAATGCGGAATATCTCGAACAGCTCTATGCCAGATACGCTTCAGACCCCTCGTCGGTAGACGAGGCGTGGCATGTCTTTTTCAAAGCGATGGGCGATGAGCGCAAAGCGGTAGAAGCCGAAGCGGCAGGTCCATCCTGGGCGCGATCAGATTGGCCACCTGCTCCGGCGGGCGATACGATGGGCGCGCTGACGGGTATCTGGCCCGAACCCGCCGAGGCGGAAGCAGCAGGTAAAAAGATCAAGGCAAAGGCCGAGGAAAAGGGCGTCTCTATCAGCGACGCGCAAGTGAAGCAGGCGGTGCTCGATTCCATTCGTGCGCTCATGCTGATCCGCGCCTACCGCATCCGGGGCCATCTGGCCGCTGATCTTGATCCGCTTGGCATGCGCGATATGGGCGAACATCCGGAGCTTGATCCCAAGGCTTACGGCTTTACCGACGATGATCTGGACCGGCCTATTTTTATCGACAACGTGCTGGGGCTCGAAGTCGCCACGATGAAGCAGATCGTGGGTATCGTCAAAGCCACCTACTGCGGCACCTTCGCCCTCCAATACATGCATATCTCGAACCCGACCGAAGCTGCATGGCTCAAGGAACGGATCGAAGGATATGGCAAGGAAATCGCTTTTACCAAGAACGGGCGCAAGGCGATCCTCTCCAAGCTGGTCGAAGCCGAAGGCTTTGAGAAGTTCCTGCATGTCAAATACATGGGCACCAAGCGATTTGGTCTGGACGGTGGCGAGAGCCTTGTCCCCGCTATGGAGCAGATCATCAAACGTGGCGGTCAGTTGGGTGTCAAAGACATCGTCATCGGCATGCCTCACCGGGGGCGTCTTTCGGTGCTCGCCAATGTGATGCAGAAACCCTACCGTGCCATCTTTAACGAATTTCAGGGCGGCAGCTTCAAACCCGAAGATGTGGATGGTTCAGGCGATGTGAAATATCACCTTGGTGCCTCCTCAGACCGCGAATTTGACGACAATACCGTGCACCTGTCGCTGACGGCGAACCCCAGCCACCTTGAGGCTGTAAATCCCGTTGTATTGGGCAAGGTTCGCGCCAAGCAGGACCAGCTGAATGACAAGGATCGCGTGGCGGTTATGCCCGTATTGCTGCACGGCGACGCGGCCTTTGCAGGTCAGGGCGTTGTGGCTGAGTGTTTTGCGCTCTCCGGCCTGAAAGGGCATCGGACCGGCGGCACCATGCATATCGTTGTGAACAACCAGATCGGCTTCACAACAGCGCCGCATTTCTCGCGTTCTTCGCCTTATCCCACCGACAACGCGCTGGTGGTCGAAGCGCCGATTTTCCACGTAAACGGTGATGACCCCGAAGCGGTTGTACATGCTGCCCGTGTGGCAACGGAATTCCGCCAGAAGTTCCACAAGGACGTGGTGCTCGACATCATCTGCTACCGTCGGTTCGGTCACAACGAAGGCGACGAGCCGATGTTCACCAACCCGATCATGTACAAGAAGATCAAAGGCCAGAAGACCACCCTGAGCCTCTACTCAGAGCGTCTGGTCAAGGACGGTCTGGTGCCCGAGGGCGAGATCGAGGACATGAAGGCCGACTTCCAGAAGCGCATGAACGACGAGTTCGAAGCGGGCAAGGAATACCGTCCCAACAAGGCCGATTGGCTGGATGGCAAATGGTCTCACCTCGACCGGTCCAAAGAAAAGAAATACCAGCGCGGCAAGACTGCAATTGGAGAAGATACGCTAAAGGATGTTGGCAAATCGCTGACAACCGCCCCCGATGACTTCCCCTTGCACAAGACGGTGGGCCGCTTGTTGGATGCCAAGGCCGAGATGTTCAAATCTGGCACCAGTTTTGATTGGGCCACGGCCGAGGCATTGGCCTTTGGTTCTCTGCTGACCGAAGGCTACAAGGTACGCCTGTCCGGGCAGGACAGCGCACGCGGCACGTTCAGCCAACGCCATTCCGCCCTGATCAATCAGGAGACGGAAGAGCGTTACTACCCGCTGAACCACGTCCGCGAAGGACAGGCCGAATACGAAGTTATCGACTCGATGCTGTCGGAATACGCTGTTCTGGGGTTCGAGTATGGCTATTCGCTGGCCGAGCCCAACGCGCTGACCCTGTGGGAAGCTCAGTTTGGTGATTTCGCCAACGGCGCGCAGATCATGTTTGACCAGTTCATCAGTTCCGGGGAGTCGAAATGGCTCCGCATGTCCGGTCTGGTCTGCCTGCTGCCACATGGCTACGAGGGCCAGGGACCGGAACACTCTTCTGCCCGGCTTGAGCGGTTCCTAACCATGTGCGGCGGCGACAACTGGATCGTGGCGAATTGCACCACACCTGCGAACTACTTTCATATCCTGCGCCGCCAGCTGCACCGCAGCTACCGCAAGCCGCTGATGTTGATGACGCCGAAATCCCTGTTGCGCCACAAGCTGGCCGTCAGCAAGGCCGAAGAATTCACCACCGGCTCCAGCTTTCACCGGGTGCTGTGGGACGATGCGCAGCAAGGCAATTCCGACACCAAACTGGTCAAGGATGACAAGATCAAGCGCGTGGTGATGTGCTCGGGCAAGGTCTATTACGATCTGCTGGAGGAACGCGACGCGCGCGGAATTGACGATGTCTATCTGATGCGGTTCGAACAATTCTATCCCTTCCCCGCGCAATCCGCAGTGAAGGAGCTGGAGCGGTTCAAGAACGCCGAGATGGTCTGGTGTCAGGAAGAACCTAAAAATCAGGGCGCATGGACGTTTATCGAGCCCAATATCGAATGGGTGCTGGGTCGGATCAAAGCCAAGAATACACGCCCCATCTACGTAGGGCGCGCCACCGCGGCATCGCCTGCCACGGGCCTTGCCAGCCAGCACAAAGCACAACAAGCCGCCCTCGTTGATGAGGCGCTGACACTTGAAGGATCGAAGAAATGACCGAAGTACGCGTACCCACGCTGGGCGAATCCGTAACCGAAGCAACTGTGGCCACATGGTTTAAAAAGCCAGGTGACACTGTGGCTGTCGACGAAATGCTCTGCGAGCTGGAAACGGACAAAGTCACTGTCGAAGTTCCCAGCCCCGTGGCCGGCACCCTGTCGGACATCGTTGCAGAAGAAGGCGACACCGTCGGAGTTGATGCGCTTTTGGCCAATATCTCGGAAGGAGATGGCGGGAACGAAGCCGCGCCCAAAGGCCGCGAAAGCGCCGAGGACGAAGCTTCGAGCAGCCAGGCCGCACGCGAAGCCTCCGACGGGGATACGGGTGCCGATAGCAGTAGCGACGGCGGCGGTGAATCCGTTGACGTCATGGTGCCAACTCTTGGGGAAAGCGTGACCGAGGCAACAGTCAGCACTTGGTTCAAAAAGGTCGGTGACACCGTCGCGCAGGATGAAATGCTGTGCGAGCTTGAGACCGATAAGGTCAGCGTTGAAGTGCCCGCGCCTGCCGCTGGCACGCTGACAGAAATCATCGCGGATGAAGGTGCCACGGTCGAAGCCAATGGCAAGCTGGCCGTAATTTCCGGTGGTGCGGGCGGTGCTGCTGCCGCACCGGCACAGGAAATGGCCCCGGCCCCCGCCGCTGCGTCCGAAAACACCGGCAAGGATGTTGAGGATGCGCCTTCGGCGAAAAAAGCGATGGCCGAAGCGGGGATCAGTCGTGATCAGGTGACCGGCACCGGCCGTGACGGTCGCGTGATGAAAGAAGACGTGGCCAAAGCGATCGCGGCTGGCACCTCTGCCGCCTCCACTCCCGAAGCCAAACAGGCACCGCGCGCGCCCTCTGCTGCCGATGACGCCTCTCGCGAAGAACGGGTGAAGATGACCCGCCTGAAACAGACCATGGCGCGCCGCCTAAAAGAGGCGCAGAACACCGCCGCAATCCTGACCACCTTCAACGAGGTCGACATGACCGAAGTGATGGAGATCCGGAACGCCTATAAAGCGGATTTCGAGAAGAAACATGGCGTCCGTCTGGGCTTCATGTCCTTCTTCACCAAGGCCTGCTGCCACGCCCTGAAAGAGATTCCTGAGGTGAACGCCGAAATCGACGGCACCGATGTGATCTACAAGAACTACGTCCACATGGGTGTCGCCGCTGGCACGCCCACAGGTCTTGTGGTGCCCGTGATCCGCGACGTCGACAGCATGTCCTTTGCCGAGATCGAAAAAGGCATCAACACGATGGGCAAGAAGGCCCGCGACGGCAAGCTGACGATGGCCGACATGACCGGCGGCACCTTCACCATCTCCAACGGCGGTGTTTACGGCTCGCTGATGACCGCGCCGATCCTGAACCCGCCGCAGTCCGGTATCCTTGGCATGGCGAAAATCCAGGACCGCCCGATGGCGATTGGCGGCGAGGTCGTAATCCGTCCGATGATGTATATCTCGCTGAGCTATGACCACCGCATCATCGACGGCAAAGGCGCGGTGACCTTCCTTGTCCGCGTCAAAGAGATGCTGGAAGATCCACGTCGGTTGCTGATGGATTTGTAAGAATACGGCGGGACGTGTCCCGTCCGATCTTCAATCGCAGGGCGGGAAAAATCTCCCGCCCTGCGTTAGCTAGAAAAGTAACGTGATGACCCCCGAACTCACCGCTTTAACCCTCGCGGCTATTCTGCAGATCGTGCAGTTTGCGCTCTACGCGGTGCCCGCAAACCTCGAGCTTGGCACCGGCTACACCATGTCGCCGCGCGACCGGGAGCCTTCCCGCGAGATGTCGCAGCGCACCGCCCGTCTGGGCCGCGCCTTCGACAACCACTTTCAGGGGCTTATCCTCTTTGCCATCGCGGCTCTCGTCATTCACACCACTGGCCAAAGCTCCGGTTTTACGGCCGCCTGCGCCTTTGCCTACCTGATCGCTCGCATCCTCTATGTCCCGGCCTATGTTCGGGGCTGGGTACCGGCCCGCTCATATATCTGGTTCGCGGGCCTTGTGGCGACCTTCCTTATGCTGCTTGCAGCTCTATTCTGACGCCCCTACCCTGCGGGCAAACACACATTCCAAGGAGACACCCCATGTCCAGCTATGATGTCATCGTGATCGGTTCCGGCCCCGGCGGCTATGTCGCTGCTATCCGTTGTGCGCAACTGGGTCTGAAAACCGCCTGCGTCGAGGGGCGCGACACGCTGGGCGGCACCTGCCTCAATGTGGGATGTATCCCGTCCAAGGCATTGTTGCACGCCTCACATATGCTGCATGAGGCAGAGCATAACTTTGCTGAAATGGGGCTGAAGGGGAAAAGCCCTTCGGTCGACTGGAAGCAGATGCAGGCCTACAAGCAGTCCACCATCGACACCAACACCAAAGGCATCGAATTTCTGTTCAAAAAGAACAAGATCGACTGGCTGAAGGGCTGGGGATCGGTGCCAGAGGCGGGCAGGGTCAAGGTGGGCGACGACGTGCACGAGGCCAAGAACATCATCATCGCTACCGGCTCCGAAGCCGCTTCCCTGCCCGGCGTGGAGGTTGACGAAAAGGTTGTTGTGACCTCCACCGGGGCGCTGGAACTGGGCAAGGTGCCGAAAAAGATGGTGGTGATCGGTGCAGGTGTCATCGGGCTTGAGCTGGGCAGCGTTTATTCGCGGTTGGGCGCTGAAGTAACAGTTGTTGAATTCCTTGACGCGATCACGCCGGGCATGGACCCCGAAGTACAGAAAACCTTCCAGCGGATGCTGAAAAAGCAGGGACTGGAATTTATCATGGGCGCCGCAGTGCAAAAGACCGAGGCCAGCAAGACCAAGGCCAAAGTCCATTACAAGCTGCGCAAGGATGACAGCGAACATGTGCTGGACGCCGATGTAGTGCTGGTGGCGACAGGGCGCAAACCCTACCACGACCACCTCGATCTGGAATCGCTTGGCATCCGTCTGACCAAGCGCGGGCAGATTGCCATCACCAAGGAATGGCAAACAGACGTCAAAGGCATCTATGCCATTGGCGATGTGACCGAAGGGCCGATGCTGGCCCACAAAGCCGAAGACGAGGGCATGGCCGTGGCCGAGGTTATTGCGGGCAAACATGGTCACGTGAATTACGGCGTGATCCCCGGCGTCATCTATACCCACCCCGAGGTCGCCAATGTGGGCGAGACGGAAGAAACCCTTAAAGAAGCGGGTCGTGCCTATAAGGTCGGCAAATTCAGCTTTATGGGCAATGCCCGTGCCAAGGCAAATTTCGCGGGCGACGGTTTTGTGAAGATCCTTGCGGACAAGGAAACAGACCGCATTCTGGGTGCTCACATCATCGGGCCGTCAGCGGGTGATCTGATCCATGAAGTCTGCGTTGCGATGGAATTCGGGGCCTCTGCTCAGGATTTGGCAATGACATGCCATGCACATCCGACCTATTCCGAAGCGGTTCGTGAAGCTGCCCTTGCCTGCGGCGACGGACCGATCCACATGTGATCGCCCCTGTGGTGGCCCTTGAACAAGGGCCACTGCATCAACCTTCTGATTGGCTTGCCACCACGTCCAGCCAGGTCAGCAAGGCCCTGAGCCCCCTTGCCAATGATATCCGCAATTGATCGATAAACCCTGTATAGGCTGTCATCACGCCTTCTAGCGCAGGCACCATTGCGCTCATTTTGGGCGCGTAGATATAAAGCAGCGCCAGTACCACAAAGATCAGCACCACGCTGATGAACCCCCGGCGGAAGCCACCGCTTTTTTTGCGCTGTCCACCGGCACCCAGACCCTCGCGCACATCGGCATCTACACCGGTGGTATTGCTGTCATTGCGTAGGGTTGAATTGATCTCTTCAATGTCCGGCAGCAACTCACGGCGCGAGGACATGGCAGCGGCGGTTGCAGCGACCTCTGCGGCGGGCTCCGCTTCGCCACGCATCCGGGCCATGCGCTTTTTCGCCTCTAGGGCGCGACGATCCGCGTCGTCTTCATCCATATCTGGCCGCGGTGGCGGTGTTGGCTCGCCTGTATCCAAGCCGAGATCAGGCTGGCTTTCCAGTGGCGTTGACTGCCGGCGCTTGCGGGCTTCGAATTCGGCTTCGGCTTCCTGCCGCAAAATATCTGCGACGGCCGGATCAAGCTGTCGCCGCTCAGGCCCGACAGAGGGGGGCGGTGCGGGAGGTGGCGGCGGAGAGACTTCCTCGTCTTCGCTTGGCGCATCGACTGTCAGCGTTTCCTCGTCTTCTTCGGGGGGCGCATTATCTGGATGGTGTTGAAACCACGTCTGGCCGCAATTTGAACATTGCACGTCTCGACCGGCGGTTGGGACCACCTCGTCCGGTACTTCGTACTGGGCGTCACAATTGGGACAGGTCAGCCTCATCAGGTATTTCTTCGCTCACTCACAACGGATGGTGCACACCTTAGGTAGCATATGATCAACAGTCATGCGGGAAAAGCGTTAACTGTTGCCATGGCCGCCAAGTGCTGCATTGAATCCGCAACGATGCTCAGGCACAACAGGCGCGGTGATATTGGGGTTAAGATTGTGATCGAACTGGAAAATGTGGCGTACAGCTATGGCGGGGGGGAATTGCTCTCTGACATTTCGCTGAAACTTGCGCCGGGTTCGTTTCATTTTTTGACCGGGCCTTCGGGCGCGGGCAAGACCACCTTGATGAAATTGTGCTACGGGGCTTTGCTTCCGACGGCCGGTCATGTCCGGCTGTTCGGCGCGGATGTCCGTGGGCTGGACCGTGACGATATCACGGCTGTACGCCGCCGGGTTGGCGTGGTGCACCAGGATGTGAAATTTCTCGACCATCTGAATGTAACGGACAATATCGGTTTGCCACTGACGGTTTCAGGCCGTCATGCGGAAGCCGCAGGCAATGATCTGGACGAGTTGATGTCATGGGTCGGACTGACCAACCGTGCCGACGCCTTGCCGCCCGAACTATCAGGTGGCGAAAGACAAAGGGCGGCACTTGCGCGGGCCGTGATTATGTCACCCGATGTGGTGCTCGCGGATGAGCCCACCGGCAACGTGGATTGGGACATGTCGCAACGCTTGCTGCGGTTGCTGATCGAGCTAAACAAAATGGGCAAAACCGTGTTGATCGCCACCCATGACCTCAGCCTGATCCGCGCCACAAAAGCGCATGTGCAGGCCCGCGTGTTGCGCATTGCCAACCGGCGGATACAACTGGCGGGGGCGGATCTGTGAGGCCGAATGTGGGAAGCCTCCGCGCGTTGTTGGCAGGGGACCGGAACGCGGACCGGGTGGTGCCGCCATCAGGGTTCACGGCGCAACTGACGGTCTTTGCTGCTGGCGCGATGGCCTTTCTGGCCGTTTTTGCTTTGGCGCTGTCGCTCGCTTCGGGGCGGTTGGCTGATCGCTGGGGGGATGAGCTTGCCCGGTCCGCCACCATCCGGATCGTCGCTCCACTCGACCAACGTTCAGCCCAGACCGATGCTGCCCTGCGTATACTGGAGACGACACGCGGCATCGCGAGTGCCCGCGCCCTGAGCGACGAGGAACAACGCGATCTGCTGGCCCCGTGGTTTGGCAACGATTTGGCGCTGGAAAGCCTGCCGGTGCCGCGATTGATCGAAGTGATTGAAGACACCGATGGCATGGATCCTGCGGGATTACGCCTGCGCCTCGCGGCAGAAGTACCAGGCGCGGTGCTGGATGACCACAACCGTTGGCGCCAGCCCTTGATTGAAGCCGCGACGCGCTTGCGGCTGCTTGGATGGGTGTCGATCGTCCTGATCACCGCAGCTGTGGCCGCGATGATCACACTGGCGGCCAATGCAGCACTGGCCGCGAACGCGCAGGTGATCTCTGTCCTGCGCTTGATCGGCGCAACCGATGATTACATCGCCCTCGCTTTCATCCGCCGCTTCACGCTGCGCGCCCTGTCTGGAGCCGCAGCGGGCACGGTTCTGGGGATGCTTGCGATGTTGTTGATGCCGCGCGGCTCCGACATGGGCGGATTTCTGACCGGTCTCGGGTTTCAGGGAAGCCATTGGCTGCTGCCTTTGCTGATCCCTCTACTGGCAGCCGGTGTCGCCTTTGCCGCGACCCGCGCAGCGGCCAAACGCACGTTAAAGGAGCTTGCATGATGCTGCAGTGGGTGCGCTCGATCCTCTTTATCATCCAGGCAACCATTGCGATGCCGATCATCGGACTGCTCTTTGCACCCTGGGCCATGTTCTCCAAAACCGGGGCCTATGCCGCCTGCAAATCCTATGCAGGCTGGTGCATGTGGACTGCGCGCTGGATGATTGGCCTGCGCTGCGAGATCCGTGGAACGGTGCCCGATGGTGAAGTGCTGGTCGCAGCCAAACACCAGTCGTTTCTGGACATCATGATGATTTTTCACGCCCTGCCCCGCGCCAAGTTCATCATGAAACGCGAAATTCTATGGACACCGGTCATCGGACAATACACCAAACGGATGCAGATGATCGCCGTGGATCGCGGCAAGCGCGGCAAGGCCATCCAGCAGATGATGCAGGATGTGAACGCCGGCCGGATCGAACCGGGCCAGATCGTGATTTATCCGCAAGGTACCCGCGTCGCCCCCGGCGCGAAGGTAAGCTATAAGGTGGGTACGGCGATCCTCTATGACCAGCTTGGCCAGTCCTGCGTGCCGGTTTCAACGAATGCAGGGTACTTCTGGCCGCGCAGGGGCCTGTATCGCCGCCCTGGGCTTGCGGTCGTTGAGTTTCTCGATCCCATTGCACCGGGCCTGAGCAAAGATGCCTTTATGAAAACCCTTGAACAGACCATCGAAACGGAATCCGATGCTTTGCTGGCCGAAGCAGGGTATCGGGCAAATGCATAAGATAAGCGATCTTGCGGCGCTTCATGCGCTCTACGGCAAGCCCAGTGCACCTGCGCTGCGCAAGGTTGCGACCGAGCTGACGCCGCTTTATCGCATATGGATCATGGCATCGCAGCTTTGCGTACTCAGCACCGTTGGTCCGGAAGGCGTAGACGGCAGCCCGCGTGGGGACGATGGACCCGTTGTCACGGAACTGGATGCCCGGACACTTGCTATGCCGGACTGGCGGGGCAATAACCGATTGGATTCGCTGCGCAATATTGTGGAAGACGGGCGCATCTCCTGCATGTTCATCGTACCCGGTTCAAACAATGTGGTGCGGGTGAACGGAACGGCTATCCTGACGGATGATGATACCCTCAGGGCGCGGTTTGAGAAGAACGGGCACCAACCCGCAACCGTGATCGTCATTACAATTTCAGAGATTTACAGCCAATGTGCCCGTGCGTTGATGCGTGCCGGAATATGGGAGGGCGTCGACCGGCGCGCTGATCTGCCCTCTATCGGAGATATCCTTGCCGAGATGACCAGCGGGGAGGAAGGCGGCGCGCCTTATGACAGCGCTTGGGCGTCACGTGCTGAAAAGACCATGTGGTGACCGCATGGTCCTGCGCTTGACATCCGTAAACGCCTTTTGCGCAGCCATCGCCCGCTAGAAACGATCCAGCAACCTGTTCAGATAGTCGCGCTCCACTTCAGGGCGTGCCGTCTCTCCCGAACGGCGGCGTATCTCATCCAGCAATTCACGTGCACGGGCACCGCGATCCGGACCAAGCGCCAGCGGTCCTTCTGAACCAGTGGCGCCGTTGGTGCCCTGTTCGCGCCCAAGCGGGTCACGGTTTTCCGCCCGGCGATCGGATTCCGTCGTGCCCTGACCGGGCTGCTGGTCCTGTTGCTGCTCTTGCGCCATCGCTTCACCCAACGATCGCATACCCTCGCGCAAGGCTTCCATGGCCTGTGCCTGATTGTCGATGGCCTCGGCCAGATCCTGATTGCGCAGGGCCTCTTCGGCCTGATCCATCGCACGACCTGCACGGTCCAGTGCGTCACGTGCCGCATCGCCCTCCGGCGTCCCTTGTCCCGGCAAATTACTCTGCTGGCGGCGCAATTCGTCGCGCAAGGCTTCCTGACGTTGTGCCAAGCCCTCTTCGCCTTTACCAAATCCATCGCCCTGCTCGCCACCTTCCGGCATCGGCTGATTGCCGCCCTGATGGTTTTGACCTTGCTGGTTCTGACCTTGCTGTTGATCGCTGCCCTGGCCCTGACCGTTCTGGCCCTCGTGGCTTTGGCCGCGCCCCTGGCCCCCGTTACGCCCTTCATTGCCCTGGTTTTCGCCCGCCTGCGCACCGGGATTGAACTGTTCCTGCAGATCGCGGAACGCCTGATCGCTCAACCCTTGCTGCTGGCGCAACGTATCGGCGAGGTCTTCCATCGCCTGTTCACCCGGCGACTGGCTTCCCTGTCCCTGCTGGCCTTCGGTAACGCGCATGTTCTCCATCATTTCCTGCAACTGCTGAAGCGCCTCTGCAGCTTCCGCCATCCGGCCCTCTTCCATCAATTCCTGGATACGGTCCATCATACGCTGCAGATCATCCTGCGTCATTTGCATGGACTCGCCCTGCTGCTGCTGTTGCTCCCCGTCCTGTTGACCATTCTCGGCCTGCTGGCGCTGCAACTGGCGCATATATTCCTCGGTCGCACGGCGCAATTCATCCATCAACTCTGCGATTTCCTCGTCTGAGGCACCGTTTTTCATTGCTTCCTGCAACCGCTCCTGCGCACGGCGTAACCGCTCCAACGCGTCGGCCAGCACACCCTCTTCCAACTCGATTGCAAGTCCCCAAAGATCTTCTGCCAGATCGTCCTGCACATCATCGTCCAATCCAAAACGAGCTCGAATTTCCAGCCGCTCGATGATCTGGCGCAGACGCAGCACCGTAGTTTCACTGCGGATCACGTCTTCGGGTTGAAAAGCGATGGTGCGCAAAATCTGTGCGGTGCGCGATGCGTTGGCCTTGGACCACAGCAGATCGCGCCGCATCTCGATCAACGCTGCGGCAGACGGATTAAAGAACCGCCGCCCGGGCAGGACCATATCCTGCGGCAGCGTCTCACCCTGCTGCTCTGCGGCGTCAAGCACCGCCAGCGTCAGCTTCACAGGCAGGTTCGCCCAAGGATGTTTGGAGAAATCTTCTATCAGGTTTTCCTCAAAAGTTGCGCGGTCACCAGAGATTGGCGTCGGCAGGGGCACCGTTATCTGCGCACGCGGATCTGGATCTATGGTCAAACCGTGCCGCCGATCGACTGCCGTCAAATCAAGCACAAAGCGCGCCTCGCCCGCTTCGACGCCGTAGTCATCTTGCGCACTGAACGGCAGGCGCATTTCCCCAAGGGCTGCTACCTCTGCTTCGCCCAGAATATTAACTTCTGGCGCGGTATCGGGCCGCATCGTCACGGACCAGGACCGCCCGCCCGGCCCTTCAATGGCGATACTGCCCTCTTGTACCACCGCGAAATCCTGTGCGGGATCGGATGCGGCTGGCAAATCGACTGTCCTGCCTGACACGGTCTCGGCCAGCGTCAGCGCTCCGACATCACCGTAAAAACGCAACGTGATCAAAGTACCGGCTGGCAAATCCAGCGGCCCTGCATCCAAGTCATTCAGGTAAAGCCTTGGACGTCCGGTATATCGCGGCGGTTCAGCCCAGCCCTCCCAAACTGGTCCACTGGCCAAGCCGGCACCCGTCGGGGCCATGCCAACCACCGATCCGACGCGCCAGACCGATCCAAATATCAACGCGACCGCGAAAGCCAGCACCGCAACATAGCGCAGTGCATAGGGGTCCCGGTCTGATACCCGCAGATCAGCCGCCACCGGCCCAGCCTGCGCTGCCCGCGCCGCCATGCGTGATTTATGCGCCCGCCATACGGCCATCGACGCATCATCATCGCCACCAATCGCTGCATCATCCAACATCGCCTGAATGGGCCGCCCCGGCAGGCTCGCATCAAGCCGCTCCATCGCGGCTGCCCGGTTGGGCCATTCAAAACGCCGGAAGGCATAGACAATCGACAGAAGTCCGCAAAGCGCAAGCACCACCGCAGCGGCCCAAACGACCTCGACCATGACGGAATCCTGCAAGCCAAGCATCAGTGCCGCCAGCGTTAACAGGACAACCGTCAGCAAGGGCCAGAGCGCCTGCACTACCTGTTCGGCCAGCATACCCGTCTGCGTCATGCGCAGCGGCCACCGCAGTTTGCTGAGGGACTTGCCTACGTCATCCGGGGTGAAAGTGCTCATTCCGTTTGGCTCCCATCAGTTGCCGGGCAGAATAGCCCTACAACCATTCAGGTATGGTATCGCGATTTATCATTTCGTCAAAGGTGGGCCGTGCGCGGATAACCGCAAATTGATCCTCTTTCACCAATACTTCCGGGATCAGGGGCCGCGAGTTGTATTCGCTGCTCATCACCGCGCCGTAAGCTCCGGCCGAGCGGAACGCGACAAGGTCACCTGCAACAAGCGGCGGCATATTGCGCTGCTTTGCAAAAGTGTCGCCGGATTCGCATACCGGACCAACGATATCGATGGGCTCGGGTGCCACGCCCGGTGCAGGCTCAATCACCGGAATAATGTCGTGATAAGCTTCATACATCGCAGGCCGGATGAGATCATTCATCGCCCCGTCCAGGATTAGGAAATCGCGCCCCTCGCCTGATTTGACATAGATCACCTCACTGACCATCAGCCCGGCATTACCGGCAATCAAGCGTCCCGGCTCGATCTCGATTTCGCAGCCCAGATGGCCCAGCGTCCGTTGAACCAAGGCACCATAGTCCGAAGGGAGCGGTGGATCGGCGTTGCTTCGCTCGTAAGGGATGCCCAGGCCCCCGCCAAGATCAAGCCGCGTGATGCGGTGCCCATCAGCCCGGAGGGTTTCGGTCAGCTCCGCAACTTTCAGGTAGGCCTGCTCGAACGGGGCGAGGTCGGTCAGCTGGGACCCGATGTGCACATCAATACCGATGACATCCAACCCCGGCATCGCAGCGGCCATTGCATAGACTTCACGCGCACGGGCAATGGGAATGCCGAACTTATTCTCGGATTTGCCGGTCGCAATCTTCGCATGGGTCTTGGCATCCACATCGGGGTTTACCCGCACCGTGATCGGCGCAACAACGCCCAATTCCTGTGCGACCGCATCGAGAATGGCCATTTCCGGTTCGCTCTCGACATTGAACTGCCGGATGCCCCCCTCCAGCGCCAGCCTGATCTCGTCTCGCGTCTTGCCCACACCGGAGAAAACGATTCGCTCTCCGGGCACACCAGCCGCCCGTGCCCGGCGGTATTCTCCGCCAGACACCACATCCATGCCGGCCCCTGCCTGCGCAAGAGTTTGCAAAACCGCCTGATTGGAATTGGCCTTCATCGCATAACAGACCAAGTGCTCCATCCCGTCGAGCGCATCATCAAACAAGTGAAAATGGCGCAACAGCGTTGCGGTGGAATACACATAAAATGGTGTGCCAACCGCCGCCGCAATTTCGGAGATGGCGACATCCTCGGCGTAGAGCGCACCGTCGCGATAAAGGAAATGATCCATTCTCTTTTTGGCCTTATATACCGTAGTGCACCCTATTTAACGGGCGCAGTCCGCAGAAAAAGATAGAGCGGCAAGCCGCAAGAAACCCCAATGCAAAAGGTTGCAGGGATCGCGATCAGGGCGAACCAGTTCCGCCGCACGGCGACCTCGGCCAGGATCCAGACGGTCAGGGTGACAGCCGCAATGGTCAGATCCCAGACTAGACCGCTGGACGCTGTATTGGCGTGCCAGGCATCCACCATCGCCATGATGTCGTAGCCGTTCGCGTTGAACCAGGTGATGAAATAGTACATCGGATGGATCGCGCCCCAGAGGGCCAGCGCCAGAAAAATCATCCGCAAAGGCGACATATCACCAAGCCCTCGCAACGCCGACAGTGGCATGACCCGAGACATGTACGCCAGGTGTTGCCACGCTGGGTTGCTGCCGCGATGCGGGATCTGTGTTGCTACGCTCGGCACGCGGCAGCGGACCACATGCGACAAGGGCGAAAAGTGCAGCGATAAGTAGCCCTTTCACAATCCTAACCCTACAGATACCGAAACGGGACCTTGCGTCATCCCAAGTCCAAGCCCGCCCGACACGCCAGCATCCGATAGAGTAATTGTCGCATTCCGTGTGGGCTGAACCGGCTCACCGTCAGCGCCACAAGCCGCACAGAGCGTGCCCAAACCCATAGCCAAAATCCATCTCATGCCAAAAGGTCCTTCCAGCGCTTGATCTGTGCGCGCACCTGCGCAGGGGCTGTACCGCCGTAAGACATACGCGAATTGACCGAATTTTCCACGCCCAGAACGCCGAAAATATCCTCCGTAATCCCGTCGTGCACAGATTGCATTTGCGCCAGCGTCAGGTCAGGCAGATCACAGCCCTGCGTTTCGGCCATGCCAACGAGCGCGCCGGTGATGTGATGCGCGTCCCGGAACGGCAGTCCCAGTACCCGCACGAGCCAATCGGCAAGATCGGTCGCGGTGGAAAATCCACTGCCTGCTGCGGCCGCGAGGTTCTCGCGCTGTCCGGTCATGTCGCGCACCATGCCTTCCATAGCGGCCAGCGCCAGCATCAAATTATCGGCGGCGTCAAAGACCTGTTCCTTGTCTTCCTGCATGTCCTTGGAATAGGCCAGCGGTAGACCTTTCATCACCATCATCAGCGCCGTGTTCGCGCCAAAGATGCGTCCGACTTTGGCACGGATCAGCTCTGCGGCATCAGGGTTTTTCTTCTGCGGCATAATGCTGGACCCGGTTGAAAACCGGTCCGACAGGGCGACAAAGCGAAACTGGGCTGACGACCAGATCACCAATTCCTCGGCAAAGCGGCTCAGGTGCATGGCACAAATGCTGGCAGCCCCCAGAAACTCCAGCGCGAAATCCCGGTCGCTGACCGCATCCAGTGAATTTGCCGCAGGACGGTCAAAGCCCAGCGCCTGCGCCGTCATCTCCCGGTCGATTGGAAAGGACGTGCCTGCCAGAGCAGCCGCACCAAGAGGGCTTTCGTTCATTCGTGCGCGGGCATCGCGCACCCGGCTCAGGTCGCGCCCGAACATCTCGACATAAGCCATCATATGATGACCCCAGGTGACCGGCTGTGCCGTCTGCAGATGGGTAAAGCCCGGCATGACCCAATCCGCACCAGCCTCGGCCTGTCCGAGGAGCGCTTGAATAAGCGCGAGGAGGCCACCCTCGAAAGCATCGAGCTGATCGCGCACCCAGAGCTTGAAATCGGTCGCCACTTGGTCGTTGCGCGACCGGCCCGTATGCAACCGGCCCGCCGGTTCGCCAATCACCTCTTTCAGCCGCGCCTCGACATTCATATGAATGTCTTCAAGCGCTGTGGAATATTCGAATGTCCCGCCTTCAATCTCTGACAAGATCGTGAGCAAGCCTTCCCGGATCGCTTTGGCGTCGCTATCAGTGATGATGCCGGTTGCGGCCAACATCGCAGCATGTGCGCGACTGCCTGCGATGTCCTGTGCCGCCATGCGCTTGTCAAAACCGATAGAGGCGTTAATTGCCTCCATGATGGCATCGGGACCAGCGGCAAAGCGGCCGCCCCACATTTTGTTGGACGTGTGATCAGTCATGTCAGAACCCTCGGAGGGACAGATGAGAAAAGTAATATTCGGCCTCGTGTATACGGCCCTTTTGGCAGGTGCAAACCCTGCCCTTGCCGCAGGCCCCGACATTCTGCCCCTGCGTGACGGTGATATGAAGAAACTCGTTGTGCATGATACGCCTGAATCTACATCGGATGCGGCGTTCAATCTGGCGGATGATGCAGGCACCTCCACGCTTGAAGACTGGCGCGGCAAATATGTGCTGGTCAATTTTTGGGCCACCTGGTGTGCACCCTGCCGCAAGGAAATGCCGCAGCTGAACGCATTGCAAAAGGAATTCGGCGGCGATGATTTTGAAGTGCTGACCATCGCCACGGGCCGCAACTCGCCGCAAGGCATCATCAAATTCTTCAAAGAAGCGGGCGTTGATAGCCTGCCCCGTCACCAAGACCCCAAACAGGCACTGGCTGCACAGATGGGCATATTCGGCTTGCCGATCAGTGTGATCATCGACCCCGAAGGACGCGAGATCGCCCGCCTACGCGGCGACGCAAAATGGGACAGCGACAGCGCCAAATCCATCATCAAGGCATTGATCGACAGCCGCGCGGACAGCTGACCGCGCGTTCCGCACCTGCACTCAGGCTGCGTGCCTGAGAATCGCCGCTTCTGACGCGGACAGGTTGCGCCGGGCAAAGCTGCCGTAGGTATGCGGATCAAACTCAAGCTCGGGATGCGTGGCGAGCAGCCGCGCCCGGTCACCCTCATCCAATGTGCTGAGTGCAGCTGAAGCCGGATGGAAGCTCTCTGTCTCTACCCCGTTGGCCCACATCACCTGATGCCGGTCCAGAAGCAGATGCACATAAGTCACTTCGCGCAGCTTCATATCTACCGTGATCCCTGTGCCATCAATCAGATCCTTGGCTGCGACCAGCACCTCGGGTGTGTTGAACAAATCCTGAGCCACAGCACCTTTGACCAGAACGCGGTGCTCAGGCGAGACAATCAGATCCTCGTCCGGCACATCGTCGCCCAACACCCCCGCCGCAATGCGCACAGGGCGCAGCTTTGGCATGGCGAAAAGGCGTGCACCTGTCATGCGCCGGCTGCCGACCCAACGGATTGCCTGCGCTCCGTTGTCCTTGGTCTGGATCATGTCGCCTTCACGCAGATCCTCGATCAGCATCAACCCTTCGGGCGTCATGATCCGCGTGCCGGGGGTAAAGCAAATGACCCCACCGCTTCCGGCGCTATCGGCATCATGCGGCGTGGCACCCAGTGTGTGATGCACGATCCACAAATCGCAGTCTCGCGGCGGGATTTCATTCAGGAACATCAACAACGGCTGCGTTCCGCCACCAACCTCGATCAGCGTAACGGTATAGCTTTGACCCCCATCCGTGACGACAAAACTATTGTCCATCAACGCCGTTGTCTCGAGCATGTCTTTCTGGTCTTCGCTTAGCACCGGCGGTGCTGTTTCCAACGCCGCGCCGACAAGGCGATGCACCATGCGTGCCGCTCGTTTGCGAAGTTTATCTGCGCCGTCTGCCTGATCCAGCCGCAATACATCATTCGGGCCATCGACCCGAACTGCGTCCCCACGCCATGCCCATGCTGCCCCTACCTTGAGGTTCTGCACCGGCGCGGCATCAAGACCGTCTATCTCTGTTTGCGACCAGCTGATGACAAACGTGCCCTTAAAGCCCGTTTTCATTGCTCGTTCTGCCTGCCTCAGTTTTTTTATTAACTCGAAGTTAACAAAAACGCGCATTTCGGGAAAGACCGTTTTTCAAGATGGATTCACGAAAGTGGGGTGATCTTGCGTCGTTTGAGTTTCGCGCCACGCGGGAAACTTCCATTTCGTGCGAATATTGGCTTGTTCTGCCAAATATCGGGTAAGATCAGCACATAAACGAACTTTGCAGCAGCGCGTGTTTTTTAACACACTCCACAACTCACAGAGTTATATCTGGGAGGCCACACCCGCATAGCTTGGCCATCCTTGCAATTTGTCGACAAGTTGTTAGCGTTTTTGAGCAAAAAAGGAGCGCCAAATGCCGAACCGCAAGCCATCCCTCCCCCAAAGACGCATCGTATCTTCCCGGCATCTTGCCGAAGGGGATGGATGGGAAGCGTCAGAACTCGAATACGGGATGATCATCGCCTACAACGCTTTCACACGCTGGATGTC
This sequence comes from Sulfitobacter noctilucae, assembly GCF_000622365.1. Classification (GTDB taxonomy): domain Bacteria; phylum Pseudomonadota; class Alphaproteobacteria; order Rhodobacterales; family Rhodobacteraceae; genus Sulfitobacter; species Sulfitobacter noctilucae. The sequence goes on along the minus strand of NZ_JASC01000014.1, from coordinate 113,005 downwards.
GCGCTGCATGGCGGCGGCAGGCAATGCTGATCTGACTCCTCTGGAAATTCTGGTGTTGCACAACACCAATCACCGCAACCGCGAAAAGCGGTTGAACGATATTTGCTTCCTGCTGAACATCGAAGACACCCACACCGTGAACTACGCGCTGCGCAAACTGGTGAAATCAGGTCTGCTGGAAACCGACAAGCGCGGCAAGGAGGTCTTCTATAGCACCTCATCCGAGGGGGCTGCGCTGTGTGAAGCCTACCGCGCGATCCGAAAGTCCTGCTTTCTGGATGGGCTGGGTAGGACAGATACCAACGGCGACGATCTGCGCGAAATGGCGGCGGGTTTGCGCGCGATCTCGGGGCAATACGACCAGGCCAGCCGCGCGGCGACCTCGCTCTAGCACGAAATCAGTACAGACAGCGCCCTGCTCTTGCGCGATAATGGGCTGCATAGGTACGCTTTGATCACAGGTGCCGCCCCACCGTTACAATTAGGAATGTCACATGAGCCATGTCCTGCGCCGCACCCTGACCGGGGATCAGCCGACCATCGTCCGGGGGGAGGGATCGTTTCTGATCGACAGCACCGGCAAGCGCTATCTGGACGCTTGTGGCGGTGCAGCGGTGTCGAGCCTTGGCCATGACAACTCGGCTGTGCGTGCAGCGGTGGCGCGCCAAATGGAGACGCTCAGCTTTGCGCATACGGGTCTGTTTACGAACGAACCCGCCGAACAGTTGGCTGATTATCTGATCGCCCATGCGCCCGACGGCACAGGCGAAGGTCGGGTGATGTATCTGGGGTCCGGTTCCGAGGCGATGGAGGCTGCGCTGAAACTCGCCCGTCAGTATCATATCGAGAACGGACAACCGGAACGTGCCCGCATCATCGCCCGCGCGCCGAGTTACCATGGCAATACGCTGGCGGCACTTGCGGTCAGTGGTCACGCGGGCCGACGTGCGCCCTTCGCGCCCCTGTTGATCGACGTTGAGCACATCGAAGCGGCCTATGCTTACCGTTTCCAAAAAGAAGGCGAGAGCGAAGCGGATTTTGCGCTGCGCATGGCGAACCAGCTGGAAGCCCGCATTCTGGCGTTGGGACCTGAAACCGTCGCTGCATTCGTTGCCGAACCCGTGGTTGGTGCGTCCCTTGGCACACAGCCCGCGCCCCGAGGATACTTCAAACGGATCCGCGAGATCTGCGACACCTATGGTGTGCTCTATATTGCTGATGAGGTCATGTGTGGCATGGGGCGCACCGGCAGCCTGTTCGCGCTGGAGCAAGAAGGCATTGCCGCCGACATCACAACAATGGCCAAGGGGCTGGGTGCAGGGTACCAACCCATTGCTGCTGTAATGGCATCCGAGAAAGTGGTGAACGCGATCCTTTCGGGCAGCGGGAAACTATGGAACGGTCACACTTATATGTCGCATGCGGTTGCCACCGCAGGCGCAATGGCCGTGATGCAAGAAATAGAAGACCGTGATTTGTTGACCGATGTTCGCCGACTTGGCCAACGACTGGAGAGCGGATTGCGCAGCAGGCTACACCAAAATCCGCAGGTGGGCGATATCCGCGGACGCGGGTTGTTCTGGACGGTTGAAATCGTCGCCGACCGCGTATCCAAAACGCCGTTCGACGTGTCACTGAATATGGCAGGCCGCATCCTCAAAGCAACGCTAGAAGCCGGGGTCATCTGCTATCCATCGCAGGGCTGCGCCGACGGCACGTCAGGTGACCACGTGCTGCTGGCACCCTGCTTTACCTCGACAAATGCCGAAATCGATTTGATTGTCGATGTCATGGCTTCGGCGATTGAAACGGAAACGGCGAAAGCGGTTTAGGGTGGACCCCCTTATGCTTTGGTCACATCCTTCATCGGCAAACCCCGCTTTGCAATTGCGTTGCGGGTGTCGACAACTGGGACGCCGAGAGTGAGCAGAGCAGCGTAATCAATCGCATCATGGTCCGTTGCGATCACCACCACATCGCAGGCGCCAACCTCTAGCGCGTCAGGATCGAGCGCCTGCCGTCCCTCGTACAGTCCATACTCCCGCATCGGCGGAATACGCGGCACATGCGGGTCGATAAAGGATACCTTGGCACCCGCGTCGCTGAACAATTGCATCAACCGCATCGCAGGGCTTTCGCGCATGTCAGACACGTTTTTCTTGTAGGCCACACCCACCAGCAACACCCGCGACCCGTTCAGGCCCTTGCCGCTTGCACGGTCCAGCACTTCGCGGGTCCGGTGCACGATATGATCGGGCATGTTGGTATTGATCTCTCCAGCCAGCTCGATGAACCTTGTGCGCACGTCGAATTTTCGTGCGCGCCACGTCAGGTAAAACGGATCAATTGGGATACAATGACCGCCCAGACCGGGGCCGGGGTAAAATGGCATAAAGCCAAAAGGCTTGGTTGCGGCACCGTCGATGACATCCCAGACATCGATGCCCATCTCGTCATAGATCAGCTTCAGCTCATTAACCAAAGCGATATTGACGGAACGAAAGATGTTCTCGGTGATCTTAACGGCTTCGGCCACGGTGGGGGACGGCACCGCCACAATGGTTTCGACCACGGCGCCATAGAACGCCTCCATCATGGCCTGCGCTTGCGGACCGTCCCCTGCAATGATCTTGGGGATCGTCTGGGTGCGGAAACTGGTGTTACCGGGATCTTCGCGTTCGGGGGAGTAACCGACAAAAATTTCCTGACCCAAGGCAAGCCCACTGGCGGCCAGCAGGGGTTTCAGCACTTCATCAGTGGTACCGGGCCATGTGGTTGATTCCAGCACCACAAGCGTATCCGCGCTAAGATGCGCGGCGATGGTGCGCGCGGTATCTTCGACGAAAGACAGATCCGGCTCGCGGTGTTGGGTCAGCGGGGTCGGCACGCAGATTACCACCACGTCGCAAGTAGCGATTTGGGCAAAATCAGTTGTCCATGCGCAGCTGGGTCGGGTCAGGGATAGGTCCGTATCCGCGACTGCCTCGATATAGCTCGTGCCGGCATAGAGCCGCTCGACCTTAGTCACATCGACATCGAAACCGATGACCTGATAGCCGCTTTTTGCCGCTGCAATGGCGAGCGGCAGACCAACGTAGCCCAATCCAATGACGCCAACGGTCGCTTCTTTATCGGTGAGCCGTTTCAGCAGGGTCATGCGTTGGCCTTTTGCAATAGGGAGTTGCGACCGCAGGGGCCGCTACCGCCCCTCCATATAGGCAGAAGACTGGATATGACCAGACCAGCAGGGCACCCGTCCCGGCGTTTGCTTGCTAAGCAGTCCCAGAGTTACTTGCAGCCACCGTCAGCCCATGCCCGCAGATTCATCTTGAACCCACCGCCGTAGGGATGGTTTTTGCTGATCGCCTTGTCGTCAGCCGCCGTCACGTAGGTAGTGCCTTGGGTGCACAGCGCCTCTTTGGTCCACTGGTGGCAGTTTGAGCAGGACTGGTCTTTCCACAGCTCGTCCGGGATGCCCTCGATCGGGGGAAAAAGCGGCGAGAGCGTCACCAATTCTTCGATGCTTTTGCCCATGATCGCCTCGCCACCTGATGTGAATGGCATTGTGAAGGTCAGTTCGGTCCCCATCGGAGGCGGTGCCGCACGGGATGCTTCGGGCAAGGCCGCAACCACGGTTTCGCCTGCATCGGTACCCGCATCTGCACGCTCGACTTTCTCGGCGATGATCTTGAGCTCGAAGGTCGCCAGCTCGGCGTAGGTGCCTTCGGGATAGGCGTCTATGTAGGCTTGATAATCCTCTGCCGCGCCGGTGGATTGGGCGATGCCGATCAGGCGTTGCTGGTCCTGGCTTGTGTCGACCTCGGGCTCGGGTTCGGGTGCGGCCGCGATTGTTTCGGCAGGGGCCGGTGGCACCACAGGTGTGCTACCCATCAGCCGTGACAATAGAGCGCGTGCTTCGGGGATGAACGGGCTGTCAGGATAACCGCGCATGAACAAAACGACCTGCACCGGATCTGTGCTGTCTTTGACAGAGTCCCAGAGCTGCAGCTCGGCCTGCTCACCCGCGCTGATGCCTTTCTCGGGTGAAAAGACAAAGTTGCTGGTGAGCGACGAGGTATCCCAAGGGGTCTGCTGGCCGTTCGTCTTCTCGATCACGGCGACGCGCACGTTCTTGAACACCTGTTCGATGGGCAGGCCGGGGGTGGGTAGTTCACGGGCCAGTGCTTGAGTGAAGGGGCTGTTGCCATCCAACCCGTCCAGCGCCACGGCACCTGGCGCTGTGGAATAGGACAGGAAGGTGCCCGTGGGTGATTTCATTTCCGCCAGACCATTGTCGTTCAACTCGGGGATCGCCTGAAATGGATTGTTGCGGCAAGCGTCAAGGATCACGATATTTGTGCGGTTGCGGGCCGAGAACATCTGCCGCAGGACAGCCTGTGCTGGCACCGCCACAAGGCTGAGGTCAGCAGCATTGGTCAGGCTGGCATCGGTGGGCAAAAGATAGTTTGAGCCGAAAGACTGAACAGCGTGACCGGCGTAGAAAAACAGGCCTGTCGCCTCCTGCCCCGCTTCGCGCAGATCACGACCGAACTGCGAGATCGCTCGGTTCAGCGTGATCTGGTTTGCGTCGATCAACAGCGTGACCGCAAAGCCCTGCGTTTCAAGCGTCTGCGCCATCAGCGTGGCATCGGGCCCGGGATTGTCCAGCGGGGTCACGGTGCCATAGCCGCCATTGCCCACGATCAACGCGATGCGCGGCCCTTGTTCCTGTGCTGATGCGCCACCTGTCAGCAGCACGCATAACAATCCCAGAACGCTGGCCAGTCGGCCATATACACTTGTCACTCTACGAAAATCCCATTTCATTTCAGTTGCTCAGCACCTTGAATTCGATGCGGCGATTTTTCCAGCGTCCTTCAGAGGTGTCGTTCGACGCTAGTGGCGTCGTCTCGCCATAGCCTTTGCTCACCAGAACCGACGGGTCGAGGTCGCGGGAAATCAGATAGCGGCGGACGGCATCAGCGCGGGCGTCTGACAGGCGCTGGTTGGAAGAGGTGCTGCCAATAGAATCGGTATGCCCGCCCACTTCAATCACCATATCAGGGCAACGCTGGATGATGCCTGCCAGCGAATTCAGCAAAGGTTCGCTTTTGCTGTCATGGCGCGAGCTGCCGGAGGCGAAATAGATATTACCGGTGCGCGACAGAATTTCAAAACGCCCTTTGCAGGCTTCGCGGTCAAAATCGCCCTCAACCTCTAGCGCCACTGAGCTCGGCTCTGTCACGGCGCTTTGCGCCGGCGCAGCCTCAGCCGTGGTGCTGTTGCGGGCGAAGAGAAAATCAAAGGAAACAGTCGCCGACGGTATGATATCGACGTTTGCAGCCTCTTGCAGCTTGCCCAGCCCTTCCATCAAATTGAAGTCTGCCACGCTGACCGAAATCGGCGTCGTGCTGGCAACCGACACCAGATCATCCGTCAGCAGCGTAACCGCCACGTCGGCGTCGAAGCTCTTGGTCACGCCATGCAGGTCAATCGTATAGCTGATCGGCAAGGTCTTGCGGCGTACTGTTGCCAAATCGTTCAGTAATGCGGGATCAATCTGGGTTGTGATCTTGGCGCTGGGGAACTTGAACGTCTCGAAAAACAGGAACCGCATCCGCACATTGCGCAGGTCAACTTTGGTATCAACCGAGTCGAGCAGGACGTTGACCTCGGTCTTGCCACTGTCGTCGATCGCACCTTCCAGTGTGGCAAAGCTGCTTGATTCTACAACCGTCTGCTTTTTCACCGATTGGAAATTCAGGTTCGACATTTCCGGCTGCAAGGTCCAGCCGCCGCTAAACGGGCTTTGCTGAGCTTGCGCGGCCGTCAGATGGGTCACAATACCCAGCATACTGGCCATAATTAATAGAACGAAACTGCGGTAAACAGAGATGCTAAACATTTTGGGTTTCCCGATGGTCGCTGAAAATATCTGGAACGTCTTAAATTAAGATCAGTCTACACAATGGCCGTCATATGAGAACCCGTTTTTTAGTGAACCGCATCACGCAAGAATGCCGAGGGCCGCGCAGCGACTTGTTGACATTGGTTTCAAATGCAACCAAATTCGTTACAAGTGAAACCAACTCCCTTTTGCCCGAAGGAATGAACCATGTTCGATGAACGCTATGCGCTTGCTTTCAAAGCCTATCCTTACGAACGCAACGCGGATCAGGATGCGGCGACACCCGTCCGCCATCCGGTCGTTGTAATGGGTGGTGGTCCGGTGGGCATTGCTACAGCGCTTGATCTGGGGCGGCAGAACATCCCGGTGGTGGTGCTAGACGATCACGAAGGTGTTGGCATGGGCAGCCGCGCGATTTGCTTTGCCAAACGCAGCCTCGAAATTGCAGACCGCTATGGGTGCGGCGAACGGATGGTGGACAAGGGTGTGGTCTGGAACATCGGCAAAGTGTTTCACGAAGACAGACAGGTGTTCGAATTCAACCTCCTGCCCGAAGAGGGGCATAAATTTCCTGCGTTCATCAACATGCAGCAGCCCTATTTCGAACAGTTCATGATCGAACGCGCTTTTGACCTGCAAGCGCAGGGCGCACCGATCCAGATCCGCGGCAAAAACCGTGTCGAAGGCGTGGAGGTGAAGGATGATCACGTCATTATCACCATCCTGACGCCCGATGGCCCCTACACCCTCGAAGCGGATTGGCTGATCGGGTGCGACGGTGCCAATTCGCCCTTACGCGGGATGCTCGACCTCGACTTCACGGGCCGCGTATTCCAAGACAACTTCCTGATTGCCGACATCAAGATGATCAACACCAAATTTCCGACCGAACGCTGGTTCTGGTTTGATCCACCGTTCAAATCTGCCGGTGCCTCGACCCTCTTGCACAAGCAGCCCGATGATATCTGGCGGGTGGATTTCCAGATCGGCTGGGACATTGACCGCAGTGAAGAGATGAAAGAGGAGAACATCCGCGCAAGACTGGACGCCTTTTTGGGTGCGGATGTGGAATACGAGCTGGTCTGGTCCTCGATCTACACATTCCAGTGCAAACGGATGGAGACATTCCGCAAGGGGCCGGTGATCTTTGCCGGGGACGCCGCACATCAGGTCTCGCCCTTTGGGGCGCGCGGGGCAAATTCCGGCATGCAGGATGCGGATAATCTGGGCTGGAAACTGGGGCTGGTTGTAGCGAACAAGGCACCCGCCAGCCTGATCGACACCTATAACGACGAACGTATGTTCGGCGCGGACGAGAACATCCTCAACTCCACCCGCTCCACCGATTTCATCACGCCCAAGTCCGACACCAGCCGTCTGTTCCGTGACGCGGTCCTGCATCTGAGTGAGCGGTACGAATTCGCCCGCCCGCTCGTGAACTCGGGCCGTCTGTCGTTGCCCTGCATTTATGATGGCTCGCCTTTGAACAGTGCCGACGCCCTGCCAGCAGGTCCCGCACGCACGCGCCCCGGCGCCCCCTGCCCCGACGCACCGCTTGGTGAAGGCTATCTATTAGCGCTTCTCGGGGACGGCTTTACCGTTCTGGCGCTGGAAACCGATGTGCCAGAGAGCCTGACGGAAGGCGGGATCACTGCAAAGGCCGTGAGCCTGTCTGCCGAGGATGATCCGTCAGGACAGCTAGCCGCACGGTATCTGGGCGACACAAAAAGCGCGGTTTATTTGATCCGCCCCGATCAGCACGTTGCAGCAAGGATGGCCACATTTGACGAAGAGGCACTGCGCGCCGCGATCCGCCGCGCGACCGGACAGGAGGCCACGGCATGAGCACCCTAAACCTGACAGCCAATATCGACAGACCTGACGATTTCTACGCCGACCTGTTGGCCCTGCACGAAGGCCGCAGCAAAGAGGAAAGCGATGCCATCAATGCGCGGTTGGTGCTCATTTTGGCCAACCACATCGGCGACCGCGCAATTCTGAAGCAAGCCCTTGACGCAGCGGCGTCCTAGCGCAGAAAGCGTTCTGCGCGGGCAAGATCTTCGGGCGTGGTGATTTTGAAGTTTGCCGTGTCACCGTGCACGATACGAACGTCGATGCCCATCGCGCGGGCAATTTCTACGTCGTCGGCAGCATCCCCCTGATAGGTGCGGTGTGCGTCCAGCAGAGCCTGAAACCGAAACCCCTGCGGTGTTTGCGCGCGCCACAATCCGTCCCGCGCGACTGGTGTCAGGGCAAGCCCATCTTCGGCCTGCCAAAGCGCATCGACCACGGGTAAGGCGGCGAATGCCCCGTCCGCATGTTCGAGAGCTGTCAGCACATCCGCGACAATCCGTTCCGTCACGAAAGGCCGCGCGGCATCATGGACCAGAACCACATCGGGTGCAGCATCCTGCAAGGCCAGTAGCCCTCGCATCACAGATTTTGCGCGGGTCTCTGCCCCCGCTACGGGCTGGTTCAAACGTGGATCAAACACGCCCGCCACTGCCCCGGCGTAAAGATCTGCATCATCCGAGTGGATCACAACTTGGACGGTGCCCACATTCACCATGCCCAAGAATGTATCCAGACACCGGCGCAGCGCACAGATCCCCGCGACAGGTAGGTACTGCTTGGGCAGCGGATCGCCAAAGCGGCGGCCGCGTCCGGCAGCGACAATCAGGATAGCGACTTTCATATCAGACAAAACTGCGCACTGTCTGGATCGCCCCGTCCAGAGCTTTGCCCTCGGGGTCCTGCAAAGCCGCTTCGCGCAGGCGGTTCATCCACTCCGCTGCATCCTTGCGACCCTGCAAAAGCGTCGCGGCCCCCATCACGGTGCCGAATTTGGTCAGCCCGCGTGCGTGCGTGTCGGAATAGCCTTTGACCAGACGGCGATTTTTCAACATCTCGACCGCCAATGCATAGTCCTGGCCGCGCACCGCGAGACTGTCGCGCAGCCAGCCTTCAAGATGCGCGACCTCTACCTGATGGCGGCGGGTTTTTAGCCGGTAGCCTTTCAGCCCACCCAGAAAATGTAGCATTAGAAAGGACCTGAGCGTATGGGTCCGCAAACGCCGTCCTTTGTTGAAAAGCCTGTTCAGCAACGCCATGCGTTTAGGGTTCGCCTCCCAACGCGCGCCCATCTTGGCGGGCATCAGGCTGGCAACTTCTTCGGCACGGGGATGGAAAAACTCGGTCAGCTCAACCAAATTGCCGTCTTTCGCGCCCATCTCACCGCGAATGCGGTGCAGGCGGGGCGCGCGGGTCTTCAGGTCCGCCACGCGGATGATGTCATCATAGGCCATAGCATTGGCGATATATTTCGCGGCGGTAACGCTCAACTGCCAATCGTGATCTGCGCTGTCCTGTGCAACCACCTGATCCAACCGGTCCAGATAGACGCGGCCATAGCCACAATCCTGGAAATCCACGACTTTCATCAGACCGGCCTGCGCCATCCAAACCACCGGCGCGGGCAAACTTTGCGAGCGTTCGATCAGCGCTTGCCAGTTGCCCATGCGGGCCTTCGGCCCCACGATCTTGGGCGTCGCGGGCGGTGCACTGACGTCCTCGAGAGGATCTGTTTCGCCCTGCGCCGCCTGAAACCCTGCCTCAAACCCTCGCAAAGATGCATCTACCGATTTTCCGCCGTCACGGATTGCCTGTTCGAACGCTTCACGCGGGAAAGGCAGGGCACCGGACCCGGCCAAAGCGCCGAAAAGGCTGGAGGAAATCACAGACCCCTGATCGACGGCTAGCCGATCCATGTCGGCCAAAATCATCCGCTGAGAAGCAAGCTCTGCCGCGGCGCGAACTTCGTCCGCATTGGCGATGCCGTCACCCGGCATGGTCTTTTCAGACACCGCCAAAGCGCGGTGGGTCGAGCCGATCAATGTTGTGCGATCCGGCGTCACAAAGCCGCGCATCACGGCGCGGCCCACTTCCATCATTTCGGCCGCGATCAGGATGTCGACATCGCCGCCAGAAGGGGCCAGCGCGAAGACCGGCGTACCACCATCCATCGAAGCCATCTCCACGTAATAGATCGTCGCACCCGTGCGCTGGGCCACGCCTGCCACGCTTGTCGCCTGAACGGCATAGCCCTGCGCCCGGCCCAGCGCTTCGATCCAGCCGGTGAGCACCCCACCGCCCTGCCCACCAACGGCCATCACCGCCAGTTTGATGATCTGCGCCACACGGGCATCCGTCGTTTTGGAAGGCAACACCATGTTCATGCGGCAGCCCCGCCCAGCCGAAGCCGCTTGCGGTCACGGCGTTTTTGCAGCCAGCCGATGATGCCCGCGCGCAGGCCCGCGCGCCATGTCTCAAAACCGCCGGGATTGTGAACCACATCAGCACGGTAAAACGACGGGCAAAGCACGGCGGCATCGGCCACCTCACCACAGTTGCCGCAGCCTACGCAGGTCTGGTCGATATGCGCGATTGGATCGTCGCGCAGCGGATCGTCCAACCGCTTAAGCGACAGGGACGGACAGCCCGACAGACGGATGCAGGCGTGGTCGCCAGTACAAATGTTCTCGTCAATGCCAAAGCGCGGTACGTCCACGCGGCGGCCTTCCTTGATGGCCGCGGTGCGGATCGGCTTTTCACGGCGCTGCTTGTTCAACATACATTCAGAGGAGGCGACAATCACCTTCGGTCCTTTGAAATCGGTGGTGAGCGCTTCTTTCAAAGTGTCGCGCATTTTGCCCACGTCATAGGTGTGGTCGATCTGGCGTATCCATTCCACGCCGACCCCTTTCAACGCTGCCGAAATGGGATTGCCCGTCGACTTGGTGTCATTCTGCGCACGGCTGGAAAGAATATCCTGCCCCCCTGTGGCGGCGGAATAATAGTTATCGACGATCATCACCACGTTGTCGGATTTATTGAACACCATGTTCCCGATCGAGGAACTGAGCCCGTTGTGCCAGAACCCGCCATCCCCGAGGATCGAGATGGCGCGCCGTTCACCCCCACCATCAAAGGCCGCATTGGCCGCAGGCCCAAGGCCGTAGCCCATGGTAGCACCACCAATCTCGAAGGGCGGAAGGGAACCGAAAAGATGACAGCCGATGTCGGCGGTGATCTGGTGCTTGCCCAACTCCTGCTCGACCAGCTTCATCCCTGCAAAAATTGGCCGTTCGGGACACCCCGTACAAAAACCGGGTGGGCGGATTGGCACGGTCTTGCTGAGGTCCGGTATCGCGGCCGCTTCCTGATTAGGAGCGCGCACCTGACCCGGCAGCATGTCGGGAGCGGCTTTGCGCAGAAACGCGGTCACGCCGTCCAGCATCACCTGACCGGTGTATTCGCCGGCCATCGGAAGCACGTCCTTGCCATAAAGCTTGATCTTGCGGCCCGACTTGAAAAGGAAGTTGCCCAGCATCTGTTCGATATGTTCGGGCTGGCCTTCCTCCACGATCATGACGTGATCCTTGCCCGCGCAAAAGGCGTCGAATTCGTCTTTGACGATGGGATAGGTGACGTTCAGGCAGTAGATCGGCACTTGCGTTTCGCCAAAGATATCTGCGAGCCCCAGCCGTTGCAGGGCCCGGATCACGCCGTTGTACATGCCGCCCTGCACCACGATACCCAGCTTGGCGTCTTTGGGGCCGAAGTGTTCGTTCAGCCCATTCTCGACGATGAATTTCTCGGCGGCGGGCCAGCGGTTCTGCACTTTGTCCTGTTCATGCAGATAGCTCATCGGTGGCAGCACCACGCGGCGGAAATCGGACTGCGGGTTGGCGATCGCCTGCTTCATGGTCAGCGGCGGCGGCACGTTGTCCTTGGTCGCGAAACTGCCCGTCACATGGCAAGACCGGATGCGCACCATAAGCATAACCGGCGTGTTGCTCGCCTCGCTCAGCTCGAACCCGTCCTTCACCGCCTTCGTGATTGAGGGCAGGTTGGGACGCGGGTCCAGCATCCAGAACTGCGATTTCATTGCAAATCCGTGGGAGCGTTCCTGCATGATGGAACTCCCCTCGCCATAGTCTTCGCCAACGATGATCAGCGCGCCACCGTTCACGCCGCTTGAACACAGGTTGGCCAAAGCATCAGATGCCACATTGACCCCGACCGGTCCTTTGAAGGTCACCGCACCGCGAATGGGATAATGCACCGACGCCGCCAACATCGCCGCGGCGGCGGCCTCTGAAGCGTTCGCTTCAAACCGCACGCCCAATTCGCCCATCAGCTCCTCGGCGTCGGCGAGCACGTCCATCAGATGGCTAATCGGCGCGCCCTGATAGCCGCCGACATAGCCCACACCGTTTTCCAAAAGTGCTTTGGTGATGGCCAAAATCCCTTCGCCGGTAAAGACGTCGCCATCCCCTTTGCGCAGGTGTTCCACCTCGGCTTTGAACGAGCGTTCAGCCATGCTATCTCCTTAGAAATCGTGTTTGCGGATGTTGCGCAACATGGTTTGCAATGTTCCGACAAAGGCTCGCCGCTGCTCTTCGCTGATGCCTTTGAACATCGCTTCCGAGGCGTCAGACATCTGTGGCCAAAGCCGGATATAAGCCTCACGGCCCGCGTCGGTAATGAAAACGCGGGTGGCGCGGCTGTCCTGTTCATCGGGGGCACGGCGGATCATGCCGTTCTGGTCCAACGTCTCTAGTGCGCGGCTAAGCGTGGACTGCTGCACCACCGCATAGACCGCGAGTTCGCGGATCAGCAAGCCATCCATCACCGAAAGCACAGCGAGCGACCGCATTTGCGGCGTGGTCAACCCCATCTCTGCCATCTCGGAGGACAGGGCTGCGTTGTAGCGACCAATGATCCGGTTCATCAGATAGGGTGCAAAATTCTCGAGACCCATTTCGCCCAGCCGGGGGGCTTGGGCGATGGTCGGTTCTGCCTTGTTCATGCACCCAATCCCTTCGCCACGTTCAAGCCCGATCCACCGCCCAGACCGGGACCGGGATGGGTGGAAGCCCCGATGTGATAGAGGTTCGCAACCGGTGTGCTGTTGTTCGTTTGTGCGGCATAGGGCCGCCAGACAAAGAATTGGTCCAGCGTACAGGCCCCGCCGTAAGGGTCACCGCCCACGAGGTTTACGTTCATCCGTTCCAGATCGGCAGGCGAATAGGCGCGGCGTTTCAGTTTGATCTGTTCCCAATTGCGTATGTGGCTGGCCAAGATCGCTTCGATCCGGTCGGCGAACGCCTCGCGCATGGTGTCGGTCCAGGTCGTCTCTGTCTCGATTTCACCCGCAGCATCGCCCTTGATCACGCCCGGTGCATCGGGGATTTGCAGCCACAACACGCCTTTACCCTCGGGACAGCGGGTCGGGTCCAACCTGTGGGGTTGGCCGACACAGATGGTCGGGCGCACAGGCAGCATGCCGCGTTCCGCTTCATTGCAGGATTTTGAGACCGAATCGATGCCATCGGCCAGATGAATCAGGGCCACATCCTCAAGCCCTTCGGCGTTCCATTCAATCGGGCCATCGAGCGCATAATGCAGTTGGAAGTTTCCCCGTCCGTGGCGGAATTTCTTGGCAGTTTGCGGACGCGGCTGATCCCCGAGCAACCTGTCATACAACTGTCCGGGGGCCGTGCTGGCGATCACGTTCTTGGCCAGTATGCGCTCGGCCTCCGATGTCTCGACACCGATTGCCTTGCCGTTTTCTACGATAATCCTGGTCGCTTCGACCCCGGTGCGGAACGTGCCGCCGTTCGCCTCGATCAAGGACTGAAACGCCGCTGCTGCCTGTCCGGCACCGCCTTTGACCACCGGTGCGCCGGCAGCCTCCAGCGCAAAGGCGATGACCCGCGCCATTTGCCCGCCATAGGTCGCTTCGGGGGTCAAGCCGACATGGAGCACCCAAGGGGCCCAAAGCGCTTGGATCTCTGGCGCGGCATAGCGGGTTTCCAGCCGGCCACGCGCAGGTTCCATCGCCTCGCCGAACCATGTCTTGAGAGGGCCGAGCCCGCGTTTCCACGCCTGTTTCGCCAGCAGCGTTATCGTCTGGCGGGACCAGAGCGGTTGACCCAGAAGCGCAAAGAGAAACGGCGCATCCGCCTCGACCGCGCCCACATCGGCGGCATGTTGATCGCCGTCACCTGCGGACAACTTGTCGAACGCTGTGACATTTGCAGCCCTGTCAGTGCTCAGCACCAGCGCAGACCCATTAGGGCGCAATACGGCCGTGGGGTGCGCGGTATGGCAGAACTCCAGTCCGTGCTCGGCCAGATCGGCCCCTAACGCCTCGTGCGCGGGGCCGGTCAGGAACAACACAAAGGTTGCCGCCATCACGTCGTGATGAAAGCCCGGCAGTGTTACGTCATCAGACGTATACATGCAGCCGCCCACGCGGTTCTCGCGTTCGATCACCAACACGCTATCGCCTTTGCGCGACAGCATCGCGGCGGCCACCAAGGCATTGATGCCCGACCCGATGATCAGATGATCGAACGCCGCCACCGCGTTCAGCCTTTGGGAACCAGCGCCAGCGCGCGGATCGGAGAGCCGGTGCCGTGCTTGATCTTGAGCGGTGCCGCAATCAGGATCGCGCCCTTGGCAGGCAGTTTGTCCAGATTGGCCAGCGACGCCAAACCAAAGCAATTATCGCGGTGCAGCAGATTATGCGCCGGATAAGGCGGCTCCATCCCGCCAGCTTGCCCTGCGTCGGTACCGATGCACTGGGTGCCCCAACCGACAATACCTTTGCTCAGAAGGTATTCGATGCAATCAGGTGTCGGACCGGGGGAGTGCGGCCCCGTTTCATCTGCGTTCAGGAATTTGTCCTCGTCGTCGACACGCTGGTCCCAGTCGGTGCGCATCACGACCCATTCGCCCTTGCCGATCTCGCCATGGGCATCTTCCCATTCCTTCACGCCTTTGGCAGTCAGCAGGAAATCGGGGTCTTCTTGTGTTTGTTCGGAGCAGTCGATCACGTTCACCGGGGCCACCAGCCGCTGCACGTCCAGCTTGTCGGTATAACCGTCCTCGTAATCCTTGCCGGTGATCCAGTGATGGGGCGCGTCGAAATGCGTACCAGAGTGTTCACCCAGTACCATCCAGTTCCACGCAAAGAACGGGCCATCGTTGTCGTACTCACTGATCTTATGGATCTCGACCTTGGGCGTGTTCTTGGCAAAATCCGGCGGCAATTGCAGAATTGGCGTCTCCGGTCCCAAGACGCCCGAACAATCGACGACCTCTACACCACCAGAGGCCAGCATCGCCCCTAAATTGGTCACTACATCAGATGCGCTCATTTTGTAATCTCCCTGAAGTCCGCAGGTTCCCCCCGCAGTTGTATCTGTGAATCAAAAGCTAGACAAAATTATATGCGTTTGCAATTATCTTATCGATAGAAAGATGTAGGAACGCATGGCGACAAACCCGGATGCAGTGATCATCGGCGCAGGCCACAACTCGCTTGCCTGTGCTTGTCACCTTGCCGCACGCGGTTGGAAAGTCGCCGTGTACGAACAGGCCGGCGAACCCGGAGGGGCCGTCAAAACAGGCGCCTATACGCTGCCGGGGTTTCGCCACGACTGGGCTGCGATGAACCTGTCTATGTTTGCGGGATCGGCATTTCACACTGAAAACGCGGCAGAGCTGGCAAAATACGGACTGGCTTTTGCGCCAACCGCCAATCCCTTTGCCAGTGTTTTTCCAGACGGCCGCTGGCTGGGCATCTCGAATGATCATGCTTTAACAACAGCGCGGGTGCGCGGGTTTTCAGATGCGGATGCACAGACGTGGCAGCAACTGACCGATGACTTTCCAGCGCAAGCCGAATCAATATTTGGCGTCTTGGGCAGCGCGATGAATTTACGTGCAGTTTCATCTTTAGGTTGGAAGCTGTGGCGCAAGAACGGCGGTGGCGGCACGCTAGACCTTGCCGGATTCCTGATGATGTCGCCCCGTGCCTGGCTGGATGAAACCTTCACATCCGAGCACGTCAAGGCGACCCTTGCCGCCTGGGGCATGCATCTGGATTTTGCCCCTGATATCGCGGGCGGTGCGGTGTTTCCGTACCTCGAGGCAATGGCGGGGCAGGCCTTTGGCATGGTCCTCGGCCAAGGCGGGGCGAACACGATCACCAATGCCATGGTCCGTATGATCGAAGCGCGCGGCGGCAGCGTGCACTGCGACGCCAACGTGACCGGTATCAAAGAGGCCGCGGGCCGCGCCTTTGGCATCATCCTGGCCGATGGCACGCTGGTCGAGGCTGAGAAAGCCGTGATCGCCAACGTGTCCCCTGCCGCGTTGGCCAAGCTTACAGGCGACACCAGTGATACAAAATATGACCAGAAGCTGAGAAGCTTCCAGCACGCCCCCGGCACAATGATGATTCATCTGGCAATGGATGCCCTGCCCGACTGGTCTGCGCCCGAACTAAAGCGCTTTGCCTATGTTCACATGGCACCGTCCATGGATCAAATGGCCCGCACCTACGCGCAGGCCAAGGCAGGTTTGCTGCCGGATGAGCCGGTGATCGTTTGCGGCCAGCCCACCGTCGTGGACCCCAGTCGTGCGCCTGAGGGCAAACATGTGTTGTGGTTGCAGGTGCGCATGGCCCCCGGCCAGATAAAGGGCGACGCCAAAGGCGAGAATGCCGCAACCGATTGGGAAAGCGCTGCGGAACCCTTTGCCAATCGCGCGTTGGGTATTCTGGAGCGTTATGCACCGGGCACCCGCGCCAAAATACTTGGCCAGCATATCGTGACGCCCACTATGTTGGAGGCCGACAACCCCAACCTTGTCGGCGGGGATCAGGTCTGCGGCAGCCACCACCTGCATCAGCATTTCATGAACCGTCCCGCACGCGGCTACGCCGATGGCACAACGCCGATCCGAAACCTTTATCATACCGGCGCGGCCGTCTGGCCCGGCGGCGGCACAGGCGCGGGGCCAGGCACATTATTGGCCAAGAAACTGGCCGGAAACTGAATAACAAAAGACCATAACAGGGAGAAATTTTAATGACCTTATCCAGAAGAAGCCTGCTCAAGACATCGGCCGCCGTGGCGGCCTTGACCACCATCGGTCTTCCCAGCTTTGCGCAGGAAATTGATGAGCTGGTCGTGGCCTACAATGTGAACCTGCCCAGCTGGGATCCGACAGTGGGGCTTTCTGCGGTGAATCCGACCATTCAGGGGTTCTACCAGTCTGTCTTTGACCTTTTCATCCCGCAGAACCCAGACCTTTCCTTCGGCTCTGGCATCATCACTGATTATGGCTGGAACGATGACAACAGTCAGATCTGGATGGATGTGCGCGAAGGCGTGACATGGCACAACGGCGACCCGCTGACCGCGGAAGATGTGGCATGGTCGCTGACCCGCGTCGCCAATCCGGACACCGGCAGCCCGATCCAGTTCGTCTGGGGCAAGGTTGAAAACGTGATGGCTGACGGCAATCGTGTGACGGCTGATGTCAAAGAATATGATCCCACGTTCTTCAAGTGGATGTCCTTTTTGACAGGCTATGTCATGCCCAAGAAATACTATGAAGAAGTCGGCGCGGACGGGTTCGAGGCTGCACCCATTGGCACCGGCCCTTATATGGTCGAGCGGTTCGAGCGGAACGCCTTTGTGCGCCTCAAAGCCAACGAGAATTACTGGGGCGGCGCGCCGGAGTTCAAGACGGTGACGGTGAAGTTCGTGACCGATGCGGCGAGCCGTGTGGCCGAAGTTGAATCCGGCAACTCCCATGTCACGCTGGAAATCCCTTATGAGGAATTCGACCGGCTCAAGGCCAAGGACGGATTGGCGGGCGTGGCCGAGCCGGTTTCCGATATCGGGATGATTTTTCTCAATGATATCGAGGTCATGACAGACCCTAACGTGCGCAAGGCGGCCGCCCATGCCATCGACAAACCGCTGATAATAGAGCGCTTGCTGTCAGGCTACGGCGTCCCCATCGACACGCTGCAGACCCCGGATTATTCGGCCTTTGATGAGACGATCAAAGTGGCCTACGACCCGGAACTGTCCAAAAAACTGCTGGCCGACAGCGGCTATGGCCCGGACAATCCTGTGAAATTCAAAATCCAGACCACCAAGGGGTTCAAACCCAAGGATTATGAAATGGTTCAGGCCATTGTGGGCCTATGGCGCCGTGTCGGGATTGAGGCCGAGATTGAAGTCTACGAGATCGCCAAACATTTCGAGCTGCGTGCCGCCGATCAGCTGGCTCCTGCTGCCTTCTATAATTGGGGCAACTCCGTCGGCGATCCGACAACATCGACGGGTTTCGCAATGTTCGGCCCCTCCCCCCATTCGGTCTGGGACGGCAAGGAGACCTTTGACGCGATCCTGCCGCTGTGGGGCGAAACAGATGAGGCCAAGCGCATCGAAGGCTGGAAAGCGGTGGACCGGTTGGTGGCTGAAAACGCCGAAGTCATCCCGTTGCTGCAATACGTCCAGCCCATCATTCATGATGCGCGGGTCAAGGTGACGCCCCACCGCTCGGGTGCGCTGTTGCCCCACCTGATGACGCGGTCCTGAGTTAGATTTTAATACAGGCGGGGCTGCGCAGATGGCCCCGCCTATTTTCGAGCAGAATACATGACACTCCTCCGCAACATCTTGATCCGTCTGCTGACGACGCTTGTGACGCTTATCGGCGTGGCGGTGATTGTCTTTGTCGTGATCCGCGTGGTGCCCGGCAATCCGATTGCTATGATGCTGCCACCCGGTGCCACCGAAGCCGATATCGCGCGGTTGCAGACCCAATACGGGTTCGACAAATCCATCTTTGAGCAATTCGTGATCTGGCTGGGCGGGGTGATGCAGGGCGATTTCGGCACCTCCATTTCATTGCGCCAACCGGTAGCCGGGCTCGTGCTGGGCCGCCTGCCCGCCACATTAGAGCTGTCGATCTTTGCATTGTCCATCGCGATTGTGATCGGCGGAACGATGGCCCTCTTGGGCACCCGCTACCGCGACACCAAGACCGAAGGCGCGGTTGACATCAGCGCCGGCATGGCGCTGTCGATCCCGGATTTTCTGTGGGGGTTGGTGCTGATCCTGTTGTTCGGCGTGCTCTGGCCGGTGTTCCACATCTCGGGCCGCATCTCGCCCGCGCTAAACATTGATTTCAACACGAATTTCTATTTCTTCGAGGCCCTGGTGCGGCTTCGCTTTGACGTCCTCGCCGACCTCATTGGCCACATGTTCATGCCCGCGCTGGCCTTGGCCATCCCGCTAGCCGCCATCATCGCGCAACTACTGAAGCAATCGCTGAAAGAAACCATGCATCTGGATTATGTGACGCTTGCCCGCACCAAGGGATATGGTGAGAACCACGTCATCACGCGCGAGGCTCTGCCCAACGCAATCCTGCCCACATTGACTTTGGTAGGCGTGCAATTCACCTTTCTAATCGGCGGCACTGTGATCATCGAACGGCTCTTTAGCTACGAGGGGCTTGGCAATATGGCCATCGACGCGGTGATCAACCGCGACCTGCCGCTGATCCAGGGGATCGTAATCCTCTTTGCGCTCCTGTTTACCATCGTCAATCTGGTGGTCGATATGCTCTATGTTGTACTGAATCCCCGGCTGCGTCATGCGTGATGCGCGCGGAGATATTCGCAGACCTATCGGTCTACGGTTGTGGCTCTCGGGCGGCTGGCTGACTTTGCTGGCACTCGGCGCACTTTTCACCCCGTGGATCGCACCCAAAGATCCGCTGATGCAAGACCTGTTTCTGGGCCGCATGCCGCCTTTCTGGGTGCAGGGAGCGGAACCGGGGTATCTGCTGGGCACAGATTCGCTGGGCCGTGATGTGCTAAGCCGTATCCTCTATGGCACGCGGCTGGCGCTGATTGTGGCGCTGGTGGCAGGTACGCTGACCTGCGTCATCGGTGCGACGCTGGGCCTGATCGCGGGCTATTATCGCGGCTGGCCCGACCGGATTATCAGCCGTTTTGTCGACATCTGGATGGCCTTTCCGCCCGTGCTGTTTGCAATTTTGCTTATTGCGGTACTGGGTCCCGGTCTGATCTCGATCATCATCGCCATCGTTGTGATTGATTGGACCCGCTTTGCGCGCGTAATCCGAGCCGAGGCGATGACACAGGGGGCGATGGATTACGTCGCCTCTGCCCAAGTGGCCGGACGCACCCGGTTCGGCACCATGCTGACCGAGATCCTGCCCAACGTGCTGCCCACCATCGTGGCCCTGCTGACGCTGGAAATGGGCATTGCCGTGATCGTCGAAGCGATCCTGAGTTTTGTGAACCTCTCGATATCCACCGACAGCCCTACTTGGGGGGGCATGATTGCCGAAGGGCGCACATCGGTACATCAGGCGTGGTGGGTGCTGGTTTTCCCGCTTATCACGTTGTTCCTCACGGTGCTGAGTTTCAGCCAATTGGGCGAAGGGTTGAAAGACCGCTTTGATCCGGTGCTGAGATGAGCGGCTATCTGATCATAAGGAACCTGACGGTGCGGCTGCGCTCTGGCCCGGTGATCCTGCGGTCCGTTTCGCTGAATGTTGCGGCGGGTCAGGTGCACGGGCTGGTCGGCGAAAGCGGCGCGGGTAAATCGATGATCGGCAAAGCGGTGCTGGGCACCCTGCCCCGCGCTTTGCAGATCACGGGCGGAGAAATCTGGCTGGACGGTGTCGATCTGCTGTCGCTGTCCGCGGCCGAACGGCGGCGGCGCATCGGGGCTACGGCTGCGTTGATCCCGCAGGATCCGCTGACCGCACTGAACCCTTCGAAACGGATCGGGCCACAGATCACGCGGCGGCTGATCGATATCCTTGGCTGGACGAAGCAGGCGGCCGAGGCCCGCGCGCTGGAACTGCTGGACGAGGTGCAGATCCCCAATGCCGCAAGAGTAATGCGCAGCTACCCCCACGAATTGTCAGGCGGTATGCGCCAGCGCATCCTCATTGCCTCTGCCTTTGCCGCCGAACCCAAGCTGATCATCGCAGATGAGCCGACGACCGCGCTGGACGTCACGGTGCAAAAGCAGATCCTTCGACTGATCGCTCAAATGCAGGCGCGGCATGGTACGGCGCTGCTCTTTGTCACCCACGATCTGGGCGTGGTGTCCAAGGTATGTGATACTCTTAGTGTTCTCTATGCCGGCAAAGTGGTCGAAGAGGCCCGGATGCAGCGGTTTTTCATGCGACCGATCCATTCCTATTCGCGCGCCTTGCTCTCGGCCACACCCAGTTACGAAGATCCGTTGGGAAGTCTGACGCCGGTCTCTGATACGGTGATCGAAGAGGTTGAGGCTGAAGTTCGCTGGCACGATGCGAGGGCGGGCACATGATGTATCAAGTCCGCGATCTTCGGCTTTCCTTTCCTGATCTCACGCGCAAACCCCTGCTGGGGGCGGCACCGCGTACGCCCGTGCTCAAAGGGATCAGCTTTGATTTGCCGAAAGGGGCCGTTCTCGGCATTGTTGGTGGTTCCGGCTCCGGCAAATCCACCTTGGGCCGCGCGATGCTGCGCCTGCTGGAGCCTGATAGCGGTACAATTGCATTTGATGGCACCGACATCACCCACCAAACCGAAGATCAGTTGCGCGGGATGCGGCAGCGTTTTCAGATGATCTTTCAAGACCCGATGTCGTCGTTGAACCCGCGCCGCCGGGTCGGCGGGATCATTGCAGGGCCGTTGAAGTTGTACGGCTTTGATGGACTGACTGCCCGCGTGAATGAGGCGCTCGACATGGTCGGCCTGCCCCGCAGCTTTGCACGCCGTTTCCCGCATGAACTCTCGGGCGGTCAGCGCCAGCGCGTCGGCATTGCCCGCGCTATCGCCCTGCGGCCCGATTTCATCCTCGCCGATGAGATTGTTTCGGGCCTTGATGTATCAAGCCAAGCGCAGGTGTTGAATCTACTGGGTAAACTGGTGGGCGAATTGGGGCTGACGCTAGGGTTCATCAGCCACGACCTGTCGGTGATCCGCAGGCTCTGCGATCGCGTTCTTGTGCTGCATCACGGCGAAGTCGTCGAGCAAGGTGATACAGATGCATTGTTTGCTGCGCCCCAAGCCGCCTATACCCGCGAACTTCTCGCGTCTATTCCACTGCCTGATCCCGACCAGCCGTGGGATTGAGATACTGATACTCCGGGGCAACAAATTGCGGCTTAACGGCATATTGTTGCATAGCTAGCGCAATATCGCGCCTTCGAACTTCTCCATTTTTCCTGCTGGCCTTCGGATCAGCTTCCGTACTGGCTCTGACCAGCGCGACCGCCCAATCTAACCGCACTTCGCTTTCGACATACGGCACGCCCGGCATTGTTGAAATGCCCACGGCCCGTCGTTTGAATGATGGCGAACTCGCTTTCACAAGCAGTATTGTCGGCCCTACTATTCGTAACACGGTCACTTTTCAGGTTCTGCCTCGTGTCTCCGGCAGCTTTCGCTACAGCAGGCTCGATGATCAAGCGCGAGACGGTGGGGCCACATTCGATCGCAGTTTCGACATTCATATCAATCTCCTAGATGAAAAGAGCATACGTCCTGCCGTTGCCGTTGGTCTGCGCGACTTTTTGGGCACAGGAAGATTTAGCGGAGAGTATGTCGTCGCGACCAAGTCTTTTGGGTCACGGTTCGAGTTGACTGGTGGGATCGGGTGGGGAAGGTTTGCCGGACGCGGCAGCTTCACCAACCCGCTTGGCGTGATCGACGATCGTTTCGAAACAAGACCTTCTGGCACTTCGGGTGACGGTGGGCGACTGGAATCAGATGAATGGTTCCGAGGACCGGCATCGTTTTTTGCCGGTGCGAGCTATAAATTCAACGAACAAACCAAGGTTTTTGCCGAGTATTCCACCGATACCTACGATCGCGCATCAAACTTGGACTTGATTGATATTTCATTGCCGTTGAACGTCGGGCTTCAGCATCGGTTCGATAACGGCGTCGATCTCAAGGCGTTCGTTGTAGGCGGCAATGAGATCGGTGCGCAATTCAGCTATGTGCTCGACCCGAGAAAGCCAGCGATCCCCGGTGGACGCGATGCGTCGCCCCGACCGGTCGGGTCACGCAATGATCTGGCAGTGGCGGCCTGGAACAATTCGGCGCTTGGCGGAGGCAAGGACGCGGCGCAGGAAGTGCTGCGCGCAAAACTGGCCGAGAACAGCATGGTCTTGCAAGGCTTTACCCTAGAGCGCACCCGCGCCACCGTACGTATCGAGAACAACCTCTTTGGTGCCGAGGCGCAGGCCGCAGGCCGAGCAGCACGCGCGATGGCCACAACACTGCCACCACATGTCGAAGAGCTGACCGTAGTGTTTCAGGAACGCGGCGTCCCGATCAGCCGGGTTGTGACGAAGCGCTCCGATCTGGAAGACTTGCAGTATGACTACGACGGGGCGTGGCGGACCTATTCCCGCGCCCGGATCGAGGACGCTGCAGATCAGGGCAGAAACGGCGAATTGTCCGACCTCTACCCGATTTTTGACTACGGTTTGAAACCCTATGCCGCGTTTTCATTTTTTGATCCCGACAATCCGGTCCGGGTCGAGGTCGGTGCACAGTTTGATGTGTCTTTCCGCCCGACACCGGGGATGACGTTTGCAGGCCAGTTCCGCTATCCGGTGGCAGGCAACATCGAAGATTCAGATCGCGTGTCGGACTCGCTCATCGAACCGGTGCGCACAAATGCGGTGCGCTATGCGCAGGAATCTGATTTCGAGGTAAACAGGCTGACCTCTGAATACCAATTCCGCCCGGGAGAGGATTTGTTCGGCCGGGTCACGGGTGGCTACCTGGAAAGCATGTTCGGCGGCGTGTCGGCGGAATTGCTGTGGTATCCAGTTGGCAGTCGTCTCGCGCTCGGGGCCGAAGTAAACTATGCCAAACAACGCGATTTCGACAAGCTATTCGGCTTTCAGGACTACGATGTCGTAACCGGACATGCCTCCGCCTATTATGACTTCGGCAACGGCTTTCTGGGTCAGGTCGACGCGGGACGCTACCTTGCGGGCGATTGGGGGGCCACGTTCTCTCTGGACCGCGAGTTTAACAACGGCTTCCGTGTAGGGGGCTTCTTTACAGTGACCGATGTCAGCTCGACTGATTTTGGCGAAGGGTCCTTTGACAAGGGCATCCGGTTTGAAGTGCCGCTGTCCTTCCTTACCGGCAACCCAAGCAAAACCATCGTGAGCCAGACAATCCGGCCGGTGCAGCGTGATGGTGGTGCAAGGCTGAACGTGCAAAATCGCCTGCACCGTCAGGTTCGGGAATACCGCGGCAAAGAGCTGCGCGATGGTTGGGGACGGTATCTGCGATGAAATGGTCCCTTAGCATAGCATTCGGTGCAGCACTGGCCCTTGGTGCCTGCGGTGAACAGAGCTTTCAGGACCGCGCGTTGAACGTGTTGTTGGACGAACCTGTTGGCCCGTCCTACGATGGCCAGTTCCCTCGGTTCCGTCCCCTCTTGCAGGCCGGTGGTGGTCCTGCACTGCAGGTCACGATCACCTCATCCGGGATCCAGGGTGGCTTTCTACGCGAAAGCGGCCGTGGCAGCATTGAAACATGGCTGGGCACTGACGGCGTTGCGTTGACGTTTGATCGTGGCGTCTTGCATGGCACACGCGGTGTGGGTGCAGGCATGCTGGCCTCTGATGTATCAGCGTCAGCCAGCGCCATTCTTGCAGGCCGCTCGGGCCAGGTAGAGCGGGTGCACACCTTCCTGACCGGAAACAATACGACCGACACGCGGGCCTATATTTGCACCATCGAGAACCAAGGGTCAGAAACGATCCAGTTGCACAATGGCGCAACCCGGACCCGGCGTATGGTCGAGACATGTAACAACCTCGATCAATCCTTCACCAACACCTACTGGGTCGATACCAGCAGGGGCCGCATTGCGCAGTCGCGACAGTGGAGTGGTGAGCTTTTCGGTGAGTTCCAGATCAAGACGGTTCACAACTACTGACGAGCATGTTGCGGTCTTCGGTTAGCGTGGGAGCGCTCGGGATACCTCCCGAGCGGCGATCTGAAGTCGCCGCTATATGCGCCACAAAACACATCAAGCAGTGCCGCTGAAATTGGTCCGCCCGCTTCCATACAATACATCCAAAGGACCGCAGGAAGCGCGGCTGGGTGCAGAAGCGTGAAGCTCACCTGAGCATGTCCCACTAGACCGTATGGTGCACCGGTCTTGTGGATCAGTAGAACTTTATGACGATCTCATGCCGAGTGATCTGAACGAGCGGGGCTTACCCCGCTCAGACTTAGTTCGTGGCGACATTTGCCAGACCGATCAGCGATGGGAAGATCTGTCTCAGCGCACGGTTCCAACGGGTGATTAGCTGCTCAGCGATGAAGACAACATCATTCGGCTGCATCATGAAACGAGTGGCCAATGTCATGTTCGTGGCATTGCGGGCATTCAGATGCCAAGCTGTCACAGCACCAAAGTCCGCCGGATTGGATGATCCTAGCGATAGGACCCATTCATTTCCGGAAAGCTGTATGACCCACCGTTGAAGAACGAGCGGTGACATGGCTGATCTTTTCTGGTTGAGCGATGCGCGGATGGCGTTTTTGAGACCCTATTTGCCAAAGCCCCATGGCAAACCACGCGTTGACGATCAGCATGTGCTAAGGGGGATTATCTTCATCAATAACAATGGCTTAAAGTTCAGCGATACGCCGAGGAAGTACGGTTCTCACAATGCGCTCTACAACCGTTGGAAGCGCTAGAGCAATAAGGGCATCTGAGCGCAGATGACGGTCGGTCTGGCGGCCAGCCACGGCGAAGAGAAGACCGTGCTGATCGACGCAACCTATCTCAAGGCCCACCGTACAGCGACCAGCATGGCGCGCCCAGCTCGAAGTTGACCGTGCAGAAAGCCAAATTGCAGCACTTCAGGATACGATCAGCCAGCAAGAACAGCAGATCGAAAGCCAGTCCGAGGATTTGGTTCGCTTGCAGCAACTGCAGCGCGAGTCAGAGGCGAGCCGCCTGATTGTCGAGTTTTTCCTCAGCCGGTTGAAAGAAACCAGTGTTCAGGAAGGTATACAGCAGGCCGACAGCCGCGTTCTCTCGCGTGCAGTGGTGCCCAACCTCCCATCTGCTCCGCGTAAATCACTGATACTGGCGCTCTCTATGATGTTGGGTCTGATGTTTGGGGCTGGGTATGTTCTGGTGCGCGAATTTGCTCAGACGACCTTCCGCGACGCTTCTAAATTGGAAGGTAGAACCGGTTACACTGTGATCGGCCAGGTTCCTACGATTCCGGCCCAGCGTCGTAAGAACGTTCTTAAATATCTGGTCGACAAGCCGACCTCTGCGGCGGCTGAGGCGATCCGCAATCTTCGAACTTCAGTGTTGTTGTCCAACCTTGACCGACGCCCACAGGTCATCATGTCGACCTCTTCCATCCCTCAGGAAGGCAAGACGACGCAATCCCTTGCACTCACGCAAAATTTGACCGGTCTTGGGAAGCGGGTTTTGTTGATCGAAGGCGATATTCGGCGCCGTGTTTTCAGCCAGTACTTTGATGTCCCAGGGGACGTAGGCCTGTTGTCAGTACTGTCAGGAGACCGCGCGCTGTCAGAAGCCACGATATTTGTCGATGACCTAGGCGCGGATGTTTTGGTCGGCGAAAAAGCTAAGACAAACGCCGCCGATATCTTTTCTTCCGATCGGTTCACAGACTTCCTTACCGAAGCGCGTGAAATATATGATTGTATTATCATTAATACGCCACCAGTTCTGGCTGTGCCGGATGCACGGATTATCGGGCAAGCTGTGGATGCTATTGTGTATACCGTAAAATGGGACAGCACGACGCATCGGCAGGTGCGCGAGGGGCTGCGGTCATTTGAAGATGTGAACATCAAGGTTTCTGGTTTGGTGCTCAGCCAAATCAACGCACGCCAGATGAAGCGCTATGGCTATGGTGACAGCTATGGAGCCTATAGCGCTTACTACGATAACTGATCCCCCTGCCCTGCGTCGAATTGTTTGCGGACAAAGACTGATTTAGATCAAAGATCGGGGGGCAGATGTCTGTTTTATCTGCGGCGGCGCAGCGTTAGGCTACGCCGGAAACAAACTGAGAACAGACATCATGACAGATACCTTCGACATCGAAAAAGCCCGTGCGGCTGCATGGTTCCGCCAATTGCGGGACGATATTGTGACAGAGTTTCACGCGCTGGAAGACCGACACGAAAGCGACGGTGCGGCAGGCCGGGTTGAGGTGCGCAAGACCTCGCGCACGTCTGATGACGGCACGGATGCGGGCGGCGGTGAAATGAGTGTGATGCGCGGGGGCCGTGTCTTCGAGAAGGTCGGCGTCAATATCTCGACCGTTTATGGCACCTTGGGCGAACGGGCGCAGGCGGCGATGGCGGCGCGCAAGGGAATCCCCGGCATGCAGGACGATCCGCGCTTTTGGGCTTCGGGCATTTCGCTGGTGGCACACATGCAAAATCCTCATGTCCCTGCCGTGCATATGAACACACGCATGTTCTGGACACCGCATGCCTGGTGGTTTGGCGGCGGGGCCGACCTTAACCCCTGTATTGAGTACGCAGAAGACACCGCATATTTTCACGGCAAGATGAAGGGGGCCTGCGACCCTCATGGTGATGCGCTTTATGACGAACTCAAAGCTTGGGCCGACGAGTATTTCTACATTCCGCACCGCAAACGGGCGCGCGGTGTTGGCGGCATCTTTTATGATGATCGGAATACAGGCGACTGGGAAGCGGATTTCAGATTGACGCAGGATGTGGGGGCGGCCTTTTTGCCAGCCTTTGTGCCGCTGGTCGACAAACGGCGAAATACCAAGTGGGACGACGCAGACAAGGAAGTACAGCTGCAGCATCGTGGGCTTTATGCCGAATACAATCTTGTCTACGACCGTGGCACCAAATTTGGTCTGGAAACCGGCCATGATCCTGAGGCCGTGTTGATGAGCCTGCCGCCGGTTGCGAAGTGGTACTAGCACGGCCACCGGCAAGGCTGGCTCCTATACCTAACTGATAAGATGGCAGGCAGTCATGCCTGTCAGAAAAAGACCTCACTTCCAGATGCCTGCCAGAACAGCCGCAGGTCCTCACATTGTCGTTTGCCGTCGGGTAGAAGTGCCAAATCTGCCGCCAAGGCAGCGATGACCCGATAACGACGGTGCGATTGCGCCAGCGCTTTATCCTCGACATGGCCAGATGTTGTATCCAAGTGGGTCGCAAAGGAAATCGCGGCCAGAAGAAGCTGATCAGCGCTGCTTTCAGGATAGGCGTCACAGAGTGCACCGATGGCCTGTGGCAAAGAATGGTTTTCCAACAGAACCAGAGTTGCGATCCGCTCTTCGAAAAAATCCCAGCCTGCAACATCCATCACATTTGATTAGAGCCTAAACGCGACAGTGACGATAACCATTTGGTTATATTAGCAGAATTTCTATCTCAGGTAGCAGAAACGCTATCGTAGCACCAAATATGACGGCATTGGCTCAAACTTAGGAAAAGCCAAAGAGGCTCAGGTTGTCTCCCATTCTCGCAATGCTAGCGCCACGCGCTCTAGCCCCGCGTCCAGATTGACCGCCGCGCCGCCCCCCACACCCAGACGAATGTGATTGGGTTGATCGTAGGCGCTGCCGGGTAGCAGGAAGGTGCGATAAGGCTCAGCCAGCAGCGTTGTGGCGAAGGCATCGCTGTCGATCGCCTGCGGCAGCCGGGCAAGGCCAATTAACCCGGCCTGCGGCGAAACCCAGCTCAAGCTCTCTTGCGCATCGACCCAAGCGTTCATTTGCCGAAGGTTCGCGGCACCTTCCTCTCGCGCCTTGAGCATCGCTGACTCATAGCGGCCGGGGCGCAAGGCAATCTCTGCGATGACCTCGCCCATAATGTTCATGATTTCAGATGCATTTTCGCGCAGGATCACCGCATCCATCATCAGTTCTGCGTCTTGGCAAATAAGCCAGCCTGTCCGCAGACCTTGCATGCCCAGCGCTTTGCTGACGGAACCGGTGGTGATCCCGCGCTCATAGAGACCGGCGACAGAGGGCGCGCGCGGCCCTTGCCATTCCAGCCCGGCATAGACCTCGTCCACCAGCAGCCACGCACCTGCGCGGTCGGCAATCCGCACCAATTCTTCTACTTCGGCTTGTTGCAAAAGATGACCCGTCGGGTTGTTAGGATTGCTGACAAAGACAAGCTTGGTGCGCGGCGTGACTGCATCGCGCATCTCATCCAGCGGCAAAGCCCAGCCATTGGCTTCGCGCCGTTCTACGCGGATAATCTTTGCGCCGATGGCCTTGGCCAGAACCTCCGCTTGCGGCCAGCCAGGGGTCTCTACAACGATCTCGTCACCTGGCTGTAGCAGCTGCATAATTGCCAGATAATTCGCCTCTGCCGCGCCTGCCGTGATCAATACGTCCTGCGCTTTGCACACGCGGTCCAACCCTGCTTGCCGCAAGACATGCTCACGCAACTCCGGCAGGCCGCGAAAGTCGCGGTTGTTCCAGTCAAGCGTCTGCGCCGGATCCAGATCATCCAGAAAATCGCCCAACACGGGCGACTGCGACAGCGAAAATCCGACAATCGCTTCCGGTGCCGCTTCGGTGGTTTCCAGTAAATACTGGAACAATCTGTGTATCTTGACTTTCATCGTGCCTCTCTCCTCAATGCCGGCATGAGTACCCAATTCACCTTGAGGGGCAAACCGAAACGTCTGGCTGTGCTGGACTATGGATTGTTCGAAGTCCACGCCGGACCGCGCACCATTGGCATCTGTGGTTTTGTGATCGAAACTGATGCGGATGAGGTCGTTCTGATCGACACGGGCTTTCCCGAAAAATATGCCCATGATGCGGACGCCGCGACAGAGCAAGATGCATTGGGGAGCTTTGGCAGAGTGCTTTCTGTCACGCCGGAGAACCTGCCGGAGGCGCAGCTGGGCAAGCTTGGTCTGTCAAAAACCGACGTCACGCTGATGATCCAAAGCCATACGCATATCGACCATCTGGGCGATATGGCGGGTTATCCCCACGCGCCTATTCTGATCTCTGCTGCCGAGCGTGCCTTGCCACGCCCACTGTACTGGTCTGGCAAACAGCCGATGGAATGGCCGGATCGGGAGTATCTGTTGGTTGAGGGGGATATGACATTTGGGACCGGGTTTGAGGTGCTGCACTGCCCCGGTCACGCGCCGGGGCAATTGGCCTTTATGATAGCATTGCCACAGACGGGCTGGGTCCTGCTGACCTCGGATGCCATAAGCCGGGCGTCCGAGATCAACGAAAAATTTGCCGGATCATGGGATGTGGATCAGGCCATTCTTCATGGAGACCGTTTGATGGCGATGGCCGCCGCGCGGGATGCTTTTGTGATCTTTGGCCATTCGCCCGAGCAATGGCCCGAGTTGAAGAAAGCGCCGCATTGGTTCGAGTGACCTTCCTTGCGCTGACGTTAAACAATCGGTTCGATCCTACCGCACATCGCGCCCCTGATTAAGAATGATCACATTCCCGCTTGAGACATCGCCAGCAGGAGACATCAAAAAGCCGACCCAGGCGGCGATCTCCTCCGGTTGCATTGCGCGGCCGTGCGGCATGGCGGCGACCGCCTTTGCCAGAACATCCTCGGTCAGCACACCAAAAAGCGGTGTCTCCGTCATCGCGGGCGCGATCGAATTGACGGCGATTTTCTCGGTGGCGTAGCGGCGGGCCAGATCCTTGGTCAATGTGTCCAAAGCCGCCTTGGAGGCGCGGTAGTGGGGGGGATCGAAGACGTCGAAATTATACGCCCCGTTGGAAGAGATATTGACGATTTTGCGCACTCCGTCCCGCCCTGTCATCAGCTTGACCGCAGCCTGACAACAGTGAAAGGCAGAGGAAAAATTGAGCTGCATCTGGCGCTCCAGCTCATCCTCGGGGATGTCGGGGAAGTCTGACATGAAACAGGTGCCTGCATTGTTCACCAGGGCATCAACGCCGCCCAGCATTGAGTTGATCTCCGCAAAGGCGCCCCTGATCGCCTCCGGGTCCATCAGATCAACGACCATCGCGGCAAACCCGTCTTGTGCCATCGCGGCCAGCCCTTCGGCGTCGATGTCAAAGCCCACCACCGCCCAGCCATCGGCCAACAGGCGCGTCACAATCGCCTGTCCCATGCCACCTGCGGCCCCTGTCACGACTGCTACCTTGCTCATACCCCTGCCCTTTCTGATTTATCTGCGTTAGGTGTAGCCAAGCCACCGACCCTTGCCAAGGAACACGCGATGCCGATCCGCCCTGCCCGCCGCATTACCAATACCTCGCCCAAGAATTTTGGCATGTTTGCCAAAGCGGTAGGAATGGAAGGCGACCTTATTCACCTCGAGCTTGGTATGCCGGCAGAGGACACGCCGCAGCATATCAAAGAGGCAACCGTCGCGGCCCTTCAGGCGGGCGATGTGCATTATTCAGACCTGCAAGGCATGCCCGAATTACGCGCCGCCATTGCGGGCAAACTGCGCGACAAGAACAAAATGGATGTCACCGCTAATGAGGTGATTATCACCAACGGTCTGACACAAGCGTCCTTCGCCGCCTTCATGGCGTTTCTGGATGCAGGCGATGAGTGCCTGTTGCTGGCCCCTTATTATCCACAACACATCGGCAAAGCGGAAATGGCCGGGGCCTCGGTCACCGTCGCGCCGCTGGATGCTGCGAACGGCTTTGCTATCAATCGCGCCCTGATCGAGCCGCAGATCACAGCAAACACGCGGGCCATCGCGCTGATCAATCCGTGCAACCCGACGGGCCGTGTCTATACGCGGGCCGAACTGGAAATTCTGGCCGATATCGCACTGGAGCATGATCTTCTGGTGCTCTCGGACGAGGTATATGAAGAAATTACCTATGACGGGGCCGAGCATATTTCCATCGCATCCCTGCCGGGAATGAAAGAACGGACTATCACCATGGGTGCCTTTACCAAGGCCTATGCGATGGACGGCTGGCGGTTGGGATATATCGCCGCCGATGCCGCGTTGATTGGTCCGATGATGAAGATCACAACCACCGAAGTGACCCATGTGAATACGTTTATCCAACATGGGGCGCTGGCGGCGGTGACGGGCGATCCGTCCGTTTTGGCAGGCATGGTCGCCCGTGACAGGGAACGGCGCGATTTGGTCGTGGGCCGGCTGAACCAGATGCCCGGCGTACGCTGTGCCGAGGTCGAAGGGACCATCTATGCCTTCCCCGACATATCCGCGACGGGGCTTTCAGCGCAGGATTGTGCCGATCAATTGCTCGAACAGACCGGCGTGGTCGTCGAGGCTGGCAGCTTCTACGGCGACGCCGGCGAAGGACATCTGCGGGTCTGCTTCGGCTGTGCAGAGATGGCTGTACTCGAAGACGCAATGGACCGGATGCAGCGGTTCTTTAACGCGCTGTAGCGCTTGGTCAGATCAACGTCGTCAGAGCGTCGAACAATCTGTCGACATGGCGCATTTCGGTCACTGCACCCGGGGAGATGCGCAAGGTTCGCCCGCGCATATCAACGTGAATGCCCTGGTTGCGCAGCGCGTCTACCAGCCCCGGCGCATTATCCGCCAATTGCACCATCACCGATCCCCCGCGCCGCGCGTCTTCCAATGGCGTTGCGATGGTCATCTTTGCGTCCTGTGCCCTTGCGATGATCGCTTGGGTCAGGTGCTGATTGTGGCTCAGCAAATCTCTTTGCGCGGCGTGCCACCTCAGCGCGGGAACCGAGCCGACACAGGCCAGAACCGAAGGTGTTCCATTCTCGAACCGTCGCGCATCGGGCGCATAGTCGAAGGCATCCAGATCCCAGGAAAACGGATTGTCCTGCGAAAACCAGCCGCGCAGCTCCGGCTTCACTTCGGGGATCAGATCGGGGCGCATTTGAACGATCCCTGCGCCCGGTGTCCCGCAAAGCCATTTGAGCGTGGTCGATATGACGAAATCCGCCGGCGTCTTGTTCAGAGAAAAGGGCAGAACTCCAATGCCTTGGGTCAGATCCACCCCGATCAGCGACCCCATACGGTGGCCGTGCTCGATAAGAAGATCCAGATCGCATCGGTGCGATGATGTGGAGGTGACAAAAGTCAGCAGCGCCAGCCCGACGTCAGCGTCCCAAGCGGCCAGCATATCTTCGTCACTAACCCAGAAGGCTCCCTGCCGGATCGGAACAGTTTCAAGCGTGTACCCCAGACGTGGTGCCATGCCGTTCAACATAAAATGCAGCGAAGGAAAGCAATCGGCCGCAATCAGAACCTTCTTGCCGCGCAACCGCTCCGGCGGCAGCCCCCCCAGCACCGAGAACAGCGCGGCAGTCACGTTTTCGGCGGAGGTCAACGTGCCTTGCGGCGCGTTGATCAGTTTGCTCCACAGGTCTATGAACTCCTGCCGGGCTGTCAGTACGGTGGGCCATTGCCCATCATCTGTTGCCGACCAATCCTGCGAGAATGTGGTCAAAGCCGCGGCCATATCCTCGGCCTTCTCAGGGTACAGGCCAATGGAATGGTAGAGAAAATAGGCTGGATCGTTCTGCATGGTGTTCCCGGTTCCGCGTTAGGCAATTGAAACAAAGTGCCGACAATCCGCGCGGGGTTAAGCACCATTCGGCGTCAATCAGTAGATGTATGGAGAATTGATGTAAATTAGCCTTACACGCGCGGCGCCTGACCTGCGGCTGATACACAGTTTGCTTCTGTGCTCAACCGCAGGTCGGGCGATACAGTTTTACCTGTCAAAAATTGGTGCCCGTCAGGCGCGGGTCAGGTCGTGCTAATATCCACTGTGCGCAGATAAGGCCGATTTCGTCAAAGCCCTGCGGGAATTTGGCAGTTGCCTCAGTATTGGAGAGTGACGGCGGAATGATCGCACGTGCGCCGGGCCGCCAATCGGCGGGCAAGGCCACGCCTTTTGCGTCGCCGGTCTGCAAGGCGTCGATCGCCCGCAGTATCTCATCAAAATTTCGGCCCACACTCATCGGATAGGTCATCGACAAACGCAGTTTCTTATCAGGGTCGATGATAAAGACAGCCCGTACAGCAGCAGTTTGCGACTCGCCGGGATGGATCATCTCGTAGCGCTTGGCGATTGCGAAATCCGGGTCGGCCACAATGGGAAACCGTAGCGTGGTGTCCTGCGTATCATTCACATCAGCAATCCACTTCAGGTGCTCGTCGACGGTATCTGTGCTCAATCCGATCGGTTTCACGTCGCGCTTCGCGAATTCCTCGGCCAGTTGCGCGGTGCGTCCCATTTCGGTCGTGCAAACCGGGGTGAAATCTGCGGGATGGCTGAAGAAGAAAGCCCATTCGTTGCCGATCCAGTCATGAAACGAGATTGGACCTGTCGTGGTATCCGCTTTGAAGTCAGGCACAGTATCGCCGAGTAAAAGTGTCATGTCGCTCTCCATTGATTGTTTGAACGTGATGTATGCAAGCGCCCGCACGGGTTCAGTGACAATGTCACCGAACTTGCAAAAACATATATTCAAAATATAACTTACTGCAGAGGTGCCCGTATGAAGATTACGTCCTATACAACTTTTGCCCTGCGTTCGTTGCAATTGGCAGCGCTGAAGGCGCCCGAATTGATCCGAGTCGATGACGTTGTACGCGTTCATGGATTGGCACGTCCGCACATCGTAAAGATCGTGCATGCGCTGGGGGTCGCGGGGTATGTGGACACCCAGCGGGGACGCAGGGGCGGCTTTCGATTGGCACGACCAGCCTCCGACATTGTAATCGGCGATGTTGTGCGGTTGACCGAAGGGCCGCTTGATCTGGTTGAGTGTTTCAGCCCTGATACCAACACCTGCCCGTTGATTGGCATTTGCAAACTGTCGCGGGCGCTTCAAACTGCGGCAGATGCCTTTATGGCTGTTCTCGATGATCTCACGTTGGCAGATATTGCATCGAACCGGGGCGATCTGTTGGCCCGTATTGCACCACTGGAAGAGGGCATCGTCGCACCGATGCGCAAGACAAGATGATTCAGGATTGGACAGAGAAGTTTCAAGGCACCGCGGCGCTGCCACGTGCGGTGCGTGATCGGCTGATCAAGGTTGCGCGGATCCAGCGCATGGAAGCCGGTGCACAGGTTTTCGGACCCGAGAACGTGCCCGACAGCCTGTTTTTCCTATATGATGGTCGTATTCGCGTGTCACAAAGCTCTGACTCCGGGCGCGAAATTGTCCTGTACCGCGTCGACGCCGGCGAAAGCTGTGTATTGACGACAGCCTGCATGCTGTCCGAGGAGGCCTATAACGCTGAAGGCATCGCGGAGACGGACATCACGGCAATTGTCTTGCCAAAGCCCGCCTTTGACCGTCTAGTCGCTGAGGAAGAAGCTTTTCGTAAATTTGTATTCGCCGCCTATTCCCGCAGGTTGATTGATCTCTTGCGTGTCGTTGATGACGTGGCCTTTGGCCATATGGATGTGCGCCTAGCGGAACGGCTCCTGGTCCTTGGGGATGGCTTGAAAGAGATATCGGCGACACATCAACAGCTTGCCAGCGAACTCGGCACAGCACGCGAGGTTGTCAGCCGGGTTTTGTCCGATTTTCAAAAGCGTGGCATGATCGCCCAATCGCGTGGGCGCATCGCACTACTGGATAAATCGGCCATCCGCGTGTTGGCGGAGAGCAGGTAATATTCGGCTTTTTACATCTTAGGTGACAAAGTCACTGAAGCGTCGGCGTCAAAGTTATATCTGTTGTTCAAGTTATCAAACTGGAGAGCATCATGACCACCAATGTTGGAACACTCGACCGTATTTTTCGCGCAGCACTTGGCCTCGGCCTGCTTTACCTTGCCTTCTTCAGCGGCTTGCCCGCCTTTGATGGCGGTTTGTTAAAGTTCGCAGCGGCCATTGTCGGCGTTGTGATGTTGATTGTCGCAGCAGTCCGGGTATGCCCGATCTATTCAATCTTCGGCATCAAGACCTGCAAGGCCTAAAATATGGAAACCGCATTCACACCTATCGCATCCTTCGGTGGTGGCCTCGCCATCGGGCTTGGTGCCGTCTTATTGATGCTGGGCCTTGGCCGTATCCTTGGGGCGACGGGCATCATGTCCGGTCTGATATTGCCTGAGGGTCGCGATGAATTTGCGTGGCGCGCTGCTATGGTGCTGGGAATGATCCTCGCACCCGGGTTGATTTTTGTGGCGACAGGTACGCTTCCAGAGATTGCCGTGCCGGTAAGCCCCGTGATGATTGTCGTGGGCGGTGTGATCGTTGGTCTCGGCGCAAGTTTGGGGTCGGGCTGCACTTCCGGTCACGGCGTGTGCGGTTTGTCGCGCCTTTCCCTGCGCTCGATTGTTGCGGTGCCGACATTCATGGCAACCGCTGCGATTACTGTCTTTATCATCCGTCATGTTTTGGGAGCCTGAGCCATGAAACTTGTTTACGCCCTCTTTACCGGTGTCGTCTTCGGCGTTGGTATCGCCCTGTCGGGCATGATGGACCCTGCCAAAGTGCTGAACTTCTTTGATATTGCAGGTTCATGGGATCCAAGCCTTGCCTTTGTGATGGGCGGAGCGCTGATTGTGACCGCTTTGGGATATCGACTTGTTTGGCGCCGCAAAGCACCTTTGTTTGGTGGGCGTTTTCAGGTGCCAACCTCGACCACGATCGACGCCAAACTCATCGGAGGCTCGGCGCTGTTCGGGGTCGGGTGGGGGATCGCGGGTTTCTGTCCCGGTGCTGCCATTCCCGCGCTTGGGACGGGCCGGTGGGAAGTGGTGCTATTTTTGATCGCCGTTGCCGGGGGCATCATTCTGCGGCGGGTGCTGACCATGCCGTTCAGATCAGAGCCAGCGCAATGACGCGGTCACGCGGTCAGGCTGCCCCCTATAACACAATAATGAAAAACCGTCGCGGCCACTAAGCCCGCCAGTTTTTCTTAGACAGGAGACCGACAATGACTATCGCCACCGACCTGAGTATCAAGCCCGAAGTGCACGCCTTCTTTGACGAAGCGACAAACACCATCAGCTATATCGTCAAAGACCCGTCGAGCGCCTCCTGCGCCGTGATCGATAGTGTGATGGACATTGATTATGCCGCGGGCCGTATCACCTTTGACCACGCAGACCGGCTGATCCAAGAGATCGAGACCCAAGGGTTGAAGCTTGAGTGGATCATCGAGACCCATGTTCACGCCGATCACCTGAGTGCTGCGCCTTATATTCAGGATAAACTGGGCGGCAAAATCGGCGTCGGAGCGAAGATTACCGTCATTCAGGAAACCTTTGGCAAAGTTTTCAACGAAGGCACCGAGTTCCAGCGCGACGGCAGCCAGTTTGACGCGCTCTTTGAGGATGGCGACACCTATAGCATCGGGAACCTGCAAGCGACGGCCATCTACACCCCCGGCCATACGCCTGCCTGCATGGTGCATGTGATGGGGAACGCAGCTTTTGTGGGCGACACATTGTTCATGCCAGACGGTGGATCGGCACGCGCTGATTTCCCCGGCGGGGACGCAGGCACGCTTTATGACAGCATCCAGAAGGTGCTGACCCTGCCTGATGAGATGCGGCTTTTCATGTGTCACGACTACGGCCCGAACGGGCGCGACATCCGGTGGGAAACCACTGTCGCAGAGGAAAAGGCGCATAACATTCATGTGGGCGGCGGGAAAACCAAAGAAGACTTTGTGAAGTTCCGGACCGAACGGGACGCGCAGCTCGCCATGCCAAAGCTGATTATTCCGTCTTTGCAGGTGAACATGCGAGCTGGTGAAGTACCGAAAGATACCAATGGCAATCCAATGCTCAAGGTGCCTGTCAACGGGCTTTGAGAAGAGATGAGAAAATGAATCGGAGTAATACAATGTCGAATGCGAAAACGATCGAAAACCTGAACATGGCCCTCAAGATGGAGCTGTCTGCGACCCATCAATACCAGATGCACGCACATGTTCTTGAGGATTGGGGCCTTGTCGGTCTGGCCGAACAGATGCGCGAAGAGCAGGCCGAGGAGCTGGGCCACTCGGATTTGTTTATCGAACGGATCCTTGCGCTGAAAGGCGATCCCCAGATCGCGTTCCAGAAGCAGCCTGTTCGGGTAAATTCCCTCAAAGAAATGTTCGAGACAGATCTGGCAGACGAAGAGGAAGCCTTTGCCTTCTACAAACGTGCCGCCAAAGACGCTGACGCGGAAGATGACATCGGATCGCGCAAACTGTTCGAGCAGATCGCGATGGAAGAGGAAGGCCACAAGGCATGGCTTGAACTGCAACTCGATCTTCTCGACCGGTTGGGAGAGGCCCTTTACAGCGCGCGTTTCCTGACACCGGCAGAGGCCAGCGCGGAGGCCTGAAGTCTTTTCAATGATGCGCGTTATTGGAGCAAAAACGTGTCAGATATCCTTTACAAAGTGTCGCCATCCCGCGGACCAAACAGCCCCACTGTCGTCGGTTTCTACGAACCCGATACCGGAAGTTGCCAGTACATCTGCATTGACGATCAAACCCGCAAATGCGCTCTTATCGACGTCGTCCAGGAGTTCGATCCCAAATCTTTCGCGACCAAATTCGACCATCCCCAATGGGCGTTAGACTATATTGCGGACAACGATCTGAAATTGGAATGGATACTCGACACGCATCCTCATGCGGATCACTTCATTGCTGCGGCATGGCTGAGGGACAAGACCGGCGTGCAGACGGCCATTGGCGAAAAGGTACGCGAGATCGCAGAGCTTTGGCGCGGGTACTACAACCTGCCCGATGCCTTTCCGATTGATCCACATTTTGACCATCTGTTTGCCGACGGCGACCGCTTCAAGATCGGCAATCTTGACGTCGGTGTGATGCTGTCGCCGGGCCATACGCTGGGTTCCATCAGTTATGTGGCAGGCGACGCGGTCTTTGCACACGATACACTGATGCAGCCGGACGCGGGTTCGTCGCGCGCCGATTTCCCCGGAGGGTCTGCATCGGAACTCTACGACAGCATCATAACAATCCTTGATCGCCCCGACGATCACCGGATTTTCATCGGACACGACTATGGCACCAAAACCCGCGAAGAACCGGCGTGGGAAAGCACCGTTGGCGAACAGAAAGCCGATAACATTCATCTGGGCGGCGGCGTATCGAAACAGGATTTTGTCCAACTGCGCGAGAAGCGCGACGCGACGCTTGGCCTGCCCAACCGAATGCTCGCCGCGCTGCAGGTGAACCTGCGGGATGGGCGGCTGCCAGAAGCCGAAAATGACGGTTACAGCTATCTGAAAATGCCTGTGAACAAATTTTGATCGAGAGGATCGAGAACATGGAACTGAATAAAATCACAGACAAGGTCTCGGTCAGCCCCCAGATTACCGCCGATGATATGGTGGCGATCAAGGCAGCAGGTTTTCGTGCCATCATCTGCAACCGCCCCGACGGGGAAGGCGCCGATCAGCCTTCCTTTGAAGAAATCGAAACCGCCGCCAAAGCCGCAGGGATCGAGGCGAGGTACGTTCCGATCCAAAGCGGTATGGTGCAAGACGATGACGTTACCGCATTTTCCGACGCGCTTACAGAACTGCAGCGTCCGGTTCTGGCCTATTGCCGATCCGGAACGCGGTCAGCAACGCTCTGGTCGTTCCACGAATCCAAGAAACGACCCATGCCTGAAATCCTCGCCGCGACGATGGCGGCAGGCTATGATATGAACGGCGTTGCCCGTCGGATCGCAAACGGTGGCAAGACACCTACCGACATGGGTGATGCCAAATTTGACGTCGTCATCGTAGGCGGTGGCGCGGGTGGCATTTCTGCTGCGGCCAGCCTGCATGCGCGCAAATCGAGCCTGTCGATTGCGATCATTGATCCGGCAGATATCCATTATTATCAGCCGGGTTGGACCATGGTCGGCGGCGGCATCTTTGAGGCAAGCCAGACTGCCAAGACCATGGGCTCGCTGATACCGCCCGGCGTGAAGTGGATCAAGGCGGCGGTGGCGGCGTTTGAGCCTGCGAAAAATGCTGTCATTCTTGATGGCTGCCGTGTGGTCAAATACGACCGTCTGATCGTCTGTCCGGGGCTCAAGCTCGACTGGGAGGCGATTGAAGGCCTCGAGGAGACGTTGGGCCGCAATGGGGTCACCTCAAACTACCGCTATGATCTGGCCCCCTATACCTGGCAGTTGGTGCAAGAGTTGAAAGAAGGGCGTGCGCTGTTCACCCAGCCACCGATGCCGATCAAATGTGCGGGTGCGCCGCAAAAGGCGATGTACCTGTCAGGTGATGCGTGGTTCCGCAACCGGCGGCTCAAAGACATCGACATTCAGTTCATGAACGCTGGTGGTGTTCTGTTCGGGGTCAAAGACTACGTTCCCGCGCTTGAGGAATATATCGAGAAATACGGCGCGACCTGCAATTTCTTCCACAACCTTGTGTCTGTGGATGGTCCCGCAAAAAAGGCGACCTTCAAGATCGCCGAACCTGACACGGACGCCCGAACGATGACTGTGGATTTCGACATGATGCATGTCTGCCCACCGCAGGTCGCGCCTGACTTTATCCGAGTCTCACCACTGGCGGATGCGGCAGGCTGGGTTGACGTGGATCAGGCGACCCTGCGCCACAAGACGTTCGACAACATCTGGAGCCTTGGGGACGTGATGAATGCGCCCAATGCCAAAACCATGGCTGCCGCACGCAAACAGGCCCCGACGGTGGCTGAGAACATCATTTCCGACATCGCCGGGCGGTCCGCTGTGGCACAATACGATGGCTATGGGTCATGCCCATTGACGGTCGAGCGTGGCAAGATTGTTTTGGCTGAATTTGGCTATGGCGGTGCGCTGAAACCGTCGTTCCCTTCGTTTTTGCTGGACGGCACGAAACCATCACGCGCTGCGTGGTTCCTAAAGGAAAAGCTTTTGCCACCGATCTACTGGCAGGCGATGCTGAAGGGCAAAGAATGGATGGCCAAACCAGAAAAGTTCAAAGTCTCGGCAGAGTGATTGCGTTCTGGCCCGTCGCCCTGACGGGCCTCCCCTTTTATTGAAGTCACACCCTCTATGAACCTCCTGCGCCAATATCTCCCGATCCTTGATTGGGGCCGTCGTTATGACCGCACGGCCCTGTCGAATGACATGATTGCAGCGGTCATCGTAACGATCATGCTGATCCCCCAATCCCTTGCTTACGCTTTGCTTGCCGGGCTGCCGCCCGAGGCGGGGATATATGCTTCCATTGCGCCGATCGTGCTGTATGCCATTTTCGGAACCTCCCGCGCTTTAGCCGTGGGTCCGGTTGCGGTTGTGTCGCTGCTGACGGCATCGGCCATCGGACAGGTCGCCGAGACAGGGACCGCAGGCTATGCCGTGGCTGCACTCACTCTGGCCTTTATGTCGGGGACCTTTCTGGTGCTCCTGGGCGTTCTACGGCTGGGGTTTCTGGCGAATTTCCTATCCCATCCGGTCATTGCAGGGTTTATCACTGCGTCGGGTATTCTGATCGCGACAAGCCAGCTCAAGCACCTTCTTGGGGTCACCGCACAGGGACATACCCTGCCCGAAATGCTAGACTCGATCTTCGGGCAACTGGGCCAGATCAACTGGATCACGCTTTGCCTTGGGCTCAGCGCAACGGCCTTTTTGTTCTGGGTCCGCGGTAACTTCAAACCCCTGCTCAAGCGGCTTGGCACCGGACCACTGCTGACTGATCTCATAGCCAAAGCAGGTCCGGTGGTTGCCGTGGTGGTCACAACGTTGGTGGTCTGGGGGTTCGATCTGGCGGGTCAAGGGGTGCGCATTGTGGGGGATGTGCCACGCAGCCTGCCGCCACTGACCTTACCGGGCTTCTCCGGCGACCTTCTTGGTGCCCTCTTGGTGCCTGCCATTCTGATTTCCGTGATCGGCTTTGTGGAAAGCGTATCGGTTGCACAGACATTGGCCGCCAAGAAACGACAGCGCATTGATCCCAATCAGGAGCTGATCGGTTTGGGTGCTGCCAACCTTGGTGCCGCCTTCACTGGCGGCTTTCCGGTAACGGGCGGGTTTTCCCGTTCGGTGGTGAATTATGACGCCGGAGCAGAGACGCCCGCCGCGGGCATTTTTACTGCGGCGGGATTGGCGATTGCCGCCGTCGCGTTGACGCCGTTGGTCTTTTACCTGCCCAACGCCACGCTTGCCGCAACCATCATTGTCGCGGTGTTGTCACTTGTTGACTTGTCGATACTGAACAAGACATGGCGCTACAGCCGTGCCGATTTTGTTGCAGTCGCAGTCACGATCCTTTTGACGCTTGGACTTGGTGTCGAAGTTGGCGTGGCTGCCGGTGTCACGATCTCTGTGCTCTTGCATCTTTACAAAACCTCGCGTCCGCATGTGGCAGAGGTGGGTCTCGTTCCGGGCACGCAACACTTTCGCAACATACACCGCCACAAGGTTCAAACGGTACCGTCCATGGTGACATTGCGGATCGATGAAAGCCTCTATTTTGTGAACGCCCGCTTCATGGAAGATCTGATCCAGACACGGGTGACCGAAGGTTCCGATGTGCGCGATGTCGTGTTGATGTTCTCGGCTGTGAACGAAGTTGATTATTCCGCGTTGGAAAGTCTGGAAGCGATCAATGCCCGTTTGACCGACATGGGCGTCGGGCTTCACCTTTCTGAGGTCAAAGGCCCCGTGATGGACCGCCTGCGCCGCTCCCATCTGATGGATGTTCTGAATGGTGAGGTATTCCTGTCCCAGTTCGACGCTTGGAACAGCCTTGCCGGGCAAGGGGATGCCGGTGCTAAGTCGAAGTGATACGTCAACTTCTGTCGGTGGACCAAAAGCCTACGCAAAAGCGGGAGCGACAATTTTCCTGTGTAGACCTGGCCAAAACAGGGGCAATTCCATTGTGAGAAGTCACTGGACAAGATGACATGCGCCCCACGCCGCCGCAGCAACAAAGTCAAATTGCATCGCTTCACCAGATGCGTTCTACTTTGCAGAATGACGCAGGATTTGCCATGAAGACTCGCGTCCTGTCCAAAAGCAGGCAGCCACACCTGCAGGGCCCAAACCATTGAATAAGGGATATTTGACATGCTGAAATTTTCTTATACCGCACTCGCCATTCTTGCTGCGACTGCCGCAGTTGCCGAAGAAACGCGCCAGCTGGACGCGCATGAGCATGGCACCGGCACGCTTGATATTGCTTTTGACGGCGACCGGATTGCGATGGAACTGCACGCACCGGGTGCCGATATCGTAGGTTTTGAATACGGCGCAAAAAGCGCCGAGGATCGTGCCGCCGTGGATGCAGCAGTGGCGACGCTCGCCCGCCCGCTTGACCTATTTGCCCTGCCCGCTGCCGCGGGATGCAGTGTGATCGAGGCAAGTGCATCGCTGGAAAGCGAAGAAGATGAAGACCACGATGCGCATGCGGATGATGACCACGATCACGACCATGAAGAACACGCAGATGAGGGTCACGATGACGACGACCATGCTGCGCATGCTGATGACGATCACGATGCTGTAAGCCACACCGAATTCCACGCAGAATACATGCTGAAATGTGCTGACCCCGCCCAAGCGACAAAGATTGATTTTGCTTATTTTGCAAGTTTCCCGAATGCGCTGGAGCTGGAAGTGCAGATCATCTCGGATCGTGGGGCGACAGGCTTTGAGGTCGCACGCGATGCCCCTACCCTCGATCTGCGCGACATGTTCTGAGGCAGACAAAGGTCATGGGGTCAGGCCCGTCTATTCTGGCGTTGAAAGGCGTTTCTTACCGCTGGTCGGGGCGCGGCTCGTTCGCGTTGGACGTTCCTGCGTTCTCTATCGCCACCTCAGAACGGGTACTGCTGCTTGGGGAAAGCGGCTCGGGCAAGTCGACGTTGCTTTCGCTCATTTGCGGTACGATCACGCCGCACGCCGGTAGTGTATTGCTGTCAGGCACCGACATCGCGTCGCTTTCAGCAGGCAAACGCGACCGGTTCCGCGCCGAGCATATCGGATTGATATTCCAGCAATTCAACTTGCTGCCCTATGCGACGGTGCTGGACAACATCCTGTTGTCCTTACGGTTTGCCCCGCAGCGCCGAGCGCGGGTGGCACACCCACAACAGACAGCGCAAAAGCTGTGCATGGATCTTGGCCTGCCCAAAGACACCCTTACCGCCCAAGCCGGGACGCTAAGCGTCGGCCAGCAGCAACGTGTCGCTGCGGCGCGTGCCCTGATCGGAGCGCCCCCGCTGATCATCGCGGATGAGCCGACCTCTGCCCTGGATGCTGCAACGCAGGCCACCTTTCTGGATTTGCTTTTTGAGCAGACCCGAAACGCCGGAAGCACGTTGCTGATGGTCAGCCATGATGCACGACTGGCACCGCAATTTGACCGGGTTGTGCAAATGGCCGACATCGCCAGAACGGCGCAGGCTGCGGCATGATTTTGAGGCTGGCTCTTGGATCGCTGATGGCGCGCGCCTTGACAGTAGGCATGACAATGCTTGCCATTGCACTCTCTGTTGCATTGTTTCTGGGCGTTGAAAAAGTCCGCACCGGTGCGAAGGCGAGTTTTGCCGATACGATATCGGGCACGGATCTGATCGTCGGAGCGCGCTCCGGCTCTGTGCAATTGCTGCTGTATTCCGTGTTTCGCATCGGCAATGCCACGAACAATCTGACCTGGGAAAGCTACCTTGATCTTGCCGCCCGCCCCGAAGTGGAGTGGATCGTGCCGATCTCGTTGGGCG
This sequence comes from Sulfitobacter noctilucae, assembly GCF_000622365.1. Taxonomy (GTDB): domain Bacteria; phylum Pseudomonadota; class Alphaproteobacteria; order Rhodobacterales; family Rhodobacteraceae; genus Sulfitobacter; species Sulfitobacter noctilucae. The sequence goes on along the minus strand of NZ_JASC01000014.1, from coordinate 68,486 downwards.
ACAGCCACCGCCAGTTCCGGGTCATGGGCACCACGGGTGCCTTTTTTGACCGCTATAAGTACCGCTCCGGCCGATCGCTTGCCCTGGCAGAGGGTGAAGTCATGGATGATCTGTTCGATGCGATCATCGGAGCGGATGTCGCCGCGGCGCTGAATTATGAAGTGGGCGACCCGATTGTGGTGGCGCATGGGCTGGCGTCTTTCATTGAGCATGACGATCAGCTGTTCCGCGTGTCGGGTATTCTTGAAAAGACAGGCACACCCGTCGACCGCACTGTCATCGTCAGCTTGCAAGCCATCGAAGCCATTCATGTGGATTGGCGCAGCGGCGCGCAGGTTCCGGGACAATCAACACCTGCCGATGCGCTGCGCCAGATGGAGCTTGAGCCACAAGCGGTCACCGCTGCGCTCATCGGTGTCAAAAGCCGCCTTCAGATCTTTGGCCTGCAACGGGCGATCAACGACTACCCGTCAGAGCCGCTGTTGGCGATCCTGCCGGGGGTCGCATTGCAGGAGTTGTGGCAAATTGTCGGCATCGCAGAAACTGCCCTGATTGCAGTGTCAGGCATGGTGGTGATCACCGCCCTGATGGGCATGATGGCCACGATCTTTTCCAGTTTGAACGAACGGCGTCGCGAAATGGCGATCCTGCGTGCGATGGGCGCACGGCCGCGCGTGATCCTGGGCTTGCTGGTCCTGGAGGCCGCATTGATGGCAGCGATCGGCGCAGTGGTCGGCCTTGGGCTATTTTATGCGGGGCTGGTTGTCGCTCAGCCCCTTGTTGATGCGGCTTTCGGCTTGTGGTTGCCCATCGAACAACCTTCCATGCAGGAGCTTTGGGTGGTGCTGGCCGTTGTCGCCGCTGGCGCGATTGTGAGCCTGCTGCCTGCATTCCGCGCCTACCGGATGTCACTGGCAGATGGTATGATGGTGAGAAACTAGGAAAAAGGTATGACACAATGACTGTATCACGCCGCCATTTCAATTCTACGCTGGCCGCATGTGCGGCAGTTCCGCGCTTTGGCAGTGCGGACGAAGCCCCACGGGTAATCACCTGGGAGGATTTAATCCCCCCCGGCGTGCCCTATGCCGAGATCATCGGACAAGGCGAAATTGATGCGATCAAGGATACCTGGCTGCCCGAGTTTGATGAAAACGCGACTAAGCTGAACAAGGTCTTGCATGGCGCTTATATCAAGATGCCCGGTTATATGCTGCCCATCGATATGTCTGCGGCGGGTGTCACGAATTTTCTGATGGTCCCCTATGCCGGTGCGTGCATCCACACGCCCCCGCCCCCCGCAAACCAGCTTGTCTTCGTCGAGACGAAGAAACCCTGGCCCGGCGATCAAATGTGGTCTCCGGTCTGGGTCACTGGCCGCATGCGGCATGAGCTGCAGCACACATCGCTGGCCGATATTGGCTATGCAATGGAGGCTGATCTGATCGAGGCCTACGAATGGTAGCATCGGTCCACAACCGCAGGGCCATCCTTGCTGCCCTCGCAGCGTTGAGGGCAGTCCCGTCGATGGCCTTTGCAAAAGACTATATTGATCTGGATTGGGGCGATCTGGTTCCAGACGGTCAAGCCGCTGTTCCGCCGTTCCTGCAGGGATTGCAGCACGACAACAGCACCCCGTCCAGTCAGCAACCGCCCTCGCAAGGTGTGCGCACAGACTGGAACGGGGAAATCGTGCGCTTGCCGGGATATATCGTGCCGATCGAATATTCGGGAACAGGCGTCACCGCTTTTATGCTGGTCCCCTTCGTCGGCGCCTGCGTGCACGTCCCCCCACCGCCCGCGAACCAGCTGGTTTTCGTGACCACAACGATGCCCTATCAAACTTCCGGCCTGTTCGAGGCGGTCAATGTCATTGGCATGTTCGGCACAGCTTCGACCTCCACTCAACTCGCAGACATCGCCTATGCCCTGTCGGCGGATCACATCGAACCGTTTTAGGGCGGTTAAACAGTGGTGGGTTGAAATTACTGCCGCCTAAGGATGCAGGCGCCGTTATCGCGATCTACACCCAAAAGCCAAAAGTAATCACGTTTACGCAGGGTTAGCTTTGGTACCTTCCCAATGCTCACCCATTGCAACAATGCAGGACGTGCCATTGGCGTAGTTCTGCACAATCATCCAGTCGCCGTTTGTCTGCGTCACCCAGACTTCAAGCGTTGTATCCGGATCGCGTAGGCCGATGCCGTGACGTTTGGCCCCCATCACTATTGTCAGTGTTTGGGTCAGGCGCTCGCTGTCGTCGCAACTGACGTCAGCCACCTGCGCCCACGACATAGCGGGCGAAAAAAGGATGCATGAGATCGCGAGGGCGAAGAATTTGGCCATAAAACAACGGTAGTCGCGAAAAACCAGGAAAGTAACAAGTTTATGACGCCCTGTGGATAAATCGTTTTACAGGTGCAGAGGCACAACAAATTGCTGATCGGGCAGACAGACGTCTGTCATAATTTCTTCGTATATCTGTAAATTAACTGCATCAAAACTGTCACGCAACTGTCGCGCAGCACGCTTATCCGCTCCCCTGAACATGGGGGCGATATGCTGAAAATCGATATGCTGACAAAGCGCTTCGGAGACAAGACGGCCGTGGATGCGGCCAATATCTTTGTGAGTGAACCTACAATGATCGGGATCATCGGACGATCCGGTGCAGGCAAATCCACACTGCTGCGGATGCTGAACCGGCTGAGTGATGCGACGACCGGCACCATCACGTTTCAGGGCGAGTCCATCACAACGCTCAAAGGAGCGGCCAAACGGGATTGGCAATCCCGTTGCGCGATGATCTTTCAACAGTTCAACCTAGTGCCGCGTATGGATGTGGTGTCGAACGTGCTGCACGGGACACTGAACAAGCGCTCCACTTTTGCGACGATGTTCAACCTCTACCCGCAGGCGGACATTCACAAAGCCATCGAAATTCTCGATCGCTTGGGCATTGCAGAGCAGGCCCCCAAACGGGCGGAGGCACTGTCAGGTGGCCAGCAGCAGCGCGTCGCAATTGCCCGCGCGCTGATGCAGGATCCCAAGATCATTCTTGCGGATGAACCGATCGCCTCGCTTGATCCGATGAACGCGCAGGTCGTGATGCAATCCCTGCGCAGCATTCACGAAGAAGACGGCCGCATGGTCATTGCAAACCTGCATACACTCGATACCGCGCGCCGCTACTGCGACCGGGTCATCGGGATGCGCGACGGGCGGATCGTATTTGACGGCACGCCCGCGCAGCTGACCACAGGCGTTGCGCGCGACATCTACGGCGCTGGTGCCGACTTTTCAGAGGCGGCCACATCAACCGAAATCGAAACCCTGGACAGACCAGAAGTGCGCAAAGCCGAAGCCTACGTCTGAGCCAGTGAGCTCTGCGCAGCCGCGCAGGACATTCTCATCACACCTAACCATTCATCAAACCCAATGGAGATCACGATGAACAAGACCCTCGCACTGGCGCTTGCCGCCACAACCGCCCTCAGCTCAGGTGCTTTCGCCCAGGAGATCACCGAATTCCGCATCGGTATCCTCGGTGGTGAGAACGCCCAGGACCGGATGAATTCCTATCAGTGTCTGGCCGATTACACGTCAGAGGAACTGGGCGTCGAAACGAAAATGTTCGCCCCTGCTGACTATAACGGCGTGATCCAGGGCCTGCTGGGCGGCAATATCGACATGGCATGGCTGGGCGCATCCGCCTATGCCGCGACCTTCCTACAAGACCCCGAAGCGGTCGAGCCTGTGCTGATCAAAGTGAACGTTGACGGGTCCGTCGGCTACCACTCCATCGGGTTTGCGCGCAAGGACAGTGGCGTGACAACGCTGGATGACATGGAAGGCAAAATTTTCGGCTTTGGTGATCCGAACTCCACCTCCGGCTACCTGATCCCATCTATCGAGATCCCGCAGTACAAAGACGGCGTGACGATGGAATCCGGAGAGTACTTTGGCGAGGTCAAGTTTGTCGGCGGTCACGAGCAGACAATCGTTGCGGTTAACAACGGCGACATCGACGCTGGCGTGACGTGGGCCGACGGCCAGGGCAACTGGGAAGACGGCTATAACTCCGGCGCCCTGCGCAAGGCGGTTGATGCAGGCCTCGTTGACATGAACGACATGGTCCAAATCTGGAAATCCAAAGTGATCCCCGAAGGCCCTGTTGTCCTGCGCAAGGCCCTGCCTTCAGACGTGCGTGAAAAGATGACAGCACTGGTCGACGGTCTTTTTGAAGCGGATCCAGACTGTGCCTATGGTGTAGCATCGGGTGAAACACGCGGCTTCCAGCCCGTCACGCATGACACCTACACTTCCATCGTCGAAGCACGCAAAGCCAAAATCGGCGGCTAAGCAATTCTTCATGACATGTCCGGTAGCCATTGTTGGCTGCCGGTCTTTCTTTGTGCGGGGGGCCTTCATGGCAGATGTATCACTCAGCGGCGCGTCACTCGGCGTGGACAGCATCCAGTCCAGCTATCTGGCGCAAGTCCAGCGCCGCCGTCTTTATGGCGGGCTGACGCTTCTGATTTTTATCGTCTTGATGGTGTCCGGCTTTACCATCGCGGATGATCGTAATGCAGGCGGGTTCTGGAACGGGCTGCATCAGGTTGGCGACTATCCCACGGATGTTCTTTCCGAGGCTTGGGAACAACGTGCAGATCTGCCCGGCCTGGTCGTGAAATACTTTCCGGCTTTGGTTGAGACCGTGAACATCGCGGCCGTGTCCACGTTGATCGGGGCGATCGGCGGGCTTTTTCTGTCCCTGCTTGGCACCCGTGGACTGGCCAAATGGCCGCGCTTGATCCTGCTTTTCCGCCGTCTGTCCGACATCATGCGGGCCGTGCCTGAAATTGTGGTCGCCCTCGTTTTGATCTTTGTGTTGGGGGGCGGCCCGGTGCCTGCGATGATTGCCATTGCAATCCACACCGCTGGCTCGCTTGGAAAGATGTTTTCAGAAGTTTCCGAGAATGCCGACCTCAAACCGCTTGAGGGTTTGGAATCAACCGGGGCGACGTGGTTCAAGCGCATGCTCATCGGCATCCTGCCACAGGTTGCGCCGAACTATGTCAGTTACACGTTGCTCCGGTTCGAGATCAACATCCGCGCCTCTGCGATCCTCGGCTTTGTCGGCGCAGGGGGTCTTGGCTACGAACTGCGCAATGCAATGGCATGGGGGCCCGGTCGTTTTGACGAGGCCGCGGCAATCTTCATTCTTCTGTTCGGCACGATCGTCTTTTTTGATCAAGTCTCAAGCCGCTACCGCAATCGTTTGACCGAAGGGCAAGCCCAATGACCGCAATTGACCTAAACCAGACCAAATTCGCAGCCGAGAAACTGTTTCAGCGCAAGCGACTGGTCGCCTTTGGTATTCCGGCGGTCATCGCGCTCTACCTCGCCTACATCTTTTTCGCGTTTGACCTGCCCGGCCTCGCCCAGCGCGCCAGTATGGACAACGCGGTCAAGCTGGCGTCTGACAGTTGGTCCCACAAGGTGCATGTCACCCGCGACAACAGATCGGGTGAGGTTTCCTATGCGGTAGAGGGCGAACGCAAAGGACGGTATCCCGAGGGCCAGCGCCCCGATTGGGTGAGCGGAGACGAGGTCACCACCATTGATCTGGGCGGTGACCACATCGTGCGGTATCTGCCCCAGAACCGCACAGAGATTGATATTCCGGGCTTCCCGCTTATCGAAGTGCAGGCCGAAGGCCGCAGCCTGACCAGCAATCTGCCCGAAGATCTGCCAGACTGGATTTCCGCCTCCAGCCGCCGCATCGGCATCACAACGCCTGAGGGACGCATTACGCTGACGGGCGCACGCACCGAAGTGTTTAACTACTTCCCCGGGTGGGAATTGTTCTGGTTCACGCTCGACAGTCCCTATCACGGCGAGGGTTTGGGTAGCATCCTGTTTGGTAAGCAAATCGACCCGACGCGATCCAACGTTGCCGGCGCGTTATCGGATTGGTGGAACAACCCGATGTGGCGTCACAGGGATGTGGCCTGGGCCATCGGCGAAACGATCCTGATGGCGTTTCTGGGGACGATGGGAGCCGCGATCATCGCCCTGCCGCTCGCCTTCCTTGCGGCCAAGCGGTTTTCACCGCTGATGCAGATCCGCGCCTCCACCCGTCGTTTGTTCGACTTTGTAAGAGGCGTAGACGCGCTGATCTGGACGGTCGTCTTGGCGCGGGCTTTTGGTCCCGGCCCTTTGACGGGTGCGCTCGCAATCCTGATCACCGATACCGGCACTTTCGGCAAGATTTTCTCGGAAGCTTTGGAAAATGCCGATCAAAAGCAGATTGAAGGCGTTTCTTCTACCGGTGCGAAGCCGCTGCAACGCTACCGCTTTGGCGTCATACCCCAGGTGGTTCCGGTGTTGCTGGCACAGATACTCTATTTCCTCGAATCCAACACGCGCTCGGCCACCATCATCGGTGCGATCACGGGCGGCGGTATTGGTCTGATGCTGACCCAAGCGATCCAGACCCAGAAAGACTGGGAAGAAGTCGCCTATTACATCGTCTTGATTATCCTGATGGTCATGTTCATGGACTGGTTCTCCGGCTGGCTGCGCGGCAGGCTGATCGGGCGTAGCCAGTGATGGCACGCCTGTCTGCGGATACACCGTTCCTACATGCCGACTGCGAGATCACCGACAGCACATTCGGTGCCTATGTCGAGATCGGCAAAGGCAGCCGCATCGCGCACAGCAGTCTGGGCGACTACAGCTATTGCGACCGCTACGCCGACATCGCCAATGCGCGGATCGGCAAGTTCTCCAACATCGCGGCCTTTTCGCGGATCGGGGCCACGGATCATCCGCTGCACACTGCGGCCTGTCACCATTTCCTCTACCGCTCACATGACTATTGGGATGATGCATCACCCGACGACGCTTTCTTTGCGCAGCGCACATCCCGCGTGGCCCACATCGGTCATGATACATGGATCGGTGCGGGTGCGATGGTCAAGCCAGAGGTGACGCTAGGCCACGGTGCCGTCGTGGCCGCCGGTGCCGTGGTGACAAAAGACGTCGATCCCTACACAATCGTTGCGGGCACCCCTGCCCGATCGTTGCGTCCACGCCAACCCCGCGAGATTGCCGACAGACTTATCGCGCTGGCGTGGTGGAATTGGCCGCACGAAGCGCTGCGCATGGCGATGGACGACTTCAGATCGCTTGAAGCCGAGGCGTTTCTGGAACGCTACGGCGGCTAGCGGTTAGCCGTCCTCCGCCCGAAGGAACGTCACCATAATTGCCGATAGGCCAACCATCACCGTTGCCGTTCCAAGCATCGCAGGCAGCCCACCCGCCTGATAGGTCAGCCCGGAAAGCAAAGTACCGGCGAGCCGACCCGCTGCGTTTGCCATATAGTAGAACCCCACATCCATCGTCACGCGCTCCGCTTTGGTAAACGACAGGATCAGATAGGAGTGGAGGGAGGAGTTCACCGCAAATATGGCACCAAAGACAAGCAATCCGGCCACCACGATCCCAGTCAGCCAGATCGTCGGCCCGTCACTCAGCATCGCCGCAGATGTCAAAAGCAAAGGCACCATAGCGAGGGACCATGCCCATCCACGTGCCGCATTAACAAGCTCTGCCGAAGGTCTGATTTTAGCGCGCAGGATCCGGGGAGCGTTCGCCTGTACCAGACCGTAAAGAATGACCCAGACTGCCATGAACGTACCGATCAGGAAAAAGGCTGTCCGGTTGCCTGCCGTCGTGCCATCGGACAGGACCGCATAGAAATAGATCGGAATGCCGACGACAAACCATACGTCCCGCGCGCCGAACAGGAAAACGCGCGCCGCGCTCAGCCAGTTCACATTTGGCGATTTGGAGAAGACTTCCGAGAACTTTGTCCCTTTGCGCCCTTTAGGCAAGCCGGGCGGCATGGCGACAAGCACAGTTAGAAGAATAGCGGCAAGGATCGCCGCCATGCCCAGCACAGCCCAGACAAATCCAAGGGTCGCGAGGAGCGCGGCACCCAGCAAAAATCCCGCCCCTTTCACCATGTTCTTGGACCCGGTCAGCAGGGCCACCCAGCGAAAGAGGCCGCCATCCTCGGCCGGGGCAAGCAGCTTCACCGCTGATTTCGAGGACATCTTGGCGAGGTCCTTCGCGACCCCGCTCGCGCCCTGCACCACCATCACAAAGACAACGGAGGCCCCAACGGCCCAATCCGGATCGAGCTGTGCGAGTGCAAGCAAGGCCAGCACCTGAAGGCCCAGACCGGCATAAAGCGTAGAGGTCAGACCGAAACGTGCCGCGATCCATCCGGCGGAAAGATTGGTGACGACCCCTGCGATCTCGTAAAGCACAAAGAGATAGGCCAACTGCACTGGAGAGAACCCGAGCGTATGGAAGTGCAACAGCACCAGCATCCGCAAAGCGCCATCGGTCAGCATGAACGCCCAATAGGCCGCAGTCACCGCAATGTAGGCAGAGAGGCCTTCAGCCCGAGAGGAGGTGTCGGTCACAGGCTTTCGCCAACCAGAAAAGCCACATCGACAAGACGGTGGGCATAGCCCATCTCGTTGTCATACCATGCGTAAATCTTGACCTGTGTGCCGTTGATGACCATCGTCGACAGGGCATCTACAATGCTTGAACGCTCATCATTGGTGTAATCAGTGGAGACGAGCGGCCGCTCTTCATATCCAAGGATGCCCTTCAACTCCCCTTCCAACGCCGCTTTGAAAAGCGCGTTGACCTCTTGGGCGGTGGTTTCCCGTTCTACTTCGAACACGCAATCCGTCAGCGAGGCATTTAGCAAAGGCACGCGCACGGCGTGGCCGTTCAACCGGCCTTTCAATTCTGGATAGATCAATGAAATTGCTGTAGCGCTGCCCGTCGTGGTCGGGATCAGCGAGTTCAGCGCAGAACGCGCACGGCGCAGGTCTTTGGCCGGGCGGTCCACAATGGTTTGTGTGTTGGTGACATCGTGGATCGTCGTGATCGAGCCGTGTTTAATCTTCAGGCTCTCATGGATAACCTTCACAACGGGAGCAAGGCAATTTGTCGTGCAACTCGCGGCGGTAATGATCTTGTGACGTTCGGCATCGTAGACGTCATGGTTCACCCCCATGACGATATTGGCGGCATCCCCGTCCTTCACAGGGGCCGACACGACGACTTTCTTTACGCCCGCGTCAAAGAAGGGCGCGATTTTCGCCTCTGTCTTGAACGCACCGGTGCAGTCGATCAGCACATCCACGCCATCCAGCGGCAAATCGGCAATGTCCCGCGTGCCGATGAAGGGCAGTCGCACCCCATCAATGGTCACGCTATCCGGATCATGGGCAAACTCGGCATCCCAACGCCCGTGCACCGTATCAAACTCGAACAGATGTGCATGCATTTCGGGGTCGCCGACGGCGTCGTTGATCCAGGCAATCTTGGCCCCACGCGCCAACAGGGGTTTCAATGCAAGCTTTCCGATGCGGCCAAGGCCGTTAAGGGCATAGGTGGTCATGCAAGAGTTCCTTCATCATGGTCCTGACCGATCTCATCCACTGCCTTTTGCAGTGACATCCGGTCAAGCGAAGCGAGCGGCAGGGCGGAAAACCCGATCATGCGATTACGCAACGCGCCATAGGTGCGCTGAAAGGCAAGGCTCTTTTCTGCGTCCGACCCTTCGGCTTTGACCGGGTCGGGCAGCCCCCAATGCGCGCTGATGGGCTGGCCCTGCCATGAGGGGCACTCTTCATTTGCGGCCTGATCGCAAACGGTAAACACAAAATCGAACTTCGGCCCATCCGGTGCCTGAAACTCCGCCACATTCTTGGACCGAAGAACAGACACGTCATGCCCTTTCTGGCGCAACACCTCGACGGCGAATGGGTTCAGCTCGGACCGTGGCTTGGTGCCTGCGGAGTAGGCAGCAAAACGCTCCCCGGCAAGATCGCGCAAGATACTTTCAGCAAAGATCGAACGGGCGGAATTACCGGTGCAGATGAACAGGACATTGTACTTGCGGTCGGCCATTTGGCTGTCTCCTTCTGGCGCGGAATTGGGTATGCAAATATCAGGACGGCCCCGGCAGCAATCTTGCAGCAGGTAGCCGAAGGTCTCGCGGGTGACGTCTATGTTGATGGCGTAGCGCAATGAGGTGCCAACACGCTGCTGGGTGATCAATTCAGCCTGCATCAGCGCATTCACATAGGTTGAAAGTGTGTTTGGCTTCAGGCCCAGCGCCTGTGCCAGCTCTGTCGCGGGCACCCGATCAGGGTAGCGGCGCATCAACAGACGAAAGAGGGCCAACCGTTGCGGATGGCCGAGTGTCGAGAGGCGGTTGGGAATCACTGTATTCATAATTCACAAATATATGAATTAAGAGCTTTTGCATAATGAAGGTTTTGTAACAGTGCGCGTCAGACATCCAGCGTCAGCGTCACGCGATCTCCGGCAAACCATGTGCGGCCATATTCAACAGGTTGGCGGTTGGCATCCACATTGACACTGGTCGAACGCAACAGCGGATCCGCCTCACCCACACGCAGATGAAGCGCATGGGTGGCAGTGGCCCGCACTGCGGTCAAGCGGGTCGAGGCGCGGGTAAAGTCCGTGACGCCCACCAGATCAAGCGCATCCGTGACACTGCTGGTCTGCTTCAGCGCCGCTGTGATCCCGGGCAGGCTTGCCAGTGGAAAGAGGCTTTCGAACACTGCAATCGGTTGACCGTCAGCCAATGAAAGGCCGTGGTACGCACAGACGGTATCGCCCTTCGCGATGTGTAATGCCTTGGCCTCGCCCGTGGTTGCCGCACGTTCGTCCAAAGCCAGCACGCGCTTTTCGGGCCTGCGCCCGGCGGCGATCAGGTTCTCGTGAAACCGGACACGATGTCCGATCGGGTAATCTGTCGGGGTCGCGACGACAAAGGCTCCTGCACCACGGCGGGTGCGGATCAATCCTTCTTCGACAAGAGCGGAAACACCATGGCGCACCGTGTGGCGATTGACCCCGAAGCGGTCCGCCAAAGCTGCTTCGGTCGGGAGTTTGTCGCCCGCAGCATAGCGCCCTTCGGTCAATTCACTGCGCAAGGCATCGGCGATGGCCTGCCAGATCGGTGTCTTGCTGGGACTGTCACGCAAACTTCACAAAACTCCTCTGTCGGAATGCCACAGACATGATAAGATATGTATAGTTGTATAGTATATGGAAAAGTTGTCGACATGAAAGACACTTTGGACACAGAAAACCCGCGCAAGGCTTGGATGAGCCTGATGGCACTGGCCCCGGAAGGGCGTGTTGCCAGCCTGCTGGCTTCGGTCGGCGCGCCTCCGACATTCACATGGCTGCGAGTGCCCGAGATCGGAAGCACCATGGTACGGGGGCGCGCAGGAGCGACCGGCGCGCCTTTCAATCTGGGTGAATTGACGGTCACCCGCTGTGCACTGACACTGGACACAGGCGAGGTCGGCCATGCCTATATCCAAGGGCGCCGCAAAGCGGATGCAGAAGCCGCTGCTGTGGTTGATGCGCTGATGCAGACAAAGCTGGCGGACACGTTGCAAGAGGCCGTGCTTGATCCGCTGATATCAGAGATGGCCGAACGAAAAGCAGCGCGCGCCGCCAAAGCCGCGGCAACCAAGGTCGATTTCTTTACCATGACAAGAGGAGAAGACTGATGCAGGCCGAAACGCTGTCTGGTGGTTTTGCCGATCCATCGCTCCACTCTGCCCATGCCTTTCGCAGCGTGATGGAGGCCATGGCGCGTCCCGGCACGCTGCAGGACATCAGCGGAGCCGCGCCGCCCGCACCACTGTCACCCGCCGCCGGCGCCGTTCTGCTGACGCTCTGTGACACGGAAACACCAGTCTATCTGGCAGGCGACGCCGACACGGACGCGGTGCGCGCCTGGCTTGCCTTTCACACCGGCGCACCAATGACCGGTCCATCGCACTGCACATTTGCTTTGGGCACCTGGGACGCATTGACGCCGCTCGAGACCTATCCGATCGGCACTGCAGAATATCCGGATCGGTCGGCGACGCTAATTGTGGAGTGCCCCACGCTGGACGCGCCTAGTGCCACACTCAAGGGGCCGGGGATTAAGGAAAGCGCGATGCTGTCCTTGCCGGAACACGACGCTTTCGTGAAAAACAGCGCGCTATTTCCGCTGGGGTTGGACTTCATATTTACCAGCGGCAGCCGTGTCGCCGCACTGCCCCGCTCTACCGAAGTTCTGTGTGCCGACAGCAAACCGCTGTCGCGAGAAGAAGGAAGCGCCTGATGTATGTCGCAGTCAAAGGCGGAGAGAGGGCGATCGAGAACGCCCACGCATGGCTCGCCGAGGAACGCCGCGGCGACGTCACGATTGCCGAACTTGATGTGGCGCAGATCCGCGAACAGCTTAGCCTCGCGGTGAACCGCGTGATGGCAGAAGGATCCCTCTACGATCCGGATCTGGCAGCCCTTGCGATCAAACAGGCGCGGGGTGATCTGATCGAAGCGATCTTTCTGATCCGGGCCTACCGGACCACGCTGCCGCGTTTTGGCGCATCCGCGCCGGTGGATACCGGTGCCATGGCTTGTGACAGACGCATCTCTGCCACCTTCAAGGATTTGCCGGGCGGGCAGATCCTTGGGCCGACATTCGACTACACACACCGGCTGCTCGATTTCAAACTGGCAGCAGAGGGTGACGTGCCAGAAGCACCATCGCGCGAGGCCCAAACGGGAGATGTGCCCCATGTGACCGGGTTTCTGAACCGCGAAGGTCTGATCGAAGAGGCCCCGCAGGACGATACCCCGCCCCCCGATCTGACCCGTGAGCCGCTTGAGATGCCCGCAGACCGCGCGTTGCGCTTGCAGGCTTTGACGCGGGCTGACGAGGGTTTCACGCTCGGTCTCGCCTACTCCACCCAACGCGGCTATGCGCGCAATCATGCGTTTGTAGGTGAATTGCGCATTGGCAAAGTCCCTGTCGAGATGGACATCCCCGAGCTGGGCTTTGCTGTTGAAATTGGTGAAGTCACATTGACGGAATGTGAAACGGTGAACCAGTTCAAAGGGTCCAAAACCGAACCGCCGCAGTTCACCCGTGGCTATGGGCTGGTCTTTGGACAGGCCGAACGCAAGGCAATCTCTATGGCGTTGGTCGACAGGGCCCTGCGGTGGGAAGAGCTGGGAGAGGACAACCTTGGCGCGCCAGCACAGGACGCGGAATTTGTCCTGTATCATGCGGATAATATTCAGGCGACGGGTTTTCTCGAACACATCAAGCTGCCGCATTACGTCGATTTTCAGTCCGAACTGGAGCTGGTGCGCAAGCTCCGAAACGCAGCGGGCACAGGCCAGGTGCAGGAGGCTGCAGAATGATTGAATACAACTTCGCCTACCTTGACGAACAAACCAAACGGATGATCCGCCGCGCGATCCTCAAGGGGCTGGCCATCCCCGGCTATCAGGTACCCTTTGCCAGCCGCGAAATGCCGATGCCCTATGGTTGGGGCACGGGCGGCGTGCAAGTCTCGGCAGCAGTCCTGACGCCGGATGACACCTTCAAGGTCATCGACCAAGGCGCCGATGACACCACGAATGCGGTGTCGATCCGCACCTTTTTCGAACGCACCGCCGGGGTGCAGACGACGACTGCAACACAGGAGGCGACAGTCATCCAGACACGCCACAGGATACCCGAAGAGCCGCTTAACGACGGACAGATCCTTGTCTATCAGGTACCGATCCCAGAACCGCTGCGTTTTCTGGAACCCCGCGAAAGCGAGACACGCAAGATGCACAGCCTTGAGGAGTACGGGTTGATGCATGTGAAATTGTACGAAGACATCAGCCGTCACGGGCATATCGCGACCTCTTACGCCTATCCGGTGAAGGTTGAGGGGCGCTATGTCATGGACCCTTCCCCGATCCCCAAATTCGACAACCCCAAGCTGGGCGATATGGCGGCGATCCAGCTCTTTGGCGCGGGTCGGGAGCAGCGGATTTATGCGCTGCCGCCCTATACGCAAGTGACAAGCCTCGACTTCGAGGATCACCCCTTCGAGGCGTCCAAAGCCGATCATGGCTGCGGCATGTGCGCCGCGACCGACAGCTACCTCGATGAGTTGATCATCGATGACACGGGCGGGCGGATGTTTGTCTGCTCTGACACAGACTATTGCGAAGCGCGGCAGGCGGCAGGCCACATTGGGAAAGACAATGGCGGAAAGGACGCAGCATGACACCTTTGCTGTCTGTTGAGGGTATTACCAAGAGATACGGCACCCATATTGGCTGCGCCGATGTGTCTTTCGACCTCTATCCCGGTGAGGTGATGGGGATTGTGGGCGAAAGCGGGTCAGGCAAATCCACACTGCTCAATTGCATGGCGGGACACCTGGCACCCGATGCGGGACAGGTTATATTTGATAGCCGCACGGACGGTTTCCGAGACACGCTCACCATGTCTGAACCAGAGCGCCGGATGCTTGGTCGTACCGATTGGGCCTTTGTCCACCAGCACGCCCGCGACGGGTTGCGCATGGGTGTCAGTGCGGGTGGCAACGTTGGCGAGCGATTGATGGCCGTGGGCGAGCGACATTACGGCGATATCCGTGATAAAGCCACAGACTGGCTTGGCCGGGTCGAGATTGATGCCTCCCGTCTGGATGACCGGCCCACGACGTTTTCGGGCGGCATGCAGCAGCGCTTGCAGATTGCCCGCAACCTCGTCACCGGCCCGAGGCTTGTGTTCATGGACGAACCGACAGGTGGGCTGGATGTCTCGGTGCAGGCACGACTGCTGGATTTGCTACGTGGTTTGGTGCGGGACATGGGCCTGTCTGCAATCATCGTCACCCATGACTTGGCTGTGGTGCGCCTGTTGGCGGACCGTCTGATGGTGATGAAGTCCGGTCATGTGGTCGAGGCGGGTCTGACCGATCAGGTGCTCGACGATCCGCAACACGCCTATAGCCAGCTCCTTGTCAGCTCCGTTTTACAGGTATGACCATGATTGAACTGAAAAACGTTTCCAAGACCTTCACCCTGCACAATCAGGGCAGCGCCGTCATCGAGGTGATCAATGATGTGTCCTTTGCGGTGTCTGCTGGCGAATGCGTGGCGCTGACAGGTGCCTCAGGTGCCGGTAAATCCACGTTGATGCGCATGATCTACGGCAATTACCTGACGCAGGCTGGCGAAATCCGCATAGGTGGTGTGGATATGGTGCAGGCTGAACCGCGCGAGGTGATCGCTCTGCGCCGGGAGGTTCTGGGCTATGTCAGCCAGTTCCTGCGGGTGGTGCCACGCGTCGCGACATTAGATGTGGTGGCAGAGCCTTTGCGCACTTTGGGCGTATCAGCAGACGAGGCGCAAGAGCGCGCGCGGGGCTTGCTTACCCGACTGAACATCCCCGAACGCCTCTGGTCCCTTTCGCCGACAACATTTTCGGGCGGTGAGCAACAGCGCGTGAACATCGCACAAGGCTTTGCCCATCCCTACCCCGCTATGCTGCTTGATGAACCCACTGCAAGCCTTGATGCGGCCAATCGAGAGGTCGTGCTCTCGTTGATCGAAGAGGCCAAAACCCGTGGAGCGGCGATCATCGGCATCTTCCATGACGAAGCTGCACGAACGCGGGTGTGTGACCGCGAAATCGACGTTGGACGCTTCACACCGGGTCTGGCGGCATGAGCAAAGGGCGTCTTATCGCGGTCGTTGGTCCCTCTGGCGTTGGCAAGGACAGTGTCATGGTCGGTATCGCACAGACGATGCCGGATATTCATCTGGTGCGCCGCGTCATTACCCGTGCGCCTGAACTGGGCGGAGAAGACTTCGATGCGGTAACACCAGCCCAGTTTGAAGCTTTGGCTGCGGATGGGGCATTTGCCGTGCATTGGGGTGCCCACGGCTTGCATTACGGCGTGCCGATCACGGTCAATTACCAGCTGTGCAAGGGAACCGATTGTCTGGTCAATTTCTCGCGCAAGGCTTTGGCGGACGCAGCCAGGATTTTCCCGCAGCTTATCGTGCTTAATATCACCGCAAAGCCCGAGACACTTGCGCACCGTTTGGCGGCCCGGGGGCGAGAGACCAGCGCCGAGATCGCACTACGGCTCGCTCAGGCGGACAAGCCTTTGCCGGACGGGTTGGAGGTGATCCACCTTTGCAACGATGGGCCGCTCTCCGAAACTATTGCACGCGGCACAGCGTTGCTCCACCTGACGCAGGTTTCATAATGACAAACTTTGCCATAGCGCCTTGAGGTATGACATGAATTCTCCCTTTTCACCGTCATTCTTGACGCAACCCGACGATACGTTGGGTGATCTCTGCCTCGCGAATGCACAGCTTGTGCTGCCAGACCGCGTCATAACCGGGTCCGTCACCATCGAAGGTGGGGTCATCACCGAGATCAAGGAAGGCGATCACATCCCGACCGGTGCCATGAATTGCCAAGGTGATCTGGTGCTTCCGGGTCTGGTCGAACTGCATACGGACAACGTCGAGCGTCATATGGAGCCCCGCCCGGAAGTAGACTGGCCGCATCTTCCAGCCCTCATCGCACATGATGCGGAACTGGCCTCGACCGGGATCACCACCGTCTTTGACGCCATGCGCGTGGGATCAATTCACAGCGGAAAGGGCCGTTACGTTGATTATGCCCGCACACTGGCCAACGAGATGCTGGCAGCCCGCGCGCAGGGTTTCTTCAAGATAAGCCACTTTTTGCACCTGCGGGCAGAGATTTGCTCTGAAACGCTATTGGAAGAACTGGCCGCCTTTGGCCCGGCCGATCGCGTCGGCATCGTCAGTCTGATGGACCATACGCCGGGGCAGCGACAGTTTCGCGACATGACCGCGCTCAAGACCTACGTAAGCAAAAAACGCGGTATGAACGATGCCGAGTTTGCCGAGCATGTGGAGAACCTGCTGCGCTTGCAAAAGCGCTTTGGTGCCAAGCATGAAAGCGGTGCGGTGACCGAAGCTGGCCGTCTTGGCGCGGTGCTTGCCAGCCACGACGATACAACATCCGCCCACGTTGCAACATCCGCCCGAAATGGTGTCGGGTTTGCCGAGTTCCCGACAACTGTCGAGGCGGCAGAGGCTTGTCGCGCTCACGGGATCGCCGTGATGATGGGCGCGCCGAACCTGATCCGGGGCGGCTCCCACTCTGGCAATGTCGCCGCAGAGGAATTGGCAAAGGCGGATCTGTTGGACATCGTCTCGTCTGATTATGTGCCCTCGGCCCTCCTGCTTTCCGCTTTCCGCCTGGCAAGTATCTGGAACGACCTGCCACGCGCTGTTGCCACCGTTACGCGAAATCCGGCCAAGGCTGCCCACTTGAAGGATCGGGGTGCCCTTGCAAAAGGCTCGCGCGGCGATGTCTTGCGGGTGCGTATGGCAGGTGAACTTCCGCTGCTCAAAGGTGTCTGGAGCCAAGGAAACAAGGTCGGTTGAGCGCTTTCGGTCTCCGTCGGCAACCGTCTTTTTGAGGGCTAAACATTCTTCCAGAAGACTAACCTTCGACCATTAACACGCTCGCCCTCCCGACCGCGAAGCTCTTCAAACAGCAATGAATCCGCCCGAAATGATGGACGTCTATCAGAAAATGATTGACGTCCATCATATTTCTGCGCTCAAATGCACGACAAGGAGACGATTGGGAGATTCGTCTTTGGGGGGAGCGATCATGTCTAATCCAACATTGCATGATGTCGCACAGGCGGCAGGGGTCAGCTATGCGACCGCAGACCGCGTGATAAACAACCGCGGAAATGTGGCGCAGAAGTCCATCGACAAAGTGCGCGAAGCGGTTACCCGCCTTGATTATGTCCGCAATGTTGCGGCGGCGAATTTGTCGCGCAAACGGGTGTACCGTATTGCTTTCTTGATCCCCAAAGGAACGAACGCCTTTTTCAACAGGATCCGCGATCACATAACGCAGGTCGCGGCGCACCTGAGTGCTGAGAGTGTGAGTGTCGATATCTATGAGGTTTCGGCGTTTTCCGTCGAGGGGCTGTCTGATAGCATTGCTGATTTCCGTCAGAAGGACTTTGACGGCGTCGCAATCGTTGGGCTTCAAAGCAACGTCATTGAAGAACCACTTGCTGATCTGCGCGCACGCGGGATCAAGGTAATCGGGTTGGTCTCCGACCTTCCCCGAGATTTCCGAGAGGCCTATATCGGCATTGATAATGTCGTTGCCGGACGCACGGCGGCACGCATGACCGGCATGGCCCATGCGGGAGGGCGCGGGGCGATCCAAACCTTCGTAGGGTCCTTGGACGCCCGCGACCACGCGGAGCGGCTAGAAGGTTTCCGCGAGGTGATTGCAGCCGACTTTCCGAAGTTGACCGTACTTGACCCGATCCTGACCAAAGATGACCCTTCTATTTTGCAGGCTGAAACCGACCGGTTGCTGGCTCAGCAAACCGATGTGACGGCGCTTTACAATGTGGGCGCTGGCAACTCGGGTCTGATCTCTGCCATCAGCGCCAAGCCTGCGCAGCGGCCCTATTGCGTTGTGCACGAACTGGTCGCCCATTCGCGGCAGGCTTTGATCGCGGGTCAGATTGATCTGGTGATCGACCAACGCCCGGATGTCGAAATCAACCGCGCCTTTGCGGTGCTGCGCGCCTTGATCGACCAACGCGAGACACCCGCCATGCCGGAGCTGACGCCAACAATCTATGTGCGGGACAATCTCCCTGCCGATCCCCTGAACGAGCCAATGAAAGACCAAAACACATGACCGATTTTTTCAACGATATCTCCCCATTGGCCTACGCACCGGACAGCACGGATCTGGCCTTTCGCCACTACAACCCTGACGAGGTTATCATGGGCAAGCGGATGGAAGAGCATTTGCGCTTTGCCGTGGCCTATTGGCATTCGTTCGCATGGCCGGGCGGTGATCCGTTTGGTGCCGAGACGTTTCAGCGGCCTTGGTTCGGCAACACGATGGATCTGGCACGGCTCAAGGCGGACGTGGCCTTCGAGATGTTTAACCTACTCAATGTGCCTTACTTCTGCTGGCACGATGCCGACATCCGACCCGAAGGCGACAGCTTTGCAGAAAGCCTGAACAACTTCAAAGAGATCATCGACTATCTGGGCGAGAAGATGGACGCCAGCGGAACAAAGCTGCTGTGGGGAACGGCCAATCTGTTCAGTCACCGCCGATTTATGTCGGGTGCGGCCACCAACCCCGACCCAGAGATTTTCGCGTGGTCTGCCGCGACTGTGAAAAACTGCATGGATGCCACGCACAAATTGGGTGGTGAAAACTATGTCCTTTGGGGCGGGCGTGAAGGATACGAAACGCTCCTTAACACCGACCTGAAGCGCGAACGCCAGCAGGCCGGGCGGTTCTTGCAGATGGCCGTGGAATACAAACACAAGATCGGGTTCAAAGGTGCCATTCTGGTTGAACCCAAACCACAAGAGCCCAGCAAACACCAATACGATTTCGATGTCGCCACGGTGTACGGCTTTCTCAAAGAATTCGGCCTGGAAGATGAAGTCCAGATGAACATCGAGCAGGGTCATGCCATTCTTGCGGGCCATTCTTTTGAGCACGAGTTGGCGTTGGCCTCTTCTCTGGGCATCTTCGGTTCCATCGACATGAACCGCAACGACTATCAATCAGGCTGGGACACCGACCAGTTCCCCAACAATGTGCCCGAGGTCGCGCTGGCCTATTACGAGGTTCTGAAGGCGGGCGGGTTCACCACCGGCGGCACCAACTTTGATGCCAAGCTGCGGCGCCAGTCGCTGGACCCGATTGATCTGATCGCCAGCCATGCAGGTGCGATGGATGTCTGCGCACGCGGGTTCAAAGCCGCGGTTGCAATGCTGGAAGACGGCACGCTAGAGGCGATGCGCGCCGAGCGTTACGCGGGGTGGGACAGCACCCAGGGCAAAGCGCTGCTTGAGAGTGATTTCGCCAGTATCGCGGCAGAGCTTGAGGCGGGTGATGTCAATCCGCAACCACGCTCGGGCCGACAAGAAATTCTCGAAAACATCGTCAATCGCTTCGTTTAGGCGAACAGGGAGGAACACTATGAAAACGATCAAGGGACCCGCACTTTTCCTGGCGCAATTCACCAGTGACGAAGCGCCGTTCAATTCATGGGACAGCATCACGAAATGGGCTGCTGATTGCGGATACAGAGGCGTACAGGTGCCGTCATGGGACGCACGCCTGATCGACTTAGCCAAGGCCGCGTCGAGCAAAGACTATTGCGATGAATTCAAGGGTAAAGCCGTCGAGAACGGCGTGGAGGTGACAGAGCTGTCGACCCACCTGCAAGGGCAGTTGGTCGCAGTGCATCCGGCCTATGATACAGCCTTTGACGGATTTGCCGATCCATCCGTGCATGGCAACCCTAAGGCGCGGCAGGAATGGGCTGTGGATCAGGTGATGAAAGCCATCTCTGCCTCGGCCAACATGGGCATCAAGAACCATGTGTCATTTTCCGGCGCACTGGCGTGGCCTTATGTCTATCCTTGGCCGCAGCGCCCTGCCGGCCTGATAGAAACCGCCTTTGACGAACTGGCGAAACGCTGGCGGCCCATTCTGGATCATGCCGAAGATAACGACGTCAACATCTGCTACGAAATCCACCCCGGCGAAGACCTGCACGATGGCGTCACGTTCGAGATGTTTCTGGAGCGCGTCGACAATCATGCACGCTGCAACATGCTGTATGACCCCAGCCACTATGTCCTGCAATGCCTTGATTATCTGGACAATATCGACATCTACAAAGACCGCATCAAAATGTTCCACGTCAAAGATGCGGAGTTTAATCCGACAGGACGGCAAGGCGTCTACTCCGGCTATCAGCCCTGGGTTGATCGCGCAGGCCGCTTCCGCAGTCTTGGCGACGGGCAGGTCGATTTCGGGGCCGTGTTCTCCAAAATGGCGGCCAACGACTTTGACGGGTGGGCCGTGGTCGAATGGGAATGCTGTTTGAAGCATCCCGAGGACGGCGCGCGTGAAGGTGCGCAGTTCGTCAGCGACCACATTATCCGCGTCACCGAACGCGCTTTTGACGACTTCGCAGATGGCGGCGCGGATGAGGCTGCAAATCGCAGGATGTTGGGGATCGACTGATGGCACGTATTCGTTTGGGAATGGTCGGTGGCGGCAATGATGCCTTTATCGGCGGCGTCCACCGCATTGCGTCGCGCATTGATGACCGGTTTGAGCTGGTCGCCGGTGCGTTGTCCTCAACCCCTGAAAAATCAGCCGAAAGTGCAAAAGCGCTTGGGATTGGACGGTCTTACGGCAGCTTTGAGGAAATGGCATCGACGGAAGCCGCGCGCGAGGACGGCATTGAAGCCGTTTCCATCGTCACGCCCAATCATGTGCATGCCGCAGCCGCCAAAGCCTTTCTGGCGCAGGGCATCCACGTGATCTGCGATAAGCCGCTGACCTCGACCATGGAGGATGCCGCTGATCTGGAGAAGGCCGTCGCAGACAGCAAGGCGCTGTTCGTATTGACCCACAATTACACCGGCTATCCGATGATCCGGCAGGCGCGGGATATGATCGCCTCGGGCGAACTGGGAACGGTGCGCATCGTTCAGGCGGAATATCCGCAGGACTGGCTGACCTCGCCTATGGAAAACGAAGGGGTGAAACAGGCCGAATGGCGTACCGACCCTGCGCGCTCCGGTGCAGGCGGTTCAATCGGCGATATCGGGACCCATGCCCATAATTTGGCGTGCTTTGTCAGCGGGTTGCGCGTCGAAAGCCTTGCGGCGGATCTGCAATCCTTCGGGGCGGGTCGCACGCTTGATGACAACGCGCATATGATGCTGCGCTTTGAGGGTGGCGCGCGCGGCATGCTGTGGTCCAGTCAGGTCGCGCCCGGCAACGAAAATGCGCTTAAGCTGCGGATTTACGGTGAAAAAGGCGGGCTGGAATGGAACCAGGAGGATCCGAACTACCTCTGGTTCACGCCCCACGGCGAGCCGAAACGCTTGTTGACACGCAACGGGTCCGGCGCAACCGAAGCTTCGCAAGCTGTCAGCCGTATTCCGGGCGGCCACCCCGAAGGATACCTCGAAGGCTTTGCCACACTTTATACCGAAGCCGCCGATGCCATTCGTGCAGTGCAAGGCGGCGCGGATCGGGCAAGCGCCATGGGGGTTCTGCCCGGGATCACTGCGGGCATGGACGGTATGCGCTTTATCACGGCCTGCGTTTCTTCATCGGCGAACAACGCCGCCTGGACGGCCCTATGACCCCTGCCCCGATCATCGCCTTGAGCAACGTCAGCAAAAGCTTTGGTCCTGTCGAGGTGCTGCACAGCGTGAACTTCGCGTTGCATGCAGGCAGTGTGCACGCATTGATTGGCGAGAACGGGGCGGGCAAGTCCACAACGATGAAAATTCTGGCGGGGTATCAGCCGCCGACACAGGGCGAAGTCCAGCTTGAAGGGAAGCCTGTGCACTTCGCCAGCTTGCAGGATGGCGAGGCTGCGGGGATCGTTATGATCCATCAGGAGTTCAATCTGGCCGAGCAACTGACCGTCGAACAGAACATTTTTCTGGGTCGTGAGCTAAAACGCGGGCTGTTGTTGGACAAATCGCAAATGCGCCGGCGCTGTATCGAATATCTGGCGCGGGTGGCTTGCGATGTGGCACCCGATACGCTGGTGTCGGATCTATCCAATTCCGAAAAACAAATGGTCGAAAT
The DNA here is from genome assembly GCF_000622365.1 of Sulfitobacter noctilucae. Lineage (GTDB taxonomy): Bacteria > Pseudomonadota > Alphaproteobacteria > Rhodobacterales > Rhodobacteraceae > Sulfitobacter > Sulfitobacter noctilucae. The sequence goes on along the minus strand of NZ_JASC01000014.1, from coordinate 45,811 downwards.
CGCCAAAGCGCTGTCCCGGGATGCGCGGGTGCTGATCATGGATGAACCGACGGCGGTCTTGACCAACCGCGAAACCGACGTGCTGTTCAAACAGGTTGAGGCGCTGCGCGCGGCAGGGACGGCCATTCTGTTCACCTCTCACAAACTGGATGAAGTGGTAGAAATTTCGGACCGTGTGACGATCATGCGGGACGGCGATGTTGTACATGCCGGCCCCACTGCAGAGATGGATGAGGATGCCATGGCCACCGCAATGGTGGGGCGCGATGTCTCTGACTTGTACCCCAACAAACCCGGCGTGGCGGCGGATGCACCTGTGGTTCTGGATGTGCAAGACCTGAGCGTTCCCGGATTTGCCAAGGGCGTGTCCTTTACCCTGCGCCAAGGCGAGATCCTTGGCGTTGGCGGGCTGATCGGGTCGGGTCGCACCGAACTGATGGAGGGGCTGACAGGTTTGCGCCCTTCCACAGCGCACCAGATCACCTTGTTTGGCGATGCTGTCCACTTCAAGCGCCCCGGCGATGCGCAGCGCGCAGGCCTGTGTTATTTGACCGAAGATCGCAAACTGCGCGGGCTGTTGTTGGAGCGCGGCATGAGTGACAACCTGACATTGGCCAATTTGCACAAGTTCGGCGATTTCATGATCGACCGTAACGCCGAAGAAGCCGCCCTGACGAACGCCATCGCGGAATTCGACATTCGTGCGGGGACGCGGGACGTGCGCGTGGGCAACATGTCCGGCGGCAATCAGCAAAAGCTGCTGCTGGCCAAGGTTATGCTTTCCGAGCCGCGCGTGTTGATCGTGGATGAGCCGACACGCGGCATCGACATCGGGACGAAGCAACAAATCTATGCGTTCTTGCGCAAACTGGCTGACGCCGGTCATGCCATCATCGTCATCGCGTCCGAAATGCCCGAACTCATCGGCCTAGCAGATCGGATCATGGTGATGCGCTTGGGCGAGGTGAGCGGCACGCTTGCCCGCGATGAAATAAACGAAGCTGCGATTGTGCGCCTGTCGATGGGATTACGCGCCGAACAAGCGCCACAGATGGCTTGAGGATCAAAAGAATGACAGATGCGACTACATCAAACCCCACGCGGTTTCGAATGCCTTCCATGTCGGTGCTTGGCCCGATCATTGCGCTCTTGGTGCTTTTGCTGATCGGCACAATGCTCAACGCCAACTTCCTCAGTGCGGCCAACATTACCAACGTGCTGGCGCGCTCCGCCTTTATCGGGATCATCGCGGTGGGCATGACATTTGTGATTACCGCAGGCGGGCTTGATTTGTCGGTGGGCTCGATGGCTGCCTTTATCGCTGGGTTGATGATCCTAGTGATGAATGCGGCCCTGCCCAGCATGGGTATCGGCATCCCTATCATTCTGCTCGGCATGCTAACGGCGATTGCTGCGGGGATGTTGGCGGGGCTGCTCAACGGGTTCTTGATCACAACACTGGGGATTGAGGCGTTTATCGTGACCCTTGGCTCTATGGGCATTTACCGTTCACTGGTGACATGGCTGGCGGACGGCGGCACGCTGTCTCTGGATTTTGGCCTGCGCTCCTTCTACCGGCCTGTCTACTTTGACGGGATTCTCGGGATCAGCTGGCCGATTATCGTCTTTGCCGTCGTCGTGATTATCGGCGAGATCATCATGTCTCGCACTGCTTATGGCCGTCATTGCGCGGCAACCGGATCAAACGAGCATGTAGCGCATTATTCCAACGTAAATGTTCGCCGCACGCGCCTTATCTCTTATGCGGCACTGGGTATCCTGGTTGGCATCGCGACGATCATGTACGTCCCCCGCCTTGGGTCGGCCTCCGCATCGACAGGCGTGCTATGGGAGCTTGAAGCCATCGCAGCCGTAATCATCGGTGGCACGGTGCTCAAAGGTGGCTTCGGCCGTGTCTGGGGCACCGTCATCGGCGTGCTGATCCTCAGCCTGATCGGCAATATTCTCAATCTGACCGACTTTGTCTCGCCCTATCTGAATGGTGCGATCCAGGGCGTCATCATCATTCTCGCTGTGATCCTACAGCGCGAACGCAAGCCGGCAGGTTAAGCCGCGCGCAACCGCTTCATGGGAGGAGCAAACATGAAATATACAAAAACGTTTATCGCAGCGGCACTGGCGACAGCTGTCAGCACCGCTGCATTTGCAGACGACGACGTCAAAGTGATCGGCGTGTCCATTCCCGCCGCGACACATGGCTGGGCCGGTGGCATGAACTTTCATGCAGCCGAGACCGTCAAGCGTCTGGAAGATGTCTATCCCGGTCTTGATTTTGTTCTGGCCACTGCCTCTGATCCGGGCAAACAGGTCAATGACATCGAAGACATGGTCGCCACACGCAACATCGACGCGCTGGTGGTTCTGCCCTTCGAATCCGACCCTCTGACTCCGCCCGTTCAGGCCGTGTCTGACAGCGGTGCCTGGGTCACAGTCGTGGACCGTGGTCTGTCCGTTGAAGGCATCGAAGACCTCTATGTGGCAGGAGACAACACCGGTTTTGGCACGGTTTCCGGCAACTATATGACGTCCAAGATGCCGGAGGGCGGCGATATTGTCGTCTTCCGCGGCATTCCGACCACCATCGACAATGAACGCGTCGACGCCTTCACCGCAGCCATCGAAGGGTCCGGCATCAACGTTCTGGATATGGAGCACGGCAACTGGAATCGTGATGACAGCTTTACCGTGATGCAGGATTTCTTGTCGAAATACCCTAGCATCGACGCGGTGTGGGCATCGGATGATGACATGGCCATTGGTGTATTGGCCGCCATCGAAGCCGCTGGCCGCGATGACGTGAAATTCGTACTGGGCGGCGCAGGCATGAAGGAAATGATCAAGCGAACCGCCGATGGCGACGCGATGATCCCTGCAAATGTCACCTACCCGCCCTCGATGATTGCCACAGCGATTGAGCTGACGGCCGTTGGCCTCACATCCAACGCGCCGGTGTCCGGCAGCTTTGTGATCGGCTCCGTGCTGGTGACACAAGAGAACGCGATGGACTTCTACTATCCTGACAGCCCGTTCTAAGAACTCTGCGGCCACCTGCGATCGTCGCGGGTGGCCGACCTAATTTACTGGCCCGCCAGTATCCAACCTGCCGCTTTTTCAGCAATCATGATTGTCGGAGAGTTGGTGTTTCCGCTGGTGATTTCAGGCATCACGGAAGCATCCACCACCCTCAACCCCTTTACCCCTTTCATCCGCAGATGCGAATCCAGAACGGCTGTTGCGTCATCATCCTGGCCCATTTTGACAGTGCCAACGGGGTGGAAGATCGTACTGGCAATGTCGCCTGCGAGCTTGGCCAGCTCTTCGTCGGTCTGGTACTGGATGCCGGGCTTGTGTTCTTCTGGTGCATAGGCCTTCATCGCGGACCGGGACATGATTTCTCTGACCTGACGGAGGCTTTCAGCCGCGACCTTACGGTCCTCCTCCGTGTCCAGATAGTTCGGCGAGATTTCCGGCGCATCGCGGAAATTGGACGACGCGATGCGAATGTGACCGCGGCTGGTGGGGTTCAGGTTGCACACAGAGACTGTCATCGCCGGGAAGTCATGCAAGTCTTCGCCGAAGGCCTCCAGGCTGAGCGGCTGCACATGGTATTGCAGATTAGGATGGGCCCGGTCAGGAGACGACCGCGTGAAGGCACCTAGTTGGCTGGGCGACATGCTCATCGGGCCGGAGCGTTTGAACATATACTCGAGGCCGATGATTGCCTTGCCGAACAGCGACCCTGCCAGAGTGTTGAGTGTCTTGGTTCCCTTCACCTTGTAGACCGTGCGAATCTGCAAATGGTCCTGAAGGTTTTCGCCTACATACGGGGCGTCTTTGACAACCTCGACCCCGTGTTCTTTCAAGAGTGCAGCAGGCCCGATGCCCGACAATTGCAAGATTGCCGGCGAGTTCACGGCTCCTGCGGACAGGACTACTTCGTTCCCTGCAGTGACGGTGATCGAGGCACCTGCGCGGTTCACGACAGCGCCGGTGCAGTGCAACGCGCCGTTTGCATCCCTATCGAACGTCAACTTCTCAACCTGCGCTTCGGTCCAGACTGTCAGGTTCTCGCGTTTCTTGGCCGGACGCAGAAACGCTTTCGATGTATTCCACCGCCAACCGGACCGCTGGTTCACATCGAAATACCCAACGCCCGCGTTGTCGCCCGAATTGAAATCATCAGTTTTCTCGATACCCGCTTCGACCGCCGCATCGGCAAAGCTGTCCAGCACATCCCAGCGCAAACGTTGCTTTTCGATGCGCCACTCACCGCCCGTGCCGTGCATATCTGAAAAGCGGCTGTTGTCGCCGGTCGCAGGGTCTGCACCGTCATCCAGTTTATAGTGGTCCTCATGCGCCATAAAATCGGACAGGGAGTTTTCCCAGTTCCAGTCCTCATCGCCGGTCAGCCTGGCCCAGTTGTCGTAGTCCCGGGCCTGACCGCGCATGTAGATCATGCCATTGATCGACGAACAGCCGCCCAGCGTTTTGCCACGTGGATACAGCAGGCTGCGCCCGTTCAACCCCTTGGCGGCCTGCGTCTTGTACATCCAGTCCGCACGCGGGTTGCCGATGCAATAGAGGTACCCGACAGGAATGTGGAGCCAGTGGTAATTGTCGGGCTTGCCTGCCTCCAGCAGCAAGACGCGGTTCTTCGGATCCGCGCTGAGCCGGTTCGCCATCAGGCACCCTGCCGATCCAGCACCGATCACAATATAGTCAAAGTTGTTCGCACTATCGGTCATCTTCGCCCCCCCTATCCTCTGCCCCAGCGTTCCCTGCTCTGTCGATTGCTCTGACTTTAGCGATTTACTTTACAAATGGGATGGCATGCAGATGCGCAGGGTATGCAATTCCATCAATAAGAACCTGCAGGCCTTCAGCCTCTTCAGCCAATTCAGCCCGGATCAATCCGATCCCGATAGTTTTGCCCAACCGCTTTGACACCGCGACTTCGCTGACAAAGCCAATCTCATCAGCATTAAGCTTCATCTGCACGGGTGCACCCGGAATTGGTGGATTGCCATCAATAACCACTCCGACCCGAACCCTTGATGGAGGATTTTTGGCCAGTTCTGACAAAGCCGCTCGCCCAACAAACTCATGGCCTGCCTCAAGATCGACCATCCCGCCGAGTCCCATCTCGAATGGCGTGGCCGGATGCGTTTGCCAGCGCATATCCGCGCCATATGAGATCAGACCGCTTTCCAGTCGTTCCGTATCGTTTGGCGCGCCGGGACCAATCCCATACGCCGCCCCCGCCTGTTTGACCTTGTCCCACAACTCGGACCCGCGCGTATGATCCATCAGGTAAAGCTCGTAGCCTCCCTGTTTGGACCACCCCGACCGGGCAAGCACCAGCGGAATACCGTCAAGGTCGGTTTCCTCAAACCCGAAATAGCGGAACTCTCTGACACGATCTCCGAACAGGGCCGCAGCGACTTCCACTGCTTTCGGCCCCTGTATCGCAAGCGGTGACACGTCCGGCTCGCTCACCTCGACATCCCAGCCCTTTTCACGGCCAAGCGCCGTCGCCCAGAGGTGAATGTCGCTGTCTGCAACCGACAGCCAGAAACGCTTTTCGGACAGCTTCAACAGGACCGGATCATTGATCAGCCAACCGTCGTGATCACACAGAGTAACATAGCGGCCTTGCCCTACCTTTGTCTTGCTCAGATCGCGGGGCGTCAGATATTGCGCCAATTTGTCTGCGTCAGGCCCCGCCAGTTGCACCTGCCGCTGGGCTGCCACATCCCACATGGCGACGCCGGTCATGAGCAGGTCATACTCCCCTTCCGGATCGCCAAAATGGGAAGGGATATACATGTGGTTGTAGACCGAAAACCCCCTGACCCCGTCGCGCAGGGTTGCATCGAAGTAAGCGGATTTACGGATGTTCGGGCCAATACCGATGGTGAAATTCATTGCGCGTCTTTCGTGCCTGTGGATGGTTTTAAAGCTGCGGTTGCCTAGGCATCGAACCTGCCCTGTTCCACGTTCTTGTTCAATTGAGTTGCCGGAAAAACGCGCCCGTTCATGGCACCCCAAACCCCCGCTTCCAGCAATTGCGCGGCAACGATTGCACTGCCCAAATTGAATTCGCCGTCTGACGACGACAGCGAGAAAGGCCGCATCGCGCCCGTCAGAACGACCGTTTTTTCGCCGACATGGTCTGCCAGAAACCGGGCGGTTTCTCCCATGGTTCCGGTCCCATGTGTAATGACGATTGCCTGCTCGTCCGCCCCCGCGACGGCAGCCGCAATCGCATCCCGATCGGCATCGTCAAAGTACAAACTGTCTTTCAGCATCAAAAGCTGCACAGCCGGAAAGTAGCAGCGCCCGATCTTCAACATTTCTGGCAGATGGGTCGTCCCATCAGATGAAAACGCCAAACCCTCTGTCTGGACGTCGTGCACCTTATCAAGGGTGCCGCCGGTCACAATGATCCTTACGTCTTTTCCGAACTTCACGCCGAGATCCGCCATATTGGTTCACCTTACTCAATGGGCGACGATGCTTCGTTCTTGCCCGGTTTCCGGAGCCTTTAAGTCGCAAGAAGGTCTTCAGGTCAACGCACCAAGGGAACCTAGCCAGATGTGCCGGTAGCTTGCATCGCACCAATATCTGCTATGACTGCCCGCTGAAATATCGGTGAGACTTTCGAGAACTGCTGAACACACCTTCTAAGTGACTAGAAGAATGGGCAAAGCAACCCGGCTTTCTCAAAACTGTTTGACTCCAATCAAACACATCAATACTTCCAGATATATGGATGAAATAACCGCTCTCGACGCTTTCGCTGCACTCAGCCAGTCCACCCGGCTCGAAGCATTCCGCCTGCTGATAAAGGCTGGCGAGGCCGGATTGACGGCAGGCGACATAGGCGACACGCTCGGGGTTCGGCAAAATACAATGTCGACCAACCTGAGCATTCTGTCACGTGCAGACCTGATCCGGAGCGCGCGGGAGGGTCGTAGCATCCGCTACTTCGCCAATATGGACGGAGTGCGCGGGCTGTTGGCCTTTCTTTTGGAAGATTGCTGCGGCGGACGTCCTGAACTTTGCCAACCCGTCATCGATGAGCTTTCCTGCGCGTGTTGATGCGAAAAACAACTAGAATGGATACCCACCCGAAATGACCGACACAACGCTTCCCGCTGCGGCGGGACTGGGAGTTTTTGAGCGCTGGCTTTCCGTTTGGGTGGCACTCGCCATTGGCACGGGAATGCTGCTGGGCAACTTCTTTCCGGGTCTCTTCTCCATTTTGGCCTCGCTGCAGGTCGCCTCAGTGAACCTGCCGGTTGCGGTGCTGATCTGGGCGATGGTCTATCCGATGATGGTCGGCGTGGATTTCGGATCGTTAAAGCAGGTCGGCGACAAACCGAAGGGGCTGGTCGTGACGCTGGTGGTGAACTGGCTGATCAAACCCTTTACGATGGCCGCACTCGGGGTATTGTTTTTCGAGTATGTCTTCGCAGGTCTTATTCCGCCGGACGATGCGCAAGCCTACCTCGCGGGGGTGATCCTGCTGGGCGCGGCACCTTGCACTGCGATGGTATTCGTCTGGTCGAACCTCACCCGCGGCGATGCAACCTACACGTTGGTACAGGTCAGCGTGAACGATGTGATCATGGTCTTTGCCTTCGCACCCATCGTGGCCTTCCTGCTGGGCGTGACCGACATCACCGTGCCCTGGGATACGCTGCTCCTCTCCGTCGGCCTTTACGTCTTGCTGCCGCTGGTCGCCGGTTATGCCACGCGCCGGAGGCTTGTCGCAAAGGCCGGCGAGGCGGCGGTAGATGCTTTCAAAGCCCGCGTGCAGCCGTTCTCGATCCTCGGGCTGCTCCTGACAGTCGTGCTGCTGTTCGGCTTTCAGGGCGAGGTCATTCTGGACCGCCCGCTGATCATCGCCTTGATCGCGGTGCCGCTGCTGATCCAGTCCTACGGTATCTTCTTCTTGGCCTATGGCGCGGCCCGGGCATGGGGCATCCCGTTCAACGTCGCAGCCCCTTGCGCCATGATCGGCACATCTAATTTTTTCGAACTGGCGGTCGCCGTCGCCATCAGCCTCTTCGGGCTGGGCTCCGGTGCGGCTCTCGCAACCGTTGTCGGTGTTCTGGTGGAAGTACCGGTGATGCTCTCGCTCGTTGCCTTCGCCAACAGGACGCAGCACTGGTTTCCGAAGTAGGCAGGGGTATGTGCGCGTCGCCATCTACCGCGCTCTAGACTGCGACCTCCCACTTGCCGGTCGGCAGTCGTGGGGGCGTCGGGCGCGCCGATGTGAATGATCGTATAGATTGGGGCTGCTGGATAGAGGTCGTGTGCTAGTTCAGACCGGTTTTTAGCCCTTCTATAATACTGGGATATGTTGCCATCCGTGCAGCGCCTGCAGCAGTTACTTCGCGTCGTGGAGTAACTTATCGAGAAATGCCTGCCCTTGGTGAAGACTGTATATGTTCTTTGTGGCCATTGTTGCAATGTGAACCTGTCGCCGCTTCCTGCCGTTCAACATATCTTAAACCGCGCCTCTCGATCTTGACCTTATCTTGCGTTGAAAGAGAGTTCCCGTAGAGGTCTAAGTTCTCCTTCGGTCCACCTTCAGCAACTCTTACAATCTGCCGGGCAACGCATCGCCGCTCGCGAAACCCTCTCAGAAATCGGGAGAACCTCCTCTCAAGATGGGCAACCGTGGGGGTCGTCGTCGAAGAAGCGAATGTTCGCAACCGGGATGTTTGATTTAAGCATAACGGATTCCTTTCAGATCCCAGCACACAGCTTTGCTATGCACCGGTTGCCTGACCCATGGTCCGACATTGGGTTTGATATGAAAGGCTCCGGAGCCCTGGAACTTATAGAGAACAAACAAGCGTCTACGTCAACGCAAGCCCCGTCTCACCAACGGGACAAAGGAAGCCATCGCACCCTACGACGTTGAACCAACTTAAGTCATTGTTAAAAAAGAAACCACTGACAGCTCTTGTTGCCAGTGGTCATTAATCATGTGTCGTAATGGACAAGAAACCCTACATAATGGACATGTTATGGTGTGTCCCACACAGGGCTCAATCCCCCTCTGCTCAACTCACCCGCATTTCGAATGTCCGCAAGAGCCGCAAGTCATGCAGCCTTCGACCATGCGCAGATCGTATTGACCGCAGCTGGAACAGGCTTTGCCACGCGGCGCGTCCAATCCCACGACCTTGGCTTGCGGATCAGATTTCAGCCCCATGCCCTCGCCCGCGATGAACCCGGTGGAGATCATGTGTTGTTCAATCACACCGCCGATTGCGGCGAGGATGGAGGGGATGTATTTGCCGCCCATCCAAGCGCCGCCGCGGGGGTCGAAGACGGCTTTCAGTTCTTCCACCACGAATGACACATCTCCGCCGCGCCGGAAGACAGCGGATACCATCCGCGTCAGCGCCACGGTCCAGGCAAAGTGCTCCATATTCTTGGAGTTGATAAACACCTCGAAAGGCCGGCGGTGGCCGTTCAGCACGATGTCGTTGATCGTGATATAGATTGCGTGTTCACTGTCGGGCCATTTGACCTTGTAGGTGTTGCCTTCCAGCTCTTCGGGACGGTCCAGCGGCTCGGACATATAGACCACTTCGCCGCCTTCCTGCACCGGCAAGGGCTTGTCCGCCTTGGTGTCCTCAGACACGCTCAACACGCTGCCGGTCACATCGTTTGGCCGGTAGGTTGTGCAGCCTTTGCAGCCGGTGTCCCAGGCCTCCATGTACACCTCTTTGAATGCATCAAAGCTGATGTCTTCGGGGCAGTTGATCGTTTTGGAAATGCTTGAATCGACCCACTTTTGCGCGGCTGCCTGCATCTTGACGTGCTCCAGCGGGGGCAATGTCTGGGCGTTGACAAAATAGTCGGGCAAAGGCGCGTCGCCCTTCAGCTCGCGCCACAATTGCACGGCGTAATCGACGACTTCCTCTTCGGTGCGGGTGCCGTCTTTTTGCAGGACCTTGCGGGTGTAGGCGTAGGCAAAGACCGGCTCGATTCCCGAACTCACGTTACCCGCATATAGGCTGATCGTGCCGGTGGGCGCGATGGAGGTCAGCAGCGCATTGCGGATGCCGTGGGTACGGATCGCATCGCGCACGTCGTCGTCCATTTGCGTCATGGTGCCGGATGCAAGATAGGCATCGGCGTCAAACAGCGGGAAGGCCCCTTTTTCTTTGGCAAGTTCGACAGAAGCCAGATAGGCCGCGCGAGCAATAGCTTTCATCCATGTCTCCGTCTGCGCAGCGGCTTCATCAGAGCCGTAACGCAAACCGACCATCAACAAAGCGTCCGCCAGACCGGTGACGCCAAGCCCGATCCGGCGCTTGGCTTGTGCTTCGCGCTCTTGTTCGGGCAGCGGGAATTTCGACACGTCGACCACGTTGTCCATCATGCGCACGGCGGTGGCGACCAGCTCTTGCAGGGCGGTCTCATCCAGCTTTGCGCTGTCCTCAAACGGATCAGCGACCATCCGCGCCATGTTGATCGACCCCAGAAGGCAGGCACCGTAGGGCGGCAGGGGCTGTTCGCCACAAGGGTTCGTGGCCGCGATGGTCTCGCAATAGCTCAGGTTGTTTGCCGCATTGATCCGGTCAATGAAGATCACCCCCGGCTCGGCGTAGCTGTAGGTCGCCTGCATGATGGTGTTCCACAGGTCGCGGGCCTGCACGGTGCGGTAGACCTTGCCGTCGAACACCAGATCCCAGGAGCCATCCGCCTTGACTGCGTCCATAAACGGATCGGTGATCAGCACCGACATGTTGAACATGCGCAGGCGAACGGGGTCTTGTTTGGCGGCGATGAAGTCTTCCACATCCGGGTGGTCGCAGCGCATGGTCGCCATCATCGCGCCACGGCGCGAGCCTGCGGACATGATCGTGCGGCACATCGCATCCCAAACATCCATAAAGGACAGCGGGCCGGACGCATCTGCGGACACGCCCAGCACATCGGCACCCTTGGGCCGGATGGTGGAGAAATCATAACCGATGCCCCCGCCCTGCTGCATGGTCAGAGCCGCTTCTTTGAGCATGTCAAAGATGCCGCCCATGCTGTCGGGGACCGTGCCCATCACGAAGCAGTTGAACAGGGTCACCCGACGCGCGGTGCCCGCACCGGCGGTGATACGGCCTGCAGGCAGATACTTAAAATCCTCAAGCGCCGCGTAGAATTTGTCTTCCCAAACGTCAGGTTCGCCTTCGACCTGCGCCAGATCGCGGGCAATGCGACGCCAGGTGTCTTCGACCGTTACATCGCAGGGTGTGCCATCGGCCTCTTTAAACCTATATTTCATATCCCAGATTTGTTCAGCGATGGGGGCGGCAAAGCGGGACATGACGAATCCTTTGATCAATGGGGAAAGTCAAAGTAACCGATCCTGCGGTAAACCACCACAGTTTGATTACTGCGACCAATCGACTACCTTATGTCGTGGCTCAGGGGTGAGTCTGTGGATATATCTGTGGGTAAGAAATGAGCAAATACGTCAATCTGGTGAAACTCAGCGTCGGCACGGACAGTATTGAGGATTTACAGCACTGGCAGAAGCACCGGTCGCGGCAGGTGGCGGATGGCTTGTACTACCATATTACCCGCATGTGGCCCAAGCGCGAGGCCGAGGTATTGAACGGCGGATCGATCTATTGGGTGATCAAGGGCGAGATACAGGCGCGGCAAAAGGTGCTGCGATTTGACGAGAAGATCGGGAAGGACGGCATCCGGCGATGCGGCTTTGTGCTCGATCCAGAGATCATTCGCGTGACCCCGTCGCTGAAGCGCCCGTTTCAGGGCTGGCGCTACCTTGATCCGACCGATGCGCCAATGGACCTGCCCAAAGGGCGCGAGAACGAAGCTGCACTCCCCAGCGAGCTGAACCGCGCTCTGGCCGAGATCGGGGTCCTCTAGAGCCGGGCGAGCAGCGCATTCAGCGCCTGCTCATCGCCGCTGTCCATTTCAGCTACGCGACTGCGCCACAGCGTCGCTTGTGATTGGAGGATCGGTTCATCGCTGAGTTGTTTCAGATGGTTCGCCCGCAACGTCTGTCCGCTTGAGGTGATGTCGGCCACGGCTTCGGCGGTTTCGTTGGCTACGGTGCCTTCGGTGGCCCCCTGACTGTCGACCAGCGCATAATCGGCCACGCCGTGGGTGCGCAGGTGGTCGCGCACCAGCCGGTGGTATTTTGTGGCGATGCGCATGCGGAACCCGTGTTTTTCACGGAAAGCTGCCGCCGCTGCATCCAGATCATCCAGCGTATCAACGTCGATCCACGCCTGCGGCACCGCCAGGATGAGGTCTGCGTGACCAAACCCGAGTTCTGCCAGCGGCTCCACCTGCTGATCCCAGAGCGCAAGTTTTTCCTGCACCAGATCGGTGCCCGTGACGCCAAGGTGAATGTTCCCTGCCGCCAATTCGCGTGGCACTTCTCCCGCGGACAAGAGCATCAGGCCGATGCCCTCTATCCCCTCGACCCGGCCTGCATATTCGCGTTCCGATCCGGTCCGCTCCAACGTGATGCCACGGGCCGCAAACCAGTCGAATGTCTTTTCCATCAGCCGCCCTTTGGAGGGCACACCCAGCTTGAGCGTCATCGCGCCGCCTCCAGTTCGAGCATCAGACCGGGGCGCATCACGCCGCCCACGGCAGGAATTTCGGCCCCCTGCCCCAGCCGCCGTGTCAGCGCATCATAGCGCCCACCGCCCGCAATAGAGGGTAGATCGGGCCGCCCCTCTGCGCGGAAGCCAAAGACGAAACCGTCGTAATATTCCATTTGCGACCGCCCGTAGCTGGCATCGAACATAAGCTGGTCAATCGCCACGCCCCGCGCCGCCAATGCCTGCGCCCGCGCATCGATACGCGCCACAGCACTTGAGATCGCGGGCAGGTCCATCGCCAGATCATGTAACCGGGTCAAAGCAAACGGCAGGGTTTCGCGCAGGCCAAGCAGCGCCTCGATCAAGTCGACCTCATCGCCGGTGATCGGCGGTGCGGCGGCATCATCATGCAGGGCCTGCACCCGTGCGCCGATCTCTGCCGCGCTGCGCAATCCGATTAAGGGCGCATCCGTTATGACGTCGCCGGCCAACAAAGCCGCGCGCGTTGCGGGTATCGGTGTTTGACCCGCAAAGCGATGCAGCATCTGTCGAAACCGCCGCGGGCGCCAAATGTGGCGCATCAACGCAGCTTTGCGCCGTTGGGTGGTTTGCAATCCGTCCACGGCAGCCATCAGCACACCGATGTCTCCAGTGACAGGAGTGACGGGCAATCCGTCCAGCGCGCTTGCAATCAGGGCAAAGACTTCGGCATCCGCGCCTGCTGGGTCGGTGCGGTCAAAGACCTCGTAGCCCACCTGCACATATTCATTGGCGCGGTCAGGGTCGTGTTCCTGCCGGCGAAACACCTCGCCCGCGTAGGTATATCGCGCAGGTTCCGCGCCATCTGCCATATGCATCTGCACCACCGGCACGGTAAAATCAGGCCGCAACATTTGTTCCCCGCGCAGCGCATCCGAGGTCACATAAGCCCGCGCGCGGATATCCTCGCCATAAAGGTCGAGCAGCGTGCCTGCCGGTTGCAGGATCGGCGGCTCGACCAGAACCGCGCCTTGCGTTTCAAACATGCCGCGCAGGGCATTGGCCTTCGCCAGTGTTTGCGAACGAGTGGGCATCAGGCCTGCCTTTGTATGATCTTTGCGACTTCGCTTACCAGATCGCCGCGATCCACCTCATACTGGTTCTCTCGCGCCTGCCATTCTTCCAGCGTCGCGTTTTCCGCAATTTGGGCCCCCAGGATCAGGTCCTTGATCTGGACCTTTTCGTTCTGGAACTCATCCTCGCCCGCGATCACGGCAACAGGAGAGCCGCGCTTGTCCGCGTATTTCAACTGGTTGCCGAAGTTCTTGGGATTGCCGAGGTATACTTCGGCGCGGATACCCGCCTGCCGCAAGTCGGCAACCATTTTTTGGTAGTCCGCCATGCGCGATTTATCCATGACCGTGACGACCACGGGACCGTCCGCCGTTTTGTCGAGGCGACCCTTGGCGTCGAGCGCTGCCAGCAGCCGGTCCACGCCGATGGAAACGCCGGTGGCCGGCACTTCCTGTCCGGTGAAGCGCTTGACGAGATCGTCATAGCGCCCCCCGCCCGCGACAGAGCCGAAGTTGCGGGTGCGGCCTTTTTCGTCTTTGATTTCAAAGGTGAGTTCGGCCTCGAAGACTGGACCGGTGTAGTAGCCAAGGCCGCGCACGACGGAGGGGTCGATGACGATGCGGTCGGGGCCATAGCCCAACGGCTCTAGAAGATCCACGATCGTGAGTAGCTCGTTTAAACCAGCTTCACCATCTTCCGAGCCCGCTACGAGTGTTGAAAGCGCTCTAATGGCCGCAACATTCCAGAGCTTTCCAGATTGTTCGTTGCCACGCCCTTCGATGCTTGGGCGACCGTCTTTAAGTGATCCGGCACCAATCGCAGCTTGCGCAAGGCCAGGAAATCTTACTGCAACGCTTTCGGGTACTTCCTGTCGCTCTAAGACAAAGCTAATGTGCTCATTGACTGTAGCAAAACTCATTATTTTCTCTATTTGCGTCTCACTCAGCCCCGCACCTTCCGTAAAATCCCCACTCTCGTCCTTGCGCCCTTCCCCCAAAAGCGCCCGAACACCGTCCGGCCCGAGCCGATCCAGCTTATCAATCGCGCGCAGCACGATCCCCCGTTCGGCTTCCTTGTCATCACCGGCCAGACCGGCAACCTCCATCACGCCGTTCAACACCTTGCGGTTGTTGACCCGCACGATGTAGTCGCCGCGCTCGATCCCGACCTCTTCCAAACAATCTGCCAGCATTGCGCAAATCTCGGCATCCGCCGCCACGCTGGACGCGCCGACCGTATCCGCATCGCACTGGTAAAACTGGCGAAAACGCCCCGGTCCGGGCTTTTCGTTCCGCCACACGGGGCCCATCGCATAGCGGCGGTAAGGTTTGGGCAGATCATTCTGGTGCTGCGCATAGACCCGCGCCAAGGGGGCCGTCAGGTCGTATCGCAAGGCCAGCCAATCGCCGGGCTTTTCCAGATCAGCGTCTTCCTGCCACGCAAACACACCCTCGTTCGGGCGGTCGACATCGGGCAGGAACTTGCCCAGCGCCTCAACCGTCTCAACGCCCGACGACTCAAGCGCATCAAACCCGTAGCGGTGATAGACAGCGGCAATCTTGCGCAGCATTTCGGTGCGCTGTGTCACCTCGGCCCCGAAATAATCGCGGAAGCCTTTTGGCGTTTCTGCCTTGGGGCGGGGGGTCTTTTTGGGCTTGGCCATGATGGTCCTTACGCAGCAGGGTCTGGTCTGATTGCGCGTCTAGCTTATGCGGCAGGGACGGGCAAGCTATGGCTAGGCTTGAGGGCCTGTCCATGCTAGGGCCGCGCCCATGGAACAGCTTGAAGAACAGATTGCGCATCTGACGCGCACCGTGGATGACCTGAGCGAGATCGTCGCGCGGCAGGCCGAGGAGATCGTTACCCTGAACCGCCGCGTGCACATGCTGATGCAGCGCGAAGGCGAACGGGAAGCGTCACAGAGCGGTGGTGTTGTGGTCGGCGACGAACGGCCGCCTCACTATTAACCTCAGCTGGATTTCTTGATCGAAGACGCCACAACAACGCCTTCGTGGATCAGCAATTCGGACCAGCTGTTGTTGGCTGTGGGGCTGGCGTATGCGTTGACAAAGAAGGTCGAGCGTTCAAGCCGCCGCATTTTTGAGCCGCAGGGTTTGCCCTTACGCACGCCACAGACCTGGCCTTTGACCTTTTCATAGGCGGAGTCGGTGGCACCAACAGGCAAAAATTCTCCGCCCGGTCCATAGTGCAATTGCTCATAGAGCGATGGTGCACCGAGCAAGACCTGCGCTGCCGTCAGCTGTCGTGGGCAGCCATCCTTGAAACCGGTGATATAGAATGTCCGTGCGCCGGTGGCCGAGGGGTTGGAATCATAAAGCTCGAAACCGCTGGCGCTGGCGTTCTCGACCTTGCGGCCCATGGATTTGCCCTTGGCACCGCAGCTACGTGCGATCAGTCCGTAGGGCAGCACTTCGCCAAAGGAGACTTCCATCGCGTCGATTCCGCTGCGGGGTTTTTCCTCGGCTGACGGGCGGGCGGTCAGACGACCAAAGAAACCGGCCTTTCGGGCGGGTGCCGGCGCGGCCTCAGAGGCCGGTGCCGCACGCTCTGTCGGCGCAGCCGCCGCATTGTTTTCGGCGGCTTTCGCGGCGGCAAAGGCATCCTGGCTTAGCGGATCATCGGCACCACCAGAAGCGGGCGTATTTGCCCTGTAGCGAAAGAGGTCCAGCACCCCCCCACGGCGCGTAGGGGCTGCGGTTGGCGCTGCCACAGCAGGGTCTTGGGCACCTGTGGCGGCTTCGGAGCCAAAAAATCCTTCGCGGGCGACTTCGGAATCGGTGGCAATCGCGCTGGCGGCGGGATCCGTGTCGGCCAAGTCTACATCTGATATGCGCGGCACTCCTGCAAGCGGATCAGCGCAGGCCGATACCAACAGCGCAATACTTGTCAAAATCCCTGCAACGCGCATGGCACCCCTCACTCCCGTTAACTGTTCGTCTACCCGAAGCGGTGAAGCGCGTCCACCAAGCATCGCGCACTTGGCGGATCTTTGCATGAGGAAGTGTGCTCAGATTTCCTCGACCTCGAGCACGCCTCCCAGCGACCGGATCGCGCCTTTGATCTTGGGCGTGACGGGATATTCACGCCCAAGATCGACCTCGACTTCACCGGGCAGTTTCGCGTCCATCAAGCACAGGTGTACCGGCCCGCGTGCAGGAGATTTTGTCGCGCGCCGCGCGCCTTCCAGCACGTCCGACACAGCCGCAATCGCATCCGCACCGTCGATGAAAACGCGCAGACCCATGCTGCCCGCGTCCGCCACCGCCATATCCATCGGGGCCACAGACCGGCCCAGAAGCTTGAGCTGATCACTCTCCATCGTCGCCTCGACCGTGACGACAACCTTTGCCCCGGTTTCCAGATGGTCTCGTGCGGCTTCAAGCGTGTCCGAGAACAACGTGACCTCATAGCCCCCCGTGGGGTCGGACATCTGGGCAAAGGCAAAACGGTTGCCGCGCGCGGATTTCCGTTCTTGCCGCCCCGCCACCACGCCCGCCAGCCGTGCGTTCATCGCGCCACGGTCTGTGACCTTATCGGTCAACTCGTCCAGCGTCAGGAAAGGCACGCCTGCATCACTGCCCCATTTGCGCTTGAGCGGGGTCATATAGTCATCCAGCGGATGGCCAGAGAGGTAGAAACCCACCGCTTTGAATTCTTCGGTCAGCCGCTCAGCCGCTTCCCAGTCATCGCAAGGGATCATGCGCGGCTCGGGCAGGTCATCGCCCGCTTCGCCGAACAGCGACACCTGATTCGACGCTTTCTGCTCATGGATCGCGGCGGAATAATTCACCAGCGGATCAAGCGCCTGGAACACGCGGCGACGGTTGGGATCAAGCTGGTCGAACGCGCCTGACCGCGCCAGCATTTCCAGCGGCCGCTTGCCCACACGTTTCAGGTCGACCCGCCGCGCCAGATCAAAGAGCGTGGCGAAAGGTTTGCCGTCCCTTCCCTCCACGATAAGTTTCATCGCCTCAACGCCCACGTTCTTCAATGCGCCCAGCGCATAGACCAAAGCGCCGTCCACCACCTTGAAGGTCGCATCCGACCGGTTCACACAGGGCGGCACCCAAGGCAGTTCCAGCCGCTTGCGGACCTCTTCGAAATAGACGGATAGTTTGTCGGTCAGGTGGATATCACAGTTCATCACCCCGGCCATAAACTCGACTGGATGGTTCGCTTTGAGCCACGCGGTCTGGTAGCTGACCACGGCATAGGCAGCCGCGTGGGATTTGTTGAAACCGTAGTTGGCGAATTTCTCCAAGAGGTCGAAAACTTCGGTCGCTTTCTTCTTGTCGACCCCGTTTTCCATCGCGCCCTTTTCGAATTTCGGGCGCTCCTTTGCCATTTCCTCGGCGATCTTTTTACCCATCGCGCGCCGCAACAGATCCGCACCGCCAAGGCTATAGCCCGCCATGACCTGCGCGATCTGCATCACCTGTTCCTGATAAACGATGATACCTTGGGTTTCAGCAAGGATGTGGTCAATCGACGGGTGGATCGACTCCAGCTCCTTCTGCCCGTTCTTCACCTCGCAATAGGTCGGAATATTCTCCATCGGGCCGGGCCGATACAGTGCCACCAAGGCAACAATATCTTCGATACAGGTCGGTTTCATGCGCTTGAGGGCATCCATCATACCCGAGCTTTCCACCTGAAACACAGCCACCGTTTTGGCACTGGCATAAAGTTTGTAGGACGCCTCGTCATCCAGCGGGATGGTCGCAATATCGTCCAGCAATCCTTCGGGCGGTGAGAAAAGCACTGTCCCGTCCGCCGCGATATGCAAATGGCGGCCTGATGCCTTGATCTGGTCCACAGCGTTCTGAATGACCGTCAATGTCTTGAGGCCCAGAAAGTCGAATTTGACCAGACCCGCCTGTTCGACCCATTTCATGTTGAACTGCGTCGCGGGCATGTCGGAACGCGGATCCTGATAGAGCGGGACAAGAGCGTCGAGCGGCCTGTCCCCGATCACCACGCCCGCCGCGTGGGTCGATGCGTTACGCAACAGGCCTTCAACCTGCTGGCCGTAATTCAGCAGCCGTGCCACCACCTCTTCGCTCTTGGCTTCCTCGCGAAGCCGGGGTTCATCAGCAAGCGCTTTCTCGATCGAAACCGGTTTGACTCCCTCGACGGGAATCATCTTGGACAGACGGTCCACCTGACCGTATGGCATCTGCAAAACGCGCCCGATGTCACGTACCGCAGCTTTCGAGAGCAACGCACCAAAGGTGATGATCTGCCCCACTTTGTCGCGGCCGTATTTTTGCTGAACATATTGAATGACCTCTTCGCGCCGGTCCATGCAAAAGTCGATATCGAAATCCGGCATCGACACCCGTTCGGGGTTCAGGAACCGTTCGAACAGCAAGGAATAGCGCAGCGGATCCAGATCAGTAATCAGTAGCGCATAGGCAACAAGACTGCCCGCACCGGAGCCACGCCCCGGCCCCACGGGAATCTCCTGATCCTTGGCCCATTTGATGAAATCCGCAACGATCAGGAAGTAGCCGGGAAAGCCCATCCCTTCGATGATCCCCAACTCGAAATCCAACCGTTTTTCATAGTCTTCGATACTGGCCGCATGGGGGATGATCGCCAACCGCGCCTTCAACCCTTCCTGCGCCTGCCGGCGCAATTCGGCAATCTCGTCATCGGCAAACTTCGGCAGGATCGGATCGCGGCGGTAGGTCATGAAGGCACAGCGTTTGGCAATCTCGACCGTATTCTCAAGCGCCTCTGGCAGATCGGCAAACAGCGTCACCATCTCGGCTTCCGACTTGAAATAATGCTGCGCCGTCAGTCGCCGCCTGTCTGCCTGCTGGTCGACATAGGCCCCTTCGGAAATGCAGATCAGCGCGTCATGCGCTTCGTACATCTCTGTCTTTGGGAAGTAGACGTCGTTTGTGGCAACCAGCGGCAAATCCATGGCGTAGGCCATCTCGACGAACCCACGCTCGGTCAACCGTTCGGCTTCGGGCTGGCCATTCTCGCCGGGATGGCGCTGTAGCTCGACATAGAGCCTGTCGCCAAACATCTTCGCCAGCCGCACCATCAGCGCCTCTGCCGCCGGAGTTTGCCCACCGCGCAGCAACCGCCCAACCGGGCCATCCGGCCCGCCGGTCAGGCAAATAATATCGCCCGAAAGCGCCTCGAGCTCATCCAGGGTCACCTGCGGCAGCTGCCCGCCCTTATCTACATAAAGACAAGTGTTCAGCTTCATCAGGTTCTCATATCCACGCTCGCTCTGCGCCAGCAGGACGACGGGCGCAGGATCGCGCGGCTTTTCACCGGGCTGCACAGCGACATAGGCCAGATCGACCTGACAGCCCATGATCGGCTGCACCCCGGCCCCGGCCATCCCGACCGAGAACTCCAACGCCGCGAACATGTTGTTGGTGTCGGTCAGCGCCAGCGCAGGCATGCCCGCATCGACACACATCTGCGGCAGCTTTTTCAGCCGCAGTGCCCCCTCCAGCAACGAGTATTCAGAATGGGTGCGCAGGTGAATGAATCGGGGAGCATGTTTCATGCCCAAAGATTAGACATCCCGCCCCCCAGCCGCCAGCACCCAATCCATGCCGAAGGGTTTTTTCTTGCAATCCCTGCCGCCCAGCGCATAGCTTACCTGCACCGCCCGGACGCCCGTGTTCTACGTCGCATCGAACGCAATAGTCCTTATGTGGCACTCGTACCGCGACTGGCTCACAGGCATGGACGTCACCTTTGCTCTGAACGGAAGCCCCGTTACCCTTCACGATGTTTCCCCCACCACCACTCTGCTGGATTGGCTACGCGAAGAACGCGGCCTGACCGGCACTAAAGAAGGATGCAACGAAGGCGATTGCGGTGCCTGCACCGTGATGATTACAGACGAAAACAGCAGCCGCTCCTTGAACGGCTGCATCCTGTTTTTGCCGCAAGTGAACGGCAAACAGATCACGACCGTCGAAGGGCTCAGCGCACCGGATGGCAGCCTGCATCCCGCGCAGCAGGCAATGATCGACCACCACGGCAGCCAATGCGGTTTTTGCACCCCGGGTTTTGTCGTCTCGATGGCCACAAGCCATTTAAACGGGGCGACAGATCACGACACGGAACTGGCAGGCAATCTGTGCCGCTGCACCGGCTATGCGCCGATCATCCGCGCCGCAAAGGACACCGCCCGCCAACCCGTGCCCGCGCATCTCCTCTCTTTGGCTAAAAATACCGCAACACCACAGGTGCCTAAGGTGGTCGATCTCCAGTCCGGCACCGTCCAACCCACGACCAAGAATGAACTGGCCGATTGGTACGCCGACCACCCCGATGCAACCTTGATCGCGGGAGCCACTGATGTGGGTCTTTGGGTCACGAAACAGCACCGCACCCTTGGCCCAGTGGCCTTTCTAAACCGCTGCACTGATCTGCGCGGCATTACCGAAACCGCCACGGACTTCCGCATCGGCGCGATGACCACCCTCACAGAAGTCGAACAGATCCTGGCCCCGCATTTTCCCAGCCTTGGCGCGATGCTGCGCCGCTATGGCTCCCTCCAGGTGCGCAACGCCGCGACACTGGGCGGCAATATCGCCAACGGCTCCCCCATCGGCGACAGCCCGCCCGCATTGATCGCCCTTGGCGCGACCCTGCACCTACGCAGGGGGGACAAACGGCGTAGCCTGCCGCTAGAAGAATTTTTCATCGCCTACGGCAAACAAGACCGCGCACCCGGTGAATTTGTCGAGGCGATTACAGTGCCGAAACAAGTGGACACATTGCGATGTTACAAACTTTCCAAGCGGTTCGATCAGGATATCTCGGCGGTCTGCGGCTGCCTTTCGATCACGCGCGAGGATGACACCATCAAGACGGCACGCCTTGCCTTCGGCGGCATGGCTGGCACCCCGAAACGCGCTGGAAAGACCGAGGCTGCGCTAATCGGCCAGCCGTTTAATGAAGCAACGATGCGCGACGCGATGAAGGCGATGATGGAGGACTTTCAACCCCTCACAGATGTCCGTGCGTCTGCCGCCTACCGCATGCAGGCCGCTCAGAATATGCTGCTGCGCTATCTGCATGACGCTCAAGGAACGGCCACAGATCTGCTTGCGGTGATGCCATGAGCGTCGCCAAGCCTCTGCCCCATGACGCGGCCGGCCTGCATGTTACCGGCGCGGCACGTTATACCGACGACATTCCCACACCCACAGGCACACTGCATCTGGCCTTTGGCACCAGCACCCGTGCTGCGGGAAAACTGAAAGCGATGAACCTTGAAAAGGTGAAGAGCGCGCCCGGCGTGATCGCGGTGCTTACCGCCGCAGACCTCGCATATGACTGTGATGTCTCCCCTTCGGCCCATGACGAGCCGCTCCTGGCACAAGACAGTGTCCACTACGCAGGACAGCCGCTCTTTCTGGTCATCGCCAAGTCCCATCTCGCCGCCCGTTTCGCCGCCACCCGAGGCAGCGCCGAGATCGAAAAAGCGCCCCCCCTCCTGTCCATTGAAGACGCACTCGCCGCGAACAGCCGTTTTGAAGATGGCCCGCGCATCTACCAAAAGGGCGATGCGCAATCGGCTCTCGGCAAAGCTGAAAACACTCTGACGGGCTGCATCACCATGGGCGGGCAGGAACACTTCTATCTCGAAGGCCAGGCTGCTCTGGTGTTGCCGCAAGAAGGCGGCGACATGGTCGTGCACTCCTCAACCCAGCACCCCACGGAAATACAACACAAAGTCGCCCACGCCATCGGCGAACCGATGCACGCGGTCCGGGTGGAAACCCGGCGTATGGGCGGCGGCTTTGGCGGTAAGGAAAGCCAGGGCAACGCGCTGGCAGTGGCCTGTGCCGTCGCGGCTGCGCTGACCGGCAAGCCTTGTAAAATGCGCTATGACCGCGACGCTGACATGATCATCACCGGTAAGCGGCACGACTTCCGCATCGACTACACTGCAGGTTTTGACAGCACAGGGCGGATCACCGGGCTGGACGTGACCCATTACACCCGCTGCGGCTGGTCGCAGGATCTAAGCCTGCCGGTGGCCGACCGGGCGATGCTGCACAGCGACAACGCCTATCAACTGGACAATATCCGCATCACCTCGCACCGGTTGCGCACAAATATGGCCTCTGCCACCGCGTTTCGTGGCTTTGGCGGACCTCAAGGGATGCTGGGGATCGAACGCATCATGGATCATATCGCGGCTTATCTTGGGCTTGACCCACTGGTGGTGCGGCGTGTCAATTTTTATGCCGACCGTATTGAAGACGCGCCCGCCGTGCCGGAAACCACACAACCCCTGCCCGATGTTGCACAGGACAGCACGACACGCGGCGCGCAGCAGTCGCAGAATGCGAACATTCCGGAGATGCCATCGGACATCCAGACCACGCCCTATCACCAGCCCGTCACCGATTGCATCATCAACGCCCTCACCGACAGACTGGCCTCGGATGCCGCATACCAGACACGCCGCGACGCGATTGCAAAATGGAACGCGGACAACCCCATCCTCAAACGCGGGATCGCACTCACCCCGGTCAAGTTCGGCATCTCTTTCACGCTGACCCATCTCAACCAGGCGGGGGCGCTGGTGCATGTCTATCAGGACGGCTCGATCCAACTGAACCATGGCGGGACAGAAATGGGCCAAGGGCTGTTCCAGAAAGTTGCGCAGGTTGCTGCCGACCGCTTTGGCGTGCCGCTGGACGCGGTCAAGATCACCGCGACAGACACCGCAAAAGTCCCCAATACCTCGGCCACTGCCGCTTCCTCCGGCACCGATCTGAATGGCATGGCCGTCCGCGCGGCGTGCGATACGATCCGCGAACGCATCACCGAACACTTGTCCGAACGCTATCAGACTCAGGACATTACTTTTGCCGATGGCTTGGTCACCATCGGCTCAGATACCATAACCTTCGCTCAGGCCGCCGCCGCAGCCTATGAAGCGCGTATCTCGCTTTCGGCCACCGGATTTTACAAGACACCAGACATTGAGTGGGACCGCATCGCTGGCAAGGGCCGCCCCTTTTTCTACTTTGCCTATGGGGCTGCCTGCACCGAGGTGGTGATCGACACGCTGACGGGGGAAAATCGTATCCTGCGCACGGATATCTTGCATGACGCGGGCGCGTCGCTGAATCCCGCGATCGACATCGGCCAGATCGAAGGCGGGTTTGTGCAGGGCGCGGGATGGCTTACGACCGAAGAGTTGGTCTGGGACAATGACGGCGTCCTGAAAACCCATGCGCCTTCGACCTATAAAATCCCCGCCTGTTCGGACCGACCGGATATTTTCAACGTGACGCTTTGGGATCAGCCCAATCCGGCACAGACCATCTACCGATCCAAAGCGGTGGGAGAGCCGCCCTTCATGCTGGGTATTTCCGCCTTTGCCGCCCTGTCGGATGCGGTGGCGGCCTGCGGTCCGGCCTACGGCGACTTGCAAGCGCCCGCCACGCCCGAAGCCGTTCTTGCCGCCGTGGAAAGGACCAGAGGATGAGCGCAATCTGGATCGAGATAACAGGCACCCGTGGCTCTGCCCCCCGCGACACGGGCACGGCGATGAAGGTGACGGCAGGCAGCACCGAAGGGACCATCGGGGGCGGCGCACTGGAATATGCAGCCATCGCCACCGCCCGCACCATGCTGGAAAAGGGCGAAACAGCGCGTACCGAAACACTGCCACTTGGTCCAAACCTCGGCCAATGTTGTGGTGGCGTCGTGTCCCTGCGCTATACCGATGCGCCACGAGACACCGACCCGAGTACAACACCCGTTTGGCAGCCAAAAATCGAACCACAGGTCCGCACGCCACTTTGGCTGTGGGGTGCCGGACATGTGGGCCGCGCAGTGGTCCGTACGGCCCCGCCGGAGGTCTTCGACATACACTGGATCGACAGCGCCGCAGATCGGTTTCCTGCCCACGTGGACGATTATGTCACCTGCACGCCTGCCACAGATATGACCCGCCTTGCCCGTCACGCCGCACCCGGCGCGCACCACCTGATTTTCACCTACTCGCATGATATCGACCTTGCCCTCTGCGCCGCCTTGCTAAAACGCGATGCCACCAGCATCGGATTGATTGGTTCGGCCACCAAAGCCGCACGGTTTCGCAAGCGACTGACAGAATCGGGGCTTGACCCCGCGGCCATCACCTGCCCCATTGGCGACAAATCGCTGGGCAAAAGACCCGACCAGATCGCCAAAGGCACGGTTAATGCCCTTCTGGCGCAGATAGAACGCAAGGCCGCTGCATGACCGATACACCTCTGCTTGACCTGTCGGGCCTGACCAAAGCCTACCCCGGTGTGATCGCCAATGAAGACGTCTCCCTGCGCATTGCGCCGGGCGAAGTGCACGCGCTGCTGGGCGAGAACGGCGCGGGCAAATCGACCTTGGTCAAGATGATCTACGGGTTGGTCAAACCCGACGCAGGCCAAATGCAGATGTTCGGCGCCCCCTTCGCCCCAAGTGAGCCGCGTGCCGCACGGGCCGCTGGCGTAGGCATGGTGTTTCAGCACTTCTCGCTGTTCGAGGCGCTGACCGTTGCAGAGAATATCGCACTGGGGATGGAAAATGCACCAAAGCTCAGCGCCCTGAGCCAGCGAATCCGAGACGTTTCCGACACTTACGGCCTGCCGCTTGCCCCTGACCGCACTGTCGGTGACCTCTCAGCCGGAGAACGTCAGCGGGTCGAGATCATCCGTTGTCTGCTGCAGGACCCGAAGCTCTTGATCATGGACGAACCCACCAGCGTGCTGACCCCGCAGGAGGTTGAAATCCTGTTCAAAACCCTGCGCAAGCTCAGTGCCGAGGGAACTGCGATCCTTTATATCTCGCACAAACTGGAGGAAATCCGCACCCTGTGTGACAGCGCAACAATCCTGCGGCTGGGCAAGGTGGTGGGTCATTGTGTCCCGCGCGAGACTTCCGCCCGGGACATGGCAGAAATGATGGTCGGCAAGCTGCTGCAAACGCCCACGCGGGCGGGCAAGACGCCGGGTGATGTGGTGTTATCGCTTCAAAGCCTGTCTGCCAAATCGCCCAGCGCCTTTGGGATGCCTCTGCGCGACATCTCGGTCGATGTGCGCGGCGGGGAAGTGCTGGGCATTGGTGGTGTCGCAGGTAACGGGCAGGATGAACTGCTGGCCGCCTTGTCAGGCGAGACGCTTAGTGCGCCCGGCATGATCAGCTTTCGAGGCCGTGACATTGGTCTTTTGGGTCCGACGCCCCGCCGCGCGATGGGTATCCTTTCCGCCCCCGAGGAACGGCTTGGCCATGCCGCCGCCCCTGATATGTCATTGACCGAAAATGCAATGCTGACCGCGGCGATGCGCGAAAAGCTGGACACAGGCGGGATGCTGAATTGGAACAAGGCACGGGGGTTTGCACAAAAGGTCATCGACGCTTTTGATGTGCGCACACCAGGGCCAGGCAATGCAGCGCGGTCTTTGTCCGGGGGTAATTTGCAGAAATTTGTGATCGGCCGCGAAGTCTTGCAACGCCCCGATCTGTTTGTGGTCAATCAGCCCACATGGGGTGTCGATGCCTCGGCCGCTGCCGCGATCCGGCAGGCTTTGCTGGATCTCGCAGAGGGTGGTGCCGCGATCATCGTGATCTCGCAGGATCTGGACGAACTGATGGAAATCTCCGACAGGTTTGCGGCGCTGAACGAGGGGCGGCTGTCAGACCCACGCCCTGCGGAGGGGCTGACGGTTGAGGAGATTGGCCTGATGATGGGCGGCGCACATGGTATGGAGGTGGCCCATGTCTGAACCGTGGCATTCAAACTCTAAGAACAAGATAACGCGGGAAGCAGGCGCATGATCAGGCTCGAAAAACGTCCCCAGCCCAGCCGCGCCTTTTCTCTGGCCACGCCGGTACTGGCGGTTTTGGCGACCATGTTTTTCGGCGGGCTGCTGTTTGCGGCATTGGGGAAAGACCCGTTCATCGCCATCAAGACGATCTTCTGGGATCCGCTCTTTGGCGAGTTCGCGTTTTTCTACCGACCCCAATTGTTGATCAAAGGCGCACCTTTGGTGTTGATCGCTATCGGCCTGTCCCTTGGCTTCAAAGCAGGCATCTGGAACATCGGCGCTGAAGGGCAATACATCATGGGCGCGTTGTTTGGCGCTGGCATGGGCCTTGCGTTTTATCCGGCGGAGGGGTTCTACATCTTTCCGTTGATGGTGCTTGCCGGTGCGTTCGGAGGGTGGATCTGGGCGATGATCCCGGCGCTGTTGAAAGTCAGGTTTGGCACCAACGAGATCCTTGTTTCCTTGATGCTGGTCTACGTGGCGGAACAATTTCTGGCTTCCATGTCATTGGGTTTGCTGAAAAACCCAGAAGGCTTTGGCTTTCCCGGATCGCGCAACCTGCAGCAGTATGCGCCGGCGCACAACGCCGATCTGATCGCAGGCACCGGCATGCATTGGGGTGTCGTTGCGGCGATGATTGCGGTGATCTTTGCCTATGTTCTGTTGACCAAACACCGGCTTGGCTTTGCCATCCGCGTCACCGGAGAAGCCCCCCGCGCCGCACGGTTTTCTGGTGTGAACCCGACGCGGCTGGTATTGTTCTGCCTTGGCACATCGGGGTTGCTGGCCGGTCTTGCGGGCATGTTCGAAATTTCTGGCCCCGCCGGGCAGGTGACGATTGATTTCAATGTCGGCTATGGCTTCACGGCGATCATCGTTGCTTTTCTGGGTCGGTTGCATCCAATTGGCATCCTGCTGGCAGGGCTGCTGATGGCGCTGACCTATATTGGCGGTGACATCGCGCAATCCAAGCTGGGCTTGCCTGCCGCCGCGATTCAGGTGTTCCAGGGGATGCTTCTGTTCTTCCTGCTGGCGCTGGATGTGCTGACAAATTACCGGCTGCGCATGGGCCGGACAGAGGTGGCGTAATGGATCTTTCAGCGATCAATCCGATCCTCTTTGTCGCAGGCTTTCTGGTCGCGGCGACCCCTCTGATCTTTGCCGCGCTTGGCGAGCTTGTCGTCGAGAAATCCGGCACGCTCAATCTTGGCGTTGAAGGGATGATGATCACCGGGGCGATCTGCGGGTTTGCCACGGCGGTCGAGACGGGATCTCCCCTGCTGGGCTTTGCAGCCGCAGCAGTGGGCGGCGCGTTGCTCAGCCTGCTCTTTGCCTTCCTCACGCAAATCGCGCTTGCCAATCAGGTGGCCTCGGGCCTTGCGCTTACACTCTTTGGTCTTGGGCTTTCTGCGCTTCTGGGCCAGTCCTATGTCGGGATCAAACCACCGCGGCTGCCGGATATCAACTTCGGTCCGCTTGCAGATATTCCCGTCATCGGCCCGATCCTGTTTACGCATGATATCATCCTTTATCTCGGCGTTGCTCTGGTCGCCGGTGTTTGGGCCACGCTCAAGTTTACGCGTGCCGGTCTGATCTTGCGGGCGGTCGGCGAAAGCCATGATGCGGCCCATGCGCTGGGCTATAAGGTTGTCCGCATTCGTACGTTGGCGATCATGTTCGGCGGTGCTTGTGCGGGGTTGGGCGGTGCCTACATCAGCCTCATCCGCGTGCCACAATGGACCGAAGGAATGACCGCCGGTGTTGGTTGGATCGCTCTCGCGTTGGTTGTTTTTGCCAGCTGGAAGCCCTGGCGGCTGTTGTTGGGTGCCTATCTTTTTGGCGGAATCACACAGTTGCAGCTAAATCTACAGGGAGCGGGCGTTGCCATTCCTGTCGAATATCTGGCAATGTCGCCCTATCTGATCACGATCATCGTTCTGGTTATCCTGAGCCGTGACAAGTCTGCTGCTCCGGCCTGTTTGGGTCGGACATTCCACGCCTCGTCCTAGAGGCCAACTGCCCGACAAGGGTAATAAAATGGGGATATACATGAAACTCACCACACTTCTGGCCAGTGCCGCCGTTGCACTTGGTCTGGCCACCACGGGCTATGCCGATGGCCACGAGAAAACCAAAGTCGGCTTTGTCTATGTCGGCCCTATCGGTGACGGGGGCTGGACCTACGAGCACGACAAAGGCCGTTTGGCTGTTGAAGCGGAATACGGCGACAAGGTCGAAACCGTATTCGTCGAATCTGTAGCCGAAGGACCCGACTCCGAGCGCGTGATGACGCAGATGGCGCTTGATGGTGCCGATGTGATCTTTACCACGTCGTTCGGCTATATGGACCCGACGATCAATGTGGCGGCCAAGTTTCCCGATGTGAAGTTCGAGCATGCGACCGGCTACAAGCGGGCGGACAACGTATCGACCTACTCCGCACGCTTCTATGAAGGCCGCGCCATCCAAGGGCACATCGCGGGCTCGATGACGAAATCCAATATTATCGGCTACATCGGGTCTTACCCAATCCCCGAAGTGATCCGTGGCATCAACTCTGCCTTCATCCATGCCCGCAAGGTGAACCCGGATGTAGAGTTCAAGATCGTCTGGGCCTACACATGGTTCGACCCTGCAAAAGAAGCAGATGCCGCCAAGGTTCTGATCGAACAGGGCGCAGATGTGGTGTTGCAACACACAGATTCCACCGCCCCACAGGCCGCTGCGCAGGAAGCAGGCAACGTTGTGACCTTTGGTCAGGCGTCGGACATGGGCCAGTACGCCCCCTTCCCGCGTGTGTCCTCGATTATCGACGATTGGGCCCCTTATTACATCGCCCGCGTTGGTGCTGTGATGGACGGTACATGGGAAAGCACTGACACATGGGACGGCATCGGCGCTGGCATGGTCGGCATCGGTGAAATCTCGGACGCAGTCCCGGCCGAGGTCAAGGAACAGGCATTGGCGTTAAAAGCATCGCTGGCCGATGGTTCGTACCACGCCTTTACCGGCCCGCTGAAAAAACAGGACGGCAGCGACTTTCTGGCAGAAGGCGAGACAGCCGATGATGGCACGCTCGCTGGCATGAACTTCTATGTCGAAGGCATCGAGGGCGACATTCCGAACTAGGTGCAAGCCTGAGACATTTTCAGGGGGCCAGCCGTCGCGCTGGCCCTTTCGCGTTTAAAGCCGCACTATCCGACATGCCAAAGAGTTCAATCGGTGACCCCGCCTGCGGATCGTGAAGATAGAGTAACTGACCCGGGCCATTCAGGGGTTCCAACCGGGACAGATCAGCGCCGTTTTGCCCGATCGTTACTGATCCTGCCCTTTCCTTTCATTCAACAGGTAATACACTGCGATGGACCCAAATCAGGAACCCATCGCGATGATCAAACTTCACCATCTCAACCGCTCCCGCTCGCACCGTATTTTCTGGCTCCTGGAAGAGATCGGTGAACCTTACGAGGTTGTCTCCTATACACGCGATACCAAGACCAATCTGGCACCGCCGGAATTGTTGGCCGTACATCCGCTGGGCAAATCACCGATGATTGAGATGGACGGCAGACTGATCACCGAAAGCGGCGCGATTACTGAAATCCTGTGCGCGCAATTTGCGCCCCAGATGATCCCGCCAGCGGACAGTGACGCATACATCCGCCATTTGGAACTGATGCATTTCGCTGAAGGCTCGGCCATGATCCCGATTTTGCTGAACCTCTATGTCGGGCGTCTGGGCGATGCCGGCGCGCCGCTGCATCCGCGTATCCAGGAAGAACTGACCAGCCACTTCAGCTATATGAACGGACTTGTCCGCCCTTCGGGGCATTTCGTGCTGGATGATCTGAGTGCGCCCGACATCATGCTGAGCTTCCCTGCCGAAATCGCGGTTGAGCGGATGGGACAGGCCGACGCATTCCCCGCACTTGCGCAGTTTGTGAAACAGATCAAGGCGCGCCCCGCCTATCAGCGCGCGACTGAAAAAGGCAATAACTGACCAATGAAGCAAACACTCACCAGCCCAGATGGGACGCCCGCGAGCCGCTTTGCTTTCGGCACGATGCAGTTTGGCGGCGGCGCCGACGCGGATGCATCCCGCGCCATGTTCGATGCCTGCATCGCGGCGGGGATCAACCATTTCGACACCGCGCATGTCTATACTGATGGGGCGTCCGAAAGGCTGCTTGGTGGATTTGTTCAAGAAAAGCGCGACAGTCTGATCATTGCGACCAAGGCCGCCTATTCAGGCGGTGCGGGTCGGGTGAATATCGTGAACTCCGCCGAAACCTCGCGGCAGCGGATGGGAATTGATACGCTTGATGTGCTCTACCTGCACCGCTTTGACCCTGACACACCGCTGCAAGAAAGCTTTGCCACTTTTGCCGATCTCAAGGCGCAGGGCCATATCCGCCAAATCGGCCTGTCAAATTTTGCCGCGTGGCAGGTCGCCAATGCCGCACATATCGCGGCGCAGTTTGATTTGTCGGTCGCGGTGATCCAGCCGATGTACAACCTCGTCAAACGCCAGGCAGAGGTTGAGATCTTGCCGATGGCTGATGCGATGAACATCCATGTGGCCCCCTATTCGCCATTGGGCGGTGGCCTGCTGACCGGGAAATACAGCGATGGTGGCTCTGGCCGGTTGACCGAGAATGACCGCTACGCCGCGCGATACGGCGTCGATACGATGCATCACACGGCAGAGGGTTTGGTGCATCTTGCTGCCGCAGAGGGCGTGCATCCCGCGACCCTTGCCGTGGCTTGGGCCGCAGCACATCCAACTGGCCCCAGCCCGATCATTTCAGCACGGTCGCTTGCGCAGTTGCAGCCTTCGCTGGATGCGACGCAATTTACCATCTCGCCCGCGCTTTATGCCCGCATCACGGCGCTCTCGCCCACGCCGCCCCCCGCCACTGATAGATTAGAAGAACAAGCATGAGCGACATCGTTATCATCGGTGGCGGCATCGCAGGGTTGTCTGCCGCAGCGCGGCTTTCCGCTGATGCGCGGGTCACCGTATTGGAACAGGAAGACGCCACCGGCTATCACGCCTCCGGCCGATCAGCCGCCCTGTTCGAGGAGCAATATGGCCTGCCCAGTACAATCGCCCTGAACACCGCCAGCAAGGATTACCACTTCGAGGCACACGGCGGCTATCTAAGCCCCCGCGGCCTGATGATCCTTGGCGGCCCTGATGAGCAGGATGTGTTCACGGCAGACGCCCAGAAAATGGGTGTCGATGTCATCTTGCCAGCTGAGGCTATCGAGATGGTGCCGGTGCTTGATCCAGAAGCTGTTGCCTTTGCGGGATATCACGCTGCGGCCTATGATATTGATACCGACCGGATGATGCAGGATTTCATTCGCGAGATACGTCGCAACCGCGGCGAGGTGATCGCCAAATCACCGGTCATTTCTATCACGCGCTCGGCACGGGGTTGGACCGTCTATACCGAAAAGGAACAATATACCTGCGCCACAGTTGTGAATGCCGCAGGTGCCTGGGCCGATACAATCGCACGCATGGCGGGCATTTCGCCCCTCAATATCGTCCCGCACCGCCGCTCTATGGCGCGGATACCGGCACCGAGCGGTGATGACGTATCGAATTGGCCGATGTTCTTTGGTGTAGGCGAGACGTGGTATGCGAAACCGGACGCGGGCGCCTTGCTTGTCTCGCCTGCCGATGAAGACCCGGTCGAGCCGCATGACGCTTACGCGGACGACATGGTGCTGGCCGAAGGCATCGCCCGCTATGAGGCAATGGTTACCAAACCTGTCACCCGGCTGCTCGCCTCTTGGGCGGGGTTGCGCAGCTTTGCGCCCGACCGCGCCCTGGTTCTGGGGCCGGACCCAATCGAGAACAGTTTTGTCTGGTGCGCAGGTCAAGGTGGCTATGGCTTTCAGACAGCACCCGCCGCGTCGCAACTCGTGGCAGATCTGATCATGGGCCGGACACCCGCGCTGCCGTCTTTCGCCGTTGAAGCGCTGACACCCGACAGGTTCACCACATGACCGGCAAGCTGCCGCCCAGCGCCAGTGTGGCAGAACCCCGCGAAGGGGGTAAACTCTTTGCGCCCGCTGCCGCGCGCAATGCGCAGGCCATTGCAGAATTTCTGCGCGATCATGCACCTGCTTCTGGCAAGGCGCTGGAGATTGCCAGCGGCACGGGCCAGCATATCACGCATTTCGCGTCTTCCTTGCCGGGCTTGGTGTGGCAGCCGACTGATATCGAACCCGCGCGCTTGCGCAGCATCGACGCGCATGTGGCCGAGGCTGGCGTCAGAAATGTCGCCCCAGCCGCGCTGCTGGATGCGGCTCAAAAAGGTTGGGCTGCTAAGCATGGTGAGCATGACCTCGTGCTGGTGGTCAACCTTCTGCACCTCATCCCGACACGCAGCGTTGTCGCGCTTCTTGATGAAGCGGCGCAGGCTGTCGCCCCCGGCGGCTGTCTTGTGATCTATGGTCCATTTAAACGCGATGGCGTCCTGACCAGCGCGGGGGACGTCAGATTCGATAGCGAATTGCGCAGCGCCGACCCCGAAATCGGGTACAAAGACACGGCCGAGATGCGCAGCTGGCTGGATGCAGCCGGACTTATCGTCGATGTACCGGCTGAAATGCCCGCCAATAATCTGATCTTCTTTGCCAGAAAGCCCCAGCCATGATCCTGCGTCCCCTGATCGCCAGCCTCGCCCTCGTCTTGCTTGCCGCCTGTGGTGGCGGAGACACAGGCAAACCACCTGCCGCGCCCGGCGTTCTGTTTGCACCGAATTTTCGCGATGCGGACCCGGTGGATTTCTCGCGCCCCACACCGCGCAGTTTCCCGGTACACGGCATTGATGCTGCACGGTTTCAGAAAAATGTACACTTCGGCATCGCGCGGGCCAATGGCGCGAACTTTGCCTTTCTGAAAGCGACCGAGGGCGGCGATCTGCTGGACCCTAGCTTTAAAGAGCATTGGCGCAATGCAGGCAGTGCGGGCATGTGGCGCGGGGCGTATCACTTCTACTATTTCTGCACCCCGCCTGAAGTGCAGGCCCAGTGGTTCATCCGCAATGTCCCGCGCACGGCCGGTGCCTTGCCGCCCGTGCTGGACATGGAGTGGAACCCGTTCTCCCCCACCTGCGCCACCGTCCGCCCGCCTGCTGCTGAAGTACAGCGGCAGATGCGCGTCTGGCTGAAAATCGTCGAGGCGCATTATGGCCAGCGCCCAATCATTTATACCACGCCGCGTTTTTATGCAGAGAACAACCTGCGCAGTTTTACCGGATACGACTATTGGCTACGCACCACGGCCAAGACCCCGCGCGAGGCCTATCCCGGCCAGCGCTGGACCTTTTGGCAATACAGCGCCACGGGCCGCGTGCCCGGTATGGAAGGGGACGTGGACCTGAACGCCTTCAACGGCACACGGGCCGATTGGGAAGCCTGGGTGGCACGGCGGGCGCGGTAAAGCCCCCCAGCGAATCCCTTACCCGTCTATGCGGATCGTTGTATTCTTGGGGTCATAGGGGCTGTCTTCGACAATCTCGGCATCCCAAAGCTGGTCGAACATCTTAACCTTCAGCTTGTTGCCAACAACCGCATGGTCGGGTTTCACATAGCCCATGCCGATGGATTTACCGAAGGCCACGGAATAGCCGCCTGACGTGAGACGTCCGGTCCGTTCGTCGCCCAGGTACAGCACTTCGCGGCCCCAGGGGTCAGCATCGTCCGGCCCGTCGATCAGAACGGTCACGCATTTCGCGTTAATGCCGTGATCGGCCATCGCCTGTTTGCCGTGGAATTCCTTGTTCAGATCGACAAAGCGCGGCAGATCAGCCTCGAGCGGCGTGGCATCACGGCCCAGTTCCGTACCGAAGGCGCGGTATGACTTCTCCTGCCGTAACCAGTTTTGTGCACGGGCACCTACCAGCTTCATGCCGTGTGGCTCGCCCGCCTTTTCAAGCTGATCAAACAGGTAGTTCTGCATTTCGATGGGGTGATGCAATTCCCAGCCCAATTCGCCGGTATAGGCCACGCGTATGGCGCGCACGGGGCACATGCCCAGCTCGATGTCGCGCATGGTCAGCCACGGAAAGCGTTTGTTGGACAGGACGGTTTCGGGGTCCGCATCCGTCACGATCTCTTTCAAGACATCGCGGGATTTGGGGCCTGCGATAGCAAAGACGCCCCATTGTGTGGTGACGTCATGGCATTCGATATAGCCGAATTCAGGTGCCTTGTCCTCAATCGCCTTGCGCAGGTAATCGCTGTCATAGGCGGTCCAACCGCCTGCACTCACAAGATAATATTCATGCTCTGCCAGCCGCACGATGGTGTATTCCGTGCGCGTCGTGCCTGCGCCCGTCAGCGCATAGGTCAGGTTGATGCGGCCCACTGATGGCAGTTTGTTGCAGGTGAACCAATCGAGGAATTGCGTCGCGCCCGGCCCTTTGACCAGATGTTTGGTAAAGGCGGTCGCATCGATCAGGCCGACGCCCTCGCGGATCGCTTTGGCCTCCTCCACCGCGTATTGCCACCAGCCACCGCGCCGAAAGCTGCGACTGTCGTGGTCGGAGAACCCTTCAGGCGCAAAATAGTTGGGCCGTTCCCAGCCGTTGACCCAGCCGAACTGCGCACCACGGGCGGCTTGGCGGTCGTAAGCAGGCGATGTGCGCAGCGGCCGGCAGGCGGGGCGTTCTTCATCCGGGTGGTGCAGGATGTAGACGTGCTCGTAGGCTTCCTCGTTCTTGCGGGCCGCGAATTCGGTCGTCATCCAGTCGCCGTAACGTTTGGGGTCGAGCGAGGCCATGTCGATCTCGGCCTCTCCCTTCACCATGAGTTGCGCGAGATAATACCCCGTGCCGCCCGCTGCCGTGATGCCGAACGAAAACCCTTCAGCCAGCCACATATTGCGCAGACCGGGTGCGGGACCGACCAGCGGGTTGCCATCGGGGGTATAGCAGATCGGGCCGTTGAAATCGTCCTTAAGGCCCGAGTCTTCGCAAGACGGAATGCGATGGATCATCGCTTCGTACTGGCTCTCGATCCGCTCAAGATCGAGCTGGAACAGATCGGCGCGGAAACTGTCGGGCACGCCGTATTCAAACCGTGCTGGCGCGTCCTTTTCATAGACGCCCAGGATCCAGCCACCGCGTTCCTCTCGCACATAGGATTGCGCATCAGCGTCGCGGATGACGGGATGTTCGACATTGCCCTGACCTTTACGAAATTCGACCAGAGCGGGATCTTGATCCATCACAATGAACTGGTGCTCAACCGGGATCGCGGGCATCTTGATACCCAGCATCTTGGCGGTGCGCTGCGCGTGGTTGCCTGATGCCGTGACCACATGTTCAGCAGTAATTACGATTTGCTCTTCGGACGGCACAAGGTTGCCGCCCTTTTCCACCATCTTGGTCGCGGTGACCTCCCATGCCTCGCCGTTCCAGTGAAAGGCATCGGCCTGCCATTTGCGCTCGATCATCACGCCACGCTGGCGCGCACCCTTGGCCATCGCCATGGTGACATCGGCGGGGTTAATATAGCCGTCGGTCTGGTGGTACAGCGCACCCTTGAGATCTTCGGTACGGATCAGCGGCCATTTCGCCTTGATCTCGTCCGGGGTCATGAAGGTGTAGGGCACGCCGCATGTCTCTGCGGTAGAGGCGTAGAGCATGTATTCATCCATACGCTCGTCCGTCTGCGCCATACGCAGGTTGCCGACGACAGCGAAACCGGCGTTCAGGCCTGTCTCTTCCTCAAGCGTTTTGTAAAAGCGGATGGAGTAGTCGTGAATATGCGTTGTAGCATAGCTCATATTGAAATAGGGCAGCAGCCCTGCCGCATGCCATGTGGAGCCCGAGGTCAGCTCGTCCCGCTCCAGCAGCATGACATCATCCCAGCCCGCAGCCGCCAGATGATAGGCAATCGAGGTGCCCACCGCACCGCCACCCACAACCAATGCTTTGACGTTTGTTTTCATCTGCCCGACTCCTTCTGACCGCATGCATCCGTTTTACGGGCAGCAGAGCAAATGCGCAGGCAGCAGCCGACCCAACATATCAAGAAACCGACCTGTGATCACGTGACGCCGCAGGGACGAAGACAGGTTGAGGTGGAAGCGGTCAGAGAACGCTTAGCAGGGGCGAAGTTCTGCCCGTGAGGCAATCGGCAAAATCAGGAACCCCGACTGCCGGACAAGGATCCTACCAGACCCCTGACGCACTACTTCATGACATTGCCCATCTGGTTCTTGGCCGATTGCGTCATGCTTTTCATGATCAGTTCACGGTTTTCATAAATTTCCCACGGGCTCATGTTGGCCAGATCATCCATGCTGATCCCGTTGCGGGCAAACGAGCGGTTGCGATGCTTGATGGTGGCAAGACGGTCTGTCGCCTCGACCTGTTCTTCGGGCGGGTTTTGGTAGTCATGCACCATTTCGCGTGCAACCTGCGGCAGAGCTGCGATGCGCGGCCCCACATCATCGGACATATAAGTCTTGATTCTGCCCGGCAACTCGCTGGCATAGGCGGCTGTATCGAATGTATAATCCGGGTTCTGCACCGACCGTTTGGTGGCGTCATTCACCACAAAGGCCGCGCCCGCCAACAGCATAATACCGATCAACAATATAAATCTGGCCATGTTCAGCCCTCCTGAATCTTGTCCAAGAAGACCTAGAAATTGCGATATTATTGTGGCCGGTTCGCGAAGATTTATGGCTTCCGCGATCCCGAACATTTATCCAAGCAACTAAAGAAGCAGCTCACTCCGGCAAAATCTTGCCCGGATTCATGATGTTGTCAGGGTCCAACGCCTGTTTGATTGCGCCCATCACACTAACGGTGTCGGCCCCCAGTTCTTTGACCAGATAGGGCCGTTTGCCCTGACCGATGCCGTGTTCACCTGTGCAGGTACCATCCATTGAAATCGCCATATCGTTCAGCCAACTGACGAACTCTCTCGCGCGCTCCAGTTCTGCCGCATCCTCCATATCGATCAGCAAAGATGCGTGGAAATTCCCGTCCCCCGCATGGCCAACGATAGGTGCAAATAGATCCAACGCCTCGGCCTTGGCTTGCGCCGTGGTGACCGCTTCGGCCAGCCGTGAGATCGGCACGCAGACATCGGTCGTGACTGCCTTGCACCCCGGCCGCAGGGCCAGCATGGCCCAATAGGCATCGTGCCGCGCCTGCCAAAGTTTGTTGCGTTCTTCAGTCGTGGCGGTGGCCTGAAAACCCGATGCGCCCTCTTCCTCGGCCAAGAGGCCAAAGGTTTCGGCCTGCTCGCGCACTCCGGCTTCGGATCCGTGAAACTCTAGCAGCAACAGCGGTCCTTCTGGCAAATGCAGCCCGGAATAATTGTTCAGCGCCCGCACCACCATGGAATCCAGCAGTTCGATCCGTGCGACTGGCAGACCGTATTGAATGACTGCCATCACGGTTTTCGATGCGGCCTCAACGCTCGGAAAAGAACAGCGTGCCGCAGACATCGCTTCGGGAATGCCCTGCAACCGCAACGTGATCTCGGTGATGATGCCCAGCGTCCCTTCAGACCCAACCAAAAGCCGTGTGAGATCATAGCCTGCCGAAGATTTACGGGCCCGGCTGGCGGTGCGGATCACTTTGCCATCCGCCATCACCGCCTCGACGCTCAGCACGTTGTCTTTCATTGTGCCGTAACGCACCGCATTGGTGCCCGATGCCCGCGTTGCAGTCATCCCCCCAAGCGAGGCATTGGCTCCGGGGTCAATCGGAAAGAACAGCCCCTGATCGCGTAGATGGGTGTTCAGCGCTTCGCGCGTCACACCGGGCTGCACGCGGCAATCCAGATCACCTGCGTTGACCTCCAGCACCTTGTCCATCTGGCTCAGATCAATGGAAATCCCGCCGGCAGGGGCGTTCACATGCCCTTCCAGCGATGTGCCGGTGCCAAAGGCAATTACCGGCACCTTATAGCTGGCACAAACCTTGATGATCTCGCTGACCTCGGCGGTGGATTGGGCAAAGACCACCCCGTCGGGCATCTGGTTGGCGATCCATGTGGTGGTGTGGCCATGCTGTTCCCGGATCGACTGGCCGGTCTGAAACCGCTCGCCAAACTGCTGCTTCAAGACCCCGACAGCGCCCTGAATGCCCTCTTCGTTGCGTGTCAGCGCGCCCTCAAGTGCCCCACCATCCGCCATGTCGTTCTCTCCTCAGTCGCCAAATGCAATGCCTTCGCGGCGCGGATCGGCCCCGCCAAGCAGGTCATCGCCAATTGCAATCATGTGCAGGCCAGACGTCAGCGCCCGCGTGTTCACCTCAAACCCCATGTCGGTCAGCGGCGCGCTCAGTTTTTCCGCGTCTGTGCCTTCTTCCAGGTCATAAGCGCCAAAACGGTTTACCGCATGCGGCACGCTGACCGCCTGCTGCACATCAAGCCCCCAATCAATCACGCCGACAATGGCCTGTGTGACATAGCCGATGATCCGGCTGCCCCCCGGACTGCCCACCGCCATTACCGGCGCGCCATCTTTCATCACAATCGTCGGTGCCATCGAGGACCGGGGTCGCTTGCCGGGCT
Organism: Sulfitobacter noctilucae; assembly: GCF_000622365.1. Classification (GTDB taxonomy): domain Bacteria; phylum Pseudomonadota; class Alphaproteobacteria; order Rhodobacterales; family Rhodobacteraceae; genus Sulfitobacter; species Sulfitobacter noctilucae. Next base: position 6,744 of record NZ_JASC01000014.1, on the reverse strand, counting down.
CCATCCGGTTGGCAATCGGCACACCGTCCTTGTGGCTGCGAAAGGAGAAATCCGTCAACTCGTTGTTCAGCAAGAACCCACCCACCATCAGGCGGCTGCCAAATCCGTTCTCGATGGTCGTGGTCAAGCTGGCAACATTGCCCGCCGCATCCACGATCGAGACATGCGAAGTCGAGGGCAGCTCAATGCTCTCATCATCGGCCCAAAGCCGCGCGTGATCCCAGTCGGGGCTGCCTGGTGCGACCTCTTTCAGCGCAGTTTCCGTGTCCAGCTGCATTGCCTGCCCGGTCATATAGGCCGGATCAAGCAGGCCCGCGACAGGCACGGGCACATAGTCACTGTCCGCCAGATACCGCCCCCGGTCGGCAAAGGCCAAGCGCGCCGCATCGCCCATCAACCGCCGCACCGTGGCATCCTGCGGTCCCGCGCTCAGGTCGTATCCCTCAAGCGCGCCCAAAATCTGCCCGACCGCCACGGCCCCCGATGAAGGCGGCCCCATGCCACAAACCTCGTGATCGCGATAAGGCGCACAGACCGCAGCGCGTTCTTTCACGCGGTAGATCGCCAGATCCATCTCGGCCAAGACACCCGGATTATCGGCCCCCCGAACCGTTGCCACAATATCCTTGCCGATTGAACCGCCATAGAAAACCGCAGCACCATCCGCCGCAAAAGCCCGCAGCGTTTCTGCATAGGCGGGGTTCTTCAAGATATCACCAACGGCAACCGGCTTACCCTCCGGCATGAAATACGCCGCTGTAACGTCGGATGAGACCAGCCGCGCCTGGTCCCCCTCCACCAACCCGGCAAGTCGGGGGGACACCGCAAATCCGGTCTCGGCCAGATCAATCGCGGGTTGCAAAAGCGAAGCCCAGTCGCGATTGCCCCAACGGGCATGCACCTCTGCCATCAATGCAGGAGTGCCGGGCGTCCCAACGGACAATCCGCCGACCACCGCGTCAAAGAACTTCAACGGCGCGCCAGCCTCATCTTGAAACAAGCGTGGTGTCACTGCCAAAGGCGCTGTTTCGCGCCCGTCCAATGTGGTGATCTCACCACTGGCAGCATCGTACCAAACCAGAAACGCACCGCCCCCAAGGCCGGAGCTTTGCGGCTCTACCAGCCCAAGCATCACCTGCACGGCCACCAATGCATCCGCAGCCGTCCCGCCAGTGGCCAAAACCTCGGCCCCCGCCTGCACAGCATGGGGGTTCGCGGCCGCAATCATCCAATTCTGGGCCACTACAGGCGCACCTGCATCCTTCTGGGCAAGCGCTTCGGCAAAGGCAGGCGGCAAATCTACAAACGCGCCCGCGCCAGCGGCTTCGGGCGCGACCGCATCAGCGGCTTGCTGCGCCGCAACGGCGCTGCCCAAAACCACAAACAAGATACTTAAAGTCTTCCACATCACGCGCTCCCTCTTTCTCTTTTTGGCCTTATATCCCGCGGGGTTTGAGACAGAGCCCCAATAAAACAAATCGAATGCGGGCTTGCCCGCTCCTTTATGCAACCGCCCGCGACACTCTCACAACATCGACGGGACAACCTGATCCGGTGGCCGGTGCCCGTCATCAAAGGTCTTGATGTTGATGATGACTTTCTCGCCCATCTCCAACCGGCCCTCAAGCGTTGCCGACCCCATATGCGGCAGCAGCACCACGTTATCGAGCTCGCGCAAACGCGGGTTGATCTGCGTGCCGTGTTCATAAACATCCAGACCCGCGCCTTTGATCTCTCCGGCCCGCAGCATCCGCGTCAGGGCGTTTTCATCGATCACCTCTCCGCGTGAGGTATTTACGATCACCGCATCGGGCTTCATCAGTTTCAGCCGTCGTGCATTCATCAGATGGAACGTTGACGGCGTATGTGGGCAGTTCACAGAAATCACATCCATCCGCGCGACCATCTGGTCCAGGCTCTCCCAATAGGTGGCCTCCAGGCTCTCTTCGATCTCCGCATGCAGCTTGCGGCGGTTGTGGTAATGCACCTGCATGCCAAAGGCCGCCGCGCGCCGCGCCACCGCCTGGCCGATCCGGCCCATGCCGAGGATCCCAAGACGCCGCCCGCTGACACGTCCTCCCAAAAGAGCGGTCGGCGACCAGCCGGGCCACTTCCCCTTTTGCATTAGGGCCATGCCTTCCGGCATCCGCCGTGTCACGCTCAGGATCAGGGCCATTGTCATATCCGCGGTGTCATCAGTCAGAACACCCGGCGTGTTGCTTACCAGAATGCCCCGCTGCCGCGCCGTAGCCACATCAATGTGATCCACGCCCGCGCCGTAGTTGGCAATCAGCTTCAATTGGTCGCCTGCCTGCCCGATCATGGCGGCGTCGATCTCGTCGGTCACGGTGGGCACCAGCACATCCGCAGCCTTCATCGCCTCACTCAACTCGGACCGGGTCATCGGCACATCATCAAGCCGCAGCTTCACATCAAAGAGTTCCGACAGGCGCGTCTCAACCGCGTCGGGTAACCGTCGCGTCACTACAACACTCAACCGTTTCTTTGACATTCTCTTCCTCCCGGGACTTGGCCTTAACGTACCTTGGGCGCATGGTGTCCCATGCAAGCGCGAGGCACAAGAACCCGCACGGCAAAAGAGCAAACAAATCATAGTGCAGGCAGCACCCATGTTGAAACATACCGTCAAAGGCACCCTTGGTGCGTTGCTTATCCTCGTGCAGTGTCTGGCCATGCCAGCCGCTGCGGGCGAAACCGGGCCGGTCACCAATCTGCCTTTGCCGCGGTTTGTGTCGATGAAGGCATCCGAGGGCAACGTGCGCCGCGGCCCGTCGCTGTCACACCGCATCGACTGGGTTTTTCAACGCCGTGACATGCCGCTGCGCATCACCGCTGAACACGGCCATTGGCGCCGAGTCGAAGACCGTGACGGCATGGGCGGCTGGGTACATTATTCGTTGCTCTCCGGCACCCGTACCGTGCTGGTCGAACGCGACATGCTGGCGCTCCATGCCCGACCTGATCCCGCAGCACCCGTGTCCGCTGCCCTCGAACTCGGTGTCGTGGCACGCCTTGGGGAATGCGATCTGGAATGGTGCGAATTGCGCTCGGGTGGGTACAAGGGCTGGGCCCCCAAATCCCGCCTATGGGGTGTCGGCGCGACAGAGGTGCTGGACTGATCCCATAAGCGTCACCGCCTGTCTATTGCGCAAGCTGTGGCACCCGAATCTCTGCCCCCGCCTTGCAATTGCGCCGCCTGTCCCGATGCGTCAGGGTGAACGCACCGCTCTTTGCAAAGGACAGCGACATGCATGCGATCACCTATTCTAAACTCGGCCCCGCCCTGGATGTCCTGACAGCACAGGATTTATCTGATGCCGCGCCCGCTACAGGTGAAGTCCGCGCCGCACTTGCCTTCTCCGGCGTGAACCCTTCGGATGTGAAATCCCGCATGGGCCGACCCGGCATGACCCGCCCTGCCTTCGATACGATCATCCCGCATAGTGACGGCGCTGGTGTCATCGAAGCGGTGGGCGACGGCGTCGATCCTACGCGCGTGGGTCAGCGGGTCTGGATCTGGAACGGCCAGTGGCAGCGCCCTTTTGGCACTGCGGCCAGCCATATCACCCTACCTGCCGACATGGCCGTCCCGCTGCCCGATGACGTAAGCTTCGAAACGGGCGCGATCCTTGGCATTCCGGGGCTTACGGCCGCAGAGGCCGTATTGGGCGGCGGTGACATCGAAGGCCAAAGCGTCCTTATTCAAGGAGGCGCAGGCACTGTCGGCTTGCTTGCGGTGCAGCTTGCCAAATGGGCTGGCGCATTTGTCGTTGCGACCTGTAGCCCGCGCGATATGGATCGTGTGAAAGAGGCCGGTGCCGATGTGGTTCTGGATTATGCGGCCCCCGATCTGGCCGCACGTGCGGTGCAAGCCAATGACGGGGCGCTCTTTCCCACAGTGGTCGAAGTCGAACTCGGTCTCAATATCGCATGCGACGCAGAGACCATCGCCCCGAACGGACGCCTGGCCGTCTACGGATCTGCCAAAAGCATGGAACCCAAGATGCCATTCCTGCCCCTGCTGTTTAAAGCTGTGACAATTGACATCATCCTGATTTATCTGCTGCAAAAATCGGCCCGTGATGCACGGATCGCGCAGCTGCATTCTGCACTTGGCGCGGGTGCGTTGAACTGTCCTGTCGAACGTATCTATCCCCTGAGCGAGACTATTGCCGCACACGAAGCGGTCGAAGCAGGCGGACGCAGCGGCGCAATCCTTATCGATTGTACGTCGACCTGATGCCATAGGGGCTGGGTGATTGCATCACCACTCAGCCCCCCTTACCGTGGTGTGAAATATTTCACGGAATTTCCCATGCGCATCATTATACTTCTGATATTTCTAATTTCTCCCATCGCCAGTCTCGCCCAGAGCGATGATCAGCCAACCGGCACAATTGCTGTCGCCGACGACGCACAGTCCGATGCTGCAATGGCGATGCGCATCCGCGATATTTTGGGTGCGCTGGACGGCTATGGGGATATCTCTGTGGTTGTGTCCTCGGGTATTGTCACTCTGCGCGGGACAACACTGGACACCGATGCAGCCCAACGATTGAACACGATTGTCGGCCGGATCGAAGGCGTGGTGGCGATCAGGAACGAAGTGCTGGAATCAACCGATGTGGTCGAACGGCTGAACCCCGCGCTGGAACGGTTTCGCGATCGTGCGGCACAGACCATCGCCTTTCTGCCGCTGGCCCTTGTGGCCCTGACGGTCTTCTTGCTGATCGTTCTCTTCGGCTTCTGGCTCGCCCGGCGGCGCCAGCCCTGGGAGCGTCTGTCACCCAATGCCTTTATCGCCGACATCTACCGCCAGATCACCCGCCTGCTGTTCATCATCGGCGGTCTGGTTGTCGCGCTTGATATCGTCAATGCCACCGCGCTGCTGTCCGGTATTCTGGGGGCGGCCGGTATTGTCGGCCTCGCCATCGGTTTTGCCGTACGCGACACGGTCGAGAATTTCATCGCATCCATCATGCTGTCGATCCGCCAGCCCTTCCGCCCCAACGACACGGTCGAGATCGAGGGCGACACCGGCAAGGTGATCCGCCTGACCAGCCGCGCGACGATCCTGCTGAGCTTTGATGGCAACCACATCCGCATCCCCAATTCGACCGTTTTCAAAAGCCGCATCGTCAACTTTTCGCGCAACGCCGAGCGGCGTTTTACCTTTGCGCTTGGCGTGGCCCCCGATGCCGATCTGGATCGTGCCCGCATGATGGCGCTGGAAACGCTGCACGGATTGTCTTTCGTGCTGGAAAACCCCGAGGCTTCGGTCTGGGTGGAAACCGTGGGCGACAGCTGGGTCACACTAACAATGGCCGCGTGGATCAACCAGAACGACACAAATATCGTGCTCGCCCGGTCCGAAGCCATTCGCCTTACCCAGGCCGCTTTTGACAACGCCGGTATCGCCGCACCGTACCCGACATACCGGATCACCGGCCAGACAACTGCGCCCGATGACGCCGAGCCCCATACCCCCGCCAAAGCCGCCACACCTGCCCCCGTGCAAGACGTCATGGCGACGGCAGATAAGGAGTTGGAGAAATTTGTGGCACAAGAAAGGGCAGAACTAGCCCGCGAAGATCTGCTGAAAGCGAACGCCGCAGAAGAATAGCAAATTTTCGCATTTCGGGTCTTGCCTAACCCGCCCCATCCCCTTAATAGCGCGGTGTGTTGGGGTGTGGCCTAGTGGTAGGGCAACTGTTTTTGGTACAGGAGATCGTAGGTTCGAATCCTACCACCCCAGCCACCAGTCTCAGAGCCAGTCTACTAAGCGCTTAAGGCGCCCCCAGCGACGGGAATGCCCCGGTTTAGTGCCCCGGCTCCAACACCACCTATGCGGGTGCTGAGGGTGTGCATTAACGACCTTTGAGCTGAGTAAGTGCCCATGGCCACACTCTAGAGAGCTCTCCAATCCACACCGTTTGCCCTCCGATCACGCTCATCATTCAGATTATCCCGCCGATCACCGATGGTCAGGTGGCGCGGTTTGAGGTGCCCCTAGATTTGTAGACGGTTTGCCTGGTAATTTTGGAACCAAGGAGAGACGGATATGAACAAGGGAATACGGTTTACGGACGAGTTCAAACAGGACGCTGTGGCACAGGTTGTTGAGCGTGGATATGCGGTCAGCGAAGTTGCTGAGCGCCTAGGGATCAGCACCAAATCGCTGTACACTTGGAAGGCACAATTTGCGAAGTCGCCCCGTGTCCGATCTGAAGTTGCAGAACAGGCTGCTGAGATAAAAAAAGGCTGAAGCGCGAACTGGCGCGAGTGACCGAGGAACGTACCATTCTAAAAAAGGCGACCGCGTACTTCGCGCGAGAATCTCAGTGAGGTACGCGTTTATCGAGGCTCACCGCGCAGAGTTTTCTGTGCGGTCCATGTGCCGCGTGCTGATGGTTCATTTCAGCGGGTTCTATGCATGGCTTAAAGAACCGTTAAGCCAGCGTGCCCTTGAGGATGCACGTCAGACGGTGCTGATCCAGCAGGCACGGGCCGATAGCGGTAAGGTCTATGGATATCGCAAATTGGCGGACGACCTGCGCGATGCTGGCGAGACCTGTTCAGAGAACCGTGTGGCACGTTTGGCCAGCTTGGCAGGCATTGCAGCGCAGATCGGATACAAACGTCGACCTGGGCGATATGGTGGCAAGCCATCGGTTGTCGCGGATAACACGCTGGATCGGCAGTTCGAAGTTGATGCCCCTGACC